>CAWBSW010000050.1:0-94083 GCA_963791535.1 uncultured Actinomycetota bacterium | reverse complement strand
CGAGTCCGATCAAAGAAACGACCGCAATGCCAATGCGTATGGGTCGCAACGTCGAATGTCGGCCGGACCCGAAGTCATTCCGCCAGAAGCCGGCGGTGTTGGCCTGGAGCCCGTTTGAACCGACGGGAGCGGACCGCGTCAGGCACAGGCTGCCGTGCTAAACGAAGTAGCTCGTGAATGGCAGAGTATGGATCCCGTTCTCATTCCGGGCGTCGTCGACAATAGCCCCGGTAGGGGCGGCAGTTAATAGCCAGGGGCGTCAGCCCCTGGAAATGTCGCGACGCGTGCCAGAGCCCTGTAAGGGCGAAAACTTTTCGTGCGTCCATCTGTCGCCCCCTCCGGGGCTTTGGTGTTCGAAATTCGTGTACCCAGGGGCTGACGCCCCTGATGCGGGTGATCACCGACAGCGTCTGCGGGGTCAGCACGCCGGCGCCGATCCCCTGCACCACCCGGGCGGCGATCAGCATGCCGATGGTCCCGGACAGGCCGCACCACAGTGAGGCGGCGGTGAATACCGCGAGGCCGATCAGGTAGAGGTTCTTCGGACCGAACCGGTCACCGAGTCGGCCGGCCACCAGCAACGGAACCGCGTAAGCGAGCAGGTAGGCGCTGGTCACCCAGATCACCGTGTCGTAGCCGGTACCGAGCTTGATCATGATGCTGGGGTTGGCGACCGCGACGATCGTCGAGTCGAGCAGGATCATGAAGAAGCCGACCATCATGGCCCAGAGCGCGTCCCAGGGGCTTCACGGCTTCGGTGCGCTTGGCGCCCGCCGCGCCGCCAGCGCGTCGCGGGCCGCCGCCCGTTCGCCCGCGAGCAGTCGCCGTGGTCATATCCCTACCTCGTCTTGGCTCCGCACCTTGCTGTCGGACGCCGCCTGCCGCCGCTCCAGCTGACCGGAACGCACCGAGCTGGCAAACTCGCGCAGCCACGAGAGCTCGGCCTGCATCGTTGCCAGCAAGTAGTCCAATGCCACCAGATATCCGCCTGGCGTGACACCGGCATCGCGAAGCGCCATGATTTCGGCGGCCCGGGCCTCCAGCGCCCCGACGCGGTCATCGACCGCGTTCGCCGCGGCATCACTACCCAGGGTATCGACCTCGGCAAGTGCGACGACGAACTGCGGGAACTCATGGACCGGCGTGGAGATCAATTGGCCGCACCCGCTCAGCGAGCGCCTCAGCGCCGGCGTCGGTGATTTCATAGATGGCACGCTCGGGCCGCTTTCCATCCCGAGTCGTCGCCGTCCGCCGGATCAGTTTCTCCTCGGTCAACCGGTCAACGACGTGATACAGCGACCCCGGCCGGACCTTCACGATGCGGTCCGCGTGACGTTGGACGAGGGTCTGAAACATCTCGTAGCCGTGCATCGGGCGCTCCCGTAGCAGCGCCAACACCGAGATACCCAACGAGGTGAGTTGGTAGGCCATCGACCATCCGTCCAGATTGGCGGGCTGCACCGGCTCTTCGTCGGGCTGGGCGCGGCCACGCATCGTCAAGGAGCTCATCCACATTGCCCGGCTCCTCCTCGGGCCGGTTCCCGGCCCGCATCGTCGCCGAAGCATTTCCAGCGGATTATTCCCGCTGGAGTAATCGCGACGACACCTGCCCCACGTTTCGTGGCACCGGCGCTAGCCTGAAGGCAGTCCACATAGCCGCACCGGACGACGATGCGGGCCGATAATGGCCCGCTGAGGAGCCGGCAATAGTCGGAGGCATCTATGAGAGCCGGACGGACGGATCAGCGGACGACTCGCTGCCCGCCACCACCAACGGCAAGCCCAAGGCTTCAGCGCGGGCATTAGCGCACATCATCGAGCGCAGCACGCGGATTCAAGGACCTGCGGCGACGGCATACGTGGACCGGCTGCGCCGCGCGAACCCGGAGGCCGCCCCGTCCGTAATCGTCGCCAAGCTGGAGAAGCGGTACGTGGCCGCCGTCACGGCCAGCGGCGCAGCCGTGGGTTCGGCGGCGGTGCTACCGGGGCTCGGCACACTTGCCGCGCTGTCCGCTGCCGCCGGGGAGACGGCGGTGTTCCTCGAGGCCACCGCGTTCTTCGCGCTGGCGATCGCGGCGGTGCACGGCGTCCCGACCGAGAACCGGGAGCGACGTCGCGCCCTGGTGCTGGCCGTGTTGGTCGGCGACGACAGCAAGCACGCGATCGGCGAACTGCTCGGTCCGGGCCGGACGAAGCGGCGCGTGGCTGTCGGAGGGCGTGGCGTCGGTGCCGATGCCCGCGCTGGCACAGTTGAATTCGCGGTTGCTCAAGCGCGCCGTCAGGCGGTTCGCGCTGCGGCGCAGCGCGCTGCTATTCGGCAAGATGCTGCCGATCGGTATCGGCGCCATCGTCGGCGCGATCGGCAACCGGTTAGTCGGTAAGAAGATCGTGCGTAACACGCGCAAGGCGTTCGGTACGCCGCCGGCCAGGTGGCCGGTCACCCTGCACCTGCTGCCCACGGTTCACGACGCCGGCTAGCAGCGCGCGTCGGCCCGGGCCGGCTGGTCAACACCGTGGCGGATTGTCGGCAAAGGGTTAGCCTTTATGGGGCGGAAACTGTCGGGGCCGCCGCAGGTGAGATGCGCCGACACCGTGTGCAGGAAGTGGCAAGCGTCGCGTAGCGCGCTTGCCGGACAGAGGAATCGAGGCGAGCAGCTGCCGTGAGCAGTACGAGTTCACCATTCGGCCAAAACGAATGGCTGGTCGAGGAGATGTACCGCAAGTTCCGCGAAGACCCCTCCTCGGTCGACCCGAGCTGGCATGAATTTCTGGTCGACTACAACCCCGAGCCAACCGGCGACGGTTCGACCACAGCTGACCGAGCCGACACCCGCGGCCCCGGCCGCCGACGCCGTGCCGGCCCGTTCACCCGCGCAGTCGCCGCCTCCGGCCCCCACCGCCGCCGTCGGCAACGGCGTGACCAGTGCCCCGGTGACCCCGCCCAAGCCGGCCGGCCCGACACCGGGCGAAGGTGACGAGGTCCAGGTGCTGCGCGGTGCGGCCGCCGCCGTCGTCAAGAACATGTCGCAGTCGCTGGATCTGCCGACGGCCACCAGTGTTCGGGCCATCCCGGCCAAGCTGATGATCGACAACCGCGTCTGTCATCAACAACCAACTCAAGCGCACCCGCGGCGGCAAGATCTCGTTCACCCACCTGCTGGGCTACGCGTTGGTGCAGGCGCTCAAGGCGTTTCCGAACATGAACCGGCACTACGCCGAGGTCGACGGCAAGCCCACCTCGGTCACGCCGGCTCACATCAATCTCGGCCTGGCGATCGACTTGCAGGGCAAGGACGGCAAGCGCTCGTTGGTGGTGGCGGGCATCAAGCGTTGCGAGACCATGCGATTCGCGCAGTTCGTCACCGCCTACGAAGACATCGTCCGCCGTGCCCGCGACGGCAAGCTGACCGCCGAAGACTTTGCCGGCGTGACGATTTCGCTGACCAACCCCGGCACCATCGGCACCGTGCACTCGGTGCCGCGGCTGATGGTCGGCCAGGGCGCGATCATCGGCGTGGGCGCGATGGAGTACCCGGCCGAATTCCAGGGCGCCAGCCCGGAACGCATCGCCGAACTGGGTATCGGCAAGCTGATCACGCTGACCTCGACGTACGACCACCGCATCATCCAGGGCGCGGAATCGGGCGACTTCCTGCGCACCATCCACGAGATGGTGCTCGCCGACGACTTCTGGGACGAGATCTTCCGGGAAATGGGCGTCCCGTACTTGCCGATTCGGTGGAGCACCGACAACCCGGACTCGATCGTCGACAAGAACGCCCGCGTGATGGAGTTGATCGCCGCCTACCGCAACCGCGGTCATCTGATGGCCGACATCGATCCACTGCGCTTGGACAACACCCGCTTCCGCAGCCACCCCGATCTCGAAGTGCTGACCCACGGCCTGACACTGTGGGACCTCGACCGGGTGTTCAAGGTCAACGGCTTCGCCGGTGCCGAGTACAAGAAGCTGCGCGACATTCTGGGCCTGCTGCGCGACGCCTACTGCCGCCACATCGGCGTGGAGTACACCCACATCCTCGACCCCGAACAGCTGGAGTGGCTGGAACAACGGGTCGAGACCAAGCACGTCAAACCGACTGTGGCCCAACAGAAGTACATTCTGAGCAAGCTCAACGCCGCCGAGGCCTTCGAGACGTTCCTGCAGACGAAGTACGTCGGGCAGAAGCGGTTCTCGCTGGAAGGCGCGGAAAGCACCATCCCGCTGATGGACGCGACGATCGACCAGTGCGCCGAGCACGGGCTCGACGAGGTGGTCATCGGTATGCCGCACCGGGGCCGGCTCAACGTGCTGGCCAACATCGTCGGCAAGCCGTATTCGCAGATCTTCTCGGAGTTCGAAGGCAATCTGAACCCCGCGCAGGCGCACGGCTCCGGTGACGTCAAATACCACCTCGGCGCCACCGGCGTGTATCTACAGATGTTCGGCGACAACGACATTCAAGTGTCGCTGACCGCAAACCCGTCGCACCTGGAGGCAGTCGACCCGGTGCTCGAGGGTCTGGTTCGGGCCAAGCAGGACCTGCTCGACCATGGGGACACCGACAGCGAAACCGAGAAGGCCTTCTCGGTGATGCCGCTGATGCTGCACGGCGACGCCGCGTTCGCGGGCCAGGGCGTGGTCGCCGAGACGCTGAACCTGGCGAAGCTGCCCGGCTACCGCGTCGGCGGCACCATCCACATCATCGTCAACAACCAGATCGGCTTCACCACCGTCGCCGGAATACTCCAAGTCCAGCGAATACTGCACCGACGTCGCGAAGATGATCGGAGCGCCCATCTTCCACGTCAACGGCGACGACCCGGAGGCGTGCGTGTGGGTGGCGCGCCTGGCCGTGGACTTCCGGCAGAAGTTCAAGAAAGACGTCGTCATCGACATGCTGTGCTACCGACGCCGCGGGCACAACGAGGGCGACGACCCGTCGATGACCAACCCCGCCATGTACGACGTCGTCGACACCAAGCGCGGAGTCCGAAAGACGTACACCGAAGCGCTGATCGGCCGTGGTGACATCTCGATGAAAGAGGCCGAGGACGCGCTGCGCGACTACCAGGGCCAACTGGAGCGGGTTTTCAACGACGTCCGCGAACTGGAAAAGCACGGAGTACAACCGAGCGCATCGGTGGAGTCCAACCAGATGCTCGCCGCGGGACTCGACACCGCGGTGGACAAGGCATTGCTGGCCCGCGTCGGCGACGCGTTCCTCGCCCTCCCCGAGGGGTTCACCGCGCACCCGCGCGTCATCCCGGTGCTGGAGAAGCGCCGAGAGATGGCCTACGAGGGCAAGATCGACTGGGCGTTCGGCGAGCTGCTGGCGCTGGGTTCGCTGGTGGCCGAGGGCAAGTTGGTGCGGCTATCCGGCCAGGACACCCGCCGCGGCACCTTCTCCCAGCGGCATTCGGTGATCATCGATCGCCACACCGGCGCGGAGTTCACCCCGCTGCGGCTGTTGACCGTCGACCGCGACGGCAACCCGACCGGCGGCAAGTTCATGGTGTACGACTCGCCGCTGTCGGAGTACGCGGCCGTCGGCTTCGAGTACGGCTACACCGTCGGCAACCCGGACGCACTTGTCCTGTGGGAGGGCCAGTTCGGCGATTTCGTCAACGGTGCGCAGTCGATCATCGACGAGTTCATCAGCTCCGGCGAGGCGAAGTGGGGCCAGCTGTCCAGTGTCGTGCTGCTGCTGCCGCACGGACACGAAGGCCAAGGGCCCGACCACACCTCCGGCCGCATCGAACGCTTCCTGCAGCTGTGGGCAGAGGGTTCGATGACGATCGCGATGCCGTCGACCCCGGCCAACTACTTCCACTTGCTGCGCCGGCACGCCCTCGACGGCGTCCAGCGCCCGCTGATCGTGTTCACGCCAAAGTCCATGCTGCGCAACAAAGCAGCGGTCAGCGACATCAAAGAGTTCACCGAAACCAAGTTCCACTCGGTGCTCGAGGAGCCCACCTACGAGGAAGGCGTCGGAGACCGCAGCAAGGCGACCCGGATGCTGCTGACCAGCGGCAAGATCTACTACGAGCTGGCTGCCCGCAAGGCCAAGGACAACCGGGACGACGTCGCGATCGTGCGCATCGAACAGCTCGCGCCGCTGCCGTTCAAGCGGATCCGCGAAACGCTGGACCGCTACCCGAACGTCAGCGAGTATTTCTGGGTGCAGGAGGAGCCGGCCAACCAGGGCGCGTGGCCCCGGTTCGGCCTGGAGCTGCCCGAGCTGTTCCCGGGCAAACTGACTGGGATCAAACGCATTTCGCGTCGGGCCATGTCGGCGCCGTCGTCGGGCTCATCGAAGGTGCACGCCGTCGAACAGCAGGAAATCATCGACGAGGCGTTCCGCTGATGAAGCCGACGCCGCGCCGTCAGTTGTCCAGCAGCAAGCTACCCGTGCCCGTGGTAGACGTCTAGGTGCGTTGAACCGTTGCCGTTCAGTGCGCCGTTCCCGTTCGCCAGCGGTGCAGTGACCTCGGTCTCCGCCACATCCTCGAAACCAGCGTCGCCTGACAAGCGCTGGCCGTTGGCGCGGGCCGGGCGCGAGCGAACATTCATCGGCCACCAGAACCAGCGTCCCAGCAGCGCCGCGATCGACGGCGTCATGAATGAGCGAACGATCAGGGTGTCGAACAGCAGACCGAGACCGATGGTGGTTCCCACCTGGCCGACAGCGCGGTTGTCGCTGACGATCATGGAGGCCATGGTGAAAGCGAATACCAGACCCGCGGCCGTCACCACCTTGCCGGTGCTGCCCATCGCACGGATGATGCCTGTCTTCAGCCCGGCGCCGATCTCCTCTTTGAACCGTGCGACCAAGAGCAGGTTGTAATCAGATCCCACCGCCAAAAGAATGATGACGGACATCACCATCACGAGCCAGTGCAAATTGACACCGAGGAAATATTGCCAAACCAGCACGGATAGCCCGAATGAAGCCCCCAAAGAAAGCGCCACCGTGCCGACAATTACCAGGGCGGCAACAAGACTTCGCGTGATGATCAACATGATGATGAAAATCATGCAAAGCGAGGAAATGCCCGCGATCAAGAAATCGTAATGCGACGCTTCTTTCAAGTCCTTGAATAGCGCAGCGGTGCCGGAAATGTAGATCTTGGAGTCCTCCAGCGCCGTGCCCTTGAGGGACTCGTAGGCGGCCGTCCTGATCGCGTCGATACGCGACATGCCCTCGTCTGTCGCGGGATCTTCCTTATGCGAAATGATGAACCGCGCCGCCTTCCCGTCCGGAGACAGAAACAGCTTCTCGACACGCTGGAAGTCCGGGTTGGAGAACACCTCGCGTGGCAAGTAGAAGGAGTCGTCAGTTTTCGCGGCGTCGAAGTCGTGGCCCATCGCGGTCGCGTCGTCGCTCTGTTCATTCACCTGGTCGAACATCCCGGACATGGTGCTGTGCATGGTCAGCACCATGGTCCGCAGGCTCTTCATCGTTTCGATCTGCGGCGGAAGCAGCGCGACCAGCTGCGGCACCACGGTATCGACGGAATCCACGTCTTTGCTGAGGTCGGCGACCTTCTCGCTGAGCCTGTCGACACCGTCGGTGGCGTTGTACATGGACCGGATTCCCCAGCAGATGGGGATGTTGTAGCAGTGCGGATCTGCGTAGAAGTAGCTGCGGAGTGGCCGGAACGTGTCGTCGAAATCGGCAATGTCATCGCGCACCTCGTTGGTGATGGCCAACGTGTCTCTTGTAGTGCCCGCCACGTGGTGGGTCGTACCGACCAGCTGGTTCATCAGGCCGTTCATCCGTTGCAGCGAATTGATGGTTCCGTTCAGCTGGTCGGCTAGCTTCGTCATGTCGTCCAGCCGGCTTTTGGCGACCTGCAAGTACTGCATCTGCCCGGCATTTTGCATGCTGAGCAAAAACGGTATAGACGTGTGTTCGAGAGGAGTGCCCTGCGGCCGAGTTATGCTCTGCACCCGGGCAACTCCTTCAACTCGGAAAATCCCCTTGGCGAGTTTGTCCAAGACCAGGAAGTCGGCAGAATTGCGCATATCGTGATCGGACTCGACCATCAGAATTTCCGGCTGCATGCGCGCCTGCGAAAAGTGCCGCTCTGCGGCTGCCATTCCGACGTTGCCGGGCACGGTCTTGGGTATGTAGTCCCGGTCTTTGTAGCTCACCTTGTATCCGGGAAGTGCCAGCAGGCCGACGAGGGCAACCGCGCACGTCGCGACGAAAATCGGCGCGGGCCAGCGCACGACGGCAGTGCCCACCCGTCGCCATCCCCGCACCTGGAGCGTTCGCTTGGGATCAAGGAGACCAAAACGACTACCGACGGCAAGAACCGCGGGAACCAGGGTCAGCGCGACCGCGACCGCGACAGTCATGCCCACCGCGCATGGGGCGCCCATAGTTTGGAAAACCGGCAATCGGGCGAAACTAAGGCAAGACGTCGCGCCCGCAATCGTCAAACCCGAGGCCAAGACGACGGGAGCGACTCCGCGATAGGCGGTGTAGTACGCCTGTTCCCGATTTTCGCCAGCCTGACGCGCCTCGTGATACCGCCCGATGAAAAATATCCCGTAGTCCGTTCCCGCAGCGATCGCGAGGGATACCAAGATATTGATAGCAAAAGTCGAGAGCCTAATGATCTCGTGATCGCCCAGGAATGCGACAATTCCCCGAGCCGCCGCCAACTCGATCCCCACCATTGCTAACAATAGAATTACGGTAGTGACCGAGCGGTACACAAAGAGCAACATGATGAAGATCACCGCGACAGTTGTCACCATGATCTTCACGACCGTTTTGTCGCCACTCTGGTTCAGGTCCGCTGCCAGCGCCGCCGGACCGGTGACGTAGGCCTTTACTCCCTTCGGCGCAGGAGTACGCTCCACGATCTTCCGAACAGCGTCGACGGATTGGTTGGACAGCGGTCCGCCTTGGTTACCGACGAGGTTCAATTGAACATACGCAGCCTTACCGTCGGCACTTTGCGCACCCGCAGCCGTAAGCGGATCCCCCCAGAAATCCTGAATGTGTTGCACGCTCTTGGTGTCAGATCTCAGCTGACGAACTAGATCGGCATAATATTGGTGCGCATCTTGGCCGAGGGGTCGATCACCTTCTAAGACGATCATCGCCATGCTGTCGGAGTCGGATTCCTTGAATGCCTTCCCTATGCGCGCCATTGCCTTTACCGAGGACGCATCGCTGGCATTCAGTGATACCGCATGTTCTTTCGAGACCTGCTCCAGTGACGGCACGCCGACACTCACTAAGAGGGCGATCCCCAACCACCCAAGAATCACCGACACCGCTAATTTACGGACCGTTCCCGCTACGAATGGTCGTTTGATGCGCTCGTAGGGCGGGTGATGTTTGCTCATGCGCTCATATCCGGACAATATGTGTAGGCGTTCACGTCGTTCGGCTCAGAATCGCTAGCGTAAATGCCGGACTTCGAGTGGAACGGCTCGGTGTCCGCAACCTGAGAGTCTGCGTCAGACGAGTGCTTCTCCGACGCGAAGATTGCGCGAACCAATGACACGGTGAATCCCCACATCCGATCACCGTTCAATGCAACCGGCGGTATCCATACGCGCCTGAGCACTCTAACGATCGGCATCCCCTTCACCCGTCCCGAACGCGAGCGGCGCCTCGATACGAGCGCGACCAGTCTACGGATGAGTAAACCATGCTGTGGCCGGTATGTGTCGGGTTCTTCCCATGCATTATCTAAGAATCACGCGTCCATCGCCGCTAAGGGCTCTACCTGCGGTTATGCCGATGCTCGGCCGACGTGGTCGAGCCCAACGGACCCCAGACCGCGCAACCAGGCGACGGCCAGAACCCGGGTTAGGTCATCGTATAGGCCGACAGCAGAATCGGTCCTTTTCCTCGGCGGCATCGGGCATTGACGTTAGCCCAAAAAGCAGTATGCAAGTGCCGAGGGGAAACTCCGAATGATCGAACAGCACTGAGACGTTCGCGAATGCGCAGTCTGAATTCAGATAATTGAAGTGTCACGAGTTACTCCGCTCGATCTGCGAATTGCTTTGGTGCAACGCAAATCTCGCGGCGACGGGAGCTTCCTACGGAGCGGGCAGGCGGTGCGATCGCAACCGCGACGGTAGATCGGATCGCCAATAACCCCGTAAGTGGCGGGGGTCGGCCAGGCGAGCAACGGTTCGATGTGACGAACACGGTTCCCCAGGCAGTCGCCGAGCCCATCCCGCCAGGTCCGACAGCAATCGGGCCGATGGTGATGCGTTCCCCAACCAGCCGAGCGACCAGCTCACCGACCCTGTTCGGCGGTGCCGCGGCGATGAGCACCAGCTGCGTGAACTCCTCGGGGGTCAATTCACTCATGGGTCCCCCTCGATCGTCGTGGACCATGCTCAGCTTGACCAGGCCCCTCCAACACGGCTTTGGCCTAAGTCGGCGCCAGGGACCGCCGCACCTCCGCGAACAACCGTGTGCTGACCGGGCCGCTTAGGTGCTGCGGCGGTGGCGGCGAGCATGTCGGCAATCACAGCGAATTTGTTTCGGGGACGCTTCGTCTCGCCGCGGGCGATCTCCCCTCGTCGATGGCCCGCCAACCCGCAGGCGTACCCGCAGGATCCGTCGCTGCAGCACGACTGCGGGATGAGGTGCCGCATGACGTCCTCAGGCGGCGACGACCACGTGTTGGCGCTGCGGTGCGCTGCGATAGCGGCTCGGGCGGCCATCTTCTCGGCTACGCACGAGTTTTCGCTGTCAACCCCTCCGCAACTTCAAGGCGATCGCCGGCCTTCCTAGGCTGAGCTCTCCGATGCGTCGTTCTCAGCAGATCTGGACCGCTGATCGGCTTGGGCTGCCTGGCGGGCAGCCCGCGCAGCCGGCGACTGGGCCAAGTAGTCCATCGCCATCTGCGTGGAAGCTTCGGTGCTGGGATGATGGCTGGGACGCAGGTAGCGCAGTGTGCAGGTCACAATCAGATTCCACGCCCCGGGCACCTTGTGCTCGCGGGCAGCCCGTAACCAGTCCCTCAAGCGCGGTTTGGCGGTGGTGGTTGGGTCGTGCGCCATTAAGAAACGCACCCCTGCGATCCACCAGAACAAGAACCCCGGCGCGGTGACCAGCATCGACAACGCGCGCAGCGGGTAGTTTCCGCAGACGTTCTGGTAGACGTCGAATACCAGCGCGCGGTGCTCGACCTCCTCGGCTCCGTGCCAGCGCAGCAGATCAATCATGACCGGGTCGGTTCCTGCGTAGTCCAAGCCACGGTTTTGGATCAACCACTGGCCCAGCACTGTGGTGAAGTGCTCGAGCGCGGCCACGTCGGCCAGGCGCCGGTAGAGCCACCATCGCTGCAAACGCATAGGCCAGCCCGGGTGCTGATTACCGCCCGTTGACGTCCACTTCACCAAGTTGTCGATGTAGGGCTTGGTGTCGATGCCCTGCTCGGCCAGATGATCGAGGACAACTTGGTGCGCCCAGGCGTGCCAGGATTCCTGCTGCACGAACGGTTTGATCGCCACCTTCAGCTCCGGGTCGTCGACCAGCGGCGTCGCCTCGTTGACGGCCTTGATGAATTGCCGCTCCCCTTCGGGCAGTAGCAGGTGCATCACATTCCAAAAGTGTGTGGCGAATGGGTCATCGGGGACCCAGTGCAGCGGCGTGTTCGACCAGTCAAAGCGGACTTTGCGCCGATGTGTCGGGTAGCCGTCGTGGTGCACTTCGACGTCTTCGACTTCGGTCATGACTTTTCCTCCCAAACCCCAACTGACGTACGGGTAGCTGGCCCAATCAGGAACCGGGGGCGCTCACCCTCAAAACAGGACTGTGACGACGGCTTGCCTGTTGCCTGCAAGCCAAACGACCACATCGCGACGATACACAGATACCCGGTACCGCGACTGCTGCCTTCTCGCAATTCTTAGAACTCACAACAGGCTCGTTGCTGATGGCCGACAGTGCTCAGCCTCCGTTGGACATTACATGACGGCGGCGCTCGCCGCGCCACATCCTCGCCGCGACGCCAGAGAACGCTGGCAGCACACGCCACATATCAACGAGGAGGCCTCATGCTTGCTGAAATCGGGCGAAGGGCAAATTTTGCATTGACGCGAGCGACCGACGTCGTCCACGAGGGCGCCCACGCCACGGTTCTCCATCTACGACGGATCGTTGGGGGCGGTGTCCGTGGCGGTCGTGCGGGTGAAGCGCGAAGCCGAAGACAGCGTTCGACGCCGGCTTGACCTCGAAGCCGGCGTGCGCACACTCTCCGTTGGCACGACGCGCACGTTGTTGGCACTCTCAACCGCTGTGGCGAACGTCGCTTTTTCGTCGGACCCTGCGACATCGATCTGTTGGCTCATGTCATCGCGGTGATCCACTGCAGTAGCGACGCCAGCTATGTCACGGGCCGCGAGAAGCTGCCGTTCCCGGACGAATCCTTCGACCAGGTGATCAACGTCGAAGCCTCGCAAGCCTACCCTCAGCTCTCCCGCTTCCTCGGCGAAGTGGCGCGCGTACTACACCCGGGAGGACATTTCCTCTACGCTGATTTCCGCGGCCGCCACGAATTTTCCGGCTGGGATGGAGCGCTGGCCGACATGCCACTGCGCCAACTTTCGGCACGCGTCATCAACGCGGACGTGGTGCGGTCGCTGGACAAAAACTCGCAGCGGTCACTGGAGCTGATCGGTCGCCAGCTGCCGGCGTTCATCCGGCCGTTCGGCCGGCGTTTCGCCGGTGTACCTGGTACTGGGCTCTACCGGCTCATTGGAAACGGGGACGCTGAGTACCGGATGTACTGCTTCGCCAAAGATTGAACGACGTCCTGTCAGTGGGCCAAAAACGTCGAAGCCTTCCGCACTGCGTTACGTGGCAGCGAAATTCATGACAAGGACCATCGCGACCTCACAGTGACATCTGCCAGACCAGCGTCAGGCTATCGCATAGTCCGACAACGGGAATCGCTCCTGTTCCTTGACGGCGCTGCGTACCGACGTCGGTCGGAAAAGCGGTGCTTCCCCCTTGCCGGTGTGGTTCCTGAACCAGTAGGACCGCGACGTGACGCAGTTGCCGAGCTCGAACACCGAGTCTTCCAGCAGCTCGGTCATCCGATCCAGAAAGCGGGCGTTGGCCTCTTCGGTGACCTCGAAGGTGCGAGCACCGCGCCGCTGGAGTTCACCGAACAGCCGGTCCATGTGGCGCATCTGGTATTCCACGGTGTTGAACCACGACAAACCGACCCACGCGTACGGGCTGGCCATCGACAAAAAGTTCGGGAAGTAGGGCATCGAAATGCCTTCGTAGGCCTGGAATCTGCGTTTCCCGCCACCACTTTCCGAGGTTCCGGCCGTCCCGTCCGATCACCTCGATCGCCGGCAGGTTGGCCTCCCAGACGTCGAATCCGGTCGCGAGGACCAGGGTGTCGATGAACCGCTTGGTGCCGTCGCTTGCGACGATGCCGTCGGGCTCGATCCGATCGATGCCGTTGGTTTCCAGATGCACATGAGGTTTGGTGAACGCCCGGTAATAGGAATTGGAGATCGTGGGCCGCTTGCAACCGAAGTCGAAGTCCGGGTCCAGCTTCCGCGACAGCTCCCGGTCGCGCACCAGCATCAGCCGATAAATCCTCGAGAACCGCGAGATGGCTTTGTTGACCAGCTTGAAGTACCGGTATTTCCACATCGTGATGACCATCGCGAATTCCAGGCTGGTGTCGGTGAACCAGCGCACGATGCGCTGGGTGAACGGCACCCGGGCGAAAAGCCGTTGCACCGCAGGGAAGAACACGACATCGAACTTGGGCAGCACCCAAATCGGCGTGCGCTGATACACGGTCAGCTCGGCGACTTCCTTCGCCAGCTCCGGAACGACTTGCACACCGGTAGAACCGGTTCCGATGACAGCCGCCCGGCGGCCGGTGAGCGAGTAGCTGTCATCCCAGGCGGCGGTGTGGATGATGCGTCCGCTGAACGTCTCGATACCGGCGATATCCGGGGTCTTCGGCTGGCACAGGAAGCCGGTCGCGGCGATCAGGAACTGCGTGCTCAGCGTCTCGCCGCCGGCAAGCGCAACCCGCCAGACTTGGGCATCGTCGTCCCACCTGGCACCTTCGACGGTGGTGTTGAACCGCATGTAGCGGCGCACGTCGTACTTTTCGGCCACATGCACGGCGTAGCGCTTCAGTTCGGCGCCTGGGGCATACATCCGGGACCAGTACGGGTTCGGCTCAAACCGGTAGGAGAACGTGGGCGAGGGTTGATCGACGGAAAGGCCGGGATAGTGGTTGACGTGCCACGTTCCGCCCAGGTCGTCCTCGCGGTCGACGATCACGATGTTGTCGTAACCCAGGCGGCTGAGTTGGATCGCTGCGCCGATTCCGCCGAAACCCGCCCCCACGATGACGACATCGAACTGCTGCTCACCCATAAGCACTAGACGGTACCTTCCGTCTACACCGCCGCGAACGGCACACAGCGCCGACCGAGCGTCGGCCGCGCCAGCAATTGGATCAATGCGTAACAGTTCCGATAGGGCTCCGCTACCCGTTGACCCCGGTACTAGTCCGGACCATCTGTGCCCGATAAGCGTAAGTGCCGGATTAGCCGTGGATGTGAGCGCCCGGCGGGGCCGGGGGGAGGGTTGGATTGCCGTCGCGAGGGCGATCCAGCATTCCATCACCGGCTGCTGGCCCCGTACTGACTGGTGAGCCTGGTGGTCCTCGCTGGTGTGCGCATGGCCAAGCGGTGGAAACGCAATATGGACGTCAGCGACGACGCCGAGTACTCGCGACCCTCGCGACCCTGTCCGAGGCTTCCGTGCGCCGTCAGCTTCAATCCCTACACCGACATCGACTGGGATGCGCCGGAGTTCTCCGTCCACCAAAAACGACCCTCGCTGGGTGTTGTCTGCGACCGATCCGCTGGGACGGCATCCGTGGTATCAGGCGCAACCGCTGGAGAAGCAGATCGAGATCGGACTGTGGCGTCAGGCCAACGCCGCAAAGGTTTCTCTGCAGTTAGAGAGCATCCTGATCCGCGGTCTGATGAACTACACGTTTTGGGTGCCCAACGGATCACCCGAATACCGCTACTGCGTGCACGAATCCCCTCGAAGAGTGCAAGCACGCCGTGATGTTTCAGGAACTGGTCAACCGGATTGGGGTGAATGTTCCGGGCATGCCACGGTGGCTGCGCTGGATATCACCCGCGATCCCGCTCTACGCCGGGCCGCTTCCGGGCACGTTCTTCTTCGGGGTGTTGGCGGGTGAGCTGCCCTTCCACAACATGCAGAAGAGCATGCTGCGGCAGGACAAGACGCCGCATCCGATCATGGAGAAGGTGATGGCGATCCACGTCGCCGAGGAAGCTCGCCACATCTCCTTTGCTGACCAGTTCCTCACCAGGCGTGTGCCGCATATGGTGCGGCGGAGCCGATTCACGCTGTCGCTATACGTGCCGATCGTCATGCGGGTGCTGTGCCAGGCGATTGTCGTGCCCTCGCGCAGCTTCTTCAGGAAGTTCGACATCCCGCGCTCGGTGCGTAAAGAGTTGTTCTTCAACGCGCCCGATTCGCGTCAGGCGCTGCGCGACATGTACGGCGATGTGCGGATGCTGTGCGGCGACGTCGGGCTGATGAACCCCTTCGCGCTGACGCTTTGGCGTATCTGCAAGATCGACGGTCGCCCGTCGCGGTACCGAGGCGAGCCGCAGCGCACGCACCCTGCGGAACCGGGACACGGCCACCGAGATCCCCTGCCGCACGTCACATCCCCGAGGTTGGACGCCGAGATCCCTGCCTGACGTACTGCCAGCAGGATTCGCACAGATCTTCCAAAGTATTGGTATTACTTAGTGACTCGTCGGCTCGGGCAGGACAACGTCGTTGCCAGCGCGGTCCTTAGAGCCCCTGAGTGCCGAGCCACGTGTGGATACGTTCGGCGACGACCGCCCATCCAGGCTCGAGCATCATGTTATGACCCATGTTGGGGAAGAATTCCGCTTCGGTGCGATACGCGCGTGCCGTTGCGCGTACTTCTTTCCGGGTGTGCGCGCCGTCATCGTGGGCCCCTAAGACCAGCAGCGGCGTCGTCACACGTTTAGGCCGAGGCAGCCTGAGCACAAGGCAGTCGACGCCGATTCGTGCGCTCTCTTCTTGGAGTCGTGCCGCGTAGTCCACGACTTGGGATTCCGGCATCTGTGCGGAGAAGAATCTCTCCCGCGCCAGCTCGGGGGTGTTGATGTAAGGCAGCGACTTGCCGGTGATTAGAATTTTCGTGAAATGCCACGGATGCTGTCTTATCCAGCGCAGGCCGGATCCGAGATTTCCCTGCGGAGGCATGGACGTCATCAAGACGCCGGCGGGAGCGTCGTGCGACTCCAGGTACTTCTGCACGATGAAACCGCCCATGGAGTGACCGATTACCACTGGTCTTGTGGTCAGACTGTCGGCAACCACGCTGACATCCTCGACATAATCGGCGACCGAACAGGCGCGCAGAGGCGTGTGAGTCGGGCTGTTTCCATGGCCGCGAAGGCTGACCGCCAGAGCGCGATAACCCTTGTCGGCGAAGAAGCCTAGGAAATGTTCATCCCAACACCATGCTGCATGCCAGGCCCCGTGGACGAAGAGCAACGGGACAGGGTGGGACTCACTGACACACCCCTTGTCGATCACCTCAAGCATGTCGCACACGGCTGGGGGCGATCGCCGACGCCGGCGCGCCGGAAATCGCCAGCCGGAGGCCAGGCCCCCGCTCCGGCAACTCCGATAGCGCGAATTAGGGGCGCAGAATCATCGGCCTGCCTCCGCGACCCGGTTTTCGTGTGCCTCGGCAACTTGTAAGCCCCCTTTTAGGTGAAGGTTTGTCCCTGGAGCAATCGCAACGTATCACGCTGACCCGGTGCCCTGCGTCGCCAACGATGAGAGCCGTGGGCAGCTTGCGCGTGATTCGGCGAACCTGTCGGACCGTCGTCGCCGACGGATGTGCGAGTCTATGCTCACAAGGAGCCCTGTCCGATGAAACACCAACTCGGTTGCGCCAGTCCGAAATTCAGCGACAAGGGTATCGGGTAACAGGCTGTAGTTAAGGTACCCGGTAGTACCGTAGCATGACGTTGCTTTTCAGCGGGAAGGTGTCGGTGGGTATGGACGGATTTCGTTTCGGCATAGTCGATCCGATCGTGAACGCGCGCTTTTCGCCGACCCTACTGCCGCGGTTGGATTCCCTGACTGCCGCCGCGACTGGCGCCGACTCGTTGTGGGTCGGTGACCATCTGAACGCGCTGGTGCCGAACTCGATCGCGACACCTGAGTATCTCGGCGTTGCAGCGAAACTGGTGCCCAATGTTGACGCTGTCCTGGAACCGTGGACGATGCTTGGACACCTCGCCGCCCGCAACCGGGTCCGCCGACTACGACTCGGCGTGTGCGTCACCGACGCCAGTCGCCGCAATCCAGCGGTCACGGCGCAAGCCGCCGCGACTCTGCATTTGCTTACCCGCGGCCGTGCCATCCTCGGTATCGGTGTCGGGGAACGTGAAGGCAACGAGCCCTACGGCGTGGAGTGGACCAAACCGGTGGCGCGGTTCGAAGAAGCCATCGCCACAATCCGCACATTGTGGGATTCGGCCGGGGAACTTGTCTCGCGTGACTCACCATACTTTCCGCTACGCAACGCCATGTTCGCGCTTCCGCCGTACCGCGGGAAATGGCCCGAAATCTGGGTCGCAGCCCACGGGCCGCGGATGCTGCGGATCACCGGACGCTATGCCGATGCCTGGGTTCCCTTTGTTGTGTCTCGACCCACCGACTATGCCCGCGGACTCGAGGCCGTGCGCGCTGCGGCGTCCGACGCCGGTCGTGACCCGATGTCGATCACGCCTGCCGTACAGCGTGCCGTAGTCACCGGCCGGAATCGCGACGACGTGGATGAGGCGCTGGACTCCGTCATGATGAAGATCGTCGGCGCTCGGGGCACCTGCAGAAGCCTGGGCACGTCACGGCGTTCAGCATCCACTGGGAGCCGACTTTTCCGGCGTGCAAGATTTGGTTCCGCAAACCATGGACAAGCAGAGCGCTTTGTCATACATCGCGAAAGTCCCGGCTTCACTCATGAAAGAAATCAATTTTCATGGGACACCGGACGAAGTCCTCGACCAAGTAGCGGAATGGCGCGATCACGGCCTCCGATACCTAAACGTTATCAGCGCCAGCATGCTATAACCCGCGCCTGCGCAAGGGTTTGGCGGCAAGCGTGCCACACGTAAAGGTCCTGCGCGGACTCAAGAAGCTGTGAATCACCACAGCGATCAGCTGTCGAGCCACGCCCGGTGGCCGAACGCATCGACGTGGATCACCTGCCAACCGGTTTACGGGTGGTCGGGCCGTAGCGCCCGCGCGGCCAACCGAGTGCCACTATGCAATAGGAGTTACCGCGAGCGGCAGATTGAAAGTACGGCGAATTCAAGCGACGTTATGCCGAGACCACGCGCGCGCTCGCCAAGAATCACCTCGTGACGATCGACGCCGACACCGTCGTCCGCGCGGTGGTCCGGGCAGTCGAGGCCAAAAACCCCAAACCCCGCTATATCGTCGGCGCGTCGGGAAAGGCGGCCGTGCTCGCGCGACTACTGCTGAGCGACCAGATGTGGATCGTGTCATGACGAAGAGCCTCAAGGCCTGAATACCGCCTGGCCGTCGAATCCCGGCTGTACGTTGAGGCTCCGATAGGTCGCTAGCTCAGAACTTAGAACAAGCTCAGCAAGTCCGTCGACAATGTCGTGCCGAGATCCGTTGACAGTGTCGTGCCGAGATCCGCCGACAGTGCTGTGCTCAGCTCCGTTGACAACTGCGACAGCAGTGCGGTGAAGTCCGTCGCGAGGGTCGATGCTCCGCTGAGTCCGAGCAGTGCGCTGAGGTTGGCGGCATCGTTCAACATTGTGCTGGCACTGCTGGGGTCAGTCGCGCCAGCCGAAAATGCGCCTGGGTCCGTCACTATTGAGGCGGGATCGAGAAGGGCCAACAATACGCCGGGTTCGGACAACGCGTTGACGTTCGTGTCGTTGTTGGTCAGCAGCGTCAGGAGGTCTTGCGGCACCAAGTTCGAATCGTCCCTGCCGCCGTAAACCGGGTCAAAGATAGCGGTAGTGGTCGGACCGGTGGTGGGGCTGGCGGTCGCGACAGTGTAGGCGAGGTATCCAGGGTCGGTCAGGATCCCGGCGTTGGTGAAGAGCGCCGGCAGTTCGGGGTTGATGCTGGCCAAATCCGCATCAACCGTTGCCAGCTGCTCCGGGGTCAGGCCGTACAGACCGACCTGGAGCAGGGCTATGGTCTCATCGATTTGGCTTACCGTCGGCCGGCAGCCGTGCCGGCGGCGAACTCGGCCAGCCATGTCTGAAGCGTCGTATTGCTCGGATCCAGATTTGCGATGTCCTGAACCAGCGCCGGGATAGTCTCACTTGGGGTATGTCACACGACGCCGCGCACAAGGGGCTGCCGAGAACAAAGGGATCGAAATCGATGACCAGCCCGGCCGCGACATTCTGCAGGGCATGGGTGAACTCCGTCAGGGTGGGGATCTCGATGCCGGTGCCGTCGATGCCGGAGGTGGACGGTGTAGCCAACAAACTGTCGTAGAAATTCGTGAACGGCTGCAACGGATTGAGCGTGTAGGTCAGCCCGTCCCACGGATACTCGTATGGGCCATCGACCCCGGTCGTGCCACCCTCGAAGGGGTTGCTGCCGCCATCCAGCGGGAAGCCGAATTCCTGATAGACCGGTCCGCTGGGGTCAACGACGCCGGGGTCGTTCGCTGCGTTAAAGGTGTAGCCCGACAGCAGCTCTGACAGCGGCACCTGAAACAAGTTGTCGATAAACCCAAATTGGGTCTGCCCGGTCCAGTACGTCAAAAGTCGCAATGTCCTGGTCGATCGAGCTGATGCCGGTAATGACATCCGTGTGGAACGATCGGCGCGCAGGTCGCTGCGTCGCAGGAAGCGCTCTCCGGAATTTCGGCCGCCAAGAGGCCGTCGATTTGATAGTCGAGGCCGCCGAGGCCTTGATCCAGCGACGGGAATGGTAACGACAATGCGAGTCACCGCCGCGACATGGGTGGAGTCCCAGGGGCCCGAACCCCAGACATTCGTGGAGCTCGGCACCCACCACGGCCCGGTGTCCAAGAGCGAATCCGCTAGCGTGTCCAAGGCCTGGACCTCGTTGTACGGAATGTTCACGATGTCGTCGAACAGATTCATCGGAATATTGAGAACAGAGTCGACGTCGACCAGACGGGTCTCGATACTGCGGATGGGGAGCTGGACCGGGCGCGGCGGAGCGGCATCGCCACGACCCGGCTCGTCGCCAGCAATACCGCGGCGGCCAAGACATACGGACGCGATGCAGCCTGCATGACGCCCCCTTGCAGTTCGATTAAGCCCGTGGCCTGAACCTACACTAAGAGAATTCTAAGTTCGAACAGGAAACCGGAGAGAATTGCCGGAAAAATCGTGACAGGCTCATACAATTAGAGCGGCGGCAATAACCGGGCAAATTTGTCCAACCTATTGGACACAGCTTTCCCACAGCATCTATCAAGTGTCCAGCCAGGCGCGGTTGCCGTAGCTGTCGAGATGCGTGACCTGCTCAACCGGTAGCCGGGTCGTCGGTCCGTAACGCCCGCGTGGCCACCCGAGGGCCACGACGCAGCATGGCGTTACCGAGCGTGGCAGGCCGAGGATCCGCCGGGCCCGCGTCACTCCCCACAGCGGCAAGGTGATCAGCGACGCGCCCAAGCCCCATGGCGCGTGCGGCGAGCAAGCAGATTCTGCACGCTCGGGTAAATCGACCCCCAGTATCCGGACAGCGCGGCATGGGGCATCAGTGAATACGGCACGCGCCCTTCGCGGACGGTGAGTCGCAGGCAGGCCACCACCAGGACCGGGATCTCGGTGAAGTGGTCGACCTGCCACTGAGCCGCACGTATGACCTTCGCCAACGACTCGTCGCGGTCGCCGGCGCCTCGAAGCAGCCCGCCGTATGAGAACTTCCAGCCCTGGCGGTAGCGCCGGGCGAGCTTTTCGATGACGCGGCGGTCTTTGACGACGATGAACTCCCAGTTCTGGCCGTTGGCACCGGTCGGTGCGCGCAGCGCCAACTCGATGCACTTCAACACCACCGCGTCGTCGACCGGGTCGGGATGAACGCGTCGCACGGCCCGCTGGGTCATCATCGCGTCCAGCAGCGGCATGCTCAGGCCGGCGAGCGCCTCGACTGTGGTTGGCGCCACCCGGAATGCATCGGAGTAGGGAGAGGCGGAGTTCGGCGTGTCAGTCATATGTCGTTTCCTCCGTCAACCTCTTCGGCCGCCTTCAGGCGTGCTCGGCGACCCACTTCGCGGTGAATTCCTGAATATTCGGTATCCCTTGGGCGAACTCGCGCGCGATGAAACTCTCGATCGTGCCGCCAACCAGCGGGACTTTGAATTCCACCGTCCCGGTGAATGTCCAATTCGACCCGGTCTGAGTGGGCGCGACCAATGCGGCACCGGAACCCGATCCCGGCGCACCGGACACCGCCACGGTGACCTCGCCGCGGAGTCCACGATCGCCCAACGGTGTCCACGTCTCGGTGTGCCGGACTTTGAGATCACGTCGATAGAACTTGGCGACGATCCCGGGCAGCAGGTCACGGCCCAGGTCCTGGGTGGTGGCCACCCGCACGGTTTGGTCCTGCTCGACGACCAGGGATTCCAGCGTGGTGCTGCCATTGAGGGTCGCAAGCCGGGCCAGCCAGTAGTCCTCGCCGCTCAACGCCGCATGAACCTGCTCGACACGGGCAGCCGACTCGGCCGACACATCGAAGGAACGCGGCATATTCAACCAATTCCGCGGGCGACGACGTTCATCACGGCTGCACCGTCTCCTCGTCCGGTACCGCCGAGCCCTTGGCGAGCAATCGATCCGCCAGCCGGGCCGCGAAACTCCGCGTCTGCTCCAGCTGCTCGGGTTGCACGTTCGTCGGCGGGATACGCAGACCCAGGTACTTCTCGCGGTACTGGCCCGAACCCAGATAGCTGGTCAGCGCGAGCATGGAGCGTAGGTTGTCGCCGGGATAGGTGAAGTGGATTTCGTCCACGTAGCGCCCACCTTGCTCTTCGGCGAGTTCACGCACCCCTTCGAGGTTTTCGCGCCAAAACGTACGACACACGACGAACACCGCGAACGGCTTGCCGGACAACAACTTACGTGCTTCGTCGGACTTCAGGAAGGAGCGCAACGGCATGCTGACGTTGTCCCACCATGTCGGCGAGCCGATGAGAATCAGGTCGTAGTCGCCATTGCGCACCGTATCCGGCGTTTGGATCTCGCCGGTCTCGTTGCGTTTCTGGGCCCCCAGCACGCTGAGCATGTCGGGCCACACCCGTCGCATCGGGAAGCGAGAAAACTTCTCGGCGTATCGCTGATCACGTGAACTCGATTTCGGCCTTGTGCACCTCGCAGCCGCGGGCGCGAAACACCTCCCCCGCGGTCTCGAGCACCTTCTGGGCCTGCCCCGTGTACGAGTAGTACAGCAGCAAGACCCGCGGCGGCCGTTCGCGCCCGGCACTTGTCGTATCCGTCATGGCACCTCCATCTTAGATTTCGCACACTAGGCTTGGGCGTCGTGACCGACAAAGTTTCCGTCGATCTCAGCGGTCCCGCGCAGACGATGCTGACCACCCTGTACTGCAAGGCGCTGGACGCCGATTGGGACCGGCCGATCTTGGGCGACGGATTCGCCAAGGAGGCTGTCGCCCGAATCGACTACGACTGGCGCGAACTCAAGGTCACCGACCGCTGGACGCCGCTGGTGACGGTGCGAACCGCCCAGTTCGACATCTGGGCCGCCCAGTTCCTGGCCGCTCACCAGCAGGCCACCGTGATCCACCTGGGTTGCGGTCTGGACAGCCGGGTGTTCCGGCTGGATCCCGGGCCCGGCGTGGAGTGGTACGACGTCGACTATCCGGCCGTAATCACGTTGCGCGAGAAGGTTTTTCCGACCCGACCGCGATACCACCTGATTGCCACTGCGGCGACCGATCCGTCCTGGCTCGACCAGATCCCGGCCGACCGCCCGACACTGCTGTTGGCCGAGGGCATCAGCATGTACCTGACGCGAGGATGACGGCATCGCCCTGCTGCAACACGTCGTCGATCGGTTCGGTTCCGGTGAACTGCAGATCGACTTCTACAATTGGCTCGATCGTCCGGTCGCAGAAGACGCACCGGCTGCAGCGGCAGTCCGGTTCGACGCTGTACTGGGCCGTCAACAGTCCGGCGGACATCATGGAACGAGTCTCCGGGGTTCGGTTGCTCACCGCCGTGACGTTCTTCGACGCGAGCACTTTCGGCCGGGCGTCGGCTGTCTTCCGGTTGACGAGGCACCTGGTTCGTGCGGTTCCGCCGCTGCGCCGAGCATTGCAATACCACCGCTACGCCTTCGGTCCCGTTAACTGACACCGCTTGCGGCGTGCTGCTCGGCGACGCTGCAGAGCAGCGAATGTATTGCCTCGATCGACTTTTCCGGCGCCGGTCCATGCGAGTGGTACTCGACGTTTAGTTGTTCGGCGTAGATCTGGGTGAAATAGATCTCGATTCCGGCGCTGACGGCGAAGTACAACTCGCCGTGCGTGGCAGTCACTTCCACATCCGGAGGTGTACGCACCGGAGGGCACCAGACCGTTATCGGAGAGCAAGACAACATCGGGCATGCCCGGTGCATTGCCGACATATTGCGGGCTGAAGTGCAGCCGTGACTGCTGGATTACACCCTCGCATCCAGGTCTGCCCGAAATGTCCCGGCGATGTCGCGGGCGAGGTCGATCACAGTGGTCTTGTGGTCGATCTCGGCGAGATAGGTCCCCAATCCCACCGGGTTCGTGCACCCGGTCGCGGACACCGGCGGTGAGAGGAAGTACCGCAGATCGACTGTGTAGATGAAAGGAACCGGGATTGTTCAGCTTGCCCCGAATCTGCCACTCCGCCAGGAGGATAGCGGCGGAGAGCACGGAGTGCAGACCGAGCTTCTGCGCACGGCAGAGCTCGACAATGGCGTGTGTCTGGCTCTCGCTCAGCCGGCACGACACCATCGGAACCACGCACAGGCGAAGCGGGTTTGACGCCGGTGTCGGCTCGCCGGGACGGTGGAAGGTCGTAGGCGAACAGCGCCGGCATGAACCGCTCGATACCCGAGCGCTGCTGCTTTCTGGATGCCCCGATCGGCGAGCACTGTCTCGATTGATTCCGGCGTGGGCTGGGCGGTGACCGGACCGATGCTTCCGGTGCAGACCAGGTCGGTGTAATAGGAGAGCAGTTCCTCGATCAGGCCGAACATGTGATGACCGTCGGCGAGGGCGTGATGGACGTAAAGGGTCGGGTGCGCCTGTCCGTCGCGGATGGTCAGTCGGAGGTGGACCAGCGACTCGCTCTGGTCGAAGTGCGAGAGGGGGACCTTCGGTCGTCCGGGCCATCGACCTCCACCACCTCGATTCCCGAGTGCAGACAGGTCGTCGGTAACGAACTGATGGCGCCCGTCGGCGCCCACGCTCGAGGCGGGCGGTGAGGACCGGGTGTGCTTCGAGCAACGTGTCAAAGGCATCCGACAGGCGTCGATATCGATCGGTCCCTCGACGTGTGCGGCAAGGCCCACGAAATTGTGTGTCTCGGCGAGCATTTCCTCGCTGTTGGCCAGCTTGCGGATGACCGACGACGGAAACACTGTCAAACTCCCTGGCAGTTAGTGATGGTGGCGGGCATCCACCGTTCCTATCCCGATGTATCGGTCGACGACAAATCCACCAAGGTCAGTTCGTCATCGGCCGAGTCGATTTCGTCCTCCGCGAGCGCTTCCCGGGTCAGCTCGATCAACGCCTTCGCGAACTCGTCGGCAAGCGATTGTGCGGTACCCGACTCGACCCTGCGGGTGTCATACCACCAATCCAGATGCAGCACACCGGCCGAGCGATACACCCGCAACTCGATGGCGTGACCCAGGCCCGGGAATCGCCTCGCGCACCGGCAACGCGATGTCGGCGTCGAACTGAACGGGAACAGTCGTCGGACAGGCACGGTCGGCAGGTCAGGAATCGTGCCGACGTAGGAGAAGAAGATGTCGGCCGGGCGGCCGGCACCGAGCAGTCGCGCGGTTGGTGCGTACAGGTAACGCAGCAGCCCGTAGCCGATTCCATAGTGCGGAACGGCATTCAGTGTGTCGTGCACTTCGTCGAGCAACTGCTTGGCGCTGCTAGCCTCTTCCCCTTCGCAGTGCAGAGCGACCGGGTAGACGGTGGTGAACCAGCCGACCGTCCGACGCAAGTCGACATCGGGTTTGAGCACCGACCGGCCCGGTCCGCCGAGGTCGACGGCGACTGACCCGTCACCGATCGTCGTCGCGATCGTTCGACTCAGTGCGGCCAGCAGCATTTCCTCGATCGGCACCCGAAGCCGGCGCCGCGCGTCGTCGATCTCGGTGGTTTCCGAGATGGTCAGTGTCGACGCCAATCTCGCCAGATCGGTTGTGCCCGGTGCTTCGCTGACTTCGCGGCCAGGCGACCCGCAGGTCGGCTGCGGTCGCAGTCTTCAGCCAGAAATCGCGGCTTTCCACGCACCGCCGGATGCGTCGGCCAGCGCGGCGCAGCGCTGAGACCACTCGGTCCACGGCGTGGTGATCGGTTGCAGCGCAATCTCTTCACCCGCCAACCGTTGCCCGAACGCGGTGAAGATGTCGGTGACCAGGATTTCGCGCGACGCATTGTCGGCCGCCATCGCGTGCACGCTGATCGCGAGATAGCACGAACCGCCCGGCACGCCACGGACATAGGTGACGGTCAGCGGCGGGCTGGACAGGTCCTGCTCGCCGATCTGCTCGTTGAGTATGGCGAGCAGCGCTTCCCGCTCCTGCTGGACTTCCCGGTGAGACATCGTCAGGAAGCGACCGAGTGGCCAGCTCGGCCAATTCCTGCGGTTCGCCGATGGCCTGTTCCCACGTCCCTGCACGTTCCACGATGTGCAGACGCAGCGCATCGTGGTGGTTGGTCACGGCGGTGAGCACCGCACGGATGTCGTCCGATCTGCACGTCGGGGTCGAAGCTGCAGGATCAGCGGAACACGCCACTGGCCATGTTCGCGCCAATCCATGCTCGAGGAAGTAAGCGATGTTCGGCGGAACCGGGGGATGCACGACGTCACCCGGTGACTGGCGTGCCAGCCCGCCGGCCGCGTATCGGGCAGTCAGGGCCTTGGCGAGTGCGGCCACGGTCTGGTTGTCGTAGAGATCCTGGGGTGTGAGGTCCAGTCCTTCGTTGGCGGCGGTCATCGCGACGCTGATCGCGACCAGCGAGTCGCCGCCGAGTTCGAAGAAGTTGGCATTGCGGTCGACCGAGCCGACACCGAGACACTGCGCCCAGATGCGCTGCAGCGTCGCTTCCATCGGCGACGTGCCGTTGGTGGTTGCCCGCGGCTGGTCTCAGCGGCCCCGCCGCTGACGCCGCCGCCCCGTTGGTCGTCGCGGCGTCGGCCGCCCATCCGGCGTCGTGGCCGGTGCTCCACCCAATGCCGTTGGCGCTCAAAGGGATAACCGGGAAGCGTTACGTAGTTGCGGCCGGCTGCCCGCCGCGCAGCGGCGTCCAGTCGACGTCGACTCCCGCCGACCAGAGCTGCCCGAGCGCCAGCAGGAAGGCGTCCCGGTCGTCGCGGTTCTGGGCGTGGTGGCGCATCAGCCGAACGGCGCGGTGACCGCTTGACCACTTGGGGTGCCGCGTCGCCGACGCGGTCAAGGTGCCGCCCGGGCCGACCTCGACCAGGACGCGGTGCGGATCGGCGAGCAGCACGTCGACTTCGTCGGAGAACCGGACCGTGGACCGCACCTGGCGCGCCCAGGTGGCGGGATTGGTCGCCTCGCTGGCGGTCAACCAGGTTCCAGTGACGTTGGACAGCAACGGGATATCTGCGGCTCGCGCAGCGTCTGTCGGGACAGGAAGCCGGTGAATTCCGGAATCATCGAATCCATCAACCGCGAGTGGAACGCATGCGAGGTGCGGACCCGACGCGCGACGATCCCCTGTTCGGTGAGGCGATCGCTGAACTTGCGAATGTTCTCCTCGGATCCGGCGACGACGCAGCCGCCCGGTTCGTTGACCGCGGCGACGTCGACATCGCCGGACAGGTGCTCGGCGATGGCATCGGGACTCAGCGCCACCGCGACCATCACTCCACGGGGTGCGGCATGCATCAGCCGGGCGCGCATCGACACCACCTTGACGGCCGTTGTCGATGTCGAAGACGCCGGCGATGGTGGCCGCGACATACTCGCCGATGCTGTGTCCGGCCAGTGCCGCCGGGCGAACACCGTAGGTCTCGATCAGCTTTGCCAGCGCGTACTCGACCGTGAACAGTGCGGGCTGGGTGCGGTCGGTGCGCTCCAGGTCACGTGCGGTCCCGTCGAAGATCTCCGCGCGCAGGTCGATGCCCAGTTCGTCGCCGAACCCGGTGGCGCACTGATCGAAGTGCTCGGCGAACACCGGCTCGGACTCATAGAGGCCGCGCGCCATGCCGATGTGCTGAGCGCCCTGACCCGGGAAACAGGAAAACGACGTCGCTCCGAATTATCGCTGCTCGTCCCGGCGCGGATTCGCCGACGAACACGTTGTCGTGCTCGGCAGCCTCCAGCACCGCAGCCGCGTCCTGCTGGTCTTTGACGACCGCCGCCATCCGGATGTTCTCTTTGCGGCGGCGCGGCGAGGGTGTACGCGACGTCGGGCAGGCTGATCTCGTCTGGGCCGGACAATTCGGCGGCCAGGGCCGAGCGTGACTGCTGCAGCGCCTCGGTGCTTCGAGCCGACATCAACAGCACCTGCGGGCCGGGCTGGGGCGTTGACGCCGGCACCGTCGGCGCCTCTTCGAGCACCACATGCGCGTTGGTGCCACCGACACCGAACGAGCTGACGCCGGCGCGCCGAACGCCGTCCCATTCCCACGGGCCGTACTCGCTGCGCACGACGAACGGTCCCTGGTCGAGGTGCAATTCCGGGTTGGGGCTGGTGTAGTGCAGCGTCGCCGGGATTGCCCGGTGCTTGAGGCACAGAATCGCCTTGATCAGGCTGGCGATCCCGGCCGCAGACTCCAGGTGGCCGATGTTGGACTTGACCGAACCGACATAGCACGGACCCGGACGGGCGCTCGTCGGAAACGGCGAATGCTTGTCGCAGACCTTCGATTTCGATCGGGTCGCCCAGCGGCGTGCCGGTTCCGTGGGTCTCGACGTAGCTCACGGTCGACGCGTCGACCTCGGCCATCGCCTGCGCCTCGGCGATGACGTCGGCCTGACCGGCCGCGTTGGGCGCGGCATAGGTCATCTTCGTCGATCCGTCGTTGTTCAGCGCCGATCCCCGGATCACGGCGTGAATGCGGTCCCCGTCATCGACGGCGTCCTGCAACGACTTTCAGCACCACCACACCGACTCCGCTGCCGAAGATCGTGCCGTCCGAACGCACGTCGAACGGCCGGCAATGGCCGGTCGGCGACACCATCGATCCGGGTTCGTACCAATACCCGACGTGGTGCGGGATCCGCAGCGACGCGCCACCGGCCAGCGCCATCTCGCATTCGCCGTTCAGAATGCTCTGGCAGGCCAGGTGCACCGCGACCAGCGCCGACGAGCAGGCCGTCTGCACCGAGAGTGCGGGCCCGCGCAGGTTGAACTGGTGGGCCACCTTGGTCGCCAGGTAGTCCTTGTCGTTCTGCAACGACAGGTTGACCATCTCGAAGGTAACGCCCTGTCCCGATGATCGACGTTGGGATCGTGGTTGGACATGATGTTGTGCAGCAGGTACCCGCTGGTGGTGCTGGTCGCGTACACACCGACCGAACCCTCGATCTGCGCGGGGTCGTAGCCGGCGTCTTCGAGCGCATGCCAGGCGGTCTGCAGGAACAGCCGATGCTGCGGATCGGTCATGCGCGCCGCTTGCGGAGTGAAGCCGAAGAAATCGGCGTCGAATTCGTCGATTCCATCCATCAATGCGGCGCGCCGCACGTAGGCGTGATTCGCCAGCGCCTTCTCGCTGATGCCCTCGGCCAGCAGGTCGTCTTCGGACAACGTGACGATCGATTCCTCGCCGCGGCGCAGGTTGTCCCAGAACGCCGACACCGTGTTGGCGCCGGGCAACCTGGCCGGCCATGCCGACGACCGCAATCGCGTTGGGCGGCAGTTCGCTGTTGCTGGTCACACTCGATCTCCTACCTTTCGCCGAGCTGCGGCTCGCTGCCGTGCTGCGGCACGCTGCTTGGCTCGATCACGAACTCCGTCGGCGCTCTCGCGCCTTTTCTGCGTCGTCAAGGCCCAGTTGACGGATGAGATCGGTGGTCAGCTCAGCCAGCGAGGCACCCTGCAAGCAGCAGGGCCACCGGCGGTTCCACACCGAAGTCACCGCGAACAGTGTTCCGGATTCGCACGGCCATCAGCGAATCCATCCCCAGTTCGGTCAACGGCTGATCGGCGTCGATCGTACTGTCCTTCGGGTAGCCCATGATGGCCAAGATGCGTCCGCCCAGTCGTGCAATGACGACCCGGTTGGCTTCGGCGGCATCCATCTCGCGCAACGCGTCGGGGCCTGCCCAATCGTCGTCGTCGCTGTCGATATCCAGTTCCTCGGCCAGCTTGGCGAAATAGCCGAGTTGCTGAATCTCCGGGAACGCGGCCGCGGCCCGATCCAGTCGCAGTCGAGCCACCCCGATCCTGCGCGGGCTTGCTGGCGAGGATGGCCTCCAGCGCCTCGATGCCTTCGGCCGGAGCAATGGGATCCAGCGCACTGAAGGTCAACGAGCGGGCGACGCCGATGTCGGACCACTGGCCCCAGTTGATCGTGGTGGCAGGCAAACCCGATGCCCGTCGCCAGTCGACCAGGCCGTCGAGCCACGCACTGGCGGCGGCGTAGGCGCCCTGTCCGGGCGCGCCCAGCAGTGACGACGTCGACGAGAAGCCCACCCACCAGTCGAGCTCGCGGTCGGCCGTGGCGACGTGCAGCCGCAGCGCGCCGTGTGCTTTGGGCGCCCACACCCGCTCCAGGCTGTCCTTGCTGAGGCGCGGCGACGATCTGGTCGTCGAGCACGACGGCGCTGTGCACGACTCCTCGCAACGCCAGTACCCGGTCTCTTCGGCGGCACTCACCAGCCGCTCGGCGACTCCGGGTGCGGAGATATCGCCTGGCACCACAACGATTTGCGCGCGCTGTCCGAGTTCGGCGAGCACCGCCCGCGCCTCATCGGACGGCTCGGACTCGTCCGTTGAGGATGACGCGGCCGGCGCCGCTGTCGACCAGCCAACGGGCCACGGCCAGACCGATGCCGCCGAGACCACCGGTGAGGATGTAGGAACCGTCCGCGCCGAACGACCCGCTCCTGCTTGGCTGCGCCGAGCGTCGCGCGGGAAAGTCGTTTGTGCATAGCGCTTTTCGCCGCGCCAGGCGATCACATCGTCGCCGGAGGCCAGCCCCAGCTCGGTGGTCAGCGGTGTCACCGGCGTCGTCTGCGTGCCCAGATCGACCAACGTGGTGCGCAGGTCCGGGTGCTCGTAGGCAAGGACCCGGATCAGCCCGGTCAGGGCGCCGATCGACGGGTCGCCGGGTTCGTCGTCGTTGACGGCCAGACCGTCGCGGGACACCAGCCACAGTCGCGGTGACTTCCCGTGCCAGCCGCCGACGATCGCGCGCACCGTCGCCGCGACCCCCCAGGTCAGATCGCGGCCGCGCGCCGGCGCGTCACCGGAGTCGGTCCCGTCGAACGGCTGCTGGCCCGCGAAGATGACCACCCCGACCGGCGGAAGCTCGGCGTCTGCCGCGGTTTTCGCGAAGGCCTCCAGCACCGCCGACTCTTGCGAAAGGTCGGCGCTGACCACCCGTCGAGTCGGTGAGCCGAATCCGGCGATGAAATCGTTTGCGATCGCCTCGGTCTCGGCGCCGTCGGTCAACACCAGCCAGCTGCCCTCCGGCGGCGCGGGCGACGCCGGGTCAACGGGAGTCGTCGCATCCAGTCGGTGTCGAAGATCTTCTGCGTCAGCGGCATCGGCACCGTGCGGCGTTGCACGCGTTGCAGGTAGATGCCGGTGATCTCGGCGGTCGGAGTGTCCGCTGTCGTCCATGAGCAGGACACGGCCCAGCATGCCGGCACCGTCGCCGTCGGGGTTGACCAGCTCGGCGCGGCATCGGGCGCGTCGGCCGACATCGCCGAACACCCGGATCTTCTCGAACGACACCGGCAGATAGGTGGCCTCGCTGGAGTCGGTCAGCGATTCGGCCGACATCGCGGCGGCCAGGCCCTGCAGCGCCGCGTCGAGCATCACCGGATGGATTCGATAACCGCGATGCGCAGTGGCCTCGTCCGGCAGGACGATCTCGGTCTCCGAAGAGCCGTTGGACTTGCGGACGATGCGGGTCAGCGCGGCGAACGCCTGCCCGTGATGCAGACCGGTGTTGCGCAACGCGGAGTACAGATCCGCGGGCGAGACGACAGTGCCGGGTTCCGCCGGAGCCGGTCGGCGCAGTCGGCGCCTCGGGTTGCGCCACCTCGACTCGGGCGACCGCATGGCGGGTCCAATTGCCGGTGGCCGAGCGCGAATGGATCTCGACGCGAATGTCGTCGCCGATCGTGTTCGCCTCGGGTCAGCTGCGTCGTCAGCTGGGTCTGGCATCCAGCGGGAGCATCTGTTCGACTTCGAGCCGATTCACGACCACCGACTGCACCGGCAAGCCGAGAGCTTCGCTGGCGGCCGCGAGTGCGATCTCGCCGAAACCGGTGCCCGGCATGACCGGCTGGCCATGCACCTTGTGGTCGGCCAGCCAGGGAACGACGTTCGGTTCCGACGTCGGCCTGCCAGACGTGATCGCGACCGGACGGCATCTCGACGTGCGTGCCCAGCAGCGGATGAGCACTCGCTGACTGCCGGGTTGCCGAAAAAGGCGCCGCCCAGTACCGGGAATGCAGCCACGGTGTCGGCGGAAGGTCAGCGAGTCTCTTTGTGCCGCTCATCAGTTTGCGCCGCGGCGACTGACGGCGGCCGAACCGTGGCCAGCTGCGTGTGGAAGGTCGAGCGTCTCGGGGTTGTCCCGGGTCAGCGTTGCCGCCACCTGGACACCGCCGCGCGGCTGTGGCCGACTCCAACGTTCTCGGTGATGGCGTGGGTGAGTAGTGGGTGCGGGCTGACTTCGACGAAGGTGGTGTGCTTGTGCGCCGCAGCAGTGGCCACCGCCTGGCTGAACCGCACCGGATTGCGCAGATTGACCACCCAATAGTCGGCATCGAACGTCGGCGCGCGCCGTCTGGTCTGACCGACCGTGCTGATCAACGGGATCTTCGGCGTGATCGGTGCCAAATCCGCCAAGCGCGGTGCGCAACTCGGGCAAAATCGGATCAACTGTCGGATGGTGCGAGGCCACATCCACCTCGATGCGCCGCGCCAACCGGCCCTGCGGCGTCCACCACCGCGATCACCGCATCGACCTGCTCGGGCGGCCCGGCGATCACCGTCTGCTGCGGCGCGGCATACACCGCCACCGTGATGTCGGGATAGTCGGCGATCAACTTCTCGGCCGCCTGCGGCACCCAGCTCGAGCAGCGCCATCGCGCCCTGCCCGGACAGCCGCGACATCAACTTCGATCGGGTCGCGATCACCTTCAAACCATCGGCCGGGCTCAGCGCCCCGGCCACCACCGCCGCGGTCACCTCCCCCATCGAATGCCCAATCACCGCATCGGGTTCCACGCCGTAGGCAGCGCCACAACGCCGTCAACGCCAACTGCATACCCACCAAGACCGGCTGGATACGCTCGATACCCACCACCGGCTCGCCGGCTAATCAGCACATCGCGCAGCGAAAACCCGACCTGCTCAACGAAAGCCGGCTCCAACTCGGCCACCGCCGCAGCGAACGCCGGCTCATCCTCCAGCAACTGCCGACCCATGCCGGCCCACTGCGAACCCTGACCCGAATACAGGAACACCGTGCCCGACCCGCGCGGCGCCTCACGCGGGCCGACCACTCCCGGCGTCGGCTGCCCGGCGGCCAAGGCCCGCAGTCCCGCCACCGCCTGGCCGCGATCACGCGCGCACACCGTGGCGAATTTGTTGTGGCGGCTGCGGTAGTGGTTGACGGTGTGAGCGATATCTGCCAGCGGCACGCCGGCACCGTCGCCGTCCATCCAATCGGCCAACGCGGCCGCCCATGACGTTATCCGTTGATCGTTCTTGCCGGAGACCGTCAACGTCGTCACCGGCGAGGCAGTCGGGATCCGACACCGGCGCTGGTTCCGGTCCCTGCTCGATCACCACGTGTGCGTTCGTCCCGCCCAGGCCGAATGACGACACCGCGGCTCGCCGCGGACCCTCGTCAGCGGGCCACGGGCTCAGTTCGGTAGGAACGAACAGACGCGTCGGCTTTCGGGTCGATCGCCGGATTCCATTGCGAGAAGTTGAGGTTCGGCGGAATCTTGCCCCGCTGCACAGACAGCGCGGCCTTGATGAACCCGGCAATCCCGGCGGCCGCCTCCAGATGGCCAATGTTGGTCTTCACCGCGCCCAGCGCGCATGGACCGTCACCGCGCCCGTAGACGTCGGCCAACGCTTCGAACTCGATCGGATCACCCAAAGCGGTTCCGGTGCCGTGCGCCTCAATGAAATTCACCGAACCCGGCCGTGACGTCGGCGCTGCGCAACGCGCGGGTGATGACGTCGCTCTGCGCGATGGTATTAGGCGCGGTCAGACCGTTGGAGCGACCGTCCTGATTGATCGCCGAGCCCCGCACCACCGCCAGCACCCGGTCCCCGTCGCGCACGGCGTCGGTGAGCCGCTTGAGCACCACGACGCCAGCGCCCTCGCCCCGCACGAACCCGTCGGCGCGCGCAGTCGAAGGCAGTGACACCGGCCTTGCGGCGACAACATTCCCCACTTGGACATCGCGATCTGGGTTTCCGGGCGCAAGATCAGGCTGACACCGCCGGCCAGCGCCAGATCGCTCTCCCGCAGCCGCAGGCTCTGGCAGGCCAGATGAATCGTTACCAACGACGACGAGCACGCGGAGTCAATCGCTACCGCCGGTCCACGCAGGCCCAGCAGGTAAGCGATCCGACCGACGGCGACCGCGTGAGCGTTACCGGTTGCGGAGTAGGCATCGATATTGTCCGGGTTGGCTGCTGAAATCGTTTGGTACTCGGTGTAATACACACCCATCATCACTGCGGCACGGATTCCGGCCAGCTCCATCCGGCGCGATTCCGGCATGTTCCAATGCTTCAAAAGCCACTTCCAGCATCAGCCGCTGCTGCGGATCCATGGCTTCGGCTTCACGCGGGGAAATCCCGAAGAAGTCGGCGTCGAAGCCGGCCACATCGGGCAGGAAAGCCGCCCCACTTCGACGACATCCGGCCGGGCGCGAACTGGTCCGGATCGTAGTATTCGTCGGCATTCCAACGGTCGGAAGGGATTTCGCTGATCCCGTCCCCGCCGTTAGCCAAGAAGTTCCAGTAGCCCTCCGGGCCTGCCGCGCCGCCGGGGAAACGGCAGCCGATCCCCACCACCGCCACCGGCTCGGCGGCGGCGATCCGCGAAGCCTTGTCGAACTGCTGCGTCAGCGCGTCCCGCTTGTCGGCGGGCATCGCCGAAACTCTGTCGAAAATCGTTCCCATCAAAAAATACCGCTCTCACTGCCCGCCGAAGCCGACTCCACGCTGCTCGAACAACTCATCCAACACACTGCCCGCCGAATCGAGCGCTCGCGCCGGCGGAATCTTCCTGTGGCACCTCTCGAGGTGCAAGCAGTTCCGCCAGATACGCCGCCAAGGACGAGATGGTCGGGTGGTTGAACAGCATATTCGCCGACAGGTCGACTCCGAGAAGCTTCTGCGTCGCTCGCAGGACTGCCATCGCCATCATCGAGTCCAGTCCCAGTTCGGGGAATGGCTGATCGGCGTTGATTGCCGATGGCGACATTCGCAGTTCGCGGGCCATCATCGTTCGGAGCCTGATCTCGATTTCGCTGAACCGATCCTCAGCCGAGAGCGCCGACCAGTCCGGAACCGACGCTGCCAACTGATCTGAGTGGTCGACGGTCGATCGGTGGTCGGCGCCCGATGTGTCGAACACTCGGTCGAATTCTGAGACCAACTTGTCGAAGAAGCCCAGTTCGCGGAACTCGGGGGTGGCCGCGACGGCGCGGTCCAGACGCAGCCGTCCAACACCCACCCGACCGATGGCGCCACCCACCAAGGTCTGCAGCGCCTCGATGCCTTCGTCTGGAGTGATCGGGTCCAAGACGCTATACGTCAGCGCACGGCTCATCCCGACGTCAGACCACTGGCCCCAGTTGATTGCGGTCGCGGGCAGCCCTGATGCTCGTCGCCACGCCACCAGGGCATCAAGCCACGCGTTCGCTGTCGTATAGGCCAACTGACCAGGCAAACCAATAAGCGTGGCCATGGACGAGAATCCGACCCACCAGTCAAGTTCTCGGGTGGCTGTCGCGACATGCAGCCGCAGTGCCCCGGTCGACCTTGGGCGCCCACACCCGTTGCATGCCCTCGCGGGTAAGAGCGCTCACCAGACCGTCACCGGTCACGCCGGCCCCATGTACGACTCCCCGCAACGGCCGTCCAGTCTCCTCGGCAGCCGCAACTAGCCGATCCGCCACGTCCGGTGACGCGATATCGCCTGACACAAAGACGATTTCGGTGCCGTTTGCCAGGTCGGCGAGGGCCTTCCGTTGATCATCTGAGGGTTCACTTCGGCCATTGAGAACGAGCCGCCCCGCGCCGCGATCTACCAGCCATCGCGTCACGACCGTGCCCAAGCCGCCAAGGCCACCGGTGATGATGTATGAGCCATCCGCGCGGACGACAGCATCCTGGCGGGTCGCATCCAGCGACGCGCGCGAGAGCCGTTCCGCATATCGGCTGCGCTCGCGCCACGCGATCACGTCGTCGCCCGCCGGTGATTGCAGTTCCCTCAGCAACGATGTGACTAGGTTCTCCAGATCGTCGGATTCGCCCAAATCGACGAGAGTCGCACCGATATCCGGCTCGCCGGCAAGGACGCGAGCCGCTTCCCCGGGGAACCGCCAGTTACGAATGAGGCCTTTAAGGGCTCCGATCGCCGGATCACCTGGCTCACCCTCGTGAACCGAAAGGCCGTTACGGGTTACCAGCCACAGCCGCGGCAACGTGGCGGTCCGGCTGTCGACGATTGCGTGCGTCGCGGCCGAGATCGCCCAGATCGACTCGTTCGCGCGACGAAGCGCACCCTCAACGTCGGCCCCGTCAAGCGAACCCTGTCCGAGGAATACGATCACGCCCGCGGGCGGGTGCTGCGGATCAGCCACGGATTCCGCGACGGCCTTCAGTACCGCCGAGTCGTCGTAGAGTTCTGCGCTGATCACTCGTCGGCTCGGTGAGCTCAGTCGGGCAGCGAATTCCGCAGGAAGCGCTGTTGTCCCGGCGTCGGGGTCGGCCAACAACAGCCAGCTTCCGGCAGGTGGCGCCGAGTCGATTTCCGGAATCGAACTCGGCACCCACTCGGTGTCGAAGACCTTCTGCTCCAGCGGCAACGGCACCGACCGCAGATCCACTGGCCGCAATTCGATGCCGGTGAGCTCCGCCGTCGCAGCCCCGCCGTCGTCGGTGAGGATGATTCGGCCGTTGTACCCGCCGGACTCCTGTTCGATCAGATCGACGTGGCACCGGGCGCGGCGGCCGATCGGTCCGAGCACCCGAATGGTCGCCACCGACGTCGCCAGATACGACGTGTCGGTCGAAGTGTCCCGCGATTGGGCCGGGATAGCGCCAACGAGTCGCTGCAGCGCCGCCTCGAGCAGTACCGGGTGGATGCAGTACTCGGGATGGTCAGCCGCCTCGTCGGCCAGCTCGAGCTCGGTACGCGACTCGGCTTCGCGCCCTCCTGCCGCCACATCCTCATCGGTCACGTCGATTTCGGCTACCGCGTACCGAGACCAGTTGTTGCCGGCGGAACTGGCATGAATCTCAACGCGATTCCCGTCGCTGTCTTGGGCAATCTGTGTCGTGACTCGGGTCTGGCGATCCAAGACAAGCGGCTGCTCGATTTCCAGCGCGGTAACCCGGATTGCGTCAACAGGCAGCCCAAGAGCCTGACGGCCGGCGGCTAACGCCATTTCAGCAAAGCCCGCGGTCGACATGATGGCTTGGCCATTGACCTTGTGATCGGCCAGCCACGGCAAAGACTCGATCCCGATGTCTGCCTGCCACACATGCTCACGGCCAGAGGGCATTTCAACGTGCACTCCAAGCAACGGATGGACGTCTGGCAGCCGCTGGCCGACGGGTTTTGTCTCGATCCAATACTTCGAGTGCAGCCACGGCGACGCAGGGATATCCGTGAGACGGTCACCGTCGGACCTTGGGGGCGTCACACCCAGGGTGGCGAGCTGCGCATGGACGGAGAGGGTTTCGTCTTCTCCGCGCTTCATGGTCGAGGTGACGGTGCAGCGATCGGTCGACGATATTGATGCAAGCGTTTCGCCGATGGCGTAGGTAAGCAGCGGGTGCGGGCTGACTTCGACGAAGTTGTGATTTCCGTGTTCGTCCAAGGCGGCGGCCACAGCCTGGGTGAATCGCACCGGATTGCGCAGATTGACCACCCAATAGTCGGCGTCAAAAGCCGGCACGACACCGTTGGTTTGGCCCACCGTGCTGATCAACGGAATATTCGGCACCGCCGGTGCCAAGTCAGCAAGCGCACTTCGCAACTCCGGCAGAATCGGATCCACCGTGGGATGGTGCGACGCCACGTCCACCTCGACCCGCCGCGCCAACAGGCCCTGCGCATCCACCACTTCAATTACCGCGTCGACCTGGTCGGGCGGCCCGGCAATCACCGTCTGCTGCGGCGACGCATACACCGCCACGGTGATGTCGGAGTAGTCGGCGACCAACTTTTCGGCGTCCTCGGCGCCCAGCTCCAGCAGGGCCATCGCGCCTTGCCCAGATAAGCGCGACATCAATCGCGACCGGGTGGCGATCACCTTCAGCCCGTCGGCCGGGCTCAGCGCCCCGGCCACCACCGCCGCGGTCACCTCCCCCATCGAATGCCCAATCACCGCATCGGGTTCCACGCCATAGGAGCGCCACAACTGCGTCAGCGCCAGCTGCATACCCACCAGCACCGGCTGAATACGCTCGATACCCACCACCGGCTCCCCGGCGGCCAGCACATCGCGTAGTGAAAACCCAACCTGTTCAACGAAGTCCGGCTCTAGCTCGTCGATCGCCGTGGCGAAGCCGGGCTCCTCGGCCAGGAGCCGCTGGCCCATGCCCGCCCACTGCGAACCCTGACCCGAATACACGAACACCGTGCCCGATCCATGCGGTCCCTCGCGGGGCTCGACAACGCCAACCGCCGATTCGCCGGCCGCCAATGCCCGCAGCCCGGCCACCGCCTGGGCGCGATCACGCGCACAGACCGCGGCGAAGGTCTTCTGACGGGCGCGATGATGATTGACGGTGTGGGCGACATCGGCCAACCGCGCACCGGCGCCCGCGCCGGCCATCCACTCGGCCAACGTCCCCGCCGTCAACGCGACCCGCTCCGGGGTCTTCCCGGAGATCACCAGTGTGCTCACCACCGGTTCCGGACCCGGCTCAGCCGGAATCGGGTCGGGCGCCTGCTCGAGCACCACGTGGGCATTGGTGCCACCGAACCCGAACGAGGACACCCCGGCCCGCCGTGGCCGCTCCGTTGGTGGCCAATCCTGTTGCTCAGCAACCACTTTAAGCTGCAGCTTTGGAAACGGGATGTGCGGATTCGGGGTACCGAAGTTCGGGTTTGCTGGAATCTGCGCCCGCTGCAACGCCAACACTGCCTTGATCAAACCCGCGATCCCGGCCGCCGCCTCCAAATGGCCAAGATTCGATTTGATTGCACCGATGAGCAACGGAGCGTCGTGTGGTCGCCCGCGGCCCAGCACCGTGCCCAGGGCACGGGCTTCGATGGGATCGCCTAGCAAGGTGCCGGTGCCATGGGCCTCCACATAGTCGACCTCCTGTGGCGGCACGCTGGCGTTGGCATACGCGGCCCGCAGCACGGCAATTTGGGCCGCAGGATTAGGGGCCATGAGTCCGTTGGACCGGCCATCCTGATTGACCGCCGAACCCCGGACCACCGCCAACACCGGATCCCCGTCGCGCAGCGCATCGCCGAGCCTCTTGAGCACCACCGCCCCGCAACCCTCACCGCGAACGAATCCGTCAGCATCCGCGTCGAACGCATGACACTGACCGGTCGGCGACATCGCCTCGGCCTGATCGAAGCTGCGGGTCACTACTGGTGACAGCAGCAGATTGACCCCTGCGGCGATCGCCAGACTCGCATCACCGGCCCGCAAGCTCTGGCAAGCGAGATGCAGCGCGACCAGCGACGACGAACACGCCGTATCGACCGTGACCGAGGGCCCCCGCAGATCAAAAAAGTACGAAACGCGGTTGGCAATAATGCTGAGCGCACCGCCGATACCCGACCAGGCATCCACTTGACTCAGATCGGTCGTCGCCAGATAGCCATACTCACTCACGCACGCACCGACGAAAACCCCTGTCTGCGAATGCCGCAGCGAATCAGTCGGAATCCCGGCATGCTCGAATGCCTCGTTGGCCACTTCCAGCAGCAGACGCTGCTGCGGGTCCATCTTGGCCGCTTCCCTCGGCGAGATCTCGAAGAACTCCGCGTCGAAAGTGTCGACCTCAGTTAAGAAAGAACCCCAACGGGTGGTGCGCGACAACGCTGCTGCCGCCGCCGGAGAGCCGTCGTCGAACGGTGCCCACCGATCCGGCGGAACCTCTCCGACCGCCGACCGGCCCTCGGACAGGAACTGCCACAACCCTTCCGGCCCGGCGATCTCACCGGGCAAACGGCATCCCAGACCGATCACCGCGATCGGCTCGTCCACACCACCTCGATCCGGACCCGGCGCCGGCTCGGCCTCGGCTTCGGATTCGGGACTGCTGAGGAACCGCGCCAGATCACCGATTGTCGGATGCTGCCAGAACTCCACCGGCGAAACTTTCCGGCCGAGCAACTCACTCAGCTCACCTGAGAGCACCATCGCGTCGCGCGAGCCCACACCAAGGTCGGTCATTGACGCGTCGAAGTCGATGTCGTCGGGACTGCACCCGATATTCGTTATCAGGTAGTCGGCCAGCCAGTCCCGAAAAGCGGCCTCGTCCATAGGCGCTGTCATGACGCGGCATCCAAACGGCCGGATTCATCCTGCCGGTAGAGCTCCATCGGATACCGGTTCATCCCAGCCTCTCGGAAAGCTCTTTGAGCAGTTCGTCATCGCTCAGGTCTTCGTAGGCGTCGATGCTTTCCTGATCGGCAACCTCGACCAGTTCCGGAAGAATCGTGGCCAGGTAGTCCGTGAGCGCTTCGACGGTTGGATAGTCGAACACCACAGACGTCGGCAGGACCTGGCCTAGGCTTTCGGAAAGGGCCCGTTGAAGAGTCACGCTCATCAGCGAGTCCATGCCGGATTGGAAGAAACCCTCCGATGAGTCCAGCAATTGCGGCGACGCCCACCCCATCGCCGCGACGACCTGCGCGGTGACGTGATCGGCCAGAAGGCCGCGGCGCCCCGTCGGTTCGCACTCGCGCAACGCTTCCCGAAACTCGGTGGCCACCGTCGATGAAGCCTCGCCCTCGGTTTCGATAGGCAGCAGCTCGTCCACGATGCGTAGAGCGGCGCGGGTGCGATATGCGGCGGCGAGCCGGCCCCAGTCGGCCGCGACGATGGTGGAGCGCACCGGGGTGCCGGGACCGGTGACCCACGACAGCGCCTGGATGGCAACCTCATCGGGCATCGGCTCCAGACCAGACTCGAGAGTCACGCGCCGTTCCTCGTCGGATTGGCTGTCGGACAATGACTTCCAGAGCCCCCAGTTGATCGCGGTGGCCGGAAGTCCGGCCGCTCGACGGGCAAACGCGAACGTGTCCAGGAAGGTCGTCGTGGCCGCGTAGTGCGCCAGCCAGCGCGAACCGGTCACTCCCGAGATCGACGAGAACAGCACAAACTGGCGCAGCGGCTGGCGAAGAGAAAGCCGGTGCAGCAGCGCCACCACATTCAGCTTCGGCCGGAACATCGCGGCGACGTCGTCATCGGTCATGTCGCGCAGAGTGATTGGCCCGCCCGCGAAGGCCGCCACATAGACGCCGGCCAACGGTGGAAGATCCGCGCCGAAGCGGTCGAGCAGTGCGCTCATCGCGGTTTCTTCTGCCGCGTCGGCAGCCACCGTCACCAAGGTGGTTCCGGTCGCCGACAGGCCGGCAGCCACCTCGTCCAGGCGTGAACCGGGGTTGCGGGACACCGCGACGACGGTGCCGGCGCCGCTGTCCGCAAGCTGGCGGATCAGCTGCGGTCCGATATTCCCAGTCGCGCCGATGACCAGATAGCTGCTGTTGCTGTCCAGTTCCACCGGAGATGTCGACGGCAGGTAACCGCTTTGCAGCCGCGGGACACGGCGGATACCGGCCCGATAAACGACCTGATCCTCGCCATCGCCGCCGTGAGCTTCGTCGATCACATACCGGGCGGCCAAGCCGGCGGGCACCGATTCGTCGACATCGATGATGCCGCCCCAGATCTCCGGATGCTCCAGTGCCAGCGTGCGACCCAGTCCCCACAACACCGCGTGGGCGGGATTGGCGCGATCGCCTTCGCCGACGGGCTGAGCATTGCGGGTCAGCAGGAATAGCCGCGGCGCCACCCCCATCTCGGTCACCGCCGTGGCGAGCTTCCGCGCAGCGTTGAACAAGCCATATCCCGATTCGGCATCGAAGTGGTCAGCGAGCGCCTGCGGTGCGTAGAGCACATGGGTCGCTCCGGCGAGGGCGTCGGTGATCGCTTCAACGTCGGTGTCTTCGGCCAGCAGCGAAGCCGGCAGCACCATCACGTCGGAGTCATCGCCGAGAACGTGGTCGATCTCCGCGCCGAGCTCGGAGTCGGCGATCACCAGCCACGAGCTATCGGCGTCTCGCCGTCCTGCGGACAACGTCCGAGCCGGCCAGGCCAGCTGGCTGTACCACTCCGGCGGAATAGGTCCATCCGCCACCTGTCCACGCGGAATACGAACGTGCTCAACATGTTTGACCAGAGCCAGTGGCCTACTGGTGGCCCAGTGTCTGCTATGGTGCCAGGGAGTAGTGGGCAGTGCCGGAGCCGGTCCCGCCGGGTGGGGTGTCTCCGGCGGCTGGCTGGTGTGGACGGCGTTGACGTTGGTGTGGAAAGTGACCGTGTCATCACCGTCGCGCCACAGCGTTCCGACGGCATGGTGATGGGTCAGCGAATCCAGCGTGTCGTTGATGGCATGCGTCAAGATCGGGTGGGCGCTGATCTCGATGAAGGTGCCGTGGTCTTCTGCGGCTGCGTTGATGGCCTGACTCAGCAGCGCTGGCTGGCGCACATTGGCTACCCAGTACTCGGCATCCAGCACCGGCGCGGTGGTGTCGCGCACAACGGTGGAGACAAACGGAAGTGTCGGCATCGCCGGCACCAGATCCGCCAGCGCCGCGCGCAAGTCGGGCAGAATCGGATCCATCAACGCGGTATGCGAGGCAACCTCCATGTTGACCCGCCGGGCGAACTTGTTCTGCGCGCTCACCGCGGCAATCAGTGCATCGACCGGCGCCACCGGCCCGGCGATCACCGTCTGCTGCGGCGCGATGTAGCCCGCCACACTGACATTGGGATAGTCGGCGATCAACGCCGCGGTGGCCTCGGCGTCCAGTTTGAGTAATCCCACCGCACCCTGTCCGGCGAGCGGCGACATCAGACGCGAGCGGATAGCGATCACCCTCAGTCCGTCGGCCACGCTGAGCGCCCCGGCCACCACCGCCGCGGTGATCTCGCCCATCGAATGACCGATCACGGCATCAGGGTGCACCCCATACGAGCGCCACAACTCGGTCAGCGCCAGTTGCAACCCCATCAGCACCGGCTGTACCTGCGCGTCACCGCTCACCGGTTCGCCGGCGGCGATCACCTGCTGCAGCGAAAACCCAACGTGGGAAACAAAATCGTGCTCCAAATCGGCGATGGCCTCGGCAAACACCGGCTCGTCGGCGAGCAATTGGCGGCCCATGCCCGCCCAGTGCGAGCCCTGACCCGAGTAGACGAACACCGTGCCGGGATTGCGCGGGCGGTCGTGCGGCCCCACGATTCCCTCTGCTCCCTCCGTCACTCCCCCCGCGGCCAGGGCCTTCAACCGGCTGACCGCGTCGGCGCGATCGCGGGCGCAGACCGTTGCAAACTGAGCGTGCCGCTCCCGGTGGTGATTGAGCGCATGAGCCACATCGGGCAACCGCACTGCGGAACCCGCACCGGCCATCCACTCGGCCAGTGTGGTGGCCAGCGCCGCTATCCGTTCCGGGGTCTTGCCCGACACCACCAAGGTGGTCACGGCCGGATCGGCCTCGCGCAGAACAGGTACCGAAGCAGGAGCCTGCTCGATCACCACATGAGCATTGGTGCCACCGAACCCGAATGCGGACACGCCCAGCCCGCCGCGGATGCGACGTGTGTGGCCACTCTTGTTGCTCGGCAACGACTTTCAGCCGCATTTGGTTGAACGGAATATGGGGATTGGGGGTCTCGAATCCCAGATTCGCCGGGATGCTTGCCCGCTGCACCGCCAACACAGCCTTGATCACCCCCGCAACCCCGGCCGCCGCCTCGAGGTGACCGAGGTTCGACTTCACCGCGCCGATCAACAGCGGGGATTGCTCCGGACGACCCTTACCGAGGACGGTACCGAGCGCACGCGCCTCGATCGGATCCCCCAGCAGCGTTCCGGTCCCGTGGGTCTCGACATAATCCACTTCATGCGGCGGCACCCCCGCATTGGCGTACGCCGCGCGCAGCATCGCCATCTGGGCGGCCGGGTTAGGGGCAAACAGGCCGTTGGACCGACCGTCCTGATTGACGGCTGAACCCCGCACCACCGCCAGCAGCGTATCGCCGTCGCGCAGTGCGTCGCTCAGTCGCTTGAGCACCACTACCCCGCAGCCCTCGCCGCGGACGAACCCGTCGGCGTCCGCGTCGAATGTGTGACAGGCACCGCTCCGCGACATCACACCGGTTTCATCGAAACCACGAAAGATGTGCGGCGACAGCAAGAGATTGACTCCCGCTGCAATGGCCAGATCGGATTCCTGCATCCGCAGGCTCTGGCACGCCATATGCAAAGCGACGATCGATGACGAACAGGCGGTATCCACCGTGACGGAGGGTCCACGCAGGTCCAGGAAATACGACAGCCGGTTGGCGATGATGCTCAGCGCACCACCTGGGTTACTCCATGCGTCGACACTGGTCAGATCGAGACCTGCCAGATAGCCGTAGTCGGTGTAGCACGCTCCGGCAAAGACGCCAGTCTGCGACCGGCGCAGTGAACTCGGTGGAATCCCAGCGTGTTCCAAAGCCTCCCAAGCGACTTCGAGCAGCATGCGCTGCTGGGGGTCCATCTTCACGGCTTCGCGGGTGGAGATGTCGAAGAATTCCGCGTCAAAGGCGTCGATGTCGGCCAAGAACGTCCCCCACCGCGTGGTGCGGGCGAGTGCCTCCGCTATTTCAGCGGAGCCATCCTCGAATGGCGCCCACCGATCCGCCGGCATTTCCGACACCGCGGACCGACCCTCGCACAAAAAGTCCCAGTACTCCTCCGGGCCGTGGACCCCACCGGGGAATCGGCAGCCCAGGCCGATCACCGCGATCGGCTCGTCGGTGCTGCTTCGACGCTCGGCCTCGTAGACCGGCTCGGCGGAGGATTCGGACCCACTGAGAAACTGCGCCAAGTCAGCGATTGACGGATGCTCCCAGAATTCCACCGGCGAGACTTTCCGACCGAGCAGCTCGGAAAGCTCGCCGGAGAGCACAATTGCGTCGCGCGAGCCCAGACCAAGATCGCTCATCGACGCGTCGAAGTCGATGTCGTAGGGACTGCAGCCGACGTTGGTTACGAGGTAGTCGGCCAGCCAGTGCCGAAGAGCCGCCTCGTCGAAAGCCGAGGTCATGACAGGATCTCCAAACGGCGGGATGTACCGTCCCGGTAGCCCTGCATCAGGTACCCCTCTCACTACCAGCCGGAGCAGACTCCACGCTGTCGAACAGGTCATCCAAGACGCTGCTGTCCGAATCGCCGAACGCGTCGATGTCGTTGTCCGATTCTGTGTGCGGTAGAAGCTTTTTGGCGAGATGCTCCGCCAATGCAACGATCGTCGGATAATTGAAAAGCATCGTTGCTGACAGCTCGACGCCGACGAACTGCTCGGTGTCTCGTCGAACCGACATCGCCATTACCGAATTGAGGCCCAGCTCCGCAAAGGGCCGGTCCGGCTCAAGCTCGGCTTCCGGCATTTGCAGCTCGCGGGCAAGGATGGCTCGCAGCCCGGCCTGCAGTTCGCGCAGGACGTCCTCGGCAGGCATCTGCGACCACGCCGGTGATATCGCCGCCGCCTCGGATGGCGCCGGCACCTCGGACGACGGCAGCGGAGCCATCAGGGCTTGAGCAACGTCGTAACGCGCCAGGTAATCCCAGGCCGCAAAGGCTTCTCCCGGGGTGACGGGCCGTGAGCCCAGCCGTTCGAGTTCCTGCATCGCGATTTGGGCGTCCGAGCCGAACCCGAGTCCCCGCCAGACCACCCAGTCCAAGCTGGCAGTGTGGCAGCCCTGGCGGTGACGCGCGTGCGCCAGTCCGTCCAGGTAGGCATTGGCTGCCGCGTAGGCGCCCTGCCCAGGGACACCGAACACCGCCCCGGCCGCGGCAGTCATGAACAAGAAGTCGAGACTAGCGGGCGGGAACACCTCGTGCAACGCCTGCGCACCGGCGATTTTCGGCGACATGGTGTGCCGAAGACGGCTCTCGGTGACCTCGGTGAGCAGTTGGGCGTCGGTGATTCCGGCGGCGTGGATGACGCCGCGTATCGGGGGCGCCCCGTCGGCGTCGCGCTTCGCCACAAGTGCTTGCACCGCGTCCCGCGAACCCACGTCGAGGGCCACGGCATCCACCGTGACCCCGCGGGATTCCAGCGCCCGGATGGCGGCGACCTTGTGCCTGTTCTCGGCGTCCGTACTGGGGTCATCCCAATCACGACGTGGTGGCAGCGGCGTGCGGCCGGCCAGGATCAGACGACGCGCGCCGCGATCGGCGAGCCAACCCGCGATCAGCAGACCGAGCGCACCCATGCCGCCGGTGACCAGGTATGCCGCATCCGGGCGACACCGCAGCGGCTCGCGGACCGGTTCACCGGAGACGGGCGCGAAAACCTGCGTGAGGAATCTGCCGTCACGCAGCGCCAGGATGGATTTGGGCGGTGTCCGCAGGATCATGGACAGCGCCGATACCCAATCAGCGACGTCGGCCTCGTCCGGCACGTCGACCAGGCCGCCCCACAGCTGCGGCTGCTCGGCCCGGATGACCCCGGCGGTTCCCCACAGACAGCTCTGCCGCACCGCCGCCGCAGAAGCACCCTCGCGAACGCCGCGAGTGACGATCCACAGCGTGACCGGGTGATCGTCGTCCCGCTCGGCCAATCCGCGGACCAGATCCGCCACCTCCATCGACAGCCGAACCGCGCAGTCGAGGTCGGTCTTGTCGGAGTCGGAGTCGGCGGCGTAGAGGACGTATCGTGCGTCGGCGACCGCGGCCGACCGGTACCCGGCGTCGGCGAGCCGATCGCGCAGCGTGCCAGCGACGCTGTCCTCGCCCAGCACCGCAATCGTGGCCAAGCCATCGGCCGGTTGGTGCGAATCGGCATCATCCTCGACAGGCTGTAAGGGTTGCCAATCAATCGCGTGCACCATCGTCGGCGGGTCGTCGGCGCGGGAGGTCGAGAAGGCAGAAGCGCTCGCGTCCACCGCCGCATAGCGAAGTCCCCGGACGTCGATGCAGGCACTGCCGTCCGGCGCCGTTACCGCGATGTCGACGACGAGTTCTTCGTCGTTGCCGCCGCGCCGCCGCACCTCGATGTGGCCGCCCGGGTCGACAAGTTCGGCTGCGAATCGGACCCGTGCGACAGCAGCCGGAATCATCAGCCGCGGGTTGGAACTGTCCAGCAACCGGGCGACGTGGATCGCGGCGTCCAGCAGCGCGACCGCCGAGGGCTTGGACAACTCGACGTCGGCGTGCAATCGACCGCCCGCCGACCGGCAGGAGCCGATCGACCATTCGAACGGCCGTCCTTCACTGCCCCACGTCCGCCAGAACGAGGTCACCGACTCGTCGGCAAACTCGGCGTCCGACGCGTCCTGAGTCTCGAGACGGCCGTGGTCGTCCGCTTCGTGGTCCTGCAGCTCGCGGGCGATTCGGGCGCTGGCGTGCTTGACCCAACGTTGCGCGGAGCCGCCATTTTCGGGGCTTGCGGCGCTCCCGGCACTCACAGCACTCACAGCACTCGATGACACGGTGACCGACGCGGCGTCTGCGACCACCTGAATCACCCGCGGCTCGTCGACGACGATCGGATAGTCGAATCGGACATCTGAGACTATCGACGCGCCATATTCGGCTGCCGCGGCCGAAAGCGTCTGCAGCAGAACCGATATCGGAATGATCTCTACGCCATTGTTGTGGTGCGAACCCGGATAGGGCTTGTTGGCCGGCGTCAGCCGCGCCTGCCACAGATGCGTCGGCGGTGTGGTGGCGACCGCGATGTGCTCGCCGAGCAGAGTGCCGGGCTTGGGCGCGGATTCGGCTGCCTTGACGTAACTTTCGGCGCCGATCCAGTGCCGGGTGTGATGCCAGGGCGCGCCGGGCAGCACCGGATGCGGCTCGGGCGGATGCGGCAGCTGCGGGGGCTGGACCACACACGTGCTGTTGAAGTTGGTGTGGAAGCTGACCGTGTCATCACCGTCACGAGACAGCGTCCCGATGCTGTGGTGGTGGGTGGATTCCAGTGTTTCGCTGACGGCGTGCATCAGCGTGGGGTGAGGACTGACCTCGATGAAGGTGGCGTTGTGCTCGGCGGCGGTGGCGATGGCTTGGCGCAGCCGCACCGGCTGGCGCACGTTGGCGACCCAGTAATCAGCATCAAACGACGGTGTGGTGGCGGTGTCGACGACGGTGGAGATGAAGGGAATCGTCGGTGCTTTGGGCACCAGGTCGGCCAGCGCCGACTGCAACTCGGGCAAGATGGGGTCCATCAGCGCGGTGTGCGAGGCGACCTCCATATTCACCCGCTTCGCGAATCGCTCTTGGGCCGTTACCGCGGTAATCACCGCGTCTACCTGGGCCACCGACCCGGCGACCACGGTCTGCCGCGGCGAGAGGTAGCCCGCCAGACTGACCTCGGGATAGTCGGCGATCAGCTTTTCGGCCGCCTCGGCATCCAGTTCGAGCAGCGCCACCGCCCCTTGGCCGGCGAGCCGCGACATCAGCCGCGAGCGGGTGGCGATCACCCGCAGCCCGTCGGCGGGGCTCAGCGCCCCGGCCACCACCGCTGCGGTCACCTCACCCATCGAATGCCCGATCACCGCATCGGGTTCCATCCCATAGGAGCGCCACAACGCGGTCAACGCCAACTGCAAACCCAGCAAAACCGGCTGGACCCGGGCATCCCCGGCCACCGGCTGGCCCTCGGCCAGCACCTGCCGTAGGGAGAACCCGACGTGCTCGACGAACGACGGCTCTAACTCGTCGACCGCGGCGGCGAAAGCCGGCTCATCCGCTAACAACTGCCGGCCCATGCCCGCCCACTGCGAACCCTGACCCGAATACACGAAGACGGTGCCCGGTTTGCACAACCCGTCGTGGGCGCCCACCACGCCGATTGCCGATTCGCCGGCCGCCAAGGCCTGCAGTCCGGCCACGGCCTGGACACGGTCACGCGCGCAGACCGTGGCGAAAACCCGGTGGCGGGTGCGGTGATGATTGAGGGTGTGGGCGACATCGGCCAGTGCAACGCCGGCGCCGTCGGCGATCATCCACTCGGCCAGCTTCGCTGCCGTCGACGCGATCCGGGCCGGCGTCTTCCCGGAGATCACCAGGGTGGTGACTGGCGGCTCGGGCTGCGCGGCCACCGGCTCGGCGGCCGGGGCCTGCTCGAGCAGCACGTGGGCGTTGGTCCCACTGACGCCGAAGGACGACACGCCGGCCCGGCGGGCCCGGGCCACGGCCGGCCACTGCATGCCCTGGTCCGCGATCGTGAACCGCGACGCGCCCTCGACAGCGTTCGGGGTCAGCGTCTTGAAGTGCAGGTGCCGCGGGATGTAGCCGTGCTGCACGCTCAACACGGTCTTGATAAACCCGGCGATCCCGGCCGCTGATTCCAGATGACCGAGATTGGTCTTCACCGACCCGAGCACTAGCGGCGCCGAGCCGTCTCGCTCGCCGAATACCTGGCTCAAGGCTCCCAGTTCGATCGGATCCCCCAACGCCGTACCGGTGCCGTGCGCCTCGATGTAGTCGATATCGGCGGGCTGCAGGCGCGCTGCCGCCAACGCCGCCCGCAACACCGCCTGCTGCGCGGGCCCGCTGGGCACCGTCTGCCCGCTGCTCGGGCCGTCCTGGTTGACCGCCGAACCGCGCACCACCGCCAACACAGAATCCCCGTCGCGCAGCGCATCACTGAGCCGCTTGAGCACCACCACGCCGCAACCCTCGCTACGGACATAGCCGTCCGCATCCGCATCGAAGGTTTTGCAGCGGCCGTCGGGAGCCAACATCCCCCACCGCGAGGTGGCGACGCTGTTTTCCGGACTCAGCATCATGTTGACCCCGGCGACCAAAGCCTGATCGCTTTCCCGCCGGCGCAGGCTCTGGCAGGCCAGATGGACGGTGACCAGCGACGACGAGCACGCGGTGTCGATCACCACCGCCGGGCCGTGTACGCCCAGGAAATACGACAACCGCCCCGCGGCGAAGTTCGCCGCATTCCCGAACGGTACGTGCGGGTCGACTTCTTCCGGCGGCAGCCTTCCGGCCAGCATCAGAGCGTAGTCATAGGTGGTCATTCCAACGAAGACCGAGGTTTGCGTACCCCGGATCGTCTGCGCGGTGATGCCCGCGTTTTCCAGTGCTTCCCAGGCAACTTCGAGCAACAATCGCTGTTGGGGATCCATCGCGGCTGCCTCGCGCGGTGAGATCCCGAAAAATTCGGCGTCGAATTCGTCGGGTCGCCACGACGTGAGGAAACCGCCCTCTGGACTGCAGATCGTCCCCGGCGCCGAGTGGTCGTCGGAGTGGAAAACGTCGGCGTTCCAACGCTCCGGGGGCACCCGGACGATGCCGTCGACGCCAGCCTGGAGCAGCTGCCAGAACTGGGCCGGGTTATCGGCTCCACCCGGAAACCGGCAGCCCATCCCAATTACGGCGATCGGCTCGATGTCGCCCTTTTGAGCAATTTCCAGCTGCGCGGTCAGGTCGTCGATCTTGCGCAATGCCTCGGTGATGATCGCGCGACGATCAGGCGGCGCACCAGTCACGCGCTCCCCCCAATCTGTCAGAAAGCTGTTGCAGTATTCGACCTTGTGCGAGGTACCCAGCCCCGCTCAATGATGTCATCCGGTGTGGTCCTGGCGCTCGGCGCGCTCCCTCAGCACAGCGGGTATGGAAGATTCTATCGATGACATTGGCTTTACTCTCGCTGCAGTGTAAAGCCGTCAGGATGCCACTACTTAGGCGTCTCGGCATCAGCCGAGGGACGTCATGCGGTGGAATCCAGACGACTGAACTCGTCCTGCCGGTACACCTCGAGACACGACGAACGGCGGATCTTGCCGCTGGTGGTGATCGGAATCGAGCCGGGCGGCACCAGCACAAGATCGGCAACGCGCAGGCCGTGCGACTTCGAAATCGCAGACGTCACCTGCTGTCTCACGGTTCGAAGCTTTTGTTGCATCTCCTCTTCGGAGGTGCCCCGGTTCTTCATCTCCGCGATCACGACCAGCCGCTCAGTCCGATCACCCGGGATCGAGATCGCCGCAACGCGGCCCCCGCTGATCTCCTGTGTCGTCGCCTCGATGTCGTCGGGATAGTGGTTACGCCCATCCACGATCAGCAGATCTTTGATGCGTCCGATGATGAACAGCTCGCCGTCGTGGATGACACCCAAATCTCCGGTCCGAAGCCAGGGCCCCAGTCGGCGTGCCAGCCGACGGATCGACCAGCTGTCCGCCGAACGTCCGCTGCGACTGTTGCGGCTTGCGCCAGTAGCCGTTGGCGATGTTGTCGCCGTGCAACCAGACCTCGCCGACCATGCCGGCCGGATTCTCGACGCGGGTGTCCGGGTCGACGATCCGGATTGTGGACGCGCGCGGAGTGCCGACACCGACCAGCTCAACCCCGCTCTCGTTATCGCAGGCCTCCGCATGGCCGGCCGACAGCTTCTCGTAGTCGAAGTTGGCGACGGTTGGCGGCCTTCCCGGACCCGATGACGCCACATAGACCATCGCCTCGGCCAGGCCGTAGGACGGCTTCAGCGCGGTTGCGGGGAAGTTGAACGTAGCGAATCGATCCAGGAAACGCCGGATCGTCGCCGCGTGTACCCGCTCGCTACCGCTGAGAACGGTATGTACGTGCGACAAGTCGAGCCCGGCCATGTCGGCATCACTGGTCCGTCGTGCGGCCAGTTCGAAGGCGAAGTTCGGTACTGCCGTGAAGGGACGGCTGTTTTTGGCCAACTGCTGCGCCCACCGCGCGGGTCTCTGCAGGAACGCCATCGGGCTCATCAGCACAGAGTGAAGTCCGATTGTCAACGCACCGGTGACCCCCAGTAGCAAACCCATGTCGTGGTAGGTGGGCAGCCACGAGACCATTGTCAAGTCCGCCGGCGGAACTCCCCCGTCGCCCTCGCAATAGTCGGCGATGACCTGCTCGATGTTGGCGAGGATGTTCTTGTGCGTCACCACGACGGCAGCCGGCGAACGGGTCGAGCCGGAGGTGTACTGCAGCAACGCAGTTTTGGGGTGTGGCCGGCTGGCGCGCGAGAACGTTGGCTCGGCATCGAGGTCAAGCGCGTCGATCTCGACCACTGCCAGCGGCGTGCCAGGAAGCGCTCGAGCACATGAAACGACTTCTGCGACAACAGCCGATGTCGTGAGGAGTACCGTCGGAACGCTGTCCTGCAGGGCCGCGGAGGCGCGTTCGTCGTGCGCGCCGAACTGCGGCACGGGCAACGGCACTGCGATGCAGCCGGCCATTATCGCGGCATGAAAGCCGATGATGTATTCCAGGCCCTGCGGCGCGAGGATCGCCACCCGGTCCCCGGGCGACGTGCAGGACACGATTTCGGCCGCGACCACCTGCGCGCGCTGGTAAACCTGAGACCAAGTCAAGGTCTGGGAGTAACCCTCAGGGTCGACGTCGTAGTCGATGAACGTGTACGCACGCAAGTCCGGCTGTTGCCGGGCCCTCTCCCCCAACGCCGCGGGAATCGAAGCTTCGGTTTCCGCCATCGGGACACCACCCCTCTAGATCTAGAGCCCTGAACACGTACGACGTAGGGCGCTTGTGATGCAGGAGATTAACAGGGCCGCCGCACTTCTCGGACCCAAAACCCAAGAATGTAATACGCGCGACAAACAGGAGCACGGCGCTGCCTGCCGGGCTTGATCAGACCATAGGTTTGCTAAACAGTCAAACTGTGTTGCTCCTCCGCTGGTCGCATGACCTTGCGCGTGCTCGCGTACCCGTCGCTCGACTGGTCTAAACAAATCGGCTTGATGGCCGTAAATTTTTCGTAATCGCCAGAAGTCGTTCAATCAGACGAGTTGGACGGTTACCGATGGCCGCCGGTACACTACGGAGCCGGCCGACCGCAGATCGCCGACCAGGGCTGAATCTTCGTCGAGCTGCGGTTTGCTGGCGACGAGCATGGCGGTGTTTGGGCTGTTGCATATGTTGCAGGCGTTGAAACATGGCTCGGGCCAAGCGTGTCGGGGATTACCACAAAACTCACGCAAATGCCGAACAGCCGCGGTGTCCAATTTACTGGCTTCGGCGTCCAATATATCGGCCGCACAAGGACTTCCGGAGCGCTATTAGTCACGATTAAAATAATGTTTTGCAAAATGACGGTGGCGTCGGAAATATCCTGACGGCCGGCCGTCGAGCAGTTCCAATTGCCGAGAGTATTTTTTTGCAGTCGTCAACCGCGGCAGTGCGCCAGGATCTTGCTTTCGATGTCGCTGACCAGTTCGGGTATGTGGTCGGTGAGGTAGAAGTGATGGCCGGGGAAAACCCGCAGACTGAACTCCGATGTGGTGCGCTCCGACCAGGGCGACACCTTCTCCTGCGTGGCAACCTCGTCGTCATCGCCCAGGAAGGCGAAGACCGGGCAGGAAACCGTCGCATCAGGTGGGCAGTCGTACTTCGAGATGGCCTTGAGCCCACGCAGCGTCGGCAGGATGTTGGCCGCGAATTCCTCGTTCTCCAGGAACTCGGGGTTCACGCCGGTCATCTGGCTCACCGCATCGAGCAGGCCACGATCGGACTCCGGGATGTGCTCGTAACCGACTCGGCCGGGCGCCGCACAGGCGGACACGAACAGCGCGGCAATCGGGCTTCCCGCCACTTCGAATCGCCGAGCGACCTCGAACGCCAGCAACCCGCCCATGCTGTGGCCGAAGAACGCCACCTTGTCGTCGGGCCCCGGCGGGGCCAGCATCCGGCATACCTTGTCGGCAAGATCGGGAATGCTGGTAAACGACCTAAGATCGTGAGTACCAGCACGTCCCGGGTATCGGACCGCAATGCGTTTTATGTCGCTGGAAAATGCTTTGGCAAAAGGAACGTAAAATTCCGCTGACCCGCCGGCATGCGGAAAGATGTAAAGAGTCGGCGGTCGCTCGGTCACGCGGCAACCCTACCGCCCTGCCGGCGCTCCCCGGACGACACTCGACGACGACCGCCGGTGGCGAACGTTCGCGGCAAACTCGAGGTCGGGATGCGTACCTGACAATCACCTGAGGGATCGGCCCGTGCGAACAAACGTCCCGGTTAACGTGCGCTTTCCGGCCGACATCGTTTCGCGATTTGGGATACCGCTCACGGCAAAAAAAGCATACGATTTGTCAGCCATCACGCGTGGCAGTTGTCTTGGGGATGTCAAACTAACGCCCAGCCTGAAGTAACGTCTAACGTGGGTGTCGGTTGGGTCATTGGAGGAGGTCTGAAGGTGTCGTTCGTAACTACGAATCCGGAAGTGCTGTCGGGGGCTGCGAGCAGTCTGTCCGGGATCGGTGACGCGATGGTCGCCCGTAACACGGCGGCGGCAGCGCCGACGACGAGTCTGGCCCCGGCGGCCTCCGACCTCGTGTCGGCGATGACCGCGGCGCAGTTCGGCAAGCAGGGCGTGGCCTATCAGCAGCTCGCCGCGCAAGCCGCGGCAGTGCACGAGCAGTTGGTGGCCGCGTTGCGCTCCGGTGCCGGTGCCTATGCGTTGACCGAAGCCGCGAACGCAGCGCACGCGGGGTAACCGGGTCTCACGCCGATGAGCTTTTCGCTGTTTCCCCCGGAAATTAATTCCGCCCTGATGTTTACCGGGGCGGGGTCGGGTCCATTGATGGAGGCGGCGGCGGCCTGGAATTCGTTGTCCGCCGATCTGGAGAGCACCGCCACCCAGTATCAGACCCTGATCACCAACCTGGTCACCGGCTCGTGGCTGGGGCCGTCGTCGGCGCGGATGGCCTCGGCGACCGCCCCCTACATCGCCTGGCTGCAGAATACGGCGGCCACCGCCGCCCAGACCGGCGTCCAGGCCCAGGCGGCGGCCGCGGCATATCAGAGCGCGTATGCCTCGATGGTGCCGCTGCCCACGATCGCGGAGAACCGGGCGGAGTTGGCCACGTTGGTGGCCAACAACTTCCTGGGCCAAAACACCGGGGCGATCGCCACCAACGAGGCGCAGTACCTGGAGTACTGGATCCAGGACGCACTGGGCATGGACACCTATCAGGTGAACTCCCATGCGGCCAGCGCCCTGCCCGCACAGGCCGCGGCCCCCCAGGTGGCCAGCGGCGCAGTGGCCAGCACCGCGGCAGCGGCAGCCACCCCGGCCGACAGCACCAGCACGATCATCGATCAGCTGCTTCTGGACTTTGCGAATCTTTTTGGTTACAAGGGGGCCGGGCCGGCAGGTTTGAGCGCGCTGCCGACCTGGCTGGGGTCGGTGGCCACTGCGGTAGCCGCGGATCCCACCGCCGCGCTGCTTCCGGTGCAGGTCACCTACTACATGGGCATGCTGAGCAGCATGCCCGCGCGTATGTTCATGAGCTCGGGCAGCTCGGCCAGCAGCAGCGCCGGCTCGACCCTGGCCAGCGCCGGCGACAGCATAATGGCCAACGTCGGCAAGTTCGTCGACGGCAAGCTGGCCAGCGTGACGACCGGTGTGGGCGGCCAGCTGCGCTCGTGGGGGTCGAACATCGCGGCGACGATGGCCCACGCCCAGCACGTCGGCGGGCTGTCGGTACCCAACGGCTGGCACGGCATGGCCCCGGAAATGGCTCGCGCGGCCCCGATCATGCCCGACACCAGTGTCGCCGCCCCGTCGATGACCCACGGCCTGCCCAGCAGCCCGTTCTCCCAGGGATTGATGGGCGCGCTGGCCGGACGCGGTATGAGCAGCATGGGCTCTCGAGTCGCCGCCAAGGTGATGCCGCGCTCACCGGCCGGCGGATAGACAAACACCGACCAACGCCCAAATGACCTCACAGATAAGGAGATAGAGATATGCCTACGCGTTTTATGACTGACCCGCACGAGATGCGGGCGATGGCGGGCCGTTTCGATGTGCACGCCCAGACGGTGGAGGACGAGGCCCGCAAGATGTGGGCGTCGAGCCAAAACATCGCCGGTGCCGGCTGGAGCGGGACCGCCCAGATGACGTCCTACGACACCATGGGCCAGATGAACCAGGCCTTCCGCAACATCGTCAACATGCTGCACGGGGTGCGCGACGGACTGATCCGCGACGCCAACAACTACGAACAGCAAGAGCAGGCCTCCCAGCACATCCTGTCCAGCTAACCCCCACCCGCACACATCTTTAGTAGGAGAACACTATGTCGATCAGCTACCAGTTCGGCGACGTGGATGCCCACGGCGCCCTGATCCGCTCCCAGGCCGCATCCCTGGAGGCCGAGCACCAGTCCATCGTGCGCGATGTGCTGGCCGCCGGTGACTTCTGGGGCGGTTCGGGTTCGGTGGCCTGCCAGGAGTTCATCACCCAATTGGGTCGCAACTTCCAGGTCATCTACGAACAAGCCAACCAGCACGGCCAAAAGGTCCAGACGGCCGGCAACAACATGAACTCCACCGACAGCGCCGTCGGCTCCAGCTGGGCCTGACAACTCTCAAAGACCCCCAACATTGTTGGGGGTCTTTGTCATTCGCGGCGCCCGCGATGCCCGTGATTGTCACGCTGTCTGACTCTGCGTTCTAGCCGGGCGCTCGTCACCCCTGACGGACTCCGCGTGAACCCGCGAATAGGAGATACCGCCGGTACCGGCTAATCTTTACGGCAACCCACGTAGCAAGGAGCGTCCAATGGAAGGGTTCGCCGGGAAGGTGGCCGCGGTCACCGGCGCCGGGTCAGGTATCGGCCAAGCGCTGGCCGTCGAGCTCGGCCGCTCTGGTGCCACGCTGGCGATCAGCGACGTCGACCTCGAGGGACTCGCGCAGACCGAAGAACAGCTGAAGGCCATCGGCGTGCCGGTCCGGGCCGACCGACTCGACGTCACCGAGCGTGAGGCCTTTCACGCCTACGCCGACCAGATCCACGAGCATTTCGGCAAGGTCAACCAGATCTACAACAACGCCGGCATCGCCTTCACCGGCGACGTCGAGATCACCCAGTTCAAGGACATCGAGCGGGTGATGGACGTCGACTTCTGGGGCGTCGTCAACGGCACCAAGGCCTTCCTGCCGCATCTGATCGCCTCCGGCGACGGCCACATCGTCAACGTCTCCAGCCTCTTCGGGCTGATGTCGATACCCGGGCAAGCCGCCTACAACTCCGCCAAATTCGCGGTGCGCGGCTTCACCGAAGCCCTGCGCCAGGAGTTGGTGCTCAACCGCGACCCGGTGAAGGTGACGGCGGTGCACCCCGGCGGCATCAAAACCGCGATCGCCCGCAATGCCCTCACCGCAGAGGGTGTAGACCGCGAGAAGCAGTACAACCTCTTCGACAAGCGACTGGCCAGCACCACCCCGCAACGGGCGGCCGAGATCATCCTGGACGCGGTCCGCAAGAACAAGGCCCGGGTGCTGGTCGGCAAGGACGCCGTCGTGCTGGACCTGATCGTGCGGATCACCGGTTCCGGATACCAGCGGCTGTTCGCCCCCGTGATCGGCCGGATAAAACCGCCGTCGCGCTAGTCGACCGCCCGCGCTAGCGGCCCAGCGGGTGTTCGCTCAGCCACCCGTCGGCGACCGCCTGGGGGTCGGCGCCGGCGGCCACTTGCCGGCGCATCTCGACCAGCGCGGCGGTGTCCAGCACACCCGCCACCTCGTTGACCGCCAGCAGCTGCCGATCGGTCAGCTCGTTGCGGCGGTACAGCGGCACCACGTTTTCGGCCTGCACCAGCGCCGGCTTGCCGTCGGTCAGCACGACCAGATCGACGGGCACGCCCGGGTCGGTGCTAGTGGTCCACACGGCGGTGACCGTTCCCGCCCGAAGCGCGGCGAAAAGCGTTGCATCGTCGTGAAATTCGCGAGCAACCGGTAGTCGGCAGCTACCGACCGCCGATGGTGTCGACGCCCCGGCGATCGATCCGACGACCAGGCCGTCGCAGTGCTGCGGCAGCGCGCTCAGATCAGTGCCGCCCCAGCTCTTGGCCGTCGACTCGGTGACCGCCAGCGCGGGTTTGTCCTCGGCAGCGGTCGTGTAATCGCCGGCGGCGACGCCCTCGGGCAGCGCGCCAACCATCGCCTTGTAGACCTGCGCGTCGGACCGGACGGCTGTGCCGGGCTGAAAGCGCTGCAGCACCCGGCCGGTGAAACCGGGGACGACGACAAAGGCACCCGAGTCGAGCTTGCTCAGCGGGTCGGTTGCCTGCTCGCTGCGCGCCGGGAACCCGTAGGAGCGCAGCGCCCCGGTGTAAATGTCGGCCAGCAGCACCGACTCGACGCCCGGACGCGACCCGACCACCAGCTCATGCGCGTTGTTCCGGGCACCCCCGCAGCCGGTCACCGCCAGCGCGGCAGCGAGCGCCAGAGCGGTCAACCTGCCGGCGGTCACTCCGCGGGATCTGCGGCGGCGGCCACGGCAGCGGCCACCGCCGGCGCAACCCGCGGGTCCAGCGGGCTCGGGACAATCCGATCCGGCCCCAGGTCGTCGGCGACGACGGAGAGGATCGCCTCGGCTGCGGCCACCTTCATCTTCTCGGTGATCCTGCGCGCACCGGCGTCCAGCGCACCGCGAAAAACTCCGGGGAACGCCAACACGTTGTTGATCTGGTTCGGGAAATCGCTTCGCCCGGTGGCGACCACCGCCGCGTGTTTGGCCGCCAAGTCCGGGTTGACCTCCGGGTCGGGATTCGACAACGCGAACACGATGCTTTGCGGCGCCATTGTCGCGATCAACTCCTCCGGAACCACCCCGCCGGAGACACCGAGGAAAACGTCGGCCCCCTCCAGCGCCTCGACCATGCCGCCGGTACGGTCGAGCGGGTTGGTGCGTCCGGCAAGTTCGGCTTTCACGCTGTTCATGTCGCCGCGGCCGCGATGCAGAATGCCACGCGAGTCGAGCACGGTGATGTCCGAAATACCCTTGGTTTGAAGCAAATTAGCGCATGCGATACCCGCTGCCCCGGCGCCGGCGATGACGACGCGCAGCGCAGTCATGTCGCGGTCCAAGGCTGTTGCAGCGCCCATCAGCGCGGCCAGCACGACGATCGCGGTGCCGTGCTGATCGTCGTGCATCACCGGGCAGTCCAGCGCCTCGATGACCCGACGTTCGATCTCAAAGCAGCGGGGCGCGGCGATGTCCTCGAGGTTGACCGCGCCGAATGTCGGACGAAGCCGCACCAGCGTTTCGACGATCTCGTCGGGATCCTTGGTGTCCAGCACCAGCGGGATGGCATCCAGCCCGGCGAACTCCTTGAACAGCCCGCATTTGCCTTCCATCACCGGCAACGACGCCGCCGGCCCGATGTCACCCAGGCCAAGGACCGCGCTGCCGTCGCTGACCACGGCCACCAACCGGCCCGACCATGTGTAGCGGGCGGCCAGAGTGTGATCGCCGGCGATTGCGCGGCTGACCTGTGCAACACCCGGGGTGTACGCGATCGACAACGAGCGCCGGGTATCCAGCGCCGTCGTCAGGCCGACAGAAAGCTTGCCCCCCGAATGCGCATCGAAGATCTCCGCGTCGGTAATAGCGCCCTGCTCGGTCGGCGTCTGTATCGATTCAACCAATTCAGACACGCCGACCAGCGTACTGACTACTCATCAGTAGTCCTAAATCGACAAGGTGAGTCCGTGGCGACCCGCTGCGCCCGGCTTCACCGCGCTCGCGGTCGCCACGTGCCTCAGATCAGGCCCAGGCCGGTGACGGCTTCCCGCTCGTCGGCGAGCTCGGCAGTCGATTTGTCGATCCGGCCGCGGGAGAAGTCGTCGATGTCCAAGCCGGTGACGATCTTCCAGTTGCCGTCGTTCGTGGTGACCGGGAACGAGGAGATCAGCCCCTCGGGCACACCGTAGGAGCCGTCGGACACCACGGCCATCGACAGCCAGTCGTCCTTCGGGCTGCCGAGCAGCCAGTCCCGCGCGGCATCGATGGTTGCCGACGCGGCCGAGGCGGCCGACGACGCGCCGCGGGCATCGATGATCGCCGCGCCGCGCTTGGCGACGGTGGGGATGAAGTCGTTCTCGATCCAGGACTGGTCGTTGACCACTTCGGCGGCGTTCTTGCCCTTGATCTCCGCGTGGAAGATGTCGGGGTACTGGGTGGCCGAGTGATTACCCCAGATGGTGATCTTCTTGATGTCGCTGACGTCGGCACCCGTCTTGTGAGCCAGCTGCGAGATCGCCCGGTTGTGGTCCAGACGGGTCAACGCCGAGAATCGCTCGTGCGGAATGTCGGGCGCGTTGTTCAACGCGATCAGCGCGTTGGTGTTGGCCGGGTTACCGGTGACGCCGATGCGGACGTCGTCGGCGGCGACGGAGTTCAGCGCCTTGCCCTGCGCGGTGAAGATCGCGCCGTTGGCCTCCAGCAGGTCCCCGCGCTCCATGCCCGGGCCGCGGGGCCTGGCGCCGACGAGCAACGCCAGGTTCACGCCGTCGAATATCTTGTTCGGGTCCGCGCCGATCTGCACTCCCGACAACAAGGGGAACGCGCAGTCGTCGAGCTCCATCACGACGCCCTCGAGCGCCTTGAGGGCCGGCTCGATCTCCAACAGCCGCAGCTCGATCGGGCGGTCAGGACCCAACAACGAGCCGCTCGCCAGGCGAAACAGCAGGCTATAACCAATCTGGCCGGCAGCGCCGGTGACGGCAACCTTCAGGGGTGTCGTGCTCACGTCAATTAACTCCTCGTGGAGATCGGCCCTACGCGCCAATTGCGTCGCGTCGAAACTAGCGCACGCACCCGCGCGAAAAACCCCGGCCCCGACCTCCGCGTCAATCACACCAGCTCAGCCGCACCCGCTCGTGGGGCAATAGACGTCTTAGGCGCGTAGCATGACCGAGGCTTCATCGGATCCGGACTGCGACGGGAGGTGAGGGATGCCTTCGTTTCGCGATCTACCGGAAACACTGCGTCCTGGGGCACGGCCCGAGAGGGACGAGCCTCCGCATCCGCAGCCGGAGCACCTGCCTGCCGAGCAGGCGGTGGTCGACTGCGGCATCTATGTCGACGGGGTGCGACTGCCCGGGACTTTTACCCATGCCGAGGCACGGGCCAAGGTGGGCGAGCTACAGCTGGCCGGCCAGGAAGCGTTCGCCTGGATCGGCCTGCACGAGCCCACCGAGCACCAGATGCAGGAGGTCGGCAGCGTTTTCGGCCTGCACCCACTGGCGGTCGAGGACGCCGTACAGGCCCACCAGCGGCCGAAGTTGGAGCGTTACGACGAGACACTGTTCCTGGTTCTCAAGACGGTCAATTACGTTCCGCACGATTCGCTGGTGCTGACCCGCGAGATCGTCGAGACCGGCGAGATCATGATTTTCGTCAACGGGGACTTCGTGGTGACAGTCCGACACGGCGAGCACGGCGGGTTATCCGACGTGCGCAAGAGACTGGACGCCGACCCCGCGCACATGCGGCTGGGCCCATTCGCGGTGATGCACGCCATAGCCGACACGGTCGTCGACCACTACCTCGAGGTGACCGACCTGATGGCGACCGATATCGACGCCATCGAGGAGGTGGCGTTCGCGCCCGGCCACCGGACAAATATCGAGCCGATCTATCTGCTCAAGCGGGAAGTCGTCGAGCTGCGCCGGTGCGTCAACCCGCTCTCAATGCCTTTTGCGCGGTTACAGACCGAACACAAGGACCTGATCTCCAAAGAGGTGCGACGCTATCTGCGCGACGTCGGCGACCACCACGCCCACGCCGCCGATCAGATCGCCAGCTACGACGAGAATCTCAGCTCCTTGGTGCAGGCCGCGCTGGCCCGGGTCGAGATGCAGCAGAACACCGACATGCGCAAAATATCGGCGTACGCGGCCCTTCTGGCGGTGCCCACGCTGATCGCCGGTATCTACGGGATGAATTTCGAGTACATGCCCGGATTGAAATGGCACTGGGGGTACCCGGCAACCCTCGTCCTGTTGGTGATCGTCTGCGCGCTGCTGTACCGCAACTTCCGCCGCAGAGACTGGCTCTACCTGCTCGAGCACGCCGGCGAATCAATTTGGCTGTGCAGCAGGCCGATTGGGATCCAGCACATCCACGCCGTCGCTTTGCCACGCCTCGCGCATCGCGTCGGCGCCTCGCAGCCGCACCCAGGCGGCCTCGGTCGCGGTGATCGGCGTCGCGGAGAGAAAGCGCACCGGATCGCGGGGCGGCTCCAGCGGCAGTTCCGGAATGTCGCTGCGACCCAACAGAATCGCGGTGAACGGCGCCGGCCTGATCGGGTGTCCCACAGCGGCGAACCGAGATCGATCAACGCGTCTTCGGTCAGCACCACGCCGTCGACCGCGGGCGTTGCCGCCACGATCGCCAGGCTGTGCGCCAGACGGGTGATCGGCCCCGGATTGCGTAGCCGCAGAACGACTTCGGCGCGCGGGCCACGCTCGGATCGGCGACCATCTCCGCCGGATCGGTCATCGGATGCCGCGAGCAGCCCAGCGAGACGTAATGCACCACCCCGTCTGGACCGCGGGCGAAACCGCAGCACCTCGATCGGCTCGGCGCCCAGAAACGTCACGCTCGCGCATCAGGCTCGGCGTCGGAGGCCCGCTTCGGAGAAGTGAGCACGCAGGTGCGCGCGCACCCGGGCCAATATCTGGGTCACTCGCTCTCAGGTGGCGGTGGAACAGTCAAGTTCACGCCGGTGTCGGCATCGAAAACGGCGAGTTTCAAGGTGTCGAAGGCCAATTCGAGTGACTTCCCTTTCGCCGCTTTCGACGCGGCGGGAACCCTGGCCACGAATTCGTGCTCCTCTCCCTCGGATTCCGCCGTCGAGCTCGGACAGCTGGTCCGATTGAACAACGCAATCTTCGGTAGTGAAGTAGACGTATTTGTCGGCGCCGAGCGACTCGACCACGTCGACCTTCACCTCGAAAGTCAGCGCGCTGATGCGCTGGTAGCCGTCGATCAAGGCGGCATCTTGCAGATGCTCCGGGCGGACGCCGACGATGACCTTGTCCGGAGTCGGATGCTGCGCGAGCACATCGTGGACGGGTTGGGTAAGCGTCACCTCGCCGAATGGCAAATTCAACCCGGTCGCGGTCAGCGTGCCGGGAAAGAAGTTCATTGCCGGCGAGCCGATGAAGCCCGCGACGAACAGATTGACGGGCCGCTCGTAAAGCTCGTCGGGCGTACCGATCTGCTGCGCAACACCGCCGCGCATGACCACCACCCGGTCGCCGAGTGTCATCGCCTCGGTCTGGTCGTGAGTCACGTAGACGGTGGTGGTGCCCAGCCGCCGCTGAAGCCGGGCGATCTCGCCACGCATCTGAACCCGCAATTTCGCGTCGAGGTTGGACAGCGGCTCGTCCATCAGGAATGCCTTGGGGTGGCGCACGATTGCCCTACCCATCGCGACCCGCTGCCGCTGCCCGCCGGACAGCTGCGACGGCTTGCGGTCGAGAACGTCGGTCAAATCGAGAATTCGCGCGGTGTCCTCGACCTTGTCCGCGATCTCCGCTTTTTTCATCTTGGCCAGGGTGAGCGGAAAGGCGATGTTCTGTCGCACCGTCATATGCGGATAGAGCGCGTAGGACTGGAACACCATTGCGATGTCGCGGTCTTTGGGCGCCTTCTCGTTCACCCGCTGCGCCGCCGATGCGCAGCTCTCCGGACGAGATATCCTCCAGTCCGGCAATCATATTCAGCGTTGTGGACTTTCCACACCCGGAAGGGCCGACCAGGATGATGAACTCGCCTTCGGCGATCGCTAAGGCTGAGTTCCTTCACGGCCGTCGCGCCGTCGGGGTAACTCTTGGTCACCCTGTCCAACACAATCTCGGCCATCGAGCTATCCCTTCACCGCGCCGGAGGTCAACCCAGCGACTATCCGTCGTTGGAAGACTAGAACAAAAACGATAATCGGGACCGTGATCACCATTGCGCCGGCCGCGATCGATCCAGTTGGCTCCTCGAATTGCGAACTGCCCGTGAAGTTGGCGATGGCCACCGGCGCGGTGATCGCAGCCTTGGTGGCGGTCAACGACAAAGCGAGCAACAGATCGTTCCAGGCGAAGATGAACACCAGGATCGCCGCGGTCACGATTCCCGGTGCTGCCAGCGGGGCGATCACCTTCCGGAACGCCTGTCCCGGCGTGGCGCCGTCCATTTTGGCCGCCTTCTCCAGATCCCACGGGATCTCCCGGAAGAACGCCGACAGCGTGTAGATCGCCAGCGGCAGCGCGAACGCGATGTAAGGGATGATCAGCCCGGGCCAGGTATCGAACAGCCCGATCCGCCGCTCGATGTTGAACAGCGGGGTAACCAGCGAGATTGCCGGGAACATCGAAATCAGCAGCGTCGCACCGATCAACAGCCGCTTGCCGGGAAAGTCCAACCGCGCTACCGCATAGGCCGCCATCGCGCCGACCACCACCGCGATCGACCGTGGTGAGCAAGCCGATTCCGACGGAGTTGATCAGAGCCGAGCTGAAGAAATTGCCCCGGAAGATTCCACGGTAGTTGTCGAAGGTCACCGACGACGGAATCAGCTTGCCGTCCTTGACCGTTGACGTCGGCTTGAGCGACAGGCTGAGGATCCACAACACCGGAAACAGCGCATACGACAGCACCAGAGTGTCGACGATCACCCAGCCCGAAGCGCGCCGGGCACCACCCGCTCGGTCACGGCTCAGCGCCCATCGCCGTCGACGCCCGGTGCTGACGCGCCGAACACCTTGATGAAAATGAACGCGATGATGGTGACGCATCCGAAGATCAGCACCGAAATCGCCGAGCCGAGGCCAACATTGAAGCCCTTGAACAGGTTGTCGTAGCCAAGGATCGACACCGATTCGGTGTTGCCGGTGCCACCGGTGAGCACATAGATGCTGTCGAAGATCCGGAACGCGTCCAGCGTGCGGAACAGCAGCGCCACCAGGATCGCGGGCTTGATCAGTGGCAACGTGACCTTCATCAACCGTCGCCACGCGCCGGCGCCGTCGACCTGTGCCGCCTTCAGCAGATCCTCGGGCACCAGCGCCAACCCGGCGAGAAGCAGCAATGACATAAACGGCGTCGTCTTCCAGACCTCGGCGAGGACCACGATGCCCAGCGACGAAATCTGGTGAGTCAGCGGCGCGCTGCCTTGCGGTAACAGGTTGGCCAGGTAGCCGGTGCCCGGCGTCCAGGCGTAGTACCAGCTGTAAGACGCGACCACCGTGACGATGCCGTACGGGATGAGCACCGCGGTGCGCACCAGGCCCTTGCCGATCAGCGTGCGGTGCATCACCAACGCCAGCGTCAGGCCCAGCACGAATTCGATCGACACCGAAACAACCGAGATCGCCAGCGTCACAGCAAGTGCCGTCCACCAATACCGGTCAGTCAAGATCGTCTGGTAGTTGCCGAGCCCGATGAACTTGGTGTCGTTGGGAGTGGTCAAGTTATTGCGCTGCAGGCTCAGCCAAACCGCGTAGCCGATCGGATAAGCCGTGACTGCCAGCATCAGCACCGCCGCGGGCGCGACCAGGACGAACGCCAGCCCGCTCCGATCTCCGGTTCTCGGTGTGTGGGATGTTGCGGCCCGGTTGGAAGCGGCCTGGGGTTCGGTGGCGGTCACGGTCACGGCAACAGCCCCCGACCGTCGATCGCCTTTTGCACCTGCACGGTGAGCTCGTCGGCCGTCCTCTCCGGGTCAATCCGGTTGATCGGGCTCAGCGTGGCCGACATCCGAGTGGACACCGCCTGGTAGACCGGCGTCGCGATCCGCGCAGCGGCGTTGGTGAGTTGCTGGCGAATGATGTCGTACATCGGGTACTTCGCCTGGAATTGCGGATCGGAGTACAGCGAGGTCCGTGCCGCGGGCAGGCCTCCTTGCGAGCGAGATGTACTTTTCGCTTTGCACGTCGCGCAGGCATCTGATCGCCTCGTAGGCCTCGGCTTTATGACGCGTCGTCCTGGCCACCGCCAGGTTCAGCCCGCCGATCGTCACCTTGGCCGGCTGGCCGGGCTGCACGCCGGGGTAGGGGGCGAAACCGAACACCATCTTGGCTGGCGTCGTAAGCGGCGCGGAACTGCTGGTCGGTCGGGACGAACGCGCCGACATTGTTGATGCTGCCGGCCAGGTCGGGACGACGGTTGAGCGGCAAGAACGCCACGCCACCCTTCACCGCGTTCTCCAGCATGGACGCCAGCGCGTATGGCCAGTTGACCTCCAGCGCGGACTTACCCTGCTCGAACGCCAACCGCGAAGTGCCCGCGTCGGTCCGGGTGATCGACGGGTCGGCGCCGGGCGCGGTGGCCACCGACTTGAGGATCCGCAAGTGCGCTGACGGTGGCGGCCCGGTGTTCGGGCGTATCGGTCAGCGTGACCTTGTGGCTGTCGTCGGAGAGCACCTGGCCACCCGCACTTTCCAGCAGGGTGTTGAACCACACCACCAAACCCTCGCCCTGGCTGGCCTGTACGCCGATCCAGCTGGGCTTGCCGGCGGCGTGCAACCGGGTCGCCTCATCCACCATCGCGGTCCAGGTTGTCGGCGGCTTGTCCATCAAATCCGGCCGGTACCAAAGCAATTCGGTGTTGGTGGTGAAGGGCGCGGCGTAGAGCCGGTGCTTCCAGGTGGCCGTGGCCAGCGGCCCCGGCAGCGTGTCGGTGGTGGCGTCGACCTCGGCACGGCCGGCCGGGTCGTCCGACAGCGGCAACGCCCAGCCCGCTTCGGCGAACTCCGCCGTCCAGATCACGTCCAGCGCCATCACGTCCACGGTGCGGTCGTTAGCGCTCAGCCGGCGGGCCAGCTGCAGCCGCTGGTCGTCAGAAGAACGGGGCAGGCTGAACTGCTGGATGGTGAAGCCTCCGCCGAGCTGGTCGGTGCAGCGCTTGGCGACCGCAGTGAACGTCGCGGCGCCGCTGGCCGGAGTGTAGAGGCTGATCACCCGCGCGTTGTCGGCGGGCGCCACAGGCCGACATCGCCGACGCGGTGAACAGCGTCGCCAACGCGACCGCGCTCAGCCGGACTGCGCGCCCGCGACGACTCGCCACCACTGAGTCCTTTCTCCTCCAGTCGTCGACTGCCCCCGCGGCAGACGGTAGAGCGAGGCGCGCGTGATCTGCAACACGCCCGGAAACGCTCAGCCGGCCGTCGAGTCAGATTGCCAAGCGAGCAAGCAGATCCCGGGCCCGCTCCGCGTTTTGCGGGTCACAGAGCACGTCGTATCGGCCGGCGACCAGTTGCATCGTCGAACTGAAATCTCGGGTGCCGCGCGCCATCGCATAGGGGACGGCGGAGGTGATCAAGCCGAAGAACACCCCGGCGACCAGGCCGGTCGTCAACGCTCCCCAGGGGTTGGGGCTGAAGAATCCCAGCACCAGGCCGATGAAAAGACCCAGCCAGGCGCCGGTGAGCACACCGCCGCCGAGCACTTTTGGCCAGGTCAGCCGGCCGGTGACCCGTTCGACCTGCATCAGGTCGACTCCGACGATCGTCACCTGCTGCACCGGGAACTGCTGCTCGGACAGGTAGTCGACGGCTCGCTGCGCCTCCGCGTAAGTGGGGTATGACCCGACTGGCCAGCCCTTCGGCGGCGTCGGCAATCCGGGGGCACGCCGGCTCGCGGCCGGGGTGCCGGGCGTGGCACCGGGAACCTGTCCGGGCTGGAAGGGACTCGTCATGATCCCATTGTCCTCCGCTTGTCCTCCGCCGAGCCGACGGACTGTCGGCTTGGTGCCGCCGGCCCAGCACCGGCGCTGCCACCAGCACAAACGCCTCGTCTGGCTGCGCGGCTGCTACTCGGTGTGCGCCGTTCACTCCGCCGTCACGCTAGGTTGAACAGCATGACATTTCAGGGCGGCGACTTCGGCGGGGAAGGCCACGACGAAGCAAAGCAGCCTCCACGGGCCCCGGAGGCACGCCCGTGGGAGGAGTTCGCCCCGCCCGCGTACGCCGGACAGCCGCCCGTCCCGTCCGAGCCGAACGCTCCGCAGAATCCGCCGCCGTCGGGACCGGTCCCGCCATGGAACCCGCCGCCGCCGTATCCGCCGCCGCCCGGATATCAAGACGCCCCGGCCTACGGCGGTCCGTCATACCCGCCGCCGCCCCAGCCGCAGTATGGCCACTCCTATCCCCCGCCGGGCTACGCGGGTGGCTATGGGGGTCCTCCGGGATATCCCGGCCCGTACGACCCTTACCAGCCCTACCGGGATCGTTCGCACGAGACGAATGGGCTGGCCATCGGTTCCTTGGCCACTTCGGTCGCGGGCGGGGTGCTCGGCATTCCACTGAGCTTTGTCTGCTACATCGGGATACTGATTCCGCTCGTCGGTGTGGTGCTTGGCGTCGCCGCGCTCAGTCAGATCAAGCGGACCAATCAGCAGGGCCGCGGGCTTGCCATCGCCGGGATCGCGGTCGGCGCGACGGCGGTGGTGCTGCTGGTGATATTCGTGATCGCAGCCATGGCGGCCTTGCACTCCTCGTCCATCAGGTAATCCTGACCCGAGTTTTCCTCAGCGGGCCTTAAGGCCCGCATCGTCACCAGACGGGTTGATTGTCCGACTTCTCAGCGGGCGGGCGAAACGAACGGGCCCGACTGCCGCTCCATGCCGGCCGCACGGCCTTTACCGACGATCACCAAAGCCATCTTGCGGCTGGCTTCGTCGATCATCTCGTCGCCGAGCATCACCGCTCCCCGGGCGCCCCCCGCGGCAGACGTGTGCCATTCGTAGGCCTCCAGAATCAACTCCGCGTGGTCGTACTCGTCTTGGCGCGGACTGAAGATCTCGTTGCCCGCGGCGATCTGATCGGGATGCAACACCCACTTCCCGTCATAACCCAGTGCCGCCGACCGGCCCGCCACCCGCCGAAACGCCGCCACATCACGCACTTTCAGGTAGGGGCCGTCGACCGCTGCGATGCCATGTGCACGGGCAGCCACCAGGATGGTCATCAGGGCGTGGTGGTAGGCGTCGCCGACGTCGTAGCCCTCGGGCTGCTCGCCGACGACCAGCGTGCGCATGTTGAGACTGGCCATCAGGTCGGCGGGCCCGAGGACCAGAGCCTGCACCCTTGGCTGGGCCGCGATCGCATCAACGTTCATCAGCCCGCGGGCGTCTTCGATCTGCGCGTCGATGCCGATCTCTCCCACCGGAAGCCCGTGCACCGTCTCCAACTGGCTCAGCAGCAGATCCAGCGCCTGAACATGGGCGACGTCAGAGACTTTGGGCAGCACGACGACATCGAGCTTGGCGTCGGCCGCAGCGCCGACAGTGGAAACCACCTCGATGATGTCGGCGTGTGTCCACGGGGTGGTCCAGTCGTTGACCCGAACGCCGCGTAACTGCCCGGCCCATCCGGGCTCGGCCAGTGCGGCGGCCACGCGGGTACGCGCCGCCGCCTTCGCGTCCGGTGCGACGGCATCCTCCAAGTCCAGGAAGACCTCATCGGCCGGAAGGGCTTTGGCCTTGTCGATCATCTTCTGGCTGCTACCCGGCACGGACAAACAGGTGCGGCGGGGTCGATACGCATTGGTCACCGTTCACTCACCTCCTTTGAAATACCCTATGCACCATGGCCTCGATCAACAGGGTGTACGCCGCGCGGCTGGCGCGAATGATGGTGCTCGGCCCGATGGGCGAGTCCCTCGGCCGAGTGCGCGACGTCGTGGTCAGCATCAGCATTGTCCGCCAGCAACCCCGCGTCCTTGGACTCGTCGTCGAAATGACCTCGCGCCGAAGGATTTTCGTACCGATTCTGCGGGTTGCTGCGATCGAGCCCGGCGCGGTGACCCTTAACACCGCCAGCGTCTCGATGAGCCGATTCGAGCAACGGCCCGGCGAAGTGCTGGTGCTGGGACAGATCGTCGACACCAAGGTGCGGATCAACGACCCCGAACTGCCGCAGCTCGCCGACACCGACGTCGTGGTCGCCGACCTGGGTTTGGAGCAGACTCGAACCCGTGACTGGATGGTGACGCGCGTCGCGGTGCGCATCCCCCGACGGCTTGGCCGGCGCAGCAACACCCACATCGTGGGCTGGCGCAACGTGCAGGGACTGACCCCCTCGGCGCTGGCGATGCCAGGCCAGGCCGTGGCGCAGTTGCTGCATCAGTTCGAAAAGTGGCGGCCGATCCAGGTGGCCGATGCGGTGCGTGAGCTGCCGCCGAAGCGGCGCTACGAGGTGGCCAGCGCGCTTGACAACGACCGGCTGGCCGACATTTTGCAGGAGCTGTCCGGAGAAGGAGCAGGCGGATTTGTTGATGCAGCTGGGCGACGAACGCGCGGCCGATGTGCTCGAGGAGATGGACCCCGACGACGCCGCCGACCTGCTCGGCACGATGAATCCGACCCAGGCCGAGGGACTGCTGCGTCAGATGGACCCGGAGGAGTCCGACCCGGTGCGCCGCCTGCTGAAACACTCACCCGACACCGCGGGCGGCTTGATGACCTCCAGGCCGGTGGTATTGACCCCGGACACGTCGGTCGCTGAGGCGCTGGCCCGGGTCCGCGACCCCGACCTGACCGCGGCGTTGTCGTCGCTGGTCTTGGTGGTCCGTCCCCCGACCGCCACCCCGACTGGTCAGTACCTGGGATGTGTGCACCTGCAGCGGCTGCTGCGCGAGCCACCGTCCATGCTGGTCGGCGGGATTGTCGACGCTGACCTGCCCTGGCCTGGAACCAGAAACCTCACTGCCGGTGCTGACCCGCTATTTCGCCGCCTACAACCTGGTCTGCGGCCCGGTGGTCGACGAACAGCATCATCTGCTGGGCGCGGTGACCGTGGATGACGTGCTCGACCACCTGCTGCCGCACGACTGGCGAGCGACCGGCGAGTGCTCTCGCTGGACGCCGCAGGAGGAGCGTCATGAGCAAGTCGGCATCGCGGCCGCGGCTGTATACCCCGCGTCGCTCGCGAGTGGTCGCGCCGCGGGTGGACGCCGAGGTCGTAGGGCAGGCCACCGAATCGATCGCCCGCTTCTTCGGCACGGGTACCTACCTGCTGATTCAGACCGTCGTGGTGCTGGTGTGGATCGCGCTGAACGTATCCGCGGTCAGCCTGCGCTGGGACCCGTACCCGTTCATCCTGCTCAACCTGGCGTTTCTCCACCCAGGCCGCCTACGCGGCGCCGCTGATCCTGCTGGCCCAGAACCGCCAGGAGAACCGAGACCGCGTCACGGTCGACGAGGATCGCCGACGAGCCGAGGAGACCAAGGCCGACACCGAGTACCTGGCCCGTGAGCTGGCTGCGCTGCGGCTCGCCATCGGCGACGTCGCAAAGACTCGCGACTTCCTGCGCCGCGAACTGGAAGATCTGCGAGACCTGCTGGCAGACCGGCACCCGGACAGGTCGAGTAGAGCGCCGACGCCCAGCGATGACGGTTCGGACGCACGCGCCGCGAAGTCCACTTAAAAAATGCCTAAGAGCGAAATGCGATCTTCGAAGACGAATCTAAAATTGCGTCTGCCCGCTGCCTCCCCCCGTATCGTCCCTGGGCACAGACTCTGCGATTGTGACCATTGTGATCAGAGAGTTATGTATGGTGACTTTGGTCACGAGGCCCGAAGTGGTTTCACAAGTGCCTAATAGGGCTCGAATATTGAGGAAGGTCGAGTGCGAATCGGGGGAGGCTTGGCTCTACGCCAAGCCCTTGCAAAGATGCGGCAGCGGATAATTCGCGTGCCGCGGCCCCCGAAAATGCCGGCTGCCCTCGCCGATCGCTCTCACCACCGTGCGGCAATCGATAGTTCGCGCGGCCCGGGCCTCAAAATCCCTGCCGCCGTTGCCGCAGTGCAGCAGTTGCTGACTCGCACGGCCCGGACCCCGGCTTTGGTGTTGCGATGATCGCCTGCCTGATCTTCGCCGGAGTCGTAGGCGCCGCTGCCCCACCATTCCCCGGCCGAGATCGACGCTGCGCGACGCCGCCATCACCCCGGTCGCCGCGGTCGCACCCGCCTCCACCGACCCGACGGGCCCGATGGTGATCATCGTCCAACATCCCAAGATCGGCTTCCACGTCGGCGCGGCCACGGTGATCGGCTCCCCCACCGACGGTTGTGGTGAATTCACCGGGCGCGCTGGGCATTCCGACGATGGCGCTGTCCGCGTACCGCAACGCCGAACGGATGATGGCCGGAGCCGACCCTGGCTGCGGCATCAGCTGGAACCTGCTGGCCGGTATCGGGCGCATCGAATCGATGCACGCCAACGGCGGCGCTACCGACGCGCACGGGACCGCGATACGACCGATCTACGGCCCAGCCCTGGATGGCACACTGCCCGGCAACGAGGTCATCGTCCAAAGCAACGGCGGCGGACGCGTCACCTATGCCCGCGCGATCGGTCCAATGCAGTTCCTGCCAGGCACCTGGGCGCGCTACGCGGCCGACGGCGACGGCGACGGCGTGGCCGATCCGCAGAACTTGTACGACGCCACGTTGGCCGCCGCCCGATACCTGTGCAGCGGCGGCCTGAACCTGCGCGACCAGTCGCAGGTCATGGCCGCGATCCTGCGCTACAACAACTCGATGCCGTATGCCCAGAACGTGCTGGGCTGGGCTGCGGCGTACGCCACCGGCGTGGTCCCCGTCGACCTGCCGCCATTTACCGGACCCCCACCGCCGCTCGCCGATCTGCATCTGGAGAGCCCCGAGGGCATCGGGCCGAACCTGCCGCTCAACATCCACGGCCTGGCGCCGACGGACCAGCTAGCGCAGATGCCCTTGATCGATCTCAGTGGCGGCCCGACCAGCAGCCAGCAATAGCCGTGGCAGCAGATCGGTCCGCGCCCATCGTGCACGGTGATCTGCATCGGCGCAGACATCGTCGGCCCACAACAGCCGGCGCTCAACACGCCGCCACCCGAGGTGCCACCATCGCAGCACCGGGCGGGCGCCTGCCCCGCCGCCGGCGCTGCATCGGTCGCCCCGCCTCCGGCAGTCCAACCGGTCCCACCGCCTCCGGCGGCTCCACCGGTCGTGCAGCCAGCACCCGCTCCGCCGGCGGCGCCTGCTGCCGTTCCACCTGCCGCCGCGCCGGGCGCACAACCGGCTGGCGCCGCCGCCGGCGCCGGCGCCAGCCAACTGACCGGCTGACATCACCGCAGACTTAAGTCGATGGGTCCGGCTCGCCCCTCACCGCTGCGCGGCTGGGGGGACCACCACAACGGGCCGTCCCGGCCCGCATCGTCGCCGACGTAGGCCGATGGTTCGGCTCCTCAACGGGCCGTCCCGGCCCGCATCGTCGCCGAACTACACTCGGTGGTGATGTCCGATCCGACTGCAGACGTTCGCGCCGCGCTGCGCGAAGGTGATCGATCCTGAACTGCGCCGGCCCATCACCGAACTCGGGATGGTCAAAGGTATCGAGGTGGGCGCAGACGGCGACGTGCACGTCGAGATCTACCTGACCACCGCGGCCTGCCCGAAGAAGACCGAGATCAGCCAGCGGGTGAGCCAGGCCGTCGCCGACGTTCCGGGCACCGGCGCGGTGAAGGTCAGCCTGGACGTGATGAATGACGAGCAGCGCACCGAGCTGCGTAAGCAATTACGCGGCGACGCCCGCGAGCCCGTCATCCCGTTCGCCCAGCCGGGATCACTGACTCGGGTGTACGCGGTCGCTTCCGGCAAGGGCGGCGTCGGTAAGTCGACGGTGACGGTCAACATGGCCGCGGCGATGGCGGCGCGCGGCGTATCGGTCGGAGTGCTCGACGCCGATATCCACGGCCACTCCATCCCGCGGATGATGGGCACCGCCGACCGTCCCACTCAGGTCGAGTCGATGATCCTGCCGCCCATCGCGCATGAGGTGAAGGTCATCTCGATCGCGCAGTTCACCCAAGGCAACACGCCGGTGGTGTGGCGCGGACCGATGCTGCATCGGGCTTTGCAGCAGTTTCTGGCCGACGTGTACTGGGGCGACTTGGACGTGCTGCTGCTCGACCTTCCGCCGGGCACCGGCGACATCGCCATCTCGGTGGCCCAGCTGATCCCGAACGCGGAAATCCTGGTGGTGACCACACCCCAGCTGGCGGCGGCCGAAGTGGCCGAGCGCGCGGGCAGTATTGCCGTGCAGACCCGCCAACGCATCGTCGGGGTGGTCGAGAACATGTCCTGGCTTGCGATGCCGGACGGCTCGCAGCTACGGGTGTTCGGCGAAGGCGGCGGCCAGCAGGTCGCGCAGCGGCTGTCGCAGACGGTCGGCGCCGATGTGCCGCTGCTGGGCCAGATCCCGTTGGATCCAGCGCTGGTCGCCGCAGGCGACGCCGGGGTGCCGATCGTGCTCAGCGCCGCCGACTCACCGGCGGGCAAGGCGCTGCAAAGCGTCGCCGACGCCCTGTCGTCGCGGCGGCGCGGCCTGGCCGGTATGTCGCTGGGACTGGACCCGACGCGGCGTTGAAGTCAGCTGCTTATTGTCCGACTCTCCCCCGCAAGCGGGTGGGGGTCCCCCCAGCCGCGCAGCGGCGAGGGGGCGTACCCCCACCTCATCGCGCTATGCGCTCTGCATCGTCGCCGGACCTAGGTGGCGTCGGCGTCGAACGGCGCGGGCCCGGTCAGCGGCTGTGGCGGCTGGGGTGAGGGCGGCACGACCGGCTCGCTAGGCCTAACCGATGAGGGTCGGTCGAAGTTGCCGGTGAACAGCGAATCGTCACCGTCGAACAGGTGTTTCGTCAGCGCTGCGCGCGGCGTCAAACCCCGCAGCTTCTGCAACTCGCTCAGCGGCTCACGCAGGTCATCGAATTCGGGCCCGATGTCCTCGCGTAGTTGGGACGTCATCCCGCTGAGGTAGTCGCGGGCCTGGCGCAGCGCGGTGGCGGTCCACCGGATGGCGCCAGGAAGCCGCTCGGGGCCCAGGACAACCAGCCCGACCACCACGAGCACCAGCATCTCCCCCCAACCGACGTTGGCGAACATTTAGCTGGTGTCCGGACCGGGTGTCACCATCAGCGTCACGTGGCGGCCGTCGCGAACCACCTCGATCGGGGCGGGCTGGCCGATCGTCAACTGGCGCACGGCGACGACGAACTCCTCTGAGTCTGCGACCCCGCGGTTGCCCGCCTTGACCACCACATCGTTTTCCAGGATCCCGCCCTGTTGCGCGGGGCTGCCGGCCTTCACGTTCGCGACCTGCGCGCCCTGCGCGATCGCGTTGCTCACCGAGCGGGTGCTCAGGCCCAACGTCGGGTGCACGATCTTGCCGTCTTTAATCAGCGTCTGCGCAACCAATTTCGCCTCGCTGACCGGAATCGCGAAGCCCAGCCCGCTGGCGCTGTCGGAGAGCGATTTGCCGGCGGTGTTGATGCCGATGACCTGAGAATCCATGTTGATCAGTGGGCCACCGGAGTTCCCGTGGTTGATCGAGGCGTCGGTCTGGATGGCGTCGATGACCGTGTCGGTGTCCGAACCCTCCCCCGACAGCGGGATAGGCCGGTGCAGTGCGCTGACGATGCCGTGCGTCACGGTGCTGCGCAGACCCAGCGGAGCACCCGCGGCAAGGACTTCATCGCCGACGCGCACTTTGTCGGAGTCGCCGAGCCGGGCCACTGACAAGTGGTCGACGTTGTCCACCTTCAGAACAGCCAAGTCGGTCTTGGGGTCGCGGCCGACCAGGTTGGCGGGCACTTCCTTGCCGTCGTTGAAGACGACGGTGGTCTTGAACTGGCTGGGATTGTTGGCCGCTTCGGAGATGACGTGGTTGTTGGTGACGATGTATCCGCGGCCGTCGACGACGAAGCCGGATCCCTGCATCCCCTCCTGATCGCTGACCGACTGGATCGTGACCACCGAATCAGCCACCGCGGCAGCGACTTTGGCGAATCGGCCGGCGGGAGCTTCGCTGTTGCCGTTGGTCGCCAGCGTCACCTTGGAGGTGGTGAAGGCCTCGACGACCTCGGCCGTCTTGCGCCCGACCACACCGCCGACCACGCCGATCAACAGCGCGAGGACGGCAAGTACCAGCAGCGCCAGGTAGGACACCCGCCCGCCGAACAGCACGTCGCGCACACCGAGCCTGTCGCGTTCCGCGCCGGCGCCGTGTGGGCCGGGGGGCGTTACCGCGGGCTCGCCCAGCGCGGCGGCCGCGCCCGGGTCGCGCCACGGGTCGTCGGGTTCGTCTGCCTGGTCTTTGTCGCCGTCGAGCGCGCCGGCATCGGTGGGATGGCGCTGCAACGACTCGGCTCCGGGAAACGGCCGCCCGAAGGCCTCCGAAAGAACCGGGTCGGCCGGTTCATCGTGCGGGCTGAACTCACCGGAGTTGCGATACTTCGGCGGACGCACGGTTTCGGCGACGAATGAGCCCTGCACGCCGTCGGGACGGCCGAAGGCTTGGCGCGACGCAGCGTCGACGGGCGGCCGGGAAACGGGTCGCGGCGCCAGCCGAGGGGCGCCGTTGTTGTCTTGGTCGGAGCTCACGTCATCCTCTTCCGAGCGCTTGAGAATTGCACGCTATGGGCTGGAGCACGGCGCTGCGCACCGGCTTGGCCGAACTTTTACCCACCCTACCGAGGCTCGCGCCGGTCAGGCGGGTTGCCGTCAGCTAAATGATCCCCGCCTCGCTGCGTGCGCGGCGACCTCCACGGGCCGTTCTCGGCATGGTCGGCCTCGTCGTCGGGCGGGCAGTCCGGAATTTGCGACAGCAATCCCAGCAGCGTGCTGGGGATTCTGATCGGACGGGAATCGCGCAGCGCGGCGCGGGCCCGGCGGTGACCGTCCACTTCCGCGGCGCAATCGGGGCAAAGGGAGATGTGATGCGCTGCCCGCAGATGCGCGTTCATCCGCAGCTCACCGTCGACGAACGCCGCAATCGCCTCGGTGGACAGATGCTCGGTAGAACCGAATTGACGCGGCGCACCGACCGGCGCGTCGCTTTGCGACGCGAATTGGGCGGGAAGCCAGGAGAACGCACGGCGGAACACATGTCCCCGGTCGACCATCACCGGCTCCTCTCCGTATCGGCGTTCGGGTCTATGCAGAAATAATGAGCGCTACCTCGAATGTAGCGCGCTGCCCGATACGGAACACCAATGAGCAGCGGATCAGGCGGCGTGTGTCGCGGCCGGTGTCCTAGTCCGTGAGCTCCGGCCCAGTGGACCTGGTGCCGGCCGGCGAACGCTGGGCTCCCTCGGAGTGCGCCGCCAAATAGTCACGCAGGGCTTGTCGTCCCCGGTGGATACGACTGCGCACGGTCCCGAGCTTCACCCCCAGGGTGGCCCCGATCTCCTCGTAGGACAAACCTTCGATGTCGCACAGCACGACAGCTGCGCGGAACTCGGGAGGCAGTGAATCCAGCGCCGCTTGCAGGTCGGGGCCCAGTCGCGACTCGTGGTAGATCTGCTCGGGGTTCGGCTCATCGGCGGGCACCCGGTCGTAATCGTCGGGCAACGCCTCCATCCGGACCCGGCTGCGCCGGCGAACCATGTCGAGAAAGAGATTGGTCGTGATGCGGTGCAACCAGCCTTCAAAGGTTCCCGGCTGGTAGTTCTTTACCGACCGGAAAACCCGGATGAAGGTCTCCTGGGTCAGGTCCTCGGCGTCGTGCTGGTTGCCGGAAAGGCGATAGGCCAACCGGTAGACCCGGTCGGCGTGCTGACGGACAAGCTCATCCCACGAGGGCATCGTCGCCTTGTCTCCGGTTGCGTCGAAGACGGCCGTGCCGTAAGGCTCGTCGTCTGGCTCGACCCAATCGGCGTCGCGATACCGCTCGGGATGCGACATGCTCGCAGGGCTCATCAGTGTCGTGATGTTCAATTCCTCCGGGTTCAGAAGGCCGTCGAGGCTAGGCAGTCCCTCATCGCGCGCAACACGAAGGCGCGGGGATCTATTCCCGGACCAGCGGCCTCCACGTTCCATGGGGGATACCGTCGCCTACCGGCGTATGTGCGGTATGTGATCGCACTGTGCTTTCACTAAGAATGGCTGCCTGCACCCCGTTGTGCTGGTCATATTCATCAAATTGTGACCTTTACCGTCCCTGACGGCCGGGCGTGTCGCGGCGTGCCCACCGAGTGGCAGCGGGCGCGTCTGACCGCGCGGGCCAGCGGTTGGACTTAGGCTGCGGGAATGGCCACCACCGACCACACGCCAGGCCAGCCTGCACCGACGAATCGGGCCGAATCGCTGTCCGCACACGCCGAGGGGTCGATCTCCGAAGACGCGGTTCTGCTGGCCGCACGGGACCGCGCGGTCGACATCGGCGTCGGCGCGGTGACCCCCGCGGTCGGGGCGCTGCTCAGCCTGCTGACCAAGCTCAGTGGCGGCAAAGCCGTCGTCGAGGTCGGAACCGGTGCGGGGGTCAGCAGTCTGTGGTTGCTGTCGGGGATGCGTGAAGACGGCGTGCTGACCACGATCGACATCGAGCCCGAGCACCAGCTCATCGCCAAGCAGGCGTTTTCCGACGCCGGGATCGGACCGTCGCGGACTCGCCTGATCAGCGGCCGGGCCCAGGAGGTGCTGACCCGGCTGGCCGATGACTCGTATGACCTGGTCTTCATCGACGCCGATCCGCTCGATCAGCCGGATTACGTGGTCGAAGGAGTGCGGCTGCTGCGCTCCGGCGGGGCCATCGTCGTTCACGGGGCCGCGCTGGGCGGCCGGGCCGGCGACCCCGCGGCCCACGACGCAGACGTCACCGCGGTGCGCGAGGCGGCGCGACTGATCGCCGAGAACGAGCTGCTGACTCCGGCGTTGGTGCCGCTCGGCGACGGCTTGCTGGCCGCGGTTCGCGACTGATCCAGCCTTTTACACATTCCTGACGGCATGCCTGCTTGACGCGCGACTGAACGGCCGTTTAATGTTCTGAACATGCGTTCAGTCGACGATCTGACCGCCGCGGCCCGGATCCGCGACGGGGCGATCGAGCAGTTCGGCGAACACGGCTTCGGCGTCGGGCTTCGATCGATTGCCGAAGCGGCCGGAGTGAGCGCGGCGCTCGTCATCCACCACTTCGGCTCCAAGGACGGTCTGCGCAAAGCCTGCGACGACTACGTGGCCGAAGAGATCCGCAGCGGGAAGTCGGAGGCGATGCGCTCCAGCGACCCGGCAACCTGGTTCGCCGCAATGGCCGAGATCGAGGAGTACGCACCCTTGATGGCCTACCTGGTGCGCAGCATGCAATCCGGCGGCGAGCTGGCGAACACGTTGTGGCGCACGATGATCGACAACGCCGAGGGTTATCTCGACGAAGGGGTGCACACCGGCATCCTGAAACCCAGCCGAGATCCGGCCGCCCGGGCGAAGTATCTGGCGATCACCGGTGGCGGCGGTTTCCTGCTCTATCTGCAGATGCATGAAACCCCAACGGATTTACGCGCAGTACTGCGCGACTACGCCCGCGACATGGTGCTGCCCGCCCTCGAGCTCTACACCGAAGGCCTGATGACCGACAGCACCATGTACGACGCTTTCCTCGCCGAAGCCGAAGAAGGAGAATCCCATGCCAACTGACAACTACGACAGTCACATCGCGCCGATCGAGATCCATGGCTTGACGAAGAATTTCGGCTCGGTTCGGGCACTGGACGGCCTGGAGTTGACGGTACGCGAGGGCGAGGTGCACGGCTTCCTCGGACCTAACGGCGCTGGAAAGTCGACGACAATCCGCATCCTGCTGGGAGTGGTGAAGGCCGACGGCGGGACGGCACGGCTGCTCGGCGGCGACCCCTGGACGGACGCCGTCGAGCTACATCGCCAGATCGCCTATGTTCCAGGCGATGTAACGCTGTGGCCCAACCTCACCGGCGGTGAGACCATCGACCTGCTGGCGCGCATGCGCGGCGGCATCGACGAAAAGCGTCGCGCGGAGCTGATCGAGCGCTTCGAGCTGGACCCGCATAAGAAGGCACGAACCTACTCCAAGGGAAACCGCCAGAAAGTCTCGTTGATCTCCGCGTTCTCGTCACGAGCCCGGCTCCTGCTGCTCGACGAGCCGAGCAGCGGGCTGGACCCATTGATGGAGAACATCTTTCAGCAATGCGTCGCGGAAGCGCGGGACCGGGGCACAACGGTCCTGCTGTCAAGTCACATCCTTGCCGAAACCGAGGCGCTGTGCGAACGCGTCACGATCATCCGCGCCGGCAAGACCGTCGAGAGCGGCTCGCTGGATTCGATGCGCCATCTCAGCCGCACGTCGATCAAGGCGGAATTGCTCAGAAACCCGGGCGATCTCACTCGAATCCGTGGCGTCGAAGATGTCAGCATCGACGGAACCACGCTGCGGGCCCACGTCGACAGCGAGAGTCTTGGTGAACTCATCCGGGTGCTCGGCGACACGGGCGTACGCAGCCTGGTCAGCCAGCCGCCCACCCTGGAAGAACTGTTCCTACGTCACTACGGCATCGGCACCGAAGGCCGGCGCGACGTCAGCGGTCAGGAGGTGCGGGCATGACGCGCGCCAACGACGATGCAGAGCGTAGCGATGAGGTGGGGGTACGCCCCCTCGCCGCTGCGCGGCTGGGGGGACCCCCACCCGCTTGCGGGGGAGAGTGGCGCCAATGACTACAGCGTTGGAGCGGCCCCGCCATCCGGCACACGAAGCGCCGCAACGCGGTTCGGCGTTCACCGGCACGCTCGGGATGCTGCGCCTCTACCTGCGGCGCGACCGGGTGGTGTTGCCGCTGTGGGTGTTTCTGCTGTCAGCGCCGCTCGGGACGGTGTATGTGGGCAGCATCGAGAAGGTCTACCCCGACCAAGCGGCCCGCGCCGCCTTCGGCGCCACGATCATGGCCAGCCCGGCCCAGCGGGCGCTCTACGGACAGATCTACAACGACAGCCTTGGCGCGGCCGGCATCTGGAAAGCCGGTATGTTCCATCTGCTGATCGCCGTCGCGGTCATTCTCACCGTCATCCGCCACACCCGCGCCGACGAAGAAACCGGCCGCGCCGAACTGATCGACTCGACCGCGGTGGGCCGGTATGCCAGCCTGACCGCGGCCCTGCTGCTGTCGTTCGGGGCGTCGGTGATCACCGGCGCTCTCGGGGCGGCCAGCCTGCTCACCACCAGCGTGCCGCCGGACGGCTCGCTGGCATTCGGGGCCGCGCTGGCCGGCTCGGGTCTGGTGTTCACCGCGGTGGCCGCGGTGGCCGCCCAGCTGTCACCCAGCGCGCGGTTCGCCCGCGGCGCCGCATTCGCCGCGCTGGCAACCGCGTTCACGCAGCGCGCCGTTGGTGACGCCGGTTCGGGCACCTTGTCGTGGCTTTCGCCGCTGGGCTGGTCGCTGCAGGTTCGTCCGTACGCCGGCGACCGGTGGTGGGTGCTGCTGCTGCACCTTGCGACGACGGCGTTGCTCACCGCGCTGGCATACCGGCTGCTTTCCGGACGTGATGTCGGCGCCGGCTTGATCGCCGAACGCCCGGGCCCGGGGACCGCAACGCCGTTGCTGAGCGGCGCGTTCGGGTTGGCCTGGCGGCTGGACCGCGGCGCACTGCTGCTGTGGACCGTCGGGCTGTGCCTGTATGGCTTGCTGATCGGCAGCGTCGTGCACGGCATCGGCGACGAACTGGGCGGCGGTACGGCACAAGACATTGTCCAGCGCATGGGCGGCACCGGTGCATTGGAGCAAGCCTTTGTCGCGGTGGCGTTTTGCATGCTGGGCATGATGGCGGCCGCGTTCGCCATCTCGCTGGCCCTGCGGCCGCATCAGGAGGAGGTCAGCCAGCGGGCCGAGACCGTGCTGGGCGGTGCGGTAGGCCGGAGTCGCTGGCTGGCGGGCCATCTGGCGATCGCGCTGTTGGGCTCTGCTGTCGCGATGTTGATTGCCGGGTCGGTGGCCGGACTGACCTACGGCGTCGCGGCGCACGACGTCGGCGGCAAGCTTGCGATGGTCGTCGCGTCCGCCGCGGTGCAGCTGCCGGCGGTGTGGCTCTCGGCGGCGGTGGCCGTCGCATTGTTCGGGCTGGCGCCGAGATTCAGCCCGCTGTCCTGGGGTGTGCTGGTCGGATTCGTCGCGCTCTACCTGATCGGGTCGCTGTCGGGCTTTCCGCAGTGGCTGCTCGACCTCGAACCTTTCGCGCACATTCCGCGGGTCACCGGCGGCGCCTTCTCGCCAGTTCCCCTCCTGTGGTTGTTGGTCATCGACGCCGCGCTGATCGCGCTGGGAATGGCGGCCTTCCGCCGCCGCGACGTGCAGACCTAAGGAGGCTGCCGTGAAAACACTTGTTAAAGGCGCAGTTTCAGCTGCTTTGGGCCTGGTGGCCTTCGGATTGCTGCTGTTCCTGCCCGCGGGGACATTGCGCTACTGGCAGGCGTGGGTCTTCCTCGCGGTATTCGCGTTCTATACCTGGATCCCCAGCGTTTACTTGGTACGCAAGAACCCGGCCGCGCTGGAGCGGCGCATGCATGCGGGGCCGTTGGCGGAGACCCGAACGTTGCAGCAGATCGTCAGCGCCGTTGTGTTTATCTGCTTTCCGGCCATGTTGGTGGTCAGCGCTTTGGACCACCGATTCGGGTGGTCACCGGTGCCAACGACGGTCACCGTGGTCGGCGACATCCTGGTCGCGGTCGGACTCGCCGTTGCCATGCTGGTGGTCGCCCAAAATGGTTATGCGGCAGCCAACATCACCGTCGAGTCGGAGCAGACGCTGGCCTCCACCGGCCTTTACGGCCTGGTGCGGCACCCGATGTATAGCGGCAGCATCATCATGATGGTCGGCGTCCCGTTGGCACTCGGCTCGTATTGGGGATTGGCCCTCGTCGTTCCCAGCCTGATCGCGCTCGCCCTGCGCATTCGCGACGAAGAAGATCTGCTCGAGCACGAGCTGAGCGGCTACCGCGAGTACACCCAACACGTGCGTTACCGCCTGGTGCCATACGTGTGGTGATTAGATCCAGACGCCCTTGCCCACGGCGACGACACCGCCGGCGCTGATCGCGAAGCGCTCGCGATCTTTCTCCAGGTCCACCCCGACCATCTCGCCCGGCCCGACGACGACGTTCTTGTCCAGGATTGCGTGACGCACCACCGCGCCGCGGCCGACCCGGACGCCCGGCATGATCACACTGCCCTCCACGATCGCGCCGTCGTCGACAACGACGTTCGACGACACCACCGAGTTGCGCACCGAGGCGGCCGAGATGATGCTGCCCGCCCCCACCACCGACTCCTGCGCGGAGCCCCCGTTGACGAATTTGGCCGGTGCCAGATTCTCGGTCGCGCCCTGGATCGGCCAGCGTCGGTTGTACAGATTGAACACCGGATGCACCGACACCAGATCCATGTGCGCGTCGTAAAAGGCGTCCAACGTACCCACGTCACGCCAGTAGGCCCGATCACGATCGGTGGCGCCGGGCACCTCGTTGTCGGAGAAGTCGTAGACGGCGGCCAACCCGTCGGAGACCAGCCGCGGCATGATGTCACCGCCCATGTCGTGATCGGAATGATCGTCGTCGGCATCGGCACGCATCGCATCGACGAGCACCTTGGTGGTGAAGATGTAGTTGCCCATCGATACGTACGTGGAATCCGGGTCATCAGGCGTTCCCGGCGGCTCAGCCGGTTTCTCCAGGAACCTGCGAATGCGGCCGGACTCGTCGGTGTCGATGCACCCGAACGCGGACGCTTCGGCGCGGGGCATCCGGATACCGGCCACGGTTGCCCCGGCGCTGGTGTCGATATGGAACTGGACCATCTGCTCGGGGTCCATCCGGTACACATGGTCGGCGCCGAAAACCACGATGTAGTCAGGATCCTCGTCGTAAATCAGGTTCAGCGACTGATAAATCGCGTCGGCCGAGCCGGTGTACCAGCGCGGGCCGAGACGCTGCTGGGCCGGAACAGGGGTGATGTACTCACCGGCCAACCCGGACAATCGCCAGTTCTGCGAAATGTGACGGTCCAGCGAGTGTGACTTGTATTGGGTGAGAACGCAGATCCTCAGGTAGCGGGCATTGACGAGATTGGAAAGCACGAAGTCGATCAGCCGGTAGGCACCGCCGAAGGGAACCGCGGGTTTGGCTCGGTCCGCGGTCAATGGATACAACCGCTTGCCCTCCCCCCCGGCCAGGACGATGCCCAGCACGTGTGGCGCTTCCCTCATGGCTCAAACCTATCGGCCGCCGCGAACCACTGCCAGGTCATTCCTCTGAAATACCTACGCTGACGGACTGTCCATCAACCTATTTGGATAACCCGGCGACGGCGCCATCCGGACGCGCCACTGAATCTGACTGTCCGCCTCTCCCTCGCAAGCGGGTGGGGGTACCCCAGCCGCGCAGCGGCGAGGGGGCGTGCCCCCACCTCGGGCCGCTTCGCGGCCCGCATCGTCGGCGAACTACCGTGCCGGGTATGCGGGTGGCGATGATGACTCGGGAGTATCCGCCGGAGGTCTACGGGGGCGCGGGGGTGCACGTAACCGAGCTCGTCGCGCAGCTGCGCAAGCTGTGCCAGGTCGACGTCCACTGCATGGGAGCGCCCCGAGCGGGCGCGTTCACGTATCAGCCCGACTCACAGCTGCGCGGCGCGAACCCGGCGCTGTCGACGTTGTCGTCCGATCTGGTGATGGCCAATGCCGCCGCGGACGCCAGCGTGGTCCATACCCACACCTGGTACACCGGCTTGGCCGGGCAGCTGGCCGCAATGCTCTACGACGTCCCGCATGTGTTGACCGCGCACTCGCTGGAGCCGTTGCGGCCGTGGAAGGCCGAACAGCTCGGTGGCGGCTACCGGATCTCGTCGTGGGTGGAACAGAGCGCGGTGACCGCGGCGGACGCCGTCATCGCCGTGAGCTCAGGGATGCGCGAGGACGTGTTGCGGGTCTATCCGGCGCTGGACCCCAGCCGGGTGCATGTCGTGCACAGCGGGATCGACACCGAGGTGTGGCACCCGGGCGAGCCGTTGGGGTTTCTCCCGGAGGAGTCCGTGCTCGCCGAGCTCGGCGTCGACCGCGGCCGGCCGATGGTGGCATTCGTCGGGCGGATCACCCGGCAGAAAGGCGTCGCACACCTGCTCGCGGCCGCGTATCAGTTCAGCCCCGACGTGCAGTTGGTGCTGTGCGCCGGAGCTCCCGATACACCGGAAATCGCCGCCGAAGTGAGCGCGGGGGTGGCCGAGCTGGCCCGCGCGCGCACCGGCGTGTTCTGGGTCAAGGAAATGCTGCCCATCGGGAAGATCGGCGAGATACTCTCGGCTGCAGCAGTTTTGGTATGCCCTTCGGTGTATGAGCCGTTGGGGATCGTCAACCTCGAAGCGATGGCTTGCAGCACTGCGGTGGTGGCCTCCGACGTGGGCGGCATACCCGAGGTGGTCGATGACGGAGTCACCGGTTCGCTGGTGCACTACGACCCTGACGACGCGAACGGTTATCAGACCAAGCTCGCTGAGGCGGTCAACGCGCTGATCGCCGATCCCGAAAAGGCGGAGCGCTACGGCCAAGCGGGACGACGCCGCTGCATCGCGGAATTCTCCTGGACACGCATCGCGGAACAGACGCTGCAGATCTACCGGAAGGTGGGCGCGTAACACCCCGCGCGACACGCGTTTGGTTCGGCGGGGTTTAGCTGGTGACGCCTTTGAGTTCGTCGCCCAGCGCAGCGGCCTCGTCGGGTGTCAGCTCGACGACGAGTCGGCCACCGCCCTCCAGCGGTACCCGCATCACGATGCCGCGCCCCTCCTTGGTCGCTTCCAGTGGACCGTCTCCGGTCCGGGGCTTCATCGCCGCCATCGAGTGCTCCCTCCAGGTTCGAGCTGGCCCGCCATCACGGACCTGGTCAGCGCCGGGCATGCCCCGCCAGCGGAATTCCAGCTATCCCCGGCATTGAACTGCAAATTCACCCCTCCATTGTTCCCTATCCGGCCCGGCAGTTGTACATGACCTCCGGGTCGGCGTTTCAGTGCGTTTCAGCGGGCGGCTACGCCCGACGGGCAGGCACCCAGCATGTTCGGAGGTGATCGTCGACCATCCCGGTCGCCTGCATCAACGCGTACGCGGTGGTCGGCCCCACGAACCGGAACCCGCGCCGCTTCAGTTCGCGTGCCATCGCGGTGGATTCCACGGTCGTCGCAGGGACTTTGGAGGCGTCAGCGGGCCTTTGAGAGAGCAGCCGCGGTGCCGGCGCGAACGACCACAGCAACTCGGAAAGGTCAGCGACGTCGGCGGCCGCCCGCGCGTTAGCGATCGTCGCCTCGATCTTGGCGCGATTGCGAACGATTCCCGCGTCGGCCATCAGCCGGGCGACGTCGCCATCGGTGAAGCGGGCGACCTTCTCGATGTCGAAGCCGGAGAAGGCGCGGCGGAAGTTCTCCCGTTTGCGCAGAATGATCAGCCACGAAAGGCCGCTCTGAAAGGCCTCCAGGCTCATCCGCTCGAACAACGGCACCCGCCCGTGCAGGGGTCGGCCCCATTCATGGTCGTGGTAGTCGCGGTAGAGGGCGAAGTCCGGGCCTGGCCGACCTACCGCCCAGTCGCAGCGGACCAAGTCGTCATCGGGCAGCACGGTCATGTCGGCTCCTGGTCGTCGGCAACGTCAGCACCGACATCTTGCTCGTCAGCTCCGACATCAGCCGCCACTAGTCTTTCAGCGGCGTGCACCGAGGAGAGTTGGCCACGCAGCAAATCGAGTTCCTGGCCGAGCCGATCCAGCACCCAGTCCACCTCGCTGGTCTTGTATCCGCGCAGCGTCTGGGTGAACCTCACCGCGTCGACGTCGGCGCCGGTGACACCGGAAGCGGGCAACACCGTCGGCGTCGTCCCCCGGGGGAGGGGCGGTAGTGGCTCGCCGCGACCGAACAGCAAACTGACCACGCCGAACAGCACGATCGCCACCAGGACCAGCACCACCACGTACAGCAACACCAACGCCACGTGACCGATATTGCCTTATCAGTTCTGTGGCGACCCGCTGCGCCCTCGGTCTTAGCGCGGCGGCCGCAGCGGTCTCTCGTGGCGACCCGCTGCGCCCGGCTTCGCCGCGCTGGCGATCGCCACGGCGTTCATCGGCGGCCGATCGGCCAGCGACACCGTCGAGGTGCGTGGGGTATAGCCCTCACCATCTGGGCCGTCGACGAAGAACTGGGTCAGACCCACCCCGGAGTCGGGGATGCCGCAGCGCGAGAGCAGGGTCGCGACGACCTGTCGGCTCATCGGGCCCAATTCGGCCAGCGGCCGGTTGCGGTGGGCCCGCACGCCGAGGTTGACCTGGGCGATGGCGTCCAGGCCCAACCGGTCATAGGTGTCGACCAGCAAGCCGATCTCGACGCCGTAGCCGGGTGCGAACGGCAGCGACATCAGCAGCTCGCGGGTGGCCGCGTATTCGCCGCCCAGCGGTTGCAGCACACAGCCGAGCTCGGGCCGCAGCGCCGCGAGCAGCGGGCGCGCCACCAACTCGGTGACCCGGCCACCGCCGGTGGCGCCTTCGCGGCCGCTGGCATCGCTCACGTCGCTCACGTTTAGTGGCCGCCGGTAGAAGCTCTTGACCAGGTGGATGCCGTCTTCGGTGAGCAGCGGCCCGAGCAGCCGCGGCACGAACATCGGGTGTGGCTCGATCAGGTCGGAGTCGACGAACACCACGATGTCGCCGTCGGTGGCGGCCAGTGAGCGCCACAGCACGTCGCCTTTGCCGGGCCGTGGCGGGATCTGCGGCAAGGCTTGTTCCCTGGTGACGACGCGGGCGCCCGCGGCGATCGCCCGGATCTCGGTGTCGTCGGTGGAGCCCGAATCGAGCACGATCAGCTCGTCGACCAGCCCGCCGACCAGCGGTGAAATGCTGTCGATCACCGATTCGACGGTGTCTTCCTCGTTCAGGGCGGGCAGCACCACCGAGATGGTTCGTCCGGCCCCTTTAGCTTTAGCCGCCACCAACTCCTCGACCGTCCAGTGCGGACGGGTCCAGCAGCGGTCCGCCAGCCAGACGTCGCCGGGCAACGCGGTCAATGCCCCCTCAGCGGCGAGATCGACCAGCTCTGATGCCGTCATCTGAATTTCTCCATTGGGAAACCCCGGCATTTATGCCGAGGAGGGACGCCGATCACGACACGGACGTGTGCGCGATGCCCGTTGGTGTCGGTGGTGATGGTTACGTTGCGGGTATGTCCCGGTTCCGGTTGTTGCCAACGCCCCCTCAGAAGGCGGTGTTGTCGGAGCATTGCCGGCACGCGCAGTTCGTCTGGAACCTGGCCATCGAGCAACAGCAATTTTGGCAACCCGAACGCCGTGCCCCTGGCTACAACGAGCAATGCGCACAGTTGACTGAGGTCCGCGCCGAATACGACTGGCTGGCGGCCGGATCGCAGACAGTGCAGCAACAAGCGCTGCGCGACTTCGCCCAAGCCATGCGGAACTTCTTCGCCGGCACCCACCGACGCCCGACGTTTCGCAAGGCAGGTAGGCATGAAGGTTTCCGGCAGGTCGGGCTCAAGCCGCACCATGTGGAAAAACTCAACCGCCGTTATGGGCAGGTGTGGGTGCCTAAAGTCGGCTGGGTCCGCTTCCGCTGGACCCGGGCCGTACCCCCGGGTGTGAAGTCCTACCGCATCACCTGTGATCGGGCCGGGCGCTGGTACGTCGCCTTCGTGCATATCCCCGCCCCGATCCTGGGACCAGGCGATGGCCGCGTGGTCGGTGTCGACCGGGGTGTGGCGGTGTCGGTGGCACTGTCGACCGGGGAGCTGCTGCACACCCCTAGCCTGACACCCGGTGAGCAGATCCGGCTGCGCCGGCTGCAGCAACACCTCGCGCGAGCCCAGCGTGGCTCCAACCGCCGAGCGCGCGCCAAGCTGGCGATCGCCAGACTCAAAGCCCGTGAAGCCGACCGCCGACGTGACTGGGTGGAAAAGACCACGACCGATCTGGCCCGCCGGTTCGACACCATTCGGGTGGAGGACCTCGACGTGCGGGCGATGACCCGCTCGGCACGCGCCACCCCTGATCGACCCGAAGTTCGAGTGGCCCAGAAGCGGGGCCTCAACCGCGCGATCAGGCATCAAGCGTGGGGCCGACTGGTCGCCCGCCTCGACCACAAGGCCGCGGGCCGACTCCAACGCGTCCCAGCTGCGTACACGTCGCAACGATGCTCCGCCTGCGGGCATGTGGCGCCCGAGAACCGCAAGAGCCAAGCGGTCTTCGCGTGCGTCGCCTGCAACGCGGGGCCGTGCAACGCCGACGTCAACGCAGCCCGCAACATCGCCGCCGGACGGGCGGTACCAGCACAGGGAGACCTCGCCGCCAGGCGGTCTGCGAACTGTGAACCTCAACTCAGCTCTCCTGCTGCCTAAGTAGGTGGGACGGGTTGGAATTCCCGGACGTTGGTCCGGGGAGGACGTCAAGCAAGTCCTCTCGCCGTGCGCGTCGGGCGCCGCTGCCCATTGATCGAAGCCACCATTTCCAGCACCCGCCGGGTGGGGCCGACTTCGTGGACCCGAAACATCCGCGCGCCGGCGGCAGCCGCGAGCGCAGTGGCTGCCAGGGTTCCCTCCAGCCGTTCAGTCAGATCCACGCCCAGAGTCTCCCCGACGAAATCTTTGTTGCTCAACGCCATCAACACCGGCCACCCCGTGTTAACAAGATCTTCCACATGACGCAACAGCGCCAGACCGTGGAACGTGTTCTTGCCGAAGTCGTGGGTCGGGTCGACTCAGCACGCGATCGCGGGCCACCCCGGCGGCGACGGCCCGCTCGGCCGCCGCGTGACTTCGCGGATCACGTCATCAACGACGCCGCGGGTACTGGTCCCATAGCTGACCCGGAACGGCCGGGTACGCGGCGGCAAACCCCCGGTGTGCGAGCACACCAGGCCCGCTCCGAATTCCGCGGCCACCTCGGGCATCGCGGGGTCGATGCCACCCCAGGTGTCGTTGACCAGGTCCGCGCCCGCCCGGCAGGCCTGCCGGGCCACCTCCGAACGCCAGGTGTCGACGCTGATCAGTTGGTCCGGGTAGGCATCGCGCAGCCATTCGATGAACGGCACCACCCGGGCGGTCTCGGTTTCGGAGTCGATGCTCTCCCCCGGGCCCGCCTTGATCCGCCCACATCAATCACATCGGCGCCCTCCGCGATCAGGCGGTGCGCAGCATCCCGGGCCGCGTCGTCGCCGAAGGTGGCGCCGCGGTCATAAAACGAATCAGGCGTGCGATTGACGATCGCCATAATCAGCGGGCGGTCGCCGGTGATCGGGCGACCGCAGAGGGTGGCGTGCACCCTTCTATCGTGCCCGCCATGACGGCTGCGCGAGCGTTGAGGGTCCGTTTGAATCTCACCAGCCTCAACAGCCCCTTCAGTCGCTGGGTGGGGGATGACTGCCACCCTCACTTCAGCGTCGCGGGCGATATCACCGCCTACTGATGTCGCATACGACATCACTTTTGACAACAGTGTCGCGCCCATCTGACGGTGCTGATGTGGCTATTGATCACAAAGCGAACCGCGCGCTTCCTGACCTCGGCGCCGGCGCGCTCCCCCAGGCCGCGCGCTCCCCCAGGCCCACGCCGCGGTCGCTTACCGGCCGCTGACCTCTTTCGGGATATTCGTCGTAGAACGGCACGTAGCCTTCGTCGCGGCCGGCCAGCACATACAGTGGGTCCTCGATGCCCGGACCGTAAGCCTGCTCGCGCAGATCGACCTTGCGGCTCTTGAACGTGGTGGTGTGCTCCATCGACTCGACCACCCGCACGAACAGCGGCAGCGCATACGCCGGCAGCTGCTCGTAGACGGTGTGGGCGAGCGCCTTTCCGTCGAACTCGGCGCCGTCGCGCAGCTTGACCGCGGCCATCCCGGCGCGGCCGCCGGTGCGCGGGACCTCCACGCCGAACACCGTGCACTCCTCGACGGACTTGTCGGCCCCCAGCGCCCGCTCCACCTGCGTGGTGGCGACGTTCTCACCCTTCCAGCGGAACGTGTCGCCGAGCCGGTCGACGAAGGCGGCGTGGCCCATGCCCTGCGGGCTCATCACGTCGCCGGTGTTGAACCAGCAGTCGCCCTTGCGGAAAGCGTCGCGCACCAGCTTCTTTTCGCTCGCGCTGGGATCGGTGTAGCCGTCGAACGGCTGCAGCTTGTTGACCGGGCTGAGCAGCAGGCCGGGCTCGCCCGCGGGCACCCGCTGCACCCAGCCATCCTCGACCGCGCAGCGGTGCGCCGGTGTCGGGGTCGTACTGCGACGTAGGCCAGCGGCAACGCCGCCCAGCCGGCCGACCTGGGCACATTGAAGACGTTGATGAAGGCGGTGTTGCCTTCGCTGGCCGCGTAGAACTCGCAGACCCGCGGGATGCCGAACCGCGACGTGAACTCGTCCCAGATCTCCGGACGTAACCCGTTGCCGGCGATCAGCCGCACCTTGTGTGCGCGGTCGGTCGGCTTGGCGGGCTGGTTCAGCAGATACCGGCAGATCTCACCGATGTAGATGAACGCGGTGGCCTCGGCTGGCAATCACCTCGTCCCAGAACCGCGACGCCGAGAAGGACTTGCCCAACGCCAGGGTCGCCCCGGAGTTGATCACCGATCCGACCGCGACGGTCAGCGCGTTGTTGTGATACAGCGGCAGGCAGCTGTACAGCGTGTCGGAGCCCTTCAGCCGCAACCCCAGCCCGCCGAAAATCGCCAGCGCGGACAGCCACCGTTTGTGCGTCATCACGCTGGCCTTGGGGTGACCGGTGGTGCCCGACGTGAAGATGTAGAACGCCGTGTCCTTGGCCAGCACGGCCGATGCCGACTGCGGGTTGGCGGTCGGTGCGGTGGCGGACAGCCGCTCCATCTCCTCGATCGTCGTCGGAGTGACCGTGGCGCCGCCGCACTCGTCGACCGCGTCGAGCAGATCGGATTCGACGATCAGCACCTTGGCGTCCAGCAGGCCGAGGCTGTGCGCGAGCACGTCGCCGCGCTGGTGGTAGTTGAGCATCCCGGCGATCGCGCCGCACTTGACGACGGCCAGCATCATCAGCACGCGCGTTGGGTGAGTTCCGCAGCATGATCCCGACGACGTCACCGCGGCCGACGCACCGCGGGCCGCCAGCACGGCCGCGTAGCGGTTGGCGGTCGCATTCGCCTCGCGGTAGCTGACCTGCTGCTCGCCGAACCGGATGAACACCCGGTCGCCGTAGCGGGCGGCGCGATCCTGGAAGACCTTGCCGATCGACGATCTTGGAGTTCGGCTGCGCCCGCAGCCCGGTGAGCGACTCCCGCGAAGGATCACCGGAGTGTCGGCCAACAGACCGGGCACCCGGCTCGCGATATCGAGCAACCCGACCGACGAGTCGGAACCGGACTTGTGTTCGGGACACGGTTATCCCTCATTTCGCGCTACCGATGGCGGTCAGCCTAGTCTGTGACGATGCAAACGCGGCGGGGGCACCACCCGCTTGCCGGGGACGGTCTGAGAAGGAGCAGGGCTAATCAGACGACGGCGCGGCTCAGCTGGGTGCGCAAGCCTCAGTCGCCGCGCGACCCGGTCGACGACCACCAGCCGGTCCATCGCGGCCTGCGATACGTAACCGCTGTCGACCAATCCACGCAGCCACGCACGCAACCCGTCGAAGTGTCCGGCCGGGGTCCAGCATCACCACCGGCTTCCTCGTGCATACCGAGATACCCGCCGGTCCAGGCCTCAAACAGCTCCTCCAGCGTGCCGAATGCCGCCCCGGCAGCGTGATGAACGCGTCGGCGCGGTCTTCCATGATCTGTTTGCGCTCGCGCATGGTGTCGGTGACGATCAGCTCGTCGGCGTCGTGTCGGCGACCTCGCGGCGCACCAGCATCTTGGGGACGACGCCGACCGTCCACCCGCCGCGGGCCCGCGCGGCGGTGGCCAACGCGCCCATCGCCGAGACGTTGCCGCCACCCCAGACCAGAGTCCAGCCGCGGTGGCGATCGCCGCGCCGACCGAGTTCGGCGGCCAATGCCAAAATTCGGGGTGGGTGGGTCCGGACGCGCAGTACACACAGACCGCCCACGCCTGCGGTGCATCGCGTTTGGTGTGCACAGTCGAACCTAGTTTTTGACGACCCAGACAACCTTGCCGCCGTGCGCATTTGGCCCTAACCGCATGCCGGTCAACGCCCGCGCCATAAAATCCGGCGGTGCCGAGTGCTTGGGTTGCCGCGCCGCAGGACACCCTGCTGCACCAGGTCACGGCCACCTTGGACGATCCGCGACATTCCGGCGTGACGCTGACCGGAGCAGACGGGGTCGGCAAGACGTTGAGCACGCCACGCCGCGGAGGCGTTCGCGCCACAGCCGCCCTCGACCGTCGTTCGCTGGGTGATCGCGCCGGACAGGAGCGAGTCATCCCGTTCGGGGCCTTCCGCACTCTGCTGGCGGACGCCGACCTCACCGAGTCCGGTCGACCGCCCGAGCTGCTGCGGGCCGCACATGACTACCTGACCGGTGACGACGTCCGGCAGCTGTTCGTCGTCGACGACGCACACCACCTCGATCTCCACCTGTCTGCCACCCTGGTCTATCAGTTGGCGCTGCGCGGCTCGGCGCGGCTGATCAGTCTCATAGTCCAGCGGGACGGCGCCGAGCTACCGGACGCGGTCGCGGCGCTGCGGACGATGAGCTGTTGACCGCATCGAGGTCGAGCCGCTGGACAGAGCGGCGACGGCGGCGCTGCTGGAATGAGCGCTGAGGTCGCCGCCGGATGCCGCGGTGATCGACGAGGCATTTGCGCGCACCAAAGGCAACCCGCTTTCCCTGCGACATGGTCAGCGACGGCGCACTGGAGCAGGATCGCGGATCGCTTACCGAGCTGGATCGAGACGGCTATCTCTCGGGCCTGCCGTCGGTGCGGACGGTGCTGGATTTGTTGGCGGTGGCGGAGCCATTGCGCCGTGACGACCTGGCGGCACTCGCCGGAGAGGATGCCGTCGGCCAGGCCGAGGCTGCCGGCGCGGTCACCGTCGGTGACTTCGGCGCAATGGTCTACCCGGCCCATCCGCTGTACACCGACCGCGCCCGCGTTCTGCTGCTGACACCGGAGGCCGGGCGGGCGCTGCGCAGCTCGGTGGTCGAACACCTGGCGGCCCGCCCGTCCGGCAGGGGTGTCGCTGTCGGCGATCAGCTGCGGCTCGCGGCACTGGCCGCCGACAGCGACGCCCGGTGCCGTCGTCGAGGTCGTGGCCGCGGCCCAGGATGCGCTGCGGCTGGGCGAGCTGGCGCTGGCCGAGCAGCTCGCAAGGACCGCGCTAGATCGCTCGGGCGGGCTGGCCGCTAGAATGGCGCTGGCCTATGCGCTGGCCTGGCAGGGCCGCGGACGCCCGCGCCGACGCTGCTGGCCGAGGTGGATCCCGAGGACCTGTCACCGTCCGAGCTGATCGCGTGGGCACTGCCGCGGGCGGCCAACCAGTTCTGGATGCTCAGCGAGCCGGAGCGGGCCACG
>CAWBSW010000049.1:0-12081 GCA_963791535.1 uncultured Actinomycetota bacterium | reverse complement strand
CACGTGTGGAGCAACGTCGAGGTGAATGATTTCCCCGCGATCGATTGGCCTGCAATGAAACCGGCCGCAGAGGAGATCCTCGCCGAGCGTCTGGCCGGCTGGCAGGAGCGTTACCCGGACGTGACGGTCCGGCGCATGGTCGAATGCGACCATCCGACGTATCACCTCATCAAGCAGTCCGAATCGGCGCAACTGGTGGTGGTCGGCAGCCATGGACGGGGCGGATTCGCCGGCATGTTGCTGGGATCGGTCAGCGTTGCTTTGGCTCACTCAGCTCGAATGCCGGTAATCGTCGCGCGTCAATCGTAGTTGCAAGCAGGAAAATTCGGCCGGCTACTCGGGTAACGGCACCGACCAGCGCAGTGTCGTCTCGCTGTCGGGCCCGGTCTCGACCGCGAGGCTGCCTCCGATTTCCTCGGCGATGCGACGCAATTCGGCGAGGGTATTGACGGTGGATTCGTCCGGCAGGCCCTCCCCATCGGCGGCAACCTTGATTGACAGCTCGTCACCGACCTCGACTACGACGCTGAGCCTGCTGACGTTGGATTGGCGGGTCGCATCGCCGACGGCCGCCCGGACGAAGGCCTCCGCGTGATCCGCCAGGGTTGCATCGACGACAGACACCGGGCCGACGAACTGCACCATTGTGCGTAGACCGGTGCGGGAATACTCAGCGATCGCGTCTTCTACCCGTTGCCGGAGCCGGGTCGCACCCGAAGGCGTCGTATGCAGGCCGAAGATCGCGGCGCGGATGTCCTGAATCACTTCTTGCAAATCGTCGACCTGCTCCGACAGCCGTCGCTGCACCTCGGGTGATTTCGCCAGCGGCACGGTTGCCTGCATCGCCAGCCCGACAGCGAAAAGCCGCTGGATCACATGATCGTGCAGTTCTCGCGCAATCCGGTCGCGGTCGGTCAGCACGTCCAGCTCGCGCATCCGCCGCTCCGATGTTGCGAGCTGCCAGGCCAGCGCCGCCTGGCCCGCGAACGCGGCCATCATGTCGAGCTGCTCATTCGTGAAGGGAGGCAGGCCTGCGCGTCGAAGCACGACCAGTACGCCGGCGGCGGCGTCGGCCACCCGCAACGGCAGCAGCAGGGCAGGACCAGGTTCGGTGAAGCCGCCGATGGCCAAGTCGAGGTTGTCGAGGCGACGCGGCGCCCGATCCAAAAAAACCTCGCCGATGGGCGTGCCGGTCAACGTCAAGCCATCTCCATCCGCTGAAACAGACAGTGCACCAGCCGTTTCCGTTATCAACAGCTCGGCGCCGCCGGAGGCCAGCGGTACGGCGTCGACCGGGATGGCGACCAACGTGGCGGTCGCGTCGGCCAACTTCAACGCTTTTTCCGCGACAAGCGCGAAGACCGTAGTCGGGTCGGCCCCAGATAACATCTCGGTTGCGATATCTCGGGCGGCTTCGATCCATGCCTGACGCGCCCGGGATTGCGCGTAGAGCCGCGCGTTGGCGATCGCGATCCCGGCCGCTGCGGCTAGTGCCCGCGCCAAGACCTCGTCGTCCTCGCTGAATGGTTGGCCGTTCGCTTTTTCGCTCAGATAGAGATTGCCGAAGACCTCGTCGCGGATTTTCACGGGAACACCCAAGAAGGTCCGCATCGGCGGGTGGTTCGGCGGAAATCCGACCGACGCGGGGTGCTGTTGGATGTTGTCCAGCCGGATCGGCTGGGGGTCGTCGATCAGCACCCCGAGGACACCGCGGCCCTGCGGGAGATGCCCAATGAGCGCGCGGGTGTCGTCGTCGATTCCCTGGTGGACAAACTCGACCAGGTCATGGCCATGGCCGCGCACCCCGAGTGCGCCGTAACGGGCGTCGACCAGCTGTATCGCGGTGTCCACGATGCTGCGTAACGTCGCATCCAGTTCGAGGCCCGATGTGACGACCAGCATTGCCTCGACGAGCCCGTCAAGCCGGTCGCGGCCTTCGACGATCTTTGCGATCCGGTCTTGCACCTCGGCGAGCAATTCGCGCAGCCGCAGTTGCGACAAGGTCTCGCGAACCGGAGCCGGCTTGCGATCGGAATTCGGCCTCTTGTTGACCGACACCCCTCTATGGTCGCATTCGCATAGCTGAGATGTACATCTTTGCCTGCTCACGCCTTCAAGACGGTGGTCTCCCGCGAGCCGGTCATTCGGCACTGCACAGGGCCGGAATGCCCTAGGCGCCTGTGCGGCAACAGATCACGAGTCTCGGTTGGCGAAGAGGATTCCCTCAGCCTTGCGACCTCAGCCGCGCTGGATTGCCTCGACAAAGCAGCGTGCGATCCAGGGACTCGCTGCGCGGGAATCGTCGCTGGTGCCGCGCTATATCGCATGCCGGCCCGCTGACAAAGATTGGTTAGTGACACATCCGGCCTGCTGTCAGCCGGCGGCCCATTCCTTGGCACGCTCGAGCTCGTCGAGGCGGAACAGGGCGAGATCGCCGGGGACCATCCATGCCAGCGCATGCAGGGTATGCGCTACCCATTCCTTGTCGGTCACTACTGCGATTCGCTTGAAGGCCGAATGATGTTGGAAGAGAGCACCGAACCCGACCTTGAGGTCCTCGACCAACCCGCCGGGTCCGAAGCCTTCGTAATCAGAGGCGATGACCTCCACGATTCTGATCTCGCCGGTTTTCAGAACCTTTTCCATCGACGGCTTGAACTCGCGCAGATCGTCACCACGCAGCCGACCGGACACGCGGATACCGGTCACTCCAGCCGGCATGTCCGCCAGGACGTCGATCATCAACCTGTCCCTTCTCGGTCGCAATTACCCACCGCAATGAGATCCGCCGGCTCGGCGACGAGTTCGAAGAAGCGCTCAACATCACCACGATTGCACACGGCAGTGCCCGGTGTCATCAACATCGCAGCCCCGGCGGCAACGCCGAAACGGACCGAGTTGGACAGCGTCCAGCCTCGGCTCAGGCCAACCGTAATCGCTGCGACCATCGCGTCGCCGGCACCCACCCCGCTTCCAGAACGCATCTTGATCGCCGGAATGCGTTGAGCAGCGGTAGGCGTAACCAGCAACGCGCCACCCTCTCCGAGTGAGACCACGACAATCTGCGCCCGGCCGCGCTGAACCAGTTACTGTGCCGTAGCGATTTGCTCTGCCTCGGTGGCCAGTTCGCGTCCGACGCATTCGCGGAGCTCTCGCACGCTTGGTTTGAGGAAGAATACTCCAGAGGGCATGTGTTGCAGGCCAGTGCCCGACGGCCCGCCGGCGGGAAACACTGCGGCGGCCGAGGCGCCAAGCACACGCGTAATACGTGCCACGTTGATGCCGCCACCGCCGGGATCATGCCGAGCGCCCTGGCAGCGCAGCTTGTCGGTGGGACGCACCCTGTCCACGCTGGTCGTGATGTCCAGCGCCGGATTCATCGTCAATGTCACGATCGTGGCCCGGCTTCCGTTGGGCGATGTCGCTATGCTCATCGTGCTGCTCTCGTCTTGCCCGGCCCTACAGGCCAGTCGGATACGTTTCGGGCGTCTCGCCCGCAATCCATTGGCTGGTCACTTCGAGCGGCTCGAGCGCCTGCGTGTTCTCGATGTGAATCATCGCGTCGAACTGATCCGCGGGGCGGACATGGAAGTAGTGGCTTTGTCTTTCCGTTGCCGGCAAATAAATCACGCCGATCGCGCGGCTCAGTCTGACCATGTCCAACGCCGCGCCCGCGGCGCCGTCGGATGACACGACGAACGCTGGGTTACCGGTCTCGTGGAACAGCTCCTCGACGCTGCCTGGTAATGCCGGCCGAACCACCTTCCGCTCGGCCGCACCTCCCCATTCGCTAGCAGCAGTCACAGTGCCGGTGTAGGTGCTGAACCCGATCAGCCGACAGCCATCGCGATAGCGTTCACGGACGAGTTGGCCCAAAGTGAGTTGGCCGTCTGCGGACACCTCTGTCGCCCGGGCGTCACCGACATGGGAATTGTGCGCCCACACCACGATTCGCGCTGGTGTTGCCTCATGGCGGCGGTCCAGGTGGGCGAGCAGCGCCTGCAGCGTTTGGGCCATATGCTGGTCCCGTAGGTTCCAGGATGTGACACGTCCGCTGAACATGGCCCGGTAGTACTGTTCGGCGTCGCGCACGACCTGTGCGTTCTGTTCCGCATAGAACAGCTCGTCTTCGGCGAGCAGCCCATCGCGGCGCGCGTAGCGCAGCGCGTTGCGCTGGATGTCGACAAGCTGATCAATGGCCTCCCTCTCGCAGGACAGGCCAGCGCCGAATGCGGCCCGAAACCCATAAGCCTGGCCATCATCGGCGGATGCGTGGTCGAAACAGGCATAGCGAGCACGAGCGAGGTCCGCGGCTACGGGATCGATTTTTTCCAGATAGCTCACCACTTCGTGCATCGATCGATGCAAGCTGTAGAGATCTAGCCCGTAGAAACCGGCTTGGCGACGATGCTCCGATCGACAGCGTCGATTGTTGCCCCGCAGCCACTCGACGAAGTCACGGACGGCGGTGTTGCGCCACATCCACGACGGGAAACGCTCGAATCCGCGCAACGCCTCTTTAGCTGTTGTGTCGGCGCCCTGCCCGCGCACGTACCGGTTCACCCGGTAAGCGTCCGGCCAGTCCGCCTCGGCGGCCACCGCGCAGAACCCCTTCTCCTCGATCAGCCATTTGGTGATCTCGGCTCGGGCCCGATAGAACTCCTGGGTTCCGTGCGAACTCTCGCCGATGAGCACAATCTGCGCGTCACCGATCAACTCGGACAACATTTCTCGTGGTGGCACACCGCCCGGGGCGTCGACGGCGACGCGCCGGATGACGTCGGCCGCCGTCTCCGCGGCGGGGGCCACCCTCGGTCCGGTTGTCGGGGTGGCGAGCAGCGTGCGGACTTCGTCGTCGCTGACCTGGCTAAAGTCCCAGAACGACGCGCCTACCGCCAGAAACGGGGTGGGCATCGATGCGCAGACCATGTCGTCGACGAGACCGGCGAATTCGCGGCACGTCGACTCGGGCGCCGCCGGCACCGCAATCACAATCTGCGCCGGTTCCGCCTCGCGTAGGGCTTGCACCGCGGCGAACATGCTGGCACCGGTGGCCAGCCCATCATCGACGAGGATGACGGTCTTTCCGGTCACGTCGGTCGGCGGGCGCCCATCGCGATAGGCCGCTTCCCGTCGGATCAGTTCGCGTCCTTCACGTTCGGCGACGTCCCGCAACTGCTGCGGGGTGATCCGCAGACCTCGCACCACGTCGTCGTTCAGCACGACGCGGCCGCCACTGGCGAGCGCACCCGCTGCGAATTCTTCATGGCCCGGGACGCCGAGCTTGCGCACGATAAATGCATCAAGCGGCGCATGCAGTGCGGCCGCGACCTCCCATGCGACCGGCACTCCGCCCCTGGCCAGACCCAAGACCACGACGTCGGGCCTGTCACGGTAGGCCTGCAGTAGGCCCGCCAGCACTTGGCCGGCCTCACGACGATTACGGAACAGCCGGTCTGGCGTGTCCTTGCCGAGGATCATCGCTCTGCTCATGGGACAAGTCCTCACTAATTGGCGGGTGGCGCGGCGGTGCAGACGATTGGGTGTTGGGCGGGCCCGCAGCCACAGGTGTGTGCTGCTGCGAGCCCGCCTCGCAATCTGGTCAGTTGGCCGACGCGATCGGCACGTGCTTTTCAGCCGGCGCGGATTCCTTCACGGCGACGGAGACCGTCAGGATGCCCTTGTCGTAGGTGGCCTTGACATCGTCTTCGTTGGCACCCGCCGGCAGCGATACCGTGCGGACGAACGAGCCGTAGGAAAACTCCGAACGTCCGTCGAATTCCTTTTTCTCACTGCGCTCGGCCTTGATCGTCAACTGGCCGTCGCGCAGGGTGATGTCGATGTCCTTCGCCGGGTCGACGCCAGGGATCTCGGCGCGTACTTGGTAGCGGCCGTCCTTCATCTCGTCCTCGAGCCGCATCAATCGGGTGTCGAAAGCCGGGCGCAATCCAGAAAACGACGGGAATGAGGCGAACAGCTCCGAGAACTCGGGAAACAGCGAGTGCTGCTGACGTTTGATGGGAAGGGTGCTCATATTGTCTCCCGCTGGTGGGTTTGGATTGGGTACGTGGACAATTCGACCACCCACCGCGACGCCGCAGTAGGGACGGAAGTCCCACGCCAGCGGGGTCGTTCGTCGGCATTCGTTGCGGAAATCGGAAACGAGAGGTGACCTTTGGCCCTAGGGTGCTCGGGCGGCCCGTGCGACAGTCGATAACGAGATCTGCCCGAAGTGCGCTAAGTCAGGTCGTCGGAGGCCTGGTTTGACCCAGCGTCCCAAGACGGGGATACCGCGTTCGGGCAGATCTTCACTAATAGCGACACCCCCAACAACGAAAGCGGTTATCCCGCTGACTAATTAATCTCGTCACCGCGGGTCCTACGCCCGGGATATTCGGGACTAATGACTCCTGTTCGGCGGCAGCCAGGTTCCTAATGTCAGCAGCAACGAGCGAATCGACAGGAAGGACCGGCAATGTCCAACCGCGCTGTACATCGGGGAATCGTTGTCGGTGTCGACGGATCGCCGTCATCGGACATGGCGGTGCGCTGGGCCGCGCAGGAAGCGGGGATGCGCAACATTCCGCTTAGCCTCGTTCACGTCGTCGAGAGACCCCCGTGGGGTTTGTTTGCCTTAGGCGGAGGCGCTCTTCCACCTCCCTACGAAAACAATGAATGGGAGAAAAACGAAGGCCAGGGGATAATCTCGGCCGCAGTCAAGCTCGCCAAGGACAGCGTCCAAAACGGTTCCCTTCCGCAAGTACATGTCCAGGTATACTTCTCGACGGCCGGTCCGGCGCTCTTTGATCTATCCACTCAAGCGCAACTGATCGTGGTGGGCTGTCGCGGGCGCAGCAGGGTGGGCCGCGTTCTGCTCGGATCGGTGAGCGCCGGGCTGATCCAGCATGCGCGTTGTCCGGTGGCGGTGATCCATGACGAAATACCCGTTGCGTCCCGACCTTCGCGGCTACCGGTGGTGGTCGGCATCGACGGGTCGCCGGCGTCGGAGTCGGCGACGGCGACCGCTTTCGACGAGGCGTCCTGGCGAGGTGTCGAGCTAATTGCCGTGCACGCATGGTCCGACGCGCACGTGTCCGACATTCCCAGCGTCGAGTGGTCGGCTCAGCAAGCAGTCGGAGAGGAAGCCTTGGCGGAGCGTTTGGCGGGCTGGCGTGAGCGCTACCCTGACGTCACCGTCCGCCGCCGAATTGTCTTGGACGCTCCGGCTCGTCATCTGCTGGAAGCGGCCGAGTCCTCGCAACTCCTCGTCGTCGGCAGCCATGGCCGCGGCGGATTTCCCGGCATGCTGCTGGGATCGGTGAGCATCGCGGTGGCGCAGGCGGCCCGCGTGCCCGTGATCGTCGCCCGACAGCAGTAATCGAATGACAGAAATCTGTTCCACTACCCGTCTTTTGGAGGTCCAAGCATGGGCGGCATCCCGCTAGGCCGGATCGCAGGGTTTCCGGTACACGTCAACTGGAGCGTGCTGGTCATCCTCTGGCTGTTTACCTGGAGCCTGGCCTCAACTCTGCCCAGCGCCGCCAGGGGTTACTCACCAGGCGCCTATTGGGTGGCCGGTGCGTGCGGCGCCACGGTATTGCTGGCATCGTTGCTCGCACATGAGCTCGCCCATGCAATCGTGGCGCGCCGCGCCGGCGTGAAGGTTCTCGGTGTAACGCTGTGGATATTCGGCGGCGTCACGCGTCTGGGCGGTCAAGCCAAGACGCCGCAGACCGCGTTCCGGATTGCCGTGGCCGGCCCCGCCACCAGCCTGCTACTGGCGGCGGTATTCGCTGGTGCCGGTGCGGGATTGCGGACCGTGGGAGTAGGGCACATCGTCATCGGTGTCGCGTGGTGGCTGGCTGGGATCAACGCGGTGCTGGGCGCGTTCAATCTGCTGCCCGGCGCGCCGTTGGACGGCGGTCAAGTTCTGCGCGCGTGGCTCTGGCGTCGCCACGGTGACCCAACGCGCGCCGCCGTAGACGCAGCCCGAGCGGGGCGAATCCTCGCGTTCGGCTTGATCGGATGCGGGCTGCTCGAGATTCGGGCCGGGGCTGTGGTCGCCGGAGTCTGGTTGGCTTTGATCGGCTGGTTCATCTTCGCCGCCGCACACACGGATGAGGGGCGGGTGCTGACCCTGAATGCGCTGGCAGGTGTGCGCGTCAGCGACGCAATGACTCCTCACCCTCACACGGCACCCGCCTGGATCACCGTGCAGGATTTCATCGAACGTTACCTACTTGGTGACCGGCACTCGGCCTACCCGGTGAAGGATCACAATGAGTCGATCTCGGGGCTGATAACACTGACCCAGTTGCGTCAAGTGGAGCCGAGCAATCGCTCGACCACCCTTGTCGGTGACATCGCCGTGCCGTTGAGCCGGGTCCCCATCGCAGCTCCGGACGAGCCGGTCACCGCGCTGCTGGAACGGCTGGCCTCCGGTGAAGGCAGCCGCGCACTCGTCGTCGACGCGGGGCGTGTCGTAGGCATCGTCACCCCAAGCGATCTCACGCGTTTGATCGACGTGTACCGACTCGCAAAGCCGAGCGTCACCGTCGCTGACGGGTTAGCGCCACCGGTATGACGGTGCCGGAGTAAGGAGGATACTATGAGCGACAGGAGAATTCGACCGGCCGTCGTCGTCGGCGTAGATGGTTCACAGGCGGCAATCCATGCCGCCGAGTGGGCCGCCGACGAGGCCTTCAGCCGGGAGGTCTCGTTGCTGATGCTTGCGATCATCAAACCGACCCATTCCTCTGCGGAGGACTACCACCGCGACGTCGCGCACGCCGAGAAATCGCTTCGGGCAGCACAAGTCGCGATAGAGGCGATGAGAAGACCGGTGAAAGTCGAAACAGAGATTCTGCGCGGACGACCGGGTGCGATTCTGGTTTCCGAATCAGACGACGCCGAGATGATCTGTGTGGGATCCGTCGGTATTGGTCGCTATTCCCGGGCGTTGTTGGGTTCGACTGCAACCGAAGTCGCAGAGAAGGCTCATTGCCCGGTCGCGGTGATCCGCTCCCAACCAGGTCAGTCTGGACCGAACATCAACTGGATCGTGGTGGCGGTCGGCGACTCACCCGAACGCGACACCGTCATCGATCAGGCGATGAGAGAAGCACAGCTGCGCAAGCTGCCGGTGCTGGCCATCGCCACTATGCAAGCAGATGAGACTGACGCGCCGTCGCACGAACTCGAGAATCGCTTGTGGCCGTGGAGACGCTGGTATCCGGACGTCCACATCTACCCCGTGACAACGGGTGTCAACATCACGCGTTTCCTGAAGACCATCGATGACCTGGTCCCGATGGCCGTTGTCAGCGCCGCCGACGCCGGAGATCTTGCGCAGATCGTTGGGCCGCACGACCATCCCGTCTTCCCCCATGCCCAATCCTCGGTGCTCATCGTCCGCGAGTGAAGGGGTCTCCAGCGGCGATTCAACCGCCGATGGAGCGCTACACGTTGGTCAACATCTGATCGATGATGTCCTGAGCCGCCCGCATGTGCTTGTTACCCTGAGCCATCAACGATAGGAATTCCCCGTCATAGTCTGCGGGTGAGCCGGCCACAGCTGTCAGGCACAAATGCCCAGCGAAATGGAAATCCTTAATCGCCGCGTTCAGCTCGGCAGTCAGCTTCCGATCGGGGCTGGGCAAATGGCCCTGCATCTCAACCTCTGCAGCGTCATTCATATGCTGGCACGCTGCGGCCAAAGCGCCTGGCCTGAAACGACTGAACGCTTGGTCCACGTCGTCCGATGCGTCCCGCATGTCGGTGAAATCTTTCTCCGCGCCTGCCCACCATTGTCGGAGCGCCGTGGCACTCGACGTCGCCCGACCTTTCGAACCGATCTGCCGCGGGTGGTTTGCAACAGCGATGCCCGCCGCCCCGCCGGTGAATAGGGCAACGACCAGGGCTCCGCCGATGAGCCACTTCGCCCGGCGTCTCGGCCCGGTTGTGGACGGCTCGGATCCCGGTGTCAGCGGAACGCCACCGTGCCCAGTCGATTTCCCATCGATTGGGTTTGGATACTCATAGGCGTCGGTCACCATGGTGCTTGTTCCTTCGGCGGTTAGCTCCCAAAATTTGCAACGAGTCTTCGTCTTCGACGGTATGTGCGACGCGCCAGGGAGTGAGACTCCTTAGCCCTCGGGTGCGGGCCTTCTGGTTACGACTGCGAATGCGGAAGGCGGCGACCGCGGGCAGGGCCGCCGCCTTCGCCCTCGGCACGTCAGCTAGTCAGGCAGCACTGGGGACGTCCGGAGTCGAACTCACCGGTTGTGACACGGGGCCGGTCCGCGCGGGCACCCAGCCGACCACGGCCAGGTACAGCCCCAGAAACAGCACGATCAGCACCTCCGCAGCGGCGCCGGCGCGCGCCCAACCCATTGTGTCGACTGCGGAGCTGGCGATCGCAAAGTATGCGTGGGAGCCGGCCACCAACACCAGCCCCTGGGCTGCGAACAGCCAACCCACCACCGAGACAATGATTGCTGCCCCACCCCGCCAATACGGATGGAGAGCGATGATCACGAGGCCGAGCAGCAGTGTGAACACCCCAGTTACAAACGACAACAACGGGTCCGCTTCGAATTTCGAAAGCATGGCCCGCATATCCTCCGGCCGCAAAGCAACCACCGCCGCGATAATGGCCATGTACGGACCCATCACGCGAGCGAACATGCGTGTCCTGTTCTGGAGTTCGGTTGATGATTTCATTGCATTACCTCCGTTCGAGGGCTGTCATCCGCCGATGACAACCGGTGTGTCTTAGCTTCGAGATGTTTGATCTCGTGGGAACATCCGATCATTTGGGTGCCGGGATGCGATAGCGGCGGAAGTCACGATAACGTCGGGACCTTCGGCAACTTGTCACTGGCCGTGTCTGCTGCCGACCGAGCGATCGCAGCGCTAACCGGCCCCAAACGCATACCGGCGGACTTGCAACGGCCGTCAGGCGGCACGTGGCGGGTCCGGAGTTGAGCTCGCCGTTTGTGGCACCGAGCGAGTCCTCGCCGGAAACCAGCCGACGTAGGCCAGATACAGCCCGATCACAACCTCCACGACGGCGCCGGCGCGCCACCAACTCATTGCCTCGACTGCTGAGTTGGCCATCGAGAAGTAGGTGTGCGAGCCGGCGACCAAGAACAGCCCTTTGAATGCGACAAGCCAACCCAGTGCCGACACGATGATCGCTGCGGCGCCCCGCCAGTATGGGTGAACGGCGATGACAATCAGCCCAAACAGCAGGATGAACGCCCCAGTTACCCACGACCACAACGGGTCTGCTTCGAAATGCGAAAGCATTGCCCGCATGTCGGTCGGCCGCAAAGCGGCCGTGCCGGCAATGATGGCCAAGTACGGACCCATCACACGCGCAAACATGCGTGTCCTGTCTTGGGCCGACTGTGACGATTCCATTGGGCTACCTCCGCTGAAGACCGTTATCCGCCAAGATGACGGCCGGTGTTGCTGTCGTCGAGATGCTTTGATCCCGTTCGAATATCCGATCACTTGCGTACCGAGATGCGACAGGGTCCGAAGCCCCAGCGCCACAGGGCCGTTCGTCACCATGTAAGTGGAGGTGTCTATTGCTTCGCTATGTACGTACGACGATTACCGGCACCTTCGCCGATTGTGCGACCGCGGTGCTGACCGCGCCGAGACGCATGCCGGCGAATCCGCCACGGCCGTGACTGCCGAGAACCACCAGTTGCGTGTTTTGGGATTCCTCAAGCAGCCAGTGCGCGGGAGCGTCACAGACCAGCCGACGACTGACGTGTACATCGGGGTAGCGTTCCTGCCAGGCGGCCAGGCGCTCGGCCAACAGTTCCTCACCTTGGCCCTCATATATCCGCCAATCCATGCCGAGGATCGGGAAAACCCCGAAGTCGCTCCACGCGTGCAGCGCGATCAGCTCCACTTCGCGCCGGGACGCTTCGTCGAATGCCCACGCCGTCGCGGCTTCGGAGGCTGGCGAACCGTCCACGCCAAGCAGAACCGGTGCTTTTGGATCGACTGGAGCGGATCCTTCGCCGCTGTGAACTACCGCGACCGGGCAGTGCGCATGCTCAACGA
>CAWBSW010000048.1:0-120929 GCA_963791535.1 uncultured Actinomycetota bacterium | reverse complement strand
GATTGGCGGTCGGCGCCGGGGGGTCATCGGGGTCAAGGTCCCGGCGCTCGCCGAGGAGGCGGCGTAGCCATACATGGCGGCGGCGTCGGGCCCACATTTCGCCGTAGTGGGCCTCGGTGGCCATGATCGCCGGCGTGTTTATACCCATGAAGTTGGTCGCGACGAGTGCCGCCAGCTGAGCTCTGTTGGCCGCGATCACCGGCGGGGGCACCGTCGCGGCAAAGGCCGTCTCGAAGGCAGCCGCAGATGCCGTGGCCTGCATGGCCGCATGCTGGGCGTGCCCGGCGGTGAGGTTCAACCACGCGATAAAGGGCTGGATGGCGGCGTTCATCGATGTCGACGTCCCGCCCAGCCATTCGCCGGTGAGCTCGGTGATCACCGATTCGTAGCCGGCCGCCGTAGAACTCAATTCGGCGGCCAGGGTGTTCCACGCCGTGGCGGCGGCGATCATCGGTCCCGCACCCGGACCGGCGTACATGCGTCCGGAGTTGATCTCTGGGGGTAATGCTCCGAAATCCATTTCTGTATCTCTCTTCTTTGAGGAAATCCCACTTGTGTGTTAATCGGGTTGCGATCGCGGTGGCGACGTGGTCCCTAGACGACCGCCGGCCGTCCCATCACCGGTGGGCTTGAACGCCGTATCGCGGGACGCCCACCCCCAAGCCGGCGGCTTTCCCGGTCATGGCCACCGCGGGTATTTCCGGCCTGGAATGGTTGTCACTGGCGTGCGTTGGGGCGCCGCGGCGGTCCAGCTCTCGCAAGTCGCTCCACCCGCGCCCAGGGCTCACCGCCGGGGCGGCGGCCCCCGGGGCCCAACTGGGCGGCACCGACAACCCGCCCGCCGAGGCCGCCTGGCCGACACCTGCGAGGCTTGGCGCCCCGCCGATGCCTGCGGGCCACGCCGACCCCGTCGCAGCCGCGTGAGGGAGCCCCACGCCCGCGCCGGGGTTGTTGTCCAGGCCAGTGGCAGCGATTTGAGTGGGGTCCCAGTTCACCGCGTTGGGAAGGAATTGGCCCTGGCCCAGCGCAATGAAGTCGGACGCGGCCGCGCCGACGTTCTGGGCCCAGTCCGAGAGGGGTGGCAATAGTGGCGCCCGTCGAGGACGACACTCTGCGCGGGCTGCACGGCCGCCCCGGACAGTGCCGACGAGGATGTCCCTGACCCGGTCAGCCCACCGAGCAGGCCCGACAACGATGTTGAACCAGACGCGGTCTGGTTGGCCGCTTCGGTTTCCCCATAGGAACCGGCGCTGGTTCCCAGGGTGCTTACCAGCATCTGGCGGATCGTCGCGGCTTGGCCGCTGACCTGCTGGTACCAGGTGCCGTACGCGGAGAACTGCGCGGCCTGCAGCGCTGATACCGGGTCGGCGGCGGCAGGAACGACGCCTGTAGTGGGCGCCGAGGCGGCCGCGTCCTCAGCAGCCATCGACGTGCCGAGGTTTTGCAGTGCGCTCGCCGCAGCCGTCAACGCTTCCGGCCGCGTAGTCACGAAAGACATGAATTTCTCCTCACGCAAAATAAGCCGACCACTGATGGGTTCGGCGGTAGTTATGTGCTGTGGCAGGGCCAAGAAGGAGCCCATGAACGCCACTTTCCCAAAATTCGCCGGAAATACTCCGGTAATGCGCATGTAATACGCGCAGCTTTTTTGCGCGGCTACCCGCTAATCGCCCACGGTGGAGTGGAACCCTGCCGAACAACCGATGCGGTGAGATCAGCCGCCGGCTGACACCTCTGCCTCACTTCGAGTGGAATGCAGTGCTGTTCCGATGGTTTCGGGAAGCAGATAGGTGCACACCAGGCTGACCAGGGCGAGGATGGCCAGCATAGGACCGACCGCCCAGCTGCCATAGGTTGCCTGAAGTGTTCCGGCAATCAGTGGCGGCAATGCGCCGCCGAAGATGCCGGCGGTATTAACCGCCAGTGCCGATCCGCTGTAGCGGTAACGGGTGGCGAACAGTTCGGGAATGAACGCTCCGGTAGGCCCGGACCCGATCGCGGCGATCGCGGACATGCCGACGATCGCGACTGCGTACAAAACCGGCTTGCCGGTGTCCATCAACGGCATCACCACCAGCGCCCACGGCACACATGCCGCCCAGCCCAGCAACATCATCCGGCGGCGCCCGACTCGATCGCACAGACTCGCCGATAGCGCGACGAACGTGACGCTTGCCAGCCCGCCCAGCGCCCCGACGGCCCAGATGAAGCTGCGGGTGTAGCCGAGATGGAAATGGGCGTACACGGTCAGGTAGGTGTTTCCCATGTAGGCGAAGCCGAAGCCGCCCAGGATGCTCCCCGCGGCCAACAGGATCTCCCGGCGCTGCAAGCGCAGTAACTCCGCGATCGGCGCTGATGGGACCAGATTTCGGGCCTTTTCCGCGGTGAACACCGGAGTCTCGTCGATGCGCAGCCGCACATACAGGGCGATACCGATCAGGGCGGCGCTGATCAGAAACGGTATGCGCCATCCCCACTGCATAAAGGCGGGGCTGTTTTCACCGATGCTGAAATTCACGCCTAGAAACGTCAGGCTGGAAAGCACTGCCGCGGTGCCGCCGCCGAGCAGGGTGAACATCCCGTACCGACCGCGTCGGCCTTCGGGCGCGTGCTCGGCGCTCAGCAATGCCGAGCCGGCCCATTCGCCACCGACGGCGAAGCCTTGCAGGAGCCGCAGCGCGACCAGGATCATCGGCGCCGCCGCGCCGATGGCCGCCGTGCTGGGCACCACGCCCACGGACACGGTGGCAGCGGCCATGATCAGCAGGGTGGCGATCAGGGTGTTTTTCCGACCCAGCCGATCCCCGAAGTAGCCGAAGGTGGCCGCGCCGACCGGCCGGGCCAGAAACGCACTGGCGAATGTGCCCATCGAAGCGATCGTGGCCAACGTGGGACTGAGGTGTGGAAAGAAGACGGTGGGAAACACCAGCGCCGCCGCGGTGCCGTAGATCAAGAAGTCGTAGAACTCGATCGCCGAGCCGACCAGACACGCAGCGGCGATCCGCCTCATCGGTGTTCGGCTTCGGCTCTGCACGCTAACGACGGTAGGTGAAGGCCAGTCGCCTTGCCAGGAAGAACACGGGTGTCGCGGCCCCGTCAGCCCCGCGTCAGCAATTCCTTCTTGAGCACCTTGCCCATCGCGTTGCGTGGCAGGTTCTCCACGATCCGCACCTCACGCGGCCGCTTGTGCACCGAAAGCTGTTGGGCGACATAGTCAATCAACTCTTGCGGCTGTGCGTCGCCGACGACGAACGCGACGATGCGCTGACCCAAATCGTCGTCGGGCAGCCCGACGACTGCCGCCTCGGCCACCCCGGGATGCCCGAGCAGTGCGGTTTCGATTTCGCCGGCGCCGACACGGTATCCGCCGGATTTGATCAAGTCGACCGACTCGCGGCCCACAATGCGATGCATACCGTCGCCGTCGACGACGGCCGCGTCGCCGGTGCGATACCAGCCGTCGGAGTCGAACGCCTCGGCGGTGGCGTCCGGCCGGTTCAGATAGCCGTCGAACAAGGTGGGGCCTCGAACCTGCAGTCGCCCAATCGTTTCGGCGTCGTGCGGCACTGGGCCACCGTCGTCGTCGACCAGTCGGGTCTCGATGCCGGCCAGCGGCAGGCCGACCCAGCCCGGACGGCGCTCGCCGTCGGCGCGGGTGGACAGCGTGATCAGCGATTCAGTGGCGCCGTAGCGTTCGACGGGGGCGTGCCCGGTGAGCCGGACCAACTTATCGAACACCGGCACCGGCAGCGGTGCGCTGCCGGACACCAGCAGCCGCGCCGGCCGTAGCGCCTCGGCGGCCGCCGCGTCACCCACCACTCGCGACCACACCGTCGGCACACCGAAGTACAGGGTGCCGCCGGCTGCCGCGTAGGCCTCTGGCGTTGGTTTTCCGGTGTGCACGAAGCGGTTTCCGACGCGCAGCGACCCAAGCAGACCCAACACCAGCCCGTGCACGTGGAAGAGCGGCAATCCGTGCACCAAGGTGTCCTCGGATGTCCACTGCCAGGCCTGGGCCAGCGCGTCCAGGTCGGCGGCGAGCGCGCGACCACTCAGCTGCACCCCTTTGGGCGGGCCGGTGGTGCCCGAGGTGTAGATGATCAGGGCAGTCTCCTGCGGGGACGGCTCGGGCAGGCGGTGCCATGACCGCGCGTGCGTGCGCACCGGGATGTGCGGCAGGCCCTCCGGCTCGTCAGGCACCGGGCCCAGCCACGCCTGCACACCGGAATCGTTGAGCATATGGCGCCGCTCCGTCTGCCCGACGTCGGCGGGAACCGGCACGACCGGCACACCGGCGATCAGGCATCCGGCGATGGCCAACGCGGTTGAGGCGGTCGGCGTGGCCAGGACCGCGATCCGGTCCGCGCCGCCCACGCGTTCGGCCACTGAAGTCGCGGCGCCGACGACGTCGCTGCGGCTCAAGGTGACGTCGCCGATGCGGACGGCGTCACCGATATCGCGGCCCCCGGTGACCGCGGCCGGATCCAGCGAGGTCAGCAGCACGTGTGCAGGCTACCCGGCATCCCTCACAATGAGCACGGAGCAGTCGGCATGAGCGAAGATCGGCAGACCTTCAGGGCCGACCAACTGCGGCACCCGGTGGACATCCTCGGTGCCGATGACGACCAGTTGAACCGCACCAAGGTAACCCTCGAGATATCGAGCCAGACTCAGCCGCGTGGTGGCGACTTCAACCTCGACGTCGGGGTAGCGCCGTAACCAGGCATCCAGGCGCTGACAGAACTGTTTATCGCCGATCTCGAAGTGCCCCCAGCAGCGCCCCACGCGCAGCGCGAGCACGGGAGCTCGCCGGACCCGAGCCTCCTCCATGGCCCATTGCATGACCTCGTGATTGCCGGGTTGGTCGTTGACGACCACCGCGATGAAACCGCCCTCCGGCACGGGACCGTCGCCAAATCGCCGGATGATCGCCACCGGGCATTGCGCATACTCGGCGAGTATGGTCGCGGTCGATCCGAGCACTCTATTGGCCACTCGACCGATACCCGCGGATCCGAGGCAGACGAGGGTCGCGGTTTTGGACTCGGCTATCAGGGCAGAATCGACGTCTTCACACAGCACCGCTGTGTCGATCTTCACCGGCAGGCCAGTCGCCTCCACCGCCAAACGAGCAGCGCGCAGGGCACTCTCGGCGTACTCCTCATCGGCGGGGTAGGCATCCGCCGAGGCGATCGGTTCCTCGGTGATCTGCATGACGTAAACAAGCCGAAGCGGGACATCTTGGTGGACAGCCTCTTTAGCTGCCCACTGGGCAGTTGCGATCGCTGCGTCCGAGCCGTCGATGCCAACGACAACGGGCCGGGGTGAATCTTGATTGCTCATTGTGCACTCCTGATCTGGTGTGGACATGGATGACGCTATCCATTTGGCCGCACGCTGCGCAGGTGCCGTAGTGCCCTTCAGCGGTCGACGTTGGACCCTAAGAACGGGATCCACGCATCGCCATGCTGGCTACGACGTCGGCTGCAGATCGGGTCGATGCCATGGACCAACACTTAGCAATGGTCATCTTCTGAAAGCGGCACCAGCCCCGGCCGGACCGCGGATCAATCGAGGACCTATGGCCCTGGCGCTGCCGGCGTCGTCGTACAAGTCTTACGGCAGGTAGAGATCGGGAGGTCAAGATATGACTACCACTTTGGTAGATGCCGGAGTCATCGAGGATGCGGTAGGTTCAGCGTGCCGGGCGCCCTCGCTACACAACAGCCAACCCTGGCAGTGGGTATTCAGCGATGGCGAACTCCGGTTATTCCTCGATCCAAGTCGAGTGATGGACAGCGACCAGTCGGCGCGAGAGGCGCTGATCGGTTGTGGCGCTGCCCTCGATCATCTCCGGGTGGCGATGGCCGCCGCCGGGTGGCGGGCGCATGTCGATCGGTTTCCCAATAGCGACAACCCGAACCACCTGGCGTCGATCGGGTTCACCCCGATCGAATTCATGACTGAACGAGATCGGCGTCGCGCCAGCGCCATCTGGGAACGTCGCACCGACCGCCTGCCGTTTAGCGCTCCAACGGATTGGAAGTCGTTCGAACCGGTGATTTCCAGCGGCGTCGACGGCAGCGCCGTTCACGTGCACATGATTCCCGAGGATCTGCGTCCGCGACTCGTGGAGGCGGGCCAGATGGCGGAGTCGTTGCGGCTCTACGATTCCGCTTATCACGACGATTTACATTGGTGGACTGCCCCATTCGAGGAGGAAGAGGGTATCCCGCACAGTGCCTTGGTTTCGGCGGCGGAGAGCGACCGGGTTGGTGTCGGACGGGCGTTCCCCGCGGTCCATCGGCCCGAAAGGCGCACTGAAATCTCCGAAGACGACGCGATGATCTTGGTGCTGTCCACCGACCACCATGAGCGGGCCGACGCTTTGGCTTCCGGCGAAGCGCTTTCCGCGGTTTTGCTGGAATGCACTATCGCCGGCTTCGCCACTTGCCCGGTAACACACCTTACCGAGCTCGAAGAGACCCGCAACCTCCTCCGGTCGCTCATGAATCACGACGCCGTACCACAAATCCTGGTCCGGGTGGGCGTGGTGCCGGTCGCCGAAAAAGCCCCGAAGCCCACACCGCGGCGGCCGCTGTCCGAAGTCCTGCGATTGAGAAGCTACAGCTGAAGCGAGCGGGCTCCGTTCGGAGCTCGAGCGGACTTGAAAACCCACCCACGCTTGTCCATTCGGCAAACACCGTTCAGGAGCAAACCATGATCGAATTTGATCTCGATACCGCACATTCCATCCTGCTGGTGCGACCTCAATCTGCGCTCGACACAGCTGATTTTGTCGAGCTGGCGAAGGCGGTCGACCCGTTGATCGAGACGACTGGCGGTCTTGCCGGACTCATTATCAACGCCCCGAAGTTCCCCGGCTGGGACAGTTTCGGATCGTTGGTCACTCACTTTCGCTTCGTCAAGGATCATCAGCAGCACATCAAGAAAGTCGCGGTGGTAACCGACTCGCACCTTGGGGATGTCGCCGAGCATCTGGCATCGCACTTTGTGTCAGCGGAGGTCCGGCACTTTTCCGGCGAGCAGCTTGACCAAGCACGCCAATGGATCATCAGCGGTGCCTAACCTGTTGAGCCGCAGCCGATTCATCCACCAGCCGGAAACGACACAGCCGTGACCACTCCTTCTAATGATGTTGATGTGCGGCGCCGGGCGGGCTGGTTGCCGGAAGGCCAGGAGGAGCTGGAGTGTTGGCTTTCCGGTCATCGCAGGCGGGTGCAGGCCAAAGGCGAGCGCGTCACGCTGCATCCTGTGATCGCCGAGTTTCGAGAGCTGATCGAATTTGATCCCTTGGTGCGCATGTACGTTCACCGGATGGTGGCCGAGGTGCCGCGCCGGAGGCACTACCGCAAATACCACCTCGAAAGCGTCGAGCAGATGCTGCTGCTGATCAACGAGGTACTCACCACGGCGCCGGAGTTCGGCAAGAACGCCGTGATCACTCCGCTCTGCGCAATTCTCGACTGGACGATGGGCACGCCGGCCGGGTTTGCGGCCTATCGCGACCCGCGGATCAACGCGATGCTCGAGAAGATCTTGACCGCCTGGTGCGAATTCCTCGACAGCACCGCCTCGCTCTATGTTCTCAACGATTCGCCTTCGGGTTGGAAGTGCGCCGCGGCGCAGCGCGCGATCGGCATCGAGCAGTTCGAGCACGATCCACGAGATGTGCACTGGGGCTTCAAGTCCTGGAACGACTTTTTCACCCGCCGCTTCAAGGAGGGCGCTCGTCCACTGGCTTCACCCGACGACGACAACGTAGTCGTCAACGCCTGCGAGTCGACGCCCTACCGGTTGGCCACCGGTGTCAAGCGCCAGGATCGCTTCTGGATCAAGAGCCAGCCATATTCGCTGCAGGACATGCTGGGCAACGACGATTTGGTCGATCAGTTCGTCGGCGGCACCGTTTACCAGGCGTATCTGAGTGCGATGAACTATCACCGGTGGCACAGTCCGGTGGCCGGGACAATTGTCAGGGCCTTCCGCCGATGTGGCACTTACTTTTCGGAAGTGGTTTCGGAAGATTGGGACGCGATTCCCCCGCCGGTTTCGCAGTCTTATTTGGCACACGTTGCGGTGCGGGCGATCATCCTCATCGAGGCCGACAATCCTGTCATAGGGCTGATGGGTTTTGTCGCGGTCGGCATGGACGAGGTCTCATCCTGCATGATCGCCGAATCCGTGAAACCCGGTTACCGCGTTGCTAAAGGCGAGGAACTGGGCTGTTTCCAATTCGGCGGCTCGACTCACTGCCTCGTCTTTCGGCCCGGCGCTATCGCCGACTTCACCCTGGCGGCCATTCCGAGGTGGCACGACCCCAATGCACCGCTTGTGCTTGTCCGATCCAAGCTCGCGACCGCCAACACGACGACATGAGCGCTTACAGTTTGCAGCAACAACGGGAGGTCGCTGCGCTTTTGACGCTACGCCCGGCGACGGGAGCGGATGTGCCGGACTGCGGCCGTGTCTGCTACGACGCCTTCAACTCGATCGCTTCGAGCCACGGGTTTCCGCCTGAATACCCATCGATCGAGATCGCTACCGCGCTGGTTTCCGAGTTAATCGAACACCCAGGCTTTTTTGCCCTCGTCGCTGAATGCGACGGGCAAATCGTCGGAAGCAGTTTCCTTGACGAGCGATCGGCTATTGTCGGTATCGGCCATGTCACGGTCGCTCCAAACATGCAAGGCCATGGGGTTGGTCGCGCACTGATGAACGCGATGCTGCAAAGGAGCGCGGAGCGGCGGGCACCAAGCGTGCGACTGCTGGAGGCTGCCTACAAGACCCATTCGATGTGCCTGTACGCCAGGCTCGGCTTTGACGTCCGGGAGCCGATCGCGGTCATGCAGGGCGACCCACTGTCCCTGCGGATCCCCGGATACGACGTGCGAGCGGCCACGGCAGCCGACCTCGAGGCGTGCAACGCGCTGTGTTTGCGCGTGCATGGCCACGACCGCAGCGGCGAGTTGAGCGACGCGATCGCACAGGGCATGGCCAGGGTGGTCGAACGTGGCGGGCGGGCCACGGGATATACGACTGGAATCGGCTTTTACGGGCACTCGGTGGCCGAGACCAACGACGACTTGCAGGCCCTCATCGGTGCGGCTAGGGCGTTTTCGGGCCTCGGATTCCTTGTCCCAATGCGCAACACCGATCTGCTCCGCTGGTGCCTGACGCACGGGCTGCGAGCGGTCCTTGTGTTGAATCTCATGACGATCGGTCTCTATTCGGAGCCGCGTGGCGCGTTCCTCGCGTCGGTGTGGTTCTGATCCCGCAACCCAGCCGGGTCTAACGTCCGACTGCATCAGGGCCAAACGGCCCTAGATCGCGCGTCGGGCCATCTTTAACGTTGGCAAGACATAAGCGACACAAGACATTAGGGAAACCAAATGGGCGCCATTACGACGGTTGCGGTGGCAGGGGCCAGTGGCTATGCGGGTGGAGAAATCCTGCGCCTGCTTTTGGGCCACCCGGCATTCACCCAGCGGCGGATGGCGATTGGCGCGCTGACCGCGGCGGGCAGCGCGGGCACCACGCTGGCCGAGCATCACCCGAACCTGCTGCCACTCGCCGATCGAGTGCTGCAATCTACCGATTCAGATGTGTTAGCCGGCCACGATGTGGTGTTTATGACGCTGCCGCCTGGCAATTCGGCCGGCTTGGCGCAACGGCTCGGCCCAAGCACGGTGATCATCGATTGCGGCGGCGACTTTCGGCTCCGTGACTCCGCTGCCTGGGAGCGGTTTTACGGCACGCCGTATGCGGGCAGCTGGCCCTACGGGCTGCCCGAGCTTCCCGGTGCCCGCGACCAGTTGCGGGGAGCCACCCGGATCGCCGTCCCAGGCTGTTATCCCACCGCAGCGTTGCTCGCGCTGGTGCCCGCAGTCGCCGAGGGGCTGGCCGAACCCGCAGTGACTGTCGTCGCGGTCAGCGGCACCTCGGGCGCCGGACGAACGGCCAAGACCGATCTGCTCGGCTCCGAGACCATCGGATCGGCGCGCGCTTATAACATCGGTGGAGTTCACCGCCACACTCCCGAGATAGCCCAAGGCCTGCGGGCCGTTTCCGAGCGGGCGGTGTCGGTGAGTTTCACCCCGGTGCTGATCCCGATGACCCGCGGGATCCTGGCAACCTGCACGGCCCGCTGTACCACCCCGCTGACACGCGTGCGCGCTGCCTACGAAAAGCATTACAGTGGGGAGCCTTTCGTGCACCTCCTGCCGGAAGGCCGACTGCCCCACACGAACGCCGTCGCCGGTAGCAACGTCGCCCAGATCGCGGTCGCTGTCGACGAAGACGCCGAAACATTGGTGGCGGTCTGCGCGATCGACAATCTGGTCAAGGGCGCCGCCGGCGCGGCCGTACAGTCGATGAACCTGTCGCTGGGCTGGCCGGAGACCGACGGCCTCTCGACGGTGGGGGTGACGCCATGACCAACGCCAACGTCGCCGAACGGTCGGCTCCCGCTCCCAGTGTTGATAAACGAGCCCGCACGTTCGACCGTGACGCCAGGGCGCAGGTGCTGGCCGAGGCCCTGCCGTGGCTCAAGCACCTGCACAACAAGATCGTCGTGATCAAGTACGGCGGCCACGCGATGGCCGACGAGACGTTGCGGCGCGCGTTCGCCGCCGACATGGTCTTCCTGCGCAACTGCGGCATTCAGCCGGTTGTCGTCCACGGGGGCGGACCACAGATCAGCGCGATGCTCAAACGGCTTGGTGTCATAAGCGAATTCAAGGGCGGCTTCCGGGTCACCACACCCGAGGTCCTCGACGTCGCGCGGATGGTGCTGTTCGGCCACGTCGGCCGGGAATTGGTGAACCTGATCAACACGCACGGTCCGTACGCGGTCGGGATCACCGGCGAGGATGCGCAGCTGTTTACCGCTGCGAGGCGCAGCGTCATGATCGACGGGGTGCCTACCGACATCGGTCTGGTCGGCGACGTCCAAAGCGTCAATACAGACGCGATAACGGACCTCATGGCGGCAGGGCGCATTCCGGTGGTGTCATCGATTGCCCCCGACGCTGCCGGTGTGGTGTATGACATCAACGCCGACAGCGCTGCAGCAGCAGTGGCACAGGCACTGCACGCAGAAAAGCTGCTCATGCTGACCGACGTCGACGGAATCTACACGCGGTGGCCCGACCCGGAATCGCTGGTCAATGAGATCGACACCGTGGCGCTGGGCGAGCTGCTGCCGTCGTTGCAGTCTGGCATGGTGCCCAAAGTCGAGGCCTGCCTGCGCGCGGTGGAGGGCGGAGTCCCGGGCGCGCACATCATCGACGGGCGGGTCGCGCACTGCGTGCTGGTCGAGCTTTTCACCAATGTCGGCGCGGGAACGACGGTGGTTCGCGCGTGACACGCGCCGACGACGATGCAGAGCGAAGCGAGGATACGCTGCTGAAGCGATGGGATGCCGTGATGATGAAGAATTACGGCACGCCGCCTCTTGCGTTGGCTTCGGCTGCCGGCGCGCTGGTCACCGATGTCGACGGCAACACCTACATCGACCTGCTCGGCGGTATCGCGGTGAATATTTTGGGCCACTGTCACCCCGCGGTGGTCGATGCGGCGATCAGCCAGCTGAACACATTGGGCCACACATCCAACCTCTACGCCCACGAGCCCGGCGTCGCACTGGCCGAAGCACTCGTGGACCGGTGGGGAGTTGACGGTGCGCGGGTGTTCTTCTGCAATTCAGGCGCCGAAGCCAACGAATGCGCGTTCAAGCTTTCCCGGCTCACCGGCCGAACGAAACTCGTTGCGGCGCAGAAGGGTTTCCACGGCCGCACGATGGGATCGCTGGCACTGACCGGCCATCCCGAGTTCTCCAGACCGTTCGCTCCGCTACCCGGCGAGCTCACCCACGTGCCTTATGGGGACGTCGGCGCCCTGGCAGCTGCGGTGACCGACGAAACTGCGGCGGTGTTCCTTGAGCCGATCATGGGCGAGGCCGGAGTCATCGTCCCGCCGTCCGGCTATCTGGTTACCGCTCGGAAGATCACCGCTGAGCATGGTGCGCTATTGGTGATCGATGAGGTGCAGACCGGGATGGGCCGCACCGGAGCATTTTTCGCCCACCAACACGACGGGATCACCCCGGATATCGTGACGATGGCCAAAGGCCTCGGTGGCGGACTGCCGATCGGGGCGTGCCTGGCAGTCGGGCCCGTCGCGGAATTGCTGACGCCCGGCTTGCACGGCAGCACGTTCGGCGGTAACCCGGTCTGCGCGGCCGCAGCGCTAGCGGTCTTGCGCATCCTGTCGGAGGACGGCTTGATCGAACGCGCTGACGAGCTTGGCAAGCTGCTCAGCGATGGCATCGAGTCGCTGAATCACCCCTTGGTCGAACACGTTCGAGGCCGAGGCCTGCTCTGTGGGATAGTGCTGACGAGGCCGGTTGCCAAGGCGGTGGAGGCCGCGGCCCGCGAGGCCGGCTTTCTGGTCAACGCCCCTGCTACGAACGTAATTCGGCTGGCGCCGCCGCTGGTGATCACCAGGTCTCAGCTGGACCAGTTCGTGACAAGTCTCCCGGACGTGCTGGACGCGGTGCTGATGTGACAGTGCAGGCGGCCGTCATTGGTGTTTATCCCGCACGATGAGCACAGAGCAGTCGGCGTGGGCGAAAATCGGCAAGCTGTGCGGCCCTACCAGCTGCGCCGCTCGGTTGGCGTGCTCACCACCGATGACGACTAGTTGAACCGCACCAATGTAGCCCTGGAGATATCTGGCCAGCCCGAGGCGGGTGGTTGCGACTTCGACCTCAACGTCTGGATAGCGCCGCAACCAGCCATCCAGGCGTCGATAGAACCGCTCATCGCCAGACTTGCGGTGCGCCCAGTGCCCGACGCGCAACGCCAGCACGGGCGCTCGCCGCGCCCGAGCCTCCTCCATGGCCCGTTGCATAACGTCGTCGTTGCCGGGTTGGTCGTCGACGACGACCGCGATGAAACCGGTCTCTGGGAGCGGCCCTTCGCCAGTACAGCGAATAATTGCCACCGGGCAGTGCGCATACTCGGCAAGTGTTGCCGCGGTCGATCCGAGCACCATGTTGGCCACTCGACCGATCCCTACAGATCCCAGGCAGATGATGCTTGCGTTGTTCGACTCAGCGATCAGAGCCGAATCGACGTCGTCATACAGCACCGCCGTGTCGATCTTCACGGGCAAGCCGGTCGACTCCACCGCCAAACAGGCAGCGCGCAAAGAGCTCTCGGCATAGTCTTCCTCGGCTGGATAAGCAGCCGTCGAAGCGATCGGCCCGTCAGTGATCGGGACGACGTGAACAAGCCGAAGCGGAACATCCTGGTGGACTGCCTCTTTGGCTGCCCATCGGGCAGCTTCGATCGCTGCGTCCGAGCCGTCGATGCCAACGACAGCCGGTCGCGGTGCCTCTGCACTGTTCATCGCGCGCTCCTCATGCGATATCGACGTCGCTGACGCTATCCAGAAACCGGTTCACAAACAGGAGTAGTAGGACCTCTCACCAGTAGACGTTGGACTCTACGAGCAGGACTTCCACGTTGCGACGCTGGATGCAACGCCGCAATAGCCGAGTGAGGTTGCCATGCAGAGTTTCGTGATCCGGCCGATGACGTGGCCGGCCCTTCGGCTTTTCAGCCGCAATCCGCTTGTCCGAACCAGCGACCGTATCGAAACAGCAGTCGTCACGCTGGCCGTGATATTGGTTGTCATCGCCACCGCCTGTGCGGGGGTCCTGGGTACGATAATCCACGACAACCAAACCCAGAAGTACCTTGAACAGGCGCGAACGCGACATGCCGTCGTGGCCATGGCCGTTGACGATAGCGAACCAGCGGTTCCACCCGAGACGACGGTCTTCACCGTACAAGCCCAATGGCGGTTGAACGGCATTGACCACGCTGACCTACTCGGCTGGAACAATAGTGTTAAAGCCGGTGAACCACTACAGATTTGGATCGACGACAACGGCAAACGAGTTGAACGGCCCAGTCCGGTGGAACGCGCAGCGGTCGACGCGCTATCGGCAGCAGTCATCGGATGGCTGATCGTAGTCGCGGCCGCCGCACAAGTGGTGGTGCTTGTGCGTGCCCACGCCACCCGCATGCGGAACGCGCAATGGGAGCGAGACATCCGCTGCCTCATCGACGATGACGGCGGCCGTACCAACCGTTCGAAATGATCAGCGTTGTTGTGAGCGGCGGCCGTGGGCCGTCAATCCTGTGAGGAGATGCGAATGTCCGCTCCAGTAAGCCACTCGGACATCTTGGTTGGTGTCGACGGATCGCCCGCCGCCAAGTATGCCGTCGACTGGGCGGCGCGTGACGCCGCGATGCGCAATGTTCGTCTCACACTCGTGCATACCGTCGAGCCCATCGGCCCCACCCTGCCGCCAATCCCGGCGCCGGCAGCCTTTGCGCGCTGGCAAGTAGAGCACGGGCAAAAGATCCTGGACGACGCCGTCGAGATCGCGCGGAGGAGCACGCCGGACGGCGGACCCGCAAAGATTGAAAGCGAGCTGCTGTTCTCGCCCGTCGTTCCCACCTTGGTCGATTTGTCCAAGGAGGCCCAGATGGTTGTCGTCGGTTCAAGGGGGCGCGGGCCCTTCACTCGCAGCTTGTTGGGATCGGTGAGCTCCAGCCTGATCCGCCACGCGCACTGCCCGGTTGCGGTCATTCATGACGAGGACCCGCTGATGCCTCATCCCGCGGAAGCGCCGGTACTGGTTGGCATTGACGGATCGTCCGTATCGGAGCTGGCGACGGCGATCGCTTTCCAGGAGGCGTCATGGCGAGGCGTCGAACTCGTCGCGCTGCACGTGTGGAGCGACGTCGAGGTGAATGATTTCCCCGCGATCGATTGGCCTGCAATGAAACCGGCCGCAGAGGAGATCCTCGCCGAGCGTCTGGCCGGCTGGCAGGAGCGTTACCCGGACGTGACGGTCCGGCGCATGGTCGAATGCGACCATCCGACGTATCACCTCATCAAGCAGTCCGAATCGGCGCAACTGGTGGTGGTCGGCAGCCATGGACGGGGCGGATTCGCCGGCATGTTGCTGGGATCGGTCAGCGTTGCTTTGGCTCACTCAGCTCGAATGCCGGTAATCGTCGCGCGTCAATCGTAGTTGCAAGCAGGAAAATTCGGCCGGCTACTCGGGTAACGGCACCGACCAGCGCAGTGTCGTCTCGCTGTCGGGCCCGGTCTCGACCGCGAGGCTGCCTCCGATTTCCTCGGCGATGCGACGCAATTCGGCGAGGGTATTGACGGTGGATTCGTCCGGCAGGCCCTCCCCATCGGCGGCAACCTTGATTGACAGCTCGTCACCGACCTCGACTACGACGCTGAGCCTGCTGACGTTGGATTGGCGGGTCGCATCGCCGACGGCCGCCCGGACGAAGGCCTCCGCGTGATCCGCCAGGGTTGCATCGACGACAGACACCGGGCCGACGAACTGCACCATTGTGCGTAGACCGGTGCGGGAATACTCAGCGATCGCGTCTTCTACCCGTTGCCGGAGCCGGGTCGCACCCGAAGGCGTCGTATGCAGGCCGAAGATCGCGGCGCGGATGTCCTGAATCACTTCTTGCAAATCGTCGACCTGCTCCGACAGCCGTCGCTGCACCTCGGGTGATTTCGCCAGCGGCACGGTTGCCTGCATCGCCAGCCCGACAGCGAAAAGCCGCTGGATCACATGATCGTGCAGTTCTCGCGCAATCCGGTCGCGGTCGGTCAGCACGTCCAGCTCGCGCATCCGCCGCTCCGATGTTGCGAGCTGCCAGGCCAGCGCCGCCTGGCCCGCGAACGCGGCCATCATGTCGAGCTGCTCATTCGTGAAGGGAGGCAGGCCTGCGCGTCGAAGCACGACCAGTACGCCGGCGGCGGCGTCGGCCACCCGCAACGGCAGCAGCAGGGCAGGACCAGGTTCGGTGAAGCCGCCGATGGCCAAGTCGAGGTTGTCGAGGCGACGCGGCGCCCGATCCAAAAAAACCTCGCCGATGGGCGTGCCGGTCAACGTCAAGCCATCTCCATCCGCTGAAACAGACAGTGCACCAGCCGTTTCCGTTATCAACAGCTCGGCGCCGCCGGAGGCCAGCGGGTCGGCGTCGACCGGGATGGCGACCAACGTGGCGGTCGCGTCGGCCAACTTCAACGCTTTTTCCGCGACAAGCGCGAAGACCGTAGTCGGGTCGGCCCCAGATAACATCTCGGTTGCGATATCTCGGGCGGCTTCGATCCATGCCTGACGCGCCCGGGATTGCGCGTAGAGCCGCGCGTTGGCGATCGCGATCCCGGCCGCTGCGGCTAGTGCCCGCGCCAAGACCTCGTCGTCCTCGCTGAATGGTTGGCCGTTCGCTTTTTCGCTCAGATAGAGATTGCCGAAGACCTCGTCGCGGATTTTCACGGGAACACCCAAGAAGGTCCGCATCGGCGGGTGGTTCGGCGGAAATCCGACCGACGCGGGGTGCTGTTGGATGTTGTCCAGCCGGATCGGCTGGGGGTCGTCGATCAGCACCCCGAGGACACCGCGGCCCTGCGGGAGATGCCCAATGAGCGCGCGGGTGTCGTCGTCGATTCCCTGGTGGACAAACTCGACCAGGTCATGGCCATGGCCGCGCACCCCGAGTGCGCCGTAACGGGCGTCGACCAGCTGTATCGCGGTGTCCACGATGCTGCGTAACGTCGCATCCAGTTCGAGGCCCGATGTGACGACCAGCATTGCCTCGACGAGCCCGTCAAGCCGGTCGCGGCCTTCGACGATCTTTGCGATCCGGTCTTGCACCTCGGCGAGCAATTCGCGCAGCCGCAGTTGCGACAAGGTCTCGCGAACCGGAGCCGGCTTGCGATCGGAATTCGGCCTCTTGTTGACCGACACCCCTCTATGGTCGCATTCGCATAGCTGAGATGTACATCTTTGCCTGCTCACGCCTTCAAGACGGTGGTCTCCCGCGAGCCGGTCATTCGGCACTGCACAGGGCCGGAATGCCCTAGGCGCCTGTGCGGCAACAGATCACGAGTCTCGGTTGGCGAAGAGGATTCCCTCAGCCTTGCGACCTCAGCCGCGCTGGATTGCCTCGACAAAGCAGCGTGCGATCCAGGGACTCGCTGCGCGGGAATCGTCGCTGGTGCCGCGCTATATCGCATGCCGGCCCGCTGACAAAGATTGGTTAGTGACACATCCGGCCTGCTGTCAGCCGGCGGCCCATTCCTTGGCACGCTCGAGCTCGTCGAGGCGGAACAGGGCGAGCTCGCCGGGGACCATCCATGCCAGCGCATGCAGGGTATGCGCTACCCATTCCTTGTCGGTCACGCCTGCGATTCGCTTGAAGGCCGAATGATGTTGGAAGAGAGCACCGAACCCGACCTTGAGGTCCTCGACCAACCCGCCGGGTCCGAAGCCTTCGTAATCAGAGGCGATGACCTCCACGATTCTGATCTCGCCGGTTTTCAGAACCTTTTCCATCGACGGCTTGAACTCGCGCAGATCGTCACCACGCAGCCGACCGGACACGCGGATACCGGTCACTCCAGCCGGCATGTCCGCCAGGACGTCGATCATCAACCTGTCCCTTCTCGGTCGCAATTACCCACCGCAATGAGATCCGCCGGCTCGGCGACGAGTTCGAAGAAGCGCTCAACATCACCACGATTGCACACGGCAGTGCCCGGTGTCATCAACATCGCAGCCCCGGCGGCAACGCCGAAACGGACCGAGTTGGACAGCGTCCAGCCTCGGCTCAGGCCAACCGTAATCGCTGCGACCATCGCGTCGCCGGCACCCACCCCGCTTCCAGAACGCATCTTGATCGCCGGAATGCGTTGAGCAGCGGTAGGCGTAACCAGCAACGCGCCACCCTCTCCGAGTGAGACCACGACAATCTGCGCCCGGCCGCGCTGAACCAGTTACTGTGCCGTAGCGATTTGCTCTGCCTCGGTGGCCAGTTCGCGTCCGACGCATTCGCGGAGCTCTCGCACGCTTGGTTTGAGGAAGAATACTCCAGAGGGCATGTGTTGCAGGCCAGTGCCCGACGGCCCGCCGGCGGGAAACACTGCGGCGGCCGAGGCGCCAAGCACACGCGTAATACGTGCCACGTTGATGCCGCCACCGCCGGGATCATGCCGAGCGCCCTGGCAGCGCAGCTTGTCGGTGGGACGCACCCTGTCCACGCTGGTCGTGATGTCCAGCGCCGGATTCATCGTCAATGTCACGATCGTGGCCCGGCTTCCGTTGGGCGATGTCGCTATGCTCATCGTGCTGCTCTCGTCTTGCCCGGCCCTACAGGCCAGTCGGATACGTTTCGGGCGTCTCGCCCGCAATCCATTGGCTGGTCACTTCGAGCGGCTCGAGCGCCTGCGTGTTCTCGATGTGAATCATCGCGTCGAACTGATCCGCGGGGCGGACATGGAAGTAGTGGCTTTGTCTTTCCGTTGCCGGCAAATAAATCACGCCGATCGCGCGGCTCAGTCTGACCATGTCCAACGCCGCGCCCGCGGCGCCGTCGGATGACACGACGAACGCTGGGTTACCGGTCTCGTGGAACAGCTCCTCGACGCTGCCTGGTAATGCCGGCCGAACCACCTTCCGCTCGGCCACACCTCCCCATTCGCTAGCAGCAGTCACAGTGCCGGTGTAGGTGCTGAACCCGATCAGCCGACAGCCGTCGCGATAGCGTTCACGGACGAGTTGGCCCAAAGTGAGTTGGCCGTCTGCGGACACCTCTGTCGCCCGGGCGTCACCGACATGGGAATTGTGCGCCCACACCACGATTCGCGCTGGTGTTGCGCTCATGGCGGCGGTCCAGGTGGGCGAGCAGCGCCTGCAGCGTTTGGGCCATATGCTGGTCCCGTAGGTTCCAGGATGTGACACGTCCGCTGAACATCGCCCGGTAGTACTGTTCGGCGTCGCGCACGACCTGTGCGTTCTGTTCCGCGTAGAACAGCTCGTCTTCGGCGAGCAGCCCATCGCGGCGAGCGTAGCGCAACGCGTTGCGCTGCACGTCGACCAGTTGATCGATGGCCTCTCTCTCACACGACAGGCCAGCGCCGAATGCGGCCCGGAACCCGTAGGCCTGGCCGTCATCGGCGGATGACGCATGGTCGAAACAGGCGTAGCGCGCCCGTGCACGAGCCGCGGCCACCGGATCGATCTTCTCGAGATAGCTCGACTACCTCCTGCATCGATCGATGCAGGCTGTAGAGATCCAGCCCGTAGAAACCGGCTTGGCGACGATGCTCCGATCGACAGTGTCGATTGTTGGCCCGCAGCCACTCGACGAAGTCACGGACCACGGTGTTGCGCCACATCCACGACGGGAAACGCTCGAATCCGCGCAACGCCTCTTTGCTGGTGGTGTCGGTGCCCTGCCCGCGCACGTACCGGTTCACCCGGTAAGCGTCCGGCCAGTCCGCCTCGGCGGCCACCGCGCAGAACCCCTTCTCCTCGATCAGCCATTTGGTGATCTCGGCTCGGGCCCGATAGAACTCCTGGGTTCCGTGCGAACTCTCGCCGATCAGCACAATCCGCGCGTCACCGATCAACTCGGACAACATTTCTCGTGGTGGCACACCGGCCGGGGCGTCGACTGCGACGCGCCGGATGACGTCGGCCGCCGTCTCCGCGGCGGGGGCCACCCTCGGTCCGGTTGTCGGGGTGGCGAGCAGCGTGCGGACTTCGTCGTCGCTGACCTGGCTAAAGTCCCAGAACGACGCGCCTACCGCCAGAAACGGGGTGGGCATCGATGCGCAGACCATGTCGTCGACGAGACCGGCGAATTCGCGGCACGTCGACTCCGGTGCCGCCGGCACCGCAATCACAATCTGCGCCGGTTCCGCCTCGCGTAGGGCTTGCACCGCGGCGAACATGCTGGCACCGGTGGCCAGCCCATCATCGACGAGGATGACGGTCTTTCCGGTCACGTCGGTCGGTGGGCGCCCATCGCGATAGGCCGCTTCCCGTCGGATCAGTTCGCGTCCTTCACGTTCGGCGACGTCCCGCAACTGCTGCGGGGTGATCCGCAGACCTCGCACCACGTCGTCGTTCAGCACGACGCGGCCGCCACTGGCGAGCGCACCCGCTGCGAATTCTTCATGGCCCGGGACGCCGAGCTTGCGCACGACAAATGCGTCAAGCGGCGCATGCAGTGCGGCCGCGACCTCCCATGCGACCGGCACTCCGCCCCTGGCCAGACCCAAGACCACGACGTCGGGCCTGTCACGGTAGGCCTGCAGTAGGCCCGCCAGCACTTGGCCGGCCTCACGACGATTCCGGAACAGCCGGTCTGGCGTGTCCTTGCCGAGGATGATCGCTCTACTCATTTGACAAGTCCTCACTAATTGGCAGGTGGCGCGGCGGTGCAGACGATTGGGTGTTGGGCGGGCCCGCAGCCACAGGTGTGTGCTGCTGCGAGCCCGCCTCGCAATCTGGTCAGTTGGCCGACGCGATCGGCACGTGCTTTTCGGCCGGCGTGGATTCCTTCACGGCGACGGAGACCGTCAGGATGCCCTTGTCGTAGGTGGCCTTGACATCGTCTTCGTCGGCACCGGCCGGCAGCGATACCGTGCGGACGAACGAGCCGTAGGAAAACTCCGAACGTCCGTCGAATTCCTTCTTCTCGCTGCGCTCGGCCTTGATCGTCAACTGGCCGTCGCGCAGGGTGATGTCGATGTCCTTCGCCGGGTCGACGCCGGGGATCTCAGCACGTACTTGGTAGCGGCCGTCCTTCATCTCGTCCTCGAGTCGCATCAACCGGGTGTCGAAGGCCGGGCGCAATCCAGAAAACGACGGGAATGATGCGAACAGCTCAGAGAATTCGGGAAACAGCGAGTGCTGCTGACGTTTGATGGGAAGGGTGCTCATATTGTCTCCCGCTGGTTGGTCTGGATTGGGTACGTGGACAATTCGACCACTCACCGCGACGCCGCAGTAGGGACGGAAGTCCCACGCTAGCGGGGTCATTCGTCGGCATTCGTTGCGGAAATCGGAAACGAGAGGTGACCTTTGGCCCTAGGGCGCTCGGGCGGCCCGTGCGACAGTCGATAACTAGATCTGCCCGAAGTGCGGTAAGTCAGGTCGTTGGAGGCCTGGTTTGACCCAGCGTCCCAGACGGGGATACCGCGTTCGGGCAGATCTCCGCTAAATAGCACTACCCCCAACAACGAAAGCGGTTATCCCGCTGACTAATTAATCTCATCACCTGAGGGTCCTACGCCCGGGATATTCGGGACTAATGACTCCTGTTCGGCGGCAGCCAGGTTCCTAATGTCAGCAGCAACGAGCGAAACCGACAGGAAGGACCGGCAATGTCAAACCGCGCTGTACATCGGGGAATCGTTGTCGGTGTCGACGGATCGCCGTCATCGGACATGGCGGTGCGCTGGGGCGCGCAGGAAGCGGGGATGCGCAACATTCCGCTGAGCCTCGTTCACGTCGTCGAAAGACCCCCATGGGGTTTGTTTGCCTTAGGCGGAGGCGCTCTTCCACCTCCCTACGAAACCAATGAATCCCTGAAAAACGAAGGCCAGGAGATAATCTCGGCCGCAGTCGAGCTCGCCAAGGACAGCACCCAAAACGGTTCCCTTGCGCAACTAGATGTCGAGGTGTACTTCTCGGCGATCGGCCCGGCGCTCTTTGATCTATCCACCCAAGCGCAACTGATCGTGGTGGGCAGTCGCGGGCATAGCAGGGTGGACCGCGTTCTGCTCGGATCGGTCAGCACCGGGCTGATCCACCATGCGCGTTGTCCGGTGGCGGTGATCCATGACGAAGTACCCGTTGCGGCTCAACCTTCGCAGCTGCCGGTGGTGGTCGGCATCGATGGGTCGCCGGCGTCGGAGTCGGCGACGGCGATCGCTTTCGACGAGGCGTCCTGGCGAGGTGTCGAGCTAATCACTGTGCACGCATGGTCCGACGCGCACGCGTCGGACATTCCCAGCGTCGAGTGGTCGGCTCAGCAAGCAGTCGGGGAGGAAGCCTTGGCGGAGCGTTTGGCGGGCTGGCGTGAGCGCTATCCCGACGTCAGCGTCCGGCGGCGAATTGTCTTGGACGCTCCGGCTCGTCATCTGCTGGAAGAGGCCGAGTCCTCGCAGCTCCTCGTCGTCGGCAGCCATGGCCGCGGCGGATTTCCCGGCATGCTGCTGGGCTCGGTGAGCACGGCGGTGGCGCAGGCGGCCCGCGTGCCCGTGATCGTCGCCCGACAGCAGTAATCGAATGACAGAAATCTGTTCCACTACCCGTCTTTTGGAGGTCCAAGCATGGGCGGCATCCCGCTAGGCCGAATCGCAGGGTTTCCGGTACACGTCAACTGGAGCGTGCTGGTCATCCTCTGGCTGTTTACCTGGAGCCTGGCCTCAACTCTGCCCAGCGCCGCCAGGGGTTACTCACCAATCGCCTATTGGGTGGCCGGTGCGTGCGGCGCCACGGTATTGCTGGCGTCGTTGCTCGCACATGAGCTCGCCCATGCAATCGTGGCGCGACGCGCCGGCGTGAAGGTTTTCGGTGTAACGCTGTGGATATTCGGCGGCGTCACACGTCTGGGCGGTCAAGCCAAGACGCCGCAGACCGCGTTCCGGATTGCCGTGGCCGGCCCCGCCACCAGCCTGCTACTGGCGGCGGTATTCGCTGGTGCCGGTGCGGCATTGCGGACCGTGGGAGTAGGGCACATCGTCATCGGTGTCGCGTGGTGGCTGGCTGGGATCAACGCGCTGCTGGGCGCGTTCAATCTGCTGCCCGGTGCGCCGTTGGACGGCGGTCAAGTTCTGCGCGCGTGGCTCTGGCGTCGCCACGGCGACCCAACGCGCGCCGCCCGTAGACGCAGCCCGAGCGGGGCGAATCCTCGCGTTCGGCTTGATCGGATGCGGGCTGCTCGAGATTCGGGCCGGGGCCGTGGTCGCCGGAGTCTGGTTGGCTTTGATCGGCTGGTTCATCTTCGCCGCCGCACACACGGATGAGGGGCGGGTGCTGACCCTGAATGCGCTGGCAGGTCTGCACGTCAGCGACGCAATGACTGCTCACCCTCACACGGCACCCGCCTGGATCACCGTGCAGGATTTCATCGAACGTTACCTACTTGGTGACCGACACTCGGCCTACCCGGTGAAGGATCACAATGAGTCGATCTCGGGGCTGATAACACTCGACCCAGTTGCGTCAAGTGCAGCCCAGCAATCGCTCGATCACCCTTGTCGGTGACATCGCCGTGCCGTTGAGCCGGGTCCCCATCGCAGCTCCGGACGAGCCGATCACCGCGCTGCTGGAACGGCTGGCCTCCGGTGAAGGCAGCCGCGCACTCGTCGTCGACGCGGGGCGTGTCGTAGGCATCGTCACCCCAAGCGATCTCACGCGTTTGATCGACGTGTACCGACTCGCAAAGCCGAGCGTCACCGTCGCTGACGGTTAGCGCCGCCGGTATGACGGTGCCGGAGTAAGGAGGATACTATGAGCGACAGGAGAATTCGACCGGCCGTCATCGTCGGCGTAGATGGTTCAGAGGCGGCCATCCATGCCGCCGAGTGGGCTGTCGACGAGGCCTTCAGCCGCGAGGTCTCGTTGCTTATGCTTGCGATCATCAAACCGACCCATTCCTCTGCGGAGGACTACCACCGCGACGTCGCGCACGCCGAGAAATCGCTTCGGGCAGCACAAGTCGCGATAGAGGCGATGGGAAGACCGGTGAAAGTCGAAACAGAGATTCTGCGCGGACGACCGGGTGCGATTCTGGTTTCCGAATCAGACGACGCCGAAATGATCTGTGTGGGATCCGTCGGTATTGGTCGCTATTCCCGGGCGTTGTTGGGTTCGACCGCAACCGAAGTCGCGGAGAAGGCTCATTGCCCGGTCGCGGTGATCCGCTCCCAACCAGGTCAGTCTGGACCGAACATCAACTGGATCGTGGTGGCGGTCGGCGACTCACCCGAACGCGACACCGTCGTCGATCAGGCGATGAGAGAAGCGCAGCTGCGCAAGCTGCCGGTGCTTGCTATCGCCACTGTGCAAGCAGATGCGGCTGACGCGCCGTCTCACGAACTCGAGAATCGCTTGTGGCCGTGGAGACGCTGGTATCCGGACGTCCACATCTACCCCGTGACAACGGGCGTCAACATCACGCGTTTCCTGAAGACCATCGATGACCTGGTCCCGATGGCTGTTGTCGGCGCCGCCGACGCCGGAGATCTTGCGCGGATCGTTGGGCCGCACGACCATCCCGTCTTCCCGCATGCCCAATCCTCGGTGCTCATCGTCCGCGAGTGAAGGGGTTCTCCAGCGGCGATTCGACCGCCGACGGAGTTCTACACGTTGGTCAACATCTGATCGATGATGTCCTGAGCCGCCCGCATGTGCTTGTTACCCTGAGCCATCAACGATAGGAATTCGCCGTCATAGTTTGCGGGTGAGCCGGCCACAGCTGCCAGGCACAAATGCGCAGCGAAATGGAAATCCTTGATCGCCGCGTTCAGCTCGGCAGTCAGCTTCCGATCGGGGCTGGGCAAACGGCTCTGCATCTCAACCTCTGCAGCGTCATTCACATGCTGGCACGCTGCGGCCAAAGCGCCTGGCCTGAAACGACCGAACGCTTGGTCCACGTCGTCCGATGCGTCCCGCATGTCGGTGAAGTCTTTCTCCGCGCCTGCCCACCATTGTTGGAGCGCCGTGACACTTGGACGTCGCCCGGACCCGCCGAACCGATCTGCCGCGGGTGGTTTGCGACAGCGATGCCCGCCGCCCCGCCGGTGAATAGGGCAACGACCAGGGCTCCGCCGATGAGCCACTTCGCCCGGCGTCTCGGCCCGGTTGTGGACGGCTCGGATCCCGGTGCCAGCGGAACGCCGCCCTGCCCAGTCGATTTCCCATCGGATGGGTTTGGATACTCATCGGCGTGGGTCACCATGGTGCTTGCTTCCTTCGGGGTTAGCTCCCAAAATTTGTAACGAGTCTTCGTCTTTCGACGGTATGTGCGACGCGCCAGGGAGCGAGACTCCTTAGCCCTCGGGTACGGGCCTTCTGGTCATGACTGCGAATGCGGAAGGCGGCGACCCCGGGCAGGGCCGCCGCCTTCGCCCTCGGCACGTCAGCTAGTCAGGCAGCACTGCGGGACGTCCGGAGTCGAACTCACCGGTTGTGCCACCTGGCCGGTCCGCGCGGGCACCCAGCCGACCAACGGCCAGGTACAGCCCCAGAAACAGCACGATCAGCACCTCCGCAGCGGCGCCGGCGCGCGCCCAACCCATTGTGTCGACTGCGGAGCTGGCGATCGCAAAGTATGCGTGGGAGCCGGCCACCAACACCAGCCCCTGGGCTGCGAACAGCCAACCCACCACCGAGACAATGATTGCTGCCCCACCCCGCCAATACGGATGGAGAGCGATGATCACGAGGCCAAGCAGCAGTGTGAACACCCCAGTTACAAACGACAACAACGGGTCCGCTTCGAATTTCGAAAGCATGGCCCGCATATCGTCCGGCCGCAAAGCAACTACTGCCGCGATAATGGCCATGTACGGACCCATCACGCGAGCGAACATGCGTGTCCTGTTCTGGAGTTGGGTTGATGATTTCATTGCATTACCTCCGTTCGAGGGCTGTCATCCGCCGATGACAACCGGTATGTCTTACTTCGAGATGTTTGATCTCGTAGGAACATCCGATCATCTGGGTGCCGGGATGCGATAGCGGCGGAAGTCACAAACGTCGGGACTTTCGTCAACTGTCACTGGCCATGTCTGCTGCCGACCGAGCGATCGCAGCGCTAACCGCGCCAAACGCATACCGGCGGACTTGCCACGGCCGTCAGGCGGCACGTGGCAGGTCCGGAGTTGAGCTCGCCGGTTGTGGCACCGAGCGAGTCCTCGCCGGAACCCAGCCGACGTAGGCCAGATACAGCCCGATCACAACCTCCACGACGGCGCCGGCGCGCCACCAACTCATTGCCTCGACTGCTGAGTTGGCCATCGAAAAGTAGGTGTGCGGGCCGGCGACCAAGAACAGCCCTTTGAATGCGACAAGCCAACCCAGTGCCGACACGATGATCGCTGCGGCGCCCCGCCAGTATGGGTGAAGGGCGATGACCATGAGACCAAACAGCAGGATGAACGCCCCAGTTACCCACGACCACAACGGGTCTGCTTCGAATCCCGAGAGCATTGCCCGCATGTCGGTCGGCCGCAAAGCGGCCGTGCCGGCAATGATGGCCAAGTACGGACCCATCACACGCGCGAACATGCGTGTCCTGTCTTGGGCCGAATGTGACGATTCCATTGGACTACCTCCGCTGAAGGCCGTTATCCGGCAAGATGACGGCCGGTGTTGTTGTAGTCGAGATGCGTTGATCCCGTCCGAATATCGGATCACTTGCGCTACCAAGATGCGACAGGGTCCGAAGTCCCGGCGCCTCAGGGCCGTTCGTCACCATGTAAGTGGAGGTGTCTGTATTCCGGCATCGGAAGTTATTGCGCCACTATGTACGTACGACGATTACCGGCACCTTCGCCGATTGTGCGACCGCGGTGCTGACCGCGCCGAGACGCATGCCGGCGAATCCGCCACGGCCGTGACTGCCGAGAACCACCAGTTGCGTGTTTTGGGATTCCTCAAGCAGCCAGTGCGCGGGAGTGTCACAGACCAGCCGACGACTGACGTGTACATCGGGGTAGCGTTCCTGCCAGCCGGCCAGGCGCTCGGCCAACAGTTCCTCACCTTGGCCCTGATATGTCCGCCAATCCATGCCGAGGATCGGGAAAACCCCGACGTCGCTCCACGCGTGCAGCGCGATCAGCTCCACTCCTCGCCGGGACGCTTCGTCGAATGCCCACGCCGTTGCGGCTTCGGAGGCTGGCGAACCGTCCACGCCCAGCAGAACCGGCGCTTTTGGGTCGACTGGAGCGGAACCTTCGCCGGCTGTGAATTACCGCGACCGGGCAGTGCGCATGCTCAACCACACCCCTGCTGACCGAACCCAGCAGAAGTCGGCTGAGCGCACCCCTGCCATGACTTCCCACGACGATCATCCGCGCGTCCTTGGAGGCATCGACGAGCCCATCCACCGGATGCGCATAAAGCACTTCTGTTCGACAGTCAGGCGGGTGCTGCTGGTCCAACGCGGCACTTATGCCGTCGCGTGCGTGATCAATGACGTGTCGCGCGTTCTCCTCTTGCCATTCCGCGACAGTCGTCCGCTCTGGGCTGACCGGCCAGCTGAGAGCCACTGGTTGCACGACATGCATCAGCGTGATGTGTTCGCGACGCATGGATGCCTCACGGCCCGCCCAGGCTATGGCGGCATCTGATTCCGCCGAGCCGTCGACCGCGATGATAATGCCGTATTTGCTGGAGGTTTCCGACATCTCGTACTCCTCTGATGCCGAGCGATGGGACAAGCCGTTTCCTTTCATCGACCATTACGGGTTCGGGCAGCGAAAGCCAGGGGCATTGGTCCCTTGACGACGCGGCATACGACCCGGCTATCAGAGTCTTCGGACCGCTTCGCCAAGACGCGCCGCCTAACAAAATGTGCTCATGGGGCACACCCTGGCCGCCAACCAACAGGTGGCCGAGCCATACAGCGAGGTACACGAGACGCACACCGGGCTCGTCGTCCTCGTCGGGGATTTGGCCTACAAGGTCAAGAAACCGATTCGCACCGACTTCTTGGACTTCACCACACCGGAACGGCGTGAGCAGGCGTGTCAGCGGGAACTGGAGCTTAACCGGCGGCTGGCATCTGGCAGCTACTTCGGCGTCGCTCACCTGAGCGCTGAATGGGCCGGCACCAAGGAGCCGGTGCTCGTCATGAAGCGCCACCCAGACTCTTCTCGGCTCGCCACGATGGTGCGGTGCAACGAACAAGTCGCCGAGCCACTCATCGCGATTGCCGAGGCGCTGGCAAGGTTCCACGAAAATGCCGAACGAGGCCGGTCCGTCGAAGCGCAGGGCACCGTCGCTGCTGTCAAAGCCCGCTGGGAGGCCAACATCGCCGAGCTGCAGCAGTTTGTCGGCACGGTCGTGGACCAACAGCGCCTCGAGGCCGTCCAACGGTTAGCGGTCCAATTCGTCGCCGGCCGTGCGCCGCTGTTCACCGGACGTGTGCGCGACAGTCGGATCGTCGACGGACACGGCGATCTGCTCGCCGACGATATCTTCTGCCTACCAGACGGTCCGGAGCTATTGGACTGCCTGGAATTTGACGACAATCTTCGCTACCTCGACACGATCGACGACGCTGCGTTTCTAGCCATGGATTTAGAGTTTCTGGGTCGCAAAGACCTCGGAGAGTTCTTCCTAGACCAATACAGCCGCCTGGCCGCCGACCCGGCTCCGCAGTCACTCAAGGATTTCTACATCGCCTACCGAGCGCTGGTCCGCGCCAAGGTCGACTGCGTGCGGTTCACGCAAGGACATAGCAACGCCGCCGCCGACGCATCGCGGCACTTTGATGTAGCGCTTGAGCATCTGCATGCTTGCTCAGTGCGGCTGGCTGTGGTCGGCGGCGGACCGGGAACGGGAAAAACCACACTGGCGCACGCTTTGGCCGAGCGGGTTGGCGCAACGGTAATCTCCACCGACGAAGTGCGGCGCGCCATGCAGAATTCGGGCGCTATCGGTGGTGAGGCAGGTGTCCTGGACGCCGGTCTGTACTCCGATGCAAACGTCGCCACCGTCTATGGCGAGGTGCTGCGCCAGGCCCACGCCCATTTGGCCGACGGCCGATCGGTGATTCTCGACGGCACCTGGCGCGATCCCCGCCGGCGCGACCAAGTGCGGCAGCTGGCTGTCCAGACGCACTCTGCCGAAATTGAATTGCTGTGTGAGACGCCGGTGAGTACCGCCGCCCAGCGGGTCGCTGCCCGGCCGGCGGAAGGCTTGTCGGACGCGACACCGCAGATAGCGACCGCCTTGGCCGACAGTCAGCATTGGCCCGAGGCACACCATGTCGATACCAGCCAACCGCTATCGGAATCCGTTCGCGCTGCCGAGGAGCTCTGGCGACGGGCCGGGCAACATGCCGCAAACGCACCGGAATGAAGGACTTTCGTCACATCTAGTGGTGCCCACTGGCCGGTTCGAGATTCCTCAACCCGCTACTAGCGTCAGCGATGCCCCGAAATGCCGCGCAGGGAGACGCCATGGAAACTCAAACTTACGTGAACGCTGCTGCCGCCGCGCGACGCACGGTAGCCGGTGCCGAGCAACGTCTGCTGCTGGAGTCTGCGCGACGACACGGCACCGATTGATCGCTTTCCATTGACCGAAGAAGGACGACCACGATGCACAACGCCGTCGAATTGCAAGACGCCGAATTGAACGCGATAGCATGGGGATTCCTCGGTTCTCCCTACGCCAGCAACCGCTTCGTCGAATGGCCGATCGACCGACGCCTGCATGCCTACCTGCGGCACCAGGGGCTAAGCGATGTCGCTGACGATGGAACCCGCTGTGCCGCGCTGCTCGATCGAGTTATGGCGAACATCGCCTCCGCGTTGGACAGCGGAACACTCAGACCGGATAGGTAGGTACGTCCGGATCGATCATGACAATGGCGCCGCCCAGTAAACCCGAGTGCCACTCTCAGGTGCGGCGGTAATCGAGCAGTCGCCCCCGACTTCTGCCGCCCGTCGCTCCATATTCGCCAGGCCACTGCGGCGCTGATTGCCTTGCGGGATACCGCAGCCGTCGTCGATGACCTCAACTGTCAATCGGTCATCTGCGCGGATACACACCGTCAGGTGGCTGGCCCCGGCATGACGAACGGCATTGCTGACCGCCTCGGTGATAACGGCCTCGGCGTGGTCGGCCAGTACGCCGGGGACGGCTCTCAGGTCTCCCGATATGTCCAGCGTGGTGGCGATGTCGCGGTCTTCGGTGAGCTCGGCGACCCTGTTTTGGATTCGCTGCCGGAGATCCCCGCTTTCGGCTGCGGGGTTTTGCAGTTTGAAGATCGTCGCCCGAATGTCGTCGATCGTGCCTTGGAGATCGTCTACCGTTTTCGTCAGCCGGTCTGTGATCTCCGGCGAACGTGCACGGGCGATGGTGCTCTGCAGATCCAAGCCGGCGGCAAAAAGCTTCTGAATGACGTAGTCGTGTAGGTCATGCGCGATTCGCTCACGGTCGGCGAGGATCGCCACTTCACGGGCATGTTCGCGGCCGGTCGACAACGCCAAGGCGATTGCCGCGTGCTGCGCGAAGTCGCTGACGAGTTCGAGGTAGTCGTCACTGAACGGCGGCTGTTGCTCGGAGCGGGCGACGGCGATCGCCCCGACAACCGTGTCGTCGGCACGCAGCGGCATCACGATCGCCGAACGTTGGCCGGCATCGGTGAATCCTCCGATCGGGTACCGGAACGAATTCGTAATCAGCGGCTTGCCGCTGCGCACGACACCGCCGGTGGTCGAGCCCTGCACCGGTACCCGCTGACCGACGACCTGGGAGGCGTATCGGCCCGCCGTGGCAGCGACGACAAGAGTGTCAACTTCGTCGACGGGTAGATCCGCCTCGGTGGGAATCAGCAGAATCGCCTGCTCGGCGTCGGCCAACTCCAACGCGCGGTCCACGATGAGCTGCAGCGGACGTGTCGCCGGCCCGGCGGTCAGCAGCTCGGCGGTAATCTCGCGGCTTGCCTTCATCCACTTCGCCGTTGTGCGTTGTCGCTCGAACAGGCGCGCATTGTCGATGGCGACCGCCGCCGCCGACGCCAGTGCCCGCGCGGTGACCTCCTCGGAGTCGGAGAACACGCGATCTGGCCGGTCGTCGCCTAGATAGAGATTGCCGAAGACGGCCCCGCGCACACTAATTGGGATACCGAGAAACGCCAGGATCGGCGGATCCTGTCTGGCAAGCCCGCTCTCCCGCAGATAAGCGGTCAGATCGTTGACACGGAGGGGTTCAGTCATCGGCAGTTCGCCAAGCCGCTTGGCCGCGTCGGCGTCAATTCCTTCTTGGACGACTGACAGCAGATTGCCATCCGATCCATATATGCCGAGCGCACCGTAACGGGCACCCGCCAGCTCCATCGCGGCTTTGACGATGCCGTGCAGCGTCACGTCGAGGTTCTCCAAATTGGAGCCGATGTCGACGATGACCCGTAGCAGCTGCTCCATCTGGTCGCGAGCCGCCAACAGGTCGTCGAGCTGCTCATGCATTCGGCGTACCAGGCCGCGCTGGCCCAATTGGGTGAACGCGGATTCTTCCGCGTCACGCTCCATGAGGGCAAAATAGCAGGTCAGCGGAACGGCGGCCATGGCGTTACCAGAATCTTTACCTTGCGGACCATACCCGATCATGCTCACGGGCCACCGGCGAGCATCGCCAGCAGGTGGTAATCCGGGACTTTCGGCTCTACCGGCGGTGACCCAAAGACCATGCATGTCCGCTGCGCAGGGGGCACGATTAGCGCATGGTCCGCGCCGGAGACGATGCAGAACGCAGCGATGAAAGAGGAGCGGCGCAGATGACAACTGCAGTAATCGACGCCACGGGACTGCGGCAACTGGTGTCGGCGTTGATCGCACGCGGATACCGGGTGGTCGGCCCTACGTTGTCCGACAACGCGATTGTGCTGGCCGAGTTGACCTCCGCCGATGATCTGCCACAAGGCTGGGGGGTGGATGTCGCTCCCGGACAGTATCGACTTCGCCGCCGCGACGACGACGCGCTGTTCGGCCATTCGGCCGGCCCGCAGTCGTGGAAGCAGTTTCTGCACCCGCCCAGGCAGCGGGTGTGGTCGTCGGACGGAGGCCAACCCGAAGAGCCACCACGGTACGCATTCATCGGGGTTCGGGCCTGTGACTTGTCGGCGATCAAGATCCTCGACGGCGTCCTCGGGGTCGGCGCACATCCCGACCAGGGTTTCGTCGGCCGGCTACGACGCATCTTCGTGGTGGCCGTCAACTGCACCGAGCCGGGCGGGCTGTGCTTCTGCGCATCGATGGGCACCGGGCCCGAGGTCGGTCCCGGCTACGACCTGGCGCTCACCGAACGCATCGACGCCGATGGCCGCCGCTACCTGGTCGACGTCGGCAGTGACGACGGATCCGAGGTGCTGGCCGCGCTCCCCCACCGGGAAGCCGACCAGAATGAAATCGACTCTGCACGAAGCGATATCAGTGCGGCAGCCGACCACATGGGCCGCCAAATGCCGCAAGGCGACCTGCGTGAACTGCTGGTGGTTTCGCGTGAGTCGCCGCAGTGGGAAGACGTCGCCAACCGATGCCTGACTTGCGGGAACTGCACCATGGTGTGCCCCACCTGCTTTTGCACCAGCACCGAGGACACCACCGACCTCACCGGCGAGCACGCCGAGCGCTGGATGAACTGGGCCTCCTGCTTTGAATTCGACTTCACCTACATCCACGGCGGTAGCGTGCGGCAATCGGGTGAGTCGCGGTACCGGCACTGGATAACACATAAGCTCGGCACCTGGCAGGACCAGTTCGGCAGCACCGGCTGCGTCGGATGTGGGCGCTGTATCGCGTGGTGCCCCACCGGAATCGACATCACCGAAGAGATGAACATGCTCGCCGGTCAAGCTGACGACCGCTGGCACCCACGGCCATGCCCCGGAGAAAGCGATGACTGACGTCGCCGCATGGCCTTCGGCGGTCTCGCCGATGACACCGGTTCCCTATCGGGTGCGCACCAGGGTCGTCGAGAACTTCGAATCAGCAACCATTTGCTTAGAACCGGTGCGACAGCGGTTGGCGCCGCCGGCACCCGGCCAATTCATGATGTTGTACGCTTTCGGTGTCGGTGAGATCGCGATGTCGGTCAGTGCTGTCCCGTCCAGTGTCGGCGACGTGCTCGGTCACACCATCCGATCGGTCGGCGCGGTCAGCCGTGCCCTGCATAATGCCGAGGCGGGTACCGTCGTCGGGGTTCGCGGGCCGTTCGGCACCGAGTTTGGTCTAAATGCTTGCGCCGGAAGAGATTTGGTTATTGTCGCAGGCGGCTGTGGGCTTGCCCCGGTGCGACCGGTGGTACTGCAGGCGCTGGCCGAGCGGTCAAGCTTCGGCCGCGTGGTGCTGGTTGCCGGCGCACGAACACCACAGCACTTCCTGTTCCGCGACGAGGCCGACGAGTGGTCGCAAAGCCAGGCTCTCGACGCTGAACTGATCGTCGATGCAGCGGGGCCCGAGTGGCCGTGGCAGGTCGGACTGGTCACTGAGCCGCTGCGCCGATTGACGCTAGACCCCCAGCGCACCACCGCGTTTATCTGCGGACCCGAACCGATGATGCGGTTCAGCGCGAAGGCGCTGCTCGATAAAGGCGTGGCCGCCAGCGACATTCGGGTCTCGCTGGAACGGAACATGCAATGCGGGGTCGGCTGGTGTGGGCACTGTCAGCTGGGCCCGCTGCTGCTGTGCCGCGACGGGCCGGTCGTCGGTTACGACGTCGCTGCTCCGTTGCTGCAGGTAAAGGAGCTGTAGATGAGCCCACCCACTTTGGCAGTGTGGAAGTTCGCTTCCTGTGACGGCTGCCAGCTGACGTTGTTGGATTGCGAGGACGAACTACTCGCCATCACGGAGCGGGTGCAGATCAGCCACTTCCTGGAAGCCTCCAGCGCGGTGGTCGGCGGACCCTACGACGTGTCGTTGGTGGAGGGCTCGATCACCACCCCGTCCGACGCGCAGCGCATCAAGGAGATCCGCGAAACGTCCACCGTGCTGGTCACCATCGGCGCATGCGCCACCTCCGGAGGCGTGCAGGCCCTACGAAACTTCGCTGACGTCGAAGAATTCGCCTCCGTGGTCTACGCACGCCCGGAATACATTGCGACACTGGCCACGTCAACACCGGCCTCGGCGCACGTCACCGTTGACTATCAATTGCAAGGCTGCCCCATCGACCGCGGCCAGCTGCTCGATACCCTCGCCGCGCTGCTGGTCGGCCGCAAACCGCGACTGCCGGCCAAGACGGTGTGCACCGAATGCAAGATGCGTGGGGTGACGTGTGTCGTTGTCGCAGAGGGTATCCCGTGCCTGGGCCCGGTCACCCACGCCGGATGCGGCGCGTTGTGCCCGTCGTATCATCGCGGTTGCTATGGCTGTTTCGGCCCGGCCGCCACCCCGAACAGCGCCGCACTGATTCCGCTGCTGCGTCGCGACGGGATGTCCGGCGGCGACGTCGAGCACGTGTTCTCAACGTTCAACGTCGTCAATTTCACCGCTAAAAGGAACGACCGGTGACCCCCGAGACGCGCACCCTCGCCGTCAAGGCACTGACCCGCGTCGAGGGCGAAGGCGCGCTTCGTGTCACATTGACCGGTGACACGGTGCACAGCGCGGAGCTGAACATCTACGAGCCACCGCGGTTCTTCGAGGCGTTCTTGCGCGGGCGCGCCTACACCGAGCCGCCGGATATCACGGCGCGGGTGTGTGGGATCTGTCCGGTTGCCTACCAGGTGAGCGCATGCAACGCGATCGAGGAGGCATGCGGAGTAACTATCGATCCGGAACTTGTGGCGCTTCGGAGATTGCTGTATTGCGGTGAGTGGATCCATAGCCACGTTCTGCACATCTATCTGTTGCATGCTCCGGACTTTCTCGGCTACCCGGACGCGATCGAACTCGCCAAAGACCGCCGCGAGCTAGTCGAACGGGGTCTGGCGTTGAAGAAGGCCGGGAATCGGTTGATGGAGCAGCTTGGTGGCCGGGCCATTCACCCGATCAACGTCCGGCTGGGCGGTTTCTACTCGGTACCCTCACGCGATGAGCTCAAACCCCTGGCCGAAATGCTGCGAAGGGCCATGGACGATGCCCTCTACACTGTTCGAACAGTTGCCGAATTCGATTTTCCCGAAATCGAATTCGACCATGAACTGCTTGCGCTGACGCACCCGGACCGGTACGCGATCGAGAACGGGCCCATTTCGCGAAGCGTCGGGTCGGCGTTTGCGGTAGCCGACTTCCTCGACCACGTGGTCGAGTCGCAGGTGGCGCACTCCACCGCCTTGCACGCGACCCTGGACGGTGCGCGTTACCTGACTGGACCGATGGCGCGGTACTCGCTGAACTCGGCTGCGCTGTCACCGATCGCGCGGCAAGCGGCGGCGGAGGCGGGCCTCGGCGACGACTGTCGAAATCCGTTCCGCAGTATCGTCGTCCGAGCGGTCGAGGTGGTCTACGCGATAGAAGAGGCGCTGCGCCTCATCGCCGAATACCAGCGGCCATCGCGACCGTTCGTCGATGTGCCCGCCCGGGCGGGCGTTGGCCACGGCGTCAGCGAGGCTCCGCGCGGGTTGCTGTACCACCGCTATGAGATCGGTGAAGACGGCCTGATCAAGGCGGCCACCATCGTGCCGCCCACTTCGCAGAACCAAGCTGCGATCGAACACGATATGGCTCAGCTGGTGGCCGCCAATCTGTCGCTGGACGATGCGATGCTCACATCGTTGTGCGAGCGGTCAATCCGAAACTATGACCCCTGCATCTCATGCTCGGCGCATTTCCTCACGCTGAAAGTTGAGCGCCATTGACCGCCAACGCCATCATCATCGGGATTGGCAACGACTTTCGCCGCGACGACGGCGTCGGCCTCGCGGTCGCCCAGCGGATTGCAGAACGTAACCTTCCCGGCGTGCGCGTGCTCAGCGGGATCAGCGAATCCACCGCGATGCTCGACGCCTGGAGCGGTGCTTCGCGTGCCGTCGTGGTCGACGCGGTGACCGGAGCGAACTCGGATCCCGGCCGCATTCGGCGGTGGACAGGACCCGGCCTGGAGACCTCGGCCGTAGTCAGCTCGCACGCACTCGGGCTGGCGCAGACGTGTGCTTTGGGCCAAGCCCTGGCCCGGATGCCGGACGAATTGGTGGTTTTCACTGTCGACGTTGTCGACACGAATCACGGGATCGGCCTGACTCCGCCGGTCGCGGCGGCGGTGCCGAATCTGGTCGACGTGATAATAGAGGAGCTCAGTCGCTGAATACCTGTTGCCGGTCTTCGACTTCCGGCCGCAGGTGGCGCCCCGTCACCTTCTCGGTTCTAATCCGCACAAAGTAATCGCGCCGACCTCCAATGCACGGCCGCGAGAAGATCTTTGACAGCTCAATCAAATCGGGCACATTAGTGATCACCTGCGCGCGCCCAACGACGGTGACAGTCCATCCGCAGCGTAGGTCGGCGTCCAACTCATCGGCCTCGAAAGCCACAACGCGGTTGCCTGACGCGGCGGCGAGCACCGCCGGATCGGCAATCCGGATTACCACGTCGCCGCGCCACCAACGGAAGTCCACCGGTCGGACCGCGGGCAGGGCGCGCTCGGTGAAAATCAGACGACCCACTGGGACCTGCCTCAGCAGTGCCAGACATTGCTCGCGGTCGAGCTCCTCGAGTTCCCGTAGCGCCGCCATCACTAGTCCCCTGCTATCCATCTGAAGCGAGCCGAGCATCGTTCGATGCCCACTTTGTCAAACGCGCTGCGGCTCGCTCGATACCGGTTGCGAGTTCGTCAACGTCGGATGCTGCATCGTAATCGGCGGTGATTCCGAAGACTAGGTCGTCGGCATAGCTCAAAATCGCGATACCAGTTCGGACTTGGAGTGCGATTGGCAGAATCGGCAGTAACCGGATAACGGGTTGCCCCATGACGCGCAGTCGCCGGCGGGGACCAGGGACATTCGTCGCCACCGTGACAACGGCGCGTTGCGGTAGGCGCGTCAACGCTCGCATGGCCCATGCCGTAACTGTGAATGGGATCAGATTCGTAGCCGCGACCACCAAACTGCCGGCTTGCCCCTGACCGCTGCGCTTTGCTTTCGTCAAACGACTATGCACCACCTGCAATTGCTGCACCGGATCGGGCTCCTCTACCGGAAGGTAAGGCAGCAATAGCGAAACGCGATTGTTGACCTCGTCCAGCGCGTCGTGGGAGCGCACTGACACCGGCACCAAAGTGCGCAGTGACCGAGCTCGCGGCCGTTCGCCACGACGAATCAAGGCTGCGCGGTAGCTGTCGGTAATCGCGGCCAAAGCAACATCATTGATCGTTGCACCGTATGCTTCGCAGACCTTTGTCACGTCGTCCAGAGACACACGCGCGGCGGCATAACGCCGCATCCCCGTGACATGCCCGCTCAGCCCCGAGGGTTCCGCAGGACGAACAAGTGAGGCGCCGATCTCGAGCATTCCTTCAAATGCCCGCGCTGCGCCCGCGGACACAGTCAGCGACGTGCGCCACAACCCGCTGGCCCAATCAAGGGGATTAAGTGTGAAATGCGGTGGATGGACACCGTCGGGCGATTCCGTAGCCGGGTGGATCTCGCTGGCGAACGTCTCGTCCCGACCCTGGTCCGACAGACGCGAAAGCAACTGCGTTGTTGCGATGCCATCTGCGATGCAGTGGTGGATCTTCATCAAAATCGCCCACTGGCCGTCACCGAGGCCCTCGATCACCCAGCATTCCCAAAGCGGATGATCTCGATCGAGCCGTCGCTCCATCAGATCTGCGGCCAGCCGGAACAGCGCCGCGTCGTCACCTGGGTGCGGAACCGCCGCGCGACGCACATGGTGGGAGAGGTCGAATGCAGCGTCGTCCACCCACGCCGGAGCGCCGAGATCGAGTGGATGCGTGCGTAATACCTGCTTAAACCGCGGAACTTCTGCCAGCCGCTCACCCAGACCCGCTACGGACAGGGCGAATTCGGGCATCGGCCCCCCGAGCACCGCTAACGCGCCGACAGCGAGGCTGACGTGCGGATCTGAGTCCTCGGCTTCGAGGAAGCTTGCGTCAAGAGTCGACAAGTACTCCATGAGAAACACTCTGCGCCGCAGGCACATTCTCGCGGGAGAGGCGGAAGTCACAACTTCGGAGGCCCACTGGACTCCAGCTGTGGCGCCGAGTTGTGCGGAGAACCTATCGCGGCATAGCCGCGACCAGAGGTGTGTCGACACCTACCGGTCCAAGGGTGGCAGCTCCCCCGGGCGAGCCTAGCGGGCCCGCGCGGCCGGGAAGCGCGTCATGGAAGAAAGCGGCGTTGTCGGCAAGGTGTTGCCGTTCGTCTTCCGGCAGATCGATTTCGTAATAGATCGCACCGACCCGGCAAGCCGATTTGCAGGCGCCGCAATCCACGCACTCATCCGGATTGATGTACAAAGACCGTGCACCTTCATAGATGCAGTCAACCGGGCACTCCTGAACACAGGACTTGTCCATCACATCCACGCACGCTTTGCCGATCACGTAGGTCATGCCGTTAAGATTAGCGGAGTGGGGGTCTAGCTGATCGTAGCCGAAAGACCTGTGCTAAGAGGACCAAAGTCCTTGCGATAGCTCCCGATATCGTGTCTCACGTGTTCGGCTGCTGCTGCTGCGACCGTTCTACCTTGGTGGCGAATACCGCAGCCTGCGTGCGGCGTTCCATCCCCAGCTTGGCCAGTAGCCGGGAGACGTAGTTCTTTACGGTCTTTTCGGCCAAAAACATCCTGTCGGCAATCTGCTTATTGGTCAGGCCCTCGCTGAGCAAACTCAGCAAAGTGCGCTCTTGATTGCTGAGACCCGATAATGGATCAGGTTTTTCGGCTTCCCCCCGTAGCTTGGACATCAACGCAGCGGCGGCACGGTTATCCAAGAGTGACCGCCCGGCACCCACATCCTTCACAGCCTGCGCCAATTCCATACCCTTGATGTCCTTGACGACATAGCCGCTCGCGCCGGCGAGGATTGCGTCGAGCATCGCCTCATCAGAAGTGAACGATGTCAGCATCAGACACCGCAAGTCGGGCATGCTGGACAACAAGTCGCGGCACAACTCGATGCCGTTGCCGTCCGGCAAGCGCACATCGAGCACCGCAACGTCCGGGCGCACCGCAGGGATCCTGGCCATCGCTTCGGCGACCGAACCTGCCTCGCCTACCACGTCGAGTTCAGGATCGGTTTTGAGCAATTCGATCAATCCCCGACGTACTACTTCGTGATCGTCGACTAGGAAAACTGTGACCACAGTCAACCCCCTCCTACGGATGCATCGACTGCTTACAAGTGACTGCCGTGCACGGTGAGCACGGTGCATTCTACGCGCTGCGGCGCACCCAAAAGGTCTCGTTGACCGTTAACGCCGGTAACGAGAAGCTGGACGGATTCGCCAAGCTCGGCAAGATACGTGCAGAGATCGCCATGGAAGGCGGCGGAGTCGACAACCACGTCGGGATACATCCGTCGCAAGTGGGTGATCCAGCGATCCAATTGTGCCTGGGCTAAACGGTTCCCGCGGACGAGATCTTCGGGTACCTCCGCGTGCCACAGCGCGACGGCACGCAAGGGCGCTTTTCGTAGCCTCGCCTCCTCGAAGGAATGTTGGAGCACTCGATCGTTTTCAGCTTCGACGACAATGGTCTCGGTGTCAGGCCTCGGCGACCATCGCATGTCTCGGTGGACCACCGCAACCGGGCAGCGAGCCAAACCCGGCAGGGCCCTCGCGACCGAACCTTCGCCATAGCAGGCGTGCTTGATCCCCATTGATCCGATGCAGATCATTGCCGCCGATCGCGATTGCTCGCTCAGTTTGGTAAGTGGATTTCCCCCGAGAATTTCGGTTTCGATCTTGACCGGTTTCCCGATCGCCTCGACTGTTCGCTGCGCGCCGTCCAGTGCCGATCGGGCAGTAGCGAGGTGGGCGCCTTCCGCGCCGGGACTGGCAAGGTCGACGGCATCGACGACGTATACCAGGCGCAGCGGGATATCCCGGCTGACCGCCTCAGGAGCCGCCCATAATGCTGCCTGGTTCGCGGGCTGCGATCCGTCGACGCCAACGATTACCGAGGAGGCTGGACTAAGCTCGCGCATCCGAGGCCTCCTTTTCTGCCGGACATACGCATTTGCCGACTTCTGACGTTAGGCGCAGGCCGCTTGTGCGTTTTAGGGCCATAGGTCCTCGGATCGTGGGCACTCGGCTCTCTCGGTCGAATCGGACGTCGAGGCCTCTCATCTCAGTCCGCCGGAAGGGTCAGATGGCACGAGCTCGGGGACCAATGGCCGTGTCATCACCGAGCGCTTGCGGAGAACGATCGGCACCAGGTGAACATCGGAGGTTGCCATGGTTGTCGCGACGGCGGAGGCTGAAACAATCAAGCAGGCAGTAATTTTGGCCTGCCGCGCCCCGTCGCAGCACAACAGCCAACCTTGGCAGTGGGTTGCCGGACCGAGTGCGCTGCAGCTATTCCTCAATCCCACCCGAGTTTTGGACGATGACCAGTCGCACCGAGAGGCGCTCATTGGTTGCGGCGCCGTCTTGGACCACTTGCGGGTCGCGATGTCGGCGGCTGGGTGGAGCACACATATCAGCCGTTTCCCCGACCCGGAAAACCCGAATCATCTGGCGTCGCTCGAATTCACCTCCATGGATCGTGTCATCGACGATGATCGCCGCCGAGCCGACGCAATCCTGATGCGGCGGAGCGACCGGCTTCCTTTCAACGGGCCGACTGACTGGGATGGGTTCGAGCCCTTGCTGCGCAGCGTTGTCAACGCGGATGCAGTACGTCTGGATGTGCTTTCGGACGATCTGCGCCCCGCAGCTGGCGGAGGCGTCGCAAATTGCCACCTCGTTGCGCCTCTACGACTCCGCATATCACGCCGAAATTGCCTGGTGGACAGGGCAGTTCCGGATGTCTGACGGGATTCCCTACAGTTCGCTGGTATCGGCAGCGGAGGACGATCGGGTCGACGTAGGTCGGTACTTCCCGCTGATCCAAGGCGGCGAACGTCGCATCGAAATTCCTGAAGATCATGCGAAGATCGTCCTGCTGTCCAGCGATTCCGACAGTCGCGCCGACGCGTTGGCATCCGGTGAGGCACTCTCCGCAGTATTACTGGAATGCACGATGGCCGGGTTGGCCACCTGCGCCCTGACACATATCACCGAGGTCCGCGCTACTCGTGAACTCGTCACCGCGTTGATGGGTTACGACAGTCAGCCGCAGGTTTTGATACGGGTGGGAGTGGCGCCCGTCGTCGAGGCGTTGCCGCCGCCGACACCGCGGCGGCCACTTGCCGACGTCTTCCGCGTGCAGAGCTGACGGCGCCCCACCGCGCAATGCGTCCTGAGCTCCGGGCGCCGCTAATTGAAGGCAGTACCGTCCAAGTAGGTAACGACATCCGAAAGCGGGCGACGCGGCGTTGCTGGCAACGCCTCAGCCTCGGTCGGTGCCCAACCGATTCTCAACAACATCTGCGGGTATCCGCTGGTGCCGAAGACATCGGCACGCACCTCGTCGCGGATCTCGCTGATTTCCAACGGCTCGGTGATCGGGCAGCTCGCAAGCCCCAACGCCGTCGCCGTCAGCAACACCGCGCTGGTGGCTTCCCCGGCGCGTAGCCGCGCCACGTCGTCGTCGTCTCGGGTGCCGAGCGCCAACACCACGGCGTCGTCGTGAATAGGCGCAGTTCCGTGTGGCTCGGTCAGCGCTGGACCGGCGAACACCCGACGAGGAAGTACGGTCGTTGGGTCGAGACGAGGCACGCTGCGCGCCGGTACACCAGCTTGAGAGGCGTATCGCCCGCTCCACATAGACAATTCGGCGAGGTATTCATAGCTATCGGCATGCCGGTAAGCGGCCTCGGCTACCAGCTCGCTCAAACTGGTGAGCGATTCGACCTTACGCAGCATCACACCCGCGCGCGCGGCGCGGGCGCCCATCAACGAGATGTCGGCGGCTGAGACAAGCCTCGAGCTGTAATGCCGCCGATCAGTACGCCGCTGCGGAATCGCCGCCGACAGTGCGACATCAACCTCGGTGGCCGGATAAGGCTCGAGTTCTATCGCCGCGAGGTGGCTGCTATCCGCGGGATTGGGGAAACGGTGCGCCTTGGTCAACCAACCCAGGGCCGCGAATGCAACAACGCAGTGATTGAGCGCGATCCCGCAACTGATCATCAGATCCCGGCTGTCCGGGTCGGTGCTGGGCAGCTGCAAACTCGGGTTCGAGTACAGATGGATACTGTTCTCGCCGACACGCCACAACCACGGCTGAGTGTTGTGCACTGACGGTGCACGGACGGCCACCGTCAACGCCGTCCGGATGGTCGCCCGGTCGGGGAAACGTGTACTCATTTCTGCTACCTCTGTTCACCATCTGCCATCCTTGGCGCTGCCCGGTGGAACGCGCTCCGGGCAGCGCCAGAAGGCCCTAAGGCTGACGGACCACTATCACCGGAACGTTCGCCGCATGGGCCACCGCCGTGCTGACCGAGCCCAAAAGCATTCCCGCGAATCCGCCTCGACCGCGGCTGCCGACAACGACGAGCTGGGCCGACTCAGACGCGTCGAGCAGGTGACGGGCAGGGTTGTCGCACACGATCCGGGGATGAATGGTGACGTCCGGGTAGCGTTCCAGCCAACCGGTCAGACGGTCGCCTAGGGCTTGCGGTGGAATCGGGTTGTCGCCCGACCATTGCACATTCAAAACTTGAGGTAGGTCCGCATCTCTATAGGCGTGCAGGGCGACCAAATCCACGCCTCGTCGCGATGCCTCGTCGAACGCGATCTCGGTGGCCAATTCCGACGCCGGCGATCCGTCGACACCAACCACGACGGGAAGGTCCGACGGCTTTGGCCCGGACGTCGCCGACTCGTGGATCACCGCTACCGGGCAGTGCGCGTGATGCAGCAGGCCGTTGCTGACCGATCCGAGCAGAACGCGGCTCATAATGTTCTGCCCGCGAGATCCCACCACCACCATTTGTGCTTGCTTGGACAGGTTGACAAGCGTCGATACCGGCACCGAAAAGAACAGCTCGCTCTTGACTTCAAGAACGGCGTCGCCCCGGGCGCTGTCTTCGGCGATCTTGATCGCCTCGGCAAGGATCTTCTGCCCGGCCTCTCCCAGCGCCGGGTCCTCCTCGGCGGGAACGGGAAGTGGTGTATCGGACAGCAGCCACGGTGTGGGTCCCCAAGCGGGTGTGACGACAATGTGGACGAGGGTGAGCGGCACATTGCGCATCCTTGCCTCATGCGCGGCCCACCGAATAGCACTCTCGGACGAAGACGACCCGTCGACACCGACCACAATGCCCAGATCTGTTGCAGAATTCGGCATTTCGCTAATTCCTCCGTGTAGTCTCACTCAGGCAAGTGGCCTGATGTCGATAATGCTAATGGGTGCGCAGTCGTCGGTCAGGGGGATTTGGTCCCTACTCGACAGGCCGTTCGTCTCTCGGCCAGGTCAGGCGTTCGCAGCCTGCTCGCCGATCACTCGGTCACGGCGCAGCGCAGCCAGCTCGTCGCGGGACAGTCCCAGGCCACTCAGGATCTCGTCGTTGTGTTGGCCGAGTGTCGGCGGGGCGAAACGGTGGTGCCGCGTCGGCCCCGGAGTGATGCGGAACGGCCACCCGGGATAGCGGTGCCGACCGCTGATCGCACGTTCGTACTCCTCGTAATAGTCGCGCGCATCCAGCTGCGGTACGTCATACATCCGCTCGGGCACGATTACTTCTTCGACGGGAAAGTCGCGTTTCCGAAGCGCCGCAACGATATCGGCGGGCGACCGTGTTTGCGTCCAGGCGGCGACAACCTGGTCGAATAGGTCATGGGCGGCCGAACGCCGACCGGCTGTCGCCAATCGGTCATCCTCGAGCAGTCCGGGTTGACCCATCGCATCGACCAACGCAGACCAGTCGTTGTCGTCGCGCACCGACAGCGCCACCCACGCGTCGTCGGTGTCGGTCGGGTAGACACCCTGGCAGTAGCCGCGCTGCCGGTTCCCCTCGCGCGGACGGACGATCCCGTTCATCGAATACTCGATCACCGGTTCGGCGGTGACGGCGGCGGCGACTTCGATCTGCGCGATCTCGATCAGCTGACCTTCGCCGGTGCGGCGGCGGTGCTCGAGCGCAGCGAGCAGCGCGACACCTGCGTGCACCCCGACGATCGGATCGGCGGGGCCCTGCACGTTGCACGGCGGACCGTCGGCGTAGCCGGTCGCCGCCGACATGCCGGAAACCTGTTCGATGTTCAGCGCCCAGCCGACCCAATCCCGCCATGGGCCGTCGAGGCCGAATCCCGGCATGCGGACGGCGATTACGTCGGGTCGCAGTGCTACCAACGACGGGTAATCCAGCCCGAAGTGCTCCACCACCCGTGGCGAGAAGTTCTCCACGACGACGTCGGCCTGGGCGGCAAGGCGTCGTGCGAGTTCGCGACCTGCCTGCGAGGTCAAATCCAGAGTGATATCTCGCTTGTTGAGGTTGGTGGCCTGCCACAGTGCGCTGCGCTCGTACCAGTCCTCACCCTCGTACGGATACGCGGCCGAATAGCGGAATCCGTCGGGCCGTTGGATCGACTCGACCTTGACCACGTCGGCACCGAACGCGCCGAGGTAACAGGTGAGGTAGCCGCCCGCCCAGAAGGTAGTCAGGTCAAGGACTCTCATCCCAGCAAACGGTAGGGTCGGATCGGTGATCTCAGCTGCCGGCCAGACCCCACGGGATTGGGCAGTGGCCGGCACCGCCGGTGGCTTCGAAAAGCGAAACGCCGGGCCCGGACGTCGAAAAGACCAGCCCTCTCCACCGGCGTCGACGAAGAATTCCCGCTTGACGTACTGCGGACACTCCAGTACGGTGGCGCCGTCCGCCACCGGTGCTGCCGGAATACGCAGTGCCTGACTCAGTTCGACGACCTCGGCGACGGTTCGCTCGCTCAACCAGGGCTGAGCCGCCGCGAAGAATTCGGCACGCTCGGGTCCGCCCATCTGAATGGCGAACTGTTGCTCGCCGAACTCCGGCAGTTCGAGCATCGCGCACACGTCGAGCCAGTGCTGCCCGGTCAGGCAGTTGATCCCGACCCAGCCATCGCCCGCGCGGACGATACCCAGCATCGGGCTCGAGCGAATGTTGGACGGCAGGCCCAACGCGCGCATACGTTCGGCCATCAACATCGGGTAGGGCAACGTGGAAAGCAGTGCCTCGAACACCGAGACGTCGACTTCGGTCACCCGACTGCTCGATGCGATGCGCAGCGCCGTCAGCGCGCCCAGCGCGGCGTAGCCGCCCGCGACGTATTCGGCGATCCGGGCGCCCGCCTGTACGGGAGGACGGTCGGGGTCGCGTGCCGTTACCCAGCCCGATGCCGCCTGCAGCGTCAGCGACGTGGCCACAGAAGCGCGAAACGGCCCGTGCTGCCCGAAGTTTGAGATGCGCGCGACGACCAGGCGTGGATTGATGTCCCGCAAGGCGTCGACGCCGAGTCCGGATCGGTCCAGGGTCCCGGGAGCCAGCGCGTCGATGAGGACATCGGCGTCGGCGATGAGCTCACGTGCTAACGGCGCGTGGCTCGCACACGTGACGTCGAGTACCGTGCGGCGCTTGCCGGCGTTGAGGTATTCGAACAGCCCGCAGCGATCAGTATCCGACTCCCCGTCGGGAAACGGGCCCCATCGGCGCAGCGAATCTCCTTCCGGTCCTTCGATTTTGATGACGTCGGCGCCGAGGTCGACGAACAGTTTGCCGCAGTAAGGACCTGAGATCTCGTTGGCGATCTCGACCACGTGAAGCCCGTTGAGGGGTCTTGTCACGTGCGGCACTCCTCAAACCGGCTGCGCCGGCGTCTTCGTCGTCGGCGCGTCACACCGGCAATCCCATGGCCTTCGGCTCCATGTACTGACGAATTCCGATGATCCCGCCGCTTTCCCGGCCGATCCCACTCTGGTTGAAGCCACCGAACGGCGCACCGCCGGGACCGAAACCGTTAACGGCGATCTGCCCGGTGCGCACCCGACGAGCCACGGCGACCGCACGGTCCACGTCGGTCCCCCACACCGCGCCGGAAAGCCCGTACTGCGAGTTGTTCGCGATCCGCACCGCGTCGTCGTCGTCGCTGTAGCGCAACACCGACAGCACCGGTCCGAACACCTCTTCCTGCGCGATGGTCGCATCCGGCGTGACCTCGGTCAGGATCGTCGGTTCGAAATAGAAGCCGGTATCCAAGCCGGCCGGCCGGCCGCCGCCGGTCACCAGCTTGGCGCCATCGTCGAGGGCTCGGTTCACGTGTTCCTGAACGCGTTGCAGCTGCGCGGCGCTGATCAGTGGACCCATCTGCACCTCGGGATCGGTGGGATCACCGACCTTCACGGCGCGGGCCAGTGCGACCAGCCGATCGACCACCTCGTCGTGGAGAGAGTCAGGAAGCAGCATCCGGCTGTGCAAGATGCAGGCCTGTCCGGCGTGGAACGAGCAGGACTCGAAGAGCATTCGCTCCAACGTCTCGTCGCTCAGCACGACATCGTCGAGCACGATGCTGGCCGACTTGCCACCGCACTCCAGCAGCAGCCGCTTCATACTGCCGCCGGCCGCTGCCATCACGTCCCGGCCGACTACCGAGCTTCCGGTGAAGCTGACCATGTCGATGCGCGGGTCGACGGTCAACAGCTTGCTGGACTCGATATCGGACGGCGTCACGACATTGACGACGCCCGGTGGAATGTCGGTGTGCTCGTCGATGATTCGCGCCAGCGCAAGGCCAGCCAGTGGGGCGAGTGGCGAGGGCTTGAGCACGACGGTGTTGCCTGCGGCCAGCGCGGCGCTCACCTTCATGACATTGAGAAAGTGCGGGAAGTTCCACGGCGTCAGAATCGACACAACCCCCAGTGGCTCATACCGCAGTAACGTGGTTCCGGCTGCGCCGTACGCGTCGATCTGCTCCTCGACCGGATGGGTGGCCAGTTCTGCGATGTTCAACGTCGTAAACGCCGCCCCGTCGATGTGGATGACTCGCTCGTTGGCGGTGCAGCCCCACTCCAATTGACCGAGCGCGTAAAACTCGTCGGCGTGCTCCAGCAACGCCGCGCCGAGCTGGTTGAGCCAGCCCGCCCGCTGGTCGGGTCCGGCGTCGGACCACGGTCCTGAGTCGAACGCGGCCCGTGCGGCCGCAATCGCGCTGTCGACCTGGGCGAGGCTCGGGTCGGGAGCCGACGCGAGCACCGCCTCGGTGGCCGGACAGATGTCGTCGTAGCGCCCGTTTTCGGGCTCGACCCACTGCCCGTCGATGTAGACCGCGTAGCTGTCGATGAGTGAGCGTTGTTCAGCCATGTTGATTCCTTCGGACGGTCTGGCGGCTCAACGTTTGGTGTACACCTGTCGGGCAGCTGTCGTCAATGGTCAAGATTGGACTCCGACTACCACGGGCTTATTTCTGCTTGACAGCAGGCATATTGACATTGTGGGTACCGCCAGAGTAAACAGAGTGCACCGGACAGATCGCATGAAAATGTACGATCGTCGTGGTGTATCGAGGGAGGCCCGTGCATACCGAATCCTCTCCCGCGGCCGCGCTGCACTCCCCCGACTTCTACGCCGGCGATCCCTATCCGGCATATCGCGAACTGCGCGCGACGGCGCCGGTGTGCTGGAACGATGTCACCAAGTTTTGGGCGCTGCTCCGCTACGAAGACATTCGCTTCGTGTCGAGCAGCCCAGTCTTGTTCACCTCGACCAAGGGCATCACTATCCCGGACCCGGCGATGCCGAGCCCGGTACAACCAGGCAGCCTGATCTTCACCGATCCGCCGCGGCATCGACAGATGCGCAAGTTGATCAATTCGGGGTTCACCCGGCGCCGTGTTGCCGTGCTGGAGCCGAAGATCCGCGAGATCGTCCGCGGAATCCTCGATGGCTTGCAACCGAATTCCGTGCACGAGTTCGCGGAACAGATCGCGGCTCCCCTGCCGACCCGGATGATCGCCGAGCTGATCGGCGCCCCGCCGGACGACTGGGAGCAGTTCCGGGCCTGGTCCGACGCGGCCACCGGAACCGCGGATCCGGAAATCGATCTCGACCCTCTGCTGGCTGCCGGGCAGCTCTTCGAGTATTTCCAAAAGCTGATCGAGGCCAGGCGCGTCGAAGCTCGCGATGACTTGTTGTCGGTTCTGGCCGGCGCCGAGATCGACGGGGAGCGGCTGACCGACGAAGACCTGCTCAACTTCGCGTTTCTGCTGCTGGTGGCCGGCAATGAGACCACCCGCAATCTGATCGCGCTGGGCACCCTCGCGCTGATCGAACATCCCGACCAATGCCGCCTTCTGGTCGAGAATCCCGCGTTGATCCCGGGTGCCGTCGAGGAGATGCTGCGGTGGAACAGCCCGGTGGTCCACATGGCACGTACCGCGGTGGACGACGTGGAGATCCGCGGTCAGCGGATCGCCGAGGGCGACGTGGTAGTAATGTTGTACGGGTCGGCCAACCGCGACGAAGACGTATTCGGTTGCGACTCAGAGGAGTTCAAGGTGACTCGCCATCCGAACCCGCATATTGCGTTCGGGTGCGGCGAACATTCGTGCGTCGGTGCGCAACTGGCGCGTCTGGAGGCGACGGTGATGTTCGAGGAGCTGCTGGGTCGCTTCCCCAGGCTCGAGCTGGTCGGTCATGTCGACCGGATGCGGGCGACCATGGTGCCCGGGGTCAAGCGGATGCCGGTCCGGCTGGGGGCCTGAGCGATGCGACTCGACTACACGCCCGAGCAACAACAGCTGCGCGACGAGATCCGCGCGACGATGAAACAGGTGATGACGCCGGAACGGCAAGCCGCCGTCAGCGAACGCGCGGAGGGCGGTCCCGACGGTACGCGAATGCGTGCGGGCTCTGGCGGCTGCGGATCTGCTCGGTGTCGGTTGGCCTAAAGAATTTGGTGGGCGGGGTTTCTCGGCGATCGAACAGTTCATCTTCGCCGAAGAGGCGCGACGGGTCAACGCGCCGATTCCGCTGGTGACCCTTAACACGGTCGGCCCGACGCTGATGCAGTTTGGCACCGAGGAACAAAAGCAGACGTTTCTGCCGGCAATCCTCGACGGCAGCGTCGAGTTCGCGATCGGCTACTCCGAGCCGGAGGCCGGCAGCGACCTGGCCTCGCTGCGGACAACCGCGGTCCGCGTAAGCGACGACCCGGGCGCAGGATGGGTGATCAACGGCCAGAAGATGTTCACCAGCGGCGCCGCATACGCCGACTACATCTGGCTGGCCGCGCGCACCGATCCAAACGCCAAGAAGCACAAGGGCATTTCCATCTTCATCGTGCCGACCTCATCACCCGGATTCTCCTGGCAGCCGCTGCACACCATGCCGGGCATCTCCACCTTCTACACGTTCTTCGACAATGTGCGGGTCCCGGCGAGCGCGATCGTCGCCGGTGAAAACCAGGGCTGGCAGCTGATCACCACCCAGTTGAACTTCGAACGGGCCGCCCTGGGCAACCTCAGCGCGCTCGAGCCGTTGTTCGAGCAGACGCTGCAGTGGGCAACCAGCACCGAACTCGACGGCGGTCGCGTCATCGACCAGCCCTGGGTGCAGATGACGCTGGCCCGGGTCGAGGCACAGGTCGCCGCATACAAACTGATGAACCTTCGGGTGAACGCCGCGATGACCCAGGGGATGCTCAACATGGGCGAGGCCTCAGCAGTGAAAGTCTTCGGTACCGAGCTGACCCAGCAGGTCGCCGGCCAGCTGCTGGAAGTGCTTGACCACAACGGTTTACGGCGCGGCGCCGATGCACCGCTGCGTGGCGCGCTGGAATCGGCCTATCGGGTCGCGGTCATCAGCACGTTCGGCGGTGGTGCCAACGAGATTCAACGAGACATCATTGCGATGGCCGGATTGGGCATGCCGCGAGCACCACGTGACCTTCGCGCGACGGACAAGTCAGGAGGATCAACTCAGTGACCGACTCAGATACCGAGTTCCGTAACAAGCTGAAAGCGCTTGTCGGCCAACCCACCGGCGGTGCCGGAAAGCCGTCGGTGGCGCCGGATCCGGTCAATCAACCGATGATCCGGCACTGGGCATACGCGCTCGCCGATATGAACCCCGTCTACCTGGACCCGGAATTCGCGGCCGCGTCGCGGTTCGGCGGCATTGTGTCACCGCCAGTCATGCTGCAAACCTGGACGATGCCGTCACCGAAACTGGAGGGCATCGGAGAGCGGGGCGGTGCACCGATGGAGATCACGAACAATCCCACGGCGTTCCTCGATGACGCCGGCTACAGCAGCACCGTGGCGACGAACTCGGAGTTCGAAATCGAGCGCTACCCCCGGCTGGGCGACGTCATCAGCGCAACGTCGGTATTTGAGGACGTCTCAGATGAGAAGAAGACCGCGCTGGGCACCGGCTTCTTTCTGACCTGGGTGATCACCTACACCGATCAGAACGATGAAGTGCTGGGGCGCCAGCGATTCCGCGTGCTGCGATTCAAGCCGGAACACTGATGGCGACCCGGCTTCCTCCGACGATCAGCCCTGATACCGAGTTCTTCTGGAACGGGCTGCGTGAACACAAGCTCCTTATCCAGCGTTGCGGCGGATGCGGAACGTTGCGCAACCCGCCGCGGCCGATGTGCCCGAATTGCCGCTCCCTGGAGTGGGAAGCGATCGAGTCGTCGGGCCCGGGCACCGTCTACAGCTACGTGATGCCACACGAGCCACGCTTTCCCTTCTTCGACTACCCCTACATCGTCGTGTTGGTTCAGCTCGCCGAGGGCGTCCGGCTGCTGTCGAACCTGTGTGACATCGACCCGGCCGACGTCACTGTCGGGATGCCGGTCGAAGTCTTTTTCCAGGCTTTCGACGGAGCAGACGGAGACCTTGTGTTGCACCAGTTCCGGCCCGCTGCCGAATGAGCAGGTGACCTTTCCATGGACTTCACGTTCACCGAAGAGCAAGAGAGCATCAGCAAGCTCGCCCGAGACCTTTTCGAACGTCGAGCCACCCCGGAACGACTGACCGAACTCGAAGCCGGCGAGTCGCGCTACGATGCCGCGCTGTGGAAAGAACTCGCCTCCGTCGACCTGTTGGGCACTGCATTACCGGAATCGGTTGGCGGCTCGCGTGTTTCAGGTGACGGCTTCTTGGAGCTCGGGGTGCTGTTGGCCGAAGTCGGCTGGAGCGTGGCTCCGGTGCCCGCTTACCCAACCCTGCTGCTGGGCGCCGACCCGATCGCCCGCTACGGGAGTCCGGAGCAACAGCAACGCTTCCTGCCCGGGGTCATCGAAGGAACCCGCATCCTGACTGCGGGTCTGCAGGAGCCGGGCCACTCCGACCCGACGAACCCAGCCGCCACCGCTCGTCGCGACGGCCCGAGGTGGCGGCTGGATGGCACCAAAGAACTGGTTCCGGCAGCCCAACTTGCCGACACCGTGCTGATTCCCGCGTCTACAGATGATGGCGCCGTTGGCCTGTTCCTGTTGGCGACCGACGCGCACGGCGTCGACGTACGACCGGTCGCAACCACCAGTCGCGGACCGCACGCCGACGTATTCCTCGACGGTGCAACCGCTTCCGCTGCGGACCGGCTCGAAGGCCCCGGTGACCCGGTCCGTTCGCTCTACACGCGCGCGCTGGTCGGTCTGTGCGCGATCCAGCTCGGCGTGTCCGACCGCGCCTTGCGGATGGCTGCTGAATACACCACCGGCCGTGAGCAATTCGGCCGCCCGATCGGCAGCTTCCAGGCGGTGCAGCAGCGGATGGCCGACGGATTCATCGACGTCGAGGCGATCCGGTGGACCACCTGGCATGCGGCCTGGCTGATCGCGGAGGGACGGCCCGCAGACCGCGCAGCACGCATCGCGAAGTTCTGGGCCGCCGAGGCCGGCGCCCGGGTCGCCGCCACCACCCAACACGTGCACGGCGGGATCGGGATCGACATCACCTATCCCCTGCATCGCTACTTCTTATGGACCAAACAGAACGAACTCACTCTTGGCTCGGCTTCCCAGCAGCTGGCTCAACTCGGCAGCACATACCCGGAAGGACGGCTATGACGATCGCCAAAACCCGCGGAACGACGTCTCAAAAGACTCTGCAGTGGGGCGACATCGAAGTCGGCGACGAGGTGACCCCACTCGAGATTCCGATCACCACCACGATGATCGTCGCCGGCGCGATCGCGTCACGTGACTTCATGCCGGTGCACCACGATCGCGACTACGCCAACAAGCAGGGTTCGCCCAACTTGTTCATGAATATCCTGACCTCCAACGGGTATTGCGTGCGTTTCCTTACCGACTGGGCCGGACCCGAAGCGATGGTCACGAAGCTGTCGATTCGCCTCGGCGTGCCGTGTTTTCCGGACGATCCGCTGCGCTTCGCCGGCAATGTGACCGGCAAGAGCGAAGGATCGGACGGTGAGAACTTCGTCGAGGTGACCTTCAAGGCGTCCAACAGCCTCGGCGATCACGTCTCCGGCACCGCCGTGCTCAGCCTGCTCGATGGAGCAGGCGTATGAGCGCGTTGCCCGGTAGCTGCGCCATCGTCGGCATCGGCCAGACCGAGTTCTCCAAGGAATCCGGGCGCAGCGAGCTGCAATTGGCGTGCGAAGCGGTCAGTGCGGCGCTCGACGATGCGGGCCTGGCGCCCAGCGACGTCGACGGCATGGTCACTTTCACGATGGACTCCAGCGACGAGATCGACATCGCACGAAATGTCGGCATAGGTGACCTGAGCTTCTTCAGCCGCGTCCATCATGGCGGCGGGGCGGCAGCGGGCACGGTGGTGCACGCTGCGATGGCCGTCGCGTCCGGCGTCGCCGATGTGGTGGTGTGCTGGCGCGCCTTCAACGAACGTTCCGGCTTTCGCTTCGGCGGTAGCGGACGTACCAGCGCGGAGACGCCGCTGTTCATGGCGCACTACGCGCCATTCGGATTGCTCACTCCCGCAGCGTGGGTCGCGATGCACGCCCAGCGCTACATGTCGACCTACGGGGTCACCAACGAAGACTTCGGCCGCATCGCCGTCGTGGACCGTCTGCACGCGGCCAAGAACCCCGACGCGTGGTTCTACCAGCGTCCGATCACATTGGAAGACCACCAGAATTCTCGCTGGATCATCGAACCGGTTCTGCGACTGCTTGATTGCTGCCAGGAAAGCGACGGCGGTGTCGCGCTGGTGGTCACCAGCGCCAAACGCGCCCGCGACCTGCGGCAGCCGCCGGCAATCATCACCGCTGCCGCTCAGGGCGCGGCCGCTAACGGTGAAATGATGACCAGCTACTACCGCGAGGACATCACCGGGCTGCCGGAGATGGGCGTGGTCGCGGACCGGCTGTGGCGCGATTCGGGCCTGAAGCCACAAGACATCCAAACCGCCTTCATCTACGACCATTTCACCCCGTTCGTGTTCACCCAGTTCGAGGAACTCGGATTCTGCGGTCGCGGCGAAGCCAAAGACTTCGCCACCGTCGAACGGCTGTCGCTGGGTGGGGAACTGCCGATCAACACCAATGGCGGACTGCTCGGCGAGGCCTACATCCACGGGATGAACGGCATCACCGAGGGTGTGCGCCAAATACGCCGAACCTCCTATAACCAAGTCGACAACGTCGAGCACGTCCTGGTCACGTCGGGCACTGGGGTGCCCACCAGCGGCCTGATTCTCGCGCCGAACGGGTAGGGAAGACCGTCATGCCGAAGATCGCATTGCTGACCGCAGTCGGCGGACCGATCGAGCTCGCGGAGTTTCCCCTCACCGCGCCGGCACCGGGTACCGCGGCGCTGAAACTGCGGATGGCCGGGATCTGCGGATCCGACTTGCATATCTTCCGCGGTGAGCTCCCCCTGTTCTACCCGTTCGCGATGGGCCACGAAATGGTCGGCGAAATCGCCGAACTCGGCGAGGGACTAACCACCGACGCGACCGGTAGGCCGCTGGCGGTGGGTGACCGTGTCGTCACGCCCTACTTCTGGTTGTGTGGCCAATGCCATGCGTGCGCACGCGGCCGGCCCCACGCCTGCCAGAACCTGATGGCGGGCGAGTTCCGCACCCACGACCAAGCACCGCACTTCGTCAGCGCACACGGCGAGTACTACTACACCACCCGCAGACAGCCGTTGTACAAGGTGCCCGAGGATCTGACCGACGAAGCGGTCGCGCCGCTCAATTGTGCTCTGGCCCAAGTGCTGTTCGCGCTGCGAGACGTTCGGCTGGGCGACACCGTCGTCATCCAGGGCGCGGGTGGGCTGGGCATCAACGCCGCCGCCGTCGCGCACACCGCGGGCGCGGCGGAGGTCATCGTCATCGACAAGCTCGCCGAGCGGCTCGACGTCGCATCGGATTTCGGTGCCACGCACTGCATCGACGCCCGCGGCATCTCAACTGCGGAGATCACCGAACAGATCCACCAACGCACCGACGGCATCGGCGCCGACTGGGTGCTCGAAGTCGTCGGCGCTCCGGGCGTGATTCCCGACGGGATCGGGTTCCTGAACAACGGGGGAACGTTGCTCGAGGTCGGCAACATCGGAACCGGACGCACCTTCGAGCTCGACCCCAGCGTTCTGGTCTACGGCAACAAATCGGTGCGCGGCGTGATGCTCTACGACCCGGTCACCCTCGCGATCGGCTTGTCGTTCTTGCAGCAGACCAGGTTTCCGTTCAGCCGGCTGATGCCCAAGCCGTTCCACCTCACCGACGTCAACGCCGCATTCGAATCAGCCAATGCCGGGTTGGTGCCCAGAGGCGCTTTGGTTCCCTGATGACTCAAGCTTCTGCGTTGACTCAAGCGACGGATACCCGCGAGCTGATCGTGGAGTCCGCTTACACCTGCTTCCGCAAGCAAGGACTGCAGAAGGCCACAATTGTCGACATCGCCAAGATGGCAGGTGTCTCCCGCAGCACAATCTACGAGTATTTCCGTGATAAGGCCGCCATCGTCGAAGCATGCGCCGAGCACGCTTCCGAGCGGTTCTATCGTGAAATGTCCAAGGCGATGGACCGCGGTAGCTCCCTGGAGGACAAGCTCAGCCGCGCAGCGGTGTTCGTGACCCAGGCGCGACGAGTCATCGCCTCCGAGAAATACTTCGACGAAGAGGCGGTCAGCCTGCTGCTGACCAAAGACGCCGCCGTCTTGCTGCGTGAGTGCGTCGACTTCCTCGCGCCTCACCTCGCCGCGGCCAGGCTCACCGGCGAAGTTCGCAAAGACCTCGACATCCAGTCCGCCGGAGAATGGTTCGCGCGCATACTGTTCTCGCTGTTCAGCACGCCATCATCGACACTGGACATGGACGACCCCGATGTCGTCGCGGACTTTGTGCGCGCGCACCTGGTTCGAGGGTTCGCCAACGAACGCCCACGGGCAAGGCGAGCAGTCGACGCGCGGTAGCCGCCTGCCGGGACATGGCCCGATGGCACGGCGATCGAGGACTAATGGCCCTGCCGCAGGCAGCGCCGCCGGATAACCCTTGATGGCAGGTAAAGATCGGAGGTCGAAAGATGCCTGCCACCGCGGTGAAAGTCGAAGTCATCGAGGATGCGGTGAGGTCAGCGTGTCGCGCCCCGTCACAGCACAACAGCCAACCTTGGCTGTGGGTGTTCGATGGCGGTCAACTCAGGTTGTTCCTCGATCCAAGTCGAGTAGTGAACACCGACCAGTCCGCGCGAGAAGCGCTGATCGGCTGCGGCGCGACCCTCGATCATCTTCGGGTGGCGATGGCCGCGGCCGGTTGGCAGTCCCACGTCGACCGGTTGCCAAGTCCCAACAGCCCGAATCACCTCGCGTCGATCCAATTCACCCCGATTGACGCCGTGACTGACCAAGATCGACGTCGCGCCAACGCCATCTGGGCGCGCCACACCGATCGGTTGCCATTCAGCGGACCAACGGACTGGCAATCCTTCGAACCGGTGGTGAAAAGCGCGGTCGACGAAGCCGCCGTGCACCTGGACATCCTCTCGGACGATGCGCGTCCCCGACTCGTGCAAGCAACACAGGTCGCCGAGTCGTTACGGTTTTATGACATTCCTTACAACGACGAACTCCACTGGTGGACAGCACCATTCGAGGCATCAGAGGGTATTCCCTACAGCGCCCTCGTCTCGGCCGCCGAGGGTGACCGAGTCGGGATAGACCGGGTATTCCCGATCACCCATCAGCCCGAACGGCGCGCCGTAATTCCCGAAGACAACGCCAAGGTCCTGCTGCTGTCCACCGATGGCAACGGTCGCGCCGACGCATTGGCTTCCGGCGAAGCGCTTTCCGCGGTCTTGCTGGAATGCACGATGCACGGCCTCGCCACCTGCCCGGTAACACACCTCACCGAGCTCCACGTCACCCGCGAACTCATCCAGTCGCTGATGGATCACGAAGCGGTACCGCAGGTCCTAGTCCGAGTGGGCGTGGTACCGGTCACCGAGAAAGCACCGCCGCCCACGCCGCGGCGGCACCTCTCTGAAGTACTTCGGCTGGAAAGTTGACGGGAACGAGCGATGCACGATTCGAACACACCACAATCCGCTGTCGTAGTCGGCATCGACGGCTCTGAGGCCGCGATCCAAGCCGCGCGATGGGCAGTCGATGAAGCTGTCAGTCGAGAGATCCCGCTCCGCCTGGTCCAGGTGATCCCCGAACAGGTCGAGCCCGCCCCGCTGGCGTCCGTCGGCAATGTCCGGATGGAACTCGAATATGCGGAGACCGCGCTCAGGACTGCCAGCGCTGCGGTGGAAGCCACCGGGAAACCCGTCAAAGTCGAAACTGGAATTCTGCAGGGCGACCCCGCAGCGATGCTCATCGCCGAATCCCGCGACGCCGACATGATCTGCGTCGGTTCGGTGGGAATTGGACGCTTTGCGCGCGCATTACTGGGTTCCACTGCCGCCGAGCTGGCCGAGGCCGCTCATTGCCCGGTCGCGATCATCCGCACCCAACAGAGCCAGCTGAAGCACGACAGCGCCTTGATCGTGGTCGAAGTCAGCGAATCACCCGATAACAATCACGTGGTAGAGCAAGCGATGGCTGAAGCGCAGCTGCGCCACGCACCGGTACTTGCTCTCGGAGTGTTGCGAAAAGACACCGGTGACATGCTCGGCGACGAGCTGAAGCGACGGATGGAGTGCTGGGGTCGGCGCCACCCTGGCGTGAAAATCTACCCCGGTGCCACCCGAGCCGACATTGCAGACTTCCTTGCCGTTATGGACAAAACGATTCAGCTCGCCGTAATCGGCAGCACCGACGCTGACCAAGTTGCGCGTCTCATTGGGCCACATCGGCACCCCAGTCTCGGGCATGCAGAGTGCTCGGTGCTGATTGTCCGGTCCTAATAGGAACTAAGCGAAATCCCGAGGCGGCCGATCATGACCGAAAGCGAGCTCGTGCACGACGTATTCACCTCGACGCTTCGAGATGGTGCTGTGGTGTCGTTGCGGCGGCTGGAACCGACGGATATCGACGCAGTGGTCGCCCTTCATGACGCGCTCAGCGAGCGCGACCGCTACCTGAGATTCTTCACGGTTCATCCTGGGTATCTGAAAATCCTGGCTGACAAACTCACTGATGACGACGGCCAAAACTATGCACTGGGCGCCTTCGAATCCGGAACGTTGATCGGTGTCGCAAATTACGCGATGTGCGGTAGGCCGGCAACGGCGGATGTCGCTGTGGTCGTCGCGCACAAAGACCACTTGCGCGGAGTAGGATCAGCGTTACTTGAACGGCTCGCACAGATTGCCCGTGACAACGGAATTCAGCGCTTGGTCGCTGATGTCTTGACGACCAATCACTTGATGTTCAAGCTGCTCCACGAAGCAGGCCTGCATCCGCAGCATAAGAGCTACGACAGTGGTGTGGTGCACCTCGACATCGACTTGACCGCAATCCCAGTCGGCTCCGACTGAGCCGATAGTGTCCTCAGCAGCCCTTGGAAACCAACGCATCTGGGAGAAGTCATGTCGTCACGCAACGCACATTTGGGAATTGTCGTCGGTGTGGACGACTCCCCGGCCGCCAAAGCGGCGGTGGAGTGGGGGGCGCGGGAGGCTGAATTACGTCGCATCCCGCTAACCCTCGTACACGCGATTTCGCCGAACTTAACGTCGTGGTGGGATACGCCGTTGCCGCCGGGGTTGGCGCAGTGGCAGCAGGATCACGGCCGCCGACTAGTTGATGATGCAGTCAAGATCGTTGAAAAGACCTGCTATCACGGTGGTCCCACGGCGATCCACACGGAGGTCTTGCCGTCGGCTGCCGTTCCCACACTGATTGGCCTGTCTAAAGACGCCGAGACGGTAGTTACCGGTTCCTACGGCGACGGCAGCTGGTCTGCCCGGCTGCTCGGATCAGTCGCTTCCGCGCTATTGCGTCACGCGTATTGTCCAGTTGCGATCGTCCACGATCGGGAGCCGTTGACGCCGCATCACGGTCAGGCACCAGTATTGGTCGGCATCGATGGCTCGCCCGCAGCTGAGTTGGCGACTGCGATCGCATTCGACGAGGCTTCGCGTCGCAGAGTGGGGTTAATTGCTCTGCACGCCTGGAGCGATGTCGACGTGTCGGAGTGGCCCGGCCTCGATTGGCCGGCAGCGAAGTCGATGTCCGAACATGTAATCGCCGAGCGCCTGGCGGGTTGGCAGGACCAGTATCCCGGTGTGAAGGTGCGTCGGATCGTCGTCCGCGATCAGCCCGCACATCAGCTTGTCACGCATTCAGCGGAAGCCCAGCTGCTCGTGGTCGGCAGTCGCGGCCGCGGCGGATTCGGAGAAATGCTGGTGGGTTCGGTAAGCGAAAGCGTTGCCCAACTGGCACGTACGCCGGTGATCGTGGTGCGCCAGTCGGGGCCCTAAGCTTGCGCTTCATGACCGCGTCGCCGGCCGCGGGGCTAACTCCCGCCGAAGTGGCACAGCGGGTTGGCGACGGCAGGGCCAACGATGTCCCGAGCCGGGCTACCCGCAGCGTGGCCGACATCGTCCGGGCCAACGTCTTCACCCGGATCAACGCGATCCTGGCCGTGCTGTTCGCCATCGTGCTGGCGACCGGTTCGTTGATCAACGGGCTGTTCGGGCTGTTGATCATCGTCAACAGTGTCGTCGGGATGGTGCAAGAGCTGCGGGCCAAACAAACGCTGGACAAGCTGTCCATTGTTGGGCAAGCCAAGCCGCTGGTCCGCCGGGCAGACGGAACACGTGAGCTGCCGCCCAAAGAGGTGGTTTCCGACGACATCATCGAATTGGGTCCCGGCGATCAGATCGTGGTCGACGGGACGGTGATCGAAGGCGCCGGGTTAGAGGTCGACGAGTCGCTGCTTACCGGCGAGGCCGACCCCGTCCTAAAGCACACCAATGACACGGTGATGTCCGGCAGCTTCGTCGTCACCGGCACCGGTGCGTACCGTGCCACGAAAGTAGGACACGAAGCCTATGCAGCCAAGCTCACCGCCGAAGCCAGCAAATTCAGTCTGGTGCGCTCGGAGCTGCAAAGCGGGATCAACAAGATTCTCCAATTCATCACCTACCTGCTGATTCCTGCCGGCGGACTGATTATCTACACGCAGCTGTTCACCACCCATGTCGGCTGGCGGCAGTCGGTGCTGCGCACGGTGGGAGCGCTGGTTCCGATGGTCCCCGAGGGCCTGGTGCTGATGACCTCGATCGCGTTCGCGGTAGGCGTCGTTCGCCTGGGTCGTCGGCAGTGCCTGGTGCAGGAGCTGCCGGCCATCGAGGGTCTGGCGCGGGTCAATGTGGTGTGCGCCGACAAGACCGGCACGCTGACCCAGAACCGGATGCAGGTAGCCGACCTGCAGCTGCTCGATTCTCCGGTCGGCATCGATACGATCATCGATGTACTGGCGTCGATCGCTGCCGACGACGCACGCCCCAACGCCAGCATCGAGGCGATCGCGGGAGCTTACCGCAACCCGCCGGGCTGGACCGTCACTGCGACCGCCCCGTTCAAGTCGGCCACGAAGTGGAGCGGGGTGTCTTTCGGCGAGCACGGCAACTGGGTTCTCGGCGCCCCGGACGTGCTGGAGGATCCGGCGTCGACGGTTGCCCGGCAGGCCGAGGCTGCAGGTTCACGGGGGCTGCGTGTGCTGCTACTCGGGTCAACCGACCTACCGGTCGACCATCCCGGCGCACCTGACCGAGTTGTTCCCGTCGCCCTGATAATGCTGGAGCAAAGGGTGCGCCCGGATGCCCGCGACACCTTGAATTACTTTGCTGATCAGGGCGTTTCGGTCAAGGTGATTTCCGGTGATAACGCTGCTTCGGTGGGCGCGGTGGCATCGAAGCTTGGTCTTCGCGGGGAGACGCTCGACGCTCGGGAGCTGCCCACCGATCCGGATGAGCTAGCTGAGACCGTCCAGAAATACACCACGTTTGGCCGCGTGCGCCCAGACCAGAAGCGTGCGATGGTGCGCGCCTTGCAATCCCGCGGCAGCACGGTTGCGATGACCGGCGACGGTGTCAACGACGTACTGGCGCTCAAGGATGCCGACATTGGCGTCGCCATGGGGGCGGGAAGCGCCGCGTCACGGGCTGTGGCTCAAATCGTGCTGCTAGACAACAAGTTCGCGACGCTGCCGTACGTAGTGGGCGAAGGGCGTCGGGTAATCGGCAACATCGAGCGAGTATCCAACCTGTTCTTGACCAAGACCGTGTACTCGGTATTGCTGGCGTTGCTGATCGGCATCACCGGCCTCGCCGCGAAATCGTTGGGCATCAAAGCATTGATGTTCCCCTTCGAGCCGATCCATGTGACGATCGCCGCCTGGTTCACCATCGGAATACCCGCGTTCATCCTTTCGCTGGCGCCCAACAACGAACGCGCAGAGTCCGGTTTCGTCCGCCGGGTGATGACGGCTGCGATACCGAACGGGGCGGTTGCCGGCATCGCGACATTCGCGTGCTATCTGCTGGCCTTCCGGGGGGCTGCGGCGACCGCGGCCCAACAAACCCAGGCGTCGACGTCGGCGCTGATCACCTTGCTGGTGATCGCGGTGTGGGTGCTCGCGGTGGTGGCCCGCCCCTACACCTGGTGGCGGGTGATGTTGGTCGCGCTGTCCGGCAGCGCGTATGTGGTGATTTTCAGCATCCCGCTTGCGCGCGAGCAGTTCATGCTCGATCCCTCGAACATCGCGTTGACCGGCACCGCGCTCTTGATCGGTGTGTTCGGCGCGGCGATCGTCGAAGCTTTGTGGTGGTTGCGGGGATCGGCTGGCGGAGTGCGGCCTCGTTTCTGGCGCCAACCGAAAGTTTGAGGACCAGTCGGCGGAGCAGCCGCAAACATCCCCGCCCAAAGAACCTCAGGAAGCCAACCGCATCGCCGCGCTGCTGCGCGAGCATTTTGGGATTGAGCGTTGACGACCCCGTAGATAAGCGCCGGCTCCCGCCGCTGCCGGTCAAGCGAATGTGGATTCTGGCTCGGGCTCCGGACCAAACCGGAAACGGCGGCCGGTGATCGAAATCGGTTGAATGCGAACATAGTGTTGCTTCAACGTCGCAATCCACGGCAGCAGTTGGGCTCGCTCGGCCTCCTCAAGCTCCTCGTTGGTATGAAGCATGCGGCCTGTGCCCTTGAGGATCACGCTCCAGCCTTCCGCAGCGTTATGGTCGTCGGCCTCAAAAAGAAGGCGATTGTTGATTGCGGTGCTGACCAATTTGGTGCCCTCCGCCGTGCGAAAGAGCACAGTACGGTGCTGGACAACGAAATTGACCGGGAAAATCTCGGGTTGGCCGTCGACGCTCGTGACGAGACGCCCTAACGCCACGCTTGCCAGTAGATCCCAACTTTCGGTCGCCGAAAGGATGGTGATAGGTTGACCGGTTTCGGACATATTGACACTCACCGACCTCGGGGACTGTAGCCGCGGTTGCTCGCTCACCTGCCCCACGCTACAACGGCTCTCGCCGCTTTAGCAGCGTCGTTCGGCCCCAACAGACGAGGACTTCCGGCCCTGCCCACGCGTGCAAGCGAAGACCACAGTGAGCTAATGGAGCACTTAACGGCGCTTGATGCGAGTTTCTTGGAGGTTGAGGACTCCGACCCTCACGTGAACCTGGCAATTGCGAGCGTGTCGATCGTGGCCGGACCCGTTCCGCAGTATGACGAGCTTGTCGCAGCCTTCGCCGAACGGGTACGTGCAATTCCCCGCTGTACCCAAGTGCTGCACACCCATCCGCTTGACCTCGGCTCGCCTGAATGGGTGGGTGACGCGCACTTTGACATCTCGCATCACGTGCACCGCGTTGCATTACCCGAGCCCGGCGATGACGCCGAGCTATTCAAGATGATCGCGACAGTTATGCAGCCTCGGCTCGACCGTGAGCGTCCGCTGTGGGAGTGCTGGATTATCGAAGGCCTCACCGACAACCGGTGGGCGATCCTGATGAAACTCCACCACTGCATCGCCGATGGAATCGCCACAACCCAGATGCTGGCGAAGCTCAGCGATAGCGGCGTCGGCGATACTTTCGCGAAAAGCATTCGGGCTGCAAAGGAATCGGATAATCCCGCGCTGCGTTTGCAGCCGATAAGCATGAACCCCTTGACGTGGTTCGGCGGCATGTGGCGGACCGCGGTGGCAGGGGCCAATGTTGCTGAACACGCCGCAATGGGCGTCGCCGAGCTAACGGCGGGCTTGCTGAGCTCACCGCCCGAATCCTCGCTGAGCGGGCCGGTGACAACGATGCGACGATACGCCGCGGCAAGGGTCAGACTCGCTGAAATGCAGAAGGTGTCCCGAGCGTTTGATGTGACGCTCAACGACGTTGCGCTGACTGCGATCACCGACAGCTACCGCAGTCTTCTACTGAGCCGTGGCGAACAGCCCCATCACGATTCGCTGCGCACCCTGGTTCCGGTATCGGTCCGGTCGATGAAGGACTTCCAGCGAACCGACAACCGGGTCTCGGCGATGCTGCCGCTACTGCCCATCGACGAGGCCGACCCCGTCAAACAATTGGAACTCGTGCACTCGCGGCTCATGACCGCTAAAAGCAGTGGCCAGCGCGAAGGCGCCACCGCTTTGCTGGCGGCGGTCAACAGCGTCCCGTTCACCTTGTCGGCGTGGACCATGCGAATGCTGACCCGATTGCCGCAACATGCCGTCACTGCTTTGGCAACCAACGTTCCCGGGCCACGTAGTCGCCAGCAGCTGATGGGCCGTGAGGTGCTGGAAATCCTGCCCGTACCACCGATTGCCCTCCAGCTGCGCACCGGCATCGCGATGGTGAGCTACGCCGACAGCTTCGTCTTCGGCATCACCGGCGACCACGACGCCGCGCCCGACCTAGACCAACTCGCCGCAGGCATCGAGCATGCGGTGGCGCGATTGGTGGCCCTCAGCCGAACTCGCCGACGCAAAGGCCGACGGACCAAGGCAGTTCAGAGCGCGTAGGCGCTTTGGCGGCGCTCCCTATCGGCGGGTTATCGGACCGTTAACAAATGACCTTATCCCCTAGCCGGATGACTTTGGCCTCTCGTCAGCCCTAACGGCAGGTCGAAGAATTACTCAGAAATACCGAGGCTGTATCGGACTTCTCCCGGAAAGGAGTCGTCGATGTTTGAGCGAATGTCAGCGTCTCCATTTTCTACCTGGCGCCCCGAAGAACCCAATGATCTGGGCCACGGCGGATATTGAAGCCACCCAGCGAGCACCATGAGCGACAAAGATCTCAACGCTTCGGAACTCGCAAAGTGGGATCCTGTCTTCACCGCGCAGGCGACCAAGCTGGTCGCGCCGATCATCAATCGATGGTTCCGGGTAGAGGTGCGGGGCTTGGAATCCATCCCGGCCGTCGGCGGAGTCTTAATGGTATCCAACCACTCCGGCGGAGCGTTGACGCCTGATCCGCTCGTGTTCGGTCCGGCTTTTTACCACACGCTCGGGTACGACCGCCCGCTCTACATCCTCGCCCACTATGGCGTGTTCTTCACACCGTTGCGCAGATACTTGGGCCGGATCGGTGCCATCCATGCCACCCCCGAAAACGCCTCCAAGGCATTGCATTCCGGCGCGGCCGTGCTGGTGTACCCCGGTGGCGACTACGACGCGTACCGGCCGACGCGGAGCCAAAACGTCATCGACTTCAACGGCCGCACCGGATACGTCAGGGTGGCCATCGAAACCGGCGCGCCGATCGTGCCCGTGGTGTCGATCGGGGCCCAAGAGACCCAACTATTCCTAAGCCGTGGCGATCGGATGGCAAAGCGACTTGGCCTGCACCGGATCAGGCTCGATATCCTGCCCGTCACAGTCGGTTTGCCGTTCGGTGTGACGATGTTCTTCCCGGCTAATCTCCCGCTGCCCACCAAGATCGTCAATCAGGTCCTCAAGCCGATCGACATCCGCACCCTGTTCGGTGAAAACCCCAACGTCGCCGAGGTCGACTCTTACGTCCGCTCGGTAATGCAGAACGCCCTGGACCGCCTTACCCGCGAGCGCCGATTCCCGGTTCTGGGCTGATCAAACCTAGCCAAGCCCACTAAATCATCAGCGCCCGCAGCGCCGCTTGCGGCATCGCGTCCTCCCGGTTCGGGTGTGAACCGAACCGCAAAGATGACTGGGTGCGCTCCCTAGAGTCATTGGTCCCGACGGCACCGCCATTGGCCCCCGGGTGGAGTGGATATCACCCGCAGCAATTGTGACTCTACGGCGCTGCAGCACGCGCTCGCAGCGGTTCACCCGGTCGGGAGGCGCCACAAAGAGTCCTACGACCATGCGGTTGAGGACTAACGCCCCATGACCTGCGACTCGGTTCGGCCTAGCGTTCTCGTTTGACCGGAGGAGGACGAAATGTCGGCACAGGCCAAGGATTACGGGATCATCGTCGGCGTCGACGGATCGCCGGCCTCAAATGCCGCTGTTTGTTGGGCTGCGCGTGACGCGGTCATGCGCCACATTCCGCTAACCCTGATCCACATGGTCAATCCCGCGCCTTCGCCATGGTCACAAGCCCCGCTGCTGGACGAATTTGCGGTATGGCAAGAAAACGAGGGTCACAGGATCCTCGCAGATGCATTGAAGATCGCCCGTGATACCGGGAACGGTGATCCGCGGATATCAATCAAGAGCGAATTGATGTTTTCGGCCACCGTTCCGGCGCTCGTCAAGCTGTCCAAAGAGGCCGAGTTGATCGTGGTAGGCAACAACGGCCGTGGCGCGTTGGCTCGCAGTTTGGTCGGTTCGACCAGTTCTGCGCTGGTGCGGCACGCACATTGTCCCGTCGCAGTAATCCGGGATGAGGATCCGCGGATGCCGCATCCCGCCCAGGCGCCCGTGCTGGTGGGAATCGACGGCTCACCAGCCTCAAAGCTTGCTACCGAGATCGCATTCGACGAAGCGTCGCGGCGCCACGTCAACTTGGTCGCAGTGCACGCCTGGAGTGACACCGAGATTTTCGAACTTCCGGGTCTGGATTGGTCGGCGGTGAAGGCCGAAGAGGAGCGGATTCTGGCCGAGGGGCTGGCGGGCTGGCAAGAACGCTACCCCGACGTGACTGTGCACCGGCTCCTCGTTTGTGACCGACCGGCCCGCGTACTCGTCGAAACCTCTGAAACCGCACAGCTTGTCGTCCTCGGGAGTCACGGCCGTGGTTTTGCCGGCATGCTGTTAGGTTCGGTCAGCAACGCCGTCGTTCAATCCGTGCGCATGCCAGTGATCGTGGCCAGGCAGTCGTAGCCGCTTATCGCAGAAGGCAAGGGCGTGCGATGAAGCCAACGGACTCTGTTCGTCCGATCGTGGCTGGAATCGACGGATCTACCGCGGCGATCAACGCGGCTCACTGGGCCATCGATGAAGCGATCAGCAGAGCAATTCCGCTGCGGCTGGTTCAGGTCGTGCATGCGGAGGAGGCGTCAACCACCCTCGGCGAGGATGACCATCTGGCGACGCAATACGCCGAAACAGCTCTGCATGCGGCTCATGCCGCAATCCAAGCCAGCGGCAGGCCACTCAAGGTCCACACGGCAATTCGTCGCGGCCACATTGACTCCACCCTGATCGAGGAGTCTTGCCATGCAGCGATGATCTGTGTCGGGTCGATCGGGATCGGACATGCGGCCAGCCGGCTTCTGGGCTCGAGCGCGGTAGCCCTGGCCAAGCATGCGCACTGCCCCGTCGCGATCATCCGCACCGACGGCGAACCACGCGATGGCAAGCCGATCGTGGCGGTGTTAGATCGTTACCCCGACAGCGATGATGTCATCCACCACGCTCTCCATGAAGCGCGGCTGCGTAAGGCTTCCGTGCTGGCATTGGGAGTGAGGCGATGGAAAGTCGGGGCGATTTCCTGGCAAGAGCTTGATCAGCGACTCGGCAACTGGCTACCACGCTATCCCGATGTGGCCGTACACAAGTGCATCACCGACACCGCAACCGAGTACTTGGTGATCCGCAACGAACCCATTCAATTACTTGTCACCGGCGGGGCTGACGCCAATAAGCTAACCCGGCTCGTCGGTCCTCACGGCCACGCACTGGCTGCCTATCCAAACTGCTCGGTCCTGCTGGTGCGCCACCAACAGCCGAATTGACGAACGGCCTGAGGTGGCGGGACTTCCGTCCCTATCGGCGAGGTTTGCGGAATGGTCGGATAGCCCCAGAGATCAATAGATCTCAACCACGTTGTCGGCGGCAGCTGACGACGCCAGCCGGAGGTACAGCGATGAACTCTTCTCACCAGCCGCAGATCAGGACACGCATGTTCGCCCGAGTGCTCGGCCCGTTCTTTGTGATCGTTTGCGCCACCGCCGGGGCGCGCACCTCCGAGATGCCCGCGCTGATGAAAGATTTCACCGCGAACGCGCTGTGGTCATGGGTGGCGGGCGCGTTTGTGCTCATCGGTGGCCTTGTCATGATCGCGCTCCACTCATATTGGCGTGGCCCCGCCGCCATCGTGGTGTCCATTATGGGTTGGCTTGTGACGCTGCGTGGGCTGTTGCTGCTTGCCTTCCCCACTGCCTTCATATCGATGGCCAACTCGGTGATCGGCATGGGTGATCTGTGGCGTGGGCTCTGCATCGGCTTCGCGGTGATCGGCCTGTACCTCACCTATGTCGGCTGGATGCCTCCATCTGAGCGATCGGCGCAGCGAGCGGCAGACGCAACCACGGATTTGCCACGCGCCGCGTGACCTCGAAAAGATGATCAAACCAGTAGATCGGAGATGTCGTCATGAGCCAAAACACATTAGTTGCAACAGTTTCTGCGGCCCTTGTCTTGGTGCTGCTGTTATTGATCGCCTCGATCCGGGTGGTGTGGCAGTACGAACGGGGTGTGCATTTCCGCCTCGGTCGGGTCGTCGCAGTTCGTGAACCCGGTCTGCGACTGATCATTCCGGTCATCGACCGCTTGTGGCGAGTTTCGATGCGTATTGTGACAATGCCGATTCAGTCACAGGGCATCATCACCCGCGACAATGTCAGCGTCGACATCGCGGCGGTCGCCTACTTTCGCGTCGTCGATGCACGCAAATCAGTCGTCGTCATCGAAAACGTTCACGCCGCAATTGATCAGATCGCCCAGACCACCTTGCGCAACGTTGTCGGGCAACATTCTCTCGACGAGGTGCTCGCTCAGACCGAAAAGATTAATGCCAGCATCCGTCAGATCCTCGACACCACCACCGTGGAATGGGGCGTGGAGGTCACCCTGGTAGAGCTGAAGGACATCCAGCTTCCGGACAGCATGAAACGCGCGATGGCCCGCGAAGCCGAGGCCGAACGCGAAAAGCGCGCCAAAATCATTGCCGCTGAGGGCGAAGCACGCGCCGCGGCGGCACTCGGGGAAGCATCCGACACCATGATGATGCACCCGCTTGCCTTGCAACTGCGAAATCTGCAGACCCTGGCCGAACTCGGAGTTGAGAAAAACACGACCGTCGTCTTTCCCGCCCCGCTGATGAGCGCGATCGGAGAGCTAACCGGCTTCCTGACCCGCGAGTCGGCCGCCTCACAGTCCACCCAGCCCAACGGTCTGGCGCATGAGGCGCTCACCCATACCGCGGCGCACTGAAGGCCGCGCACGGGCCGGCCACAGGTGAAGAGTTGCCATGAACGAGACGGCAAGTTTGGCCGAGGTCGACAACCGCGATCGCGTGATGATTAGCACCGAGTCGCAACGAGCGCGCCGGGTTGGCATGCTGGCTCTGGTCGGCGCGTTCGGATTGCTGATCGTGCTGCTGGCGCGCAACCACTACGGTCCCGACTGGTATACGTCGAGGCGACTGACAGGGTCGCTATCACTTGCGCTTGCGCTGGCGGTGATATTGGCCGCGCGCGGAATTCTGCTGGGCCGACCTGTGACTGTCAGCCATGCCACCGCGGCGGCGGTGGTGTTGGCGACCGGCTTGGGTAGCCACCTGCTGTCATTTCAGTTGCTCGGCGACGGACTAGTCGTAAGCGCCGGATGGGTGCTGACGTGGCCGGTGCCGTCGCGGCGGGACCCGACTGCGCTGGCGCGAGTGTGGCCGCTGATCGAAGCGACACAAGGTGATCCGCTTGCCCCGTTCGCGATGCAATCGTTGAAGAGTTACTACTTCAATTCCGATGGGACTGCGGCGATCGCCTATTGCGCGCGGCTGGGCTTCGCGGTAGTCAGCGGTGACCCCATCGGGCAGCGCAGCGATTTTCCGAACCTCGTCAGTGATTTCGCCGCGATGTGTCGCAGGCGTGGCTGGCGCATAGTCGTGCTGGGCTGCGGTGAGCAATGGCTTGGGCTATGGGATGATCGCGCCGTGATCGGCCAATCGCTGCGACCAGTGCCCATTGGACGCGATGTCGTGATCGATGTGTGCCGGTTCGACATGGCCGGGCGAAAATACCGCAACTTGCGTCAGGCAGTGCAACGCACACACAACGTGGGCATTACCACCGAGATAGTGTCCGAACAGCGACTCGACGACATGCTCGCGGGCGAGCTGGCAGAGGTGCTCTATGCATCACATCGCGGCGCGCATGTCGAACGGGGGTTTTCGATGATTCTCGACCATGCGCTCGAGGGGCGCTATCCGGGTGTCAGGCTGATCATCGCGCGAGATAGCAGCGGGCTGGTGCAGGGATTCCAGCGGTACGCAACGGCCGGCGGCGGCAGCGACGTGACTCTGGATGTGCCATGGCGCCGCCCGGGAGCACCAAATGGGATCGACGAGCGAATGAGCGTCGACATGATCGCGGACTGTAAACAGTCTGGTGGACAAAGGCTTTCGCTGGCATTTGGTGGGTTCCCTGAAATCTTTGAGAACGAGAACCGCAACATCTTCGAGGGCATCTACTACACGCTTATTCACCTGGGTCGCTCGCTGATCAAACTCGAGTCGCTGTATCGCTACCTTCGCAAGTTTCACTCGTTCGACGAACGCCGCTATGTGCTGCTCTCGCTACGGCATCTACCAGCCGCATTGGTAGTTCTGCTGTCGCTGGAGTTCATCCCGCGACGACGGCATCTGCGGATTCGGTCGCACTTGCAGTCGCCGACTGCATAGGAATGCAGCAAACCTTCCCTGTTCGTCAGGTAACTCTGGCAACGTTGCGGAATGGCTGTCACCCAAACCCGTGAAGTCCTTATCGAGGCAACCCCGGACAAGATCATGCAAGTATTGTTCGACCTTGAGTCGTTGACGGAGTGGTCCTCAGCCCACAAGAAGGTCGAAATTCTCGAACGAGACGACCAGGGCCGCCCGAGCAAGTCTCGGCAAGTCGTCAAAATTGTGGGCGTTAGCGATGAGCAGGTGCTGGCCTACTCTGTGCACGACGACGGCGTGAGCTGGAAACTGGTCAGCGGTAAACAACAACGTGCCCAGCAGGCCCGCTATACGTTGACGCCGGAGGGCGATTCCACCCGGGTCCGCTTCGAGCTCACCGTTGACCTTCTGATGCCGCTGCCAGGATTTCTGATCAAAAAAGGCGCCAATGGTCTGATGGAGACGGCAACCGAGGGTCTACGTCGGCGAGTGCTAGAGGTCCAAAAACGCGACATATAGCCTCTGCCAAAGGAACCGTCGGCCCGAACGTCCAAAGGGGCATCTGGCCGGCGACGGCTTGCTAATAAAGGAACTCGGACGTTGAGAGGTCGTTCGTCTGCCGCTGCGCCCGCCGTTTGATGCCAAGTAATGCTCCCCGCGTCATCAGCGCGACTGCTGGTCTAGCCAACTCTAAGGCGAAAACCTCGCCAGGGTGCCGCAAGCCAATCCGTACCCGCGCGAGGAGCCGGGTATGGTTAGCCCAATGCGGCTGAAGGTGGAATGACCACACTGCCATTGGCAGATTCTCCGAAGTCGCCCGAAGCACGATGCTCTGCTCCGGCGTGATCGCCTCCACACGCAAAGCCAGCCCATCTCGCAGCCCCATCCAGCCTTTCGCCGTGAGGCGAAAGGCATCCCCCGCTGCGAGTCGCTGCGACTCCGGAGGAACTCGATCGGCGTTATGAACCAGAAGACCGATCAGGCCGTTCCGATCCTGACCCATATGCAACAGCGACGGCCAGATTGCCGATGGTGGAGCATCGATCCACACGGCTTCGGTCAGCTGGATGACCGGGTCGCCGACCAACTCATCACCCGGCAACCGCACCTGACACTCCTCTTTAGTGGTGCCCCAGTTGCGGTAGTACCGTCGTGCGGCGTACAAGGCTGCGATGAGCGCCGCGAGCTGGGTAATTCGTTTTGGGGCAAGCGTCATCACACTAGTCTGCGTAGCAATGCGACGCTGTCGCCAGGGCCGTTGGTCCTCGGTGTGACGCCCTTGCCGAGGCAATAAGACGTTTTGGCCCCGGACTGGCCGGAAAAGGGAACAATGGACCTCCGGCCGAGGACTATCGCCTCCTGATCAGTTGCGACGCAAGCAATAACGTTCCCAATAGAGGTTACTGAACCGTCGATGCTTGAGAGTGCAGATGTTTGAGGTCTTTCCACCGAAGTCGGTGGTTGTTGGGATCGACGGGTCGCAAGCTGCTGTTCGGGCCGCGCTGTGGGCCATCGATGAGGTGGCCGGCACCGATATCCCGTTGCGACTGCTCTACATCAGAGAACTACGTCCCAACGCCAGCCGCAGCGAAGCTCGGACGGCAATGGAGACGGCCGAGGAGGCGGTGTACGACGCCTATCACGCCGTAACCGCCACGGGGAAGCCGGTGAAGGTCGAGAACCAGATAGTCGAGGGCCGCCCGGTGCCGGCGTTGATCCGCGCTTCGGACTCGACCCCCATGCTGTGCGTCGGGGACACCGGGGCCGGCCAATCCTCCCGCGCCGGCTTCGGTTCTACCGCCGCGGAGTTAGTGCATTCGGCGCATTGCTCGGTGGCCGTCGTCAGGGGAGATCGCAACCGCGAACTAACGGACAGTCGGATGATCGTGGCCCACGTCGCTGGGTCAGCCGACGACGACAACGTCCTGGAGCTCGCTTTCGAGGAGGCCAGCCGGAGGAGCGCTCCGCTGGTGGTGGTGACGGCGTGGCGCTCTGGATTCGATGACCTTCAGAATGACCGCCTCGTCGTCGACCATGAGCGCCGGATGCATGCCATGCTCAATCGCTACGTCGCGCTTTGCACGCCACACTATCCTGGAGTCGATGTGCGCAGCATTGCCGCGCACGGTACTTTTTTCGACTACCTCACCGAATATGCTGAGACCGTTCAATTGGTCGTGGTCGGCGCCCACCAGGCGCGTGAGGTGCAGCAACTTATCGGTTCGGATGGAGACCATGTGTTGCAGCACAGCGATTTCTGCTTGCTAGTCGCCCGTTAGCGGTCCTGGTGGATCCGTGGAGGCGTTGCAAAATGCGATCACGCGCAGCAGTTGGATGTCCACCATGTCCGTGCCCGCCTCGCCATCGCTGACAGGTTCATTCATCAAGGACGGCAACCGTTTCGGGCAGTCCTGGCTGAATCAGGGGCCGCGGCGGAGTATGCGGCCAACTACCGTGTATCAGATAACGGATCGACTGCACGACCGAAACGTCGCCCGTGTTTCGGCTAACCAGGTCGCTGCGACCGTGTCGTCCTGGCTGGCAGACCTGGGCGCTCACAGTCCACTGGTTGACGAGCTCGCCCGCGCAGTAAGGGATCGCGATTGGCCGGCAGCCTACGCCATCGGCGAAACGCTATCTGTTGATGTGGCCGTTGCCGTTTGAGTGCTTCGATCAGACCTTGAGCGGGTGGTCGTCGCGCGGCGTCACTTGCGGCCGACGTCGCTATATAACGAGTCGAGGAGCTCTCTGTTCCGCTCGGCCACCACTGCCCGCTTGACCTTCAGTGACGGTGTGAGTTCCCCGCCCTCGACGGACAGGTCGCGCTCCAGCAAGGCCCACTTCTTGATCGTTTCCCATCTGTTGAGCTCGGCATTGAGCCTCCCGACATGCTCCCCTATCAAGTCACGCACCGCCCGCGAGTTGACCAATTCCTCGTAAGAGGCGCCAGTTAAGCCGTGTTCGGCGGCCCAGCCGGCGATCACGTCGGCGTCTAGCGTGATAAGCGCGACACAGAATTGATGACCTTCCCCGAACACCACGAACTGGCTGGCATACGGGCACAGGGCGATGAATTTCTCCTCGATCGCCGGCGGCACAATATATTTGCCACCCGAGGTTTTGAACATGTCTTTGATGCGGCCGGTGATGCTGACAAAGCCGTCGGCATCCACACTGCCCTCGTCGCCAGTGCGCAGCCATCCGTCGTCGGTGAAGGCCCCCGCGGTGGCTTCGGGCATGTGGTGATAGCCCGCCATGACGTTGGGGCCGCGGAGCTGGACTTCCCCGCCGGCGCCGATGCGCACCTCGGTGCCCTCGAAGGGCTGCCCGACGGTGCCGAGCTTGTAGTGATCCGGGAGGTTGAAGACGTCTCCCCCCGCGGCTTCGGTGAGCCCGTAACCTTCCAGGATCAGCAGACCTGCGGCGTGAAACCACTCGGCGATCTCGCGGTTGAGCGGCGCCGCGCCGGAGATGAAGAACCGGATACGCCCGCCAAATGCCTGACGTACCTTGCTGAACACCAGCCGGTCGAACAGTTTGTATTGCAGGCTCATTGCCCGCCCGACATGTTGGCCGGCCCGCCGGCGCCGGTCCACGTCGAGTCCCACCGCGAAGGCCCTGTCGAACAGCTTGGCCTTAATCCCGCCTTGTTGCCGTTGAGTGGTGACGACGCGTGCATATGCTTTCTCGAAGATCCGCGGGGCGGCGCACATGAAAGTGGGTTTTAATACCGCACAATTGTCGATGATCTTGTCCACTCGGCCGTCCACCGCGCTGACAAACCCGGCACCCAGCTGGGCGGCCAGCACCACCTTTCCGAATGCGTGGGCCAACGGCAACCACAACAGCTGCAGGTCGTCCGCATGGACTACATCCCACCGGTCCACGGTGGCCCCCTCATACACCCAGGCCTTGTGGTCCAGCCGGACGCCCTTGGGCCGGCCGGTGGTTCCCGATGTGTAAATCAACGTCGCCAGCCGCTCCGGGGTGATGGCCGCGACGGTTTCGCGCACGCAGGCTGGGTGCTCGGCCAGATACTTCTCACCAAGCTCGGCGAGCTCATCGAGCGTTAGCACCCAATCCCCGTTGGCTGAACCATCGAACGTCACTACTTTGGTCAGGGCGGGCAGATCGGCACGGCGCGCCGTCAGCTTGGCCAGTTGCTCGTCGTCTTCAGCAAAAGCAATCCGGGCTTCGGAGTCGGCCAGGATGTAGGCGGTGTCGGTCACGTTGGTGTTCGCATACACAGTGGTGGTAGCTGCCCCGGCGGACATGATCGCCAAATCGGCCAAGATCCACTCATATCTGGTGCTGGATGCGATACCGACCCGCTGTTCTGGCTCGATGCCCAGGGCCAGCAGTCCGGCCGCCAACGACTCCACACGGGTAGCGGTGTCTCGCCAGGTGACCGAGACCCACTGTCCGTGATCGGGGTAGCGAAATGCCTCCTTGTCCGGCGTGGCCTCGACCCGATCGATAAAAAGCGCAGCAAAGTTCGGCGCACCGCTAGCCATCTGGGCATTGGTGGCAGTCATCGGGAGCCTCCGTAGTTGGCGATGCCAATAAAAGCGCAGCGTACGCCGCACTCACAGGGCGCGGTCGATTCCTAACACGGCCAACGCGGTGCGGACCATCTGGTTGGTGAATCCCCACTCGTTGTCATACCAGGCCATGATCTTGACCAGGCTGCCGTCCACGACACGGGTCATCGCCGCGTCGATCACCGAGGCCCGCGGGTCGCCGACGATGTCGGTCGAGACAATCGGATCATCTGCAACCCCGACGATCCCGCGGTAGCGGTCGCTGTCGGCCTCGTTGCGAAATATGTCATTGATCTCGTCCGCACTCGTGGGCCGGGTAGTGACCGCGACGATGTCGGCGATCGAGCCAACCGGGATAGGCACACGCACCGCCACACCGTCAAACCGATCGGCCAACTCGGGCAGGGCGCGGGTGGTGGCGAGTGCGGCGCCGGTCGATGCGGGCACCATATTCAGCGCGCCCGCCCGCCCGCGCCGCATGTCCTTGCTCGGTCCGTCGATCAACTGCTGACTTGCCGTGTAGGCGTGCACCGTAGTCATCACCGCGCGGGCCACCCCAATTCGGCGCTGCAGGATCTCCATCACCGGAGTGATGCAGTTGGTGGTGCAGCTGGCGCAGGAGATGATCTGTTGATCTTGGGCCGCGGGGGTGGCGCCGTGCACCACCGTGGCCACGCCGTCGGTCTTGGCCGGTGCGGATAGCAGCACGTACTTGGCGCCTGCCGTCAGGTGCGCGGCAAGCTCCGGTTCACGGCGGAACACGCCAGTGCACTCGAAAACCAGATCAACACCAAGCTCAGACCACGGCAGTTCGGCGGGATTGCGGATGGAATACACCGGAATTCGCTGACCGTCGAGCACCAGGGCGTTGTTATCGACGGACACCGGCCGGGGGTAGCGGCCGTAGACGCTGTCATACCGCAGTAGGTAAGTCAGATCGTCGACGGAGACGACATCGTTGACGGCCGCGACCCGGATGTCGTCGATCTCGGTCAAGACTTTCAGCGTGGCCCGACCGATCCGGCCCAGACCATTGATCGCTACTACCGCCATAGCACACTCCTTACAAAGCCGACTTACCCTTTGATCCGACCACTCGGCAGCACTCGCGAGGCAGAGGAGAAAGTCCCTGCTGCAGAGGGCCGTTGGTCGTAGCACACAGCATCAGCCGGCAGGACAAACCAGCCCATAGTGTCCGTCGTAGCGATGGTAGAGCACGTCGGCTCGACCTTGGTCCACGTCGACAAAGAACAGGAACGGCAGCCCGAGCAGAGAGAGCCGCTCCTTCGCGCGCTCGAGCGTGAGTCGCGGCGCCGGCTGTGGACTGATGGTCAGCGGCAGATCGTATGGCGCAAGCTCCTCGGGGACTGGTTTGACCTGCGCGAGGCGGTATCCGGTCGGCTCCGTTCGGTACAAGACACTGGCCTGTTCGGTTCCCTTTTCGGTGAACAAATGGAAGTCGTAATCGAGCAGCTCCATTTCCTGCGCGGCCTCATCGACCGTGTGGGTGCCTAGCGTGAAGGACTTACGGCGAATGATTCGACGTTCATCGGGTGGCCGCGGGAAATAGTTGGGCCGACGCGTGGGCTCAGACTCGTGACGCCATTCATGAGGGTCTGCGTGAGAAGCGTTGCCCCGTTTGGGTTCCCAGCGTTCGGCAACGCGTTCGAGCCGGTGCCGCAGCCGCGCCTCGAGTCGATCGACTGCTTCACGGGCGGTCTCGCCTTGGACCTGGGCGCGGACGAGCCGGCCGTTCAAGTCCAAGTTGGCTTGGGCGACTACCGGGCGAGCCATGGCCGGATCGGCATGCCTGCTCAGCCTGACACGAGCATGCAGCACGGGTTGGTGTGCGAGCCGACTGAGCCCGCCGATCTTTTCCTGTACGTAATCTTCGATACCGGTTAGCTGACCGTGCGTGGTCACGTCGACGTGAACAGCCGCGGGTAAATCGGTTCTGTGTCCCATAGTTTCGTTGTTACGCTGCCCCGAATCGATGCCGTAGGGCCGAAGGTCACCGGGAAACCGGTCGACGGTCACTGCGCGCGGAAACGCTTGCGCCAGCGGCGCAGTAGATACCGACGGAATTCGTCGGCGCCCCACACGACAAACGGAAAGGGCAACAGCACCAGCAGATCGCTGGGCGCCGGAGCCTCCGTTTCCAGGACTGATTGCGCGAGCGGGACGTACACGAATAGAGCGGCCAGGGCGATCTCTGCGGCGACGCCGCCCAGTAGGTATCGGTTGCTGAAGACCCCCACCGACCAGAGCGAAGCCCGCTGTGTTCGCACCGCGAACGCTGTACCGATCTGACCGGTGATCATGCCGAGAAACGTCATGGTGGTCGCTTGCCGATAAGCGTGATACAACGGTGTGCCCGCGTCGACCGATACGCCGGGCCGCCACCCTGCTTTGAGCAGAACGTGGAAGTAGCCAACCGCTGCCAGACCCGCGACCATTATCCCGAGAAAAAGCCACGCGCGCAACAGCATCGGGACACGGATGACTCCTTCATCACGGGGCCGCGGCGGACGTTGCATGATGCCCGGCTCGGCCGGGTCGCGACTGAGCGACAGCGCCGGCAGCGTTTCGCTGCCGACGTCGAACGCTAAAAGCTGCAGGATCGTGAGCGGTAATGGGATGGCGCCGCCGCTCAGCGCAAACAACAAGAACGGAACCACCTCCGGGACGGCGTGCGCAAAAATATAAACGATGAATTTGCGTACATTGTCGTAGATCCGGCGACCGGCCTCCACTGCTGTGACAATCGAGCCGAAGTCATCGTTGGTGAGTACCATCGTCGCCGCTTCACGCGCGACGTCGGTCCCGGAGAGCCCCATAGCCACACCGATGTCGGCACGGCGCAGCGCCGGCGCATCGTTGACGCCGTCGCCGGTCATCGCCACCACATGACCCTCGCCTCGCAGCGCCTCGGCGATGTGCAGCTTGGCCTCCGGCGAGGCGCGCGCGAAAATCACCTCCGGTTGCTCCCGGATGAGTTCTGCGAGCTGCTTCTCATCGAGTTGCTCGAAGTCCTCGGCGGTGACAACCTTCGGCTGTGAGCCAGTGATGCCGATCCGCTCTGCGATGGCGGCGGCAGTCAGCGGGTGATCGCCGGTGATCATAATGATGCGGACGCCCGCAGTCCGGCATTTCCCGACGGCCTCAACGACGCCTGCCCTCGGAGGATCGAGCATCGCGATCAACCCGACAAAGCACAAATCCTGCTCGGCGGTAGCCCGACCGTGCGGCGGCCGCTTTTTCGGAGGTAGCTGACGCTGAGCGAAGCCGAGCACGCGCAAGCCCTGCGCGGCAAAGGCGTTGACCGCATCTTCGACCTGGCGTCGTTGCGACGGGCCGAAGGGTACCGATTGACCATCAGCGTCAAGGATGTGGCCGCACCGCCTCAATAGCGCCTCCGGTGCCCCTTTGGTATGCACAACGGAGGCCCCGTCGTCGGACCGGTCGATCGTCGACATCAGCTTCAACTCAGGGTCGAAATGAAATTGCCAGCGCCGGTTAGCCTCTCGTGTTGTGAGGTCGGTTTCGGCCCCGAGAATCCGGGCGGCCGTGAGCACTGCGATCTCGGTGGGATCACCGACGGCGCCCGCGGGGCCGTCTAATCGGGCATTGTTGCAACGCGCTGCAATGCGGCCGAGTGATCCAAGTGGTGAAGGCCACTGCGGACTGTCCGTGAGGCTGTCGGGATGGTCGGGATCGATGTCAGTTTGGCCGGCGGCGGTCCACACGGCGACGGGCGTCATGCGGTTTTGGGTGAGCGTGCCAGTCTTATCGGTGCAGATCACGTCCGTGGACCCAAGGGTTTCCACAGCCGAGAGTCGCTTCACAAGCGCGCCACGACCCGCCAGCTCGCGAACCGCTACCGCCAACGCAAGGGTGATCACCGGCAACAATCCCTCGGGCACCATGCCGGCCAACAGCCCTGCCGCGAAGATCAACGAATTGATCAGGGTCAGGTGGGCCGCAAGGGTGGCCACCGGGATGAACGACAATCCGAGCATCACCGATACGGCGGCGATCAGCCAGGCCGCCCGCCTGACTTGAACCTCCAATGGGCTGGGATCAGGCTTGACGCGTTCGGACAGGGCAGCAATTCGGCCGATCTCGGTGCCCATCCCGGTAGCGAACGCGACTCCCCGAGCCTGCCCGCCGGTGCAGCTGGTTCCGCTGAATACCAAATCGTGTGCACTCAGCAACGGCACATTCACATCGACCATCGCAGCCGAACGCAGCACCGGCACCGATTCGCCGGTCAGCGCCGACATATCCATCTCGATAGCGCCGGCCAGCAGTCGGACGTCGGCAGCGACGCGATCCCCCTCCTCGATGACCACAATGTCACCGGGCACCAACTGAGACGCGTCGATTTCGGTGACGACGCCGTCACGTTCGACTTTGGCCCGTTGCGGCAGATATTTGGCCAGCGCTTCCACGGCTCGCTCAGCCTGTAGCTCCTGTACGAAGGAGAACCCGGCGTTCAACATGATGATCAACACCACCGCGGTCGCTACCACGTGCGAGCCGACGATCACCAATAGTCCCGCCGCCAGCCATAGCAGGAGTGCTAGTGGATGGGTTAGCTGACGTACCAATGCCTTCGGCCACTGCGGACCGGCGCGGCGTTGCAACACATTCGGTCCAAACTGCAGCAGGCGCCGCTCTGCCTCACTGCCCGACAGGCCTTTGCGGTTGCTGCGCAAATCACGCAGCAAGTGATCTGCGGCCTCTTCCGGGTCAAGCGCGGGCGGCGAGACCCAGTCGTGGTGTTGGCTTCGCATTTCGCCATACTGACAAGAGCCAAGCCCATCTAGTAGGAGCCGACGCAGGCGGTAAACAGGGACCTTTGGCCCTATTACCGAAGGACTTCCGCACTCGCTGTTGCGGGTGCAAGTTGGGCGGGCCGGGCCTCGGCGACGTTCTACCAGCGGCCGCATAAGAAATGTCGGATTGGCCGGTCGCTCGGCCAGTCGAGGCATGAAGTACCCGTACCACCCGGTGCCGAACGGCACATACACCCGCACCCGGTTGCCGGCGCCCGCCGGCAACTACCCGCCGTCGCGGATGACGTAAAGCACCTGATATTCGAAATCGCGAGCGCCTCGCTGCCCAGCAGCTGCGCAATTAGTAGGCATCGGGGCAAAGCACGGTCTATGAGTACTCCCGTGACAAGGCCGCGATCGTCGAAGCATGCGCCGAGCACGCTTCCGAGCAATTCTATCGGCAGATGTCCGCGGCGATGGACCAGGGCCGTTCGCTGGAGGACAAGCTCAGCCGCGCAGCGGTATTCGTGACCCAGGCGCGGCGGGCCATCGCCTCCGAGAAGTACTTCGACAAAAAAGCGATCAGCCTGCTGCTGACCAAAAACGCCGCCGTCCTGCTGCGCGAATGCGTCGACTTCCTCGCACCCCGCCTCGCCGCGGCCAGGCTCACCGGCGAGGCTCGCAAAGACCTCGACATCCAGTCCGCCGGAGAATGGTTCGCGCGCATACTGTTCTCGCTGTTCAGCACACCGTCATCGACACTGGTTATGGACAACCCCGATGTGGTCGCTGACTTTGTGCGTGCGCACCTGGTCCGAGGATTCGCCAATGAACGGCCGCGGGCGCGACGCGGTCAGTGACCGCAGCTGAGTAGTCGCTGAACGTCTGTTATCGGCTCCGCATTGCTGTACGGTGGCAAAGTAGAGGTCGCTGCGTTTTGCGGCGACATTGCTCTTGAGGACGGGGTGGCGTGGCCATACAAGACTGGCGGGGATGCGCCCGAGATTCATCCGTCGCAGATCCGGGTTGGTGACAGCATCGGCACGGTGGAGCCGGACCACGCGTGCTACAAAGTCAAGCTGATCAGTGGACCGCAGACAAGTCCACGGCGGTGGACATTTTTCGGCAGCGATTCCAAGGGGCGGCAGCAAACGAGCACGTTCGGCGAGGACGACTTAGTTCGCCGCTACGCCAAAGCGTCCTAGAGTCCGCGGGCCGGGGGCGGTCAGTGACCGCGCTTGGCGAGCGCCCGCATGAAAAACGTCAGGTTGGCCGGTCGCTCGGCCAGCCGACGCATGAAGTACCCGTACCACTGGGTGCCGAACGGCACATACACCCGCACCCGGTTGCCGGCGCCCACCAGCCGCGACTGCTCGTCGGCGCGGATGCCGTACAGCATCTGATATTCGAAATCGCCCGCACCACGCCCGTATTCACGGGCCAATGCCGGCACCGCCTCGATGACCACCGGATCGTGCGAGGCCGCCATCGGATACCCCGAGCCTGACATCAACACTCGAAGGCAGCGCAGATACGAGTCGGTGACTGCCGCGGCGTCCCGGTAGGCCACCGACGCCGGTTCGTCGTAGGCACCCTTGCACAGCCGCACCCTGACCCCGGATGCGGCGAACTGTTGGCAGTCGCCATGGGTGCGTCGCAGGTAGGCCTGCAAAACCACGCCCAGCCAAGGGAAATCATTCTGCAGATCGGCGACGATCGACAGCGTCGAAGTCCGTGGTGGTGTGGTCTTCGGCGTCCACGGTCACCCACGCGCCAACCTGTTCGGCCCGCTCGCAAATGGTGTGCGCGTTCTCCAACGCGATCTTCTCGCCGTCGCGGTCCAGCGCTTGCCCAACGCCGACAGCTTGAGCGATACCTCCAGCGGGCGTACACCGTCATGCGTGGCATCCGGCCGTCGGCCCAATGCGGTCGAGAAGCTCGAAGGTAAGCACGCATGGTGGCATTCGCGCCGTCGATGTCGGTGACATCCTCGCCGAGATAGTCGATGCTGACGAGCCGGCCCGAATCACGCAGTGCCGCAACACTGTCCAACACCCGATCCAGCGACGCCCCCGGTACGAACTGGTGCACCACCTTGCGGGTGACCGGCAACCGCTCGGCGGTGCGACGCAACCCGTCGGAGTGGCTGGCGGCGAGGATCGCCGGTCGCAGCGTCTTGGCGAACAGGCCCGACATCACCGCTCCGCCATGTGCGGATAGTTGTGATCGGTGGCCGGGACGAACGTCTCCTTGATCGAGCGTGCCGACGTCCAGCGCAACAGGTTCAGCACCGATCCGGCCTTGTCGTTGGTGCCCGATCCGCGCGAACCGCCGAACGGCTGGCGACCCACCACCGCGCCGGTCGGCTTGTCGTTGACGTAGAAATTGCCGGCCGCGAACCGCAGCCGGTTCTGCGCGGTCAGCACGGCGTCGCGGTCGTCGGCGATCACTGCACCGGTCAACGCATACCGTGAACCGGTGTCGATGACGTCGAGGATCCGCTCGTACTGGTCGTCGGGATAGACGTACACCGACAACAGCGGACCGAAGTACTCGGTGGCGAATGCCTCGTCGGTCGGGTCGTCGGATAACAGCACCGTCGGGCGCACGAAATAGCCTTCGCTGTCGTCGTATTCGCCGCCGACCGCAATCGTGACACCGGCCGTGCCTTTCGCCCGTTCGATCGCGTCGACGTTCTTGACGAAGGCACGCTCGTCGATCAGTGCGCCGCCGAAGTTGGTGAAATCGGTGATGTCGCCGAACGGCAGCTCGGCGGCGGCAGCCAGGAAGTCGTCGCCCATCTGCTGCCAGACTGAGTGGGCGATGAATGCCCGCGACGCCGCCGAGCACTTCTGGCCCTGATAGTCGAAGGCACCGCGGATCAGCGCGGTGCGCAGCACATCCGGTTGCGCCGAGGCGTGCGCGAGCACGAAGTCCTTGCCGCCGGTCTCTCCGACCAGACGCGGGTAGCTGTGGTAGCGCTCGATGTTGGCGCCGACCTCGCGCCACAGCCGCTGGAACGTCGTGGTCGATCCGGTGAAGTGAATTCCGGCCAGCCGCGGATCTGCCAGCGCCACATCGGAAACCGCGTAGCCGTCGCCGGCGACCAGGTTGATCACACCGGGCGGCAACCCGGCCGCCTCCAGCAGTTGCACGGTAAGGTACGCGGCGAACGTCTGCGTCACCGACGGCTTCCACACCACCGTGTTACCCATCAGCGCGGGCGCGGTGGGCAGATTCCCGGCGATCGCGGAGAAGTTGAACGGCGTGATCGCGTAGACGAATCCGTCCAACGGACGGTAGTCGGTGCGATTCCACTCCCCGCGCACGCTCAGCGGCTGCTGCGCGAGGATCTGGCGCGCGAAGGCGACATTGAACCGCCAGAAATCAACCAGCTCGCAGGGAGCGTCGATCTCGGCCTGGTAGGCGGTTTTGGATTGACCCAGCATGGTCGCGGCCGCGATCGTCTCGCGCCACGGCCCGGCGAGCAGATCGGCGGCCCGCAGAAAGATCGCGGCGCGTTCGTCGAACGGAGTCGCCGCCCAGTGTGCCCGGGCGGCCATCGCCGCGTCGACGGCCGCGGTGGCATCGGCGTGGTCGGCGTTGGTCAGCGTGCCCAGCGTCGCGGCGTGCCGGTGCGGCTGCACGACGTCGATCCGCTCACCGTTGCCCATGCGATGCGCGCCGCCGATGACGTGCGGCAGGTCGATCGGGTCATCGGCCAGCGCGGACAGCGCGGCCTGCAGCCGGCCGCGTTCGGGCGAATTCGGTGCGTAGTCGTGGACCGGCTCGTTGGTCGGCAGGGGTACATCGGTGATCGCGTCCATGTCCTCAGGATGACCGTCGGCGACCCGCTCAAGCTTGGCTGATCAGACAAGGTTAATACCCTTTTCTAGTAGCATCGGACAATATGCGAGCGACGGGTGTCGGCTTGGGTCAGCTGCTATTGGCCCTGGACACCACCGTGGTGAGCCTGGTCGAGGCTCCGCGCGGACTGGACCTGGCGGTGGCATCGGCGGCGCTGATCGACTCCGACGACGTGCGGTTGGGCCTGGGACGGGGCGCGGACTCGGCGGACGTGTTCTTTCTGCTCGGCGTCTCCGACGACGAGGCCCAGCGCTGGATCGACACCGGCCCGGGCGATCGCGCGGCGGTGGCGATCTTCGCGAAGAATCCGTCCGACGCCCTGGTGGAACGTGCCGTCGCAGCCGGGACGGCCGTGGTCGCCGTGGAGCCGCAGGCCCGGTGGGAGCGGCTGTACCGGCTGGTCGATCACGTCCTCGAGCACCATGGCGATCGGGCCGATCCGCGCTACGACTCCGGCACCGATTTGTTCGGCCTGGCGCAGTCGCTGGCCGACCGTATTCACGGCATGGTCAGCATCGAGGACGAACAGTCGCACGTGTTGGCCTATTCGGCATCCAACGACGAAGCCGACGAGTTGCGACGACTATCGATCCTGGGTCGTGCCGGACCGCCCGAGCATCTGAAGTGGATCGGCCAATGGGGAATCTTCAATTCGCTGCGGGCCAGCGGCGAAGTGGTCCGGGTCGCCGAACGTCCCGAGTTGGGTCTACGGCCCCGGCTGGCCGTCGGCATTCATCAGCCCGCCGCGGACGCGCGCCGGGCACCGGTCTTCGCCGGCGCCATCTGGGTGCAGCAAGGCTCCCGCCCGCTGGCGGACGACGCCGAGGAAGTGCTGCGCGGAGCGGCCGTGCTGGCCGCACGCGTCATGTCGCGGCTGGTGGCCAGGCCGTCGACGCACGCAATGCGGGCCCAGGAGCTACTCGGCCTGACCGACAGCGAATCGGTCGATGTGGACGCCGTCGCACGAGAACTCGGGATCGCGGCCGACGGCAACGCCGCCCTGATCGGTTTCCACGCCCCCGCCCGTCACGCCAGGCTGGCCGACGTGCTGGCATTGAGCGCCAACGCTTTTCGGGCTGACGCGCAGGTCGCGTCTCGTGGTTCGCGAGTATATGTGCTACTTCCACACACCGCGAAGCGCTCGTCACTCGCCTCCTGGATTCGCGGGACCATCGGCGCATTGCGCAGTGAACTGGGAGTGCAGTTGCGGGCCGTCGTCGCCGCGCCTATCAGTGGACTGGCCGGCCTGGCCGCGGTGCGCGCGGAGGTGGACCGGGTGCTGGATAGCGCCGAGCGCCATCCGGATTCGTTCGCCGCTGTGACGTCGCTGGCCGAGGCACGCACCACCGTACTGCTCGACGAGATCGTGACGATGGTCGCCGCCGACGAGCGGCTCATCGACCCCCGGGTGCGCGACCTGCAAGCCCGCGACCCGGCGTTGGTCCCGACGCTGCGGGCGTATCTGGACAGTTTCGGCGACGTGGCAGAAGCGGCGCAGCAGCTGCACGTGCACCCCAACACAGTGCGCTACCGGGTCCGCCGGATAGAGAAGCTGCTGTCCACGTCCCTGGCCAATCCCGATGTGCGGCTGCTTCTTTCGCTGGGTCTACGGGCTACCGAGCGATCCGGCTAACCGGCGACGTCGTGCGTTCGTAGATCTCGGCCAGAAACTGCTCGACGGCCAGCGCGGCATGGGCGGCGCGCGCCGAGCCGAAGATGTCGAAGGCGTGCTGCGCGAACGGCAGTTCGGCGTAGACAACCGGCTGGCGGCTGGCTTCGCGCAGCCGCGCGGTGAAGGCGCGGGCCTGTTCGACCGGGATCAACGAGTCGTTGCGACCGTGCAGCACGAAAAACGGTGGTGCATCGGCAGAGACATGCGTGATCGGTGAGGCGGTGCGGAAAGCCTCGGCTGTTTCGGCTCGCCGTAGTTTGAACACGTACCTGGCCAGCGTCGGCGCCATCAGCGGGTGGATCGCATCGTCGGTCCGGGTGAAGTCGTAGACGCCGTAGAACGGAACCGCCGCCCGCACGCTGGTGTCGACGTCCTCGAAGCCCGGCTGAAACTGGGGGTCGTTCGCGGTGAGCGCGGCCAACGCCGACAGGTGCCCACCGGCCGAGCCGCCGGTGATCGCGATCCAGTCCGGGTCGCCGCCGTATTCGGCGATGTGCTCCTTCGTCCACGCCAGCGCCTGCTTGACGTCGACGATGTGGTCCGGCCAAGTGGAGCGCGGGCTGAGCCGGTAGTTGATCGCCACGCACACCCAGCCCAACTCGGCGAGGTGGCTCATCAACGGATACGCCTGTTGGCGTTTGCTTCCCACCATCCACGCACCGCCGGGAACCTGCAACAGCACCGGCGCCCGTCCGTCACGGTCGAGGTCAGGCCGTCGCCAGATGTCGAGGTGATTCCGCGAGCCGTAATCGCCGTAAGCGGATGTCGGTGTAGTGCGCGTAGTCGCGGTAGATCCGCAGCATGCGTACCACACCGGGCTTCTTGGCCGTGCCCGCGCCCACCGGCCGCTTCCACAGATCAGCCGGACTCGGTGCGACGGTCGGTGCCCAACCCGGCGTCGAGCGCTGCGGTGAGCGGCACGTTGGCCTGCCGGCCGAGATGGTGGAGGCCCAGCAATCCCAACCACGACAGCGCCGACACCAGCCAGCTGAACCGGCGCAGCCGTGGCGACAGCCTGCGAGTCACCGCGGCCAGCAGCCGCAAACTGGGCCGCGAGCATCTCCAATGACAGCTCCGATGCGAACACTCCGAAGCCGAACGCGTACATCGAGAGATAACCGCGTTTGCTGAGCGGCTGGTAACCATTGGCGGTGACCGCGAGTCCGGCGAGCGAACCCAGCACTGCTGCCAGTTTCTTCACGACTGCCACTAAACCACTTACTGACCTGCCCTGATGGGGCGGGCGGTGAGGCCGGTGGCTGGCAAATCACTGAAATCACTTGTGTCACTGGGGTTTACCCTGTGGATAACTTGCGGCGGCTGTCAGTCAACGCGCGTTATAATTCGAACATGCGTTCGAGTAGTCGGGAAGAGATCGTCGAAGTCTTCGACGCGCTCGAGGCTGACTTCAAGCGTGCGTTGGACCTGTCCTTCGACGCGCTGACCACTCCAGAGCGGTTGGCATTGTTGCAGTGCTCCGAACGGCTCCGACCGTCAGGCTGCCGGCCATCGAGCACCCGTTGATCAACCAGGTCGGCGAGCAGGCCGACGCGACGGAGCTGGGCGGCAAGCTGCCATCGGCTTTAGCTGACCGGCTGCGGATCACCCGCGGAGAAGCATCTCGGCGCATCCACGAGGCTGCTGACCTGGGCGAGCGCAGAGCGATCACCGGCGAACCGCTGCCGCCGCGGCTGGAGGCGACCGCCGACGCGCAGCGCGCCGGTCGCATCGGAGCCGGCCATGTGGCGGTGATCCGCGGCTTCTGCCACCGGCTGCCCGATTTCATCGACGTCGAGACTCGGGTGAAGGCCGAGGCGCAGCTTGCCCGGCTGGCCACCGAGCATCGCCCGGACGAGTTGAGCAAGCTGGCCGACAAACTCAGCGACTGCCTCAACCCCGACGGCGATTTCACCGACGCCGACCGCGCCCGCCGGCGCGGCATCACCATCGGCAAACAAGACGTCGACGGCATGTCCCCGATCAACGGGTATTTGACGCCCGAGGCCCGGGCCACCATCGACGCCGTCTTCGCCAAACTGGCCGCACCCGGCATGTGCAACCCCGCCGATCCAGCACCGTGCGTGGACGGCACCCGTCCCAGGAGGCGATCGAGCACGACACCCGCACCGCCGGCCAACGCAACCACGATGCGCTGAACGCTGCGGGGCGCGCTCTGCTGGCCTCCGGTGCGTTGGGCCAGCACAACGGCTTGCCCGCGTCGATCATCGTCACCACCAGCTTGCGTGAACTCGAAGCCGCCGCGGGCAGAGGGCTTACCGGCGGCGGCACCCTGCTACCGATGTCCGACGTGATCCGGCTGGCCTGCCACGCTCATCACTACCTCGCTATTTTCGACAAGGGCAAGGCGATCGGGCTCTTTCACACCAAACGGCTGGCTTCACCGGCACAGCGAATCGTGCTGTACGCCAAGGATCGTGGCTGCTCGTTCCCGGACTGCGACGTACCGGGCTACTACACCGAAGTCGCACCACGTCACCGCGTGGGCAAAGACCCACACCACCGACATCAACGATTTGGCACTCGGCTGCGGCGGTCACCACCCGCTCGCCGAACAAGGCTGGACCACCCGCAAAAACCAGCACGGCGACACCGAATGGATCCCCCCACCACACCTCGACCACGGCCAACCCCGGATCAACACCTACCACCACCCCGAAAAACTGCTGCGCGACGACGAAGACGATGACGGACCGTAGAACTCTTGCCGCGCTGGTTTCGGCAGGCATAGGGTTCACCACTGAAATGACGGCAAAGCTGCGGGGGCGGGACCCCCGGATCGTGATCGTCGGCGCCGGCATGGCGGGAATCGCCGCGGCTCATGTCTTCCGGCAAGCCGGCTTCACCAACTTCACCATTCTGGAAAAGGGTTCCGACGTTGGTGGCGTTTGGCATTGGAATCGCTACCCCGGCCTGCGATGCGACGTGCCCTCTTACGGCTACCAATACGCGTTCGCGCCGAAGCCCGACTGGAAACACGTGTGGGCAACCGGTGCGGAGATCCAGCAGTATCACCACGACCTCGTCGAAGCTCTGCATCTCGAGTCGCATCTGAGGCTGGGCTGCGAGGTCACCTCGGCGGTGTTCGCCGAGAACCGGTGGCGGGTGTCCACCGCAGGCGGAAACGTGATCGACGCGGACTTCGTCGTCGCCGCAACCGGGATACTGCACCATCCGTTCATCCCGGACATTCCCGGCCTTGACTCGTTCACCGGACCGGTGGTGCATACCGCGCGCTGGACTGACATCGATACGCGCGGCAAGCGCGTTGCGGTGATCGGCACCGGATCGACTGGGGTACAAGTCTTTTCCGCGTTGCAACCCGAGGCGGCGCACATCACCCACTTCGCCCGCACACCGCAGTGGGTGATGTGGATGCCGATGGGCTTGAGGCAGTCACGCGTTGTCGGTCGGATGCTACGGGCTCTGCCGAAACAGGACAGGGCAGTGCGGCTATCGCAGCTGGTCGGTTCCGACTACCTGGTCGACCTGGCTCATCCGGCCGACCTGGCGACGACGGCTGGCCCAGCGCTACGGGTGGATGTGCTTGCGAATGTTCGTGCGGGACAAAGATCTTCGCGCCCGTCTGACACCTGACTACCAGCCCTTCTGCAAACGGCAGGTGCTCTCCGGCGACTACTATCGGCGAATTTCCAGGCCGAACGCCAGCTTCGTCAGCGAGCCGATCGCCGAGGCCACCGAGACCGGTCTGCGAACAACGGACGGCGTCCACCACGAACTGGACGCGATCGTGCTCGCCACCGGCTTCCAGGCCCACAACTACATGCGCCCGATGACGCTACGCGGCCGCGACGGGCTGTCGATCGACGACGCCTGGGCGAAAGGTCCTCGCGCGTGGGGAATGACCGCTATCCCCGGATTCCCCAATCTGTTCACTGTCCTCGGCCCCAACTCGCCCACCGGGTCGATGTCGCTGCAACACGTTGCCGAACTTGACCGCCCGCTACATCACCGACCTGGCTGCGGCGATTCCGCGACGGCGAGATCACCACCGTCGAAGTCACCGAGGAAGCCACCAGCCGCTTCGCCGACGATGTCGCCGAGGCGATGGTCCCGACGGTGTGGAACACCGGTTGCAACTCGTGGTACTTCGCCGACGATAACCACATCGATCTGTGGCCATTCGACCGCAAACGGCTTACCCGCATGCTGGCCCAGCCGCACGACGACGACTACATCTTCACGGTGTAGGCCACCGCGACCTCGGCCGCCAACCGGGCGTTGGACAGTACCAGGGCGACGTTGGCGGCAAGCGACGCGCCGTGCGTCTCGCGGTGGAAGAAGTCGAGCAGGAACGGCGTGACGTCCTTGCCGCGCACACCCTGCGTCTCGGCGGCGGCGAGGGCGGCGGCCAGCACCCGGTCGTGCAGCGCGCGGTCCATCTCGTCGCCCGGCGCGATGGGGTTGGCCAGCACCAGCCCGTACCCGTCGGTGCCCAGCCGGCGTCTGGCCCGCAGCACGTCGGCGGCCTGCGCCGGCGTGTCCACCCGCCAACCCACCGGATGGCCGGAATCGGCGAGGTAGAAGCCGGGGAACCGGTCGGTGCGGTAGCCGATCACCCCGACGTTCAGGGTCTCCAGCCGCTCCAGGGTGGCCGCGACATCCAGGATCGACTTCACGCCCGCGCAGACCACCAGCACGCCGGTGCGCGAGAGAGTCATCAGATCCGCGGACTCGTCCCAGCTGTCGCGCGCGCCGCGATGCACGCCGCCCAGCCCGCCGGTGGCGAACACCGTGATGCCGGCCGCTTTCGCCAGGTGCGCGGTCGAGGCGACCGTCGTCGCGCCGTCCCCGCCCCGGGCCGCGAGCACCGCGACGTCGCGGACGCCGACCTTGACCACCGCGTTGCCCTCCGCGATGCGCCGCATCGCGGCGTCGTCCAGACCGACGTGCGGCTCGCCGCCGACGATCGCAATCGTGGCCGGCACCGCCCCGCCGGAGCGCACCGCCTCCTCGATCTCGCGCGCGACGCGCAGGTTGTCCGGACGTGGCAGGCCGTGACTGATGATCGTGCTCTCCAGCGCGACGACGGGCCGTCCGGCGGCCAGCGCGTCCGAGACCTCTGGTTGGATACGCACGGATTACCGCCTAAAGCTCCTCGGGTGTCTCGATCACCCGATACGTCGGGTCGAGCATCGATACCTCGTCGATTGCCGGTCTGGTGTGCCTTTCCGGTGACCCGCAGGACCTGGCCCGGCTGGATGTCGGCGCCCTGCCCGGGCCGAAACGTCACGCGGATCTCCCCGCTGTCGTCCCCGACCATGATCGATCCGAGACGTTCTGTTGACGTTTGGCGATGTCCTCGACTTGGCTGACTCGCCCTTCGACGGTCGCACTGCGTCCCGGAATCACGTTGTCCACCGGGATCACCGTCGCGGAACGTTCCGGGTGTTCGTAGTCTTCCACGGTCTGGTTTTCGCCCCGCCAAATCCGCGTCTCGACCTTCTCGACCTGTCGTGCGATACGCATTTCCAAGATGTCGGGGAACGCTTCGCGGATCCGGGACTGCACGTCGTAAGGAACGATCGTGGCCGCGGCGTCGGGAATCCGGCTGACGGCCTTGGAGATCTTGTCCGCGGTACGGTCATGCAGCAGTCGTCCCAGCACCGGCGCATACGTTCGTCGTGGCAGCAGCACCGTCACGTTGGTGTTCGCGACGTTCGTCTCGCGCCTTGACGACCAACGCGTGGAGCGCCCGGATGATCTGTCGGTCCGGGCAGTCCACCACACGAAGCGCGCGTGTCGAGATCGAAATCATCCCAACGCTTTCGCAACTCCGCGGCATGTTGCCGCGTCGACCATGAAATGCACCGCGATCAACTCGTCGGCGCGCAGGCCCTTCCCGTAGCGCAGTGCCTCGAGCACCGCGAGATCAAGCGAATTGACCAAGACGAACACGCGATGACGGGCATACTTCACCAACTCCGGGCGGTCGGTGCGGAAGGCCTCGAGGATCGCGGCTTCGGCCCGGTACTCGCGGTTGAGCCGGATCAGCGCGATAGACCAGCATCGGGGAAGACGACGACGACCAGCCAAGCGCCTTCGGTGAACTTGGCCACCGCGAAAATCCCCACCACGACCGTCGACAAGATCGCCGCCGAAAAGTTGATCACCAACTTGTATTGCCAACCCGGTTCGCGATGCGTCAGATGGTATTTGGACATTCCGTAACCGGCCATCGAGAAGCCGGTGAACACCCCGATCGCGTAGAACGGCACCAGCGCGTTGACCGATCCGCCGGTAGACTATCAGCAGCCCCACCGACAATGCCGTGAGCGTGATGATGCCGTTGGAGAACACCAGGCGGTAGCCGCGTGTCATGAGTTGGCGCGGCAGAAAGCGGTCTTCGGCGACGAAACTGGCCAGCGCGGGGAATCCGTTGAAACTGGTATTGGCGCCGGTGTACAAGATGGCAGCGGTCGATACTTGGACCAGGATGTACATGGCGTTGCCGATCGACGCCGTTGCCGAAGACGGCGCGGGCCACCTGTGAGAGCACCGACGGGTATTCGTCGAGATACGGCGCGGCGTGCGTGGCGTAGGTGAGGTAGCCGACGCCGGCCAGCAAGAAGCCCAGGATGCAGGCCATTGCGGTGAGGACGCGTCGCGCGTTGATGCCCTGCGGCTTGCGGAAGACGTTGACGGTGTTGGAGATGGCCTCCACTCCGGTCAGCGACGAACCGCCGTTGGCGAATGCGCGCAGTATCACCAGAATCGTCGCGCCCATCACCAAACCACTGCCGTGATGGACCGGCACGGCTCCGGCCGCGTGGCCGGGATCGTATTGCGGTAAGCCCCAGAAGATGTGGCGGACGACGCCGACGATGATCATCAGCCCGACCATGAGCACAAAGCGCGTACGTTGCAATCGCGAAGGGCCGGCCCGCTTCGCGCAATCCGCGCAGGTTCGCGTAGCAGATGAGAAGCACGACAGCGACCGTGATCTCCAGGCTGTAGGGCCCCAGCGCAGGCAGCGCCGACGCCACCGCCACCGTGCCCGCGGCCGACTGCACCGCCACCGTCACGACGTAGTCGATCAACAGTGCCGCCGCGGCCACCTGCGCTATCTTGCGGCCCGAAGTTATCGCGCGCGACGATGTAGGAGCCGCCGGCTTTGGTGTAGACCATCACGACCTGCCGGTACGACGCGGCCACCAGCGCCAGGATCAACAGGATGACGCCCATGATGGGAAGCAACAGGACGAACGCGGCCAGCCCGGCCTGCGGCAGCAACTCGGTCAGAATCTGCTCGGGGCCGTAGGCGGTCGATGAGATCGCATCGGGTGAAAGCGCGCCCAGCGCAACGGGATTCGACAATCTCTCGGAGGACAACTCCTCGGTGATCAACGGCTTTCCGAGAAAGATTCGCTTGCACAGATCCGAAAAAGACAACGGTACGTCTTGGTCAGCTGATGCTGTCACAACCACATTCCCTATCCGAGATTCAGCGTTCCCCGAAGTCTAAGCTGCATTCTGCAGCGGTCGTTCGATGATCAGGAATCTGAATCGTGGCTATCGGGCGACCGACCAGCAAATTATGTCGACCGATACCCAGCGCGCTAGTCGGCTTCGGCGCGCAACATCTCCGTCTCCGTCGGCGGTTTCTCGCGCGACCCGCGCGGCTAAAGCGTCGGGGTCCACCCGCGCGATCCGGGACTCGACGTCGTAGGGCACGATGATCGCGGTAGCGCCCTGGATCCGGCTGACCGCGCGGGCCATCTTGTCGGCGGTGCGGTCATGCAGCAACCGACCCAGCAGCGCCGAATATGTTCGACGCGGCAACAGCACCGTCACCTTGGTGTCCGGATGTTCCTTCTTCACCTGCAGGACCAGCTCTTGGGCGGCCCGACTCAAATGGCGATCGGGACAGTCGATAATCCGCAGCCGGGTGTCGTGCTCGAAGTGCTGCCAGCGCTCCTGCAACTGAGCGGCGTGATCGGCGTCGATCACGAAGTGCACCGCGGTCAGCTCGTCGGCGTGCAGCCCCTTTCCGTAGCGCAGCGCCTCGACCTCGGCGAGGTCGACCGAATCCACGAAAACGAACACCCGCAGTCGGGCGTACTTGGCCAACTCGGGACGCTCGGTGCGCGACATCTCCAGCACCGAAGCCTCGGCGCTGTACTGCTGGTTCAGCCGTATCAGGCCGTACACCAGGAAGGGGAAGACAACGACGACCAGCCAGGCCCCTTCGGTGAACTTGGCCACCACAAAGATCCCCACCACGATCGCCGACATGATCCCGGCGGACATGTTGACCAGCACCTTGCGACGCCAGCCGTGCTCGCGGTGGGTGTAATGGTGCCGGCTCATGCCGAAGCCGGCCATCGCGAACGCCGTGAACACGCCGATCGCGAAGAACGGCACCAACGCGTTGACCGAGGCGCGGGTCACCAACAGCAGCGCCACCGCCAGCACGGTCAGCGTGATGATGCCGTTGGAGAACACCAGACGATGACCGCGTTTGGTCAGCGGCCGCGGCAGAAAACGGTCCTCGGCAACAAAACTCGCCAATGCGGGAAACCCGTTGAAGCCGGTGTTGGCACCGGTGAACAGGATCGCCGCGCTGGACGCCTGGACCAAGAAGTACAGGACATTCCCGATCAGCCCCTGGCCGAAAACCGCTCGGGTGATCTCCGACAGCATCGACGGGTATTCAGCCACATACGGGGTGGCGTGGGTGACGAAGGCCAGCCAGGACACCCCGGCCAACAAAAACCCGAGAATGAAGGCCATCACGGTCAGCACCCGACGGGCGTTGTAGCCCTGCGGCGCGCGAAAGACGTTGACCGTGTTGGAAATCGCCTCGACCCCGGTCAGCGACGTGCCGCCGTTGGCGAACGCGCGCAGCACCACCAGCACCGTGGCACCCATCACCAGGCCGCCGCCCTGATGGACTGGCACCGCCCCAACAATGTGCGCCGGGTTGTATTTCGGCAAACCCCAGAAGATTTCACGAAAAATGCCGATCACGATCGTCAACGTGATCATGATGACGAAGGAGTACGTCGTGATCGCAAAGGTCCGGCCCGACTGCCGCAGTCCGCGCAGGTTGGCAACGCAGATCAGGATCAGCACCCCGATGGTGATTTCCAAGTGGTAGGGGTGCAACACGGGTATCGCCGAACACACGGCCACCGTTCCGGCCGCCGGTTGCACCGCGGCGGTGACCACATAGTCGATCAACAACGCCGCGGCAGCGATCTGCGCCCACCGGGGCCCGAAGTTGTCCCGCGCCACCATGTAAGAGCCGCCGGCCCGGGCGTAGGTCATCACAACCCCGCGATACGACGCCGACACCAACAACAAGATGAACAAGATGACGCCGATGATCGGAAGCAACAACACGAACGCGGCCATCCCGGCGCGCGGCAGCAGCTCGATCATGACCTGCTCCGGGCCGTAGGCGGTCGAGGAGATCGCGTCAGGTGAAAGCGCGCCGAGTGCAACAGGATTCGACAATCGTCTCCGATTCCAGCTGCTCGCTGGTAAGCGGCTTGCCAAGAACGATGCGCTTCCACCCGTCGACGAAAGACGGCGAGATGCCCGAGCTACGCTCCGCTGTTGTCACCATGTATCACTTTCTCGGTTGCTCGACGGCCTGTTGCGCACAGATCATTTCGCGTAGACCTGTTGCGACTCATGCAAGTCTGTCCGATTATCCGCAAGGCTCGGCTCGAGCTAGAGGGCCTGCCGCCCGCGTAGCTTGGGTGATTTTGATTCGAGACTCTATGTCGTAGGCCACAATTTGCGCGCTCGCACCTGGGATCCGGCTGACCACCCGGGCGATCTTGTCGGCGGTGCGGTCATGCAGCAGCCGGCCGAGGAACGCCGAATATTCTCGACGCGGCAACAGCACCGTCACCTTGGTGTCCGGATGCTCCTGCATGACCTCGCAAAACCAGCTCCTGCGCGCCCCGAAGCAAGTTGCGATCCCGACACTCGACCAACCGCAACTCGGTGATGTGCCCGAAGTGCTGCCAGCGCCGCTGCAACCGCACGGCGTGAGCCGGGTCCAACACGAAGTGCACCGCGACCAGTTCGTCGGCGTGCAGCCCTTTCGCGTAGCGCATCGCCTCGACCTCTGCGAGGTCGACGCTGTCCACGAAGACGAACACCCGATGCCGATCATGCTTGTCCAACTCCGGACGCTCGGTGAGCGACATCTCCAATACGGAGGCCTCGGCGCGGTACTGCCGGTTGAGCCGCATCAACGCGAACACCAGAATCGGGAAGACCACCACGACCAGCCAGGCGCCCTCGGTGAACTTCGCGATCGCGAAGATCCCCACCACGATCGTCGACAAGATACCGGCCGACAAGTTGATCACCAGCTTGGATCGCCAGCCGGGCCCACGATGGGTCAGCCAGTGTTTGGTCATCCCGTAACCGGCCATCGAGAAACCGGTGAACACCCCGATCGCGTAAAACGGCACCAGCGCATTGAGCGATCCCCCGGTCACGATCAACAATGCCACCGCCAACACGGTCAACGTGATGATGCCGTTGGAGAACACCAGCCGATGGCCGCGCTTCATCAGCGGCCGCGGCAAAAACTGGTCCTCGGCAACGAAACTCGCCAACGCCGGGAACCCGTTGAAGCTGGTGTTGCCCCCGGTGTAGAGGATCAGCGCGGTGGCCGCCTGCACCAGGAAGTAGCAGACGTGACCGATCGCTCCGTCGCCGAACACCGCCCGGCTGATCTCGGACAGCATTGACGGATAGCCCGCGACGTACGGGGTGGCGTGCGTGACATGCGCCAGCCAGGCCACACCGGCCAATAGGAATCCCAGGATGCAGGCCATGACGGTCAGCACCCGACGGGCGTTGATGCCTTCGGGCTTACGGAAAGCGTTGACCGTGTTGGAGATCGCCTCGACTCCGGTCAGCGACGAACCGCCGTTGGCGAACGCGCGCAGCACGATCAGAATCGTGGCGCCCATGATGATGCCGTTGCCATGGCCGACCGGGACCGCTCCGGCGATGTGCTCCGGATCGTAAGTCTTTAAACCGCCGGTGATTTCACGAATGATGCCGACAATGATCGTCAACGAGACCATGCCGACGAAGAGATACGTCGGCAGCGCGAACCTAACTCCGGCTTCTCGCAGTCCACGCAAATTGGCGAAACACATCAGCAGCACGACAGCCACGGTGATCTCCAGGCTGTACGGACCCAGCGCGGGAAATGCCGAGGCCACCGCCACGGTTCCGGCCGCACACTGCACCGCGACGGTCACCACATAGTCGATCAAGCAGCGATGCCGCGGCGATCTGAGCCACCCGGGGTCCGAAATTCTCCCGGGCCACCACATAGGAGCCACCGGCGCGGGTGTAGACCATCACGACCTGGCGATAGGACGCCGCCACCAGCACCAGAATCAACAAAATCACACCGGTGATCGGAAGTAGCAGGGCGAACGCGGCCAGGCCGGCGGCCGGCAGCAGCTCGATCATGATCTGTTCCGAACCGTAGGCGGTCGACGAGATCGCATCCGGTGAAAGCACGCCGAGGGCAACAGGATTCGATAGTCTCTCGTGCTCCAGCTCGTCGTTGATCATCGGTTTCCCGAGGACGAACCGCTTGTACACGTCGGAAAGCGACGGCGCAAACCGCTGTCCGTCCACCTGTTTCGTCACACCCATCCCTTAGCCAGATCCCGTAGCTCCCGGAAAAGCGTACGTTGCAATCCGTTAATCGCGCGCGCCGGGACGAAACGGACTGTGGAGTTGTGTTAACAGCCGATTACCAGCGCGCCCTCGACCAACTCGTCGAATCGTTCGATCGCCTCGTCGCCTTCGGCGTCGATGCCGCGAAGTGGTCCCTGGTCAGCGAGGTGACGCAATGCGTACAACCGGGCGACGAGGGCCTTGCGGTCGGTCTGGCGGGTGGCCCGCTCCCAGGCGGCCTGCTCCGTCAACAGGGCCCCGGCGTAGACATCGCCGATGAACTGGGTGAGCGGGAACAGCCGGGCCTCGGCAACCGCGCCGTCCAGCTTGCCCCAGGCCGTAATCGCCGCTTCGAGATCGTCGATGCGGCAGCGTACGAGGCGCGTCGTCTCGTCGTCGTCGGACACCGAGACCGCGTCGTGCAGGCGCTCCAGCAAAGGCTGATGGGCCTGGGCGCGCTCGATGCCCCGCCGGACGTCAAGACACAGGAGATTATCAGGACCTTCCCAGATAGTGTTGACCTGCGCGTCGCGGAGTAGCCGGGCTACCGGCCAGGTTTCGATGTAGCCGTTGCCGCCGTGAATCTCGATCGCGTCCGACGCCATGGTGATACCCAGCCGACACACTTTGAGCTTCGTCACAGGCACGGCGATGCGCTGACGAACCGCGCGGGGCTGACGGTGGTTGGCGAATCCCGTGCCGTCGAAAACCAGCGCTTGGGCGGCTTCGACGTCGACGATCATCTCGGCGAGCTTGCGGCGCATCAGCGGCTTGTCGAGCAACGTGTCGCCGAACGCCCGCCGCTGCCGCGCGTAGCAGAGCGACTCGACCAGCGCACGGCGCGCGTTGCCGAGGGCGAACAGCGCGATACCGAGCCGGGCCGCGTTGGTCAGCTCCATCATCCGGCCCAGCCCCTTGCCGTCGTGCAGGCCGGTCTCAGCATCCTCGCCGCTCGGCTCGCCGGACAGCAGGAAGGCTTCGGCGTCGACGAACTCCACCTCGCCGGAGGCCACCGACCGGGTGCCGAGCTTGTCTTTCAGGCGGCGGATACGAATGCCGTTGCGCGAGCCGTCGCGACGGGTCCGCAACACCAGGAAGTTCGCCACGCCGCGGCCGGAATCCGGCGCGCCTTCCGGCTTGGCCAGCACGACGAACACCTGCCCGTCGCAGTTGGAGGCGAACCATTTGAAACCGTTGAGCAGCCAGGCATCTCCGTGTCGCGTTGCGGTCGTCTCCAGGGCGCCGAGGTCGGAGCCGCCGGTGCGCTCGGTCAATAGCTGGGCGGTCTCCCCCTCCCACTCGCCCGTCTCGAACTTGGCCAGGACGTGGTCGCGAACGTCGGCCGGCGCATAGGCCGCGACCAGTGACTTGACCATCCCGCCGCCGGTTCCGAGCGCGCACCCCATTCCGATGTCGGCCTGGTCGAGCAGATAGTTGGCCGCGTACAGCGGCAGCGACGGGTTGACGCCGGCACGCCGCGCATCGTCTTTCAGTGCCTTTTGCGCGGCCAGAACTGCTCTTTTGGACTCGGTGAACGACGGCGGCTGGACGACCTGGCTGATGTCGTGGCCCCAGCGGTCGTAGCGCTCCAGCCGTGGTGGATCGCGGTCGGTCTGCTCGGCCCACCGCGCCACCGGGCCGCCCATCAGCTCGCCGATGCTGCTCAGATGGGGTTCGGCGATCGCGAGCTCGTCGGGCTGCAGGTAATAGGCCATCGTCAGCTGCAGGCTCGGGTCGGTTTCGTACCAGTTGAGGCCGACGGCTCCGCGGTAGTTCTCCGTGCGGTAACGCTGCGACTTCTCCGGGGTGCTGAAGGGCAGCCGGTCCACCGCCTCGAGGTCGTACTCCATACCGCCGAGTGTGGACTTAACGCACGCCGTAGACAATTTTGCGTGCCATAAGCCCACACTCCGCGCTAGCCAAGCCGCGTCGCCGCCGCGGCGATCCGCTCGTCGGTGGCGGTCAACGCCACCCGGACATGCCGGGCGCCACGAGGGCCGTAGAACTCGCCGGGCGCCGCCAGGATGCCGCGCTGCGCCAGCCACGCGACGGTGTCGCGGCACGCCTCGTCGCGGGTGACCCATAGATATAGCCCGGCCTCGGAGTGGTCGACGGTGAAGCCGGCCGAGCGGAACGCCGGTAGCAACGTGTCCCGGCGGCGGCGGTAGCGGTCGCGCTGCTCGTGCTCGTGGGCGTCGTCGTCGAGGGCGGCGACCATGGCCGCCTGCACCGGCGTCGGCACCATCATCCCGGCGTGTTTGCGCACCGCCAGCAGCTCGGCGACCACGGCTTCGTCCCCGGCGACGAAGCCGGCCCGGTAGCCGGCCAGCGACGAGCTCTTGGACAGCGAGTGCACCGCCAGCAGGCCGGTGTGGTCGCCGTCGCACACGTCGGGATGCAGTACCGACAGCGGCTCGGCGTCCCAGCCCAGGCCCAGGTAGCACTCGTCGGATGCCACCAGCGCGCCACGCTCGCGGGCCCAGCCGACGACCTTGCGCAAATGATCGACACCGAGCACCTGCCCGGTCGGATTGCTCGGCGAGTTCACATACACCAATGCCGGCGCCTGCGGACCGAGCTGGGTCAGCGAATCGGCGTAAACCACCCGGGTTCCGGCCAGCCGGGCGCCGACGTCGTAGGTGGGATAGGCCAGCTCGGGCACCACGACCAGGTCATCGGCGCTCAAGCCCAGCAGCGTCGGCAGCCACGCGATGAGTTCCTTGGTGCCGATCACCGGCAACACGGCCGACTCGGTCAGTGCCGGTGACGCCGTGCCGGCGTTCCAGCGCGGCGACGGCCGACTGGCGAAGTTCCGGGGTGCCCGCGGTCGTGGGATATCCCGGCGCGGCGCTGGCCGCGGCGAGCGCTTCGCGGATCAGCGGCGCCACCGGGTCGACGGGCGTGCCGACGGACAGGTCGACGATGCCGTCCGGGTGCGACTTGGCCAGCGCCGTCGCGTCGGCCAGGGTGTCCCAGGGGAACACCGGCAACAGAGCTGACACGGCCGACCGGCGTCGGCGGTTCACCAGGCTGCTCAGTCGCCCTCACCCTGAGGCGGCAGATCCTTGACGACCTGCGGGTCGTTCTCGGTCATGCCGACCTTCGCCGCGCCCCCGGGCGATCCGAGTTCAGCGAAGAAGTCCGCGTTGATCTGCGTGTATTGGTTCCACTGGTCGGGCACATCGTCTTCGTAGTAGATCGCCTCGACCGGACAGACCGGCTCGCAGGCACCACAGTCCACGCATTCGTCGGGGTGGATGTACAGCATCCGAGCGCCCTCGTAGATGCAGTCGACCGGACATTCCTCGATGCAGGCCTTGTCCTTGATGTCGACGCAGGGTTCGGCGATCGTGTACGTCACGAAGGTCTCCTCCATGTGCTGGTCAATGTGGCTGTTCTCCCCCGCGGGTTTCGCTTCCCGGCGGTGCAGATCCGTTGATTACTGATACTAGACGTTGCATATACAAATCAAGCACCCGCCCGCTATGCGCTTTGATGCACTGCAACTAGTTGCATACTCGCGGCCGTGATCCCTAAGCTGCCCGCGTGGCACTCCCCCACGCGATCCTGGTGTCGTTGTGCGAACAGTCCGGCTCCGGCTACGAGCTGGCGCACCGTTTCGACCGCTCCATCGGGTACTTCTGGAGCGCCACCCATCAGCAGATCTACCGCACCCTGCGGGCGATGGAAGACGACGGCTGGTTATCCGCGACGCTGGTCGTCCAGCGCGGGCGGCCGGACAAGAAGGTGTACACCGTCTCCGACGCCGGTCGCGCCGAACTGGCCCGATGGATCGCCGAGCCGCTAACCGGGCGCGGCGGCGCACTCAGCGACACCCGCACCCGTGACGTGGCCGTCAAGCTGCGCGGCGCCGCCTACGGCGACCCGGCAGCGCTGCGCACACAGATATCCGCGCTGCGTGCCGAACGCGCCGAGCTGTTGGACACCTACCGCGGATTCGAGAAGCGACAGTTTCCCGACCCGTCGGCGCTGCGCGACAGCGCGCTACACCAATATCTGGTGCTGCGCGGCGGGATCCGCGCCGAGGAAAGCACCGATCGACTGGCTCGACGAGGTGACCGCGGCACTGCAGGAGCCAAACAGGAGAAGTCGTGACCTATCCAAACCTGTTGTCCCCGTTGGACCTTGGGTTCACCACGCTGCGCAACCGGGTGATCATGGGTTCGATGCACACCGGCCTGGAGGATCGCGCTCACCATATCGACCGGCTCGCCGAGTACTTCGCCGAACGCGCCCGCGGCGGCGTCGGACTGATCATCACCGGTGGCTATGCGCCCAACCGGACCGGCTGGTTGCTGCCGTTGGCCGCGGAGCTGGTCTCCTCCGCGCAGGCCCGCCGGCACCGTCGCATCACCAGCGCGGTGCACGAAGCGGGCGGCAAGATCCTGCTGCAGATCCTGCACGCCGGACGCTATGCCTACCATCCACTTTCGGTCAGTGCGTCGTCGATCAAGGCGCCGATCAACCCGTTCCGTCCGCGCCGGCTCTCGTCACGCGGTGTGCAGAGCACGATCGACGACTTCGCGCGCTGCGCGCTGCTCGCCCGCGAGGCCGGCTACGACGGCGTCGAAATCATGGGCAGTGAAGGCTATTTGATCAACCAGTTCCTGGCCCCGCGTACCAACAAGCGCAGCGACGCCTGGGGCGGCACACCGGAGAAGCGCCGCCGGTTCCCGGTCGAGATCGTGCGCCGCACCCGGGCGGCGGTCGGATCCGATTTCATCATCTGTTACCGAATGTCGATGGCCGACTACGTCGAAGACGGCCAGAGTTGGGACGAAATCCTCTCGCTGGCAACCGATGTCGAGGCCGCGGGCGCAACCATCATCAACTCCGGCTTCGGCTGGCACGAGGCGAGGGTGCCGACGATCGTCACATCGGTGCCCAACAGCGCCTTCGTCGACATCAGCCACGCCGTCGCCGGACACGTCAATATCCCGGTGGTGGCGTCCAACCGGATCAACATGCCGCAGGCGGCCGAACAAATCCTGGCCGACACCCACGTGCAGCTGATCTCGATGGCGCGCCCGTTGCTGGCGGACCCGGAGTGGGTGCTCAAGGCGCAAGCCGCGCGCGACGACGAGATCAACACCTGCATCGCCTGCAATCAAGCCTGCCTGGATCACGCGTTCGTGAAGAAGACGGTGTCGTGTCTGCTCAATCCACGGGCCGGCCACGAGACGCGGCTGGTGCTTTCTCCGACCCGGCGTACTCGCTCGATCGCGGTGGTCGGGGCCGGTCCGGCCGGGCTGGCGACCGCGGTCAACGCGGCCCAGCGAGGTCACGACGTCACGCTGTTCGAGGCCAACGAGTTCATCGGCGGCCAATTCGACATGGCCCGCCGAATCCCGGGCAAAGAGGAATTCAACGAAACCATCCGATATTTCACGACGATGCTCGACAAGCACGGCGTGCCTGGTTCGGCTGGGCACTCGGGTGTCGGCGGCCGAGCTGGCCGGCTACGACGATGTCGTGCTGGCCACCGGCGTGGCGCCGAGGATTCCGGCGATACCGGGAATCGATCATCCGATGGTCCTGACATATGCCGAGGCCATCACCGGCGTCAAACCGGTCGGGAAAACCGTCGCGGTGATCGGGGCCGGTGGCATCGGTTTCGACGTCAGCGAGCTGCTGGTCACCGACGAGTCGCCGACTTATGAACGACAAAGCCTAAAAGACTGGAAGGCGGAGTGGGGTGTGGCCGACCCGTGGGGACAACGCGGCGCGCTGACCACTCCGATTCCCGCGCCGCCGGCGCGTGAAGTGTATCTACTGCAGCGCACGAACGGAACACAAGGCAAGCGGCTCGGCAAGACCAGCGGATGGGTACACCGGGCTTCGTTGAAAGCCAAAGGCGTGCAACAGCTTTCCGGAGTCAACTATGAGCGGGTGAGCGACGATGGGCTGCACATCAGCTTCGGCCCGAATCGAGAGCGGCCGCGGCTGCTGGCCGTGGACAACGTGGTGGTCTGCGCGGGCCAGGAGCCGGTGCGCGACCTGGAAGAGGAACTGCGGCGCATGGGCATTGACCCGCACATCATCGGCGGTGCGGCGTTCGCCGTAGAGCTGGACGCCAAGCGCGCCATCAAGCAAGGCACCGAGCTGGCGGCCCGGCTGTAGCGCGAGGTCAGTAGCCGGCCAGCAGACTGCGCACCCTGCCCAAGGTCTCCGGACCAACGCGGCTGCAGATGCGCGACGGGTCGGCGGGCCTACGGCCCCACAACAGCAGGACACGCGCGGCGGCATCGGTTTCCAGCGTGGCCGGACCATCCGGGTCGGCGAGCCGGATGGTGGTGCCGTCGGCGTCCGCGTTGACCACGACATCCTCGGCGTCGGCCACCCGCAGCCGTGCCTCGACTCGCTCGCCGGGCCGCAGTTGCTTGACGCCCTTGGCCAACAACGGCTTTCCCACCGCCAGCACGCTATGAGTCGTCATCCACGGCTGCGCCATCCGGGCCCGGGCCGCCGCATCGTCGCCGGTGATGTCCCACCCGTGCAGGACGAGTTCTTCGCGCATGTGCTCGGCGAACCACGGCACCTTCATGGTGCGCCCAGTCCAGGCCACGTCGGTGTCGGCTGGCACGTCGTCGGCGGCTTCGGCGACTTCATTCAGCAACGCCATATTCGTATGCAGGGCCGCCCACAGGTCGGTCTCGTTCATCGCGCGCAGCGGTCCCTCGCGCTCCTCGAACCCGCGGGTGGCAACCGGCTCGCCGGCCAGGTGCCCGCCGAGCACCCGGCCGAGTTCCAGGGCGTTGCCGGCCTGATGAATGACGATGTCGCGCACCGTCCAGGCCTCACACCAGGTGCCTGCGTCCGGCCGACGCTGCTGCACCGCGTCGATGAATGGCTGCCACTCTGGGAACCGGTCGGTGTCGATCTTTGAGCTCATGGCGTCCGGTATACCCGCCGCCACCGACGACTACGCCGCCAGCGGGGCGTATGTCGTCGTGCGCTGGCGTGCCGGGCGACCGATGCCCTCGGCGATCGCGACCAACTCGGCGGCGGTCTTGGCCGATCCGTGTTCGGAGCCGGCCATCCGCGAGATGGTCTCCTCCATCAGCGTTCCGCCCAAGTCGTTGGCACCGCCGTTGAGCATCACCTGCGTGCGCTCGACGCCGAGCTTGACCCAGCTGGTTTGGATATGAGAGATGCGGCCGTGCAACATGATTCGTGCCAGCGCATGCACCGCGCGGTTGTCGCGGTGGCTTGGCCCGGGCCGTGCCGCGCCGGCGAGGTACAGCGGCGAGTTCTGATGCACGAACGGCAGCGGCACGAACTCGGTGAAACCTCCGGTGCGGTCCTGGATGTCGCGTAACACGTTGAGGTGACCGACCCAGTGCCGCGGATCGTCGACGTGTCCGTACATCATCGTCGACGACGACCGCAGGCCCACCTCGTGCGCGGTGGTCACGATCTCGATCCACATCGAGGTTGGCAGCTTGCCCTTGGTGAGCACCCAACGGACTTCGTCGTCGAGGATCTCCGCGGCGGTGCCGGGGATGGTGTCCAGGCCCGCCTCACGCAGGCTGGTCAGCCACTCGCGAATACTCAAGCCGCTCTTGGTCACACCGTTGGCGACCTCCATCGGCGAAAACGCGTGCACGTGCATCGACGGCACCCGTGCCTTGACGGCGCGCACCAGATCGGCGTAGCCGGTGACCGGCAACTCGGGATCGATACCGCCCTGCATGCACACCTCGGTGGCACCGGCGACGTGCGCCTCCCAGGCACGTTGGGCGACTTCGGCGGCCGACAGCGAATAGGCATCGGCGTCGCCCTTGCGCTGGGCAAAAGCGCAGAACCGGCAGCCCGTGTAACAGATGTTGGTGAAGTTGATGTTGCGGTTGACCACGAACGTCACGTCATCACCGACCACGTCGCGGCGCAACGAATCCGCCAGCGCGGCAACAGCATCCAGCGCAGGGCCGTCAGCGGTGGCCAACGCCAGATACTCGGCGTCGGTGCAACCGGCAGGGTCGCGCTCCGCCGCACTCAATGCGGCGAGCACGTCGATGTCGATGCGCTCGGGAGCACGGGCGGCCAACTCGTGCACCTGCGACCGGATCGAATCCCAGTCACCGAATGCGCTGAGCAGATCGCTGCGGGCTTCCGTGCTGCGGCCTTCGGTGTCGATTAACGCGTTCAAGTCCACCCGGCCGGAGGACGCGACGTCGTCGGGCTCCTGCCACGGCATGCCCACCGGCTTCACATCGCGGGCCAGTCCGGTGGCCGGGTCGGCCAGCGCCACGACGTGGCCGCGGACTCGCGGATCGATCCAGGCCGCCCCCGCCTGCACGTACTTGGGTTGCGCTGTCAGCCGCTCGACGAGGTCGTATCCCGCCTGTTCGGTGACGGCGGCCAGCTCGTCGAGGGCGGGCCAGGGCCGCTCGGGGTTGACGTGATCAGGCGTCAGCGGCGAGACGCCGCCCCAATCGTCGACACCCGCCGCGATCAACGCGATGCACTCGTCGCGCGGACACCAGGTTCGGCGGTGCCTGAACGCGCATTCCCGGGCCCAGCACCAGCCGGCCCACCGCCACGGTGGCCAGGAAGTCATCGATACCGGCGTCGGGCGTCGAGGCCATCGCCGTGTGTTCCTTGGCGCGGAAGTTCTGCACGATGACTTCCTGAACGTGCCCGAACTCCTTGTGCGACTTGCGAATAGCGTGCAACGTTTCGGCCCGCTCGGTGAGCGTCTCGCCGATGCCGACCAGCAGACCGGTGGTGAACGGTATGGACAACCGTCCAGCGTCGGTCAACGTGCGCAGCCGAACCGCCGGATCTTTGTCGGGACTGCCGTAGTGCGCCAGGCCCTTCGTTTCGAACAGCCGCCGCGACGTCGTCTCCAGCATCATCCCCATCGACGGCGCCACCGGCTTCAGCCGCGACAACTCCGACCAACTCATCACGCCGGGATTCAAGTGCGGCAACAGCCCGGTTTCCTCCAGCACCCGGATCGCCATCGCCCGCACATAGGACAATGTGGAGTCGTAACCGCGCTCATCCAGCCACTCGCGCGCCTCCGGCCACCGATCTTCGGGCCGATCGCCGAGGGTGAACAGTGCTTCCTTGCAACCGAGTTCGCCGCCCCGACGGGCGATCTCGAGAATTTCGTCCGGTTCCAAGAACATCCCGCCGCCCTGGGCACGCAGCTTGGCAGGCGCGGTGACAAATGTGCAGTAGTGGCAGGTGTCCCGGCACAGGTGCGTCACGGGGATGAACACCTTGCGCGAGTAGCTGACCGGCAGCCGTCCGCCGGCGCCGCGCCGTCCCGCCGATTCCAGACCGGCATCGCGTACCCGCGCCGCGCTGCGACACAAGTCGACCAGGTCTTCACCGCGCGCGGTCATCGCGACCGCCGCCTCATCGACATTCAGCACGACGCCGTCGCGGGCACGCCGCAACACCCGCCGCATCGCGGACGCGTTCGACTGCGGCGGCACCGACGGGCTGGGCAGGAACGTCGGTTCTTCGCCCGGAGTCAGTGGCACGTTGGTGTAACTCCCGTCCGCCCGGATTTCATCCGCGCGCAACCATCTGCATCCCCGACGCGTGCCATGTGCGCAACATTAGCGTCCAGTCGCGCATCAGCGGGCCCCTGCCCTCGTTCGGCCAACGGCCTGGTCCGGCGGCTCGTCAGATTTCGGTTTGGCGCTGCCACAGCACCCACACCGGCGGCACCAAACCCGCCGCGAGCAGCAGTAACGGCGAGTAGGCCAGCAGTCCGCGCCCACCGAAGATGACGTCGCCGCCCGGGCCGGGCGCGCACATTGCCAGGACCGTCAGCAGCCAGGTCCACAGGGGCAGCGCGGCCAGCCTTGTCGATGTGGTCCATCGCCCGGCGGCCCACACTAGGGCCGCGTTGACCAGACCGCTGATCACCGCGCTGATGGGGAAAGGGATTGAACCGATATAGACCGGCAGCAGCAGCGCGCCGGCCACCGCGGAGAGAATCCCGTCGACGGCCAGCAACGCCAGAATGACGATTCGCATCGACGGGTCCGTCGCGCCGGTGTCGTCGATCTGCCCGGCGCGCGGCTTGGTGGCGGTCAGGTCGGGACGCTGTCCAACTGCGAGACGATGGACATAAGCACCCACTGGAAGCTGTCCAGTCGGTGCTGCCAGTGTTGCTGGTTGTAGTCCAGATCCGGATCCATGCCGGGAAGCCTACCGCGCGGCAGGCTCGGTGAGGTCGAGTCCGGCAAGCAGATCAGTCTCCCAGCCGCGCTGATCGCGTTCGCCCGCGTTGCCGGCGGCCAAAATGTAGTGCTCCTGCGCAACGATGGGCAGGGCCAAGTTATTCGACAACGCGAGAGCCCGGCCGGTGGGGCCGACGGTGAGCTGGGTGGCGTGCGCCGCCAGCGCCGCCCGCTTGGCCGACAAAGCATCGGAGGCGTCGACGACCGCGTCGATCTCTTGATCGGGGAAGCCGAGCCGGCCGAAATCGCCATCGGCCGGCGGGATCAGCCATTCGGGCCGTAGATCCTCGGGGCCGAGCTCCGCCCAACCCGCCCTGAAGGCGCTGCGGGCAATGACCGTCCAATAGAACTTCGGCACTGTCCACGGCGTGCCCGGGTAGTCGTCGGTGCCGGCCGCCGCCACCGCCGCTGTGGTGACCACGTGGGCCTGAATGTGGTCGGGATGCCCGTATCCACCGTTGGGGTCGTAGGTCACCACGACGTGCGGCCGCAAGTCGCGAATGACGGCAACCAGCGCGCCGACCGCTTCGCGTTCGTCGGCGTCGCTGAACCGCTGAGAACCCCGCCGGCCGCGCGGTTCAGTGCCCGCCATGCCCGAGTCGCGCCAGCGGCCGGGGCCGCCGAGGAAGATCGGCGCGCTGACACCCAGGGCATCCAGCGCCGCGGTGAGTTCGCCGATGCGATAACCGCCGAGTTGGTCGGCCTGATCGACGGCAAGCTGTGCCCACCGGTCGCCGATAACCTCGCCCTCTTCGCCGAGAGTGCAGGTGACGACATGCACCCGAGCGCCGCGGGCGGCGTAATGGGCGATCGTGGCGCCGTTGGTGATGCTCTCGTCGTCCGGATGGGCGTGTACGAACAACAGCCGCGGGGTCTCCTGCATGGACGCACCATACCGGTTGTGATGCGCCGGTAGCGAAGACGTAACCCGCTGGCCCGCAGTGGGAATCGGTGGACCGGCAAAGCCGCCGTTTCGCCAAGAGAAACGCCGGTGGCTACTATCAACGGATGGCAGAGCAGACCAACTCCATGCCAACGGTCAACCGCACGCGCCGGCGGGGCAAGGAACTCGAAGACGCCCTCTACGACGCGACGCTGGCGGAACTGGCCGCGGTCGGCTACGGCGGCCTGACCATGGAAGGGATCGCCGCGCGGGCCCGGACCGGCAAGGCCGCGCTGTACCGGCGCTGGTCTTCCAAGCATGACTTAGTCCAGGCGGCGCTGCTCTACGCGCTACCGCAAGTGCCAGAGCCCCGTGCCGACCGATCGGCGCGGGAGAACCTGCTGGCGGTCTTCGCCGCACACTGCGACGTGCTTGCCGGCAAGACGGCGTTTCCGAGCCTGGCCATCATGAATCAGCTCCTGCACGAGCCGGAATTGCGCGCGCTGTTCGCCGACGCCGTCGTGACACCCCGGCTGCGGATCACCGAGTCAATTCTGCAGGCCGGCGTGGCCAACGGCGAGATCAACGCTGCCGCCCTGACGCACGTACACCGCGCGCGTCGGCCCGGCGTTGATCAACCAACAGCTGTTGCTCACCGGGGCCCCACCGAACAAGCGCCAACTGGCGCACATCGTCGACACCGTAATTGCGCCTTCGGCGCCGGCGCACAACGACGCTAGTCCAGTCGGGTAGCCGCGACCGCCCAGATGGCCTGTGAGCTGCGAATACAGGCAGCCTACTGCGCGGTCTTGACCCACTGCCCGGCGTCGCCGACGATCCCGACCGGCACCGAACCTGAAAGGCTCACATTGAGCACGCTGGGACCCGCGGCGACGATCGTGGCGTCCTGCAGGATCGGCAGCACGGTCGACATGTTCCACAGCCGCGGTTCGACCTCGTTGATCACGTCATTGATGTTCGCGGTGCCGGCCAGTGCGGCATCGATACTCGACTGGATGCTGTGATCGCAGATACCGGTGAGGTTGGACGGCGCCTGCACCAGCGCCCCGGGTTCCTGCGCCCGGCTGGGCGCGGTCGAGTTGGGCGCCGTCGGCGTGGTGGCGGGAGTCGCCCTGGCCGTCACGGATGGGTCTGAAGAGGCGGTCGGGGCTGTCGCCGTCGACACCGGCGTCGCCTCGAGCGCCGGGCAGCTGTAGCGGGAGGCCAGCAGCGTCGCCAGATTCCCGCCGGCCTCGCGCCAACCGACCAGGGCGTCCACCCGGTTGTTGACCAGCGCGTCGCGGTACAGCGCCACCGGATCCAGCGCCAAAATGGTTGCGGCGATACCGACATTGCGCAACTGGTCGGCGGCGGTGTTGGCCACCGCCACCGATGTCGGGTCGTTCGCCGCCACGCCGATGATCAGGGACAGCTGCTTGCCGTCCTTGCTGATGCGGCCGCGGGTGATCTCTGGTGGCCCATTAGTGGGCCGCGGCGGCGCGGACGGCGCCGGGGGTGGCGGTGTGACCGACGCCGAGGTGTCGTTTTCGATTTGGTATCCCGACGCTTCGAGCAGCCCCAATGCCTCGATTCTGGTCAGCGCCGGCGGCGCGGTCGGCACGTAGCCAGGGTCGCTGGGCGAGCGAATCTGCGCCTGATCCAGGCTGACGGTGTTGTCACTGCCGGCACCGACGGCGGCGAGCAAGTCAACGTCGAGCAGTCCCAGAATCGCCTTGCGGACCGCGGCATCGGCCAGCTTGGGCTCGCTGGCGCGCAACGTGAGCTGCATGACGCGCGGCGTCATGATTCGGGCGGTCCGCACATCCGGGATCGCCGATAACTGCGCGAAAGCCGCTGAGCCACCGTGTACTTGGGCCACCTGGGTGTCGCCGTTGCGGACCGAATCGGCCAACGCGGCCGGCGCCCCGGCCCGCCGGAACAGGATCAGATCCGGCTTGGCCGGCGGCCCCCAATAGCGATCGTTGCGGGCGAGCAGGATTTCGTCGCGTTGCGGGTCGATGTTTTCCACCCGGAACTGCCCGCCGGTGACCGGCAGGGCGCTCGCCAGCCCGGCCGGGAAACCGCCCGGCACATCCTTGACGATGTGCGCGGGCAGGATGTTGGTGAACAACTGGCGCCAAGCCGGGTACGGCCGGGAGAACGTGACCACCGCCTGCTTACCGCCGTCGATCGACTGCACGCCGGTGATCAGGTCGTAGCCGGCCGGGTCGACCACGCCGGGCTGGCTGACCATCTGCCGCCACAGATACCAGAAGTCGTCGGCGGCGATGGGGGCGTTATCGGTCCACTGGGCCTCCGGCCGGATTTTGTAGGTCACCGTGAATGGGTTCTCGTTGGTCACATCGGCGGATACCAGCAGCGTCGGGTCCATCTCCCAACGGGATCCGGTCGGTGTGGCCGGGTCGGCCACCGGCCGGAACGCACTGGGCAACACCAACGCACCAACCGCAGCGTTGACCGCAGAGAGATCGGACAGCAGATGCGGGTTGAACCCGGCGCCGATCGAGTCGATCCCCATGATGATCTGCGTCTTCCGCAGCGGCGGCGGCGCGATACTCCGCGTGGTCTCGGTGCTCTGCGGGGCCGGCGGTGGGCTGACGGCGCAGCCGGCCAGCGCCATCGTCGAAACCAGCACGCCGACGGTTAGCCAGGCGCGGCGGGCTCGTTTCGGCACGCCCAACAGGGTATCGGGGCCCAACGGTTGATCAATGGCTGCTGGAACCTCACGAGACTCACCGGCCTCGTCAGTCGCTGGCTGGAGGATTAGTGCTCTTTTCGGTTTGATGGCGCGGGAGATATCAGTGCCTGGGCGATATCGCATACGCCGTCGCTTGCGAACACTGCGAACACTGCGAACACTGCGACGAACACTGCGAACACAATGCCATGGTCTCTCGCCCGTGCTGGCGTGACTGGTGTGCCAACTAGCTAGCCGCGGGCTTTGGCCCGAGCCTTGCTGCGCGCACGGGTGGTGGCGTCCAGGTCGTTCTTGCGGACTCGGACAATCTCAGGCGTCACCTCGACGCATTCGTCGTTAGCGCAAAATTCCATCGCCTGCTCCAGGTCGAGCTCGAGCGGCTTGGCCAACGTTTCGAAGACATCCGCGGTCGACGATCGCATGTTGGTCAGCTTCTTCTCGCGGGTGACGTTGATGTCGAGATCCTCTGGGCGAGGGTTGATCCCGACGACCATGCCCTCGTAGGTGTCCTGGCCGGGCTCGACGAAGAACTGGCCCCGATCGGCGAGCTGCATCAGCGCGAACGGCGTGATGGTGCCGGTACGGTCGGACACCAGCGACCCGGTGTGGCGGGCCCGGATCTCACCGGCCCACGGCCGGTAGCCGTCGAACACCGCGTTCGCGATGCCGGTGCCGCGAGTGAGGGTGAGAAAGTCGGTGCGGAAGCCGATCAGGCCGCGGCTTGGCACGATGAAGTCCATCCGGACCCAGCCCGCGGCGTGGTTGGCCATCTCCTCCATGCGGCCCTTACGGCCTGCCATCAACTGGGTGATCGCCCCGACGAACTCCTCGGGGCAGTCGATCGTCATCGCCTCGAACGGTTCGTGCAACTTGCCGTCCACCGTCCTGGTCACCACCTGCGGCTTGCCCACCGTGAGCTCGAAGCCTTCCCGGCGCATTTGCTCGACCAGCACCGCCAGCGCCAGCTCGCCGCGTCCCTGCACCTCCCAGGCGTCGGGCCGGTCGATGTCGACGACCCGGATGGAGACGTTGCCGACCAGTTCCGTGTCCAGCCGGCTGCGGACCATGCGCGCGGTCAGCTTGTGCCCCGACACCTTGCCCGCCAGCGGGGACGTGTTGGTGCCGATGGTCACCGAGATGGCCGGCTCGTCCACGGTGATGCGCGGTAGCGCGTGGGCATGGTCGGGATCGGCCAACGTGTCGCCGATCATGATCTCGGGCAGCCCGGCCACCGCCACGATATCCCCGGCGACCGCCTCGTCGGTGGCAGTGCGCTCAACGCCCTCGGTCGCGAGCAATTCGGTGATCTTGGCGTTGGTGATGACCGGCGCACCGTCCACCTCACGCATCCACGCCACCTGCTGGCCCTTGCGCAGGCGCCCGTTGTAGATCCGGATGAGCGCGAGCCGGCCCAGAAACGCCGACGCGTCCAGGTTGGTCACCAGAGCCTGCAGCGGGGCTTCGGGGTCGCCCTTGGGCGGCGGGATGTGCTCGAGAAGGACGTCGAACAACGGATCGAGGTTGTCGCCCGCCGGGTTCTCGCCGTTGGCCGGCACCACCGCGCTGGCGATGCCGGCGCGACCAGACGCATACAGGGTCGGCAGTCCGAGTGCGTCCTCTGCGGCCTTCTGCGCCTCCTCGTCGAGGTCGGAGGCGACGTCGAGCAGCAGGTCGTGGCTCTCGGAGACGACCTCGGCGATCCGGGCGTCGGGCCGGTCGGTCTTGTTGACGACCAGGATCACCGGCAGATGTGCACCCAAGGCCTTGCGCAGCACAAAGCGGGTCTGCGGCAGCGGGCCTTCGGAGGCGTCGACCAGCAGCAACACTGCGTCGACCATGGACAGCCCGCGCTCGACCTCGCCGCCGAAGTCGGCGTGGCCCGGCGTGTCGATGACGTTGATCACCGTGGTGGACCCGTCCGCGTGCTTGCGGTGCACGGCGGTGTTCTTGGCCAGGATCGTGATGCCCTTTTCCTTTTCGAGGTCACCCGAGTCCATCAGCCGCTCGATCGCGTCGTCGCCGCGGTGGGTCAGCGCGCCGGATTGCCGGAGCATGGCGTCCACCAGCGTCGTCTTGCCGTGATCGACGTGGGCGACGATGGCGACGTTGCGAAAATCCACGCCGGTGATTGTCGCAGCGGGAGCGGCTGATCGCGAAACCGAGCGCAAAGACGTGACGCCCGTCACGGCTGTCGAAAAAGTAGGGAAATCCCTTATTGATCAGTGCCTTCGGCCTCGCAGAAGATTTAAACCCGCGGTCGGTCACTTCGACGAGAGGAGTCCGAAGACGCTGGACAACCGCCACTTCACGCTGCTCGCCTTGAGCGCGGCTGTCGGTGGGCTGCTCGCGGCCGTTTACCTCTCCTCGGCATTCCTGCCCTGATCATCGCGGCTCCAGGGCTCGACGCAGGGCAGGCAGCCAGTCGCGGTCGGCGGGTACCCAGTCGATGTCGTGCAACTGCGCCGCCGCCGCCCAACGCAACGCACCATGCTCGTGCGGAAGAGGTTCGCCGCGGATCAGACTGACGTGGTAGGCGCGCAGCGTTGTCGTCGCATTGAGCGCGATATCGTCGCCGAGGCGTTCGCCGACCGCGACTTCGACGCCCAGCTCCTCGGCCAGTTCGCGGGCCAGCGCCTCGGGCTCGGTCTCACCGGGCCCGACCTTGCCGCCCGGCAATTCCCAGCGGCCCGCCAGCTCGGGCGGCCGCAGGCGTTGTGCGACCAGCACCCTGGATTCGGCGATGACGGCGCCGGCGACCACGATCTGGTTCGGCATCGCGGTGACGGTATCCGGTCGAGAGGTGGCTGTGTTAGCGAATACCACCTCCGTGCTCGCACATCGCCCGGCTTCCTAGCCATACAGAAAGCCCCGACCAAATGGCCGGGGCTCTCTGCTTCTGACCGTCAGAACAGTGACGGCACGGTCTCGAACAGGAAGTTGGCGCCGGTCGCGGCCAGGGTCGAGCTGTCACCGTAGATGCCGGCGAAGTCGAAACTACCGGGGTCAGTCAGGTTGGCGCCAGCGGAGGCGTCGCTGCCGTAGCCCAGGATGGCGGCGATGTCGTTGTTCCCGAGCACATCGGTGGCAGTGCCACCGGCCGTGGCCGTGCTGCTGCCGAGCACGAAGGCGTCGTTACCGTTGCCGTATTCGGCAAACGAGCTGCCCCCGCCGACGCCGCTAAAGGCCTTGTTGAAGTTGCCCGCGATAGCCTCTGCGACGCTGTCGAGGCTGTGGGCCGTGGCCGAGTCGAAGTTGCCGTCACCGGCCGTGGCCGTGCTGCCGGCGACGGAGGCGGAGGCGTAGTCGAGGTAACCGCCGGCAGCCGTGGCATCACCGTTGGTCTCGCTGGCGAAGGCGGCGAGGAGGAAGCCCTCGCCGGCCGTGGCGGTGCCGCCGTCGCTGGCGAAGGCCACGTTGGCGTCGCCGGCGCCGGCCGTAGCGGTGCTGAAGAGGCCATCTGCAACAGCCAGGTTGCCGAAGCCGTCGGTCGCGGTGGCGTTCGTGTCAGCGCCGCTCGCGATTGCAATGTTCCCCATGCTCGAGGTGGCCGTGGCGGTGCCTTCCTGCAGCAACGGAAACCCGTCGATCGAGATAGCGAAGTTCGGGGTTGCTGCGGGTAGAGCGTCTTGCAGCAGTGACGACACGTCGATCGAGCTGAAAATGTTCGGATCGGGCGTCGGGTCGGCGGATGCGACCCCCGGCATGGAGGCCAACGCGGCCCCGACGGCCAAGCCCGCTCCGAGGATGCCAATCCGACCAACAGCGACGATGTTCAGCATGATTCGTCCTTCCCTGGGACTGGGCCGCCGTCCCGAGCCGGCGGGACTCCTCTACATGTGTGTCATTACGATTTTCTAATCTAACTCTCAGATAGGCGCTCCGCTAGAGTTCCGCGGGACCAACCGTAAATGTGGGCTTTCCTGATAGCGCCAGACGCGCTCAAATGGAATGCTGACCTGCGCACTTTCGAACGTTACGTGTCCTGCCAATGCTCTATAAATTTTGCGCATTCAAAGATGATTTTGCTCAGCGTCTTTTCAGACAAGACTGCGCCCCCATGGCCCCGCGTGCAGGCTCGTGAAACGGGCGAGGCGCACCAACCGGTACCCAAATTTGCTGGAAAAACCCTCGTGGCTATACCGGTAGGGTCAGGTATATGGCTGTGTTAACCGATGAACAAGTAGACGCCGCACTGCCTGACCTGAACGGCTGGGAACGCGCGGATGGCGCACTGCGCCGGTCGGTGAAATTCCCGGCGTTCCTCGCCGGTATTGATGCCGTGCGCAGGGTGGGCGAGCACGCGGAAGCCAAGGATCATCACCCCGACATCGATATCCGCTGGCGGACGGTGACTTTCGCTTTGGTTACCCACTCCGAGGGCGGCATCACCGACAAGGACGTCGCGATGGCGCACGACATCGACGGAATTATCGGGGACTAGCCGTTCGCGTTCCGCTCGCCGCGATCCACGCCAAGGTCGCCAGCGTCGCCACGATGTAGACCAGTCCGCCCCAGGCCAGGTACCACGCCCTGCCGTTCTGCCAGATGGTCGGCTGGGCGAAGCTGAGCAGCCACGGCACACCGACGATGGTCAGCACCAACCAGACCCAGCCGAGAATGCGCGCACCGAGACGCTCCGACAGTGGCCCGTGCAGCAACCAGATCATCAGCGGCACCAGCCAAACCCAGTGGTGTGTCCAGGAAATCGGCGAGAGCAACAGCCCGAACAACTCGACGACCAGCAGAGTGCCGAGCCGGTCCGGCACGTCGGCGCCGGTGCTCAGCGCACGCCAGGCCAGGATGGCCAGTATCGCGGTGACCCCAATCCCGGTCAGCACCAGCGGGCTGTAGCCGGCGTCGTGGCCGAAGATCCGACAGATGCCGCCCCGCCAGGACTGATTGAACGTCGTGCAGATCGGCCCGACCCGGTCGGTGTCGAAGATCAGCTTGGTGAAGTACTGGCGGGTCTCGTGACCAATGACGAGTGCCGACAACCCAATGGTCGCGAAGAACACGACCGCGGAAAACACCGCCGCACCCCACCGGCGGGCACCGACGAAATAGAGGCCGGTGATGGCCGGCGTCAGCTTCACGCCGGCCGCCAGTCCGACCAGTAGGCCCGACAACCACCACCGGGTGGTGTAGACCGCGTAAAGGGCGGCCAGCACCAACACCACATTGATCTGGCCGTAGTCGAACGTGCTGCGCAGCGGCTCGAGCCAGATGGCGACCGCGGTCCACAGCATCGCCAGACGGTGGCCCTCTCCGGCGGCCACGCCGAGCAGACGCTGGCTGACCCGGACCACGCCGTAGAGCGCGGCCATCGTCCCGACCTGCCAGCAGAACGCGACCAGGCCGAACGGCAGCAGGTGCAGCGGGTAAAAGATGAGCGCCGCGAAGGGCGGGTAGGTGAACGGCAGCGGGAAATCCGGCGTCTGGTCGGCGTAGACGTAGTGGTAGAGGCTGCCTGGGCGGTCAATAGTGGCCGCACCGCCGATGTAGACGTGCAGGTCGACGAAATTGGCCCCATTGGGGGCCAGGTACGTCCAGGCCAGCCGCGCGGCGACACTCAGGACCAATAGCGCCGGCCCGGCAGTGTTCAGCGAAATCGCCCGCCGGTGGCTGTTAGCTGCCGCCGGGGCGGCCGAGGTGGTGTCTATCTGCACGACTCTAACGGTCCGCGAACGGTGCGACTGCCGCCCGGACGAGCCCGCCCGGTCACCGCAGTCACACGTATCCGTAACGATCAAATAACCGCCACACGTGTCACTTGAGTCACTTCAGTATCAAGCGAACTATCGGCGCGGGAGGACCCCATCATCGAGAACCAGGGAGAGTCATGTCAACCATTTGGACGTTGTTACGCGCCACCGCGGTGGTGGCGGGCTCATCGGCCGCGCTACTCACCGGCGGTCTGATGGGCACAGCCCACGCCGACCCCGCGGCACCGGTACCCGCACCGAACATCGGGCAGCAATTGGTCAATGGGGCCGCCAACGCACCCCAGGTGTTGCAAAACCTTGGGACGGCCCTGGCCGGACAGCCAGCGACGCCGCCGCCGTTGGCCAGCATCAGAGTTCCGCAGCCGTCAGCGGCCGCCGTTCCGGGAACAACGTCCGCAGTCCCGGGCGCAACCTCGCTCTTCCCCGGCGCGGCTCCGGCGGCGACGACCGCGAGTCCCGGACTCGGCATACCAGGGCTGACGCCGACCCTTCCGGCACCGGCCTCGCCGGCGCCCGGCCTCTCCGGCATCCCGGGGCTGACGCCGACCGTTCCGGCGGCGGCCGCACCTGCGGCCGGACCCGCGGGGTTGCTACCCCAGGCGCAGCTGAACTTGCCGCAGATGCCGTTCCTGCCGGTGCCGCTGCCGCAACAGATTTCGCTGCCCGGCGACCTGACCTCGTTGATGACCGGTGGGGTCCCGGCCTCTCCCGGCGTCAGCTCGCCCGGATTGGTACCCGTGCCCGCCGCTGCGCCGGTCGCATCGCCGAGCCCGGCGTTCTTCCCGGTAGCCGGCCTGCCCTGATGCACGTTGGCCGGCTAGCGCGCTCGCGCTAGCCGGCCTCCCACACCAACGACGACCGGGAGGACATCATGGCAATCACCAGGAACTTGATCAGCGGCTTCGCCGCGGCGGCCATCGCATGCAGTGCCGCAGTGGCGCTCGGCCCCGATGCGGCTGCCGACCCGACACCGCCCCCGCCGATCCCCGCCCAGCAGTTTCCCGGGCTGCCAGCGCTGACCGAGTTGAGCCCCATCATTCAGCAGGCCGCCGGCAACCCCGAGCAGGCGACGCAGTTGCTGATGGCCGCGGCCTAGGCATTCAGCCACAATCCGACGGCGCCCGACCAGTCGAAAAACGTTGCGGCGTCGGTGAACCAGTTCGTCCAGGCGCCCAACGCAGCGGTTCCGACCGACCTGAATCAGCCAGCCGGCTCCGCCCCCACGGCGCACATCGTCCCGCCCGGTGTGGAACCGGGCGCACAGGCGCACCTGCCCACGGGTATCGACCCGGTGCATGCCGCGGGCCCCGGGCCCGAGGCCGCACCTGCACCCGCCCCGCCGAACGCCGTCCCGGTAGCCGCGGCGGTGCCACCCGCCGGACCGGCTCCCGCCGCCGCCCCGGCTGCGCCCCCCGCGGCGCCGGCACCCGCTGCCACTCCTCCGTGGCCACTCCGCCAGTGGCGCCGGGTTTCAGCCCGGACTCCCCGCCCACGCAGGACTTCATGTATCCGTCGATCAGCAATGGCTGTGCGGCCGACGGCGGTAACGTCCTCGCGACCGCTCTGTCGGTGGCCGGGCCCGCGAAGATCCCTACGCCGGGCCCTACAAGCCGGACAGACCGCCTACGTGTTCACCGCGATCGGCACACCGGGACCCGCCGACGTGCAGAAGCTGCCGTTGAATGTGACCTGGGTGAATTTGACCACCGGCAAATCGGGCAGCGTCACGCTCAAGACGCAACCGGACATCAACCCGGCGGGGCCGACCACGTTGACCGCCATCGCCGACACCGGTTCGGGCAGCGTGATGTCAACGATCTTCGGGCAGGTCACGACGAAGGACAAGCAGTGCCAGTTCATGCCCACCATCGGTTCGACGGTGGTGCCGTAAGCCCGGTTCTATCCGTCGGCGCGCACCCAACGACGTGTGCGCGCCGGCGGATCGGCCCTCAGTAGGCCATGAACAAAATCGCGTCCCGGTCATACTCCAGTCCGGGATGAGCGCTGGCCAGGTGTGCCTGGGTCAGCTCGACCAATTCGTCCTCATCCTTGCCGGTGATCGCCTCACCACACGGACAGTTCAGATGGGTCTTCACATTGCCGCCTTTCCGTTGGCCTTCTTGGCTGCCTTCTTCTGTTTTTGGTGCTTCTTGTACGAGCGCACTTTGTCCAGTGAGCGGGCATCGGCGATGTCGGCGACCGACAGGTGCGTGCCGGCCTTGCCGAATTCGCCGGCGGCGGCCCGCCAACCCTTGGGGGTCACCGCGTATTGCTTGCCGAGCAGCGCCAGGAAGATCCGCGCCTTCTGCTCGCCGAACCCGGGCAGCGCCTTGAGCCGCCGCAGCAACTCGGGTCCGTCGGGATCGCCTGCTGTCCACAACCCGGCCGCGTCGCCGTCGTATTGATCCATAATGATCTGGGCCAGCGTCTGGATTCGTTTGGCCATCGAGCCCGGAAAGCGGTGTATCGCAGGTCTTTCCGAGCACAGCGCGGCGAACTTGTCCGGGTCATAGTCGGCGATCTCGGCTGCGTCGAAGCCGCCGATCCGGTCGGCGATCTTCTTCGGTCCGGCGAAGGCGACTTCTAATGGGATCTGCTGGTCTAAGACCATCCCGACTACCAACGCAAACGGGTTCTCGGACAGAAGTTGATCGGCGTCGGGCTCCTGCGCCAAGCAGAGCTTCACAGTCAACGACGTGTTCCTTCCGTCGAGCCAACTGGTACAACCCAACCACAAGCAGGCGGGCGAAGTGAATGAGAGGTCCGTATCAGCCCAACTTTGTGCTTACGGGCTACGGTGGCCATACGCCATTGCTTCGGTGAGGGAGGGTCACCATGGCCGGCAGCCAGTTGAGGAACCTTGCCGGGCTCACCGGTCTGTCCTGCATCGCGATCGGCATCTACCATTTCGCGCTCGGGACGGCATCGGTTCCCGGTGCGACGGACGCCAACGCCACCGTCGATTCGCGGGAGCGTTTCTACTCGGCTTTTTTCGCCGGATATGGGGTCGCCTGGCTACGCGCCGCACGCAAATCTCCGATCCGGGCCGGTGATGTGCGTCTACTGGCGGGCCTCATGCTGTTGAGCGCAGTCGGACGCATACTCTCGCTGTTTCACAATGGCCGGCCGCACTGGTTCCAAGAAGTGCTCACAGCGATCGAATTCGTCGTTCCCGCTGTGTTTTTCGGGATCGCGGAGTCGGAAGAGAAGGCCCAGCTGAACCCCGTCGGGTAGGCGGCTAACCGCTTTTGCGGCGAAACTCTCGGCGGTTCTCCACCGGCCCGTGCACGCGGGGCGTCTTGGCGCCGCCGTCCTTATGATCCGATCCGCCAGCCGACTTGGCGTTTTTGCGCTCGAGCGCCTCTCGGAATTTGCGTTTGGTGCCGTCCTCCGACGCAGAATCGGGCCCCGACTTGGATGCTGCCATGCCCGCAGCCTAGCGCGCCGGCGGCATTTCAGCGTGATTCCATCACCGCACGCCCGGCGGCATGCCGTATACGTGTGCGATCGGCATCGTCAGCAGCACGCGACGGTCGGTGACCATCGCCTGGCGGTAGTCGTCCCAGTCCGGGTGTTCACCGGCGATGTTGCGGTACAACGTAATCAGCGCTTCGACGGTGTCGTCGTCGACCGCGAGCGCCGGCGGCGTCAGCTCCGCGGCGCCCTCGGCGACGGCGTAGGACCAGCCGTCGTCGGAGCTGACCAGCAGCGACGCCCGCGGGTCGCGACGTAGGTTGCGGGTCTTGGCCCGCGGCTCGGTGACCGACACCTGAACGGCCACGTTGCGGGCGTCAAAGTAGTACGACACGTTCGACAGCTGGGGACGCCCGTCGCGCTTGATAGTGGCCAGCACGCCCACGGAATTGTCGGCGATCACGGCCAGCAGCTTGTCGTCGAACACTTGGCGTCCCATGGCGAAAGCCTACTAAAGCGTGTCGAACAACTCTGATAAATGTTCGGCCCGCCCTTCTCGGGCGTCGTCGGTCCAGACCGCGGGTGCGGTGTGAACGTCAGTTCCCGCGTCATCCGAGCTGGTTACACCTGCACACGAAAGGTGCTGGCCAGCGCCGTCCCGTCGGCGGGCATTGTTGGCCCGGCCCCGTTGCTTGGGGGTCCGGGGATCTGATGATGCCTTGTGATGGGTCTGGCCCCAGCGGGCCAAATTCACTGCGGCGTTGGTGTCGCGATCCGCGGAATGCCCACAGCCACAGCTGAACACCCGATCGGCCAGCGTCATATCGTCCCGGACGGCCCCGCATGCCGGGCAGAGCCTACTTGACGGGTACCAGCGATTAGCGGTGACGAGCTGGCCACCGCGCCAGGCCTGCTTGTAACCCAGTAACCGGGCGAACTCAGCCCAGCCAGCATCGGAGATAGCTTGGGCCAGCCTATGGTTGCGGAGCATCCCGCACACATTGAGGTCTTCGATGACGAGCCGATCGTGGGTCTTGACCAACTCGTTAGACACCTGATGCAGAAAATGGCGGCGCACATTGGCGACGTGATGGTGATGACGTCCCAGCTTGGCTGCGGCGTCACGGCGATTGCGCGATCGTTCCTTCGTGCGGGACAACTTCTTGGCGAGGCGACGCTGCTGTTTCATCCCCGCGGCAAGGGCTTTGGGCGCATCGGTGACCCGGGCGACCTCCCCACCGTCGGTGGAGGCGGCGACCAGGAACGCCGACAAGCCCCGATCAACGCCGACCCATCCGCCATCGTCCGGATGGCGGGCCGGGTGTTGCTGGGCTGGGTGCAGTTCGGCTGCTTCGACGTTCAGCGATATCCACCAGCGTCCGGCGTGGTGGGTGATGGTGGCGAAGCAGATCTTGGCACGGCCCTTGGCGAGCATCCGCCGCAGCCGGCGGGTATCGTCATGCACCCGCATCTGCCCGATGCCCGGAAGCGTAATCGAGCGGGCGCGGTTGTTGTCGCCGACCCGGATCGCCTCTAGACATCCCTTGGGGTGCTTGTTGCGCAGCCGAAATGACGGCGCCGCACCGGCCTTCTTCTTGAAACGGGGAAAGCCCACTTTGTTGCCTTTGCGCGTGCCGGATCGGGAGTCTGACCAGGATTTCAACCCCTTGCCCAAGTCGGCCGCGGCTTCCTCGAATACCTGCTGGCACACCTCGCCACGCCACGCCACGCCAACCCAATCACCACAGTCTCGATCACGCCATCGGTACCGGCAATGAACACCCGCCCGGCGTCCTCGTCCTTCTTCCAAGTGCTTTCGCTCCGTTCGCCACGCCGTCGCGAACGACCGCTGTTTGCGCGCAGCAGACGGCCGGTACCGACGTAATGCGGACGTACCAGACTGCACCTTGGACGCCTCAGTTGGGCGGAAAGCGTGCCTATAGGTGTCGCCTCGAGAAGAACCGCAGTCCGCGCGATAGCCGTCATTGCATATCGAGGGCGAAATAGGGTTTACCCGCCCGAAGCGACCTTAGGCCGTGACCGTCTCTAGGAAAAGTTGACCTCTCCGATTTGCCCCAAGGACAGAGCAGCGGTCCAGCTAACACAGTACCGCATTTGACAGCCCTGAGGGGTCAGGTAGCGTCGCTTTCCAAAGGCGCTGACGGGTGGCAAAGTACGCTTGGGAGGAGGAATTATGCGGCCCCTTGTCGTACTCGTCGAACTCCTCGTGAAGCCTTCTTTCGTTCCGCAATTTCCAGAGCTGATTGCCGCCAACGCCAA
>CAWBSW010000047.1:0-94575 GCA_963791535.1 uncultured Actinomycetota bacterium | reverse complement strand
TCGGTCGCGCGCGGTGATGTCAGCGATCGTTTCGGGTGTCACGCCCAGTCCGCGCAAGCAGAACCGGAGGGTTCGTTGACGGACATCCGCTCGTTCGCAATCGCCTGTGGCCCATTGCCGTTCAGTGCTCGCCCACACCACTCCCCCTGGATGGACTGCGCATCGGTTGCCGGATCGATGTTGTGAAAGGCGCCGTCAACCAGGCCGCGGTGCAGTTGTTCGACGAGCGGCTTGAGCATCTCGGCGTACGCGGGCTGAATCAGCCCGGGGGAGGCGAACATTTGCGACTGGGCTTCCAAAGACAAGCCGCGCAGATCAGACTTGGTGGTTTCGTCGAACGCAAGGTCGAGGCGTCCGTCGATCCAGGCGGCCACCGCCTCGACCGGGTTGGTGGCCTTCGCCATTTTCCTTCTCAGTCTCCGCTTTTCGGCGAGGGCCGTGTCGAGGAAGATCTCGGCAACAAGCTGGTCCTTCGATTCGAAATGCCGATAGAACGCGCGGGTGCTCAGCTCGGAGCGGTCGAGCACACCCGCGATGCTGAGTCCCCGAACGCCTCGTTCACGAATGATTTCCGACGCGGCGACCATGATGGCGCGGCGCACGTCGGGGTCGGGAGCGAGCTTATTGCGCCGCCGGGTAAGCGGGCGGGTCATGCGGTCGCGTCGTAGCTGGCGAGGTATTCGGCGAACCGTTCGCGGACGCCCTCGGGCGTGAGCCCATAGTCGGCCAGATCGTAGACGTAGGAGCCACGCGACCCGGGTTTGTGTTCGCCGGCCCATTGCTCGACGGAACGCGCGGTGGCATCGGAGAACGTCAAGCCCAACGACGTGTAAGCTCGCCCGCAATGTGGGCACCGGGTCTTGCTGGAGGTCTGCGAAGGCGACGTCGGAAAACCGCTCGTCACCAACACGTTTGCGGAAGTCCATCGCCCGACGAACAGCCTCGGCCCAGCTGTCGAGTTGCTCGGCGCCCAGCTCCTCGGGGTCATCGCGGTCGCTGCTCCAGCTGCGTACGTATCGAATGAGGCTGCATACCGAACCCATGACTTTGGCGGGATCGCGGTGGCTCCACATGAATTTCGCGTTCGGGTACGCCTCGACGAGGGTGTCGAGAGCGAACATGTGTACCGGAGTCTTCAAGTGCCACAGGGTCGGTGGGCAATGCCACTGCAGCAGCTTCAGCACCCGACGATGAAACGTGTAGGTCTCGCGCATGTCGCACTGCATCAGCCACGCCAGGTAGCTCGGAACCCGCACGGCGCCGTCGAAACGGAAGGTGCGGAAACTCATGCCCATCAGATCCTGGCATTCGGTCGCAGCGGTCGCCTCGGAGTTATACATCGTCTTCATCAACGGAAACATGTTGTTCAGCATCAGCAGGCCTTCTTCGGCCTGGGCGATGCGTGGATCGGTGTCTTGGGTCGCGGCCTCCGGCGGCGGGGTGGGAGCCTGCGATTCCCACATCCGCAACGAACGAAACTGCGGGTCGGCGGCGACCAGCTGGCTCAGCGCCGTGGTCCCGGTGCGGGGCAACCCGATCACAAAGACCGGGCCGCCGACCACCTCGTCGTCAATCTCCGGGTGCTGCGAGTAGGTGGCCTCGACTTTGAGGCGCTGGATGAACGCGTTGCTGATGGTGGCATGCTGGATGATCCGGCCCATCTCGGACAGCTCGGCCTCGTTGTTCAGCGCATCAACCGTGCGTTCCAAGCCCTCCCGGTAATACGGCGATCCGAAGTCGTGCAACCCCGTTGCGGCACAGGCACCGTCCTCGAGGTCGTCGGCTGAGAACATCACAGTGCGAACCTTTCGTGCACGGCCCGCCGGCGCCGCTCGAGGACCGATGCCCGTTCGTCGGCGCTGATCCTCAACGTGTCGGCGGGCAACGCGGAGGCGATCGCGTCGAACGACACGACCCGGGCGCTCGGGGTGGGCGCGGTATTGGTGCGCACGCAGCGCAGAATCATCGCGCCGTTGCTGAATCCCGCTGTGTCGAGCCAATTCGCCACGCCGGGATCGCGCCCGCACACGACTACCCGCACCAGCCCATCGGAGTCCATGATCGCCTGGTGCGCGTTCAGGCTGGACTGATGGCGACCGTAGTGGATCGTCTCCCACCACGGATTGCCAAGTGAGTAGCTCCAGTAAACGCCTTGGGGCGGTTCGACTTCCAGGATCAACGCCTCATCCGGGCCGAGTTCCCAACGGCCGATGACGGGCTTGTCTCGGCGGCTGCGCCCATCGCGGTGCGGTCGATCGGGGGCAAGAAGCCATTCGGTGGCGCTGCCGCGCCGAACTGCAGAAAGAACTCGAGATTGTCGTGAACGAAGTCGCCGAGGGCGGCCAGCTGCCGTGACACCACGTGGTCGGGATCGATGGTGCGGACCTCACGCTGCGCCGGAGCGCCGATCCGTTCGATCCGCAACGACGACGCCACCTCGGTATCCCAGTCGTAGAAGAAGTGCCGCACTGTCAATGTGGGGTGGGCGCCCTCGATCCGCATCCAGTTCCCGTCGTGCTCCTGCGCGGACAAAACAACCTCGAAGTTGCCGTCACCGTCGGCCTCGAGTTCGTCTACCAATGCATTCGCGGTCGAGGCGATGCCGTTCATCGTCTGCAGTCCCACGTACCGGGCAGTGCCACGGTTACCGAACAGCCGATAGCTCTCACCACCGTGCAGCGTGGCGCGGGTATACAGACAGTCCGGACACTCCATTCCCCACGTCACGACGTCATTGGTACTCGCGCGCTGAACGGACAGAATCGGATCGGGATCGAAGCGCAATGCCTCGTCGATACCGGCGGCCAGCAGCACCAGCAGATGCCGCATGCCCGCCGCGAGATCGACCCGATTTCGGCTTGCCGGATCGGATCCGACGAGCTGCGGCTGCGCTCTCTAGCCGGCGCAGCAGATGCGACCACGCCGCAGCCAAGTCCACGTCGCCGCTTGCCGGTGTCTCGGTAGACGCCTCCGCAATCGAGTGCGGCAACCACGCCATCGGCCGCTGTGCGGCGGTCACATTGCCACTGCCTGTGCGTACATAGGGAACCTTAACTGAGAATACTGTTTTCGCTTAACGCTCGATCACTATCACAGCGGACCCGCAAGATGTCAATGGCCGACGAGTTCCCGATGACTGTCACCGGTAAGGTCCGGAAGGTCGACAAGAGCGGAGGATCTGTGACAAACCACGAGGTAACCGACGGTGTGACGATCGTCCGATTCGACCAGCCACCGGTGAACGCGCTCGACTTGGACCTCCTCGAAGTCGTCACCGCGTCGATGCGAAGCATCGAGGGGCCCGTCGTCATCACCGGCGCCGGTCGGTGTTTCTCGGCCGGCGTTGACCTGCGCGCGCTCGTCGACGGTGGCGCTGAGTACGCCGAGCGCTTCGTCACGGCGCTGTCGGAGGCGTTCCTCGCGGTCTTTGACCACCCGGCACCGGTGGTCGCGGCGATCAACGGGCACGCCATTGCGGGCGGGTGCGTCCTCGCCATGTGCGCCGACGTACGGCTGATGTCCGCGGGGACGATCGGGCTTACCGAGCTTTCAGTCGGCGTCCCGTTCCCGGTGGCCGCGCTGGAGATATGCCGCTTTGCGATGGGGACATCGGTGACCCGAGCAGCGTTGCAGGCTAAGACGATTGACGCGGACACCGCGCTTGCCCACGGCTGGATCGACGCGGTTGTCTCGAAAGACGAGCTGATCTCCCAGGCGATTGCGACCGCGCGCGAACTCGGCGAGTACTCGCCATCCGCGTACGCGGCCACCAAGCGACAGCTGCACCAGCCGGCTCGCGTCGCGATAGACGCAGGCGCGGAAATGGATGCCAAGGTGCGGGCGAGTTGGATCAACGAGGAAACCCGTGGCCGCATGGCCGCGTTTGTCGAAGCGCTTGCCCGCAACCGCTAAGTTGGCCCACTGTGAGCTTTTGGATCGCCGACGCCGCGGAAACGCTGACCGAAGAGATACCCGCGACACCCGACAAGGTGCGCGACTTCTACGTCGATCTGGACAACATCAAAGTCGTGCACCCACTGGTCGTTTCGGTGCAAACCATATCGCGTAGCGAGACTGCCGACGGTTACGTGCAGACCTATCGGGTGCGTGACCGCATCCCGTTGGGGGCGTTGGCGATTCGAATTAGCTATTGGGCCCGCGTCGAGGTTCCGGTGCACGGAGATGTGCTCACCGAGGCGCGCCAGTTCCCCCGGGTGCGACTGCGCGGCACCGTGAGCTTCGAGCCGATCGACTCGGGCACCCGTCTGACCGAGCGGCTACAGATTGCGGCTCCCCGGCTGCTGGCCGCGACGACCCGACGCGAAGCGGTTAACGCGCACATTGCGATGCTGTCGGGCATCCGCGACCACTTCGCGCAGTTGGGTCACTGACGCCACCCGGGTCGGCATAATTGGTTGCGTGCCACGAACACACATGATGAACGCGCTCGCCAACCCAAATCAGCCGCATCACGCGCTTGTGCGCGAGTTGGAGCGCTACATCGAGGCCCACAATCCCGACGTGACCGACGTCAACGTGTTGAGCGCGACGGACACCGGTCGAGCGGACAAGGGCCATAAACCGGTCCGCCACTGGTACCACGTCACGTACGAAGCGTAAGCGCCCGCGGCATCAGATCAGTTGTTGACGCAACTCGCGCTTGAGCACCTTGCCGTAGCTGTTCTTCGGTAGCTGGTCGACGGTCAGGTAGCGCTTGGGGCGTTTGAAGCGGGCGATGCGCTGCAGCAAGTGCGCGTCGAGATCGGTGGGTTGCGCCACGCCGACGATGAACGCGACCACGACCTCACCCCATTCGGTGTCCGGTGCCCCGACCACGCAAGCTTCCGACACACCCGGATGCTCGAGCAGTGCCTCTTCCACCTCGCGGGGATAAATGTTGGTACCACCGCTGATCACGACATCTTTCGAACGGTCGTGCAGCGTCAGGTAGCCCCGGGCATCGAAGGAGCCCATATCGCCGGTGCGCAGCCAACCGTTGTGTAGTGCCGCTGCGGTGGCATCGGGGTTGTGCCAGTAGCCGCACATGACAACGTCTCCGCGGCAGACGATCTCACCGATCTCACCGACGCTCGCGGGTGTGTCGTCGGCGCGCAGCACCGCGACTTCCATGCCCGACCGCGGGTAACCGACCGAGCCCAAGACCGCGTCGCCGGCCGCTTCGTGGTCCGCACGGCGCAGGCCGGTGATGGTCATCGGTGACTCGCCCTGGCCGTAGATCTGGGCGAATACCGGCCCGAAGGCGGCGAGCGCTTTCTTGATGCTGTCCACATACATCGGACCGCCGCCGTAGACGATGGTCCGCAGTTGGCTCGGGCGTGCGCGACCGGTTTCGACAACGCGCCGCACCATCGTCGGCGCGAGGAAGGCGCTGCAGCCCGGATGATGCTCGCACAGGTCCTGGAATTCGCCCGGATCGAACGCGCCGCGCGGCGGCACCACCTGGCGGGCGCCACGCAGCACGTACGCCGGAATGTAGAGGCCGGAACCGTGCGACATCGGTGCGGCGTGCACCAGGCTGCATCCCTCGTCGGGTGCGTCGATGTCGGCGAGGTGAGCGATCGTCATCGCCATCAGGTTGCGGTGGGTGAGCATGGCGCCTTTCGAGCGGCCCGTCGTCCCGCTGGTGTAGAACAGCCAGGCCAGCGTCGACGGATCGGTGCACGGTGCCGCCGCGGGCGCGGCGACCAGCCGAGTCGAGTACTCTTCTGCCTCAATGCTTTCCACCGGAAAGCCGAAGCCCGACCCTAGCTGGGCAGCGATCGTTGCCGAGGCGAATACTTGCGAGACGTCCGCATCTTGCAAGATTTGCATCATTTCGCGGGGATGCAGCTTGTAGTTGATCGGAACCGCTACGCACTCCGCCGCCCAAATCCCGAACAGCAGTTCAACGATCTCCGGGCGATTCTCACTGATGATCGCGAGCCGTGCGCCCGCCGGGCAGTGCTGCCGGATCGAGCCCGCCAGGTGCAGTGCGCGGTCCCGCAGCTCCCGCCAGGTACCGCAGCGCCGCTCGCCGTGATACACCGCGCCGCGATCAGGAAAGCGCTGCGCGGTCTGCTCCAGCAGCGCGAACAGGTTCACTGGGCGGTCCACTCCGACGTCAGCGCAAATTTCGACAGGTACTTTGTGGAGCTCCATCCGCCGTCGACCACGATGGTCTGCCCGTTGATGAAACTGCCACCGGGCGAGCACAAGAACGCGACCGTGCTCGCCACGTCTTCGATGGTGCCCAACCGCTGATGCGGAGTCATCTCGACCTGCATCCGGCGGAATCGCGGGTCCTGCAACCGCTCTTCGGTCATCGCCGTCTGGATCACGCCGGGAGCTACTGCGTTGCAGCGTATTCCGTGCGACCCGTACTGGCAGGCGATATGGGTGGTCAGCGCGGTCAGACCGCCTTTGGCCGCGGAGTATGGACCGCCGCGAAGACCACCCACGACGGCGAACGTCGAGGTGATGTTGATGATGGCCGACCCGGGCTGCATGTGCGGCAGCACGTCACGCGCCAGCCGGAAGGGCGCGCGCAACATCACGTTGAGGAAGTAGTCCAGCGTTTCGTCGTCGGTGCCGTGCAGCGGTGTGGGGTTTCCCACCCCGGCGTTGTTGATCAGGAAATCGATGCGCCCCCAGCGTTCGACCGCGGTTTCGACGATGCGCCTGGGCGCGTCGTCGTCGGTCAGGTCGACCGCGATGGTTGCGATACGGTCAGGTGCGCCAATGGCTTCCGCCAACTCGGCCAGCCGCTGTTCGTTGCGGCCGGTGGCAACCACCGCCATTCCCATCTCGGAGAGCTTGGTCGCGCATCCGAAGCCGATACCGCCCGTTGCGCCGGTTACGATCGCTATCTGCATCTCATCCGTCCGTCTCGGTCAGGGCCGCCTGGATCTGGTGCTTGAGCACCTTGCCGGCGTCGTTTCGCGGGAGTTGTTCCCAGATCACCACTTGCTCGGGTGCTTTGAATGTGGCGACCCCTTGGGCCTGCAGGAAACTGCGCAGGCTCGCGACATCAGGACGCGACCGATCCGTCGGCACGATGACGGCACAAGCGCGCTCGCCGGTGCGGGTATCCGGCAGGCCGACAACGGCGATCTCCGCGACTCCGGGATGGTCGATGAGGATGTCCTCGATTTCCTTGGGCGCGATGTTCTCGCCGTTTCGGATGATGACGTCCTTGGCGCGCCCGGTGACGACGAGATAGTCGCCGTCGACCCAGTGGGCGAGGTCACCGGTGCGGAAATAGCCTTCGGCGTCGAACGATCCGGCTTCATCTCGCGCGTGCAAGTAGCCGACCAGCATCTGCGGGCCGCGGGCATGAATCTCGCCGCCGCCCGTCGTGTCGTCGCCGAGCTTGATCTGCGCGAATCCGGGGCGTCCGTCGGTGTCCGCGGCATGGTCGGGGTCGAGTGGGGCACCGACCGTCGTCACCGGAACCTCGGTCGAGCCGTACACCCGGGTAACCACCGCGCGCTCGAAATACTCAGCCGCTCTGCGGATCAACGACGGTGACACCGATGCGCCGCCGCAGACGAACAGCTTGAGCTCCGGCAATCGGGTACCGGCACGCTCGGCGGCAGCGAGTAACTGCTCCAGAAAAGGCGTCGCGCCGGCGATGTGAGTGCAGCGCTGTTCCCGGATGAGTTCAACCGCTTCATCGGCGTTCCAGCGTTCCATCAGGACCGTGGACGTGCCCAGCAGCAGCGGACATTCGAACGCGTAGATGGAGCCGCCGATGTGCGCGATCGGCGACGGCACCAGAAACCTGTCGCCGGGCTGCACCTGCCAGTAGTCGCGGAGCTGGCAGATCAGCGCGTGCATCGAGTTATGGCTGTGCAGAACGCCTTTCGGCCGACCCGTCGTCCCCGATGTGTAGAGGATCATCCGCACCGCATCCGGATCCAGCGTCGGCAGCTCGACGGCCGCCGAGTTCGCCGCGGGCAGCGATGCGCCACCGCGGACGACGACGACCTCCGGCGGCGAATCCATCTGGCTGACCACCCGATCCAGCATCGCCGCGTAGTCGTGTCGCCCGAAAACCGATGGCACGAAAATCATCCGAGTGTCCGCGTCGTTGAGAATGAACAGCAGCTCCCGCTCCCGCAGCGACGGCAGAATCGGGTTCACCACCATTCCGGCCATCGTCGCGGCCAGGTAAATGATCGGTGGCCTCATGCCAATTGGGCAGCATCAACGACACCACGCTGCCGACCGGCATGCGGGCCAGCATCGTCTGCGCCAGTGCCGACGCCCGCTCGTAAAGGCTTCGGTAGTCCAGTTGGCATTCAGCGTCGATCAGCACGACTCGGTGCGGTGTGCGCTGCGCGGCCTCGACCAACGAGTCGGCAAGGGTGCCACGCACCCACCACCCGCGCGCATAGGCGTCGGCGGCCCGCTCGTCGTCCCAGCGGACCCGTCGTCCACCGATCAATTTTCCGGCCACATTGCTTGACATCGCGATCTAAACGTGAGGTTAGCTGCGGACGCGTCGCATCGTCATCGAGTGACGGAAACGCGCGGCGGGATGCGTATTGATCGTCACCTGGGCGACCTCGCCGTCGGACGTGGTGTAGGTGCGATGCACCTCGAGTCCCGGGCTACCGCCGTCGACGCTCAGCTCCTCGGCGAGCAGCGGCGAGATCAACACCGCCGCGATCTCCTGGCGAACCTCGACGATGCTCAGCCCGAAGAGGTCTTCGATCAACGGGAAGATCGGACCGGTATGACGCGGCAGCAGTCTGCCCACGGCCGCGAATGCCCGGTTGATGTAGTACTCGGTTCGGCACACCGGAAACGACGCGCCCTCGGTCCGCCGGAAACCACGGACGGCCAACCATTCTTCGCCGCGGCTGAGCCCGGTTCGGGCTGCCAGCTGGTCGTCGATCAGGACCATTCCGGTGGACTCGATCGCGAATTGCGCGCCGGTCGCGAAGGCGAGCAGGTCGTTGATCGAGACGACGTCTTGAACGTAGGAGTCCGAGGAGGGCCGCGGTACGACGAGCGTGCCGGCCCGCGGTCTCGACGCGACGAGGTTGTCGTCGCGTAGCCGTCGCAACGCCTCCCGGACGGTGTAGCGGCTGACCGAAAACCGCTCGCACAGTTGATGTTCGGTGGGAAGCTGCGAACCCACCGGGTACACTCCGTCGACGATTTCCTTCCGCAACGCTCGCGCGACCTGCAGGTAGCGGTGGTCGACTGCTCGGTCGTCAGCCATCCAGACCGCCTTGCCGCCGCAACGCCAGCACGCTGCCCTCCGCGTCGGCCGACACGTAGAGGGTGCCGTCCGGCCCGGCGGCGATGCCGGCGAACGGTCCCTGCGGCCCGGAGAACGGCGGCATGCCCCTCAACGGCTTGGGTGATACGCCGGGCGGAGCGCCGATCGGCAAGCCGGAGGCAATGGTGTGCCGGCTTGCGTCATCCAGATCCACGGCGATCAACGCCTTGGCGTCGGCGTCGACAACGTATAGCTGCCGCCCGAGCACCAGAATGCCTTGCGGCCTTCGCAAGTCGTCCACCACGGTCTGGACGCCGGATCCGGTAAGCCGACCACCCGGCCGGCGCCCGCCTCGGAGACCAGGCAGGCTGCCGTCGGGCGCGATCGCCAGCCCGATCGGATCGTGCAGGCCCGAAGCGATCACCTCGACCTGCCCGGCGCGGATCGACAACACCCGTCCGGTCCCGAGTTCGGCTGCGACCACGGCACCGTCGGCGGTCATCGCCACGCCGTAGAGCTGATCCAATCCGTCTGCCAGCACCTCGGTTTCGCAGCTGGCGGGCCGGTAGCGCGACACCTGACCACCGGAGGTGGTGACGACGAACTCGCCGGGTCCGGCCGGCGCCAGGCCGCGCAGGAAACCCGGGTAGCCCGGGGTGAACAGCATGCCCACGGTCTGCAGTGTGCGATCGGGCGTCAGAACGTAGAAGTAGGTGCCGTCGGCGATGTAAAGGTTGCCGTCGGCGCCGACGGCCAGATCCAGCGGCCAGTTCAGCCCGCCCGGCAACACGGTCGAAGTTTCGCCACCGCTGAGGATTTCGGTGATCTCGCCGGTGAAATTCGAGACGAACAGCCGATCCCCCACGAAGGTCGAGTTGTCCAGGCCGGGGTTGAGATCGGCCAGCACTGTCTGCTCGCCGGTGCGCGGGTCGATGCGTAACACCTGGCCGCTGTGCACCTGGGTCGAAACGATGTGGCCGGTCGGATCGAACTTCACCGAATCCGGCACGCCGAGGCCGGTGGCGACCGTTTCGGGCGCACCGCCGTCAAGGGCGATCCGCCAGATTTCGTTGGCGCCCATCACCGGGAAGTACAGCAAGCCGTCCGGGCCGACCTCCATTGCGTTGGGCGACGGGACATTTTCCAGCAGCACCCGCGGCGGACCGCCGTCCAGGTCAAGCTCGAGAATGCGCCCGCCTGCGCGGCACTCGCCGATGAACAACCGGCCCTGGTGGACCGTGATTCCGTTGGCGGACGGGACATCGTCGCGCAGCACCCGGGTGCGGCCGTCGGTGCTGCGCGCGCTGACCCGACCGTCCATGACCTCGGTGGCGTAAAGGTTGCCGCGCGGGTCGAAAGCCACGTCGTCCGGCGCGATGATGTCGCCGCCCTTGGCGCTGATCGTTTCCAGCCCGCCGGTCTCGATGTCGAGGGCGCTGATCTGGCTGCCGGTCACCTGCGCGATGTAGATCCGGCCGTCGGGGCCGGTCCGCAGACCGTTCGCGCCGAACAGCCGGCTCGGCGGGGTGAGCCGCTCCAGCCGCCAGCCCTCGGCGAGGCTCGGTGTCATTCCCGCACCGGAGCGCCCTTCTTGCAGCAACATCGGTATTGACCTCCCGGGGCCGTGTTGTCCGGGCGTTTCAGCCGGTGACGTTAGCAATAGAGTTTGGTCCAGACAATAGGTCGGGAACGCTCTGATGACCGCACTTGACGCCTAGCTATTTGCAGAGAATCATATTCTCAATTATGCGCATCTGCCTATTTTGTCCGGACAAAAGTAATAGTGGCCGATAACCTGCTCAGCCTTGACCATCGCGTTGTGGTGGTGGCCGGGGCCGCGGGCGGCGGCATCGGCACCACCGTCACCCGCATGGTGGCCGAGGCCGGCGCGACGGTGATCGCGGTCAGCCGGGGCAAGCAAAATCTCGACGACCATATTGCGCCGCTGATCGAACAAGGACTGTCGATCGTCCCGGTGGCCGCCGACATCGCGACCGACGACGGCGTGGCCGCCGCGATCGAACAGGCCGTGCGCGCCGACGGCGACCTGCATGGTCTGGTGAACGTCGCTGGGGGTGCCGCGCCGTCGACCTGGATGCCGGCCGACCCGGGTGACCCGTAGCGATTGGCGTGACCTGTTCACTCAAAACCTGGAAGCCACGTTCTTCATGAGCCAGGCGATGGCCGCCGAACTGAAAGCACGCAAACGTCGGGGATCGATCGTCTCGATCTCCTCGATCAGCGGGATGAACACCGCGCCGTTCCACATCGCCTACGGCACGGCCAAGGCGGCGATCGCGGCGATGACCCGCACGATGGCCGTCGAACTGGCCCTCGACGAAATTCGGGTCAACGCGGTGGCCCCCGGGGTAACCGCGACGCCGGCCTCGCGCACCTACGTCGATGAAGATGCCGAGCGCGATCGCCGCGCCATCGCGATGGGCCGACGCGGCCGTCCCGAGGAAATCGCCGGCGCGATACTGTTCCTGTTGTCGGACCTGTCCAGCTACATCACCGGGCAGACGCTTCTGGTAGACGGCGGCCTGGACCTCAAATGGACACATCTGGACGCCGACAACACCTCGCTTTTCCTCAAAGACGACTCCTTCCGAGCGGCGATAAGGAGCATGTGATGACGGACCTAGCCAAGGATGTGAATTCGGCAGCGGCTGAGGAACTTTCGAAACCCACGACGATCGGCGTCGAGGCGTACATCAGCGAGAGCTACGCCCGCGCCGAGCGCGACAAGCTGTGGCGAAAAGTCTGGCAGCAGGTTGGCCGTGTCGAGGAGCTGCCCGAGGTGGGCAGTTACCTGACCTACGACATTCTCGACGACTCGATCATCGTGGTGCGCACCGGCGACACCGAGTTCAGGGCCCACCACAACGTCTGCATGCACCGTGGCCGCCGGCTGATCGACACACCCGAGGGGGCGAAAAACGCCCGTGGTCGCGCCCGCAAGTCGTTCGTCTGCGGCTTCCACGGCTGGACCTACGGCCTGGACGGGGCGTGCACGTACATCCGCGAACGGCAAGACTGGCAGGAAGCGCTGACGCCTGAGAACACCCACCTTCGACCGGTCAAGGTCGAAACCTGGGGTGGTTGGTTGTGGATCAACATGGACCCTGACTGCGAGCCGCTTGCCGACTACCTATTTCCCGCCGCGAAGATTCTCGACCCGTTCAGCCTCGAGAACATGCGCTACAAGTGGCGCAAGTGGCTGCACTTCGATTGCAACTGGAAGGTCGCGCTGGAGGCGTTCAACGAGACCTACCACGTCTACACAACCCATCCGGAGTTCAACAAATTCGGCGAATTCAAGGGATGGGCCAGGGCGCAGGGCAAACACAGCAACATCGGCTATGACGCTCCGGAGAACATGGAGGCCACCAAGTCCAAGATCCGGCTCGGCATCGGTGCCGATCCGCGTGTGTCAACCGCAGAGATGCAGGTGTACACGATGGAGGAGACCAACGCCACCACCACCCAGACGCTGGTGAACGCCGCCAAGCGGCTGGTCGACGAATTGCCGGAGGGGACACCGGCCGACAAGGTTCTCGAGCACTGGCTGGCGTCGGCGCGCCGAGACGACGAAGCGCGCGGTGTGATCTGGCCGACGATTCCGTCCGACATCCTCGGCCAGGCGGGCACCGCATGGCAGATCTTCCCGAACTTTCAGATCGGGCAGGGCCTGACCAGTGCGCTCTGCTACGGCGCGCGGCCGCACCCCAGCTACAACCCCGACAAGTGCATTTTCGAGGTGTCGGTGTTCGAGCTGTACCCGAAAGGTCAAGAGCCACAGACAGAGTGGGAATGCACACCGGTCGGTGACCCTCGGTGGCGGTCGGTATTGCCGCAGGATTTCTCAAACATGGCCGCGGTGCAGCAGGGCATGAAATCGCTTGCGTTCCCGGGTACCAAACCCAATCCCTACCGAGAGCGAAGCACTGTCAACCTCCATCACCAACTGTCGAAGTACATGGGTACCGGCGAACCGCAGGAGCTTTCAGATAGATGACAATGTTCGATACATGCGGACCGACGCAGACGCCGGACGACATCGACATCGACGCGCTGCGAAAGAAGTACTTATTCGAGCGCGATAAGCGGCTGCGTCCGGAGGGCTCGAAACAGTACTTGGAACTCAAGGACGAGTTCGCGAAGTTCGCCGAGGTCGATCCCCACACGCCCGTGACACCACGCACGCCTATCGACGAGGACATCGACGTGGCGGTGCTCGGCGGCGGCATCACCGGGCTGCTGGCGGGCGCGTACCTCAAGAAGGCCGGCGTCGATGACGTGCACATCATCGAGATGGGCGGGGACTTCGGCGGGGTCTGGTACTGGAATCGTTTCCCGGGAATCCAGTGCGACAACGACGCCTACTGCTACATCCCGATGCTGGAAGAACTCAACTACATTCCGTCGAAGAAGTTCGCCGACGGCGCCGAGATCTACGAGCACTGCCGTCGCATCGCGAAGCATTTCGGGCTCTATGACGACGCGATCTTCTCCACTCAAGTTCGCGAGGTGCGCTGGGATGAGACGATCAAGCGCTGGCAGTTGAGCACTAATCGCGGTGACGACATTCGTGCCCGGTTCGTGGTGATGGCACAGGGCTCCTTCAACCGGCCGAAGCTGCCCGGAATCCCCGGCATCAAGGACTTCAAGGGACATATGTTCCATTCCGCTCGCTGGGATTACGACTACACGGGTGGGGATGCCAACGGCGGACTGCACAAGCTCCATGACAAGCGTGTTGCGCTTGTCGGTACGGGTGCGACCGGCGTGCAGCTGGTTCCACACTTGGGCCGAGACGCCAAGCACCTCTACGTCTTTCAGCGCACGCCGTCATCGGTGGACCTGCGAGGCAACGAGCCGACGGACCCGGAGTGGGCGGCTTCCCTGCAGCCCGGCTGGCAAGAACAACGCAAGCGCAACTTCCACCGCTGGTCACCGTTGGGGGAAGGTGCAGTATTCGACGAGCCAGATCTGGTGTGCGATTTCTGGACTGAACTAGGGCGCAACCTGACCGCGCGGATCGCGGCTGCCGACGATCCCACGGCACTGACCATCGAGCAGATAATGACCTTCCGCGAAGAAGAGGATTACAAGGTCATGGAGCGGTTGCGACGACGCGTCGAGGAGGTCGTCGACGACCCGGAGACCGCCGAAGCGCTCAAACCTTACTACCGGTTCATGTGCAAGCGGCCCTGCAGCAACGACGAATACTTGCCGACGTTCAACCGCCCGAACGTCACGCTGGTTGATGTGTCGGAATCCAAAGGCGTGGAGCGGCTAACCGAGAAGGGGATTGTCGCCAACGGCGTTGAGTATGAAGTCGACTGCGTCATCTTCGCCAGCGGTTTCGAGATCACCACCGACATCGGCCGTCGTTACGCGGTCGATGTGATCGAGGGCCGCGACGGCCTGTCGCTCTTCGATCACTGGCGCGACAGCTACAAATCACTCCATGGGATGACCAGCCGAGGCTTTCCCAACCAGTTCTTCACCGGCTTCATTCAGGGCGGCGTGGCAGGGAACACCACGGCGATGCTCGAGCAACAAGCCGAGCACATCGCCTACATCATTTCCGAAGCAATAGCGCGCCGCGCGACCACCGTCGAGCCGAGCCAGGAAGCTCAAGACAACTGGGTCAAGACGATCCGCGAAACCTCAATAGACAGCGCGGAATTCGCGGTCTCGTGCACACCTGGCTATTACAACAATGAGGGTGGCGGTGGCGGCGAGGGCATCCGCTCGGCCATCGGTGATCCCTACATGCCGGGCTTCTACGTGTTCGACGACTTGCTCAAGGAATGGCGTGCAAATGGCGACCTAGACGGTCTGGTCCTCGGAACATAGATGGCTGACTTGAGATTCGACGGCAGGGTAGCGGTCGTCACCGGGGCTGGCCGAGGGCTCGGCCGCTCCTACGCCATGCTGCTGGCATCGCGCGGAGCGAAGGTCGTCGTCAACGACTCCGGCGGCAGCCTCGCCGGCGAGGGCGTGGACGCCGGGCCGGCCGAGCAGGTGGTCAGCGCGATCGCCGCGGCCGGAGGACAAGCCGTCGCGTGCACCGAGTCGGTCACCACCCGCGAAGGCGGCGATGCGATTGTCCGGACCGCGCTCGAACACTACGGTCGCCTCGACATCCTGATTCACAACGCCGGCAACGTTCGTCGCGGCTCGCTGAAGGAGATGAGCTACGAGGATTTCGACGCGGTACTCGACGTGCACCTTCGTGGCGCGTTCAACGTTGTGCGACCCGCATTTCCGGTGATGTGCCAGGCCGGCTACGGGCGCATTGTGCTGACGTCGTCGATCGGCGGCTTGTACGGAAATCGCGACGTAGCCAACTACGCAGCGGCCAAGGCCGGCGTGATCGGGCTGTCCAACGTCGCGGCTATCGAAGGTGCCGACGAGGGCGTGACATGCAACGTGATCGTTCCGGCCGCGGTGACACGAATGGCCGCGGGAATCGACACCTCGGCCTACCCGCCGATGGGCCCGGATCTGGTTGCGCCCGTGGTGGGTTGGCTCGCACACGAATCCTGTTCGGTGACCGGGGAGATGTTCATCGCGCTGGCGGGCCGGGTGGCGCGGGTGGTCGTCGCCGAGGCCCCGGGCGTGTGCCGGCCGACGTGGACGGTTGAGGATGTCGGCGAGTATCTGGAGGCGATTCGAAAGGTAGAGGCGCCGATCGTTTTTCCGGTCGTACCCGACGGCCATGACCAGCACATCCGCTACAGCTTCGAACTGGCGCACCGGTCAAGCGAGCGAGGCGCACTCCATGGCTAGCCCAATGCGGACGGGACCGCTGGCCGATGTGCGGGTAATCGACCTCACCGCAATGGTGATGGGGCCGTACTGCACGCAGATCATGGCCGACATGGGCGCTGACGTGATCAAAGTCGAACCGCCACAGGGCGATAACACCCGTTACATCTCGGTCGGTCCCGCACCGGGCATGAGCGGGGTGTTCGTCAACGTCAACCGCGGCAAGCGCAGCGTCGTACTGGACCTGCAATCCGACGCCGGAACACGGGCGCTGCGCGCGCTGCTTGAGACCGCGGATGTGTTCATCCACTCGATGCGCGGCAAAGCGATCGCCAAGCTCGGCTTCGCCTACGATGACGTCGCCGCGATCAACCCGGCGATTATCTACACCAATTGCTACGGGTACGGGCGCCGGGGACCCGAACGGGACCGGCCCGCCTACGACGACACCATCCAGGCCGAATGCGGCCTGCCCGCGGTACAACAGCAACTGACCGGCGAGGCCGACTTCGTCGGAACCATCATGGCCGACAAGGTCGCCGGGTTGACGGCGTTGTATGCGACGACCATGGCGTTGTATCACCGCGAACGCACCGGCGAGGGGCAAGAAGTCGAAGTCGCCATGTTCGAAACCATGGCCTCGTTCATGCTCGTCGAACACGCCAACGGCGCCCTGTTCGACCCTCCCTTGGGGCCGGCCGTGTATCCGCGCACCGTGGCGCCCAACCGCCGTCCGTATCGCACCAGTGACGGCCACATCGCGGCATTGATCTACAACGACAAGCACTGGAACGCGTTCGTCAACGCGGTGCGCCCGCCATGGGCCAGCGAGCTGTATTCGACGTTGGAACGGCGTGCGCGGCAGATTGACGCCGTCTACGGCTTGGTGGCCGAGACGATGAAACAGCGCTCGACGAACGAGTGGCTGGCGCTGTTTCGCGAACTCGAGATACCGGCCGCGCCACTCAATACGCCCGGCGCGTTGTTCGACGATCCGCATCTCAACGCCGTCGGCATGTTCGAGACCGTCGACACCCCGCACGGACCGGTGCGCTTCCCGGGCGTACCCACCTGGTTCTCTCGGACACCGGGTCGCGTAGCGGGGCCAGCGCCGGAGCTCGGCGCCGACACCGCCGAGATCCTCGACGAACTGGATCTGGCTGTCGACATGACACCGATGGCGGGGGCCGAAAACGACTCGCTCAATGGTATCTATCCCTAAGGAGTTCTCCACCATGGCTGTGCCCGTTTACAAACGCATTCTCGACCTGTTCGAGGCCGAGGGCGTGAAGACGTTGTTCGGTATCCCGGACCCGAACTTCGTGCACATCTTCCTCGAGGCGGAATCGCGCGGGTGGACGGTGGTCTCGCCGCATCACGAAGAGGGCGCCGGGTTCATGGCCGAGGCTGTCTCGCGGATGACGGGCAAGCCGGGCTTGTGCATCGGCACGCTGGGTCCCGGCGTGGCCAATATCGCCGGAGCGATGATGTGCGCCAAGGTGGAGAACTCGCCGGTCATCTTCCTCGGCGGCCAGCGGGCGCGCATCACCGAGCGGCGAGTCCGGCGTGGACGCATCCAGTTCGTCCGCCAGGAAGAACTTTTCGCGCCGACGGTGAAGTACAGCGCGTCGATCGAATACGCCGACCAAACCGACGAAATCATTCGAGAGGCGATTCGGCGCGCGATGTCGACGACGCCCGGCCCGGCTTACGTCGAGTTCCCGTCTCACGTAATCCTGGAAGAGTTGGATGTCCCAGACCCACTGCCTCCCAGCGTGTATCGGCTTGTCAACCACGGGGCTGGCGCGCGGGAGATCGCCGAGGCAGCCAGGCTGGTGCGCGAGGCCGAGAACCCGGTCCTGCTGGTCGGTCATGGCGTTCACACGTCGCGCACCGGAGATGCGGTCAGGGAACTGGCCGAGCTGATGGCCTGCCCGGTGATCCAGACATCGGGTGGCACCTCATTCATCCCCGGTCTGGAGGACCGCACTTTTCCCTACGGTTTCTCGTCCGCGGCAGTCGAGGCCGTGGTCGCGTCGGACCTGTGCATAGCGCTCGGGACCGAGCTCGGCGAACCGGTTCATTACGGCAAGACACGCCACTGGGAACAGAACGACGCCGCTCGCAAGTGGATCTATGTCGAGCAGGACCCGACGGCGATCGGGGTGAACCGACCGGTGGACGTGCCGCTGGTGGGAGACCTGCGCGGCGTGGTGCCTCAGCTGGTCGAAGCGCTGAAGGACGCCCCGCGTTCGCCGTCGGCCGATCTTGCCCGCTGGATCAAACAGGATGCCGACCAGCTTGCCGAATTGGCCGAGACCGCGCCCAGCGGCCGCACCCCGGTCCACCCTGCTCGCTTCGTCGTCGAGGCGACCAAAGCCTTTCCGGCCGAAGGCATCATGGTCCGCGACGGCGGCGCGACGGTCATCTTTCAGTGGACCTATTCGCTGGCCAAGCCGCACGACGTCATCTGGAACCAGAACTTCGGACACCTGGGCACGGGCTTGCCCTACGCCGTCGGCGCTTCGGTCGCCGACGGCGGCAAGCGCCCGGTCATGCTGCTGACCAGCGACTCCTCGTTCATGTTCCATATCGCCGAGCTGGAGACCGCCGCGCGTCTAAAGCTGCCGCTGGTGTGCGTTGTGGGTGTCGACCACCAATGGGGTCTTGAAGTCGGCGTCTACAAGCGCACGTTCGCTCAGCCGTCACCGCAGCCCGGCGTGCACTGGAGCAAGGACGTGCGCTTCGACAAGATCGCCGAGGGCTTCGGCTGTTACGGCGAATACGTCGAAAAGGAAGAGGAGATCGGCCCGGCGATCGAGCGAGCGTATGCCAGCGGCAAGACCGCCGTCGTGCACGTCTGCATCGACCCGAAGGCGAACTCCGAGGAGATGCCGAACTATGGTGAATTCCGCACCTGGTACGCCGAAGGCACCCAGTAAAACAAGGAAGGTTGTCATGCGCGAATACCTGAAGTTCTACATCGACGGATCCTGGGTCGACCCGTTGCGGCCCAATAGTTTTGACGTCGAAAACCCGGCGACCGAGCAGGTGTCTGGGCAGATCTCGCTCGGCTCGGCCGCCGACGTCGACGTAGCGGTCAAGGCCGCCCGACGGGCTTTCACCGGCTGGTCACAGACCACTCGCGAACAGCGCCTCGATCTGCTGGAGGCCATCCTCGCCGAATACGGCAAGCGTGCGGGCGACCTCGCCGACGCGGTCACCGAGGAAATGGGCGCGCCGCCGTCGCTGGCCGCCGGCCCGCAGGTTCAACTCGGGATCGGTCACCTGGTGACGGCGATCGACGTGCTGAAGAACTTCCCGTTCGAGGAGCAGCACGGGGCAACGCTGATCGCCAAGGAGCCGATCGGCGTATGCGGGCTGATCACGCCGTGGAACTGGCCGCTCAACCAGATCGCGGTCAAGGTCTACCCGGCGTTGGCGACCGGCTGCACGATGGTCCTGAAACCATCTGAGGTGGCGCCGTTCTCGGCCTACATCTTCACCGAGATCCTCGATGCCGCGGGCGTGCCGGCCGGTGTCTACAACCTGGTCAACGGCGATGGCCCCGGCGTCGGCGTCGCGCTGGCGAGCCACCCCGACGTCGACATGGTGTCGTTCACCGGATCCACCCGCGCCGGTGTCCAGGTGGCCACGAATGCCGCTCCGACAGTGAAGCGGGTGACTCAGGAACTCGGCGGCAAGAGCCCCAACATTGTCCTCGACGACGCGGGCTTCGCCGACAGTGTCCGCGCCGGCGTGGTCAACATGATGCCGAATTCCGGGCAGAGCTGTAACGCGCCGTCGCGCATGCTGGTCCCGAATTCGCGCATGGCCGAGGCGATCACCGTCGCGCGGGAAACCGCCGAGCAGGTGAAGGTGGGCAACCCCAGCGATAAAACCGCCATCGGGCCGGTGGCGTCGCGGGCACAGTTCGACAAGGTCCAGGGCCTGATCCGGAAAGGCATCGACGAGGGCGCGACCGTCGTGGCCGGCGGCCCGGGTCGACCGGCGGGGTTGGACAAGGGTTACTACGTCAAGCCGACCGTCTTCGCCAACGTCACCAACGACATGACGATTGCGCGCGAGGAGATCTTCGGGCCGGTGCTGTGCGTCCTCGGCTATGACGACATCGATCAAGCCGTGGAGATCGCCAACGACACCGAGTACGGCTTGGCCGGCTATGTGTCGGGGGCCGACCACGACAAGGCGCGAGAGGTGGCCCGCAAGATCCGGGCCGGGTGGGTGACGATCAATCACGCCTTTGACATGAACGCGGCGTTCGGCGGCTACAAGCACAGCGGCAACGGTCGAGAGTGGAGCGAGTTCGGGTTCCACGAGTATTTAGAGGTCAAAAGCACCTTGGGCTACGCGCCCGACAAAGCCGCCGGATAGCGGGCAATGGGTCCCCTGACAGGGAAAGTCGCGCTGGTGACCGGCGCCAGCCGCGGGATCGGCAAGGGGATCGCGCTGGCGCTGGGAGCCGAAGGGGCGACAGTGTACGTCTCGGGACGCACGGTCGACCCGGGCATGCAATCGCTGCCCGGCACAGTGCGGGAGACCGCCGAGGAAGTCTGCCGCCGTGGCGGCAAGGGCGTCGAGGTGGTGGTTGACCACCGTGATGATGATCAGGTCGCTGCGCTGTTCGACCGGATTCATCGTGAGCAGGGCATGCTCGACATCCTGGTCAACAACGCCTTCGCCATTCCCGAGGATCTGACAGAGCCCAGGCCGTTCTGGGAAAAGCCGCTGTCGGACTGGGAGATGGTCGACGTCGGTGTGCGATCGAACTTTGTCGCGGCATGGCATGCGGCGAAGATCATGGTCGGCCAGCGGTCGGGGCTGATCGTTGCGGTCTCTGGCTACGTCGGGGTGACCTACACCTATGGCGTTGTGTTCGGGATGTGCAAGACCGCGGTCGACCGAATGGCGCGCGATATGGCCATCGAGTTGCAGCCACACCACGTCGCGTCGCTGTCGTTGTGGCAGGGACTGACCTCCACCGAACGGGCGCAACGCAACTTGGCGCGCAACCCAGCCATGCAGGAGCTGACGGTCACCAAGCCGGCCTTTGGCTGCTCGCCCGAATTTCCGGGCCGGGTGATCGCAGCACTGGCTGGTGACCCCGACGTGATGACGCGGTCGGGAGGCACATTCATCACCGCCGAGGTTGCGCAGGACTACGGGATCACCGACATCGATGGGCGGGTGATCCCGTCGCTGCGGGCCGAGCGCGGCTCGCCGATCTGGGGACCAATCGCGGAGGCCGCCCATGGACGCTGAACGTCTTGGGTGGCTACTCGACCGGCAGGACATCCTGGACTGCCTGACGCGGTTCAGTCGCGGCATGGACCGCTTCGACCGGGAACTTCTGCTGTCCGCCTTTCATCCGAACGCGGTGATCGCTGTGGGCGACTTCGTTGGCGGCCCCGACGATCTCTACGACTGGGCTTCGGCTATGCATGAGCAGGGCCAGGTGGCCACGCACCACAATCTGCTCAACAACACCTGTGAGATCGACGGCGACACCGCGCACAGCGAGACGTATTACTTGTTCGTCGGGCGTAACCGCGACGAGACGAACTGGATGGCCGGCGGCCGCTATATCGATCGGCTGGACCGGGGTGATGGATCCTGGCGGATCGCGTTGCGTACCAACATCATCGAATGGTCAGGCATGGTCCCCACCCTGCCAATCCCATTCGCGGATGTGCCCGACATCCACGGCAACGGCGCGCCGTCGCGCAGCAAGGGGGATCCGTCGTATCAGCGGCCGCTCCTCAATCGGCGTGCGAGGCGGAAATCCGTTGGTGACAAAGGCGATCTCGGGCCACACGGCCCAGAAGGCGGTCGATTAGGTCGGTTACCACGTTAGAAGGAGATGATTTCATCGATGTTTTCAGCAGTTTTGATCGAGAAGGGTGAGGCGGGACAGACGGTTGGGGTCACCGAGCTGGACGAGGCGCAGCTGCCCGACGGCTCGGATAACACGGTCAGTATCGACGTCGAGTACTCCACGCTGAACTACAAGGATGGCCTGGCCATTACGGGCAAATCGCCTGTGGTGCGCAAATTTCCGATGGTTCCGGGTATCGATCTCGCTGGCGTGGTGACCGAGAGTAGCCACGCCGACTGGAGCAAGGGCGACCGTGTGGTGCTCAACGGTTGGGGCGTCGGCGAGACGCATTGGGGCGGCCTCGCGCAGCGTGCCCGCCTGAACGGCGATTGGCTGATAGCCCTGCCCTCCGCTTTCACCACCCGCCAGGCGATGGCGATCGGCACCGCAGGCTACACCGCCAGCCTTTGCGTGGATGCACTGCTGCAGCACGGGGTGTCTCCGGATCAGGGCGAGATCCTGGTGACCGGCGCGACCGGCGGTGTGGGCACCGTCGCGATCGCGTTGTTGTCCGCAGCCGGGTTCAAAGTGGTTGCCGCGACCGGAAAGTCGTCGGAAGATCAGTTCCTGCAGCAACTCGGTGCCGTGACGGTGTTGGACCGCGCCGAATTCAGCGAGGCCGGCAAGCCGCTGCAGAAGGAGCGGTGGGCGGGTGTCGTCGACGCTGTCGGTAGCCATACGCTGGTCAACGCCTGCGCGCAGACCCAGTATGGCGGCGCGGTGGCCACCTGCGGCCTGGCTGGCGGAATGGACTTTCCGGCGACGGTTGCGCCGTTTATTCTGCGTGGCGTTTCGCTGCTTGGTATCGACAGCGTGATGGCGCCCAAGCAGCGACGTTTGGCGGCCTGGGAAAGACTGTCGCGCGATCTGGATGCCGGCGCTCTGGATTCGATCGCTCAGGAGATCGGACTGGGTGAGGCGATCGCTTCGGCGGGGGAACTGATGGACGGCCGGGTGCGTGGCCGCATCGTAATCGACGTCAACCGCTGACGGGAGCGCTGATGACCAAGAAGACAACTCAATCACCAACCGCCCAACTCGATTTATCCGACGTCGATCACCGGGTGGGCAAGCCGATCGGCGGCGGCCAGTTGTGGGACCCGTGTAGCTCATCCGACATCCGGCGCTGGGTGATGGCGATGGATTACCCCAATCCACTGCACTGGGACGAGCAGTTCGCCCGCGACTCGAAGTACGGCGGCATAGTCGCACCGCAGTCCATCGCGGTGGCCCTCGACTACGGGCACGGCGCAGCGCCGGCGTGCGTGGGCCATATTCCGAACAGCCACTTGATCTTCGGTGGCGAGGAATGGTGGTTCTACGGCTGTCCGGTACGGCCCGGGGATAAGCTGTTCCAGGAGCGCCGGTTCCACGACTACAAGGTGACAGAGACGAAGTTCGCCGGCCCGACGATGTTCTCCCGCGGTGACACCGTCCACACCAACCAGCACGGCACCCTGGTGGCGCGCGAACGTTCCACCGCGATCCGCTATCTCTACGATGAAGCGACCAAGCGCGAGATGTTTGAAAATCAGCTCGGCGAGATCAAACGGTGGACGCAAACCGAGCTCGAGGAAGTCGAGAGGCTGCGGCGTGAGTGGCTCGAGTCCAACCGCATGGGCGTCTCGCCGCGCTTCGACGAGGTAAAGGTTGGCGATACATTGCCTCGGCGGGTGATCGGCCCGCACAGCATCGCCAGCTTCACCACCGAATACCGGGCGTTCCTGTTCAACATCTGGGGCACCTTCGAGTGGGTGGCGCCGCCGGGCATCAAGGATCCGTGGGTCTATCAGGATCCGGGCTGGGGCAAGGACTTCGCTTTCGACGAAGAAGACGCGAAGATCGATCCGCGCAAGCGCGACGGGCTCTACGTCGGCCCATCGCGCGGGCATATCGATGCCGAACGGGCCAGCGAAGTCGGCATGGCGCGCGCCTATGGGTATGGCGCAACGATGGGCGCGTGGTGCACTGACTATCTCGCATATTGGGCCGGCCACGACGGGATGGTGCGCCATTCCAAGGCCGACTTCCGTACGCCCGCGTTCGAGGGTGACGTGACCTATTTCGATGCCGAAATCGTGGAAAAGCAAGCGGAATCGACCTGGGGTGTGCCGCTCGTGCAGGTGAAGCTGCGCCTGACCAACCAGAACGGAGAAATGCTGGTGGGCTGTACGGCCGAGGTCGAACTGCCGTTGTAGTCATGGGCGACGAGACGGGTTCGCAAGCCGCACAAGGACTTTCGATCGTATCCGGGCCGCCCCTTGCGGATGAGCCTGGGCTGGGGTCGCTCACGCTGCCGGGCTTCCTGCGCGACGTGACGCAGATGTACGGCGAGCGCGAAGCTCTGGTGTGGCGCACCGCCGACGGCGCCACGCGCTGGACGTATGCGCAGCTCTGGGAGCGTGCGATCGAGGTGGCGAGTGCGCTGCGGGCGTGTGGCCTGGGCAAGGACGCCCGCGTCGGCGTTTTGATGACGAACCGGCCGGAATGGCTTGCCGCGGTGTTCGGTACGGCGCTGGCCGGCGGGGTGGCCGTAACCCTCAGTACGTTTTCCACACTGCCCGAATTGGATTACCTGATCCGGGCCTCCGCCGTTTCGGTGCTATTGTTCGAGCGCTCGGTGCTGACGAAGGACTTCGCGGCCATCCTGGGTGAGCTGGAACCGGCGATCGGCACGTCGCGGCCGGGCACACTGGAATCGGCGAAATACCCCTTTCTGCGCCGGCTCGCACTACTGGGCGAACCGCTGCCGGGCATCGAAGCCTGGGACGAGTTTCTGGCGCACGGCCACTCGGAGCCCCGCGCGCTGGTCGAGGCGACCGCCGCCGCGGTGCTTCCCAGCGATGCCGCGGTGTTGTTCTTCTCGTCTGGCTCCACCAGCAAGCCGAAGGGCGTCCTCAGCGCGAATCGCGCGGTGTGCATCCAGCTGTGGCGCTTCCGGCGGATGTACGGGTTCAGCCCTGACGACCATGTTCGCGGCTGGACCGCCAACGGCTTTTTCTGGTCCGGCAATTTCACGATGGTGCTCGGATCTACCTTGGCCAGCGGCGGATCCCTCGTCTTGCAATCGACGTTCGACGCCGCAGAGGCGCTTGAGCTCATCCAGGCCGAAAGGGTGAACTTTCCGTTCGCGTGGCCCCACCAGTGGGCCCAGTTGGAAGGCGCACCTAACTGGGGCCAAGTGGACTTGAGCAGCGTGAGGTTCGCGGATTTCAAGACCCCGATCGCACACCATCCCACGGTTTCGGGCGAGTGGCACGAACCCGGCCATGCCTACGGCAACACCGAAACATTCACGATCACAACCGGTTACCCGGCCAACACTCCGCCCGAAGTCCATGCGGACAGCTTCGGAGTGGCGCTGCCCGGTGTGACACTCAAGATCACCGATCCGCTGACTGGCGACCTCGTGCGGCGCGGCGAGGCGGGCGAAATCAGCGTCAAGGGACCCACGCTCATGCTCGGCTATATCGGCACTCCACTTGACGAGACTCTCGACGGCGAGGGGTTTTTCCCTACCGGCGACGGTGGCTATCTCGACGACGCCGGCCGACTCTACTGGCAAGGCAGGCTCACCGACATCATCAAGACCGGCGGTGCCAATGTCTCGCCACGCGAGGTTGATGAGGCCCTGATCGCCCATTCCGGCGTAAAGGTGGCGCAGACCGTCGGCGTTCCGCACCAAACGCTCGGAGAGGTCGTGGTGTCCTGCGTCGTGCCGCACGACGACGTGATCCTTGACGCCGAGCAGCTTCTGGCGTTCCTGCGGCAGCGATTGGCGAGCTACAAGGTGCCGCGCCACGTGCTGTTCTTTGGCGAGGACGAAGTGGCGCTGACGGGCAATGCCAAAATCAAGGCCGGCGAGCTTCGGGAACTAGCGGCCAAGCGGCTGGCCGGCAACTGAGCCGGGCCGGCCCACCATCAAGGAGGTTGCAATGAAGTGTCGTGCCGCTGTGCTGCGCGGGGTCGGCGAGGACTGGGAGATCCGCGAGGTTGAGCTCGACCCGCCACGCGACGGTGAAGTCCTGGTGCGGATGGCCGTTGCCGGCATCTGCCACTCCGATGACCATCTGGTCACCGGCGACGTGGTGCCGACCCCCGAGGTGCTGGCCGCAACCGGCATGCCTGCAGCCGGACTGGTTCCCGATGCTCGGTGGTCACGAGGGCGCTGGTGTCGTCGAAGAAATCGGGCCGGGCGTGACGACGGTGCAGCCCGGGGATCACGTGGCGATGTCGTTCATTCCCGCGTGCGGCAATTGCCGGTTTTGTGTCAACGGTCAGAGCTACATCTGCGATGCCGGCGCGAGCCTGTTCGTGCGAGGGAGATGCCCACCGACGGAACGTGTCGCCGGCATCTCGGCGACGAAAACCTGTTGGCCTATGGTCAACTCGGCACGTTCGCGGAATATGCGGTGCTAACGGAAAGGTCCGTCATCAAGATCGACGACGCGATCCCGTTCCATGCCGCCTCACTGGTGTCGTGCGGCGTCAGCACCGGCTGGGGCTCGGCAACGGTCTCGGCAGGCACCGAGCCCGGTGACACCGTCGTCGTCATCGGTACCGGCGGTGTCGGGATGAATGCCCTGCAAGGAGCGCGCGCGGCCGGCGCGACCTATGTCGTTGCGGTGGACCCGGTTGAGTCCAAACGGGATTCGGCCAAGATCTTCGGCGCCACGCACAGCCGTCGCCTCCGCTGAGGAGGCGATACCACTGGTGAAAGACATCACCGCCGGCGTGATGGCCGACCGCGTCATCTTGACTCCTGGCGTTCTGCACGTGGACTTGATCCCGTTGGCGATGACTCTGCTTCGCAAGGGCGGGACATGCGTCGCCACCGGCATCACCCCTTACACTGAGCCCCTGGTTCCGCTGATCCTGCAGGAGATGGTGCTCTCGGCCAAGCAACTCAAGGGAGTGCTTTACGGCGGGATGAATCCGCGCACCAGCGTGCCGATGCTGTTGTCGATGTATCAGGCCGGCGTGGTGAAACTCGACGAGCTGGTCACCCGGCACTACCAGCTCGACCAGATCAACGAGGCGTTCGCGGACCTGCGCGAAGGACGCAACATTCGCGGCATCATCGATTTCGCCGGCCTCTGAACCGCCGGGCCACGAAACTCTGTAAACCCGCGGGTACAGGATCGCTCCCGTCAGGCGGTTTGGGAACCCACACTGGGCGCCGACACGAAGCCGCCGAAAGCCGCCCACGGCTCTGCATAGTTCAGCTTTGCCGCGCCGTGTCTCCCGCTGATGCGGTCTGGGCGCACCTAAACTGACGGCTTAACCGGCAGGGAGGGGCATCGACGCATCGGCGGCAACAGTGACGTCAGCGGCCCGGCCATGCGAGCGGTCGGAGCGCTGCGACAGGTGAGCAAGGAACCGGCCGGGGTTTACCCCGCGCCGGTTCGCTCTGCTCGGCGTCCCGGATGGGTTGCCCCGCCAGTTGACCGCCCGACCACCACCAGAAGCAGCGACGGTGACGGACGGTCAACGCGCCGTCCCGGTATTCCCGCGCTGGATGGCGTGCGTGCAGTGGCAGTCGCGCTGGTGCTCGCCGATCACGGCGGCATTCCCGGCATGGGGGGTGGATTCCTCGGTGTCGACGTGTTTTTCGTGCTCAGCGGTTTCCTGATCACCTCGCTGCTACTCGACGAACTGGGCCGAACCGGCCGTATTGACCTGGGCGACTTCTGGATTCGGCGTGCCCGCCGGCTGCTGCCGGCGCTGGTGCTGATGGTGCTGACCGTGGCTGTTGGGCGTCAGTTCTTCTCACCCGAGGCCGTTGCCCGGTTGCGCGATGACGCCGTCGCCGCCTTTTTCTGGGTAGCCAACTGGATGTTCGTCGCCGACAAGACCGACTATTTCAGCTCAGGGTGCTCCGCCGTCGCCGTTGCAGCACGCCTGGTCGCTCGGTGTCGAGGAGCAGTACTACATCGTCTGGCCGCTGCTGCTGGTCGCGGTGGCGGTGGTGCTGGCCGCGCGGGCACGTCGTCGGCAGGGCTGGGCCACGCTGGGCGGGGTCCGCTTGACGGTGTTCCTGCTGGCCATGCTGGGCGCACTGGGGTCCGCCGCGGCGGCCATCCTGCTCGCGTCCGACGCCACTCGTGACCGGGTCTACTTCGGCACCGATACCCGAGCACAGGCGCTGTTGGTGGGCGCCGCGGCGTCGGCGCTGTTGGTGCGCGATTGGTCGGCGCTGAACCGCGGGTGGTCGCTGATCCGGTCGCGGTGGGGCAAATGGACCGCACGGGTGCTGCCGGTGATCGGGTTGGCGTTGTTGGGGGCGGCCACCCACTACGCCACCGGCAGCGCTCGCGAATTCCGCGAAGGTCTGCTGATCGCGGTGGCGATCGCGGCGGTGCTGGTGATCGCCCCGGTGGCGCTCGACCAGCGCGGACCCGTCGCCGCCGTGCTGGCGTGGCGTCCGCTGGCGTGGCTGGGCACCATCTCCTACGGCGTCTATCTGTGGCACTGGCCGATCTTTCTGGTGCTCAACGGTGAGCGGACCGGCTGGTCTGGGCTCTCGTTGTTCGGTGTCCGGTGCGCCGCCACGCTGGCGGTGTCCACCGTGTCGTGGTGGGTGATCGAGCGGCCGGTCCGGAGATGGCGACCGGTGTGGGTGCCGCTGTTGCCGCTGGCCGGGGCGACCGCCGCGACCGCCGCCGCGGTGACGATGCTGGTGGTCCCGGTCAGCCCCAGGCCCGGCGTCGGACCACTGACGCGGCAGCCTGCCTCCTGGTGTGTCGTCGGTCGCGGTCGTTTCGCCGTCCCCGCCGACAGGGACCCAGACCGGCGCGCGCCGTCGCGCAGCGAGATCCGCGGCGGCCAGTTCACCGTGTCGGTCTTCGGCGACTCGATCGGCTGGACCTTGATGCACTTTCTACCGTCGACGCCGGGGTTCGATTTCGTCGACCACACCGTCATCGGCTGCAGCCTGGTGCGTGGCGGCCCGTACAGCTATCTCGGCCAGACCTTGGATCAGAAGAGCGAATGTGAGTCGTGGCCGAGCAGATGGACGATCGGAGATCGCCGTCGACCGGCCCGACGCCATACTGCTGATCGTCGGCCGCTGGGAAACCGTGGATCGGGTCAACGAGGGAAGGTGGACCCACATCGGTGACCCGGCCTTCGACGCCTATCTGACCGGCGAATTGCGGCGCGCGGTGGACATTCTCAGCGCCAGCGGTGCTCCGCTGACCGTTGCCAACCTGCCCTACAGCCGGCGGGGTGAACGCCCGGATGGGAGCCTGTAGCCCGAGGATCAACCCGAGCGGGTCGAAGAATGGAACACGTTGTTGGGCAGGACGATCGGCCAGCGCGCGGGCGTGCGGATCCTGGACCTGAACAAGAAGCTCTGTCCGGACGGTGTCTACACCGCCACGGTCGACGGCATCCAGGTCCGCAGCGACGGCGTACACCTGACCGACGAAGGCGTGAAGTGGCTGACGCCATGGCTCGAGAAGTCGCTGCAGATAGCCGCAGCTACGTGCCGACGCGGCAGCTGATTTCCATGCTGTCGCTCTCGCGGGCGGCGAAATTGACGCTCACGTATCCGTTCTCGGCATTGCGGACGTAGTCGAGGTAGGGCTGCGCGTCGGCCATCTCCGTGTTGTCGGCGACGACGAGGGCTCCCGCCGACAGACGCGGTTCGAGCAGCTTGATCACCGGAACGTACAACTCCTTCCAGCCGTCGAGCAGCACGAAATCGACCGGTCCGTCCAGATCGGCAAGCGTGGAAAGCGCGTCACCTTCCAGGATGGTGATCAGGTCGTCCAGCCCGGTGTCGACGAATGTCTGCTTCGCAGCGGCGATCTTGTCCGCGCTGATCTCGGTGGTCAGCACTCGGCCGCTGCCGTTGTCGCGCACGCCCGACGCCAGATGAAGCGCCGAAATGCCAAAGGACATACCGAATTCCACAATGGTCGCGGGACGAGTTGCTCGCACCAACGAGTACAGCAGACGGCCGGCCTCCGGCGTCACCGGGATGTAGAAAGTGCTCATCGCGTCGGCGCGTTCCTGCACGGTCCGCGATTTAGACATCTGATCCCGCATATTGCGCAACTGCGACATCTGTTCCCTCGACTCGGCGTACATCCGATCAAGGGCTGCTGCGACTCGGTGATCCTGCAATGTGGTGGACATACCGTCGAGCCTAGGCGGCCGCGACCAAAAGTTGTGTGGTCACCTGCGGCGGGGGATGCGCGGCGGACTGCCCGCCGCGTGCGGTCTGATCCGCACCGGCGCGCGCGCTGACGTTAAGTATTTTTCGATAATGTTTGACCTGCACCGCTTTCGGTGCCAGGATGGACTGGCAAGCACCTCGGTAGGTGAGGCGTCTGCACGGATATAGGCCACTGACCCCGAACGTCGAGAGACGCCCCGGGTCAGGACAGCTCCTCCCGGCCTAAGGGTTGAGCCCAAGTGGCTTCCGGATGAAAATCCGGATACGCCGTGCAGTGCCGAAGCTCCGACGAGAGGGGTGCAGGGTCGTTCGCCAGTCGGCGGCTCCAAATCCCTTATGTGCGTGCACCTGGGTGACACCCCCGTGTGTCCTGACCGTGAGGAGGTGATGGGCGAGATGAGTCCGAGCGACAGTCCGCATCCGTATTCGAAGTCCGTTTCGTCCCGATCCGGTCGCGGCATTCTTTCTGCTGCCTGAGCCTTTCTCGGACGCGACTTCCGTTGTGCCTGCGCGTAATTGGTGCGCGGGGTCGATGAAGCGTGCGCGAAATTCGCTCGGCGGTCGGAATGACTTGCGGTAGTCGGTCGGGCTTCCCGACAGGAGACGATCATGGAACTTGTTGTCACACAGGCAGATCGAGGGGGCAGTCATGGCACGGCCTAATCCCGAGCGCCAGATCCACCGGGCCTGCGGAGACGTCCGTGCGGCCCTTGCTCGATGCACTGGAGCTGCTCACGGTAAGTCCAGCAAGCAGCGTTCCCGGCGCCGGCTGCGATGACATGTTCAGGGCCTTCAGCGACTTGGGGCGTGTTCAGCGTCATGTCGCCGTTGCGCTGCAGGCCACCAACTCGCTCGACCAGATGGTGGGCCTTCCCGAAGAGCAGCGTCCACCCTGGTCGTACTACCGCAGCCGCATTGGCAAGAAGCCGCTGTTTGTCGTGAATTCCGCCGAAGGTGATCACAACTTCGCCAGGCGGGCATCCGCCTCCTAGCGTCTGACTGCCGCTGACACGTTCGACGCTGCTGCGCTGCGTCGTGCGTTGATTCCGTCTGCCCTGACCCCGTCGCGTCCGCACCATTCCTGACCGTCCCCACCAACCGCTCCATCCCCATTCCAGAGAGCGAGAAGCCGATGACTTCCATCTCCCCGCAGACAACTGTCGCTCCGCAGGCCACACCGTCCGGTTCGGCGGTGCTGGATTCGGCGCATGTCGGCGACATCGTCGGCGCGTTCGGTCGTATCCGGATGGACGCCGCCGGCCCGGGTCGTAGTTGGTGGCAACGGCTTCGGATGCTGTTGGTCATCACTGGACCCGGACTGATCGTGATGGTCGGTGACAACGACGCCGGTGGCGTCGCGACCTACACGCAGGCCGGGCAGAACTACGGCATGAAGCTGCTGTGGACGCTGGCACTGCTGATCCCGGTGCTGTATGTCAACCAGGAGATGGTGCTCCGGTTGGGCGCAGTCACCCGAGTCGGCCACGCGCGGCTGATCTTCGAACGGTTCGGCAAGTTCTGGGGCGCGTTCAGCGTCGGAGATTTGTTGATACTCAATGCCTTGACGATCGTCACCGAATTCATCGGGGTGTCCCTGGCGCTCGGATTCCTGGGCTGCCCGAAGGCGATCGCGATACCGGCCGCCGCGGTGTTGCTGTTCGCGGTGGTGGCCGGTGGCTCCTTCCGTCGTTGGGAGCAGCTGATGTTCGCGCTGATCGCGGTGAACATCGCGATCTTCCCGATTGCGCTATCGGTACACCCCACCGTCGGGGCCAGCATGCACGGGCTGATTCCGTCGTTGCCTGGCGGACACGACTCCGCCGTACTGCTGCTCATCATGGCGATCGTGGGTACCACGGTGGCGCCCTGGCAGTTGTTCTTCCAGCAGTCCAACGTCGTCGACAAGCGCATCACCCCCCGTTGGATCCCTTACGGGCGAGCCGATTTGGTCATTGGCATCATTACCGTGATGTGCGGGGCGTTCGCGCTGATGGCAATCACCGGATTTGGGCTCGCCGGGAGCAGCGCCGTCGGCAACTTCACCGACGCCGGGGCGGTCGCCACGCACCTGTCGGACCACATCGGCCACACGATCGGCGTGTTGTTCGCGATCATCTTGCTGGATGCATCACTGATCGGAGCGAACTGCGTCGGGCTGGCCACCACCTACGCACTGGGTGACGCGATGGGTAAGCCGCACTCGCTGCACTGGAAGATCACCGAGGCGCCGTTGTTCTACGGCAGCTACGCCCTGCTGCTCGCGGTGTCGGCCGGCGTCGCGTTCAGCCCCGACCACGTTCTCGGGCTGATCACTCAGGGCGTGCAGGCTCTCGCCGGAGTGCTACTGCCGTCGGCGACAGTATTTTTGGTGCTGCTGTGCAACGACCGCCCGGTGATGGGCCCGTGGGTGAATAGCTTCCGGCAGAACGCCCTCGCCTGGATGATCGTCTGGTCGCTGGTGGTGCTGTCGTTAATGCTGACCGCGGTGACCTTCTTCCCCAACCTGTCCGCCGCGGCGCTGGCGACCGGCCTCGGCGTCGCCGCGGCGCTCGGCCTCCTGGGCGGCGCCGTCATCTACGCCGTTGGTTGGCTCGCCCAGCGCCGCGAGTCGGAGAACACCGTGCCGTTCGGGGCGCTGGACCTCGACCAGGTGGAAGAGCTGGAAGAGCTTCCGAAGCTAACACGTAAGGAAGTCAAGGCGTTCCGCAATCGGGTCCGGGCGCGGTGGACGACGCCGGCACTCGCCACCCTGGAAAGGCCGGCCATATCGCCACTGCGTCGGGCCGGGCTGCTGACGCTGCGCACCTACCTGGTTATTGCGGGCGTGATGGTGGTGGTCAAGATCGTTCAGACCGGCCTCGGCTAAGAGGATCTCAAGGCAGCAGAACGATCTTGCCGTGGGTGTGCCGCTGCTCGAGCTCTTCGTAGGCGTCGGCGACCCGGTCGAGGGGGTAGGTGGCGGCGACGTCGAAGTCGACTGCGCCGGAAACGATCAGGTCGGCGATTTCGGTCAGCACCGCCGGCGTCGACGCCTCGGCGCTTCCCTCGGTCTTGGCGCCGACCTCGGCGGCCTTCGCGAAGGAGATGATGGTGTCGATCCGCTCGGGCGGCACACCGAGGTCGACCGCGAGCTGAACATAGTCCGGTCCGAACAAATCGATGAAGGCATCGATGCCGTCCGGCGCGGCGTCCCGCAGTCGTACGGCCAACCCGTCGCCGTATTCGACCGGGACGACGCCGTGAGCGCGAAGCCACTCGGCGTTGTTTGCCGACGCGATGCCCAACACCCGCACGTCGCGGAGCGCCAACAGCTGGACGACCAGGCTACCCACTCCGCCGGCCGCGGCAGAGACCGCGACCGTCTCACCCGGCTGTGGCGCCACCGAGTGCACCGCGGCGTAGGCGGTGGCTGCGACGACGTAGAGAGAGCCGGCGGCCTCCCAGCTCAGCTGAGCCGGTTTGTGGATCAGCTGGTCGACGGGCACAACGCGTATGAGTGGCGTGGCTGGAACGCTGGAAGCTGAACCCGAGCACCTCGTCTCCGACGGCGAAATCGCTATCCCCGGTTGAAGGACTGCCAACTTCGACGACAACGCCGGCCAGGTCGCTGCCTTCACCGGAGGGAAACGTGGCGGGAAATTGCTCCTGCAGTGCGCCACTGCGAATAGCCGCCTCACCGGGATTGATGCCGGCAGCGCGAACCTCGACAAGCACCTCGCCCCTAGCGGGGACCGGCATATCGATATCGGTCGCGTAGAGGACATCGCGTCCGCCGTAGCGATCGAAACGCACTGCGCGTGCTTTGGTGGCTGTCATGCCGATCTCCTTTTCTGGTTCGCCAGCAGGCCGAGGTGCTCCAAGTCGGCGACGTATTTGTCGATCAGCGAAGCTGACAAGTGCGGAATGTCCTCGTCCGCACCGATTTTCGCTGCTCGCACGGCATCGCGGAATACCTCGGTGGGTGCGGGCGCGCCGAGCAGCGGCTGCTGCGGTTTCCGGTAGGCGTCGAGCAATGGCAGAACCGAATGTTGACGCTGCTTTTCCGGCAACGCACGCACAGCGGTTTCAAAGCGCGCGAGCCATTCGGCGTAGTCGTCGATGCGCTGGATGTGGTGGCCGGCGTCGATGAGCCAGTCCACGAAAACGTCCAGCGAGACCCCGTCGTCGTGCGGGTTCATCACGTCGAAGGACCGAAATCCCCAGGAAGCCGTGGTGGCACACTGCTCGCCGAGCGTGGTGATCGATTCCGCGACGAAGTCGACGGGCAGGCCGTCGTAATGCGCCCGGGGCCGGTCGCCCGCTGCGTCGGTCTGATAGAACGAGCGCGGCGCAACGCCGGTCGCCAGCAGGCTCAAGATCAGCCGGGTGAACGCGTCGGGCACATTGAGCTGACCGGCATAGCGGCTGTGGGCGAGGATCATGTCGGAGCGGAACACCGCCACCGGCAACCGGCACAGGTCGTACGCCTCGCGGAGCAGCACCTCGCCGGCCCACTTGCTGTTCGCGTATCCGTTCGCGTACGAGTCGTCGATCGGTCGCACCGGGCTGACGTCGCGGATGTCGCCGTCTTCGACGAATTCCGCCGGATCGACGGACAACGCCACCGCCACGGTCGACAGGTAGGTAACCGGCTTGATCCGGGATGTGATCGCCAGCCGAATGAGCTCCGCCGTGCCGACGACGTTGGGGCCGAACAACTGGTCGTAGGGCAAGACGTGGTTGACCAGTGCGGCCGGATGCACGATCAAATCCACCGTCTGCGCCAGCCGCTCCCAAGTGGCCTGATCCAGACCAAGATTCGGCTCGCTGATATCGCCGACAACGACTTCGAGCCGGTCGGCCACCAACTCCCGGAATCGCGCCAGCAGTTGCGCATCCCCGCTGTCGAAGACAGCTTCAAGCCTCTGTGCGGCCGTCTGCGGGTCGCTGCCCCGCACGATGCAGATCAGCTTCCCGTCCGTCTCGGCCAGCCGCTGCAGCCAATCCAGGCAGAGGAACCGGCCGAGGTACCCGTTGGCGCCGGTCAGCAACACGGTCTGCGGTTCGCCGGTGGTCGACGGCAGTGACGGCGCTGCGGCCAGCGTCTGGCCGTCGACGAACTTGTCCAAAGTCAGCTCGGCAGAGCGGATTTGGTGGGCATCTTCTCCAGGGGCTCCGTGGACCGTCGTGAACGTCGGGCGCTTGGCGCCGGCGCCCCGTTCGGCCTCGATGTAGTCGGCGAGCTGGCGCAGGTTGCCTGCCGGGTTGATGATCACGCCGACGGGCACCTCGGCTCCGAAGATCTCCTGCAGCAGGTTGGAGAAGGTCAACGCCGACAGCGAGTCGCCGCCGAGATCGGTGAAGTGCGCTTCGGGCTCCGGCGTGCCGGGCGATCCCAGCAACGCCTGCGCCGCGCGGATCAACGTGTCGAGCACCGGCTGGTCGGCCGCCGCGGCCCTCAGCGCGCGCAACTCGTCGACCCGGTTGGCGGCAAGATCGGCGTAGAGCTGCTCGAGTCGTTCACCGTAGTGCTCTTTAAGCTTGGGCCGCAACACCTTTCCAACGCCGGACAACAAGCCGTTGTCGGTGCTGAATGGCTCGGACTCGACCAGGAAGTCGACCGGCACCTCGTAGGACTGCAGTTCGGCGATTGTCGCTGTCTGGCGCAGCGACTCGCTCAGCGCCGCCTTGAGGCCGGCATCGTCGCCAACGAATCTCTGCAACGCATCGTCGGTGGGGACCACGACGGCCAACAGGTAAGGACGTTCGCTGTTGCCGTAGACGAAGACCTGTCGCACCAACGCCGCGCCGGCGAACACCGCCTCCAGGTGCGCGACGGCGACGAACTCGCCCTGCGCGAGCTTGAGCACGTTGTTGCGCCGGTCCACGTAGGCGAGTTGGTTCGGCGCGATCTCGGCCATCACGTCGCCGGTCCGGTAGTAGCCGTCATCGTCGAAGACCCCGGCGGTGACCTCGGGGCGTTTGTAATACCCGGGCGTCGCGCTGGCCGACTTCACCAACAGCTCGCCTCGCGGATGAGGTTTGTCGGTCGCGAAGTACCCCAGCTCGGGAACGTCGATGAGTTTGTAGTCGATCACCGGCGGGCGTTTGATAACGCCGTCCGTGGTGACCATGCCGACCTCGGTGAGGCCGTAGCCGTCGAGTAGATGCACGCCCAGGCATGACTGGATGAAAGCTTTCATCTCGGCAGCCAGCGGCGCCGTTCCGACGAAGCTGGTGAGTATCCGGCCGCCGAGCACCTGATCGCGTAGTTCCGACTTCGCCTCCGAATCGGCGACAAGCGGCTCGACTCCCTCGGCCAGTCGGCGGTCAACGCCGCTTTGGTAGCGCTGGTACAGCATTTCGACCACACGCGGTACCAGTCCCATCTCGGTGGGACGCACCAGATTCCAGTCCTCGAACAGCGTGGACAAATCGCTTTCCGGCACAAAGAAACTGGTGCCGCCGGCCTGGAACGACGTTCCCAGCGGGATCCGTCCGCCGAGATGGTTCAGCGGCATGAAGTTGACGTTGACCACCGGCGCCTCACTGGTGGGCATCGCGTCGGCGGTCCAGATGCGCGACACCATGTTCTCGGTGTACATCGCTCCCTTGGGTAGCCCGGTGCTTCCCGACGTGTACATGATCATCGCGAGCCGCTGATCGTCGCCGTCGGTATAAATGGGCTCCGGCGGCAGCGATCGGCCGCGCGCGATTACCTCGCCGAGCGTTTCGACGAGTCGCGGGCACACCGGCGCTCTCGAGTCGCGCGCGTGCCCGCTCGAGGCCGTCGCGTTGGTCGTCGACCTCCGGCTGATAGTCGAAGACGACGATGCGACGCACCGACTGGCTACGCAGCGCGGACTCGATGGCCAGATCCAGATACGCCGCGCTGACGGCCAATACCCGCGGTTCGACTTCGTCGATGATGGGCCGCAGCCGCGAAACGGGAGCGTTGTGCTGCAACGGCACGGCGACCAAGCCAAGGTATCCGGCCACCAGGTCGATGGTCAGGTAGTCGGGGCTGGCGAAGCCCACGGTCGCGACGAAGTCTCCGGGCGCGACCGGGCGATCTGGATCGTGTCGCCAGGCCGCGGCGGCCGCACGCACATTGGCCCACAGCTCGCGGTAGGTGATGGTCTCGAATCGCGGCAGCAGCCGGCTGGTGGTGCGGCCGGTCGTTGGGTCGGTTGTCAGGGCGCGTGCGCGCCACCCGAGCGCCGGACGGTCGGCATAACCTTCCACGTAGGTTTGCAGCACCTGCGGTAACCGAAGACCCGGCCGCCGCGCCGCTTCGACGACATCGGGCTTCGGCATGGCGGCACGGATCTGCTCATCGTCGGTGCACAGCTCGGCGAGGCGCTGAGCGACGTGCTTTTCGAGACTGCCTCCCGAAGCCGGGCTGGTGCTGTTCTCGTGTCGCGCGTCGCGGGTCATACCGCACCTTCCGTCGAAACCGTCCTCCTAGGCGCAAACTCAACGGCCCACCCGTTCTCTTCCACGCTCGGGTGTGACCGTCGCCACAACGGCACGGCGTCAGGCGAGGCGCACGCTAGGCCACGACGTTGATCGGATCCCCAACGTGGACGGTGTTGAAGTACCACTCGGCATTGTCCGGACTGAGGTTGATGCAGCCGTGGCTGACGTTGGCATACCCCTGTGAATCCACCGACCAGGGCGCCGAATGTACGTAGACGCCGCTCCAGGTCACCCGAACGGCATACGAGGCGACGATGTCGTATCCCTCCGGCGAGCTCAGCGGGATCCCGATCGTCCGCGAATCCATGCGAACAGTGCGCTCCTTGGACAGCGCGCTGTAATTGCCCATCGGCGTCGGGCGGGTCGGTTTACCCATCGACGCCGGCATCGTGCGTAGCACCTCGCCGTTTTGGCTGACAGTGAAGGTGTGCTCCGAGATGCTGGCAACGCCCACCACCTCGTCGCCGGTGTCGAAGCCGGTCGACAACGCGTGCACCGTAACACCGACGTGGCTGTGGGCGGGCCAGTAGCCGTCCGGAATCCATTGCACGACATTGTTTTCGACCCAATCGAACCGCCCGGTCATGTGGTTCGGCGTGGTGATCTTGATCGCCCGTTCCGCCGCTGTCCGGTCGTTGACCGGCCCGGTGAACGTGACGATCACCGGGTGGGCCACACCGACCACCGCGCCGTTCGCCGGCTGGATCGACGCTATGTCCACTGCGCCCGGCAGCGGGTTGGGAGGCGCGATCGCTGCCATACTCGGGGCGCCCGATCCCGCCATGGCCAGCACGGCGACGGCCGCCGCGAGCCGCACTTTTCGAATCGCTCTACGCACCGTGTCCACCCTCCGAGATGGTGCAAGCCCGAAGCGCTTACATTCTGTATCTCTAATATGTACCCTATCCGGCGCTCAGCAAACGGATCGTGAAACGCGCAAGTCGTGATTGGCTGAGCTTAAATCCGTTAACGTGCCTGTTCGGCAACCAAAAAGAGACCCTAACGTGATCTGAAACTCGTCCAGTTACTTGCGAGTTGGCAAGCGCAGATCTGCTGTGTTACACCGAACCCCATGACCGATCCGTACACCCGGCCGCTGCCGGGCTCGGCGGCACTCGTCCTGATCGACGTCCAGCGCGACTTCTATGCCGACGACGGTCCGCTGCCCGTCGACGGAACCGCAGCTGCGATCCCGGCTATGGCTCGCTTGGCAACCGAGTTTCGCGACCGCGCACTGCCGATCGTGCACGTCGTCCGGCTCTACCGTCCGGACGGGTCCAACGCCGACATGGTGCGAAGGCAGGCGATCGAACAGGGTGCGCGGATGGCCGTCCCGGGCAGCGCGGGCTCGCAGATCGCCCCCGAGTTGTTGCCCAATGCCGTTGAGCTGGACCATGAATTGCTGCTCAGCGGTGAACTTCAACAGGTCGGTCCGCGCGAACACGTGCTGTACAAGCCGCGGTGGGGCGCTTTCTACCAGACTAAGCTCGAGCAACATCTTCGCGATACCGGCAGCGACACAATGGTTTTCGCCGGTTGCAACTTCCCGAACTGCCCCCGCACGTCGATCTACGAGGCCTCCGAGCGGGATTTCCGCATCGTGCTGGTATCCGATGCGGTGTCAGGGCTGGATGACCGAGGCATCAAGGAATGCCGGGCGATAGGCGTCGATGTTCGAGACCTATCCGCGACCCTGGCTTGGTTGAGTCAGGGTAGACCGTAGCAGTCAGTCCGCGGATTTCACCCGGGCTGCAACGGATTCGGGCATGGGCTCGTATCGGGCAAAGGAGCGGGTGAACGAAGCCGCCCCGTGGGATAGCGAGCGTAAGTCGATGGCGTAACGGGTCAGCTCCACCTGCGGCACTTCGGCTCTCACCAGGGTGCGGTCGTTGCCGGCGGTGTCGGTACCCAGCACCCGGCCGCGACGCCCGGACAGGTCGCCCATCACCGCGCCGACCAGATCGTCGGGTATCAGCACCGAGATCTCGTCGATCGGCTCGAGCAGGGCCACTTTGGTCGCCGCCGCGGCCTCCTTCAACGCCAGCGAACCGGCCATCTGGAAGGCGAAGTCCGACGAGTCGACGCTGTGCGCCTTGCCGTCGAGCAGCGTGACGCGGATGTCGACCACGGGGTAACCGGCGTGCACGCCCTTTGCCATCTGAGCGCGCACTCCCTTTTCCACGCTTGGGATGAACTGCCGCGGCACCGCGCCACCGACCACCTTGTCGACAAACTCGAAACCCGACCCTTCCGGCAGCGGTTCGACTTCGATGTCGCAGACCGCGTACTGGCCATGCCCGCCGGACTGTTTCACATGTCGACCGTGGCCTTTTGCCTTGCCGTGAAAGGTTTCCCGCAGCGGCACCCGTAGCTCGACGGTGTCCACCGCGACGCCGTATCGGTTCGCCAGTGCGTCGAGTACCACGCCGACGTGCGCCTCACCCATGCACCACAACACAACCTGATGCGTCTCCGGATTCTGCTCGATTCGCAGGGTGGGGTCTTCGGCGGCCAACCGCCCCAACCCGACCGACAGCTTGTCCTCGTCGGTCTTGGCGTGTGCCTGAATCGCCACCGGCAGCAGCGATTCCGGCATCCTCCACGGTTTGAGCACCAGCGGTTCGGCCTTGTCCGACAGCGTGTCTCCGGTTTCCGCACGGCTCAGCCGGCCGATCGCGCACAAGTCACCGGGCAGTACCACCGACGCGGGTCGCTGCTGTTTGCCCAGCGGGAACGACAACGCGCCGATGCGTTCGTCTTCGTCGTGGTCGACGTGGCTGGAAAGAGCAGAGCCGTTCGACGCGCCGAAAAATGACGAGAAATGGCCCGACACATGAACCGTCGTGTCGGGCCTGATGGTGCCGGAGAACACCCGGACCAGGCTTAGCCTGCCGACGTAGGGGTCCGACGTCGTCTTCACCACCTCGGCCAGCAGCGGCGAATCGGAGCCGCAGGTCACCTTGGTGAACGCGGCACCCTGCGGTGTAAAGACCTCGGGCAGTGGGTGTTCCGCCGGAGACGGGAATCCGCGGGTGGCGACCTCCAGTAGTTCCAGCGTGCCCACGCCGCTGCCGCTGCAGACCGGAATCACCGGGAAGAACGAGCCGCGGGCGACTGCTTTCTCCAGATCGTCGATCAACACCGATTCGTCGATCTTTTCACCGCCGAGATAACGCTCCATCAGCGATTCGTCTTCGGACTCCTCGATAATTCCCTCGATCAGCGTGCCGCGCGCTTCTTCGATCTGATCGGCGTATGACGGATCCGGCGGGTGTGCGTTCCGCTTGCCGCCCTGGTACTCGTAATGCGTTTGCGAGAGCAACCCGATCAGACCTTCGCCGGCGGGCAGATAGAGCGGTAAAACCTTGTCGCCGAACGCATTCTGGGCCGTCGTCAGCGCGTTTTGGTAATTGGCCCTGGCGTGGTCGAGTTTGGTGATCACCACCGCCCGCGGCATCGCCACCTGATTGCACTCCTGCCAGAGGGACTTGGTCGGTTCGTCGACGTCTTCGTTCGCCGCGATCACGAAGAGGGCGCAGTCCGCGGCTCGCAGTCCGGCCCGCAGCTCGCCGACGAAGTCGGCATAACCGGGAGTGTCGACGAGGTTGACCTTGACGCCGTCGTGTAGCAGCGATGCCAAAGCAAGACCGACCGACCGCTGCTGGCGGATCTCGGCCTCGTCGTGGTCGCAGACAGTGTTTCCGTCGGCGATACAGCCGGCTCTGGACAACACGCCTGAGGCGACCAGAAGGGCCTCGACCAGAGTGGTCTTCCCGCCGCCGGACGGCCCTACCAGCACTACATTCCGGACGGCGGCCGGATCAGCCACGGCGGGCGCGGCGCCTCCGCTCTGGGAAGTGTTCGACTTGTCTGCCATGACCTGTCTCTCCTCACGCCCAACATCGGTTCGCTGACGCCCGCAAGCGGGATCCGCAGCCATCGTGATGTATGTCACTTTTCCCCTCGCACCCGCGTAGCACAAGAGTGAACAGGGGGTAACGAGGGATGTGGGAAGAATTCCAGTGCCACAGCGGCGGTCAGGCGTGCCAACTGCTCCAACGTCGGATCGCCACCGCGATCACCGGGCCATTCAGCGGAACCGACTGGTACTGGGCATATTTCGCGCGCAAAAGGCCGTGCCCCACGTCCAGGGCATTGCCGTCATGATGGATCGCGGCGAGACCGTCGATCCGGACCCACCACAGTTGTGACCAGTCATCGGCGTAGTGATCGACCAGCATGCTCACCAGTGGCTGTCGTTCGATGTTGGCCAGCCGGCGCAGCCGCTGGGTGGTCTTGGGCTTTCCGTCCACGGCGGTGTACACGACCTCGTCGTGAAGCGCGAACACCACCGGCACCAGGTGCGGCGCGCCGTCGGGAGCGACGGTGCCCAGCCGGGCCACCGGTGCACGCCCAAAGCTGGCCTTGGGGTCGAAGTCGACCACCACACCGAGCCTAATGGGTTCAGAAACCCGTTGAAAAAACGTTGAAAAAACTTAGGTGATCGTCAGGCCGCCGTCGACGACGATCGTCTGCCCGGTGACGTAACCACCGGCCGCGGATGCCAGCCACACTCCGGTGGCGGCGAGTTCGCGCGCTTCGCCTAAACGGCCCAGCACCAGGCGGTGCGCCTGGCTCTCCAGGTAGCCGGGCTGGTACTCGTCGGTCATCTCCGTCCGGAAGAATCCCGGTGCCAGCGCGTTGACGCGAATTCCCTTTCGGGAGCCCCACTGTTGGGCGAGATCTCGGGTGAGCCCGATGATCGCGGCCTTGCTCGCGCTGTAGGCGGCCTGCGGCAGATCGGCGGTGGTGATGCCCAAGATGCTGGCGATGTTGACGATCGAACTCCCCGGTTGCATGACTCGCCCGCAGGCCTGTGCCACCCAGTAGGCGCCGTTGAGGTTGACGTCGATCACCGAGCGGAACTGCTCGGGCGTCTCGCGGGTCGCCGGGTGAGCGGACCCCACTCCCGCGTTGTTGACCAGGATGTCGACTCGGCCGAAGGTCTGCATCGCGGAGTCGACCAGTGCCTGGCATTGCTCGGGCTCGCTGACATCGGTGGCCACCGCCAGCGACTTGCGGCCCGCGGCTTCGACCAGCGCGGCAGTCTCGGCCAACCTGTCGGCGCGGCGTGCACCCAAGACGACGTCGGCGCCGGCCTCGGCGAAGGCCTGGGCGAACGCCACACCGAGCCCCGACGACGCACCGGTCACGATCACGACTTTGTCGTCAAGCCGGAATGAATCAAGCACGCCCATCGAAAAGACACCTTTGCTGTCGAGTTGCCAGGCCGGCCAAAGACCTAGAAGGTATGAAGCTACCGTTTAGCAGCATGTCGGCCGAGACACAGATCGCCAACCTGCTCTATCGCTACGCCGAATGCATGGACAGCGGCGACTTCGCCGGGGCAGCTGCCCTCTTCGACCACGCCCGCCTGCGGGTCAGCGGGGGCCCTGAGGACGCTGACGGCACAATCGGCGCGGCCACCATGCTGGCGATCTGGAAGTCCACGGTGCGGCTCTACCCGGACGGCACACCGCGCACCAAACATGTCGTCACCAACCCGATCATCGAGGTCGACGAGACCGCGGGCACGGCCAGTTGCCGCAGCTACTACACGGTGATCCAGCAGACCGACGACTTCCCCCTGCAGGTCATCGTCACCGGCCGCTATCACGACCAATTCCAGCGCGTCGACGGCCAATGGCGGTATTCCTTCCGCGACTACTCCCTGATGGACGAGATCGGCGATGTTAGCCATCACCTGCGCCGGCCGATCGCGGAGATCGGGGGAACTGCCTGATCAGCATCGGTTTTGGCCTGACCAGGATGCCCGACGTGCAAACCCCGGTTACGGTGTAGTGAACAAATTCGCGCGTAGGAACTCCCCGACGCTGCGACAATCCGAGCTTGAATCGGGCTGGAACCTATGCGGCTCGAACCCAACTAGGAGGTAACCGGATGAGCGAATCGCACCGCCGTGGACCGCGGTGGTCGTTGTGGTTGCTCAGTCTGATCGCAGCGGCGGGGCTGAGCCTGGCCACGGCCCCCGCGTACGCCTCGCCATTGCGACCGCCTGCGCCTCAGGACGCGCTGGCCGCAGTTGGACAGGTGGGCCCGACGATCGTCGACATCGACACCCAGATGGGATACCAGAGCGCCGTGGGCGCCGGAACCGGCATCGTGATCGGTCCGAGCACGATCCTGACCAACAACCACGTCATCGCCGGCGCGACCACCTTGACCGTGAGGTCCATCGGCAACGGTCAGACGTTCCCGGGCACGGTGATCGGCTTCGACCGCAGCCATGACATCGCTGTAGTGCAGCTTGGCGGAGGCGGACTGCAGCCCGCCAACATCGGCAACTCCGACTCGGTTAGGGTCGGCGAACCGATCGTCTCGATGGGCAACGCCGGTGGTGCCGGCGGGGCACCGAGCGCGTTGGACGGTCACGTCATCGGGTTGAACCAGACGGTATCGGCGAACGACGTCTTGACTGGCAGCACGGAGACACTGAACGGGTTGATCCAGGTCGACGCCGGAATACGCCCCGGCGACTCCGGCGGGCCCACCGTCAACGCCGCCAACCAGGTGATCGGCCTGAACACCGCCGCGACCGAGAACTTCCGCCTTGGTCACGGGCAGGGTTTTGTGATCCCGATCAATGAGGCCATGGCCATCGCCGGGCAGATTCAGGGCGGTGGTGGGCCGATCGGTGCACATCGGTCCGACGGCCTTCCTCGGCGTCGGTGTCAACGACGCCGCCGGTGGTGCGGGCGCCGTGGTCAGGCAGGTCATTCCGACGGGTCCCGCCGCCGGTGCGGGACTCGCACCCGGAGATGTGATCACCTCGATCAACGGCCAACCCGTCAACTCGGCCACCGCGCTCACCGCCATCCTCGATCAGCACCACCCCGGTGACAATGTCAACGTGGGGGTCGCGGGTCGCAGCGCCAACGTGACGCTCGGGGATGGCCCGCCGGGCTGACCTGCACACCGCAGCCTGGCCTGTGCTCTCAATTCGTTTGGCGTGCATATGGTTTGCGATAGCACGCCCCGGGTACGTGTAAACTTGTGGACTTGACGAGCGACAGAGACGACACCGTCGAGCATGATCCGGCAGAGGGAAGTCACGTCGAAGACGGCGTAGTCGAGCATCCCAGTGCCGACGACTTCGCCGACGCCAGGGAACTCCCTACCGATTCAACCTGGTTCAAACACGCGGTCTTCTACGAAGTGTTGGTCCGGGCGTTCTACGACTCCAACGCCGACGGATTCGGTGACCTACGCGGCCTGACCGAACGCATCGACTACCTGCAGTGGCTGGGTGTCGACTGCATTTGGCTGCCACCGTTTTACGATTCGCCGCTGCGCGACGGCGGCTACGACATCCGCGACTTCTACAAGGTGCTGCCGGAGTTCGGCACCGTCGACGATTTCGTCGAGCTGCTCGACGCCGCGCACCGGCGGGGCATCCGGATCATCACCGACCTAGTGATGAACCACACCTCGGATTCGCACGCCTGGTTCCAAGAGTCGCGCCGCGACCCCGACGGACCATACGGCGACTACTACGTATGGAGCGACAGCAGCGACAAGTACGCCGACGCGCGGATCATCTTCGTCGACACCGAAGACTCCAACTGGACGTTCGACCCGGTCCGCCACCAGTTCTACTGGCACCGGTTCTTCGACCATCAGCCGGACCTGAACTACGACAACCCCGATGTCCAGGAGGCGATGCTCGACGTCATGCGGTTCTGGCTCGACCTCGGTATCGACGGGTTCCGCCTGGACGCCGTGCCCTACCTGTTCGAGCGCGAGGGCACCAACTGCGAGAACCTTCCCGAGACGCACGCGTTCCTCAAACGCGTCCGCAAGGTGGTCGACGACGAGTTCCCGGGCCGGGTGTTGCTTGCCGAGGCCAATCAGTGGCCGGGCGACGTCGTCGAGTATTTCGGTGACCCCGAAACCGGCGGCGACGAGTGCCACATGGCGTTTCACTTTCCGCTCATGCCGCGCATCTTCATGGCGGTGCGCCGCGAATCGCGCTTCCCCATCTCGGAGATCATGGGCCAGACACCGCCAATCCCGAAGATGGCGCAGTGGGGCATCTTCCTGCGTAATCACGACGAGCTGACCCTGGAAATGGTCACCGACGACGAGCGTGACTACATGTACTCCGAATACGCCAAGGATCCGCGGATGAAGGCCAATGTCGGCATCCGCCGTCGGCTGGCCCCGCTGCTGGAGAAGGACCGCAACCAGATCGAGCTGTTCACCGCGTTGCTGCTGTCGCTGCCCGGCTCCCCGGTCATCTACTACGGCGACGAGATCGGTATGGGCGACGTCATCTGGCTCGGCGATCGCGACGGGGTACGCACCCCGATGCAATGGACCCCGGACCGCAACGCCGGCTTTTCCACGGCCAATCCCGGTCGGTTGTACGTGCCGCCCAGCCAGGATCCGGTCTACGGCTACCAAACCGTGAACGTCGAGGCCCAGCGCGACACCTCGACGTCGCTGCTCAACTGGACGCGCACCATGCTGGCGGTGCGACGCAGACATGACGCCTTCGCGATAGGTAGGTTCGAGGAGATGGGTGGATCCAACCCCTCAGTGCTCGCCTACGTGCGCGAAGCCGACCACGATGTGGTCCTTTGCGTCAACAATCTGTCGCGTTTCCCGCAGCCCATCGAATTGAACCTCCAGCACTGGAGCGGCTACACGCCGGTCGAACTGACCGGCCAGGTCAAGTTCCCGCATATCGGTCAACTGCCCTACCTACTGACGCTGCCAGGACACGGGTTCTACTGGTTCGAGCTGGCCGAGTCAGAGGAGACGCAATGAACTTGCCGTGGTCTGAATGGCTTCCCCAGCAGCGCTGGTATGCCGGGCGAGCCCGGGAAATCGCCACCGCGCGAGCCGGGCCACGTGGTTGCGTTGACCGATGGCCTCGACCTGGTACTGGTCGACGTCGCCTACACCGACGGTTCGGCCGAGCGCTATCAGGTGCTCGTGACCTGGGACAGCGCGCCGGTGCCCGAGTACACCACCGTGGCCACCATCGGTGCCGACGACGACCACACCGCCTATGACGCGCTGTATGACCCGCCGGCGGCCCAATTCCTGCTGTCCCTGATCGACGCGTCCGCGGCTCGCTCCGATGTGGCATTCGCGAAGGAGCCGGAGGTCACCCTTCCGCTGGAGGCGGCGCCACGAGTGTCAGACGCCGAGCAGACCAACACGAGCGTGATCTTCGAGCGAGATGCCATCCTGAAGGTATTCCGCCGCGTCAGCACCGGCATCAACCCCGATATCGAGCTGAACCGGGTGCTCGGCCGGGCCGAGAACCCGCATGTGGCCCGACTGCTCGGCAGCTACGAGCTGAATCACGGCGACGCTGAAACCAACACCCCGCTCGGCATGGCGACCGAGTACGCGGCCAACGCGGCCGAGGGCTGGGCAATGGCCACCGCCAGCGTCCGCGACCTGTTCGCGGAGGGTGACCTGTACGCCCACGAGGTCGGCGGCGACTTCGCCGGCGAGTCCTACCGGCTCGGTGAAGCCGTCGCGTCAGTGCACGCCACGCTTGCCGAAGCCCTCGGCGCGTCGCAGGCCCCCTTCCCGGTCGACACCATGCTGGCGCGATTGTCGTCGACGGTCGCGGCGGTGTCCGAGCTCGAGCAGTACGCGGAGACGATCGAGCAGCGCTTCCAAAAGCTGGCCGAGCAGACGATCACCGTGCAGCGGATACATGGCGACCTGCATCTGGGTCAGGTGCTGCGCACGCCGGAGTCCTGGCTGTTGATCGACTTCGAAGGTGAACCCGGTCAGCCGCTGGCGGAGCGCCGGGCACCGGATTCGCCCCTGCGTGATGTGGCCGGCGTGATGCGCTCCTTTGATTACGCCGCCTACGGACCACTGGTCGACCAGTCGACCGACAAGCAACTCGCCGCGCGCGCCCGAGAGTGGGTGCAGCGCAACCGCACGGCGTTTTGTGACGGCTACGCGGCCGCATCCGGCGTCGATCCGCGTGATTCGGAGCTGCTGCTGGCGGCGTACGAACTGGACAAGGCGGTGTATGAGGCTGGATACGAGTCTCGGCACCGGCCCGGCTGGCTGCCCATTCCGCTGCGGTCGATCGCCAAGTTAATAGGCAATGGATAGCCAATTGATATGAGTGCCGTCTGAGTTACGGCCGCCGCGCTGCGAGTGTTGCGGTTCGAGTGAAAGCATGGCCGCATGCTCCGTGAGACATTCGACAGTGAGGCGCGGTTGTCGTGGGTCCTGGCCGCGCTGGCCGGCGTGCTGGGAGCGACGGCATTTACCCACTCCGCCGGATACTTTGTGACGTTCATGACCGGGAATGCGCAACGCGCTGTGCTGGGGTATTTCCGGGATGACGTGAAGTTGTCGGTTTCGGCCGGCGTTCTCATGCTGTGCTTCGTCGCCGGCGTGGTGGTTGCTTCAGTGTTCAGGCGGCATTTCTGGGTGGCGCATCCGCACGGACCGACCGTGCTCGCTACCTTCAGCCTGTTGGCCGCCACGATATTAGGCCTCATCGACGACGGGTTGGAAGAGGTTAACCTTGACTTCGCGCCAATTATGTTGGTGGTCTTCGGCGTTGGTGCCCTGAACACGTCGTTCGTCAAGGACGGCGAGGTGTCGGTGCCGCTGAGCTATCTGACCGGCACGCTGGTGAAAATGGGGCAGGGCATCGAACGCCATATCGCCGGTGGAAACGTCACGGATTGGCTCGGCAACTTCCTGCTGTTCGCCAGCTTCGTCGTGGGCGCCGCTTTGGGTGGCTGTATCAGCTTGGTGTTCAACGGGACCGGGATGCTGATAGCCGCTACGGTCGTCTGCGCGTTGACGACCGGCTACACCTACTTCCACCAGGACCGCCGCGCCTTGCTGGATTAGCGCCATAAAAAGAACATCGGCAGCAGCGCCGGGGGTGCGCTGCTGCCGATGTGTGCGGAGGGTATGTCAGGTGGCGCCTTGAGCGGCGCTCAGTGTCCGCTGAATGTCGGGCTTCATGGCAACCAGTTGCTGGTTCCAGTAACCCCAGTCGTGCGTCCCGTTCGGTGGGAAGTTGAACGTACCGTTGTTACCGCCCGCGGCAGCGTAGTTGTCGCGGAACTGCTCGTTGGTGCGCAGGGTGAACTGCTCCAGGAACTTGGCCGGCATGCTGTCGCCGCCAAGGTCGTTCGGAGTGCCGTTACCGCAGTAGACCCAAATACGGGTGTTGTTTTGCACCAGTCGAGGAATCTGGACCATCGGGTCGTTGCGCTTCCACGCCGGGTCGCTCGTCGGACCCCACATGTTGGTGGCGCTGTAACCGCCCGCGTCGCCCATCGCCAGACCGATCAGCGTGGGCCACCAGCCCTCGGACGGGTTCAGGAAGCCCGACAGCGATCCCGCGTAGGAGAACTGCTGCGGGTAGTAGGCGGCCAGGATCAGTGCAGACCCACCCGACATCGACATGCCCACTGCGGCATTGCCGGTCGGCGAGATGCCCCGGTTGGCCTGCAGGTAGGTCGGCAGCTCCCGGGTGACGAAGGTTTCCCACTTGTAGGTCTGGCAGCCGGTTTTGCCGCACGCCGGCTGGTACCAGTCGCTGTAGAAGCTCGACTGGCCGCCGACCGGCATGATCACCGACAGGCCTGACTGGTAGTACTCCTCGAACGCGGGAGTGTTGATGTCCCAACCGTTGAAGTCGTCCTGAGCGCGCAACCCGTCCAGCAAGTAGACCGCGTGTGGCCCGCCGCCCTGGAATTGCACCTTGATATCGTGGCCCATGCCCGCCGATGGCACCTGGAGATACTCGACCGGCAGGCCCTTCCTGGAGAACGCACCCGCGGTCGCCGAGCCGCCGACAGCACCGACCAGGCCGGCCAGCAGTGCCGCCCCGACAGCCGCGATTACCAGTCGACGCGGCAAACGCGCCGCCGCGCCGCGCAACTTCTCACCGAACTTCATAGCTCCTACCCATCCCAACTTTCATCTGCCGCAATACGCGGTCGAATAGCTGTCGGAGGCAGTCAAACACAGCGCGCGGCTCAGTCCCGTTTGTCGCCTCGGGGTGTGACATCGCGGTTGGCTAACGATTAAGCGTCAGCGCGGACTCAAAGATAACGATTGGGAATCGTTGGCCTGTGGCCTTTTACAGCGCGGGTGACCCTGCTTAGGAGACCAGGCGACGCAAAAGCGTTGACGCGGTGGAGATTCCGAACACGGCAGCCACCACTAAAACTGCGATATCAGCGGGGTTGCACGGTGTGCCGATCAGCAGCGCCCGTAGCGCGTCGACCTCGTAACTGAGCGGGTTGACCCTACTGAGCACATGCAGCCAGGCGGGCATCACGCTGACCGGGTAGAGCGCGTTGGACGCGAAGAACAACGGCATCGTGATGGCTTGGCCGATGCCCATCAGCCGATCGCGACTGCGGACCAGCCCAGCCAACGTCATCGACAGGCACGCGAAGAACGCCGCACCCAGCATGACGATGGCCATTGCGCCCAAGATCCGCAGCGGGTTGACGGTCAGCCCCACGCCCATCAGATAGGCGAGCGCCAACACGCCGACCACCTGCGCTACCGATCGCACACCCGCCGCGAACGACTTGCCGGTGATCAGCGCCGATGCCGGCGCGGGCGTCACCATGAGTTTGGCGAGGATGCCGGCGTCCCGGTCCCAGATGATCTGTATGCCGTAGAAGATCGAGATGAACAGCGCCGACTGCGCGATGATGCCAGGTGCCAGGAAGGCCAGATACGACACCGATCCGGTGTTGATCACGTGCAAATGGCTGAACGTGGTACCGAAGATCAACAGCCACAGCGCCGGTTGCACCATCCTGGTGACGAGTTCGGTGCGGTCGTGCTGGAGCTTCTGCAATTCGACGATCGCGAACGCCCCGACGCGACCCAACGTCGCGCGGACGCGTTGCCGGCCACGCGGGGCGCGGACCAGGGTCACTTCGGCAGGGCGTTGGTCAACCGGCACGACGGGCAACCTTTCTGCTGGAACGGATTTCACGGAAATCCTCAGAAGATTCTGTCTGCTGCGACAAGTCGGACGCAGCGTAGTGGCGGAACACGTCCTCGAGCGTTGCCGCGGGTGACAACGTCGACTTCAACTTCGTGGGCGTTCCCACGGCCCGCAACTCACCGCGATGCATCAACGCCACCCGATCGCACAGTGCGTCGGCCTCTTCCATGTAGTGGGTGGTCAGCAACACGGTCATGCCGAACTGCGCCTGCATGGTCTGCACCTGACTCCAGACACCTTCCCGGGCAATGGGATCCAGCCCGACAGTGGGTTCGTCGAGCACCAGGAGCGACGGGCGGTTGACAAGTGCTTGGGCCACCTCGAGCCGGCGCACCATGCCGCCGGAGTAGGTCCCGGCAAGGCGGTTGGCCACGTCAAGTAGTTGCATCGCGGCCAGCGCCTGCTCGACGCGTTCGGCGCGCTGGGCCCGCGGCACGCCGTACAGCCGCGCGAACCACTCCACGTTCTGTTTGCCCGTCAGCGCGGGCTCGATGGAAAGCTGTTGTGGGACATAGCCGATATTGCTTCGGACGTCGACCGTCTGATGACGGGAGTCCAACCCGAAGATATACAACTCACCATGCTGGACCGGCGTCAGCGTGGTGAGCATGCGCACCAACGTGGTTTTACCGGCCCCATTGGGGCCCAGCAGGCCCATGGTCTCACCGGGCCGCACCTGCAGCGTCACGTCATCGACGGCGGTGAACTTGCCGTACCGATAGGTCAGGTGCTGGCAGTCGATGGCCGGGGGTAGCAGTTCGCTCATGATCGTCGCTCCTGGAGTAATCGTGCCATCGTGTCGAGAACCTCCAATCCCTTTGCCAGAGATTCGATTTGGTCGTCATCTAGTTCGCCGAGTACCTCGGACAGCAACGCTCGGCGTGCGGCCCTGGATGCGTCGACGATCTGCTGGGCGGGCGCGGCGAGTGCCAGCTCGCCGACGCGGCGGTCGGTCGCTCCGACGCTGCGGGTGAGTAGGCCGCCGGCTACCAGCTTGGAAACCAGCGTCGAGGCGGTGTTGGGCACCAACCCGAGTTCGGCAGCGGCGGCGCTGACCGATATCCCCGGGTTACGGCCGACCAGCCAGAGCAGCTCCGACTGCGACTCGGTGAGTCGCGCGGAATCAAAACCGCGGCCGACGGACCTTCGAAGTTGGCGCCGGAATCTGCCGACGATCCGGAAGACCTCGGTCGATAAATCGGTGTTGACCTGCACTTACCCAACAATACCTCTGTTTGCGAGCTATATATTGGCGCGAGCTGTGGGGTGCTTATGCGTTCATACGCTCGACGCGGTGCAGGCGCACGTCGCTCAGGTTGCCGTCGCGGACGGTCGCGGTCATGTACGTGCAGGCCGGTTGGCGTCGTCGATCCGTGGGCGATCCGGGATTGAGCAGCCGCAGGCCGGTACTGGTCGTGGTGTCCCAGGGAATGTGACTGTGGCCGAAGATCAACACGTCGCTATCGGGGTAGTGCCGCGACATCCGTTCCTCCCGGCCGGCCGCGCCGCCGGTCTCGTGGACAACCGTGAAGTGCAGCCCACCCAGCAGCACATCTGCGCGTTCCGGCAACCGCGCCCGCAGGGCCGGTCCGTCGTTGTTCCCCCAGCAGGCCACCAGTCGCGTAGCCCGTGCTGTCAGCGTGTCGAGCAACTCGGGTGTCACCCAATCGCCCGCATGAAAGACGACGTCGGCCTGCGCCACTTCGTCCCACACCTGTGCGGGAAGATCGCGGGCGCGTCGCGGCACATGAGTATCGGCGAGCAGTAACAGCCTCATCCGGTCATCTTGCAACAGGATGCTGTCACGACCCCGGGCGCCCGCGGCGGTGATCGCGGCACTATCGTTTGCACCTGAGCAGAGGAGAACAGAATGCGCACCTTCGAATCAGTTGCCGACCTCGCCGCCGCCCAGGGTGCAAACCATCGGACAAAGCGACTGGGTGACCATCACCCAGGAAGATGTCAACCTCTTCGCCGATGCGACCGGCGATCACCAGTGGATTCACGTTGATCCGGAACGGGCGGCGAAAGGCCCGTTCGGCAAGACCATCGCCCATGGCTTCATGACGCTGGCTCTGCTGCCGCGGCTCCAGCACGAGATGTACACGGTCAACGGCATCAAGCTCGCCGTCAACTACGGCCTGAACAAGGTTCGCTTCCCGGCCCCGGTGCCGGTCGGGTCGAAGGTGCGCGCGCAAAGCTCGTTGGTCGGGGTCGAGGATCTTGGCAACGGCGCCGTACAGGCGACGGTGGCGACCACCGTGGAGGTCGAGGGGTCGGAAAAGCCCGCCTGCGTGGCCGAGAGCGTCGTTCGCTACATCTCGTAGGCGCAGGCCGTGGACGCTGAACTGGCCTCCTGGCTGGCTGCCGGAGAGCACTTCGACTACCTCGGCTTTGACATCTTTTACCGGATGGAAGGCAGCGGACCTCCGCTACTGCTGATCCACGGCTACCCGTTCAATTCCTTTGACTGGGCGCTGATCTGGCCAACGCTGGCCCAACGTTTCACCGTCATCGCACCGGACATGATCGGCATGGGCTTCTCCGCAAAGCCGGTCGCCTACGAATATTCGGTGCACGATCATGCCGACATGCACGAGGCGCTGCTGGAACACTTGGGAATCGGCAACGCGCACATCATCGCCCACGACATCGGCGACTCCGTGGGCCAGGAACTGTTGGCCCGTCATGAGTTTCGTCAGCCCGCCTACGGTCAGTTGACCATCGACTCAATCACCTGGCTCAACGGAGGCATGTTCGTCGAGACGTACACGCCGCGCGCGGCGCAGAAGCTGATGTCACGGACTCCCTTGGGAGACATCTTCAGTCATGTGCAGGGTAGCCCGCTATCTGCTCTGTCTCGTCGGTTGCTGGAACCGACGCTGCGCGAGATGTTCGGCCCCAACACCAAACCGACACGGCACATGATGGACGTGTTCAACCAGATCTTGGATTACAACGACGGCCGCCGGGTGCTGCACAAGGTCGGCCGGTTCATCAACGACCGTTACACGCATCGAAATCGATGGGTGCGCGCGATGCGGCAGACCGCGGTTCCGATGCGGTTGATCGACGGGCCGGTCGACCCCAACTCCGGTGCGCACATGGCACGTCGCTACGCGGAGGTGATACCCGACCCCGATGTGGTGATGCTCGCCGACGACATCGGGCACTGGCCGCAACTCGAGGCGCCCGATGCCGTGCTGACCCACTTTCTCGCCCACATCGACCGCGTCACGGCCGGTAGGTAGGGCTCTCAGAATTCGTCAACCGGGTTGCTTTAGGCGCTCGGCCAGCCGTGCCCGCGCCTCCGCGCGCCGACGACGCCCCAATAGACGACGCCCCAATAAGGGCCGAATTGTGCCGTGACGCATGACTTTAGTCACTCGTCTCCGCGATGGGGCCGTCATAGTGTCGGAGAGTCAGTATGAGTGCCCGGGTTCCCGAAGGCACCTAAGAGCCGACAAATTCAGATTGGCAAAGGAGACAAAATCATGACACATGCGCCACAGAAGACCGAGCCACGCTGGGCCGAAATTTCCGACGACGTCCTCGAATCACTTGAGGCCGGACGTAAGAGAGGTATCGAAGCCGTCCGCAAATTCGTCGATGAGGTGAGTGCAGTGGTCGAGGGAGAGTCGCGGCGCAAGACCGTCATCGACGCTGCCCTGAAGTTAACTGAAGAGCTGAGCACCACGCGGATCGAGTTCATGCGCGGTGTAGTGCGAAGTGCCGGCGAGGCGGCGAGCAAGTAGTACCCCCAAGACCTACGGTCAAATGGTGGCCGTCCGTAGCCTTCCCGCTATGGACGGCCACACTACGCAGCGCTGCGCGCCGCTGCCGGTAGACGACATATGCACGGGCGACATCTTCAGGACCGGCGTCGCCCAGCCGCGCCTGGACCAGGTTCTGGATCTCCTCGACGGACGCAACGCGGGGCCCCAGTGCATCGGCAACGGCTCTGGCCACGGTAGCCGGCATGTCTGGCTCGTGGTAAGCCACCTCGCGTGCCATCCGCGTGATCGCGGCCTCGATCCGCACAATGTCGAACGGAAGGGTTCCATCCCGGCGCCGGACTGTTGCCGGCCATCAGGCCATTACCGTCGATTTCATCGGCGCTGACCTGGAACCGCCTACTTGCTCGTGGTGTGGGAGATCGTCGACTGAACCGCGCCGAACCGATGTTGCGCCCGCTCGTCGGCCGCGTTCTTTTCTTCGGCGCTGACCACAACGGCGTCCGGGCCGGGAAACACCGTTGTCACGTGGTCGGTGTCGAGCCACCGCACCAAATACGGGGGTGAACCATCGGAGGAGTGGACCTCGGTAATCAGCCCCCGCTGGTCGGGCCGATCGATCGTCGTGCCCTTGATCACCAGCCAGTCGCCAACCTTCGCCTTCATGGACATTCCCTTCCCTCGGGAATTCAATCGTGCAGGCATCCGGTGCGCCGGCGGGAGGGCATCAGGCCCCTAACTCCTATGGCCAAAGGTCCCCGCGGGCCCGTTAGTGCCTCGGGCGTGCCGTCGTGGTCGGGGCATCAACGCGCAGGGACGAAAGTCCCCGGGCGCCCAGGACTTCGGCGAGGCTGCGTCGACCGCCAAAGACTCGAAAAACGCATCTCGGAAATCGGTGACGCTTATCGGGCGGTGCTGACATGTGTCGGCGGGCAAGCTGGACCACAATCAGTTGGGTATTCTCCAGCGAGAGTTGCTCGCGGAGGACGCCCAAACGTAATACGACGCAGTTCGTCGACGTCCGCTTCCTGCACCGCGCGGGCGTATCTTTCGATGGCGTCGCGCACGCCGGGCAAGTCCACTTCTGCTCCTCTCCGGCGCACTGGGTGTCACCTCGATGGCCGCGTCCACTACCCCTATGCCGCCAGCGGGGCCTGGAACGCCGACGTCTCGCCCACCCAGCCGACGGGTCAACTTGCGGGGTTGGCTTACTCCCCGTCTTCGATGATGTGAACCGCGGCTTCCTCAGCGGAGGCCGCCCCGCCGCTGATACCGACGTCCTCGGCTACCAGCTCCGCTTCTGAGTCTTCGCCAAACCCCCAGTCCGGCGCGACAAGCCGACCTGTTCGCACACCGCCAACTTCACCTCGCTCGGGAAATTCGGCTTCACGCTCGGCCTCGTCGGAGCGTTGCTGCTCGTCTTTGTCGAGCCAGACATTAATTCGCGCTGCCGGATCCGGCTCTTCCTCGGCAAGCATCTGGTCCATGCTTTCCGACGGGCCGAAGGCGCCAGGCCCATATGGCCGCTCGGGCGGCGAAAACCCCTCGTCGAGTGCGTCATCAACACCACGGTCGATGAGGGTGTCCTCTGGCTGCAGCTGGTTGTCATCCTCAAGGCTATATTCGCCTGCCGCCGCACCAGCCTCATAGTGAGCGCTCATAGCGTGTTCTCCTGAGAATCGTTGGCAGGCCCGACGAGTTGACCCGCAAGTCAATTTGAAACTAAAGGACCGCGGGCACCCGATCTAGGGCCGTTTGGCCTTCGATCCAGCGACTTTGGACCTGCCGACCGGTCCTGCACCAGTCTGGACGCGGCAAGGCCTTTCGACCACGCCTTCGATATGTGAACACTTATCGTGCAACTGACCGTACCGCCGGCAGTCCAGTCTCAGAATTCAGCAACTGCGTGTTCGAGACGTTCGGCCAGCCGGGCTTGTGCCTCTGCGCGCCGCGTGGGCAGATGCTGAGACGGGAAAGGTGTTGACACCGGCTGATATTCGCGCAGAGTGCGGCGGGCGACGGTCATCTTGTGCAGCTCGGTCGCCCCGTCGGCGATCCCCAGCGACTCCGCGGCGATCATCATCTTGATGAACGGCATCTCGTTCGAAACCCCCAGCGCGCCGTGCAGGTGCATGGCGCGCTGCACGACGTCGTGCAGCACCTGCGGCATCGCCACCTTGACGGCGGCGATATCGCGGCGCACCTTCTGGTAATCGTGATGCTTGTCGATCAGCCACGCGGTGCGCAGCACCAGCAGTCGGAACTGCTCGATCTGAATCCAGCTGTCGGCGATCTTCTCCTGCGTCATCTGGAAATTCGCCAACGGACCAACCCGGGTTTGGCGTGACACCGCACGCTCGCACATCATGTCGAATGCCCGTCGGGCCAACGCGATGGTGCGCATGGCGTGATGAATGCGGCCGCCGCCGAGGCGGGTCTGCGCGATCGCGAACGCCTGCCCTTCGCCGCCCAGGATATGGTCGGCCGGCACCCGGACGTCGGCGTAGCGGACGTAACCATGGGTGGCGTGTGACTCCGTGCCGACTCCGACGTTGCGGATGATCTCGATGCCCGGTGTTTCGGCAGGGACGATGAACAACGACATCTTGTCGCGGGTGCGCGCGTCGGGGTTGGTGACCGCCATGACGATGAAGAACGTCGCGTGTCTGGCATTGGTGGAAAACCATTTCTCGCCGTTGATCACCCACGACTCGCCGTCGCGCTCGGCGCGGGTCACGAACAGGCCAGGATCCGAACCGCCCTGCGGTTCGGTCATGGAATAGCACGAGGTGATGTCACCGTCGAGCAGCGGCTGCAGGTAACGGGCCTTCTGGTCGGCGGTCCCGAACAGGGCCAGGATCTCGGCGTTGCCCGAGTCGGGTGCCTGTGAGCCGAACACCGACGGCGCCCAACGCGACCGGCCGAGTATCTCGTTCAGCAGCGCGAGCTTGACCTGGCCGTAGCCCTGGCCGCCGAGTTCTGGTTTCAAGTGCGCGGCCCACAGCCCATGGTCCCTGACCTGCTGCTGCAGCGGCCGCAAGACCGCCATCGTCTCGGCGTTCTTCTTGTCGTACGGGTCGAGCGCCATCAGGTCGAGTGGCTCGAGCTCGTCGACCATGAATTCTTCGACCCAGTCCAGCTTCGCCTGGTATTCAGGGTCTGTTTCGAAGTCCCACACGATTTCCGACGCTACTACTCTGGCTGCCAATGACAATCCACACGCGTCCCGCTGAGAAGGCGGACATCACCGAACTGTCGCACGCCCTGGGCCGCGCCTTCTACGACGACCCGGTCTCGATCTGGATCATGCCCGACGGCAAATCCCGGGCCGCGCACCTGCGGAAATTCTTCGCGACGGTGACCAGACACCATCACCTCGCCGGCGGTGGTGCGGAAGTGGCCTGCGAAGGGTCGACCATCGGCGCGGCGGCGCTGTGGGATCCGCCGGGCCGGTGGAAGCAGTCGACCCGCGAACAACTGATGATGTTGCCGTCGTTCTTCCTCGGGTTCGGGCCGCGGCTGACAACGGCCCGCAAGCTCGGTGACCTGCTCAACCGGATGAAGCAGCAACACCCTGAAGAACCGCATTGGTATTTGGCCGTACTTGGCAGCGACACGTCGGTGCGCGGGAAAGGCTATGGGCAGGCCCTGATGCGCTCACGCCTTGATCGCGTCGACGCCGAACACGCCCCGGCCTACCTGGAATCCAGCAAGCCCGAAAACGTGCCTTACTACCAGCGATTCGGCTTCGAGGTAACCGGCGAAATCGTACTGCCCGGTGGCGGTCCGACCCTGTGGCCGATGTGGCGGCAACCCCGCTAGCAGGCCAAGATCGCCAGCTACCTGGGCATGACGCAGCCCGCTATCCACTATGCGCTGCAACGGTCGATGAACTCGACCAGGATGGGGTGTTTCAACGTGTCAGACGCAGGACTGAATACTCCCAAAACGCAAAGTATTTCGGATAGTCAAGGCACCGCCAGCAGAGCATCCTCAGTTCACGCAGCCCGTTATCCTTGGGCGCTTGGTCGTCTATCCAACGAAGTCGTTGATGGTGGTTTGCAAGAGCGTACCGATGAGATCGCTTGGGTCTGGAATGGTGTAGTAGGTGGTGAGCCCGTCGACGACGGTGGTTGCGGTGTCGTTCATCGCTGCTTGGATTTCGGACTCTGTGAGCCCCATGTATTGACCGTGTTCGAAGAATCCGAGTACCCAGCCTTCGTCGGCTGAGACAGGGTAGTCGGCCCAGAAGTCGCCTGTAAGGGTGTAGACGTCGGTGGGGTAGAGATCATTCGGGGTTGTGGCGTCAACGAGGTTGCCCCAGCCGAGTAGGTCGAGAATGTCTTTGCCGAAGGTGGTGTCGCCCCAAGTGTCAAGGATGCCGGTTGCTCCGGTGCTGGGGTCGGCGGTGGCGTCGCCGAGTAAGACGAATCGCAGATCGCTCGATGGGATGCCAAACTCGTTGAGGATTGGTTCAGCCAAGGATGCGATGACGGTGGACTGTGAGTAGGCCGTGATGGTCAGCGGGTCGGTCGCCCATGTGACGTCACCGCCTGCGGTGTAGTCAGCTTCGATGGTGTTGACGAGATCAAGTTCGCCCTCAGCGATGCTCGGCCCGAAATCTGGTGACTCCGGTGTGACAAGCGATGTGATGTCTGTTCCCGTGAAACCGAGGTCTTGTAGGTAGAGGTTGTTGATGTCGGGAATGTAGCCGGGTAGGTCCGCCGGGTCCGGGAGGAAGGTTGGCCCCATAATCAACGCCGTGGTTGAGCCATCCAACAGTGTTGCTCCTGTGTCGTTGTCGGCGTGCGCGACAGCAGTGCTAAGAGCTGAGGCCGCAACGACGAGGCCCCACACTCGTTTCATTCTGACGGTGCGATCATCAGGAGCATCAGAACCATCAGCCATACCCAGGCCCGGCGGTACCAGGGCTCTTATTGCGGGTTTTCGCATTGCCCCAAGGTACTGCCGCTGACCAGCGCGCGAACAGGTTAGAAGCGCTGATTTTTCGGGCAGGAATACCGGCGAGATCGTCGTGCCCAACGGTGGTCCGACCCTGTGGCCGATGTGGCGGCCACCGAGGTAGCGAAGGCTATCCGGTTGTGTCTTGCAGCGTCGCCCGGAATTGCATTGCCCGGTAAGGCCATCCGTGCGCGGTGTTCCACTGCGACACCATCAGGCCGACGCCGCCGGTGACATCGAGTTTGGAACCCGGCAGGACGTATCCGCCGTAGAGCTGCGCGACCCGGCTGCTGGCGTGATCTTCGGCGTCCCATTCGGACCCGACGACCGGCAACTGCAACGGTGCATCGTGCACAGCGGTGGGTGAGTCGATAACCCGGTATCCGAGTGAGTACTTCGAGGACAGGAATCCGCCCAGGATCCACTTGCCTTTCGTCAATCGCCGCAACGACAACTCGCCCCAGGCTTCACCGGCGGGCGTCAGCGGGGTCGGCTCCTTACCCCAGGACCACCGGCCCTTGTCGGTTCGCCCCCACCCCGAGTACTTGTGCAGATCGCCGAGGTTTTCCGGACGGACCCGCTTGAGGATGATCCCCTTGTCGCGCTGAAAGCCGGTGGAAACGATGTAGATCCAGCCGTCGATCGGGTCGTAATCCCACGACCAGCACTGCGCGTGACCGTTGTGCAGCCCGGCCGGAAACTTCGTGTCGTCGTCGAGGTGCCGCCATGAGATACCGCTGTCGTCCGACCGCCAGATCTCGGTCCACACGACGTTGCCGAAGCCACGGTTGACGATCGCGTGCAGATAAAGCGTCTCACCCACCCGCAGCAGGTCGGAAGGGATCACCGTGCTGATGCCGCGACGCGGCCTGCCGGACTTGACGGTGCGGTGCGAGTAATGCCACAGCTGGTGTGCGTACTCGGGATCGGCACCGCCGGCGCGCTGGTAGGTGATCGGGTGATTGGCGTCGCCGGTGCCGACCAGGATCACCGGCGAACGCCAGTCACCCCGGCCAACGCTGTTGCCGGAGAAGGTGTCTCCGAACACCGACACCAACGTCCCGTTCGGCGCGATCAGCGACGCACCCAGGTCGGTGCACGTCACACCCCACCGGTCGGTGAGGCCGGGGCCGGTGATGTCGGCCAGCTTGCCGTCTTTGCGACGCGAGGTAGCCAATGCGGTCAGCCCGACCATTGGGTGACCGGGCGTTCTGGGCGCCTGAGCAGGTCTCGCATGTTGGTGCCCATCGCACCATCATGGCCCCGCCGCTAGACCGATGCGGTGTGCACCGACTCAACGGTGTACAGGTGGGGGTCGCAGCCGTTGGCCAGTTCGGCGCACAGCGCCATGTGTTGCTGCGCCGCGCTGTGCTGCCGCATCGCCTGGAACGCCTCGGCGCTGCGAGGAAAGCGTTGCGGAGGCTCTGCTCCGGTGCGCTGAGAACCTGGAGCGCTGGTAATCGCGTGCCCGAGCCGACTACGGGCTACTGCGCCAGCCGTTGATGCCGATCACGATCATCCGCAGCTGTTTGACCGCGGTTCGCCGGATCTCCTCGATCGCCTCGGCGCCCTGGGCGTCCTCGAGCGCCTCGGCGACGACGATCATCGAGTTGACGAACAGGGTCGCCAGCACGTTGAGATCTTCGGTGCTCCAAGCATTCAGCCCCGGGAACCGGGCGAGGTCGGTGGCCAGCTCCGAGGTGAGCAGTCGGAACTCGGTGCGGATGGCGTAGCGCAACACGGTGACGCCGCTGGAGCGCTCGCGACCGATGAAGCGCCAGTGCTCACGACGCTCGGTGACGCTGGCGACGACGATCTCGACGGACGACTCGATCACCCGGTTCGGGTCGAGCTTGCCGGCGCGGGCGCCGCGCAGCATGTCGCGCAGGGTTCGAAACGACTCGTCGATCAAGACCAGCCCGAGGGCGTCCATCGATTCGAAGTGACGGTAGAACGCCGCCGGGACGATCCCGGCTTCCCGGGTCACCTCACGCAGGCTCAGGCCGCTGAAACTGCGGTCGTCGAGCAGCTTGAGCGCCGCGGCGACGATGGCCCGCCGGGTCGCCTCTTTGCGCTCCTCGCGGGACGGCCCTTCGCGGCTATGCCCGCGGCCCGACCGGTGCGGGCGTGAGCTAGGCGTACGACTGTTCACTATGTGAACGCTATCACAGACCTGCGGAAATCCTTGACGAGCAGGGCCATGCTGCCGCATGGTGTACACATGTTCACCCAAACTCTTGACGAAGCGGGTACTGGGTTCCGACCTGGTCAACCTGCTTACCGGTCCGCACGGCGTCGACCGGTACACCGAACTGCTGGCCCCCACCTGGACGCGCGGCGAGGGCCGCGCGAAGGTCGTCGAGGTGCGGCGGACCACCCCGCGCAGCGTCACCCTCGTGCTGGCGCCCAATGACGCATTCGCCGACACCGGTCAAGGCGCGGGCAGTACGTCAACCTCACCGTCGAGATCGACGGCCGCCGGCACACCCGCTGCTACTCACCGGCCAACGCCGAGGGCACCGCGCATCTCGAGCTGACGATCGGACAGCACGACGGCGGACTGGTCTCGACTTTCTGTACGAGCGAGCCCACCGCGGGATGGTGGTCGGGCTCGCGGCGTCGGCGGCGACTTCGTCTTGCCGGCGCAACGGCCCCGCCGGATTCTGTTCGTCTCCGGTGGCAGCGGCATCACACCCGTCATGGCGATGCTGCGCACGCTGGTCGACGAAGGCCACCCCGGCGAAATCGCGTTCGTGCACTACGCGCGCAACGCCGCCGAGGCCTGCTACCGCGACGAACTCGCCGCGATGACAGGGCGTGCGGGTGCTGCACGGCTACACCCGCTCGGCCGACGGCGATCTCGACGGCCGGTTCGGGCCCGAACACCTGGCGGCCGCGATGCCGTCGCCGGATGCCGTATTCGTCTGCGGGCCGGCGGCTTTGATCGACGCCGTCCGCGAGCACTGCGACAACGTGTACTCGGAGAGCTTCGTGCCGCCGACGCTCGACCTACCCGCGGAGCCGTCGGGCGGGCGAGTGTCGTTCGCGGACAGCGGCATTGAGGTGGTTGACGACGGCCGCTCGCTGCTCGAGCAGGCCGAAGCGGCCGGCCTCACCCCGGAGAGCGGATGCCGGATGGGCATCTGCCACACCTGCACACGCCGCAAAACCTGTGGTGTCGTGCGCAACCTGACCACCGGCGCGGTGTCGACCGCGCCCGACGAGGACGTGCAGATCTGTGTGTCCGTCCCCGTCGGCGACGTCGACATCGCCCTTTAAGCCCTCTAGAAACGGAGAAGTTCATGACACAGCCCAAGATCTCCCTGACGCCCGAACAGGCCGATGCTTTCGGCCGTGAACTCGACGCCATCAAGGAACGCGTGATGGCCGACCTCGGCCAGCGCGACGCCGACTACATCCGCCGCGTCATCAAGACGCAGCGCGCCCTGGAAGTCGGCGGGCGCGCCCTGCTGTTCGCCGGCATCCTGCCGCCGGCCTGGCTGGCCGGCACCGCGATGCTCGGAGTGGCAAAGATCCTCGACAACATGGAGATCGGCCACAACATCATGCACGGCCAGTACGACTGGATGCGTGACCCAAACATCCGCGGCCGCGACTTCGAATGGGACACCGCCTGCCCGGCCGATCAGTGGCGGCATTCGCACAACTACATGCACCACACCTACACCAACATCGTGGACATGGACCGCGACATCGGCTACGGCATCCTGCGGATGAGCGAGGATCAGCCCTGGAAACCGTACTTCCTGGGCAACCCGGTCTACGCGTTCCTGCTGATGGTGCTGTTCCAGTACGGGGTGGCATTGCACGAACTGGAAACCGAGCGCATCCGCTCCGGCGAGATCCGGCTGGCTGACAAACGCGAAGTCCTGCAGGGCATTTGGCGCAAGACCCGCAAGCAGATGCTGAAGGACTACGTCGCCTTCCCGCTGCTGGCCGGGCCGTTCGCCCCGTTCGTGTTCGCCGGCAACCTGTCGGCCAACCTGATCCGCAACGTCTGGTCGTACATGATCATCTTCTGCGGCCACTTCCCGGACGGCACACAGGAATTCACTGTCGAAGAGACTCAAGACGAGTCTCGTGGCATGTGGTATTTCCGCCAGATCCTCGGTTCGGCGAACCTGACCGGCGGCAAGCTCTTCCACGTGCTGTCCGGCAACTTGTCGCACCAGATCGAACACCACCTGTTCCCGGACATTCCGGCCCGCCGCTACGCGGAGATCGCCCCGGAGGTGCAAGAGATCTGCCGGCGCTACGGCATTCCGTACAACTCGGGGTCGCTGCCGAAACAGTTCGCCACCGTCGTGCGCAAGATCGTCAAACTGGCGCTCCCGCCGAAGGATCGCCTGAGCACCGAGCCGAAGCGCGCCGAGGAGCGGGTCGCCGCCTGAGTACAGCGACTGCCTACCAGCTGGGGTTCATCACCCCAGCTCGTAGGACTCCCGCGACACCCGGAAGAAGTGCCCGGTGCTGGCGTCGGTGCACTTCACCGCGGCCTGCTCGCTGCTGCAGGTGATCGCACCCGCTGAAAGCGGTTGGTCGTAATTCACCGGGTCGGAGGCCGCCAAGGTGCCTGGACTGTAGCCCACAATCGGCAACTGGCCCCGCATGAGAACGACGGTGCTGGTGGCGTCGGCCCGGCCCCCCGGGGGCGGCCGCGGTGGCACCCAGCTCTGGTTAACGATGTCGCACTGCACGAAATTCTTACCGAACCCGAGTTTGTCTGTTGGAGGGTAGTTGACCAGGTTGCAGGAGATATCTCCCGACGGCGACTGGAACTGCTCGGAGAAGGGGTTGGCCTGCGCGCTTCCTGCTGAGCCGATCGCTGCCGCGCCGACTATCGCGCACGCCCCCGCAACCATTCCGATTTTGCGGTGAATGCCCACTCTTTGTATGTATCCCCGACCAGTTTCGCGTCCATTGCTAAATTGTCACGCCATGGTTACCCTCCCCTCACTGGACGGCGTCGAGCACAAGTTCGTCGATGCTCGGGGATGGTGTCACCATTCACGTCGCCGACGCCGGACCCGCCGACGGGCCGCCGGTCATGCTGGTGCACGGCTTTCCGGAGAACTGGTGGGAATGGCGCGAGCTGATCGGCCCGCTGGCCGCCGACGGCTACCGGGTGCTGTGCCCCGACCTGCGCGGCGCGGGGTGGAGTTCGGCGCCGCGCTCGCGCTATCTGAAGAACGACATGGCCGACGACCTGGCGGCCGTGCTGGACCGGTTGGGCGTCGGGCCGGTGAAGCTGGTGGCCCACGACTGGGGCGGGCCGGTCGCGTTCATCATGATGCTGCGCCACCCGGCGAAGGTGACCGGGTTCTTCGGACTCAACACCGCGGCGCCCTACGTGACAGCGTGATCTGTCGATCGGTCCGCAACATCTGGCGGTTCTGGTACCAGATTCCGATGTTGCTGCCGGTGATCGGGCCGCGCCTGATCGCAGATTCCAAGGCCCGCTACTTCAGGATGCTGGCGTCGTGGGTCGGCGGCGGATTCACTGTGCCCGAAGAGGATGTCCGCATGTATGTCGAGTGCATGCGTCAGCCCGGGCACGCGGTCGCCGGTTCGCGTTGGTATCGGACCTTTCAGAGCACGGAGATGCTGCGTTGGCTGCGAGGCGAATTCGACGACGTCCCCGTCGACGTCCCGGTCCGCTGGCTCAGCGGCACACAGGATCCGGTGCTCACACCGGATCTGCTGAGCGGATATGCTGAGCACATAAGCGATTTCGAGGTCGAGCTGGTCGACGGCGTCGGCCACTGGATCGTCGAGCAGCGGCCGGATCTGGTGCTGGACCGGCTGCGCGCCTTCCTGAAGACGTGATCTAGCGGCGATACCCAAGCAGCGCAACGGAGGCGTGCACGGCGGGTTCGACGATCTCGCGCATGCTGTGCCCGTCCTCGACGGCGAGCGCGGTCAGTTCACGCAGGCCGCCCACCAAGATCACCGCCGATGGCCGGGTCAATGGCGGTAGGCCGGCCTGTTGGAACCCCGCGCTACCGCTGAGGTTGACCAACAGGCTGGTCAACAACTGCAAGCCCCGACGCTGGAACGGCCGTGCCGCCGCGTCCAGTGAGGGCATTTCGCGGATCCAGCTCAACGTGATAGCCGGTCGAGCTTCGATGTGGCCGACGTAGGCTTCCACGGCCTGGCGAATCTGGGCCTGCCAGTCCGCGTTCGGATCGACCGCGTCGCGAATCTCCTTGGCCAGGTTTTCGACATCGACATGCAGCAGCTCGAGAAAGCACTGCTCTTTGCTTTGGAACTGGTCGTAGAACGTGCGCTTCGACGTGCGGGCGTGGCGGACGATGTCGGCGACGGTGGAGGCGCGGTATCCGCGCTCGGTTATGGAGGCCGCGAGGCCGTCGAGCAGCCGGCGCCGAAACGGATCGACGTCGATCGGATCGGCCGAAGCCGCATCGTCAGCGACGGTTCTCGCCACGTCGCCTCCTTCCGATGGATCCAAGCCGGATCAGCTCTTGCCAGCGCCTTGGTACCACAGGGTACCGTACCGGAATAGACCCTTGGTACGGTGCAGTACCAAATCGATGTTGGGAGTGCACAGCGATGAGCACCATCGACACCCAAGCGGCCCCGGCGCCGCCCGCGATCAAATTGCCTCCGACGCCGCGGATCCCGAAGGCCCTGCAGGGCGCCGCATTCTCGATCTCGCGGCGGTGGACTGTGCGGCAGATGGCCCGCCGCCACGGCGACGTCTTCATGCTCAACGTCCCGGTCTACGGCCCCATCGTGGTGGTGGCGAATCCCCAACTGGCCAAACAGATTTTCACCACCAGCCCAGAGGTGCTCGGCAACATCCAACCCAACCTGAGCCGGCTGCTCGGGTCGGGCTCGGTGTTCGCGCTGGACGGCGACGAGCACCGACAGCGGCGCCGCCTGCTGGCTCCGCCTTTCCACGGCAAGAGCATCAAGAACTACGAGACCATCATCGAAGAAGAGACGCTGCGCGAGATCGCCGGCTGGCCCGAGGGGACGCCGTTCGCCACGCTGCCGTCGACGATGCGCATCACGCTCAACGCCATCCTGCGTGCGGTCTTCGGGGCCGAAGGCGCCGAGCTCGATGAGCTGCGGCGGATCCTCCCGCCGTGGGTCACGCTGGGCTCCCGGCTGGCGATCCTGCCCAAGCCGAAGCGAACCTATGGCCGCTACTCCCCGTGGGGCCGGATGGCGGAGTGGCGGCGTCGCTACGACGTCATTCTCGACAAGCTCATCGCAGACGAGCGGGCCGACCCGGACTTCGAGAATCGGAACGATGTGCTGGCGCTGATGCTGCGCAGCACCTACGAGGACGGTTCGGCCATGTCGCGCAAGGACATTGGCGATGAGCTGCTGACGCTGCTGGCGGCCGGACATGAAACCACCGCGGCCACCCTCGGCTGGGCGTTCGAACGGGTGAGCCGACACCCCGATGTGCTCGCCGCGCTGGTCGCCGAGGCCGACACGCAACGACAACGAACTGCGGCAGGCGACGATCCTCGAGGTGCAGCGCAGCAGAACGGTGATCGATTTCGCCGGTCGCCATGTCTATGCGCCCGTCTATCGAACTCGGCGAGTGGGCCATTCCCGCGCGGGTCCTCGATCCTTGTGAGCATCGGGCGCATGCACGCCAACCCCGATGCATTTCCCGACCCGGACCGCTTCGACCCGCAGCGCTTCGTCGGCGCCAAGCCGCCCAGCTTCGCCTGGATCCCGTTCGGCGGCGGCTCCCGGCGTTGTGTGGGAGCCGTGTTCGCCAACATGGAGATGGACGTGGTGCTACGAACGGTGTTGCGCCACTTCACTATCGAGACCACCACTGCGCCAGGAGAGAAGTACCATTCCCGCGGCGTTGCCTTTACCCCGAAGGACGGCGGGAAGATCGTGGTCCATCGGCGTTAAGATCGGCGGTCATGACGGCCAACAACGGTGGGCCAACCAGCTCGTGGACGCGATGAACGGCGCCCTGGGATCGACTATCCCGATCGCGCACAAGATGGGCGTGAAGGTCGTCGAGGCTCGGCCCGGTTTCGCCGCCACCACCGTCCCGGCCGAAGGCAACGGGAACCATTTCGGCGTCATCTATGCCGGCGTGCTGTTCACCGTGGCCGAAGTCCTCGGCGGGATCATTCCGCTGATCACGTTCGACACCGCCAAGTACTTTCCGTTGGTCAAGAACCTCGACATCAAATTCGTCGCGATGGCCAAATCCGACGTGCGTGCCGAAGCCAGCCTCGACGACGAGACGATCGCGCGGGTCGAAGCCGAAGCGGCCCAACGGGGTAAGGCCGATTTCACGCTGGAGGCGGTGGTGACCGACGCCGACGGTCAGACCGTCGCCACCACCCGCGGCCTGTATCAGTTGCGCGCGATCGGGAAATAGCTAGCGGTCGGCCGCGGCCCGTCGCGGCAGCTTCCAGCCGGGCCGGATGAAGTGGCAGGTGTACCCGGTGGGGTAGCGCTCCAGGTAGTCCTGGTGCTCGGGCTCGGCCTCCCAGAAGTCGCCGGCGGGGCTGACTTCGGTCACCACCTTGCCGGGCCACAGGCCGGACGCCTCGACGTCGGCGATGGTGTCCAGCGCAACGCGCTTCTGCTCCTCGTCGAGGTAGAAGATCGCAGAGCGGTAGCTGGCCCCGATGTCGTTGCCCTGCCGGTTCTTCGTGGTCGGGTCGTGGATCTGGAAAAAGAACTCCAGCAATGTCCGGAAGTCGGTGCGTGCCGGGTCGTAGGTGATCTCGATGGCTTCGGCGTGCGTGCCGTGATTGCGGTACGTCGCATTGGGAACGTCACCGCCGGTGTAGCCGACCCTGGTCGAGACCACGCCGGGCTGCTTGCGGATCAGGTCCTGCATGCCCCAAAAGCAGCCGCCGGCCAGTATTGCCTTGCTGTAGTCCGTCATCTGTCGATTATCCCGTTGCCCGCCCCCCGAGCTTCACACTCGACAAACCCAGTAGAACGTGTTCTAGTTTCTTGCGTGAAGCAGGTGTTTAGCCGCGACGAGCTGGCCGCCGCGTTCGAGAGTTTCGAGCAGACAGTGGCCCGCGCCGCCGAGACCAGGAATTGGGACGCCTGGGTGCAGCAGTACACCCCGGACGTCGACTACATCGAGCACGCCGCAGGCACCATGAAGGGCCGCGATCAGGTGCTCACCTGGATCCGCGAGACGATGTCGACCTTTCCGGGCAGCCACATGACGGCCTTTCCGTCGCTGTGGTCGGTCATCGACGAGCCCACCGGGCGCATCATCTGCGAACTGGACAACCCGATGCGCGACCCCGGTGACGGCACCATCATCAGCGCGACGAACATCTCGATCATCACCTACGCCGGCGACGGCCAGTGGTGCCGACAAGAAGACATCTACAACCCGCTGCGCTTTCTGCGGGCGGCGATCAAGTGGTGCAAGAAAGCCGAGGCGCTGGGCACGCTCGACGACGACGCTGCCCGCTGGATGCGCCAGTACGGAGGCCAACAATGAGCCGCGCCGGCGACGATGCAGAGCGAAGCGATGCGAAGGAGCGGCGCGCATGAGCACGCACCCAAGCTGGTCATCGGCGCCAACGGGTTCTTGGGCTCGCATGTCACCCGCCAACTCGTCGCCGCCGGCGCCGACGTGCGCGCGATGGTGCGCCCGACCGCCAACACCCGCAGCATCGACGATCTCGAGGTCACCCGATTCCACGGTGACGTCTTCGACACCGCGACCGTGCGGCAGGCGATGGACGGTTGCGACGAGGTGTACTACTGCGTGGTCGACACCCGGGCGTGGCTGCAAGACCCGTCACCGCTGTTTCGCACCAATGTCGAAGGATTGCGCAACGTCCTCGACGTCGCCGTCGAAAACCCAATCGCCGCAAAGCTGCATCGTTTCGTGTTCACCAGCACCTATGCGACGGTGGGCCGTCGGCACGGCCACGTGGCAACCGAAGACGACCAGATCGACCGCCGGCGGCTCACCCCCTATGTCGAGTCGAGGGTCCAGGCCGAGGACATGGTGCTGCGATACGCGTCGGAAAAAGGTCTGCCCGCCGTCGCGATGTGCGTCTCGACGACCTACGGCAGCGGTGACTGGGGCCGCACGCCGCACGGCGCGTTCATCGCCGGCGCGGTCTTCGGCAAGCTGCCTTTTCTGATGAACGGCATTCAGCTGGAGGTCGTCGGCGTCGACGACGCGGCCAGGGCGCTGCTGGTGGCTGCCGAACGCGGCCGCAACGGCCAGCGGTACCTCATTTCGGAACGGATGATTCCGCTGAAAGAGGTCGTCAAGATCGCGGCCGACGAAGCCGGTGTGCCGCCGCCGCGGCGGTCCATCTCGGTGCCGGCGCTCTACGGGCTGGGCGCGCTGGGCAGCCTGCGAGCCCGGCTGACCGGTAAAGATGCCGAACTCAGCCTGGCGTCGGTGCGGATGATGCGGGCCGAAGCCCCCGTCGATGCCAGCAAGGCCCGCCGCGAACTGGGTTGGGAGCCAAGGCCGGTCGAGGAATCCATCCGGGAGGCCGCACGGTTCTGGGCCGACCTGAAGAACGCTCGGCAAAACAGCAAGGCCGCGCCATCCGAGTGAGCCGGAATCGCGCTTAACTTAACTACGCCGGACTCTCCGCGTGTCTTATGTAGCTGAAGTGTTTTTTGTTACATAGTGTGACGCATGGTGAATGTGTGGTGCCTCCGCACTGAAACACGTCACCCGGCGCTGCTTTGTCACGATCGCGTTCTGCGGTGAGGCAGCGGTGACGACGACGTCACGGCCCGGCCCCGGCTCACCGACTACGTTCGTGACCAGCTCGAGCCTCCGCTGGCGACGATCGGCGGCTTTGCGCAGATGTGCGTGCTGGCCGGAAAAGCGTTGTTCCGTAAGCCGTTTCACTGGCGCGAGTGCATCGTCCAGTGCTGGTTCATCACCAGAGTCGCGATACTGCCCACGATCGCGGTCTCGATACCGCTGACCGTTCTGATCGTGTTCACGCTCAACACCTTGCTGGCGGCATTCGGCGCCGCCGACATCTCCGGTGCGGGTGCGGCGCTGGGCGCGGTCACCCAGCTGGGTCCGCTGACCACCGTGTTGGTGGTGGCCGGCGCCGGGTCGACCGCCATCTGCGCCGACCTGGGTGCGCGCACCATCCGCGAGGAAATCGACGCGATGGAGGTGCTCGGCATCGATCCCATCCACCGGCTGGTAGTGCCGCGGGTGGTGGCGGCGACCGTCGTCGCCACGCTGCTCAACGGAACCGTCATCACCATCGGTTTGGTCGGCGGCTTCATCTTCGGTGTCGGTCTGCAGAACGTCTCGGGCGGCGCATATCTCGCCACGCTGACCCTGGTCACCGGTCTGCCGGAAGTGATCATCGCGACCGTCAAGGCCGCGATATTCGGAACGATCGCGGGCCTGGTGGGCTGCTACCGCGGACTGACCACAAAGGGCGGGCCCAAAGGAGTGGGCGTCGCCGTCAACGAGACGCTGGTGTTGTGCGTGCTTGCGCTGTTCGCGGTCAACGTGGTGCTGACAACCATCGGCGTGCGGTTCGGGACGGGCCGCTGACATGGCTAATGTTTCAGCGGCCGCTGTTGTACGGGCGCGTTATCCGCGCGCTGTCGCGAACGTCAACCACTATGTCGGCGGCGCGCGTGCGCGGGCTCAACAAGGCCGGACACCTCACCAGGTTCGCCATTATCGGCGGCTGGTCGATCGGGTGGGCGCTGCGCCACTATCGCAGGGAGACACTGCGACTGATCGCCCAGATCGGCATGGGCACCGGTGCGATGGCCGTCGTCGGCGGTACCGCGGCGATCGTCGGTTTCGTGACGCTGTCCGGCGGCTCGCTGATCGCCATCCAGGGCTTCGCATCGCTGGGCAACATCGGCGTCGAGGCGTTCACCGGATTCTTCGCCGCGTTGGCCAACGTCCGCGTGGTCACGGCCGTGGTGACCGGTGTCGCGCTCGCGGCCACCGTCGGTGCCGGCGCGACCGCCGAACTGGGAGCCATGCGGATCAGCGAGGAGATCGACGCGCTCGAGGTGATGGGCATCAAGTCGGTCGCGTTCCTGGTGTCGACCCGGCTGATGGCGGGGTTGGTGGTGGTCGTCCCGCTGTATGCGATGGCGCTCGTCATGTCCTTCGTGTCGGGCCAGGTTGTGACGACGCTGTTCTACGGCCAGTCGGTGGGCACCTACGAGCACTACTTCCGAACATTCCTGCGCATCGAGGACGTGTTCTGGTCGGGGGCCGAAGTCATCGTCATGGCCGTGATCGTGATGATCACCCACTGCTACTACGGATACAACGCCAGCGGTGGCCCGGTCGGCGTGGGAGAAGCCGTCGGCCGATCGATGCGCTTCTCGCTGGTGTCGACCGTGATCGTGGTCCTGCTGACCTCGCTCGCGCTCTACGGCGTCGACCCGAACTTCAACCTCACGGTGTAGCCGCGATGACGATGCCCAAAAAGGCGCAGAAGGATACGCAAGCCCAGAACCTGGCCCGACACCTTGGCGGGTATCGGGTTATTGCTGGCATGCGCGCTGGTACTTGCGTTGGTATACGGGCAGTTTCGCGGGGACTTCACCCCCAAGACCCAGCTGACGATGTTGGCTACCCGTGCCGGTCTGGTGATGGATCAGGGATCGAAGGTCACCTACAACGGCGTGAGCATCGGTCGGGTGGCCGGCATTTCCGAAGTTGAGCATGACGGCAAGCCGGCGGCCAAGTTCACGCTCGACGTGGACCCGAAGTACGTCGATCTCATTCCGGCCAACGTGATCGCCAAAATCCAGGCGACCACGGTGTTCGGCAACAAGTATGTGTCGCTTCACCTCGCCGAAAGACGCCTTCACGCGCAACGGATCACATCCGAAAACCGTGATTGACGCGACGTCGGTCACGACGGAGTTCAACACCGTATTCGAGACGCTCATCCAGATTGCGGAGAGTGTTGACCCGGTCAAGGTGAACCTCACGCTGAGCGCTGCCGCGCAAGCGCTGAGCGGGTTGGGCAACAAATTCGGCCAGTCGATCGTCAACGGCAACAAGATTCTCGACGACGTGAATTCGACAGATGCCGACGATCCGCCACGACATTCAGCAGCTCGCGGCGCTCGGCGACGTCTATGCCAACGCCGCACCCGATCTGTTCGATGCCCTCAGCAACGCGGTGACCACCGCACGCACCCTCAACCGGCATCAGGCCGAACTGGACGCGGCGTTGTTGGCGGCGATCCGGCTTCGCCAACACCGGCGACGACGTCTTCACCCGCGCTCGGCCGTATTTGGAACGCCTGCTGGCCGACCTCGGGCCGACCGCCCACCTGCTCGACACCTACAGCCCGGAGGTGTTCTGCACCCTCCGGAACTTCGCCGATCGTGCCCCCAAAGTCGCGGTGGTCGAAAGCGGCAACCACTACGCCGCGCAGCTCGGCGTCGGCGATCGCCGGAATCGGAGAACCCGTATGTGTATCCGGACAATTTGCCGCGGGTGAACGGCCGGGGCGGACCGGGCGGCGCGCCGGGCTGCTGGCAGCCGATCACCCGCGATCTGTGGCCGGCGCCGTATCTGGTGATGGATTCCGGCAACAGCATTGCGCCGTACAACCACTTCGAGCTCAGCCAGCCCCTCGCCAGCGAATACGTATGGGGGCGCCAGTACGGGGAGAACACGATCAACCCATGAAAATCACCGGAACGGTTCATCCGACTCGCTGCCGTCGTCATCCGTGCAGTTGTTGTTCACCGCAATCATCGTCGTGGTTTTCGGTCAGGTGCGCTTCGACCGCACCAACAGCTATTCCGCGGAGTTCAGCAACGCCAGCGGCTTACGTGCCGGTCAGTTCGTCCGTGCCTCAGGCGTGGAAGTCGGCAAGGTCAAGAAAGGTGGACCTGGTCGAGGGCGACAAGCGGATACGCGTCGACTTCTCCGTCGACCGCTCGGTGCAGCTGTATCAGTCGACGACCGCGCAGATTCGCTACCAGGACCTCATCGGTAACCGGTACCTGGAAATCAGCCGCGGGACCGGGGAGGGCGCCGACAGAGTCCTGCCGCCCGGCGGATTCATTCCGCTCTCCCGCACCCAGCCGGCCCTGGACCTCGACGCGCTCATCGGTGGTTTCAAACCGCTCTTTCGGGCACTCGATCCGCAGAAGGTGAACACCATCGCCTCGTCGATCATCACCGTCTTCCAGGGCGAGGGCGGCACCATCAACGACATCCTCGACCAGACCGCGCAACTGACTTCACGCTCTGGCCGAAAGCGACCATGCGATCGGTGAGGTGATCGCGAACCTGAACACCGTGCTGGACACCACGGTCAAGCATCGAAAACAGTTCGACGAGACGATCAATAACTTCGAGTTGCTCATCACCGGCTTGAAGGAGCGGGCCGACTCCGCTCGCCGCCGGCACCGCGCATATCAGCGATGCCGCAGCGAACGGTGGCCGACCTGCTGGCCGACAACCGGGCCCTGCTGCACGACACCGTCAGCCGACTTAGAGACCGTCGCGACGCCGCTCGTCGACCAGCGCGACCGGGTCGGTGACATGCTGACCAAGCTGCCCACCGCATTCAATCTGATCGGCCGCGCCAGCGGGATCTACGGCGACTTCTTCAACTTCTACCTTTGCGACCTCGCGATCAAGGTCAACGGACTGCAGCCGGGCGGTCCGGTTCGCTCGGTCAAGCTCTTCCAGCAGCCGACGGGTCGGTGCACGCTGCAATGAGAGCACTGGAACCCGCCAACCGGGTACGTGTCGGAGCCTTGGCCATCGCGGTGGTGGTGCTCGTTGTCGGTGTGGGCCAAAGCTTTAGCAGTCTGCCGATGTTGTTCGCCACCGCCAGCTACTACGGCCAGTTCACCGATTCGGGCGGATTGAACAAGAACGACAAGGTCCGCATCGTCGGCATGGACGTCGGCACCGTGCAGGACGTCAAGATCGACGGCGACCACGTCGTGATGAAGTTCACGACGGGGACACGCACCATCGGCACCGAGAGCCGGCTGGCGATCAAGCACCGACACCATGCTGGGCAAGAAGGTGCTCGAGATCGAGCCGAGGGGCACCCAGCCGCTACGACCGAACGCGTACGTTGCCGCTCGGTCAAAGCACCACGCCGTATCAGATTTACGACGCGTTCTTCGACGTCACCAAGGCTGCCGCCGGCTGGAACATCGAGACGGTCAAGAAGTCGCTGAATGTGTTGTCGCACACCATCGATCAGACCTACCCGCATCTGAGTGCGGCCCTCGACGGGGTGGCCAAGTTCTCCGACACCCTCGGCAAACGCGACGCGCAGCTCAAGCACCTGCTCGCGGAGGCCAGGAAGGTGGCCGGCGTCCTCGGCGACCGCAGTAAGCAGATCAACGCGCTGCTGGTGAACGCCGAGGAGCTGCTGGCCGCGTTCAACGAACGTGGCCGGGCCATTCAGGCGCTGCTGGTGAACGTCTCGGCATTTTCGACACAGGTGCGCGGGCTGATCAACGACAACCCCAACCTGCACCATCTGTTGGAGCAACTCAGCACGGTCACCGACGTCCTGGTCGCGCACAAGAATGACCTTGTCACGTGCTGACCACGCTGCGCAACTACACCGCGGCGCTCAGTGAGGCGGTCGGTTCCGGACCGTACTTCAAGGTGATGATCGCCAACCTGCTGCCGTATCAAATCATGCAGCCCTGGGTCGATGCGGCGTTCAAGAAGCGTGGGATCGACCCGGAAAACTTCTGGCGCAGCGCGGGATTGCCGGCATTCCGGTGGCCCGACCCGAACGGCACCCGGTTCCCCAACGGTGCGCCGCCGGCGGCGCCGCCGGTGCTGGAGGGCACCCCGGATCATCCGGGACCGGCCGTGGCGCCGGGCTCTCCGTGCTCCTACACGCCGCCGCCGGAACTTGTCGCCGCGGCCGGGCAATCCGATGCCCTGCGCGGGTGTCGATCAGGGGCAAGGTCCGTTCGGACCGAACGGCCCGTACCCGGCGCTTGCCCGACGTGCTGTCGTCGCCGCCGAACCCGAGTGGTCTGCCACCGGCGCCGGGCATCCCGATCGCCGGGCGACCCGGGGCTCCGGCGCCGGCACTGCCGGGCACACCGGTGCCGTTGCCGCCGAAGGCGCCACCGGGCGCCCGCACCGAAGGCTTGCAACCAGCGGGTCCGATTCCGCCGCCGTCGACGTTCGCGCCCGGGCTGCCACCCGGACCGCCGGCGCCACCGGGCCCCGGCCCGCAGCTGCCGGCCCCATTCATCACGCCCGACGGGACGGGAGGGTAGCAGCCGATGAGCACGATCTTCGATATCCACAAGCTGCAGCTGCCGCGGCTGTCGAGGGCCGCGGTGATCATCGGATCACTAGTTGTGGCAGGCGGTCTCGTCGCCGCTTTCGTCGGCTGGCAGCTCTACCAGAAGCTGACCAACAACACCGTGGTCGCCTATTTTCCTGCGGCCAATGCGCTCTACGCCGGGGACAAGGTCGTGATCATGGGAATCCGCGTCGGCGCGATCGACAAGATCGAACCCGCCGGCGACAAGATGAAGGTGACTTTGCACTACCACAACAAGTACAAGGTGCCCGCCAACGCGTCGGCGGTGATCCTCAACCCGACGCTGGTGGCCTCGCGGAGCATTCGAGTTGGAGCCACCGTATAAGGGCGGCCCGACGCTGCCCGACAACGCGGTCATCCCGGAAGAGCGCACCCAGGTGCCGGTGGAGTGGGATGACCTGCGCAACGACATCACCCACATCATCTCCAACCTCGGCCCGACCAAGGAGCAGCCCAAGGGGCCCTTCGGCGACATCATCGAATCCTTCGCCGACGGGCTGTCGGGCAAGGGAAAACAAATCAACACCACGCTGGACAGCCTGTCGACCGCACTGACCACCCTGGACGAAGGTCGCGGCGATTTCTTCGCGGTGCTGCACAGTCTGGCGTTGTTCGTCAACGCGCTGCACCAGAGACGACCAGCAGTTCGTCGCGTTGAACAAAGACCTGGCCCAATTCACCGACAACCTCAACAGCTCAGATCAGTCCGCCGCCAACGCGATACAGCAGACCGACGAGCTGCTCTCCACCGCTCGCAAATTCTTGACCGAAAACCGCGACGTGTTAGTGCACGACGTCAACAACCTCGCCGAAGCGACGACCGCGATCGTGCAACCGACGGGGCGAGACGGCTTGGAGACTGCGCTGCACATATTGCCGCACATGGCCGCCAATGTGCTGGCGATCTATGAACCGGCGCACGGCTCGCTTACCGGCGCACCCGCGATTGTCAACTTCGCCAACCCATTACAGTTCATCTGCAGCGCAATTCAGGCCGGTAGCCGACTCGGTTACCAAGACTCGGCGGAACTATGTGCGCAGTATCTGGCGCCGGTCCTGGATGCGATCAAGTTCAACTATCTGCCGTTCGGGATCAACGTGTTCAGCACCGCCGACACGTTGCCCAAGAACGTTGCCTACTCCGAGCCGCGGCTGCAGCCGCCGCCCGGCTACAAGGACACCACCGTCCCGGGAATCTTCTCGCCGGATACACCGTGGTCGCACCGCAACTCCGAACCGGGCTGGGTCGTCGCGCCCGGGATGCAGGGGGTGCAGGTCCAGCCGGCCACGGCGAACCTGTTGACGCCGGCGTCGTTGGCCGAACTGATGGGTGGTCCGAACATCGCCCCGCCACCGCCGGGGCAGAACATGGCCGGACCACCGGACGCCTACAACGAGAACAGCCCGCTGCCACCGCCGTGGTACCCGCAACCCCTGCCCTCTCCGACGGCGGTACCACCGACGGGGCCGGGCCAGTGAGGCGCGCGACGAGCGCGGTGCGCGCGAGGAGCAAGCCGAACCGACAGCCAGTGATGAGCGCGGTGCGGCTGCTTCGCCGCAAGGCCAGGCAGGCACTGGCTTTGGTGATGGCCGTGGTGGTGCTGACATCCTGTGGGAGTTGGCACGGTATTGCCAATGTCCCGCTGCCCGGCGGCCCGGGCAGCGGCGCCGGGTCCTACACGGTCTACGTCCAGATGCCAAACACGTTGGCGCTCAACGGGAACAGCCGAGTACTGGTGGCCGACGTCTTTGTCGGCACCGTGCGCGCGATCACCTTGAAAAACTGGGTCGCCACGCTGACCGTCGACCTGGAGCAGGGTGTCCGGCTCCCGAAGAATGCCACCGCCAAGATCGGCCAGACCAGCCTGCTCGGTTCACAGCACGTGGAACTCGCGGCCCCACCGGATCCGTCGCCGGAGCCGCTGAAGGCCGGCGACACGATCCAGCTGAGGAATTCGTCGGCGTATCCGTCGACCGAGCAGACGTTGGCCAGCCTGGCCATGGTGCTGCGCGGCGGCGGATTGCCGAATCTCGAAGTGATTCAAAACGAGGTCTACGACATTCTCGCCGGACGCGCCCACCAGATTCGGGATTTTCTGGGCAAGCTGAGCACGTTCAGCCGCGAGTTGAATCAGCAGAGCGACGACATCACCCACGCCATCGACTCCACCGACCGGCTGCTGTCGTATGTGGCGACGCGGGCCGACACCCTGGATCAGGTGCTGACCGAATTCCCGCCGCTGGTAAAGCATTTCGCAGACCAACGCGACCTGTTCGCGAACACGGTCGATGCGGTGGGCCGGATCAGCAACGTCACCGACCAGACGTTGTCGGCCTCGCGGGGCAATCTCCACCAGGACCTCCAATATCTGCAGCGGCCGCTCAAGCAACTCGGCCGTGCCTCACCGTATTTGATTGATGCGCTGATGCTTCTGCTCTCGCCGCCATTCGCCATCGACAGCGTCCCGAAGATCGTCCGCGGCGACTACATCAACGTGTCGGGAGCACTGGACCTGACGCTGAGCGCCGTCGACAACGCGATCTTCACCGGCACCGGATTTTCCGGAGCCTTGCGCGCGCTCGAACAGTCGTGGGGTCGCGACCCCGCGACGATGGTCCCCGACATCCGGTTCACGCCCAACCCGGCCGACGCGCCGATAGAGCGGGGCGAATAGATGCTGACCCGCTTCATCCGGACCCAGTTGGTCGTGTTCGCCGCGCTGACGTTGGCGGCGCTGATCGCACTGGGCTGGTACTACCTGCGTATCCCAAGCTTGCTGGGCGTCGGCCAGTACCAGTTGACGGTGTCGCTGCCGGCGTCGGGTGGTTTGTATCGCACGTCGAATGTGACGTACCGGGGCATCCAGATCGGCAAAGTCACCAAAGTCGAGCCGACGAAAAATGGGGTCAAAGCGACGCTCAGCATCGACAGCCGCTACAAAATCCCGGTCGATGCATCAGCCAACGTGCACTCGGTGTCCGCGATCGGTGAGCAGTACGTGGACCTGGTGTCCACCGGCAACCCGGGAAGGTTCTTCTCGCCCGGACAGACCATCACCAAAGGCACGGTGCCCAGCGAGATCGGCCCGGCGTTGGATGCCGCCAACCGCGGCTTGTCGGCGCTACCCAAAGCCAAGATCGCCTCGCTGCTTGACGAAACGGCGCAAGCGGTCGGCGGTTTGGGGCCGGCGCTGCAACGACTCGTCGATTCGACGCAGTCGATCGTCGGTGATTTCCAAGCGAATATCTCCGACGTCAACGACATCATTGAGAACTCCGCACCGATCATCGACAGCCAAGTCGATTCCGGCGATTCGATCCAGCGGTGGTCGCACAACCTCAACGTCCTTATCGCCCAGGCCGCGCACAACGACCAGCACGTGCAAAGCATCCTGTCGAAGGCGGCACCGACCGCTGATCAGGTCAACCAGGTGTTCACCGACGTCCGCGAGTCGCTGCCGCAGACCTTGGCGAACCTCGAGATCGTCGCCGACATGCTCAAGCGCTACAACAAAGGTCTGGAGCAGTTGCTGGTGTTCTTGCCGGAGATCGGCGCGGTGGCACAGACGGTGGTCGCGTCCGCCCCGGGTTCGGTGCTGCTGGATCTCAACCTGAACATCAACAATCCGCCGCCATGTCTGACCGGATTCCTGCCGGCATCGCAGTGGCGGGCGCCGGCGGACACCAGCATGGCTCCGTTGCCGGCCGGAACGTATTGCAAGATCCCGCAAGACACTCCGGCCAACGTGGTGCGCGGCGCCCGCAACTATCCGTGCGTCGACGTTCCCGGCAAGCGGGCGGCGACCCCGCAGGAGTGCCGCGACAACAAGCCGTACGTCCCGTTGGGCACCAACCCGTGGTACGGCGACCCGAATCAGATCCGAAACTGCCCGGCGCCCGGCGCTCGCTGCGATCAACCCGTCGACCCCGGCAAGGTGATACCGGCGCCATCGGTCAACAACGGTCTCAACCCGCTACCCTCTGACCGGCTGCGAGGAACACCACCCCCGATCAGCGATCCGCTCCAACGGCCCGGATCGGGCACCGTGCAATGCAATGGGCAGCAACCCAATCCGTGTATCTACACGCCGGCCGGCCCGACTGCGGTCTACATCCCGTCCAGTGGCGAAGTGGTGGGTCCTGATGGGGCCAAGTACGCCCTCGAAAACTCAAGCCACACCGGAGAGGACGGCTGGAAGGACATGCTGGGGCCCGCCGGCTGAGGCCCGGTCAGGCAGCCCGGCGGACTAGCCTCGGGCCAGTGACAACCGACCGGGTGCGCGTCGACCTGAGCGGGGCGCCGCAGACGATGCTGGCGACGCTGTACGCGAAGGCGCTGGACGCCGACTTCAAGCGGCCGATTCTGGGTGATCGGTTCGCCAAACAGATCGTGGAGCGTATCGACTACGACTGGAAGAAGACCACCATCACCCCGCGCCGCGCGCCGTCGGTGACGACCCGGACCGCGCACTTCGACGCGTGGGCCAACCAATTCTTGGTGGCCCATCCGCACGCCGTCGTGTTGCACGTGGGCTGCGGTCTGGACAGTCGGTTCTTCCGGCTGCAGCCGGGTGCGGGTGTCGAGTGGTACGACGTCGACTACCCCGAGGTCGCCGCCCTTCGCGCCCAGTTCTACCCGGTCGCCGAGCACTATCACGTCGTCGCCGCCTCGGTCACCGATCCGGGTTGGCTGGCCGACATCCCCGCCGACCGGCCGGCGCTGATGATCGGTGAAGGGCTGACCATGTATCTCACCGAACAAGACGGCATCGCTCTGCTCCGCAGGGTGGTGGGGCGTTTCGGTTCGGGGGAGCTGCAGTTCGACGCCTTCAACCGACTGGGCATCAAGTCGCAGTGGATGAACGTGATCGTGCGCCGCGCAGGAGCGACGTTGCAATGGGGCATCGATGGCCCGAACGAGATTCTGCGGTCGGTGCCCGGTACCCGGCTGCTGGCCTGGGTGTCGACTTTCGACGCCGACACATTCAAACGCGTGCCAGCCGCGTACCGGCTCATGGCGAAGGTCATGTCACGGGTGCCCGCCCTGCGGTACATGTCCCAATATCACCGCTACGCGTTCGGAACGACCTGACTTCACCCGCGGCGGGAATCTTGCGCGCCGCACGGTGTTGCACCACCTATCCACCCGTGAGGAGATGTCACCATGACCAGTCGGCCTGTTCTGGAACCCACCACCGAGCATCCGATCACGATCAACCCGACCCAGGCGCGGGTTGTCGTCCGTGTCAACGGCGAGGTTGTCGCCGACACCCACAACGCGCTGCAGCTGCAAGAGTCCACTTACCCTGCAGTGCAATACATTCCGCTTGAGGATGTCGTCCAAGAGCGGCTCACCCGCACCGACACCAGCACCTATTGCCCCTATAAGGGCGAAGCCGGCTACTACAGCGTGACCACCGCCGCCGGTGACACCGTCGACGACGCGATCTGGACATACGAGCAGCCCTACCCCGCGGTGGCGGCAATCGCCGGGCACGTCGCGTTCTATCCCGACAAAGCTGAGATCACCGTCGAGCCCGAGTAGAGACCTAGCCGGGCCCGAAGACCTGCGCAGCGAGTTGGGTGTCGCCGTATTCGCGCAACGACGTGATGAGCCCGTCGCGGGTCTCGAAGATGAAGACCGACGGGGCTGTTGTAGCGGATGCCGTCGGAGGTTTCACCGTCGGTCAGCGCCTCGATCACCACGCTCTCGCCGTCGTTGAAGCATTGGATGAAGTCGAGGTCCATTTTGACGCGGCGTTTGCGCCGCTCGAACTCCCGGCGCAGCGCGGCTTTGTCGACCGATTCGCGGCTCTGGATGCTCCAGTAGGTGAAGTCGTCACTCAGCAGCCCGAAGCATTCGTCGATGTCGCCACCATCGGACAGGCACTGCAAAAACATCCACGCCAGTTCGGCCTGCGGATCGTCGAACGGGGTGGTCACATCGCCATCCTGGCGCGAACATCCGTACCGGTCAATCATGATCGGGCAAGCAGGCGGGAGCCGAACCGAACCTATGATCATCGAGATCGAGCAGTTGCGGCATCCGGTGGGAGCAAATGGTGAGTAGGGCTCGCACGGTCACGTTCGCCGGTGTGGTCAGCCCCGGGCTCTCCCTGTTCCCGCTCCGCCGGGGTCCTCGTGATCCCTGCTTTCAGGTCGGCGATGACGGCGCCATCTGGCGGACCAGCCTGTTGGGCAGCGGATCCGTCACGGCGCGGATCAGCCGCGTCGCGTCCGATGCCGTCGAATGCACGGCATGGGGGAGCGGCGCTGAGGAGTTCCTCGACGTTCTCCCGGCCATGCTCGGCGCCCACGACGATGCCTCGGATTTCGCACCGTCCGACCCGACGGTCGCCGCCGCGCATCGGCGAGTGCCGCACCTGCGGCTTGGGTCGCACCGGTCAGGTATTGGAAGCCCTGATTCCGGCGGTCATCGAGCAGCGGGTACCGGGCGCCGACGCATTCCGGGCATGGCGGTTGCTGGTGAACAAATTCGGCACGCCGGCGCCGGGGCCCGCGCCGGCGCGGATGCGGGTGCCGCCGTCGGCCGACGTGTGGCGGCACATCCCGTCGTGGGAATTTCATCGTGCCAACGTCGACCCGGGACGGGCCCGGACGATCGTCAGCTGCGCCCAGCGGGCGCCGTCGTCTGGAACGGCTGGCGTCACGGCCGGCCGCGCAGGCCCGAGACGCGCTGACGTCGCTGCCCGGAGTCGGAGTGTGGACGGCGGCCGAGACGCGCAACGCGCATTCGGCGATCCCGACGCGTTGTCGGTGGGCGACTATCACATCCCGAAGATGATCGGCTGGACGCTGTTGGGACATCCGATCGACGACGCCGGCATGATCGAGCTGCTCGAGCCGATGCGACCGCACCGCCACCGGGTGGTCCGGTTGCTGGAGGCCAGTGGGCTGGCCTACGAGCCGCGCCGCGGCGCCCGACTGCCGGTCCAGGACATCCGCGCCCTGTGACGTGTCGCGTGGTTACCGCTCGCGGTCATCGGGTATGCGACCGTGCCCATGACGCAGTTCACGATCCCGGGCATGACCGAAAAGCAGGCAATCAAAGTCGCTGGGCTGCTGCAGAAGCAGCTGAGCACCTACAACGATCTACATTTAACGCTCAAGCACGTCCACTGGAATGTGGTCGGCCCCAACTTCATCGGTGTTCACGAGATGATCGACCCACAGGTGGAATTGGTTCGCGGTTACGCCGACGAAGTGGCCGAGCGGATCGCGACTCTTGGTGGGTCGCCGCAAGGTACTCCGGGCGCCATCCTGAAAGATCGCACCTGGGACGACTATTCCGTTGGCCGCGACACCGTGCAGGCGCATCTGGCCGCGCTTGACCTGGTCTACAACGGTGTCATCGAAGACACCCGCAAGGCCATCGAGGAAACCGAAGAGCTCGATCCGGTCACCCAAGACATCCTGATCGACCAGGCGGCCGAGCTGGAGAAGTTCCAGTGGTTTGTGCGGGCTCACCTGGAGAACGCGGGCGGCAAGTTGGCTCACGAGGGCTCATCCACCGAACGCAGCGCGGCGAAAGAGCGCCAAGCGCAAAAGCTGAACCGTGCCGTTGCGATCAGGGTCCGATGGCGGCGGCGTGTAGGCGCTCGGCTTCGGCGGTTTCGCGGTTGAGCCGCTGCGAGCGGTAGATCGACACCTTGGTGTGATGCATCAGCAATGAGGCGATCCCGACCGCGATGATCGCGCCGGGCACCACCGAGAACGATCCGGTCATCTCGGCCACCATGATCAAAATCGGCCAGCGGCGCGTGCGCGACGCTGCCGAAACACGCCATCATCCCCACCACGACGAAGATGCCCGGGCTGGCGGGCACACCCGGCAGATGGAACATGTCGCCCAGCCGCCAGATCGCCGCGCCGACGAACGCCCCGATCACGATCCCGGGCCCGAAGATTCCGCCCGATCCGCCGGTGCCGATGGACAACGACGTTGCGACGATTTTGGCGATCGGCAGGACACAGCACGATCCATAACGGAATCGTCAGCAATCCCGGTCTTGGTGGTGGCCAGCTGCACCCAGCCGTAGCCGCTGCTCAGGATCTGGGGAATCGCCAAACCCAACAGGCCGACCAGCAGGCCGCCGACGGTGGGCCAGAGCACCGGGCCGCCGCCGGAGTCGAGCGGTCAGCGCTTCGGTGGCATAGAAGATGCGCGCGTACAGATAACCCACGGCTGCCGCGACGACGCCCAAAACGACGAACCACAGCAGCGGCCAGGCGTCCTCGAAGCGGTATTCGGCGTCGACATAGCCGAACATCGGGTCGAAGCCCAAAAACGAGCCGAACACGGCATAAGCCGTTGCCGAGGTGACGAAACCGGGGTAGAGCGTGCGGTATTCGAGGTCTTCGCGGTAGATGATCGACGCCGCGAGGACCGCGCCACCCAGTGGCGCGCCGAAGATGGCGCCGATGCCCGCGCCCACCCCCAGCGACACCAGGATTCGGCCGTCTTCGTCGGAGAGGTGCAGCCGGCGGGCCAGCATTGACGCGAAGCCGGCGGAGATCTGAGCGGTCGGGCCTTCACGGCCGGCTGAACCGCCCGAGCCGATGGTCAGGGCGCTGGAGATCATCTTGACCAACACGACCCGGGCCCGGATGTGTCGCGGATCGGTGTGGATCGCCTCGATCGCGCTGTCGGTGCCGTGGCCGCTGGCTTCGGGGGCAAACTTGGCCACGATCAACGCCGACACCAGCGCACCGGCCGTTGTCACCAGCGGAAGCGCCCACGGCCGCGGGTAGTGGGGCGAACCCGGACTCCCGCCCTCGACCAGCGGGGTGGGCAAGTGGTAGCCGGCCACATAGCCCAGCAAAAAATGAGTGGTGTAGCGCAACGCCAGATAGAAGGCGACGGCACCGAGACCGGCGACCACGCCGATGACGATGCCCAGCAAGAGCCATTTGTAGAGGTATTCGAGATTTCTGATGAAGCGGCCCAACCGTCCGCCGCGGTCAAGATCGGTTTCGTCTGCCTCCAGCATCGTCAGTGACGTTAGCAGCGGCCCCCTGAGGAATAATCGGACCGCGGTCCGGTTATATCGGGTAACCAAGTTTCAGGAGGTACAGATGCCCGCGGTAACCGCAGACACATTGACCTTGGAGCGGGTGCCGGCTGCCGGTCCGGCCGACACGGAACGTCCGGTCCGCTCGATCACCACCGGGCCGCACGGCTACGAGGGTGAAGGATTTCCGGTGGTCCGGGCATTCGCCGGAGTCAGCACCGCCGCGCTGGACCCGTTCGTGCACATGGACCAGATGGGCGAGGTGGAATACCAGCCCGGCGAGCCCAGGGGGACCGACTGGCATCCGCACCGCGGGTTCGAGACGGTCACCTACATGATCGACGGGCGGTTCGCGCACCAGGACTCGCACGGCGGCGGTGGTTTAATCACCGACGGCGCCACCCAATGGATGACCGCGGGCGCCGGCATCCTGCACATCGAAACGCCACCGGTTGACCTGGTCGAAAGTGGCGGGCTCTTCCACGGCATCCAGCTCTGGGTGAACCTGCCGAAGAAGGACAAATTCGCCACACCGCGATATCAGGCCATCGGGGGCACCGACGTCACCTTGCTCTCCTCCGACGACGGCGGCGCTCTCATCCGCGTCATCGCAGGGGAGATCGACGGTCACCGCGGGCCCGGCGTCACCCACACGCCGATCACGATGGCGCACGCCACAGTCGAACCTGGCGCGCGGCTGAACATTCCATGGAACCGCGACTACAACGCGCTGGTCTACGTACTGTCCGGGCGCGGATCGGTCGGCCCGATCGGGCATCCGATCCAGCAGGGCCAGCTGGCGGTGCTCGGTCCAGGTGACCGGATCACCGTCGCCGCCGCGCCGTCACAGGAGTCGCGCAGACCCGCGTTGGAGGTGCTGATCCTGGGCGGCCAGCCGATCCGGGAGCCGGTCTTCCACTACGGGCCGTTCGTGATGAACACCAAGGCGGAGTTGATCCAAGCGCTCGAGGATTTCCAGGCCGGAAAATTCGGCAGCATTCCACCCGATGGATTGATGCCGCACACCGCGGCGCAACCGCCGGTCAGCTAACAACCAGCTTGTTCCAAGCCCGGCGGTTAAAAGTGTGATTTGTGGCACAATTCATCCGTGGTGCAACCCGCCAGTCGCGGACCGGGTCGCCCCCCTGCAGCGAAGGCGGCCGAGACGCGGAAGCGCATTTTGCGCGCTGCTCGCGAAGTGTTCAGCGAACGCGGGTACGACGCCGCCACCTTCCAGGCGATCGCGATCCGCGCTGACCTGACCCGCCCCGCGATCAATCACTATTTCTCGAACAAGCGCGCGCTGTATCGCGAAGTGGCGATGGAGACCAACGAACTGGTTGTCGCCGCCAGCATCCGGCGGGCGCAGCGCGAGACGACACTGATAGGTCGGGTGTCGGCGTTCATCGATGCCGCCACTCAGGCCGACATCGAAAATCGAACGGCGGCGGCGTTTTTGATCACCGTCGCGCTGGAGTCGCAACGGCATCCCGAGCTGAGCCACGAAGAAGCCGACTCGATTCGCACCACCCGGGAATTTCTGTCAGGGGCCATCGACGACGCGATCAAGCGTGGCGAACTCGCCCCGGATACCGACGCGCTCGGCGCTCGCCGAGGCGCTGATCGCGGTCTTGCTGGGAGTCGGTTTCTACCTCGGGTTCGTCGCCAATCGACACGAAATCGACACGGTCACCCGTCAGGTGCACGAGTTGCTCGCCGGCAGCCTGACCCCGCGCCCGGAAAAAGCGTCGTGATGTAGCGCACAGAACAGATAGGTTAACTAACTTATTCGGTAGCATGGGTCGCGCTATGACTGATCTTCACGACGTGAGCTCAGTGCGGACCGACGGGGACAGCTGGCACATCACCGAAAGCGTCGGCGCGACCGCATTGAGCGTGGCCGCGGCGCGCGCGGTCGAGACGGCAACAGCCGACCCGCTGATCCGAGACGAGTTCGCCTACTTGTTGGTCTCGTCGGCCGGTCAGCCCTGGGCGCGGCTGGCCAGCCCGGATCTCGAGTGGATCGGCGACGACGAGCACGGACGACGGTCCCACCGGCTGGCCTGTGACTACCAAGCTGTGCGCACCCATTTCTTCGACACCTACTTCGCCGACGCCACTGGCACTGCGGGCGGAATCCGTCAGGTGGTGATCCTGGCCGCGGGGCTGGACTCGCGGGCCTACCGGCTGGATTGGCCGGCCGGCACCACGGTCTACGAGATCGACCAGCCTCAGGTGGTCGAGTACAAGACGGCCACCTTGGACTCGGCCGGTGCGGCTCCCAAGGCCACCCGGCGGACCGTGCCGGTGGACCTGCGCGACGACTGGCCCGCGGCGCTGTCCGCCGCGGGTTTCGACCGGACCCAGCCCACCGCGTGGCTGGCCGAGGGCCTGCTGCCCTACCTGCCGGCCGAAGCTCAGGACCGGCTGTTCGAGATGCTGACCGAGCTGAGCGTGCCCGGCAGCCGGGTGGCCGTCGAGTCGTTCAGCCTTGGTTCGGGCGACCCCGAGCGACGCCGCGCGGCGCGACGGGTCCGCTTTGAGCGGATGCGCGAACGGCTCGGCCTCGACATCAACGTCGAAACCCTGACCTACCAAGAAAGCGACCGCGCGGATGCCGCCGAATGGCTGACCGCGCACGGCTGGCGGGTGCACGCCGTGAGCAACGCCGACGAAATGGCCCGACTGGGCCGGCCGATCCCCGCGGACCTGGCCGAAGAGTCCTTCACCACCAGGCTGCTGCGCGCCCAGCTCGCCGCAGCTGATTGATCACCAGACACAGTTTGCAGGAGGCGGCATCACAATGAGTACCTTGCGCACCCACGACGACACCTGGGACATCGCCACCAGCGTCGGCAGCACGGCGGTGATGGTGGCCGCCGCCCGAGCCGTCGAAACCGATCGCCCCGATGCACTGATCCGCGACCCCTACGCCAAGCTGTTGGTCAGCCGAGGCCGGCACCGGCGTGTGGGAAAGCATGCTCGACGACTCCCTGCTCGCCAAGGTGGAGTCGATCGACCCGGAGGCGGCCGCGGTGCTGCAACACATGCGCAGCTACCAGGCCGTGCGGACGCACTTCTTCGACGCCCACTTCGCCGGGGCGGTGGCCGCCGGCATCCGCCAGGTCGTGATCTTGGCGTCCGGGCTGGACTCGCGGGCCTACCGGCTGGACTGGCCGGCCGGCACCACGGTGTACGAGATCGACCAGCCCAAGGTGCTCGCCTACAAGTCGGCCACGCTGGCGGCGCACGGCGCGACGCCGTCGGCCGACCGCCACGAGGTGCCGATCGACCTGCGTCAGGACTGGCCGGCCGCCCTCGTCGGCGCGGGCTTCGACCCGAAGGCGCCGACGGCCTGGCTGGCCGAAGGCCTGCTGATGTATCTGCCCGCCGACGCCCAGGACCGGCTGTTCACCCAGATCACCGAGCTGAGCGCGCCGGGCAGCCGGATCGCGGTGGAAACCGCGGCCAGCCACGCCGACGAGCGGCGGCAGGAGATGCGGGATCGATTCCAGGGGCTGGCGGACGAAGCTCGGCATCGAGCAGAGCGTCGACATCCAGGACCTGATCTACCACGACGAGGATCGCGCGGTCGTCGTCGACTGGCTCAACGAGCATGGCTGGCGGGCCACGGCGCAGAACTCCGGTGACGAGATGCGCCGGCTGGACCGCTGGGTGGACGGCGTTCCGATGGCCGACGACAAGGACGCCTTCGCGCAGTTCGTGACCGCGGAACGCGCATGACTGAGCCTGCGCCCGCCGACGATGCGGGCCGTGACGGCCCGCTGAGGAGCCGGGCAATCAACAGCCGTAGCGACGGCGACACCTGGGACATCGCGACCAGCGTCGGCGCGACCGCCGTCATGGTGGCTTCCGCCCGCGCGGCCGAGACGGCCAGCGAGCAGCCGCTGATCCGCGACGAGTTCGCGCAGATGCTGATCGACGGCCCGGAACTCGCGCAGTTGGTGGCCAAGATGTCGACGACGTACACGGCCGATCCCGAGTTGGCGGCGGTCCGCGCGCACATGGTCAACTACCAGGCCGCACGCACGCACTTCTTTGACGCCTACTTCCGGGCGGCCGCCGCAGCCGGCATCCGTCAGCACGTCATCTTGGCCTCCGGGCTGGACTCACGGGCCTATCGGCTGGACTGGCCGGCCGGGACCAGCGTGTACGAAGTAGACCAGCCGAAGGTGTTGGAGTACAAAGCCGCAACGTTGGCGGCCCACGGCGTCCAGCCGGTCGTCGAGCGTCACGAGGTGGCGGCCGACCTGCGGTTCGACTGGCCGAAAGCGTTGCGCGGACAAGGGATTCGACCCGGCACAGCGGACCGCCTGGCTGGCCGAAGGCCTGTTGATGTTCCTGCCGGGTGAGGCCGAGGACCGGTTGTTCACCGATATCGACGCGCTCAGCGCGCCGGGCAGCCGGGCCTGCATCGAGGACTTCACCTTCGACGAGGCGGCCCGCGAGGCATACGAGAAGCGCCGCGCCAAGACCGACGAACTGCGCCGGCGGCTCGGCGACGAGAACGTCTTCGACCCCGGCGACCTGTGGTACACCGAGGACGAGCGCTGCGATCCGGCGGCCTGGTTCGACACGCACTCCTGGCGGGTCGAATCGGTGTCCGGCCGCGACTACCTCACCCAGGTCGGTCGTCCGCTGCCGGAGGAACCCAACGTCGCAGCGACGTTCCGGGCTGTCTTCGTCTCCGCGGAGAAGCCGTAAAAGTGGGCGCCTGCGACAACTGAGGGCACCTGTTGCCCAACCAGGTGGTTGATTAGGATTGGGGTTTTCGTCGGTCGAGGAAGGAATCCCCATGACCACCGAAGCCACCGCACATGCCACCGTCGGCGCGGCCGCCCCGACTCACTCTGATATCCCGACAGTTGTCGCTCGCCTGCGGCAGACGTTCTCCACCGGCAAAGACCCGCAGCGTGGAGTGGCGACAAGCCCAGCTGCGCGCGCTGGAGAAGATGATGGCCGAGAACGAGCCGGCGATCGCCGACGCGCTCGCCAAGGATCTGGACCGCAGCCCGTTCGAGGCCTGGCTGGCCGACGTCGCGACCACCGCAGGCGAGGCCCGGTATGCGGCCAAGCACGTCAAGAAGTGGGTGCAGCGCAAGCACCGACTGCTCGAGCTGGCGCAGCTGCCCGGCCGCGGCTGGGTGGAGTACGAGCCCTACGGCACCGTGCTGATCATCGGCGCCTGGAACTACCCGTTCTACCTGACGCTCGGCCCGGCAGTGGGAGCGATCGCCGCGGGAAACACGGTGTTGCTCAAGCCATCCGAGATCGCTCCGGCATCGGCGGCGCTGATGAGCGAGCTGGTGCCGCGCTACCTGGACCGCGACGCGATAGCGGTGATCGAGGGCGACGGCGCGGTAAGCCAGGAGCTGATCGCGCAGGGCTTCGACCGCGTGTTTTTCACCGGCGGCACCGAGATCGGCCGCAAGGTCTACGAGGGCGCCGCACCGCACCTGACGCCGGTCACCCTGGAGCTCGGCGGCAAAAGCCCGGTGATCGTGGCGGCGGACGCCGATATCGACGTTGCGGCTAAGCGGATCGCCTGGATCAAACTGCTCAACGCCGGCCAGACCTGTGTGGCGCCCGACTACGTGCTGGCCGACGCGACGATCCGCGACGAGCTCGTCGACAAGATCGGCCAGTCCATCACCAAGTTCCGGGCCGAAGAGAAGACAAGTGGCCTGCGCATCGTCAACCAACGCCAGTTCGATCGGCTGACCGAATACCTGGCCACCACCAAGGGCACGATCGCGTTGGGCGGCAACTCCGACGCCGCCGACGCTGCGGCTGGAACCGACCGTGGTCGTCGACCCCGATCCCGACGAGCCGCTGATGAGCAACGAGATCTTCGGTCCCATCCTGCCGGTGATCTCCGTCCAATCCCTTGATGAGGCAATACGTTTCGTCAACTCGCGGCCAAAGCCACTGTCGGCGTATCTCTTCACCAAGACGCGCGCGGTGCGCGAGCGGGTGATCCGAGAGGTGCCCGCCGGCGGCATGCTGGTCAACCACCTGGCATTCCAGGTGTCGACGGCCAAGCTGCCGTTCGGCGGCGTCGGTGCGTCGGGCATGGGCGCCTACCACGGCCGCTGGGGTTTCGAAGAGTTCAGCCACCGCAAATCGGTGTTGACCAAGCCGACCCGACCCGACATAGCCAGCTTCGTCTACCCGCCGTATACAGATAGGGCGTGGAAGTTGGCGCGGCGGATTTTCTAGCGTCGCCACGACTGAACCGAACCGGCCCGAGAAGAGTCGGGCGATGACGCCCGAGAAAGAGAGGAAGTCCATGCCCGGAGTGCAGGATCGCGTCGTTGTCGTCACCGGAGCCGGTGGCGGACTGGGCCGCGAATACGCCCTGACCCTGGCGCGGGAAGGCGCCAGCGTCATCGTGAACGACCTCGGCGGCTCCCGCGACGGCACCGGCGCCGGACACAACATGGCCGACCAGGTCGTCGAAGAGATCAAGGCCGCCGGAGGCCGCGCTGCCGCCAACTACGACAGCGTCGCCGAGCCTGAGGGTGCGGAGAACATCATCAAGACCGCCATCGACGAGTTCGGCAAGGTCGACGGCGTGGTGAGCAACGCCGGCATCCTGCGTGACGGCACCTTCCACAAGATGTCGTTCGAGAACTGGGATGCGGTGCTCAAAGTGCACCTGTACGGCGGTTACAACGTGATCCGCGCGGCGTGGCCGCACTTCCGTGAGCAGAGCTTCGGCCGGGTGGTCGTCGCCACCTCCACCAGCGGGCTGTTCGGCAACTTCGGCCAGGCCAACTACGGCGCGGCCAAGCTGGGTCTGGTCGGGTTGATCAACACGCTGGCCCAAGAAGGCGCCAAGTACAACATCAAGACCAACGCGGTCGCACCGATCGCGGCCACCCGGATGACCGAGGACATCCTGCCGCCCGAGGTGCTCAAAAACCTGACACCGGATTTCGTGGCGCCAGTGGTGACCTACCTGTGCACCGAAGAGGTGCCCGACACCGATTCGATCTTCATCGTCGGCGGCGGCAAGGTGCAGCGCACCGCACTGTTCCAGAACGAGGGCGTCACCTTCAAGGCGCCGCCGTCGGTCGACGACATCGCCTCGCACTGGGCCGAGATCGACGACTTGTCCGCCGCGAAGCAGGCCAACTTCTCGATCCGGTAATCGAGCATTTATGAAAGCCTGTGTAGTACAGGAGCTTTCAGGACCCTCCGGCCTGGTTTACACGGATGTCGACGACGTCACCGGCAACGACGACACGATCGTCGTCGACGTCCGTGCGGCCGGGGTGTGTTTTCCAGACCTGCTGCTGAGCAAGGGTGAGTACCAGCTCAAGTTGCCGCCGCCGTTCATTCCCGGCATGGAGGCCGCCGGTGTGGTGCATTGGGCGCCGGAAGACTCGGAATTCAAAGTGGGCGATCGGGTCTCGGCGTTCGGCGTGCTCGGCGGCTATGCCGAACAGGTGATCGTTCCGTTGTCCAACGTGACCCGCAGTCCGGCGGAACTCGATGACGCCGAGGCGGTGTCGCTGCTGGTGAACTACAACACCATGTACTTCGCGCTGGCCCGGCGTGCCGCGATGCGCGCCGGTGACAGCGTGCTGGTATTGGGGTCGGCCGGTGGCGTGGGCACCGCGGCGATCCAGGTGGCCAGGGCGATGGGCGCGAGCAAGGTCATCGCGATGGTGCACCGCACGAGCGCAACGGATTTCGTCGAGTCGCTGGGCGCCGACGTGGTGCTGCCGTTGACCGACGGCTGGGCTCAGGCGGTGCGCGACCACACCGACGGTCGGGGCGTCGACATCGTCGTCGATCCGGTCGGCGGGCCCGCGTTCGACGACGCCATCCGGGTGCTGGCCATCGACGGCAAGCTGCTGGTGATCGGGTTCGCCGCGGGCGCGATTCCGACGGTCAAGGTCAACCGGCTGCTGCTGCGCAATGTCGGCGTGCTCGGCGTCGCCTGGGGCGAGTATTTGCATCAGGTGCCCGGCTCGGCGGCGCTGTTCGCCTGGGGCTTGACCCAGCTGGTGTCAGCTGGGTTGAAACCTCCACCGCCGCAGCGTTATCCGCTGTCGGAGGGAAGCGCCGCGCTGCAGGCCCTGGCCGACGGCGGGGTGTTCGGCAAGCTCGTGCTGGAGCCCTAGGAGCCTGCTGAATTAATCCCGCGTGGCGGGTGTGGTTGTCCTCGGGTTTTGGGGATCATTGGTGGGTGCAGGGTCGATCTGGTAATCAGCGTGAGTTGTTGGATGCGGAGTCGGTGGCCGGGCATCTGTTGAAGCCCGACAGCATGTTTGCGTTTTTGGCGGCCTATCGCGGTGAGTTGTTTTCCGAGGAGATGTTCGCCGATCTGTTTCCCTCGCGGCGGGGCCGGCCGAGTGTGCCGGCTGAGGTGATGGCCAGTGTGATCACCTTGCAGGCGTTACATGGCTTGTCCGACAACGAGACCGTGGATGCGGTGAGCTTCGATCTTCGGTGGAAAGCCGCGTGTGGGCTGCCGATCACGGCCGCGGCGTTTCACTCGACGACCTTGACGTATTGGCGGCGCCGGTTGGCGGCCTCGGAGCGGCCGAACCGGATCTTCGACGCGGTCAAAGCCATCGTCGCTGCGACCGGTGCGGTGGCGGGTAAGACGCGGCGGGCGTTGGATTCCACCGTCCTCGATGATGCGGTGGCCACCCAGGACACCGTGACCCAGCTGATCGCCGCGATCCGCGGGGTCCGCCGCGAAATCCCTGCTGCGGCGCAGGTGATAGCCGCCCATTGCACCGCCCACGACTACGACGACCCCGGTAAAACGGCGATCGCCTGGAACGACAAGGCGGCCCGCGATCTTCTGGTAGACGGGCTAGTAGGCGACGCGCACCGACTGCTCGGTCATCTGCCCGAGCAGGAACTCGGTCCGCGGGCCGCCGAGGCGGTGGCGTTGTTGGCGCTGATCGCCGGCCAAGACGTCGAACCCGTGGACGGCTCCGATGGCACCGACGGGCAACTGGCGCATCGCCCAGCACGTCGCCGCCGACCGGGTGATCTCCGCGGTGGATCCCGATGCCTGCGACGCGCACAAGACGGTGCATCGCCGCCAGGACGGTTTTAAAGCCCACCTGGCTGTGGAACCCGACACCGGGATCATCACCGAGTGCGCACTGACCAAGGCCAGCGGCTCTGACAACCACGAAGCGATCGTCGGGCTCGGCGCTGCTGCAAGCAGAGACCGAACCGGTGCGGGTGCTCGGCGATGCGGCCTACGGCACCGGCGCGGCGCGGGCCGCACTGGCTGCTGCCGGGCATACCGCGATCATCAAACCGATGCGCCAACGCGCCCTGGTGCCCGGCGGATTCACCAGCGATGACTTCGTCATCCATTTCGAGGCCGGTACCCTGACCTGCCCGGCCAATCGCCCTTCTGCCGATCCCGCCGAGCGGCGGTGTCGGCTTCGAAAAGTCAGTTGCCGCACATGCCCCATAGGCGTCACGCTGCACCGCCGCCGTATCCGGGCGCAACAGTCGACCCTCACCACGTTACGAACCACTGTTACGCGGTGCTGCCCGCAGCCAAGCCCAAACCCCTGACTGGCAAACCGAATACCGCCGGCATCGGCCGATGGTCGAACGCTCCATCGCCTGGCTGACCCGAGGTAACCGCAAAGTCCGCTACCGCGGCGTGGCCAACAACGATCACTGGCTGCACCACCGGGCCGCCGCCCTGAACCTGCGCCAACTCATCACCATGGGCCTGAACCACACCGGCACCACCTGGGCCATCGCCTAACCCGACCATCACCAGGGGCCTTGCCCGCAGCCACATCCAGTGCCACGCTCAAAACGGCGGGGCGATCTCTTCTGTCGACCTTCGGGTCTGACTTCACACTGCCGCACGACGGCTCGAGGCGCCCCGCCCCAAACCCACTAATTCAGCAGG
>CAWBSW010000046.1:0-156768 GCA_963791535.1 uncultured Actinomycetota bacterium | reverse complement strand
AACTATCGCGCGGCGCACCCACCAAGTGGCGTACGTTGAAAACCGGTACTGCCGATTGTAATTGTATTCCCTCGCGGCCTGCATCAAGCCAATATTGCCCTCTTGAACTAGTTCCAGAGACCTAGGCCGCGATTAGTGTAATGGGTAGCTGTCGCCAGTGCGATCTACAGATTTGCTTCAATGAGCCGATCTGCGGCGTCCTCGCCCTTTTGCATTGCCGGATTCTCGCTTGGCATGACCACACCTAAGCTACTGTAAGGCTTGCCGGTTCCATCGACCGCATAAAGCCGTGCGGCCGAGTTCATCTCGACTACGGAAACTTCAGCGCGCGCCTCTCGGACCTGTTTCGCTAATTCCTTCTCTGCTTCCACCGTAAGACGTGCGATGCTCGCCAATTCTCGAATGTAGTGTTTGATCGAAGGCAAATTGGGATTCTGGAACTCCTCCTCATCGAATGCGTTTGAATGCGGGAGAGATCCTCTGTCCTCGGCCGATCCATCACCTCGACTGAGTTCATCACCAGTTCGGACAGGACTGTGTCCAGCTCGGCAGCGGCTTCCCGGGTCCCGGAGGGGAGATATCTTGTCGATTTCCTCGTAGAGAACATGTCCCCTCGCCTGTCCGGTACGCACAAGTTGTTTCAGTGCTTCGGAGTCCGCGAGAAAAGTGGCAAGTGGCCTCCTTACGTTTCAGATGCCGCAAGTCGGCAGCAGTTGCAAATCAAGTCCTGATTAACGCAGCCGTTACCGGACAAGAGGAGTACTAGCATCGGCTCGTATGAACCTAAAACGAAGGCTTTTTCAAATGGCAGTGGAGAAAGAAGTTCTTTGCTATGTCCGTGCTTTCATCTACGAAATCGCCGTATTCGTCAATCTTAACGGCATATCCGGCCTGATACATCACCTGAGCCAGAGTATGTCCCGATGCCTCTACTGTCCATTCGGGCTCAATACCGCTTAGAAATGTCCTCATATCTGGTCTTCGTGAACAGTTCCCATATTCGATCTTTGTCGGTCCCAATCAGTCGAAAACGCGAAGCAAACGCGGGGTCGGATCGAAAATCGATTTGCCGATGAAGGATCGCATCCCCGACTTTTCCGAAAACGTCCTGCTGGGCCAAAACGAACTCCGGAAAACTGATGCTTTGGGTAAAACTTGCGATTGTGTCGGTGTGATCGCCGCCGGATTTGCTGCGGATTACGTGATCAAAGAAAGCGGCAGCGAGTCCTGAACGCTCTCCCGACATCGTATTTGTGAAGCTTTCGACGTAGGAGTGCGTGAAGTGCGGTGAATTCAGTTCGGGGCCTGAGCTGCGCGGTCCCCAACCCTCCACTTCGAAATGCAGGCCCAGCCGCTTGGCCACCTCAGAAAGTGCTCGCTCGCGTCTTCGCGCACGCAGCCACTGGAAGACGAGGGCTGCGCCGATAAGCAGAATAGTGATAATCCAGTAGCGATAAGATTCAAACATATCTTCTTAAACATTCCGACAAAACGTTTCTCCTCTTATCTACAGTTTAGCCGTAGCGAGCGACAACTGAAATATTGCATCGAAGGCTGTGACGCGAATTCGGCAAGGTCCTGATTACGCCCTGACCGGACAAGTGGGTACTAGGAGCAACAGGTCCGGTAACGCGACTTACCAGGCAAGTACAGACCCGCCCCGTTGTCTATTGCACCAAAGCTCTTAATTGCTACTCACAGTCTCTCTGAATTGAACGATCTGCGCCGATGAAAAGCCAGGATGACGAGCCGCTCGGCGAAATCATCTACGTCAGCGGCACACTCGCGAACTAGAAACTAGAAACGGGACTCCCCCAGCCACAGGACGCTGGCACCGCTGAAGGTCCGCTGCGCCTGCTCGATGATTCCGACCACCGACTGGCCGATCAACGCGCCCACTGCTTCGGGCAGCGATGCGGCCGCCGGTAGCGACGACGGCCGTGGTCGCAGGAAGTCCCACAGCGACGAGCCCGGATAGCCGACAAGGCGGACCTTGGCGTCTTCGTCCAAGCCCGCCAGTACCTTAGCCCGGCGGACCGCGGTTCGTAGACCGCCGAGTTCGTCGACCAAGCCGTGCTCGAGGGCATCCGCACCGGTCCACACCCGACCCCGGGCGACCGCCTCGACCGTCTCGACCGCCAGGTTGCGGCCCTCGGCGACCCGCCGCACGAAGTCGGTGTAGAACAGGTCCGCCTCGGCCTCGATCTGGGCGTGCTGCTCGGGGGTGAACGGTGCGTTGATCGACCAGGCGTCGGCATTGGCGTTGGTGCGGACCGCATCCGACCCGACACCCAATCGGCCCTTCAGATCCCGGGCGACGAGCTTCCCGGTCACCACACCGATCGAACCGGTGATCGTGCCGGCGTTGGCCACGATCGCGTCGGCGCCCATCGAGACGTAGTAGCCGCCGGAGGCGGCAACCGCGCCCATCGACGCCACCACCGGCTTGCCGCGGCCGCGAGCCTTCTTCACCTCCCGCCAGATGGTTTCCGACGCGTGGACCGAGCCGCCCGGGGAGTCGACACGCAACACGATCGCTGACACCGAGTCGTCGGCGGCCGCCTCCCGCAGGCCCGCCGCGATGGTGTCGCCGCCGGCGCTGGAGTTGCCGAACGGCAATACGCCTCGCCCGCCACGCCCGCTGACGATCGGACCGGCAACGGTGATCACGGCGACTGTCGGCTTGGATCCGCGCCCCGGCATCGATGGCAGCGACGGTCCGCCCGGGCCGGTCGCGCGGGCATACCGGCTCAGATATAGCCGCGGCGGCGCGTCGTCGCCATCGGCATCGCCGCTCTCAGGCGAAATCCCCTCGGCACCAACGAGTTCTGCGATGCGCGCATAGGCCTCGTCGCGGAAGCCGATGCGGTCGATCAGGCCGGAGGTCAGCGCATCTTCACGCAGCAGCGGCGCGCGGTCGGCAAGCGCGTCGAGGGAGTCATGGCCGATCTTGCGCGAGTTGGCGACAGCCTGCCAGACCTGGGCGCGCAGGCTCTCCAGCAGCCGGGTGTCGGCTTCTCGATGCGCGTCGGTGTAGCTGTCTTGCGTGAAAAGATTTGCCGCCGACTTGTATTCACCGCGAGCGATGAACTGTGCTTCAATGCCGGCCTTCTCCAGAGCGTCACGCAGGAAGAGGGCATTGGTGGCGAAGCCGATCAGCCCGACGGTTCCCGATGGCTGCATCCACACTTCGCCGAAGGCCGATGCTAAGTAATACGACAGCGTCTTCGGGTACGTCTCGGCCCACGCCAGCGACGGCTTGACGGCGGTGAACGCGGCGACGGCGTCCCGCAGCTCCTGAACTGGTCCTGCAGCGGCCGCAGCGAGCTCCACCCGCGCGATCAGGCCGGCGACCCGCGGATCATCGGCGGCCCGCTGCAACGCGGATACCGCTTCGCGCAGCACCAGGGGGCGGCCGCCGCCGCTGATGATCGTCAGCGGATCCATGCCGCCGACTTCCGGCGGCATGGCGCGCAGGTCGAGTTCGAGCACGCAGCCTTTGGGCACGCCGTGGTGGCGGGCGGTGTCGACCCGGCGGGCAAATGCGCGCACCTCGTCGACACCGGGCGGGTCGGGCAGGAAGGCAAACATATATCGAGCGTACCGATGACCAGCGGGGCCGCCGCCGCGACGGAGTGTGGGCAGTACGTTGGAGGCGTGCGATTCTCCATTTCAATCCACCAACTCGATGCCGCCGGATTCGACGCGACCGGGACACGGGACTACCTGACTCGGGCCGAGGAGCTCGGGTTCGAGGGCGGCTGGGTGCTCGAACAGGTCGTCGGGGAGGCGCCGCTGTTAGCGCCGCTGGAGCTGCTGGCGTACGCCGCGGCCTGCACCGAGCGGCTGCGCCTCGGCGTGGCCATCCTGGTCTCGTCATTGCATGATCCGCTTCAGCTGGCCTCGGCGATCACCGCCGTCGATCGGCTCGGCCACGGCAGGCTGGACGTCGGGGTAGCGCCCGGCGGCGGCTTCCGCCAGTTCCCCGCGTTCGGGGTGGACAAAGCCACGTACATCAGCAGCTTCACCGAGGGCCTGGAGTTGATGAAGGCGGCGTGGTCTGACGAGCCGCGGGTGACGTTTCAGGGCCGGTTCCGCCAGGTCGACGACCTGCCGATCCAGCCGAAACCCACGCAGCGGCCGCACCCGCCGATCTGGTTCGGCGGCCAGGCCCCCAAGGCGCTGGCCCGGGCGGTGCGCCACGGCGACGCGTTCCTGGGTGCCGGTTCGTCGAGCACCGCGAAGTTCGTCGAGGCGGTGAAGACGGTGCGCCACGAGTTGGCCGAACAGGGCAAGGATCCCGCCAAGTACCGCATCGGCAAGCGCGTTTATCTGATGATCGATGACGACCCGGCCAAGGCGCGCGAACGCGTCCTCGCCGGGTTACACCGCATCTACGGCGCGATGCCCGGCATCGAGGCGGTACCGGTGTCCGGCACGTCCGACGACGTCGCGGCCGGATTGCGCGAAGTCATCGACGCCGGCGCCGAAATGATCCTGCTCAACCCGGTTGGCCGTGACCTGGCCGAGGATCGCGAGCAGATGGAACGCCTTGCCGCAGAGGTGATTCCGCAGCTACGTTGACCGTTAGCCGAGTCACATACAGCACAGGGGTACCCGCGCGGAACGAGTGCACTATTGCACGCCTGTGAGCGAATCGACGAGCGGCCGGGCACAGCAGTCGGCGAAAAAGACGGCGTACCCTCGACCGGTCGCGATATAACCACTCAATGGTTCTCAAAGTCACGGTGTCGCCGGACCTGGTCGGCGGGGACGTCGACGAGGGTTATGGCAAAGTCGCCGATGCATTTCGCGCCAACTTCGCGGCCGGCCGTGAAGTCGGCGCCGCGATCGCCGTCTATCGCAACGGCGTCAAAGTGGTCGACCTATGGGGCGGCTACCGCGACGGAATCACCAAAGCGCCGTGGCAGCACGACACCATGGTCAACATGTTCTCAACGACCAAAGGTGTTGCTGCCCTTGCCGTTGCGGTGGCCGTGTCGCGCGGATTGTTCGGCTACGACGACAAAGTCGTCGACCACTGGCCGGAGTTCGCACAGGCCGGCAAGGCCGATGTGACGGTGCGGCAACTGCTCGGCCATCAGGCCGGTTTGTGTGTGCTGTCACCGGTACCAACCGTGCAGGATGTCGCCGACCCGGCCAAGCTTTCGGTCATCCTCGCGGCCCAGAAGCCGGCCTGGCCGCCCGGTACTCGGCATGGATATCATGCGATTACGTTGGGTTGGTACAAATCTGAACTGATCCGTCGCACGGATTCGGCGGGCCGCACACTGGGCCGCTTCTTCGCCGACGAAATCGCGGGCCCACTCGGGCTGGACCTACATATCGGACTTCCGGATTCGGTGGCCCGCGAACAGGTGGCGCTCTTACATAACTGGTCGCGCGCCGAATCCCTCTTGCACCTCAACGTGATGCCGGCCGCACTTGTGGCCGCATCGTTCAACCCGGTCGGACTGCTCGCCCGTGCTGCCGTGCTGCCTCGCGACGTCGTGCCTTGGGCCGGCGATTACAACCGCGACGACGTGCGCGCCATCGAGATTCCGTCAGCCAACGGGATCGGAACAGCCGGCGCAGTCGCGCAGCTCTACGGTGCCGCCGCGACCGGAGATGCTGCGCTGGGCCTGACGCCGACCGTGCTCAACGAGCTCATGGCGGAGCCGACCGCACCGAGCCGCAGGCTGCGAGACCGGGTGCTACGCGTCGACGTCGTCTATTCGTTGGGACTGTCAAAGCCGGCGCCGTTGTGCGTGTTCGGGTCGTCCGACAAGGCATTCGGCACACCAGGTCTCGGCGGTTCGTTCGGCTTCGCCGACCCCGACACCGGAATCGGATTCGGCTATGTGATGAACCGGATGGGCTTTCACCTGTGCAGCGATCCACGCGAACTGGCCTTGCGCCAAGCACTGTTCCGTGACGTGCTGGGCGCGCGCCCGCAAGCCTAGAGCTCGGTAGCCGAGCCTCCGGCGGCGGTGATCTTCTCCCGCGCGCTACCGCTGAACTTATGCGCGGTGACATCCACCTTGACGGTCAGCTTGCCGTCGCCGAGGACCTTGACGAGCGAATTCTTGCGCACCGCGCCCTTGGCCACCAGTTCGTCGACACCGATCGAACCACCTTGGGGGAACAACCGATTGATGTCCCCGACATTGACGATCTCATATTCGGTGCGGAACCGGTTGCGGAAGCCTTTGAGCTTGGGCAGCCGCATGTGAATCGGCATCTGCCCGCCCTCGAAGGTCGCCGGCACGTTGTTACGGGCCTTGGTGCCCTTGGTGCCGCGGCCCGCGGTCTTACCCTTGGAACCCTCACCGCGGCCGACGCGGGTGCGCTTGGTCTTCGATCCTGGCGCAGGCGCCAGGTCGTGCAGTTTGATCGTCATTTCGTGCTACCTCCCGCCGGGTCAGCCGGCTCCACCTCGACGAGGTGACGCACGGCCGCGATCAGGCCGCGGGTCTGCGAGTTGTCGTCACGGACAACCGAATCCCGAATCCGTCGAAGCCCCAAGGTGCGCAGGCTTTCTCGCTGCTTCCAGCGAGCGCCGATCGTGCCGCGCACCTGGGTGATCTTCAGCTGAGTCTGCTGTGCTGCTTTTGCCCCGCCTTTTTCCAAGGCCATTTTTATGCCGTTCCTTCACGTGCGGTGTTGGCGGTGTTTCCAGCGGCGGCCAGCCGTTCGCTTTCCCGCCGGGCGCGCAGCATGCCGGCCGGGGCGACATCCTCGATCGGCAGTCCACGCCGGGCGGCCACCTCCTCGGGCCGCTGCAAGAGCTTGAGCGCGGCCACCGTGGCGTGCACGACGTTGATCGCGTTGTCGCTGCCCAACGACTTGGCCAGAATGTCGCGCACGCCAGCGCATTCCAGCACTGCTCGGACGGCACCGCCGGCAATCACGCCGGTACCGGGGCTGGCCGGACGCAACAGCACAACGCCCGCTGCGGCCTCACCCTGCACCGGATGGGTGATGGTGCCGCCGAGCAGCGGCACCCGGAAGAAGCTCTTACGGGCCTCCTCGACACCTTTGGCGATCGCCGCGGGGACTTCCTTGGCCTTGCCGTAGCCGACGCCGACCATCCCGTTGCCGTCGCCGACGATGACCAAAGCGGTGAAGCTGAATCGCCGACCACCCTTGACCACCTTTGAAACACGGTTGATGGTGACGACGCGCTCGAGGTAGTTGCTCTTGTCCCCGTCGCGGTCGCGACTACCGCGGCCGCCACCGTCGCGACGGCCTCGGCTCTCGCGGTTGTCACGGTCACGGCCCTCGCCGCGACCCTCACCGGTGCCGGCGGTTCCAGCCGGTTGCTCCGCCATTATGCGGTCCTTCCAAAGTCGTTGCTTGTCATCAGAACTTCAACCCGCTTTCGCGCGCGGCGTCGGCCAGTGCCGCGATACGCCCGCCGTAGGTGTAGCCACCGCGGTCGAACACCACCGTTTCGATTCCGGCGGCTTTGGCCCGCTCGGCGATCAACTGGCCGACCCGCACACTATGGGCCTTCTTGTCGCCGTCGACGCCCCGCACGTCGGCCTCGATCGACGAGGCCGCCGCTAGCGTGGTGCCGTCAAGGTCATTGACCAGCTGGACGTGGATGTGCCGCGACGAGCGGTGCACCACCAGGCGCGGACGCTCCGAGGTGCCCGAGATCTTCTTGCGCAGCCGCGCGTGCCGCCGCAGCCGGGACTTCCGCCGCGCGGCGGATGCGCTCTGCCCCACCGACTTTGGCGCGGCGATATCAGCTTTTGATTGCGCCATGACTACTTACCTGTCTTTCCGACCTTGCGGCGGATCTGCTCGCCCTCGTAGCGCACACCCTTGCCCTTATACGGGTCGGAGCGGCGGAGGCGACGGATGTTCGCCGAGATCTGGCCGACCTTCTGCTTGTCAATCCCGGAGATCGAGAACTTCGTCGGCGATTCGACCGCGAAGGTGACACCTTCCGGCGGCTCGATCACCACGGGATGGCTGTATCCCAGCGCGAACTCGAGGTTGGAACCCTTCAGCTGCACGCGATAGCCGACACCGAAGATCTCCATCTTCGTGGTGTAGCCCTGCGTCACCCCGGTCACCAGGTTGGACACCAGCGTGCGCGACAGCCCGTGCAGCGAACGGTTGTGCCGCTCGTCGTCGGGACGGGTGACCACGATGGCGCCATCGTCGTTGCGCGCCACGGTGATCGGTTCGGCGACGCTCAAGTTCAGGCTGCCCTTGGGTCCCTTCACCGAGACGCTCTGGCCATCGATCGTCACCTCGACCCCGGTGGGAACCGGAATCGGCTGCTTACCAATACGCGACATCGTTACCCCCTCACCACACGTACGCGAGGACTTCGCCGCCCACGCCCTGTCTGGCTGCCTGACGGTCGGTGAGCAGGCCGGAGGAGGTCGAGATGATCGCGACGCCCAGCCCGCCGAGCACCCGTGGCAGGCCGGTGGACTTGGCGTAGACCCGCAACCCCGGCTTGGACACCCGCCGCAGACCGGCGATGCTGCGCTCCCGGCTGGGTCCGTACTTGAGCTGAACGACCAACGCCTTGCCGACGCGTGCGTCTTCGGTGTGGTAGTCGGTGATGTAACCCTCCCGCTTGAGGATCTCGGCGATGTTGGCCTTGATCTTCGAATGCGGCAGCGTCACCTCGTCGTGGTACGCCGAATTGGCGTTGCGCAGACGTGTCAAGAAGTCTGCGATCGGATCCGTCATCGTCATCGAGCGCTACTCCTCTTCATCGCGGCGCTCTGCATCGTCGTTAGCGCGGTCATGACAGCGGTGTTGCCTTCCTCGCAGTGGTTCCCGGTCCGGGCCTGCTGCGCACCTGTTTCTCGGAGTAGGTCTCGTTGGTTAGCAGCCGGTGTTACCAGCTGCTCTTCTGCACGCCCGGCAGCTCGCCTGCGTGCGCCATCTCTCGCAGGCAAATCCTGCACAGCCCGAACTTGCGGAGCACCGCGCGCGGGCGGCCGCACTTATTGCAGCGGGTGTATCCGCGCACCTTGAACTTTGGTTTACGCGCGGCCTTGTTAACTAATGCCTTCTTCGCCATCTGGTCAGTTCTCCTTGAACGGAAAGCCGAGGGCCCGCAACAGCGCTCGGCCTTCGTCGTCGGTCGTCGCTGAGGTGACGACGGTGATGTCCATGCCCCGGACCCGGTCGATCTTGTCCACGTCGATCTCGTGGAATACCGACTGCTCGGCCAGCCCGAAGGTGTAGTTGCCGGACCCGTCGAACTGCTTGGGCGAGAGCCCGCGGAAGTCGCGGATACGCGGCAGCGCAATCGATGTGAGCCGGTCGAGGAACTCCCACATCCGGTCGCCGCGCAGGGTCACCCGCGCGCCGATCGGCATGCCCTCACGCAATTTGAACTGCGCGATGGACTTTCGTGCCTTACGGATCTCCGGCCGCTGCCCGGTGATCAGCGCCAGGTCGTTGACGGCGCCATTGATCAGCTTGGCGTCGCGGGCGGCGTCGCCGACGCCCATGTTGACCACAACCTTCACCACGCCCGGGATCTGCATGACGTTGCCGTACTTGAACTGTTGGTTGAGCGCATCCCGGATCTCGCCGCGGTAGCGCACCTTGAGCCGTGGCTGAACTTTCTCTGCCGTCGTCATGCCTGGATGTCCTTGCCGTTGCGCTTGGAGATGCGGACCCGCTTGCCAGTCTCCTCGTCGACGCGGTAGCCGATCCGGGCGGGCTTGCCGTCGGAGTCGACCACCATCACGTTGGAGACGTGAATGGGAGCTTCCTGGGTGACGATCCCACCCGACCGCGCGCCGCGCTGGTTGGTGGAGATCGGGGTGTGCTTCTTAATCCGGTTGACGCCCTCGACGAGCACCTTGTTCCGGGTCGGGTAGGCCTGCAGCACCTTGCCCTTAGCACCCTTGTCCTTGCCCGAGATGACCAGGACGGTGTCGCCCTTGTGGATCTTCACCTACAACACCTCCGGGGCGAGTGAGACGATCTTCATGAAGCGCTTCTCACGCAGTTCGCGGCCGACCGGCCCGAAGATGCGGGTGCCGCGCGGGTCGTTGTCGGGTTTGATGATGACGGCGGCGTTCTCGTCGAACTTGATGTAGCTGCCGTCGGCGCGGCGGCGCTCCTTGACGGTGCGCACCACCACGGCCTTGACCACCTCACCGCGTTTGACGTTGCCGCCGGGGATCGCGTCTTTGACGGTCGCCACGATGACATCGCCGATGCCGGCGTACCGCCGCGACGAGCCGCCGAGCACGCGGATGCACAAGATCTCCTTGGCGCCGGTGTTGTCGGCCACCTTCAGCCGCGATTCCTGCTGAATCACTAGATCTCCTGACCTGGTTCACGTATGCACGCCCACGCGTGGACGGGCCGGAGGACGCTGGAGTGCATGGTCCACCAGACCAGTCGTGCATGGTCTTCGTCGCCGAACGGCACGCGGGGCTGACGGTAACTCTTAGGTGCCAGCCGAGGTCTGCCCACGGCAACCCCTAGAGTCTAGGTGAAGACCTGCTCAGAGCCAAATTCCGGGGCTAGCTCCGACGCAGCCAAGTATCGACGCCTCAGAACGGTGGTGGATCGTGGTCGGTCGCAGGTGGCGCCGGCCCGCGGTCAATTATGCGGTCGGTCTGGTGGCGCGTGCGGGCATGGCGATTTTGTCGACGTTCGCTCGCGATGCGGTGGGCCCGGTTTTGCGCGCGGGTGCGGCGGCGCTTGGGCATCATCGCGGTGCGGTCACTGCAATAGTCGACGGGTGAGTCGGCTTCGGGTGCTGGTATGCCGCCGGTTGAGAGGCACAAGCTGGGAAACAGCAGCGCGCTGCCAGGAGTAGTGACGTAAGTCTGCCCCGACGGCGAGGCCAAAATCACCGTCGCATCGGGCAGTTGTTGGTCACGCCACCCCCAGAAAGTTTTGACCAAATGGTGAGTACGGCAGTAGCACTTGAGGTTTGAGGCGTGGGTGGGTCCGCCGTCAGCGTGGGGGATGGTGTGGTCGAGGTCGCACTCATGGGCCGGACGATCACAGCCGGGCCAGCGACAGGTCAAATCCCGACAGCGCACGAAGTCCGCCAGCGCCGCCGACGGCACATAGCCGGGCTCCGGTGGAGCGTCGGCGGGGTGAACCAGCGGCACCAGTTTTGACGACTTCGCGAGTTCGGTGACGAGTTCGGGCGGAATGAGTCCATCAGCACCCACTTCGGATGCTGGCGCAGCGCCGGCGGCGGTGATGGTGGCGTGTTCGGCGATGACATGGATGACCACTGGCGTTGCCGCAGGCCGCTTTCCGGCGCTGCAATCTGCTCGGCCACAGCGGCAGGCCAGCCGATCCGCATCCGCAGCCAGCGCCCCCAACGCATCTGCGCGGCGCTGCTCCCGGTTGCGCGGATCGTGTTCACACACAGTGGCCGCCAGCGCCGTCAACCGCTTCTCCAGAGCATGCGCATCAGGGCTGAGCAAGCTGCCGTGGATTTCGGAGATACCGCTCTCGTGATCGGTGAACCAGACCGCTCGTTCCGTATGGCGCTCCTTACGTTGCCGCACGGCATCGCTGTCGGCCTTGACCACGATCTTGTCGATCTGCCCCGCCAGCCGGCGCCTCGTCATCGACGGCCAGCGGACAACATTGGCAGCCAGCTGTGCATCCACCGCAGCCAGCACGTCGCGGTCATTGATCAAATCGGTGCGATAAACGATCGTCTGGAATGTCCGAGAGTCGATATCGCCAGCCTTGAAGACCTCCGCGACCTCCGGTAGCCGTTCCCGCATCGCCCGGGCACAGCGCAGCTGGCTGCCGGCCAGCGCCTGGCTGATCCGCAACGCCGCGGCCACCTCAGCGCACACGGCCTCTTCGGTGTCGATAGCCCACTCCTCGGTATCGGAGCAGCGCCGCAGCCGATAGCCGAACAACTCGCCCATCGCGGCCAGCTGCGCCGCCGCCGCCCGGTTCTGCGCCCGCCACGACGCGCAGATGCGATCCAGCAACGCAGCCGACTCCGGCGTTGTCGAGGGATAGTGCCGCTCGAACAACTCATCGAATCGGGCGATCACCTCCGGCGACGTCAACCCGGTCGTTGGTTCGAACATACGTTCGAGTATGCCACGGCCGTCCGACAACGCAGCGGGCAGCGCGAGCAGCAGCTTGGAAAACCTAATATCGAGTTGATGCGACCCCACCCGCGTGCCTGGGCAGCGATTTTTGTTCTGTCCGCTGTTCTCTGCGCTTCCTGCGCCCACCTGCCGGTCAAGGGCCGGAGCACAGAGCCCACGCCGGGGAAATCCGTCGGGCGCCCCGGATGTGGACCGCCTATCAGCTATCAGGTGTTCCACAAGGACGCCTTCGGCGCCGACTGGTCGAAGGCCAACGAACTGCTGGCCTACAACGCCAAGGGCGGCGACGGCCGCTACCACATCTACACGGTCAAACCGGACGGTACGAACCCCGCGCAGTTCGGACTGGGCGCGGCGAATTTCCCGCAACGCACCACCGGCTCGCCGGTGTGGAGCCCGTCGGGCAAGTTCGTCGCGTTTGTCGCGGAGAAGCCCGACCACCCCGGCAACTCGGTACCCGCGACACCGGGATGGGGTAGCTACTCGGACCTATGGGTGGCCAGTGCAGACGGCTCACACGCCTGGCAGCTGACCGACGTCCCGACCGACAAAGATCACGGCACCATCATCGCGGAATTCTCGCCCGACGGCCGGCTGCTGGAGTGGACCGAGCGCACCAAGTCCCCGAAGTTCCTGAACCCGAACCGGTTTGCCGGATTCTGGGCGATCAAGGTCGCCGACTTCAACGTCGGCCAAGACGGCACACCATCGCTGTCCGACATCCGTACCGTGTCGCCCCCCGGCGACGCCTTCAACGAAACCGGTGGATTCTCCGCCGATTCATCGTCTTTGGTGTTCACCAGCGACTTCGAAACACACAACATGTGGCACAACCAGATCTACCGCCTCGACCTGAAGTCCGATGCAATCACCCGACTCACCCGGGGCGACAGCTACAACGAGCATCCCCGCTACACACCCGACGGGCAGGTGTTGTGGATGTCCAATGCCGGCAACCCGTCAAAGGGCACCGACTGGTGGACGATGAGCCCCGATGGGTCAAATCCGCAGCGCCTCAGCGACTTCAACACAGGCGGCAATGCCGATGCGATTGGGCACAAACCGGTGTATGCGACCGTCGTGCAGACCGCGAACTGGGGCCCCGACAGCAGCTACTTCTACGGCGACGTCGAGACCAACCTGTTGACCTCCGACAGCGTGATAGCGCGGGTTGCGCTGACCTGCCACGGCTCTTGAGCGGCGCCGTCAGTCCCCTTGCTGCACCCAGGCGAAGATGTACAACGCCATCGCCGTCGCCAGCGCGAGCAGCACCCACTGCACCAGGGCCTGGTCGATCATCGAACCCGGCGGTGGGGCGCCGGGGAGGATATTTCGCAGCGGGACGATCGCGAACAGGTTCGCCGCATACCAGGTGGCGAACGGCGGCACGAATTTCCTCCGGCCCAGCGCCATCGGAATGGCCACCAACAGCGCCAAGGTAGGCAGACTGATCAGGACCACGATGATGCCCAGGTCGAAGATCAGCGGGCCCTTGGCACGCTGCAGGGTGAGGACCACGCTGCTGGTGTTGTGGCTTCCGGTTTCGCTTTTGTCGGTATTGCGCTGGACTTCGGCGTCCCAGCCGTCCATCGATCCGGTCACCTGGACAACGGCGGGGATCCGTTTGCGGTCGGCGCCAGTCCCGACGAACACATCGGCCGACTGCGACTCGGTCCGGTACGAGTCGAACGGCCAGCTGCCGGGATTGCCGTGCGCCTCGATCGTGGTGTTGACCTGCGCCGGCGCTTTGCCTTTCGGGAATTGCAGGTCTCCCAGATCGTTCGGCGGATACAGCCGGACGGCGATATCGGTGTTCAGCTCGTCGAAGCGCTTGTCGTATAGCGACTCGCCCGGATAGATCAGCACGTTCACCGCGAGGCGATTCGTCGTGGGCTTCAGCTCTTGGAGGCGTATCTGCACAATGGTGTCGTCGGGCCCGGCCTGGCTGAGGTCCAATGGCGGCAGCGGACCCTCTGACTTTTGTAGTGCTTGGACGCCGAGCAGCGATAGGCCGTAGGTCACGAAGAAAGCCAGCAGTATGGCCAGCCCGATCACGATGCCGCGTCGCGACCGCTTCTCTTTGGGCGGCGACGGCGGCGCTGTCGACGGAGCATCAACGCTCATTGGTCGCTACCGGAAAGTCGTGACAGTCGGCGCAGCACGGGCTCAGGTTAGCGAATGCCGGAGCCGGCTGCGCGGCGAAATGACTTTGCCCGGCAAGACTCTGAAATACCGTCACCCGCTGGCCATCCCTCGGTAACTCGCAGTTCAAGATTGCTCGCCGATCGACAATTCGACGTCGCAACCGGGCGGCGGGCCGCGCGTTGACCAGTTAGTCTGATGTTTGTTTGCATGCGGGTTCCAACAGCTGCAATTCTCAACACGTATCGAGTTACGGGGTGAGGCAATCAAGATGAAGCACAAGCGATTAGTCGCCGCCGCGAGTTTGCTGGCTGCGGGCACAATCGTACTGTCGGGATGCGATGTCCCGCACACCAGCATGGCCTACGCCAGCGAGGTCGTGACCTGCGGCGGCAAGGCGGCGATCAACGCCAGCGGATCGACCGCGCAAGCCAACGCGATGAAGGGGTTCATCAGTGCGTATGGCAAGGCCTGCCCCGGGCACACGCTGAACTACACGGCTAACGGCTCGGGCGCCGGAATCAGCGACTTCGTCGCCGGCAAGACCGATTTCGCCGGATCGGACACTCCGCTGGACGACGATCAACACGCCGCCGCCAAGCAGCGCTGCGGCTCCGACGCCTGGGATCTGCCCGTGGTATTCGGCCCGCTGGCCATTACCTACAACCTCTATAACGCCGACTTTTTGGTGCTCGACGCGCCGACGCTGGCCGGGATCTTCAACGGCAGCATCAAGCGCTGGGACGACCCGGCCATCACCGCGCTCAACGCATCCATGCCGTCGGAGGACATCAAGGTCGTCTACCGCAGCGACAAATCCGGCAGCACCGCCAACTTCCAGGCGTACCTGCAGGCCGCGTCCGGCGGGGCGTGGACGCAGGGCACGGGCAAGGAGTTCAAGGGCGGCGTGGGCACCGGCGCCAAGGGTAACGACGGCACCTCGGCGATGGTGAAGAACACCGAGGGCGCGATCACCTACAACGAGTTGTCATTCGCGATGGACGAGGGACTTTACGCCGCGGAGATCAAAACCCCGGCAAGCCGCAAATCGAGGCGCCCGGTGCGCATCGGCACCGACTCGGTCGGCAAGACCATCGCCGGGGCCAAGTTCGTCGGCAAGGGCAACGACCTGGTGCTCGACCTCACGTCGTTCTACAACCCCACCCAAGACGACGTCTACCCGATCGTCCTGGCCACCTACGAGATCGTCTGCTCCAAGTACCCCGACCCCGCGGTCGGGGCGGCGGTCAAGGCGGCCCTGCAGGCGACGCTTGGGCCCGGCCAGATCGACCTCGACAAGCACGGCTACATCCCGCTGCCGCCCGACTTTCAGACGAAAGTCGCCAGCGCGGTATCCGCAATCAGCTAGCAGGCAGGTCGCTCACACATCGGAACCCGATGTGGGTGGTGGCGGTGTCCTGCGATTGCGGTGACCGCGCCGCCGGCCGATACCGATGGCAGTACTCGGGTGCGCACAGGTGCGAGCCACCCTTGAGCGTCTGGGCAACGGTCGGATCAGCCGGTCTCGACGGCGCACAGCAGGCCTTCGGCGGCTGATCCAGCCGGTGGTGGGCCGAGAATTCGGTCGCCGTCCATTCCCACACATTGCCGATCATGTCGAGAAGGCCGAACTCGTTCGGCGGGAACGCACCCACCGGCGACGTTCCGGCCCAACCAAGCGCACCATCGTTGCGGTAGGGGAATCTGCCCTGCCACGTGTTGGCCATCAGCTTTCCGTCGGGCTTCTCCTGGTTGCCCCACGCATACGTCGTGGTGGCTCCGCCGCGAGCCGCGTACTCCCACTCGGCCTCGGTCGGCAGCCGCCGGCCGGCCCACCGCGCATATGCCGCGGCGTCGGGGTAGGCCACCTGCACGACAGGATGATCGGCCCGGTCGGCAACGTCGCTGTCCGGCCCGAACGGATGGCGCCAGCTCGCACCCGGCGCCCAGATCCACCACTGCCGCCAGTCGAGCAGGTCGACCGGGCCTGGCGACGCGCGAAATACCATCGCGCCCGCGCGCAGCTCGCCGGGATCTGCTCCCGGATAGAGCGCAGGATCGATGGGTTGCTCGGCGATCGTCACATACCCTGTCGCGGAGACGAATTCGGCGAACTGAGCATTGGTCACCGGATGCCGTTCCACGGCGAAGGCGGACACGGTCACCGTATGGATCGGCGCTTCCTCGGGGTAAAAGCTCGTGGACCCCATCCGGAACGACGCGGACGGCAGTTCGACCAGCTCGGTGGGCATACGTTCAGGGTATGACCACCGCGAAGTCTTGCATCAGCGCGGTTTTCGCCGCGTCGAATCCAGGCGCCCCGGCCGGCCCTTCCAGGTGCGTGGTGACCAGGTATTTGTTTGTGTTGGTCCAGATGTGGGTGATCCGGTCGGCGAAGTCGACCGTGCCCGGCGGCCCGAGAAATGTGCCGGTGAGCTTCTGGCTGCTGTAACCGCAGAACTTGGCGCCCACCGTGTCCACCTGTAAGTCGGGCTTAGAGCGCCGCAGCATGGCCGCGTAGTCGGCGAAGGCCGCGGCGGGGTCCAGCTTTGTCTCGGCGATCGTCACCGTCCCGGTCATGCCGTCGGGTCCGTTGAGCGTCAATGCCACGTCGCCTTGTCCGGGATCAGAGGTCCAGCCGTCGGGCGCCGCGACGGTGATTCTCGGTGCGGCCGGGTCGGAGACTTGGGCGACGGTGCCTATGCCGATCCCGGTCGGCTCCGGAAAGCAGACGAAGGCGTTGGGCGGGATGTGGTCCGGCAGCGTCTCCTCGATCCCGGGAACCGGTTTGGCGCCGCTCGTTGTGGGCTGCCGCGTCGCCGAGGAGTTGGTTGTCGTGGACGCGGCCGACCCACCGGTCCAGGCAGCGACCCCGCCGATGGTCCTGACGCATCCCGACAGCACGGCGATCGCCACCAGACCGGCCGCCGCTGGCACAGCCCAGAAAAACCTCGAAGGGATCTCAGTCACGTGAAAAAGCCAGCGCCAGTTCCTTTTCCAGGTCTTCGTACGGCCGCCCGGTTAGGTCGACTGCGACCTGGGCGATGGTGCCCCCGGTGAACGCGAACGGCGCTTTGTAGCGGCTGGACACTGCCGAACCGCCGTTGCGCCCGACGGTGATGCCCGCCCCCGCCAGCCCGAACGTTCCGGGATGGGATTGCACATCCGCCAGCGTTCCAACCACGTCGTCGTCGATGAACATCGTGACGTCCCCGAGCGGCGTATGGCTGTTCGCGACGGTGCCGCTGCGTGAATAGCTAACCCCGAGCAGATGTCTGCCCAGCGGCACCGCACCCGCCGAGGAAACCAGCTGCTGGCGCTCACCGAGGAAGTTGTAGACGTAATGCAGCCTTCCGTCCTGGATGAAGAGCACGTGCCCGCCATGGGCGCCGCCCTGTTTGAACAGCACACCTTCGGCGCCGGTGGTATCCACGGTCACGTCGGCGAGCAGAGCGAAAGAGCGCCCGCGGATTTCGGCGGCGGCACCGATCCCGACGTCTGCGCAGTCGGGATAGTAGGTGTAGCTGGACCGCTCGCCGACCAGGTAAGGCCGGAACCTGGTCAGCGTTTCCATCAGGTTCAGATCCGCCAGCGGCAGACCGTTGTACTTGCCGGCCTCGGAAAACCACAGCGCCTTGAGCTCTTCAAGCTTGTCGGGTTGTTCGGCAGCCAGGTCGTGGCACTGGCTGCGGTCCGCCTCGATGTGAAACAGCTCCCAGCGATCGGCGTCGAAATGCGACCAGCCCGCGGGCGTGGCCGCATGCACGGTGTTGGCAAACCAGCCCTGATGCCAGATTCCGCGGGTTCCCAGCATGGTGTAGAACTGCGTGCGCTTGCCCGCGTCGGCAGCCGGATCACCAAGGGCCGCTTTGAAACTCAACCCGTCCAGTGGCTTCTGCGCGACGCCTTTGACAGTGTCCGGCGGTGTGATGCCCAACAGGTCGTAGACCGTCGGGGTGATGTCGCAGACGTTGACGTAGTTGTCGCGGACCTCGCCGTGCGCGGCAATACCGTTGGGCCACGAGATGATTGCCGTGTCTGCAATACCGCCCTCATGGGAGGCGTAGCGCTTGTACAGCTTGTACGGCGTGTTGAAGGCCATCGCCCAGCCAATTGGGTAGTGGTTGTAGGTATCCGGTCCACCGAGGTGGTCGAACACCTTCATGCTCTCTTCGACGGTGTCGATGTAGCCGTTGAAGAATTTGCCCTCGTTGACCGATCCGTTCGGACCGCCCTCGCCACTGGCGCCGTTGTCGGAGATCACCACGATGATGGTGTCGTCCAGTTGACCGGATTCGTCGAGATAGTCCAGGATGCGGCCGATCTGGGCGTCGGTGTAGCTCAGGAAGCCGGCGAACACCTCGGCCATCCGGCTGAACAGCTTCTTCTCTTCGTCGTTGAGCGAGTCCCACGGCCGCACCGTGTCCTGCAGCGGCCAAGGCTCACCGTTGGGTCCCTTGACGTCGAGATACGGGTTGATGGGCGACAATTCGGTGTCCGATGGGACTATCCCCATCTCCTTCTGCTTTTCCAGCGTGATCTCGCGATAGCGCTCGTAGCCCATGTCGAACTTGCCGGCGTACTTGTCGGCCCATTCTTTGAAGACATGATGCGGGGCATGTCCGGCGCCGGGACACACGTAGCTGAACCACGGCTTATCCGGCGCAATCACCTTGGCGTCGCGAATGAATTCGATCGTCTTGTCCGCGATGTCCTTCGACAGGTGGTAGCCGTCCTCGGGTGTGCCGGGAGGGTTGACCGGGTGGTTGTCGTAGACCAGGTCGGGGTACCACTGATCAGTCTCGCCGCCCAGGAATCCGTAGAAGCGTTCGAAGCCGCGGGATGTCGGCCAGTGCCGCTTGGTCGACGCCATGTTCGACTCTTCCAGCGGCGTCAGGTGCCACTTGCCAACACAGTAGGTGTTGTAGCCGCGCTCGTTGAGCGCCTCGGAGAGCAATGCGGTGTCGGCCGGAACCCGACCGTTGCAGTTGGGAAAACCATCGGTGAATTCCTCGATGGTGGCCATGCCCACGGTGGTGGCGTTGCGACCGGTCAACAATGATGCCCTGGTCGGCGAGCACAGCGCGGTGGTGTGAAATTGCGACAGCCGTACGCCCCGATCGGCGATGCGCGTCATCGCCGGCATCTCGACCAGGCCGCCAAAGCAGTCCCAGGTCGCGATGCCGGTGTCATCCCAGACCAAGTACAGGATGTTCGGCGAGTTGTCTGGCGCAGTCGGTGCGGCGTACGGGCCCCAGTCCGGCTCCGAATCACGGATGTCCAGTTCGATCTTGCCGTTGAACTCGGTCGTCATCGCCGGCCTCACTCTCGTGGTGGACCCCAGGAATACCGGATGAAGCCTATACCGCGGAGCTGACGGCTGATGAGGGAATCCAAAAGCCCCCAAAACATTACAGGTTTTGGGGGTTTTTGCGAATGTTCGCCTGGGACGCTTACTTGGCTTTCTCGAGGATGTCGACGAGTCGCCAGCGCTTCGTTGCCGAGAGCGGACGGGTCTCCATCAGCGAGACGCGGTCGCCGATGCCGGCGATGCCGTTCTCGTCGTGGGCCTTGACCTTCTTGGTGGTCCGGATGATCTTGCCGTACAGCGGGTGCCGCATACGGCCTTCCAGCTCGACGACGATGGTTTTCTGCATCTTGTCGCTCACCACATAACCGATGCGGGTCTTACGCTGACCGCGCGGCTTCGGGGTGGGCGGTGTGTGCTTGGGGCCCTTGCCATTGCCCGCTGTCTCTTTGGCCGCGGCGGCTTTCGGAGCGGCCTTGGCTGGAGCCTTGGCCGGGGCCTTGGCGGTCTTCGCGGGGGTTTTCGCTTCTGCCATTACGAGTCCTCATTTTCAGCACCATTGGGGCCCGCGGCCAGCCCGAGTTCACGTTCACGAAGCACGGTGTAAATGCGTGCGATCTCCTGGCGCACCGTGCGGAGTCGACGATTGTTGTTGAGCTGGCCGGTCGCCATCTGGAAACGGAGGTTGAACAGCTCTTCCTTGGATTCGCGCAGCTTCTCGATCAGCTCTTCGTCGGTGAGCTCGCGCAGTTCGCCAGGGGAAACTCCCACTGCCATCAGAACTGCTCCTCTCGGGTAACGATGCGTGCCTTGATCGGCAGCTTGTGGATTGCTCGGGTCAACGCGTCCCGGGCGATCGTTTCATTCGGGTAGCTGAGCTCGAAGAGAATCCGACCCGGCTTGACATTCGCGATCCACCATTCGGGCGAGCCCTTACCGGAACCCATTCGGGTCTCTGCCGGCTTCTTGGTCAGCGGGCGATCCGGGAAGATGTTGATCCACACCTTGCCGCCACGCTTGATGTGCCGGTTGATGGCGATACGCGCTGCCTCGATCTGCCGGTTGGTGATGTAGGCATGCTCCAGTGCCTGGATGCCGTAGTCGCCGAAACTCACCTGTGTGCCGCCGCTGGCGATCCCGCGTTGTCGCGGATGGTGTTGCTTGCGGTGCTTGACTCTGCGGGGAATCAACATGATTCAGTTCTCCGTACTCTGCGTCTCGAGGGCCGGCTCGTCCGCCGGCGCAGCGGCCGGTGGCGCAGAAGCCTCCTCGGCGCCCGAGGCGGCGCGTCCCGCCTCGGTGCTGGTCGCCGTCGTGCCCGCGGCGCCGCTGCGGCGCGGACGGGTGCCCGACGGCCGGTCGCGGCGCGGACGGTCGCCACCGGCGGCAGGAGGAGCGACCAGTTCGCGCTTGCCACCAACGATGTCGCCCTTGTAGATCCACACCTTCACGCCGATACGGCCGAAGGTGGTCTTGGCTTCGTACAAGCCGTAGTCGATGTCGGCACGCAACGTGTGCAGCGGAACCCGGCCTTCGCGGTAGAACTCCGAGCGGCTCATTTCCGCGCCGCCGAGGCGGCCCGAGCACTGCACCCGGATGCCCTTGACGTTGGGCTGACGCATGGCCGACTGGATGGCCTTGCGCATCGCGCGCCGGAACGCCACGCGGTTGCTCAACTGCTCTGCGACGCCCTGCGCCACCAACTGGGCTTGCGACTCAGGGTTTTTCACCTCGAGGATGTTGAGCTGGACCTGCTTGCCGGTCAATTTCTCCAGATCCGCACGGATGCGGTCGGCCTCGGTGCCGCGGCGGCCGATGACGATACCCGGCCGGGCGGTGTGAATGTCCACCCGAACTCGGTCCCGGGTGCGCTCGATCTCCACGTCGGCAATCCCGGCGCGTTCCAGACCGGTGGACAGCAGTCGACGAATCGCCACGTCCTCCTTGACGTATTCCGCGTACTGCTTGTCCGCATACCACCGGGACTTCCAGTCGGTCGTGATACCGAGGCGGAATCCGTGCGGATTGATCTTCTGGCCCACTACTGCGAGCCTCCCTTCGCGTCCGAAGTCGCGTCAGTCCCAGTGGACTTCGCGGCGGATGCCTTCTTTGCGGGCGCCTTCTTGGCCGGCGCCTTCTCAGCGGTTGCCTTCTCAGCGGTTGCCTTCTTGGCCGGCGCCTTCGCGGCAGCAGCCTTCTTTTCCGGCGCCTTCGCGGCGGCGGCCTTACTGGCCTGCGCGCGGCGCGCGCGGGCCGCGCTCGCGGATTGCGAACCCCGCGCGTCCTTGGTCGGACGGCTTTCCACTACCACGGTGATGTGGCTGGTGCGCCGGCGAATCCGGAAAGCGCGGCCCTGGGCGCGCGGACGGATCCGCTTGGCGGTCGGACCGTCGTCGGCGTAGACGGAGGCCACGACCAGCGTCGCCGGGTCCAAGCCGTCGTTGTTCTGGGCGTTGGCCGCGGCGCTCGCGATGACCTTGGCCACCGGCACGCTCGCCGCCTGCGGTGCCCAGCGCAGAATGTCCAGCGCCTCCGCCACCGACTTGCCGCGCACCAGGTCGATCACCCGGCGCGCCTTGGTCGGCGATACCCGCACGAACCGTGCCTTGGCTACCGCAGAAGGAAATTCAGTCGGGGCGCTCATCGCCGCTTGGCCTTCCGGTCGTCCTTGATGTGTCCCTTGAAGGTGCGTGTCGGCGCGAACTCACCCAGCTTGTGGCCCACCATCGCCTCGGTAACGAACACCGGCACGTGCTTGCGGCCGTCGTGAACCGCGAACGTGTGACCGATGAAATCGGGAATGATGGTCGACCGGCGCGACCAGGTCTTGATGACCTGCTTGGTGTTCTTCTCGTTCTGCACGTCGACCTTCTTCAACAGATGGTCGTCGACGAACGGGCCCTTCTTCAGGCTGCGTGGCATTTGCTACTCCTCGACTTCCTAGCGCCCGTGCTTCTTGCCGGTGCGCCGGCGCCGGACGATGAGCTTGTCGCTGGTCTTGTGGCTCCTGCGGGTACGCCCCTCGGGCTTGCCCCACGGGCTCACCGGGTGGCGACCACCGGAGGTCTTGCCCTCACCACCGCCGTGCGGGTGGTCGACGGGGTTCATCACCACACCACGCACCGACGGCCGCTTGCCCTTCCAGCGCATCCGCCCGGCCTTACCCCAGTTGATGTTGGCCTGCTCGGCGTTGCCGACCTCGCCGACGGTGGCGCGGCAGCGGACATCGACGCGACGGATCTCACCGCTGGGCATCCGCAGCGAGGCGTAAGTCCCTTCCTTGCCGAGCAATTGGATGCTCGAACCGGCCGAGCGAGCAAGCTTGGCTCCCCCACCCGGCCGCAGCTCGACCGCGTGGATCAAGGTACCGGCCGGAATATTGCGCAGCGGCAGGTTATTGCCCGGCTTGATATCGGCGTTGGCGCCCGACTCCACCACGTCGCCCTGCGACAGGCCTTGCGGCGCAATGATGTAACGCTTTTCGCCGTCCAGGTAGTGCAGCAGCGCGATGTTCGCGGTGCGGTTGGGGTCGTATTCGATCTCCGCGACCTTGGCGTTCACGCCGTCCTTGTCGTTACGCCGAAAGTCGATGACCCGGTAGGAACGCTTGTGCCCACCACCCTTGTGGCGGGTGGTGATGCGACCGTGCGCGTTGCGTCCACCACGACCGTGCAGCGGTCGGACCAACGACTTCTCCGGAGTGGAGCGAGTAATCTCGGCAAAATCGGAGACGCTGGCACCGCGGCGACCCGGAGTCGTCGGCTTGTACTTGCGAATTCCCATGTCTGTTAAGTCTCTCTATCCTCGGCTACGCCGGTGCTCCGAACAGGTCGATCGGCTTGCTGCCGGGCGCCAGCGTCACGATGGCGCGCTTGGTGCTCTTCCGCTTGCCGTACCCGGTCCTGGTGCGCTTGCGCTTGCCCTGGCGGTTGGCGGTGTTCACCGCCGCCACCTTGACCGAGAAGATCTTCTCGATCGCGATTTTGATTTGCGTCTTGTTCGAATCGGGGTGCACCAGGAACGTGTACACGTTGTCGTCGATCAGCCCGTAGGACTTCTCCGAGATGACCGGGGCCAAAATGATGTCGCGGGGGTCAGTGATGGTCGCCATCAGGCCGAAACCTCCTCAGCCGACTGGTGTTGGCAGTGATGTAAGCGTTGAGCGCCTCGACGGAAAACACCACGTCGTCGGAACGCAACACGTCATAGGTGTTGAGCTGGTCCGGCGACAGGATGTGCACACCAGGCAAGTTGCGCACACTCTTGGCACCGGTCTCGTCGCTACGTCCGATGACCACCAGCACCTGCTTGCGGTCGGTCAGCGTGCCCAGAAAAGCCTTGGCGCTCTTGGTCGACGGAGTCTGCCCCGACACCAATTCGGTGATCGCGTGGATGCGGCCGTTGCGCGCCCGGTCCGACAATGCACCCGCGCAGCGCAGCGGCGATCATCTTTTTCGGAGTGCGCTGGCTGTAGTCGCGCGGCTTGGGGCCGTGCACCACGCCACCGCCGGTGAACTGCGGAGCGCGCGTCGAACCCTGTCGTGCGCGACCAGTGCCCTTCTGCCGGTACGGCTTACGGCCACCGCCGCGAACCTCGCCGCGGGTCTTCGTCGAGTGCGTGCCCTGCCGGGCCGCGGCCCGCTGCGCGGTGACCACCTGGTGCATCACCGCGATATTCGCGGGTGCGTCGAACAGCTCGGCCGGCAGCTCAACCGAGCCTTCGGTCTTGCCGGCCGGCGTCTTGACGTCGATCTTCTGAGCTTTCCCAGCCTTCTCGGTCTTCTGGGTAGCCATTAGTTCTCACCTCGTTTGATCGCGCTACGGACCATGACGAGTCCACCTGTGCGGCCGGGCACGGCGCCCTTGATCAGCAGCACGCCGTTCTCGGCATCGACCTTGTGCACCAAGAGGTTCTGGGTGGTGACCCGGTCGTTACCCATCCGGCCGGCCATGCGGGTGCCCTTGAACACCCGGGCCGGGGTGGCGCAACCTCCGATGGAACCGGGACGACGGTGCACCGCCTGAGCGCCGTGGCTGGCGCCCTGCCCGCGGAAGCCGTGCCGCTTCATGGTTCCGGCGAAACCCTTACCTTTGGAGGTGCCGGTCACATCGACATAGGTTCCGGCGGCGAAGATCTCGGCCGTCAGCTCCTGGCCAACCTGGTAATCGCCTGCCGCCTCGGCGTCGTCGAGACGCAACTCGGCCAGGTGCCGGCGTGGGTTGACATCGGCGGCGGCGTATTGACCGCCCAGCGGCTTGTTGACCTTGCGCGGACTGATCTCGCCGTAGGCCAGCTGCACCGCGCTGTAGCCGTCAAGTTCGGGTGTGCGGATCCGGGTCACCACGTTCGGCCCGGCTTTGACCACCGTCACCGGCACAACGCGGTTGTTCTCGTCGAACACCTGCGTCATACCCAGCTTGGTGCCCAGAATGCCCTTTCTCGCCATTGCTCGCAGATCTCCTACTGGATGTTGACGTCGACGCTGGCGGGCAGATCAATGCGCATCAGCGCGTCAACGGTCTTCGGTGTCGGGTCGAGGATGTCGATCAGCCGTTTGTGGGTGCGCATTTCGAAGTGCTCCCGCGAATCCTTGTATTTGTGCGGAGAGCGAATGACGCAATACACGTTCTTCTCAGTGGGCAACGGCACCGGACCCACCACGCTGGCGCCAGTCCGGACAACCGTCTCGACGATTTTGCGCGCCGAGGCGTCAATGGCCTCGTGGTCGTAGGCCTTGAGCCTGATGCGGATCTTCTGTCCCGCCACGCTTCTCCTACCTCTCACTTCCAGTGTCCGGACCCGGTGTTCCGTTGGGCGCCGATCACCAGAATCGATCTGGCGTCCGCGCCCGCATGTTGCGCCGCTGTTTACCTGTCGTGGTCCACCGGCCCCCGCGGTCGGGTGTGTCGCCCGCACGCAGCCTGGTCCGCGATCGAGATTCGTCGCGTTCCAAGGATTGGGACCGGACGCGCCCGTTTGGGCGCCGGTCGTATGCCCGACCAGGCGCAAACCCGGCGCAAGGCAACCCGAACAGTATGCCCTAGATCCCGGTATCGGCCAAATCCCGCCGACCCGACGACCGGTCCGGATGATCGGCGACGCCGCCGCGGGCGGCGCCGGGGCGGTGCAGGCCCGGACAACGTGCCCTTACTCCAGAGTAAGATACGGCAGCATGACAAGCCCGACCAGCACATATGCCGCATGGCGCCGGCTATCCGGCCGGCCCGGCGGCACACTGCTCTTCTCAGCGGCGGCGATGGCGAGGGTTCCGTACTTCGCCTCGGTACTGCCGCACGTCGTGCGGATGGAGCCGGGTCTGGCTGAGGTCCGGGTGCCCAAGTGGTTCCTGGTCTACAACCACTTGCACACCGTGCATGCCATCGCGTCCTGCAACGCCGCCGAGGTGGCGATGGGAATCTGATGGAGGCCACCGTGCCACGCAGCCATCGCTGGATACCAAAGGCTTAGATGGACCGAGCCGGTGCTGGAGAAGGCCACCACATCGCTGCGGGCACGGGCTCAACTGGACGTGCCGGATTTCACCCAGATCATCAACGGCTCTGATGGGTTCGAGCTCGTCGTGCCGGTCTCGGTGACCGACCGCAGCGGCACCGAGGTCGTGCATGCCGACATCACCACCTGGGTCACACCGGTTGGCTAGCAGCGCAATTGGTAGGTCCCGTGCCCACGACGCACGAGACCGCCGTCGAACTCCAGCACTTCGTTCACCAGGGCGCCGCTCTGGTTGCGGTAATTGATGACCAGGACCGACTCGCCCCGATAGATACCAACGATTTCGAAGTGCAGGTCGGGCATCTTCTTTAGGGCGGCGCACCAGTATTCGCGCAGGGCGGCCTTGCCGCGCACCACTCCCTTGGAGTCCGGCATCACCCGTGCCGCGACCGGTGAGGTGAAGACGACATCGTCGTGAAAATGTGCCAGCACCGCGTCGACGTCATGGCGGTTCCAGGCCGTCAACCAATCTTCGGCGAAAACGCCCGGCTCTGGCGTGCTCACGACCTGCCCTTCAGCGACGCCCAGAACGGGCACTGGTGTGCTTCCTCGAAATTGGTGATGACCCGGCTGCCGCCAGGACGCAACGACATCCAGAAATTGTGGTCGGGATCCCCGCCTTTGGCCGGCCAGCCGGGCAGGCCGTTGGCCTTTGGCGCGCCGCTGGTGACGAAATGGCTCCAGTAGCTGATCATCTGGTCGGACAGGATCCGCTGTCCAGGATCCAGCGGCGCCGCGCCGCCGACGTTGAACAGGTACCGCAGCTCCAATGAGTGGCTTGCGCCGACCGGAAAAGGAGCCTCGCGCAACGGCTTCGGTGCCGGTGCATGAGGGTCGTCGAACTCGTAGGTGTACACCGGTGCGCCTTGGCTCAGCGAGTCGGCCAATCGGTCGGCGGCGCAAGAGAAGACACTGTCAGTGACCGCCGCCGAGTAGGCAAGCGACGCGTCCCCACCGTAGTGATCAAGCGGGTAATGCGCCACCACCGGGCCCCCGTCGGGACCGAAGATGTCCGCGAGCAAGCGAGGGTACTCGGCGGGCCTGACGCCCCGACCCAACCTCAAGTACCGCAGCGCCGCGAACATGGTGAACTCGTCATGGTTGATGCCGATCAGCACCGGAACCCGGGCCGCCCGACCCGCAGCGAACGCCGCGACCGGCCCATCCGGCAACAACGGGGTCCCGGTGACCGGACCGGAGAGCGCGTCGGAGTCCCCAATGAAGACGTACCAGGGCGGATGGTCAAGCGCGGTCGCCGGCAGCGCGCGCAAACATGCCGCTGTGCTCGCGGGATTGCGGCATCCCGCTGCCACCGCGTAATCCAGGCTGCGGCGCTGCCCGGTCGCCAGGTCGGCTTGCGCCTGGCAAGGCGCGCTTTGGATGATCGCCGCGCGGAACAACCCCGCCGACCCGGGCGCCACCAGGTGATCGCACACCGACATACCGCCCGCGGATTCGCCGGCGATCGTCACTTTGCGCGGATCGCCGCCGAAATCGGCGATGTGGTCGCGGACCCAGCGCAGCGCGGCCTGCTGGTCGGCCAGCCCGTAGTCTCCGACGGCGTCCGGCGGTCCGAGCGACGGGTGCGCCAAGAATCCGAGCGCGCCCAACCGGTAGTTGATCGTGACCACGACGATGTGACCCTTGGCGGCCAGCCAGCGCGCGTGGTAGATGTCGCCGCTGCCGTTGACGAAGCCCCCACCATGGATCCACACCATCACCGGGCGCTTTTCGTTGCCTCGTCCGCGCGGTGGCGTCCACACGTTGAGCGTCAGGCAATTTTCGCTGGTCGGCTTGCCCACGTGCGGGTTGGGTCCGGTGTCTTGCATGCACTGCGGCCCCGGTTTGGTGGCGTCCAGCATCCCCGACCACTTCGCCGCCGGCCGCGGCGGCTGCCACCGCAGCGGGCCGACGGGTGGTGCCGCAAACGGAATGCCTTGGAATAGCCGGTAATCCGCGGCGGCCATACCGCGCACCACGCCCATCGAGGTGCGCACAACACCGGCGTCCAGCGGGCCGGCATAAGCCGGCTCATGCTTCGTCGACGTGATGGCGCCCCGACCACAGGCCAACGCCGCCAAAGCCGTCACCAGCAAGACGGCCCAGGTTCGTCGCAGACGAGACGATCGGATCGGCACGAAAACCCAGCGTACGGATCGACGGGAATCCGCTCCCGGAGAATCGGCGATCACGGACACTGGAAAACCTGCAGTTGACTGCCCGGCTCTCCCCCGCAAGCGGGGGGACCCCCACCTCGGAAGGTATAAGGACCGCATCGTTGCCAGGCGCACCCGTGAAGAATCGACGCGAAAAGACAAGAAGGCCGATGAGCACACCAATCATTGACGAGGCTGCGAGGGTATTCGCCGATCCGACATCCTATGCCGACGAGCTGCGGCTGCACGCGGCGCTGACCCATCTGCGCGCCGACGCACCGGTGTCCCTGGTCGACTGCCCGCCCTACCGGCCGTTCTGGGCGATCACCAAACACGCCGACATCGTGGAGATCGAGCGCGCCAATGATCTTTTCATCAACGAGCCGCGGCCCCTGCTGGCCACCGCCCAGGCCGACGATATGGCGCGCGCCCAGCTGGAGGCCGGAATGGGACTGCGCACCCTGATCCACATGGACGACCCGCAGCATCGGGTGGTGCGCGCGATCGGCGCGGATTGGTTTCGTCCCAAGGCAATGCGTGCGCTGAAGGTCCGCGTCGACGAGCTGGCCAAGATCCATGTCGACAGGATGATGGACGCGGGCAACGAGTGCGACTTCGTGCAGGAAGTCGCCGTCAATTACCCGCTCTACGTGATCATGTCGCTGCTCGGCCTACCGGAATCAGACTTCCCCCGCATGCTCAAACTCACCCAAGAACTGTTCGGCGGCGACGACGAGGAATTCAAGCGCGGCGCCACCCTCGAGGAGCAACTCCAGGTTCTGCTCGAGTTCTTCGGCTACTTCAACGCTCTGACCGCGTCGCGCCGCGAGCAGCCGACCGAAGACCTGGCGTCGGCGATCGCCAACGCCCGCGTCGACGGCGAGCCGCTGTCCGACGTCGATACCGCGTCCTACTACGTCATCATCGCCAGCGCCGGCCACGACACCACCAGCGCGACGATCGCCGGAGGTCTGCACGCGCTCATCGAGAACCCGGACCAGCGAAAGCGGTTGTGCGACAACCTCGATCTGATGCCGCTGGCCACCGAGGAAATGATCCGCTGGGTGACACCGGTCAAGGAATTCATGCGCACCGCCACCGCCGACACCACGGTGCGCGGGGTGCCGATCGCCGAGGGCGAGGCGGTGTATCTGTCCTACGTCTCGGGCAACCGTGACGAAGACGTGTTCGACGATCCGTTTCGCTTCGACGTCGGCCGTGATCCGAACAAGCACTTGGCATTCGGGTACGGCGTGCACTTCTGCCTGGGTGCCGCCTTGGCGCGCATGGAGGTGAACAGTTTCTTCACCGAGCTGCTGCCACGGCTGAAATCCATCGAGCTGAACGGAAACCCGGAGCTGATCGCCACGACGTTCGTCGGCGGTCTCAAGCACCTGCCGATTCGTTACGAGCTTCGTTGAGCGGCTGGTTCTGCGTGCGCTGCACATGCAGGAAGCCGTCCACGGCGGCCCGCGCGCATTCGCGGTAGTCGAAGTCGGGAAGGGTTGACAGCCGGCCCAGCACCACCGGGCCCATCAGCAGTGCGATCGCTCGGGAACGGTCGATCTCGCCCAGCTCGGCGGCCTCCGGGCTATCGAAAATGGCATCGAACGGCGCGGCGTACTGCTCGGCGATACGTTCGCGCAGTGTGCTGATCGCCGGGCTGTCGGCAGTGCGGGTGTGACGAGATTCTGGCAACTGTTCCAGGTCCCGCCCCAGCGCCAGCCAACTCATCGCGGTCAGCATGCCGGCGGACTCGGCGATCGATTGCCCGAATGCCAGCACCACCTCGATGAGCCGGTCGCGCAGCGGGCCGGTGTCGGCAGGCATCGGCGCCGGCGGTATCAGGCTGTTGAATGAGGCTGCCAGCAAATCGTTTCCGCTCGGGAAGTGGCGATACAGGGTGGCGCGGGCTACATTGGCACCACGGGTGACCGCGTCGACGGTCACCGCGCTTGGACCACCGGAGCGAAGCAGCGCGGTGGCGGCTTCCAGCAACCGAGCCCGTGAACGCGCCGGCCGTGGATCGGTCTTATCGGTGATGTAGACCACCTCCCGTTTACGAGCAAGACTATCCGTCTACGTACGAGACTGTTAGTCTCGAAAGTGACTCGTCCCCGAAAGGAGACGCATCGCTATGGTCAATACCTACGCCCGGTCTGACCAGCGTACTGAAGCGCCCGCCCCACTCGGTTCGAACCGGGCCCGAATCTGGACGATGGTCGTGGCCTGCATGGGCGTGACGCTGGTGATCGCCTCGATGGTCGCGCTGAACACCGCGCTGGGCGACATCGCCGTGGCCACGTCGGCGACGCAGTCGCAGCTGACCTGGATCGTGGACTGCTACTCGGTGACCCTGGCTTGCCTGCTGCTGCCCGCCGGGGCCATCGGCGACCGCTACGGCCGCCGTGGAGCATTCCTCATCGGCCTGGGCACGTTCGCGATCGCGTCCCTGGCGTCGACGGTGTTCACCACTCCGCTGGAGCTCATCGCGGCCCGCGGTGTGGCCGGCGTCGGCGCGGCCTTCATCATGCCCGCCACGCTGTCGCTGTTGACGGCCACCTACCGCGACGACGAGCGGGCGAAGGCCACCGGCATCTGGGCCGGCGTCGCGGGGTGCGGCGCCGTCATCGGCATGCTGGGATCAGGAACGCTGCTGCATTTCTGGTCATGGCGATCCATCTTCTGGGCTTTCGCGGGCTTTGCAGCGCTGATCTTCGTCTTGGCGTGCACCGTGAAATCCTCCCGCGACGACGAGGCCACCCCGCTGGACTGGGCGGGTGCTGGGCTGATCGCAGGCGCTGTAGCGGTTTTCGTGTACGGCGTGCTCGAAGCACCCGCCCGCGGGTGGACTCACCCGTTGGTCTACGGGTCGATGATTGCCGGGGTGGCACTGGCGCTGGCGTTCGGGTTCGTCGAAATGCGACGGCGCCATCCCCTGCTCGACGTTCGGTTGTTCCGCAGACCGGACTTCGCCACCGGATCGGCCACGATCACCGTGTTTTTCATGGCAATGTTCGGCTTCTTCTTCGTCATCATGCAGTACTTCCAGCTGGTCATGGGCTACAGCCCGATCCACACCGCATTCGCGTTGAGCCCCCTGATGGCGCCCATGCTGACGTTGTCCGTGCTATCCCCGTGGTATCTGCCGCGAATGGGTCTGCGGCTGGTGGTGTTCAGCGGCCTGCTGCTCATCTCGGCCGGGTTCATGTGGATGCGGGTCCTGCAGATCGACTCGCCGTACTGGGACATGATGTGGCCGCTGCTGGTGATGAGTACCGGCATCGGATTCTGTACGGCACCAAGCACGTTAGCGATCATGACGGCGGTGCCCGACGAGAAGCAGGGTGTCGCCTCTGCCGTCAACGACACCACCCGCGAGGTCGGTGCCGCCGTCGGGATCGCGCTTGCCGGATCCATCCTCGCGGCGCGGTATGCCCACGTCCTTAATCCGCATCTGGCAGCCTTCCCGGGTCCGGTGCGCTCCGCGGCCTCGCATTCGCTGGCACAGGCTTTGGAGATCTCCAAAACGCTCGGCCCGCAAGGTGCTCAACTCGCCGAACTCAGCCAGGCCGCATTCCTGCGGGCGATGGAAACGTCGCTGCTGGTAATGGGACTGATCATCGCCGTAGCCGCGCTGGTGATCGGCGCCTGGGCACCGGGCCGCGACGGTCAGCAGTTGCGGCCTGTCCGGCGAATCGTCTCGCGCCTGACGTCAGCCGATGAACTCGGCCGCCCGGTGACCGAACATAACGATGCTGGCGTGCGGGCCGCGGCTGGTGATCGCGGGCAGCACCGATCCGTCGATCACCCATAAGCCGTCGATACCGTGGACGCGGCACCGGTGATCGACGACGGCCGCCGGATCCGCTGCGGGACCCATCGGCGCACTGCTGCACAGATGCTGCGACGTCGACCACGCCGGCTCGCCGACTTTAGCTGTCGGACCGGCCAATTCGCGGGCCAACTCGCAGCCCCGCTCGCAACGCGGCCACGTCGTCGGGTTCGCTGTCGTAGCGATGTTCGATCCGCGGCTGCACCAGAGGGTCGGCGGAGACCAGCGAAATGCGGCCCCGTGCCCGCGGCTGCATGAGCGCGACACCGATGTGTGGCCAGTCCGGATGACCCGGCGTGCCGTCGCCGACCATCGCCACGAAACCGCCGGTATAGGGTCGTATCTCGATGTCGTCAGGGGTGCTGAGCACCACTTCGAGCACTGGTCGACCGGGAGCGACCTCCCAGTCGGTCGGCAACACCCATTCCGGATGGTCGCTACAGGCCATGCCGACCGGCAAGCCGGTCACCACGTCTACCCCGGCGGCGCGCAGCATCGCCGGGTCGCCGATGCCGGAAAGCATGAGCAGGTGCGCGGATTCGATCGCCCCGGCGGACAGCACAATTCGATCGGCGCCGGCCGAGATCGGGCCGCCCGGCCCGTCGGCGTCGACGCCGACGGCCCGACTGCCCGAGAAGCGCAGCCGCATCACTCGTGTTTGGGTCAACACCGAGAGGTTCGCTCGCCCCAGTGCGGGCAACAGATAGGCCGCACCCGAACCGGTACGCACGCCGTCGACGATGTTGAGCGGGACGGCACCCACGCCCACCGCGGCGCCTGCCACGTCGTTGAGATCGGGTAGCCAGCCAAACCCGGCCTGCTGTGCCGCGGCGACGAAAGACGCCGTACTACCGATGATTTCGCGAGTACGACGAACCGGGATCGGGCCGTTGTCACCGTGCGCGGACCCGGCGAAATCCAGGTCGGTCTCAATAGCCCGGAAGTGACCGATGACGTCTGACCACGACCACCCGGGCAGTCGGTAGCCGTCGAAGTCTCGTGGCAAACCGCGGCAGAAGTATCCGCCGTTGACCGCACCGGAACCGCCGATCGTCGCGCCGCGCATGATCGTGATCTGGCGAGCCGGCCGCTCGGTCAGTTGCGTCTGGTAGCGCTGGACGAGCGGGCTGGCGGCGCCGATCGGCAGCCGCAACCCGTTGGTCGTTTCGGCCCGCAGCGCTGGATCGGCGAGCCCCAACCCGGCCTCCAGCACGGTTACCGCACAGTTTGGATCGGCCGAAAGACGATTCGCAACAACAGATCCCGCGCTTCCAGCACCGATGATCAGCACATCGCTGTGCAGCGCAGCTGCGGTCAGGAGTCAGACTCGAATCTGCGGCTTGAGCGGACCGATATTGCGCTCGCGCACTACGCCGTACCAGAGCCCGAGGCCGTAGGCCAGATCGTCGAGACGCTTGAGCACCAGGTAGGTCAGCAGCCCGATCGGTTTGGCATCTTCGTCCGCTGATCGCCGGCGACTGGCCCAGTCCACCACCCCGTCGAGGACGGCAGCGACCAGCACCACGCGGCGACACGGCCTGAATAGGAAGGCGGCCAGCAACGCGACGGGCCAGTAATGCCGGCAGATCGCCGAGGCCAGCTGCATCGCCGCCGACCAAAGGCCGCGGGCGGCCACCGCCAGCACATCCGACATCTGGGTGTCGGCACCCTGCAACGTCTTGGCGATGCGGCGACCGGTCAGCCCGGCCACGAGCAGCGACGCCAGATAACTGAAGCTCGAGCCGATGGCCATCAGGATCCACGCCGCAAGTGCCCATCCGGAAATCATCAGCGGCGCGATCTTGTCCGGGTGCCGCACCGACAACGGGGCAGCGGAGCCACCGTAAAACGCCTTGCGCACAATCCAATCCCGCAACTGCGTTCGATGATCGTGCCCCACCTGGGCGATCGGCTCGTAGCGCAGTCGGGCACCCGCTTCGACAAGTCGCCAGCACAGATCGACGTCCTCACCGGAGCGCAGGGTCTCGTCGAAGCCGCCGATGTCGCGCAGTTTGGACGTCCGGCAAATGATCGCCGCACTGGGCACATAGGAGACGCTGGTGTACGGGATGACAGGGGCTTCACGCTGCCCGAGATCCAGCGATGAGCGCACCGCCTCGTAGCGAGCTACCAAGTGGTCGGTCTGGGCCAGACCGACGATTCGCGGGGCGACCAGTGCCACCGTGGGGTCGCAGAAATGACCGAGCAGCACCTCCAGCCAGCCGCGTCGCGGAACGACGTCGGAGTCCAGGAAGGCGACGAAGCCCGATCTTGCAGGCGGCGAGACCGGTATTGCGCGCTGCCGCCGGCCCTCTGCTTTGCGCATGGCGCAGCACCTCGATGTCGGAGTGCGAGCCCGGCGATGTCGTCGTGCTCAATCGGTGTCGACGAGCCGTCGTCGACGACGATGATCCGCAGACCGCGCAACGCTGCAACCAACCGTCGCAAGCCATAAGCGTTGTCCCGCACCGGAATTACGACGGTCACGTCGCGATGCGACGGCCCTCCCGCAGGCCGCGGGTGAGCCACCGTCGCGTCCAGCAGGGTTCGGGCCAGCTCGGCGCTCATCGCGTCGTGGACTTTGAGGCGGCCGTCGGCGAGCATGTCCTGGGCGGCCGGCGCCAACCGCAGCAACCGGGTGGGCGAGCCGCCCAGCAAAGCGGAGCCCTGGCCGAGCACCCTTACCCGGCGGTCGACTTGCACAGCAAACCCATCCGGCAACCGCGCCTGGGTCATAAGCGCCACTCTCCCCCGCAAGCGGGGGGACCCCCCCGAGTCAAGCCGGCACCATCATCGTCGGCGCGGGTCATGTGAGCATCCCGTCGGCCGTGGGCGCCCAACGTCTGACCCGGCTCAGGCAATCGTCGACCATTTCCGCGAGCATCCGCTCCCCCTCGTCAGCGGTCGCCGTGGTCGGGTCACCCAATACGCCGAGTTCGCTGACCGCCGCGACACCCCCGCGTCGCATTGACGGTAGCAGGTCTGACAGCGGCGCGCCGTTGCCCGCACGCCACCGGTCGGTCAGTACGTCGGCCGGCGAAATATGGAGCAATACTGAAGTTTCAGCGTGGCCGGCGTGGGCGTCGGAGCCGGCCACCGCGCAGGGTGACCATCCGGCGTCACGTCCTTCGGACCGCAGTTGGGCCACCGCGCCGCGCAGCGCCCGGACGTTGCCGCCATGGCCGTTGATGAAGAGCAGCCGCTGCGCCCAGCAGGTAGCCGACCTGCCGTACTCGACCAGCAGCGTGGTCAGCGCCTCGGTGCCGATAGAGATGGTTCCGGGGAAGCTTTGGTGCTCGCCGCTGTCGCCATAGGCGATGGGCGGTGCCACTCACCCAGTGCAGCTGGGGGTCGCCGGACAGGCGGGCAGTGACCCCGCGGGCGACGGCGGTCGCGATCCGGGTGTCGGTGTCCAGCGGCAGGTGGGGGCCATGCTGTTCGGTGGATCCAACCGGAATCGTCACGCCCAACGACATGCCTTGGAGTTGGCTCGACGTCGAGCCCCCAAGTTCGGCGAGGACAGCCACTCGGTGATGGTAAGACGAATTCACCTGTCGTGCATTGATTGTTGGCGCACTCGAAAAATTTTTTGCCGCCGGCCGTTCACTAAACCCGGCCACCGTCGCCACGTCCGCCACGTGAGTATCAGCATGCTCGCTGGTCTCGCGCTGCGCGGGGCTACGCCCGCCCCGGCGCGGACGAGGGCACCCCGAGGGCTCGAGCAAACCCGGCCGGCACCAGGATGTCGTCCGGGTTGAGGTCGTGCACGGACGCTCGCCCGAGCCCCATCAAGGCGGAGTCGATGCCGCCGCGAAGTATGTCGAGGACGTTCTCGACACCAGGTTGGCCGGCCGCCGCGAGGCCCCATAGGTACGCGCGGCCGATCATCACCGCACGCGCTCCCAATGCCAGCGCCTTGACGACGTCGCTGCCGCGGCGGATGCCGCCGTCCAGCAAAACCTCGATCTGGTCGCCGACCGCGTCGACGACCGCGGGCAGCGCCCGGATCGACGCCGGCGTGCCGTCCAGGTTGTTGCCGCCGTGGTTGGACACCGAGATTGCTGAAACACCAGCATCCACAGCCCTTTTGGCGTCATCGACCCGCATCACGCCTTTGAGCATGAACGGCCCGTCCCACTGCTGCCGCAACCAGGCGATGTCCTCCCAGGTCGGCGGCGGCGTCGCCATCCACTCCCCATAGGCGGCGAAGAACGGCGGTCCGGGCTCGCCGCGGGGGGCCTGGTTGGGCACCCGCAGGTCCGGCGGGCGCAGTGTCTTCCCGTACGTCCACAGCCAGCCCGGGCGGGTGATCGCCTGCGGCGACAACTTCAGGATGCTCCGCAGGTTCATCTGCTCCGGGATCGCGGGGCTACCCCAGTCCCGCCCGTGCGAGAACGACCAGTCGGTGGTCGCGATCAAGCCAACGGCGCCGGCATGCCGGGCCCGCTCGACGCGCTGCGCAATCGCGTCGCGACCGCCGAGCCAGTAGACCTGGAAGAACAGCTTGGGGTTAGCGGCGACGACCTCCTCGATCGGCTTGCTGGCGAACGATGACAGCCCCATCGCCGTGCCGCGCGCCGCCGCGGCCCGCGCAACGGCCACTTCACCGTCCGGATCGACCGCTTGCACACCCGTGGGCGAGATGATCACCGGCAGCGAAATCTCTTGACCCATCACAGTTGTCGAGAGGTCACGCTTCTCGATGGCGCCTACCACATGAGGCGCGAAGCCGAGCTCGCCGAACGCCTCGACATTGTCGGCGACGGTCAGCCCCTTCTCGCTGGCGGCGACCAGCGCGGCATAGACCGATTTCGGCAGCCGACGCTTGGCCCGTTGCTGGGCGATGGCGACCGTCTCGAACCAGACGTCACGGGCCACGGCTAGACCGGGCTTTCGTTGCAGAGCCGCTTCGGCATGGTCAGTGTCAGCGGCACCGGCCCGCCGCTGCGCCGGCCGTGCGAGTGATCCCCGGCGGGGCGGGGCTTGTCGCGCTCTTGCGCCAGCGCCGACGTTCCGTAACCCTGAACGCACTCCGGGTCAGGGCCGTCGATCGGCAGACCGGTGAAGAACTTCGCCGCCATGCATCCGCCCCGGCAGCTGTCGTAATGCCCGCAGCTTCCGCAGGCGCCGGCCGACTGCGGCTCGCGTAGCTCGCGGAACAGCGGAGCGTTCTTCCACACGTTGGCGAACCCCGTCCCAAAGCCGCCGTCGGACAGGATGTTTCCGGCAAGGAAGCGGTCGTGGATGGCGAACGGGCAGGCATACACATCGCCGACCGGATCGATCAGGCACACCACCCGCCCGGCTCCGCACATGTTCAGACCGGGCAACGCTCCGGGTTCGCCGAGGCCCGATAGGTGGAAGAAGGAGTCGCCGGTCAACACCCGCTCACCCTTGGCGACCAGCCATTGGTAAAGCTGGACCTGCTGGTCGGCGGTTGGGTGCAGCTGATCCCAGACATCGGCACCACGGCCCGACGGGCGCAACCGGGTGATGCGCAGTGTGGCGCCATAACGGTCGGCCAGAGCGGCGAACTCGTCGAGCTGGCCGGCATTGTGCCGGGTGACGACGACGGAGATCTTGGCGTCGGAGAACCCGGCGGCGGCGAGGTTTTCCAGGGCACGGATGGCCATCGCATAGGACCCGGCACCCCGGACGGCATCGTTCACCTCGGCGGTGGCGCCGTCCAGCGAAATCTGGACGTCGACGTAGTCGCTGGCGGCCAGCCGGGCGGCCACCTCCGGCGTGATCCGCACCCCATTAGTGGAGAACTTCACGCCGACGTGGTGCGCGGTGGCATAGTCGACCAGCTCCCAAAAGTCTGGCCGCACAGTCGGTTCCCCACCGCCGATGTTGACGTAGAACACCTGCATGCGTTCCAGCTCGTCGATGATGTCCTTGCAGGACTGGGTGGACAGTTCCCGCGGATCGCGTTTCCCCGACGACGACAGGCAGTGCACACACGCCAGATTGCACGCGTATGTCAGCTCCCAGGTCAGGCAGATCGGTGCGTCCAACCCGCGCTCGAACTGCTCGACCAGTCGTGGGACAACTGCCGTCATGCCGCCTCCTTAGGTTCCACTGGCACCAGCATGTGGGAGCCGGCCAGCACGCCCAACGCATGCAAGTAAGGACCCTGTCGGGTGTCCTCGACTCCCGCGGCGCGACAGGCCGCTGAGGCGTCTGGGTGGTCGGCCAGGGACTGCACCACCGTAAGAATGGTGCGGTTCTTGAGGAATGACAGCTTGCGGGTACCGAAGTGATACAACAACGCGCCGAACGGCTCGGGTCGCACGGCCACCTGGGGGTGCAACCGCCATGCGCGTCCGGGATCGAACGCGCCCCCTGCGCGGGGGCGCTCACGATCAGTAGACCCCGCACATCCCGTCGATGGACACCTCTTCCACCAACGACTCGGTGACGAGCTCGGTGTCGGTCTCTGTCTGCTGGTTCGGCTCCATGACGTTGCCTTTCGTTATCTAGGGTCTCGACAAGTCGCGTCGATCCGGTGAGAATCTTCGTCAGGATATGGCATCGAGTGCCAGAACGGAAGGGCGGGTCTCATGCTGGAGCAGGCGCGGGTCGGCCGGCGCCGTTCCACGACCCCGCAGCACATCACCGATGTCGCCCTGCGGCTGTTCGCGGACAGCGGCTTCGCCGACGTCAGCGTCGACGACGTCGCACAGGCCGCGGGCATCGCCCGTCGCACCGTGTTTCGTTACTACGCCTCCAAGAACGCAATCCCCTGGGGAGACTTCGACGCTCACCTGCGGCACCTGCGCGAGCTGCTGGACCATCTCGATCCACGCATGCCGCTCGGTGAGGCGCTGCGCGCTGCGCTGTTGTCGTTCAACACCTTTGACGAGTCGGAAACCATCCGGCACCGACAGCGAATGCGGGTGATCCTGCAAACCGCTGAGCTGCAGGCATATTCGATGACGATGTATGCCGGCTGGCGCGAGGTAATCGCCGAGTTCGTCGCACGCCGATCCGGCAGTCGAACCACCGACCTGCTGCCTCAGACCGTCGCGTGGATGCTGCTCGGTGTCGCCCTGAGCGCCTACGAGCACTGGCTGGACGACGAAACCGTGTCGTTGCCGCAGGCTCTCGGGGATGCGTTCGACGTGGTCCGCGCCGGACTCGACGAGCTGGACCGATCGTGACCCGCGCCGGCGACGATGCAGTGGGGGCACCCCCAGCCGCGCAGCAGCAAGGGGACGAAGCGATGAGGAGGAGCGCGCATGAGCCCCGCAGCCGACAGCCGCCTGCTGCGGTCTCTTCAACTGCAGGGCCAGATCTGCGTCGGCATGGGCTCGCCGATGTACGGCGACGTGTTGGATCGGGTGGCCGCCGACGTGCAAGCCGGTGGCGTCTTCGCCGCCATCCTGTCCGGGCACGAAGACGACGCCGGCCGGTTGGCGGTGCCGCTGCGACTGCTCGGCGGGCTGCACCGGCTGGCGCTCGACGGCGGCGCCTCGAATTTGCGGCGCTGGTATCCGAGCACGGGCGGACGGTGGGATGCCGAGGCGGCCTGGCCCGATATCGTGCGCGCCGCCTCCGACCACGCCGACCGGCTGCGCGCCGCCCTCGATCAGCCACCGCAAACCAACGAAGTGGGCCGAGCCGCCGCGCTGATCGGTGGCCTGCTCATCCTCACCCACCGATTCGCCTTGCCGATAAGGCTTTTCGAAATCGGATGCAGCGCCGGACTCAACCTGCGGGCCGACTATTTCCGCTATCACTATCCGGGCGGCCAGTGGGGTCCGGCCGACTCGCCGGTGACCATCGACGACGCGTGGCGCGGCCCATTGCCTCCGGCCGCGGCGCTGCGGATCGTCGAGCGTCAGGGCTACGACATCGCGCCGCTCGACGCCACCGGCCGGGACGGGGAACTGACGCTGCTGAGCTACGTCTGGCCCGATCAGCCGGAACGGCTGGATCGGTTGCGCGGGGCGATCAGCATCGCGCGGCGCGTCCCGGCGCCGTTGCAGCGCCGCGATGCCCTCGACGCGGTCGCCGGCCTCGGCGTCGCCGCCGGCGCGCTCACCGTCCTGTGGCATTCCATTATGTGGCAATACCTCTCGGCGGACGACCAGGCCGCCGTCCGCGCCGGGATCGACGCGCTCGGAGCCCAAGCCCGGACCGACGCGCCGCTCGCCCATCTGACGCTGGAGCCCCAGCGGCGAAATCCCGATGCACCGGTCGAGTTCGCGGTTCGCGCCCGATGCTGGCCGGGTGGTGACGACACGCTACTGGCCGTATGTTCGCCACACGGGCCGCCGGTGACGTGGGAATAGGGCGAACGGGATCATTGCACGCTGCCGCGTGCGGCGGCCAGGAACGGCTCGGCGATTGCCAGGAATCCAGCAGGGTCTGAGGAAAACACCACGTGGCCCGTCGGCAGCACCTCCAGCCGCGAACCCGGGATTCTGGCCGCGGTGAGACGCCCCACTCGCATGGGGCCTGCGGTATCTTTCGATCCCCAGATAACCAGGCAGGGCGCGGTGATGCGATCCGCGTGCGGGCACAGGTTATGTTCGGGCGCGGCGAAACTGCGCCACAGCGCCGCCGTGAGAACGACACCTTCGCGGGTGTTCGCACGGGCCAGCACACGCCCCTGAATGGCATGGTCGCTGTCGCTGGTTGCCTTCATGTAACTGCCCACGAACCGCGGCAGCACTCGTTTCATCACCGCCGGCGTTCCCATCACCCGGCAGTAGAGGCCCGGGACCGGGCCGGCGATAAAACCACCCGGTATTGACCAACACCAGCCGCGAAACCCGTTGGGGGTCGGTGATCGCCAACCGTGCCGCAGCAAAACCGCCGACAGAGTTGCCGATGAACGCCGCGGGCGGCAGATCAAGTGCGGCAACGACGTCGGCAAGAACGTCCGCGAAAGAGGCCGCGGTCGGCCGATAGTTCGGCGCCGGGGCTGGCGAGTCGCCATGGCCCGGCCAGTCCAATGCGATGACGCGGTGGTCGCGACGAAGACTCGGCGCGATCGCGTCGAAGTCGTGGCGGTCATGCAGCGTCGCATGGAGTAACACCACCACCGGTCCTTCCCCGGTATCGCTGTAGGCAACCTCGCCCACCCGCGTTTGCACCACGTTGACCATCGTCGCTTCCTTTCATCGACCGACCGGTCGGTCAACAGTATCATTGCCAGCGTCCCTGACTCAAGGAGTGATCGATGACTGTTCCCACACCCGACGCCCCGTTCTCGGAGAAGATGGCCTACTACAAAACTCAACACACCAGCCGCGGCACAAGATTCACGCACATGATCGGCACGCCTGTGATCGCAGCCGGAATCCCGTTACTTCTGGCCAAACCCCGGGTCGGAGTGCCGATGTTCGTCGGCGGCTGGCTCCTGCAAATCGTCGGGCATCGCGTTTTCGAGCACAACCTGCCCTCGACGCACAAGGGCTGGATCACCTATCAGCTCACCGGGGTGATCCACGTGTGCGAGCAGTACGGCGAGCTGCTCGCGCGACGCAGTCAGCGAAAAGCCGCACGCAAGCCGGTGGCTAGAGTGCTCGCATGACCTCGACGCCCCCAACGGTGCCCACCCGGCCGATGGGTGGGCGCAAAGAGGCCATGGCCAGAACCCGAGAATCGCTGATCGACGCGGGCCTGCGGCTGGCCGAACGCACCGGACTCGCCGGCTTGAGCGTCAATCTGATCGTCGGTGAAGCCGGAGTGGCAAAGGGTACCTTCTTTCACCACTTCGGCGACCGCGCCTCGTATCTGCTTGCGTTGCACCGTGAATTCCATGAACGTTTGGCCACCCAGTGGCCGCTCACCCCTCGGCCCGCGACCGGTCGATCAGATTGGTCAGCACGACGATACTTTCGGTGCGTTCGATGTCGGCGCTTGTCCGGATCCGCTCCAAAGCGTCTTCCAGATGCCGCATGTCGCGCGCCAGCACACGCAGGATGGCGTCGGCGGTCCCGGTCGCCGTTGCGGCGCTGACGACTTCGGGAATGTCTATCCAGGCCCGGCGCAACTCGTCTCGGCGAAATCCTGCCGTGGCAGTAAACCTGTACGTAGGCCTCGGTGTTCCAGCCCACCGCACTGCGATCGATGACCGTGGTGAACCCCCGGATCACCCCGCTGTCGAGCATCCGATCGACGCGACGCTTGACCGCCGGAGCCGACAGATTCACCCGCTCACCGATTTCGGCGAATGTTGCCCGGGCATGCTGGGCCAGCTCGGCGAGAATCTGCTCGTCGATGCCATCCAACCGGTCCATCGCTCCTCCTGCACAACAGATTGCCGCAATCCGACAATTGGCGCAATAAATTAGGCATGCAAAAGCAACGTTCGGTGTTTGATTGCGTCAAAGGCTTCCCATACCGTCGATTTATGACGATCTTTGCGGAGGCTGCGGCGCGAGGCCCGGCGCGTGAGACCGCCACCCCGAACGAACGCGTAGCGCGGATTCGGCACTACGTCATGACGCCTCCGCAATTCTTCGCCGTCGACTATGCGATCAACCCGTGGATGGACACCGACACCCCGGTCGACACCGCCGTCGCGGTCGCGCAGTGGGCACGCCTTCGCGACACCTATCGCCAACTGGGGCATGTCGTCGAGCTCGTGACACCGGTTCCCGGCCTGCCCGACATGGTCTATGCCGCCAACGGCGGGCTGATACTCAACGGCGCGGCGATGGTAGCGCGATTCAAATACCCTCAGCGACAACAGGAATCCGTCGTGTATGCGGACTGGATGACAGGCCGAGGATACACTCCGGTGCAGACTCGCCACGTCAACGAGGGCCAGGGCGACCTGCTGCCGGTCGGCGAGATGATCTTGGCCGGCCACGGTTTTCGCACCGATCCTCGGGCGCACGCCCAGATCGCCGAGATCTTCGGTCGCCCTGTCGTCAGCCTGCAACTCGTCGATCCGCGCTTCTACCACCTCGACACCGCACTCAGCGTCCTCGATGACACGACCATCGCATATTACCCGCCGGCATTTGCCGAACCCTCACGCGCGCAACTGGAAACGCTGTTTCCCGACGCCATCGTGGTCGAGAGTGCCGACGCGTACGTGTTCGGCCTCAACGCGGTCTCGGATGGTCGCCACGTGGTGCACCCCACCGCGGCGGCGGGTTTCGCCGAGCAGTTGTCCCGAACCGGCTTCGAGCCGATCGGGTTAGAGATGTCCGAGCTGCTCAAGGGCGGCGGATCTGTCAAATGCTGCACACTGGAGGTGTATTCGTGACTGTGCCGGACACCGTGACCGCCAGCCCCGGCGCGCTCACCGCATCGGCGATCACGCTCGAAGAGCGCCACGCGGCGCACAACTACTCGCCGTTGCCGGTCGTTGCGGCCAGCGCCGAGGGTGCCTGGATCACCGATGTCGAAGGTCGCCGCTACCTGGATTGTCTGGCCGCGTATTCCGCCGTGAACTTCGGGCATCGCAACCCCGAAATCACCGCGACCGCGCATGCCCAGCTCGATCTGGTCACCCTGGTCAGCAGGGCATTTCACGCCGAGCCGCTGGGCCGCTTTTGTGCGGCACTGGCGGCGCTGTGCGACAAGGACATGGTGTTGCCGATGAACAGCGGCGCCGAAGCGGTCGAAAGCGCGATCAAGATCGCACGCAAGTGGGGCACCGACGTCAAGGGCGTCCCGGCCGGCCACGCGAATATCGTGGTGGCCGACAACAACTTTCATGGTCGGACCATCAGCATCGTCAGCTTTTCGTCCGACCAGACGGCGCGCGCCGGTTTCGGACCGTTCACGCCCGGCTTCCGTTCGGTCCCGTTCGGTGACGCCGACGCGCTGGCCAAAACGATCGACCAGCACACCGTCGCGGTGCTGTTGGAGCCGATCCAGGGTGAGGCCGGCGTCGTCGTGCCGCCGGACGATTATTTGCCCGAGGTCCGACAAATCTGCCGTGCGTACAACGTTTTGATGATCGCCGATGAGATCCAGTCCGGACTGGCCCGCACCGGTCGCACCTTCGCCTGCGACCACTGGGATGTGGTGCCCGACATGTACCTGCTCGGCAAGGCGCTGGGCGGCGGAATCGTGCCGCTGTCGGCGGTGGTGGCCGATCGCGAAGTCCTGGGGGTGCTGCACCCCGGTGAGCATGGTTCGACGTTCGGCGGAAATCCCTTCGCGGCGGCGATCGGCAGCACCGTGGTCTCGATGCTGGCACGCAGCGAATTCCAGGACCGCGCAGCGCACCTCGGCAGGCGCCTGCACTGGCGGCTACGAACGTTGATCGGTCACGGTGTGTTGGCGGTGCGCGGGCGTGGATTATGGGCCGGCGTCGACATCGACCCGGCACTGGGCAGTGCAAAGCAGCTCAGCCTGCGACTGGCCAAACATGGTGTGCTGGTCAAGGACACGCACGGATCAACGCTGCGGTTCGCCCCGCCGCTGGTGATCACCGCAGCGGAAATCGATTGGGCGGTGAGCCGATTCGCCGACGCGCTGGCGGAGATGGCGAGCTAATTCGATTCGATGCCGGCGTTACATCGGCCACATCTCGCCGTCGGAGAACCTCCCAGTCATCTGGAAGATAACCCGATGCGCCAGTTGGACAGCATGATCGGCGAAGCGCTCGTAGTACCGACCCAGCAGCGTCACGTCGACGGCGGCGGCTACACCGTGCTTCCATTCGCGATCCATCATCACGGTGAATAGATGGCGATGCAGGTCATCCATCGCGTCGTCTTCTCTGCGGATGCGCGCAGCCTTTCTCGGGTCGCGCGACAACAGCACCTCTTGCGAGCTGTTACCTAATTTGACTGCGATCCTGCCCATTTCAGCGAAATAACCGTTGACCTCTTCGGGCAATGCATGCTGGGGATGACGCCAGCGGGTGATCTCGGCGACGTGTAGGGCCAGCGCGGCCATCCTGTCGATGTCGACCGTCATTCGGAGGGCGCTGACGATCGCCCGCAGGTCATCTGGCAACCGGCGCTCGAAGCGGGGCCAGCAGCACAAACGCGTTCTCCTCGGCGACGGTGCTCATCGCGGCGATTTTGTCGTGATCGCTGAGAACCTGTTCTGCCACAACCAGATCCGCCGTCAGCAGGGCCTCGGTTGCGTGTTCCATGGCAACTCCGGCCAGCCCACACATCTCGCCGAGGTGCTCGGTTAACCTCGCTAGTTCGGCACGATAGGCGGTTCGCATGCCACTCAAGATACGTTGTTAACCTTGACGATACAGTAAAGAGAGATGTGAAGTCGCATTGAATGTCAGCCTACGTTTGATCCCGACGGCTAATGGCGCGAGCTGAACTCACCCGCGTCGCCGACAGACCCCGCGTGGAACTCTCAAATCTCTCAGTACTTCAACACGCCTTTGTCGACGGGGATCTGCGCTCCCGTCAAGGTGCCGGAGCCGTCGCCGGCCAGGAAGGCCACTACGTCGGAAACCTCGTCTGGTCTCATAAAACCATTGGGCTGCAGCAGCATTGGTCCGAAGCTGTGCACGTAGTGGGGATGCTTGCCGAAGATCTCCATCATCAATTCAGGCTCGATCATCGGCGTATCGACCGAGTAGGGATGGATGGAGTTGACCCGAATGCCGAACTCGCTCAGCTCGATTGCCAACGTATTGGTCAGCGCGACGAGGCCGTGCTTGGACGCCGCGTAGTGGCCGTTGCCCGGGGTGGCCTTCAGCCCGGCCGACGAGCTGACCACCACGATGGAGCCGCCATTGCCGGCCTCGATCATCGCGGGTATCGCCGCGCGCAGGGTGCGGCAAGTGCCCGTCAGGTTGACGTCGATGACGGTGTCCCACTGCTCGTCGGTCAACTCCCAGATCCGCCCCCAGCTGAGCACGCCCGCGTTGGCGACCAGGATGTCGAGCCGGCCGAACTGCTCGACGCCGTCGCTCACCAGCTGCCGCACTGCGGCATCGTCGCGAATGTCGACCTCGCGGGCTAACACCTTGCGGCCTTCGGCTTCCACCGCCCGGACGGTCTCGGCGAGATCCTCCGGCGTGGCCGCCGCATAGCTGATGCTGTCGGACACCGGCGCGCAGATGTCCAGGGCGATGATGTCGGCACCCTCACGCGCGAGTCGGATCGCATGCGCCCGTCCCTGGCCGCGCGCGGCGCCGGTGATGAATGCCACTCGCCCTTGCAGATTCCCCGGTTGCCAGACACAACAGCCCCTTTCGCCGACTGCCGATCAGGCTAGCAGCGAAACTGAAACGTGTTCTAATCGCCTAACGGCTCACGCTGGGGTCAGATGTCGGAGATGATCTGCGCCCGTTTGCCGGCGTATTCCTCGGCGCTCAACGCACCGGATTTGTGCAGTGCCTCCAACTCCTGCAACCGCTGGGCGACGGACGCCTGCGGTGGTGCGCCCCCCGCCGCCGCGGCTCCCACCCCGGCCGCGGCTGGCGCGGGCTGCTGCTGAGCAGCGGCGCGCCGCACCACGGCCATGACCTGTTGGCGCACCGACGGGTAGTTGCGGATGTCGACCGTGCCGCCGAACGGCAGGTTGTTGGCTCGGTAGATTTGCATGATTTCCATCAGCGGGCCGGCCTGCCCACTCAGGTCGTAGGTCCGGTTGTCCTCGGTGCTCGTGAACTGCGCGGGAACCACGCCGCAGATCAATCCGCTTGCCTGCCAGTCGATCTCGAAGTCGCGCGTGTTCGGGTCCACCCACACGACGAGCTTGCGCGCCGTGACGATGGCCTGCTTGGTGATGTCGACCGTAACCCGTTTCCGGCTGTTGAACTCGAAGCCGGGCCCGCTGATGTGCAGGTCCAAGTTGACCACCGGTCGCTCGTTGATGCGCATCCCGGTTTCACCCAGACCGGTGATCTGGGCCATCGTCGGCACCCCGGTCTGGTGCAGAGCAGCGCTTTTGGCCGAGGACTGGGCGCCGCGGTTGGCCAGCCACAACGCCACCAGCACATCGGCGACCGTGATCAGCAGCCCGGCCCAGAGCAACCACGAGGTGCTCTGCTGGACCATCGAGCTCGCATCGGTGCCAAAAGAACCCATCATGTTGGGGAGCACGAAGTACGTGATGAGAAAGATCGGGCCGACCAATCCTCCACACACCAGGACGATGATCTGGGCTCTGATATAGCGCGCTAGCATGGCATGCTCCTACGTCGGCCGAACCCGGACGATGATGCGGGTCAGCGTATCGCTGTAGAGCGGGAAATGTGCTGCTCTGGACCGAATTGTCGGTTTGCTGTCACGACCCGGAAAGCGCCACTTCACGCAAAACGGCGCCCACCCTTCTCGGGTGAGCGCCGCTTTGCTGTCGAAATTACTTGACGATCTTGGTGACCCGGCCGGCGCCGACGGTACGGCCACCCTCGCGGATGGCGAACCGCAGACCCTCGTCCATGGCGACGGGCTGGATCAGCTTCACCGAGATGTCGGTGTTGTCACCGGGCATCACCATCTCGGTGCCCTCCGGCAGCGTCACCACACCGGTCACGTCGGTGGTGCGGAAGTAGAACTGCGGACGGTAGTTGTTGAAGAACGGCGTGTGCCGACCGCCCTCGTCCTTGGACAGGATGTAGACGCTGCCCTCGAACTCGGTGTGCGGCGTGGTGGTGCCCGGCTTGACCACGACCTGGCCACGCTCGACGTCCTCACGCTTGATACCACGCAGCAGCAACCCGACGTTGTCGCCGGCCTGGCCCTGGTCGAGCAGCTTGCGGAACATCTCCACACCGGTGACCGTGGTCTTGGCGCTGGTCGGCTTGATACCGACGATCTCGACTTCCTCGTTCACGTTGATCACGCCGCGCTCGACACGACCGGTGACGACGGTGCCGCGGCCGGTGATCGTGAAGACGTCCTCGACGGGCATCAGGAACGGCTTGTCGGTGTCGCGGACCGGGTCCGGAATCGACTCGTCGACCGCGTCCATCAGCTTCTCCACCGACTCGACCCACTTGGCGTCGCCCTCGAGGGCCTTGAGCGCCGATACCTGGATCACCGGGGCGTCCTCGTCGAACTCCTGGGCGGCCAGCAGTTCGCGGACCTCCAGCTCGACGAGCTCGAGCAGCTCCTCGTCGTCGACCATGTCCGCCTTGTTCAGCGCGACCAGGATGTAGGGCACCCCGACCTGACGGGCGAGCAGCACGTGCTCGCGGGTCTGCGGCATCGGGCCGTCGGTGGCGGCGACCACCAGGATCGCACCGTCCATCTGGGCGGCGCCGGTGATCATGTTCTTGATGTAGTCGGCGTGGCCCGGGGCGTCGACGTGCGCGTAGTGACGCTTCTCGGTCTGGTACTCCACGTGGGAGATGTTGATGGTGATACCGCGCTGACGCTCCTCGGGCGCATTGTCGATCTGGTCGAATGCGCGCGACTCGTTCAACGTCGGGTACTTGTCGTGCAGAACCTTGGTGATAGCCGCGGTCAGTGTGGTCTTGCCGTGGTCAACGTGACCGATGGTCCCGATGTTGACGTGCGGCTTCGTCCGCTCGAACTTCGCCTTCGCCACTTCTGTGTCCTCCTGGACTTGTTGGTGCTTGTTAAAGCAGTGTTGTTATTTCTGTTGTGCCGCGGTTGTGACCGGGCAAGGTTACTCCCCTTCGCGGCTGCCTGGATTACTCGCCCGTCGCCTTCGCGATGATCTCCTTCGACACATTGGCCGGCACTTCGGCGTAGGAGTCGAAGACCATGGAGTAGTTCGCCCGGCCCTGACTCTTGGACCGCAGGTCGCCGACGTAGCCGAACATCTCCGACAGCGGCACATGCGCCTTGACCACGCGCGCGCCGCTGCGCTCCTCCATGGCCTGGATCTGGCCACGGCGGGAGTTCAAGTCGCCGATCACGTCACCCATGTAGTCCTCGGGTGTGGTGACCTCGACAGCCATGATGGGTTCCAGGATGACCGGTTGCGCTTGCTGCGCAGCCTTTTTCAGCACCTGGGAACCAGCGATCTTGAACGCCATTTCCGATGAGTCGACCTCGTGGAAGGCGCCGTCGAGCAGGGTGACCTTGAGATTCACCAGCGGGTAGCCGGCCAGCACGCCGTACTGCATGGCGTCTTGGGCGCCGGCGTCGACCGAGGGAATGTACTCCCGCGGGATGCGCCCACCGGTGACCTTGTTCTCGAACTCGTAGGTCGCGCCGTCCTCGCCGGTGAACGGCTCGAGGGAGATCAGCACCTTGGCGAACTGGCCCGAACCACCCGTCTGCTTCTTGTGGGTGAACTCGACCTTTTCGACTTTGCGCTTGATGGTCTCCTTGTAGGCGACCTGCGGCTTACCGACGTTGGCCTCGACCTTGAACTCGCGGCGCATGCGGTCCACCAGGATGTCCAGGTGCAACTCGCCCATGCCGCCGATCACGGTCTGGCCGGTTTCGACGTCCTGGTGCACCTTGAAGGTCGGGTCCTCCTCGGCGAGCTTCTGGATCGACAGGCTCAGCTTCTCCTGGTCGCTCTTGGTCTTGGGCTCGATGGCGACCTCGATGACCGGGTCGGGGAACGTCATCGACTCCAGCACGATCTGGTTGTTGGGGTCGCTCAAGGTGTCACCGGTGGTGGTGTCCTTCAGCCCGATCACCGCGTAGATGTGGCCGGCTGAGGCGGTTTCCACCGGGTTCTCCTTGTTGGCGTGCATCTGGAACAGCTTGCCCAGCCGCTCCTTCTTGCCCTTGGTGGAGTTGATGACCTGCGCTACCGGAGTCGACCTTGCCCGAGTAGACGCGGACGTAGGTCAGCTTGCCGAAGAACGGGTGCGTAGCGACCTTGAACGCTAGCGCCGAGAACGGCTCGTCGGTCGACGGGTTGCGCGTGATCAGCTGGTCTTCCTTGCCGGGCACGTGGCCTTCGGCGGGCGGCACGTCCAACGGCGAGGGCAGGTAGTCGATGACCGCGTCCAGCATCGGCTGCACGCCCTTGTTCTTGAAGGCGCTGCCGCACAGCACCGGGTAGGCCTCCGAGTTGATGGTCAGCTTGCGGATCGCGCCTTTGATCTCCTCGACGGTCAGTTCTTCGCCACCGAAGTACTTCTCCAGCAGCGCCTCGTCGGTCTCGGCAACGGCCTCGAGCAGCTTGGTGCGGTACTCCGCGGCCTTCTCCTGCAACTCGGCCGGGATCTCGATGGTGTCGTAGGTCTCGCCGAGCTTCGTCTCGCCGCGCCACACCTTGGCGTTCATCTCGACCAGGTCGACGACGCCTTCGAAGTCACCCTCCGAGCCGACCGGCAGCTGGATCGGAATGGCATTGGCGCCCAGCCGCTCCTCCATGGTCCGCACCGAGAAGTAGAAGTCGGCGCCGATCTTGTCCATCTTGTTGACGAAGCAGATCCGCGGCACGTCGTACTTGTCGGCCTGCCGCCATACCTGCTCGGACTGCGGCTCGACACCCTCTTTGCCGTCGAACACCGCGACGGCACCATCGAGCACCCGCAGGCTGCGCTCCACCTCGACGGTGAAGTCGACGTGCCCGGGGGTGTCGATGATGTTGATCTGGTTGTCTTTCCAGAAGCAGGTGGTAGCGGCGGAGGTGATGGTGATCCCCCGCTCCTGCTCCTGCTCCATCCAGTCCATGGTGGCGGCGCCGTCGTGCACCTCACCGATCTTGTAGCTGATGCCGGTGTAGTAGAGGATGCGCTCCGTCGTCGTCGTCTTCCCGGCGTCGATGTGCGCCATGATGCCGATGTTGCGGACCTTGGTCAGGTCGGTCAGCACGTCCTTCTGTGCCACAGAAGTCTTCCCACTCTTTCGGTTGCTTAGTTAGCTGTTGCTCGCGCCTCCGGCCACTGTGCCGATTGGCGCCGGGCCGGCGCCTACCAGCGATAATGCGCGAAGGCGCGGTTTGCCTCGGCCATCTTATGGGTGTCCTCGCGTCGCTTGACGGCGGCCCCGAGGCCGTTGCTGGCATCCAGAATCTCGTTTGCCAGGCGCTCGATCATGGTCTTTTCCCGACGCTGCCGGGAGAAGCTGACCAGCCACCGCAGGGCGAGCGTGGTCGACCGCTCCGGACGCACCTCGACGGGCACCTGGTAGGTGGCACCACCCACGCGGCGGCTGCGCACCTCCAGGGCGGGCTTGACGTTGTCCAGGGCCCGCTTGAGCGTGATCACCGGGTCGGTGCCGGTCTTCTCGCGGGCCTGTTCGAGCGCTGCATATACAATGCGCTCGGCGAGCGATTTCTTCCCCTGCATCAAAACTTTGTTGACCAGCTGGGTGACCAGCTGCGATCCGTAAACCGGATCGTTGACCAGTGGACGCTTCGGCGCTGGGCCCTTGCGCGGCATCAGCTCTTCTCCTTCTTGGCGCCGTAACGGCTCCGAGCCTGCTTGCGGTTCTTGACACCCTGGGTGTCGAGCGAGCCGCGGATGATCTTGTACCGCACACCGGGCAGGTCCTTCACCCGGCCACCACGCACCAGAACCATCGAGTGCTCCTGAAGGTTGTGGCCCTCGCCGGGGATGTACGCCGTCACCTCGATCTGACTGGTCAGCTTGACACGCGCCACCTTCCGAAGCGCCGAGTTCGGCTTCTTCGGAGTTGTGGTGTACACGCGAGTGCACACGCCACGGCGCTGCGGGCTGCCCTTGAGGGCCGCGGTCTTGACCTTGGCGATCTTGTCGCGGCGCCCTTTGCGGACCAGCTGCTGAATGGTTGGCATCTACCGGCTTCCTATGTCTTTCGTTCGATTCTCGGTGTTGCAAGTCTCTGTAGTGCAGTTATGCCCTGTCGCGGTCCCCCGCGGCCGGGTGTGTCGCATGCGCCCGCCGCCAAACTTCATTCGTTGCGTCGTGGACATGCGAATTGGCCCGGCGCGCGCGTCTTTAGCTGAAGCGCCTTAGCCGCCAGGCACGAGCATCCACGATACCCGCCGCCGGTCGGGCAGGTCAAAGCGACGGTATTGGCGTCCGGTGCCGCATTACCGGGGCTTATTCGGCGTTGGCTGCGCTGCGGCGCTGCATGCCGGCCGCCAGCCGCAGCACCATGTCCGAGAACACCGTGTCGGTGTCGACGATGTCGTCCATGACACCGGTCATCTCGAGCAGCACGAACCCGTGCATGGCCGACCAGAATTCCAGCGCCGCGTAAAAGGCCTGCTCGATGTCGAGCCCGTAGGACAACAACACGGCCATCACCGGCTCCGCCGCGCCCTTGGTGGCCGCCGTGAACTCCGGGTCGTCACCACCGGCCAGCGGCATCCGGGTGAACGCCGAATACCGGCCCGGGTGGTGATGGGCGTAGCTGCGATACGCGCCGGCCATCACCAGCACGGCATCGTCACCGACCCGTCCCTCGGCGACCCGGGCCAGCATGGTGACGATGTCTCCGATCACTCGCATCCGCACGGTGCGGCGCAGGTCCTCCAGGCTGTCGACGTGGTTGTACAACGACGGACCCTTGGTCCCGAGCTGATTCGCCAGCGCGTTGATCGTCAACGCGTCCCAGCCCTCCCGGTCCAGGAAGGTGAGCGCGGCGTTGACGATGATTTCGCGGCTCAGTCTGGCCGGACGGGCCGCAGACTTCGACCCGGCGCCCGACCGGCCGGCCGACGACTCCGGCTCAGCTGGCATGGCGATCACCCTTCGGCTTGCGTGGATCGGGTTGTTCACCACCGCTTTCTTGATGGCGAATAAACTAATGACTCTAGTCTGCCGGTAACGCGCGTGGTGAGAACGACCCGATAGTGGGGCGACGCCCGCGATGCGGTCGGCCGGCAAATGGGGGAAGCCGGCCATGACCCGTGGCAATCCACGTACGCTCTGCTGCAGCGGATCACGCGCCATGGCGAGAGGAGCCCACCGTGAAATGGACACTCCTATGCCGAGTCTTGGCCGCCGGTGCGGTAGCGATCCCGTTCACCCTGGCCGGCGGGGCGCCGACCGGGCAGGCCAAAAACGGTGATACTCATGTCACCGGCGAGGGCATCGAGCAGACAATCGACTGCAATGGCGCCACGGTGCTGGTCGACGGCACGAGGAACACCGTCAACGCGCTGGGCACCTGCTGGGCGGTGACGGTGATGGGCTCGGGCCACACCGTCGTCGCCGACAACGTCGTGCACGACATCATCGTCTACGGCTCTAATGAGTCGGTCTTCTACAAGAGCGGCCAGCCGATTGTGTGGGATCGCGGCCGCGAACTCGGCATGACCAACCGCATCAGTCAGGTAGCGGGGTAAGCGAAGAATGCGCGCACGCAACATCGATGGCTCGTCGCGACCGATAGCCGGGGCACTCGCCCTGACGCTTTCTGCCGTAGTGGTGGTGTTCGGCGTGGCCGGCTGCGGCGGCAAGAACAACAACGCGGGCCCGACGACATCGTCGGGCGCCTCCCCCGCCTCCACGAGCTCGACGCCCTCGACGACAAGCACGGGTGCACAGTTCGACATCGGCAACACGATCAACTACGGATCCCTGGGTACCACAACCACTCTCGATTGCGGCGACGGCAAGTCGCTGAACGTGGGCGGCTCCAACAACACGCTGACCGTCAATGGCACTTGCGGGACGGTGAGCATCGGCGGCGCGGACAACAAGATCACCATCGACAAGATCGACAAACATCTCAACGTTGTCGGGTTCAACAACACGATCACCTACAAAGACGGCAACCCCAAGGTCGAGAACCTCGGCAGCGGCAACACGATCAACAAGGCCGGCTAGTCCCCTTCGCTGCGCGCGCGTGACTGTGGACCCATGACGGCCCGCGCGTTAACGTGAACACCGGGCGTTCACGAAAAGAGAAGAGTTGCAATGCCGTTCGATATCCTCATCAATGGCGGTGGCATCGCCGGGCCTAGTCTGGCCTTCTGGCTCACCAGGCAGGGCCATGCCGTGACCATCACCGAACAGGCTCGCGAACTACGCACCGGTGGGCAGTTCGTCGACTTCCGGGGCGCCTCGCTCGTCGTGCTCGAGAAGATGGGTCTGCTGGCTCAGCTGCGAGCGGGTGCCACGCGGATGGGCCCGCTCATCCTCGTCGACGAGCGCGGCAACGAAATCGGTCGGCTCCCCGCCGAAGTCATCAGCGGCGAAGTGGAAATCGTCTGGGGCGATTTCGCCCGCATCCTGTACGAAGCCGTGCGCGAGGATGTCACCTACCGCTTCGGCGTCCGCGTCACGGCACTTGAAGACGACGGCGAACGGGTCGAGGTGACCTTCAGCGACGCATCGAGGGGCAGCTATGACGTCGTCATCGGGGCGGATGGGCTGCACTCCGGCGTGCGCGGCCTGACATTCGGTCCGGAAGAGCGCTACGTCACGCAGCTGGGGCAGTGTTTCGGATTCTTCGACATCGAGAACCACCTGCGGATCGACCATTGCGGGATGGCTTGCGACGTTGGCGGTCGAACCGCGGTGTTGCAGGGCATCGACCCCGACAAGCCCGCGCGAGCGAGCTTCTATCTCACCGACCCTCGACTCGACTTCGACTATCGCGACACCGAGCGCAACAAACGGCTGTTCGCCGAGCGATTCGCCGGGATGGGTTGGGAGGTAGAGAATTTGCTTGAAGCGCTCGCCGAGGCACCGGAGGTGTACTTCGACTCGATCGCCCAAGTCCACCTGGACTCCTACTCACGCGGACGGATATGCCTGATCGGCGACGCCGCCTGGTGTGCCTCGCCCCGTTCGGGCATGGGCACCAGCCTCGCGGTGGTCGGGGCCTACGTGCTGGCTCACGAGCTGGCAGCGGCGGGCGACGACCACGCGGCGGCGTTCGCCAAGTATCAGCGGCTACTGGCACCGTATGTCGCGCGCTGTCAGAAGCTCGCGATCAACGCCCTGAAGACCGACAGCTTCTCCTCCGGCTGGCGCGCCCGGCTACGCAACGTCGGTCTAGGGCTCTTGCGCATCCCGGCGCTCAGCAAGCTGGTCGCCAAGCAGTCGCTGGCGGTCGGCCGGTCCTTCACGCTGCCGACCTACTGAGCCGCAACGTCGTTACCCGGCGGCCACGCCGTGGCGGCCGGCGCCGCCCGCGAAACGTCCAGCACCTTCCATGGCCTCGGCGGCTACCCGGGAAATGCTGGCGAATTCGTAGTCAAGAGCGTCTGATTCGCTTATCCCCCACTGGTGCAGCGCCGACAGACGATCCGATCGCATACATTGCTGGGGCAAGGCGGCCAGCTCGGCGGCCAGCTGCTCGGCGGCTTCACGGGCCTGCCCTTGTGGCACAACGCGATTGGCCAGTCCGATCGCCAACGCTTCGGCGGCGTCGACCGCGCGGCCGGTGAGAATCATGTCCATAGCCCGGCTCTGCCCGATAAGCCGGGGCAGCCTGATGGTGCCCCCGTCGATCAGTGGCACCCCCCACCGGCGGCAGAACACCCCGAACACCGCGGTCTGCTCGGCCACCCGCAGATCGCACCACAACGCGAGCTCCAGGCCGCCGGCGACGGCGTAGCCACTGACCGCGGCGATCACCGGTTTTGACAGCACCATTCGCGTCGGTCCCATCGGGCCGGGGCCCGTCCGGTGCACCGCGTTGGCTTCCGGCGTGCCGAACGCCTTCAAATCTGCTCCGGCACAGAAGGTTCCGTTATCGCCCCACAACACCGCCACCGAAGCGGTGTCATCGCGATCGAACTCCTCGAACGCCGCGAACAATCCAGCCGCCGTCGGGCCGTTGACGGCGTTGCGGGCCTCCGGCCGGTTGAGGATCACCGTGGTCACCGGGCCATTGCGTTCTACGCGTACCGGATCGGTCATGTCGCCTCCACTAATCGGATACCGTCGCGCCGCCCGGTCAATTCGGCGGCGAAGTCGTTATAGGCAGCGCGCAGACGCGAGCCCGGCCAGTCCGCAGGCAGCAACTCGGCTGGCAGCACCGGGTCGGTCAACAGGTGGCGCACAATCGCAGCGGCCACCACGAACCGAGCGGGAACATCGGTTGCGTGGGACATCTCGGCGATCAACCGGTGGCCGGTGCGGGCCCACGACGGCAGATCCCAAAGCTGGCCGGCCAGCTCGGCGGGATCGTCATCACGGGCTTGCACTATCCGCATCCGGGCGTGCAGTTGCGCGTCCAGGTCGAGTTCAAGGTTGTCCGGGCGCATCCACACGCCTTCGCGCAGTTCCCCGAACCGCTTGTTGTGCAGCGTAGTTCGCAATGCAGCCCGGTTGCGGGGATCGGTGCCGACGCTGGTGACGATCAAGGTGGTCCAGTATCCATGCCAGGGTCGCAGCTGGGGCCGCATGGCGTCGTCCTGCCTACGCTGACGAGCCAGCAGCCGATCGGAGAGCCGGTAGCCGTCGGCGGACCGGATCAGGTCGCCGGCGCTGACCATCCGGGTCAGCGCGACCCGCAACGTGGCCTCCTTGATGCCGAAGTCAGTGGTGAGCCTTATTAATTCAGCCGCGCTGGCCCACGCCGGATGGGCGCCAAGCAGCACGCTGAGCACCACCGACCGGGCGGTCATGCGGGCCAGCGATTTCGGCATCGTGTTGGCCCGTCAGACCTGGGATGCTCGGCGTCCGTGGTCGCCGAACGGTTCGTCGCGATGACGCACCGCATCGCGGAAGCCGTGCTCGACGGCGTCGGCGACGAACGCGTGCCCCTCGGGTGTGTGCCGGGCGACCCCGTCGAAGACGGTGCTGACCATCCTGCTGGTGGCCACGCCCTGTTGCAGCAGCGCCGAATTGAGTGCGAGTTTGACCATGATCAGCTGATTGACCGGGACCGCGGCGATCCGCTCGACCAGGTGCTCGGTGCGCTCGTCGAGGTCTTCGGGGTCGGGCGCCTCGACCGCCAGACCCCACTCGGCGGCTTGCGCCCCGGTGATGCAATCCCCGGTCAGCAGAAGGCGTTTGGCACGCTGGTCGCCCAGCCGATGCGCCCACAGCCCGGCTGCCGGCACGCCCCACACCCGGGTTGGCGGATAGCCGATCTTCGCGTCGGACGCGGCGATCACCTGGTCGGCATGCAGGGCGATGTCGGTGCCGCCGGCCACACAGTAGCCATGGATCTTGACGACCGTGGGCTTGTCCGCGTGCATCAGGCTGGAAAAGCCGCGGACGAAGCGGCTCATCATCTGGTAATCGATCATCGGGTCCCACGGCTGATTCGGTAAATGGTTGACAGCCTGGGTCTTACCGTCCAGCACCGTCCCGCTGTACGCGCCGGTGCCGCCGGCAGAGCCGGTGCCATCCGCGTAGGCGCTGAGGTCGAAGCCCGCGCAGAAACCCTCACCCCTGCCGGAGACCAGGATGACGTGGACGTTCGGGTCCAGATCGGCCCGCTCGACCAGAGCCGACAGTTCCAGCGGGGTGTCGGCGACGATCGCGTTGCCCTTCTCGGGCCGGTTGAACGTGATCCGGGCAACCCGGTCGGTGACCTCATAGGTCATCGTCTTCAGGTTGTCGAAGTCGACCGGCCTGACCGCGTGAGTCATCGGCCCCGCTCTCCCCCGCAAGCGGGTGGTGCCCCCACCTCATCGCTTCGCTCTGCATGGTCGCCGGCGCGCGTCATCTTGGGGCTCAGCCCTTTACCAGGGCTCGCTCCAGGATCGGCGCAAGGTCGAGTCCGTCCGGCATGGTGCCGAACGCACCGCCCCACTGCCCGTCGAGGCGGGTGGCCAAGAACGCCTCGGCAACCGCGGGATGTCCGTGGCGCACCAGCAGCGAGCCCTGTAGCGCCAGGCAGATGTCCTCGGCAACCTTGCGGGCCCGGTAGGCAATGGTGTCCAGATTGCCGAGCTGCGACCGCAGCCGCTCGATGTGGCCGTCCAAACGCGGATCCTGGCCCGTGCTCTTACCAAGCTCGTCGAATAGCACCTCGACACACTCCGGACGAGTTGCCATGGCGCGCAGGGTATCCAGTGCGCTGACATTGCCGGAACCTTCCCAGATCCCCATCAACGGCGCCTCACGGTACAGCCGCGGCATGCCGGAATCCTCGACATAGCCGTTGCCGCCCAAGCATTCCAGCGCCTCGGCGGCATGCGGCGTGGCGCGCTTGCACACCCAGTACTTGCTGGCCGCCAGACCGATGCGGCGCAGCAGCGCTTCGGTCTGGTCTCCGCGAATGGCGTTGTCGGTGGCGCCCGCCATCCGCATCGCCACCATGGTCGCTGCCTCGGCCTCAACAGCCAGGTCCGCCAACACATTACGCATCAGCGGTTGGTCGATGAGATATTCGCCGAATGCCTTGCGGTGCTGCGCGTGGTGGACGGCCCGGGTCAGCCCGGTGCGCATGCTGGTGGCGCTGCCGAGCGTGCAGTCCAGCCGGGTCAGGTTGACCATCTCGATGATGGTCGGGACGCCGCGGCCCTCCTCGCCGACCAGCCACGCGGTGGCGCCGTCGTACTCGACCTCGCTAGACGCGTTGGCGTGGTTGCCGAGTTTGTCCTTCAGCCGCTGCAGCAGCATCCGGTTGCGGGTACCGTCGGGCAGCACCCGGGGCAAGAAGAAGCAGGATAGCCCGCCCGGCGCCTGCGCGAGCACCAGGAACATGTCGCACATCGGCGCGGAGGTAAACCACTTGTGGCCGGTCAGCCGATAGGTTCCGTCGGCGTTGCGAATGGCCTCGGTGGTGCCGGCACGGACATCGGAGCCGCCCTGCTTTTCGGTCATCGACATGCCGGCCAGAAGTCCGGGCTTGGTTGTCGGCACCTTGAGCTCCGGATCGTAGTGCCGGCTGGTCAGCAGCGGCTCGTAGATGGCGGCGAGCTCGGGGTTAAAGCGCAGTGCCGGAATGACGGCATACGTCATCGAAATCGGGCACATGTGGGCGGCTTCGGCGGTCCATACGCCGGTCTTGGCGGCGCGGACGACGTGCGCGCCCGGCCGGTCGTCAGCCCAGGGTGCGGAGTGCAGGCCGTGCTCGACCGCCGTGCGCATCAGCTCGTGGTAGGCCGGGTCGTACTCGACCTCGTCGACGCGGTGGCCGTAGCGGTCGTGGGTGCGCAGGATGGGCCGGTTGCGGTCGGCCAGGTCGCCCCAGCGCTGCGCCTGTCTGGAGCCGGAAATCGCACCGACCGTAGTCACCTCGTCCAAGCCCCACTGCCCGCCTTCGCGGATCAGCGCCTCGATGAGCACCGGGGAGGACGCCGGGTTGTGCTCCTCCAGTGGCGGGACCTGGTTGGTGACGACATGCGTATCTGCCATGTCGCCAATATTACATTTTCTCTACAACCGCACAAGACCTGTAATGCTCAATGGGGATGCGCGGCGAAGAATTGCCAGAGTTTTTCGGTCGCGAAGTCGGGCCAGTCGTGACCGCCGCCCTCGACGGTGATCAGCACCACGCTGCGGTTGTCGGGGCATCCCGCGGTGGACGTGCTGACCGAACCGCTGGTGGTGGTCGCCGGGGCGCCGCAGTGGTCGACGTTGCGCCAGAACGCATTCAGCTCCGGAATCGGTGGCCCATCGAGGTGAACGAAACCGTGGCCGGGGCCGCCGGGATACGGAACCAGCGGATCCTTGGTGCCGTGAATGTGCATGACCGACGTGGGATGTGGCGAGCGGCAGGGATCCAGCTGTGTCCCGGAAACCGGTCCGATCGCGGCGAAGATGCTGGTGTCGCAGGCCAACGTGTAATCCATCATGCCGCCGTTGCTCATGCCGGCGGCGTAGACGCGGGAAGCGTCGACGCCGACGTTGCGTTCGATGTCGGCAACGGCCGCGGTGATGAAGCCGACGTCGTCGATGCCCTCCTTGGCCGGCCGGCCGCAGCAGCCGGCGCCGTTGACGTTCCAGGCCCGGTTGACGCCGTCCGGGTAGGCCACGATGAACTTGGACGAGTCCGCCAATTCGTCCCAGCCGTAAGACCTTTCGGCGTGTGCGGCGTTGCCGAAACCGCCGTGCAGCACGACAACCAGCGGGGCAGATGCGGGCAATCCCTTGGGCTTGTACAGCCGGTAGGTGCGGTCATGTCCGCCGACGCGGAGCGTATGCACGCTGGTGCCCTCGACGAAGGCCGACGGCTTGCCCGCCTCCCTGCCGACGCAGCCCGCGAGGACCATCACCACGCCGAGAACGGCGACGACCCGCGCGAGCATGGCCGACGGTTCCTCAGCTCAGCCGCTCACGAAGAAACGCGATGTCGTCCTTGCGGCCCTCGTCGGCCGTCTCGCAGATAACCGGCGCACCCGCCGCGCGCACCACCGCCACCAGCAGCTCGGGATCGATCTGCCCGGTGCCGAAGTTGGCGTGCCGGTCGCGGCCCGAGCCCGCCGAATCCTTGGAGTCGTTGCAGTGCACCAGGTCGATGCGGCCGGTGATGCCCTTGATGCGGTCGACGGCGTCGACCAGCGCCTCGCCCGCCGCCCAGGCGTGGCAGGTGTCGAGGCAGAAGCCGATTCCTTTGTCGCCGATGTGGTCCCAGAGCCGTCCGATGATGTCGAAGTGACGGGCCATCGCGTGATCGCCGCCGGCGGTGTTCTCCAGATAGACGGGAACTTTCGTCTGCAATTGGTCGAGCGCCTTACGCCAGCGCTGGAAACCTTCGTCCAGGTCGCTGTCCTCTGCGACGTGGCCGCCGTGCACGATCACCGCGGCCGCGCCGATCTCGGCCGCCGCGTCGCAGGTGTCCTGCAAGATCTTGCGCGACGGGATCCGCACCCGGTTGTTCGCCGACGCGACGTTGATCAGATACGGCGCGTGCACGTAGATCGGCAGCGCCGCGGCCTTGAGCTGCTGCGGCGTCCTCACGCGGCTTGGGCGCCTTCCAGCTCTGCGGGTTGCCGAGGAAAATCTGCACCACATCAGCGTTCTCGGCCGCGGCTGCGGCCAGCGGATCCTGCGGACTGACATGTGAACCGATGAGCACGTCAGCCAGTCTAGTGAGAGCTGCGGACAGTGTCGGCGAGCAGACGCAAAAGTCCCCGACTCGCCGCACGTGAGGGAGCTTTTACGTCTGCTCAGCAGGCTAGACGGTGTCGCTGCAGGTGGTAGTTGATCCGGTCGGTGAGTCCAAGGGGATCGCGTCTGATGTCGTCGACGGTCATCGGAATGGTCGTGAATCCGCATTCTTGCAATCGGGCCGTCTTCAGCCTGTCGTGCAACATCCGCTCGCGACCCACGTGCCACTCAATGCTGTCGTATTCGGCGACAAGATACGCTTCCGGCCACGCGAAGTCGGCGCGCCAGACTCTGCCGTACCGGTCGACGATGGCGTATTGCAGCTCTGGCCTCGGCAATCGCGCGTCGAGGAACACCAGGCGCGCCTCGCTCTCCATCGGGGACTCGGCACGACCATCGGCACAACCGATCAGCTCGCGGACCTTGACGATTCCGCGGCGGCCCTTCTGCTCACGGATCGCCGCGCGCAATTCGCCTGCGGTACAGGCTCCGACGTGTAGGGCAGCATCAAGCGTCGCCAAAGCGCGGGAACGCCGAAGCGTCCGAGCGACTTCGATCACGGTCCATGCTGGCGCCGTCGCAAGTCTGCCCTCCACCCGTCGCAGCGGTGCGCCGATTCGTTGATGCACCATGAGATTTCTTGAAGGCCGCATCCGAACGCCCGGATCAAGTATGTGAACGCGAGACGTGTCTTCGGTGTCGAAGCCGTACAACGCTGCAGCCGTGCCCATGCAGGCCACGATTCGCTGCCCTGCAACCAGATCTAACGCAGCCAGCTTGGCCAGAATGTCGGGCTCGTCCAACGCGTAGACACCACGGCATACCCGAATTAGCCTGCCCGCCTTGATGAATCCGACAAGCCGCTTGCGCGTCGTCACGGTCAGTAGTTCGGCGGTTGTCGCCAGCCCGCCTCTGGCCAGCAGCACGCTCTCGATGTCCATGGGCCACAATGCTGCCGCGGCCCCAGCGAAGGTGGTAGCCAGAAATCGACGACGTGGGGATGGGTGGCTCCACCAGACGCAAAAGCCCCCGACACGCCGTGCGTGCGGGGGCTTTTGCGTCTGCTCGCCCTAAAGCGACTAGCGGTAGTCGGAGTAGCCGTAGTCGTCCAGCGGAACCGCAGCACCGGTGGCCTGGCCAAAGTCCGGGCTGTAGTACTGATCCTCGTAGGACGGGATGGTGTACGCCGCGGCCCGGGCCTCCTCGGTCGGCTGAACCTGGATGTTGCGGTAGCGGTTGATGCCGGTACCGGCAGGGATCAGCTTTCCGATGATCACGTTCTCCTTCAGACCCTGCAGCTTGTCGCTGCGGCAGTTGATCGCCGCATCGGTCAGCACTCGGGTGGTCTCCTGGAACGACGCCGCGCTCAGCCACGAGTCGGTGGCCAGCGACGCCTTGGTGATACCCATCAGCACCGGGCGGCCAGCGGCGGGCTCGCCGCTCTCGGCCACTACGCGACGGTTCTCGGCCTCGAAATCCGCGCGGTCGATCAGCGAGCCGGGCAGGAACTCCGTCGAGCCCGAGTCGATGATGGTCACCCGGCGCAGCATCTGCCGGACGATCACCTCGATGTGCTTGTCGTGGATCGACACACCCTGCGCCCGGTAGACCTCCTGGACCTCCTTGGTCAGGTGGATCTGCACCTCGCGGGGGCCCTGCACGCGCAGCACCTCGTGCGGGTCGGCGGAACCTTCCATCAGCTGCTGGCCCACCTCGACGTGGTCGCCATCGGTGAGCAGCCGCTCGGAACCGTCCTCGTGCTTGAACACCCGCAGGCGTTGCCGCTTGGAGAGCTTGTCGTAGACCACTTCCTCGCCACCGTCGTCGGGGACGATGGTGATCTTGTAGAAGCGTTCGCCCTCCTCCAGACGCACCCGTCCGGTGACGTCGGCGATCGGCGCCTTGCCGCGCGGCACCCGGGCCTCGAACAGCTCCTGCACACGGGGCAGACCACCGGTGATGTCCTCACCGACACCACCCTGGTGGAAGGTGCGCATGGTCAGCTGCGTGCCGGGCTCACCGATGGACTGGGCGGCCACGATGCCGACGGCCTCGCCGATGTCGACCAGCTTGCCGGTGGCCATCGACCGCCCGTAGCAGGTCGCGCAGACACCGGTGCCGGTGGTGCAGGTCAGCACCGAACGCACCTTCACCTGCGTGATACCGGCGGCCAGCAGCGCGTCGATCTCCGGGTCACCCAGGTCGTGCCCGCGCGCGACGACGACGTTGCCGTCGCCGTCCACCGCGTCGGTGCCCAACGTGCGTGCGTACGCCGAGGTTTCGATGAACGGGTCGCGGATCAGCGTGCCGTCGGGCTGACGCTCGGCCAGCTCGACCAGGATGCCGCGCTCGGTAGCGCAGTCCCGCTCGCGAACGATGACATCCTGCGACACGTCGACCAGACGACGGGTCAGGTAACCCGAGTCGGCGGTACGCAACGCGGTGTCCGCCAACCCCTTCCGGGCGCCGTGGGTGTTGATGAAGTACTCCAACACCGTCAGGCCTTCACGGAACGACGACTTGATCGGCCGCGGGATGAACTCACCCTTCGGGTTGGTCACCAGACCCTTCATGCCGGCCAGCGTCCGGGTCTGGGTGAAGTTACCGGTGGCACCGGAGTCGACGATCGTGATGATCGGGTTGTCGCTCGGGTAGTGCTCGCGCAGCGCCTCACCGACCTCGTCGGTGGCTTCCTTCCAGATCTCCACCAGCGCCTCGTTGCGCTCGTCGTGGTTCAAAGCACCACGCTGGAACTGCTTTTCGACCTTGTCGGCCCGCTCCTCGTAGGCGTCCAGGATCTCCTGCTTGCCCGGCGGAACCAGCACATCGGCCATGGAGACCGTCACACCGCTTCGGGTGGCCCAGTGGAAACCGGCGTCCTTGAGCTTGTCGACGGTCTGGGCGACCACGATCATCGGGTAGCGCTCGGCCAGGTCGTTGATGATCGCCGCCTGGACCTTCTTGTGCATCTGCTTGTTCACGAACGGATACCCCACCGGCAGCAGCTCGTTGAACAGCACCCGACCCAGCGTGGTCTCGGCGATCCAGGAATCACCGGGCTGCCAACCGTTTTGGCCGAACACCTCGGTCTCCACCTCGGCCGACGGCCGCAGCTGGGTCAGCCGCACTTTGATCTTGGCGCGCACGCTCAAAGCACCGCGGTCCATCGCCATGATCGCTTCGGCCGGCGAGGCGTACACCCCTGACTCCGGACGGTCCTTGGCGGCCGGCCGGTATTCGCCGGTGTCGCCGGGGATCTCGGTGGTCAGGAAGTACAGCCCGGTCACCATGTCCAGTCGCGGCATGGCCAGCGGACGGCCGGATGCCGGCGACAGGATGTTGTTGCTCGACAGCATCAGGATGCGGGCCTCGGCCTGCGCCTCCGCGGAGAGCGGCAGGTGCACGGCCATCTGGTCACCGTCGAAGTCGGCGTTGAACGCCTCACACACCAACGGGTGCAGCTGAATGGCCTTGCCTTCCACCAGCATCGGCTCGAAGGCCTGGATGCCCAGTCGGTGCAGCGTCGGCGCACGGTTCAGCAGCACCGGGTGCTCGGCGATGACCTCTTCGAGCACATCCCACACCTGCGGACGCTGACGCTCCACCATCCGCTTGGCGCTCTTGATGTTCTGCGCGTGGTTGAGGTCGACGAGCCGCTTCATCACGAACGGCTTGAACAGCTCGAGTGCCATCAGCTTGGGCAGACCACACTGGTGCAGCTTGAGCTGCGGGCCGACCACGATGACCGAACGGCCCGAGTAGTCGACGCGCTTACCGAGCAGGTTCTGCCGGAACCGGCCCTGCTTGCCCTTGAGCAGATCGCTCAACGACTTCAGCGGACGGTTGCCCGGCCCGGTGACCGGACGGCCGCGACGGCCGTTGTCGAACAGCGCGTCGACCGACTCCTGCAGCATCCGCTTCTCGTTGTTGACGATGATCTCGGGCGCACCGAGGTCGATCAGCCTCTTGAGCCGGTTGTTGCGGTTGATCACCCGGCGGTACAGGTCGTTGAGGTCGCTGGTGGCGAACCGGCCACCGTCGAGCTGCACCATCGGGCGCAGCTCCGGCGGGATCACCGGGACGGCGTCGAGCACCATGCCCATCGGCGAGTTGGACGACTGCTGGAACGCCGCGACCACCTTGAGCCGCTTCAGTGCGCGAAGCTTCTTCTGCCCCTTGCCGTTTCGGATAACGTCACGCAGCGTCTCGGCCTCGGCCTCGATGTCGAAGTTCTCGATGAGCTTCTGGATCGACTCCGCGCCCATCGCACCGGTGAAGTACTCGCCGTAGCGGTCGATGAGCTCCCGGTAGAGGTTCTCGTCGACGATCAGCTGCTTGGGAGCCAGCTTGGTGAAGGTGTTCCAGATGTCCTCGAGCCGGTCCAGCTCGCGCTGTGCCCGGTCGCGGAGCTGGCGCATCTCACGCTCACCGCCGTCGCGAACCTTGCGCCGCGCATCGGCTTTCGCGCCCTCGGCCTCCAACTCGGCGAGGTCGGCCTCCAGCTTCTGCGCGCGTGCCTCCAAGTCGGCGTCGCGCTGGTCCTCGACGGCCTTGCGCTCGACGACCATCTCGGCTTCGAGCGTGGACAGCTCGTTGTGGCGCATTTCGTCGTCGACGGCGGTGATCACGTAAGCGGCGAAGTAGATGATCTTCTCGAGATCCTTCGGCGCCAGGTCGAGCAGGTAGCCCAACCGCGACGGCACGCCCTTGAAGTACCAGATGTGCGTGACCGGCGCGGCCAGCTCGATGTGGCCCATCCGCTCACGACGCACCTTGGCACGGGTCACCTCGACGCCACAGCGCTCACAGATGATGCCCTTGAAGCGAACCCGCTTGTACTTGCCGCAGTAGCACTCCCAGTCGCGAGTGGGTCCGAAGATCTTCTCGCAGAACAGGCCGTCCTTCTCCGGCTTCAGCGTGCGGTAGTTGATCGTCTCCGGCTTTTTGACCTCACCGAAGGACCAGTTGCGGATGTCCTCCGCGGTGGCCAGGCCAATACGGAGTTCATCGAAGAAGTTGACGTCTAACACGTAACTCCCTTTCCCCTTGCGGGTGTAGTAACAAGAAAAACTTAAGCCAAATCCTCAACCGAGGCAGATTCGTTGCGCGACAAGTTGATTCCCAAGTTCGCCGCCGCGCGTTCCAGATCCTCGTCGTCGCCGTCGCGCATCTCGATGGCCGCGCCGTCGCTGGACAGCACCTCGACGTTGAGGCACAGCGACTGCAGCTCCTTGAGCAGCACCTTGAACGACTCGGGAATGCCCGGCTCGGGGATGTTCTCGCCCTTGACGATCGCCTCGTACACCTTGACCCGGCCGACCGTGTCGTCGGACTTGATGGTCAACAGCTCCTGCAGCGTGTACGCGGCGCCGTAGGCCTGCATGGCCCAGCACTCCATCTCACCGAACCGCTGGCCACCGAACTGCGCCTTACCACCCAGCGGCTGCTGGGTGATCATCGAGTACGGGCCGGTGGAGCGGGCGTGGATCTTGTCGTCCACCAGGTGGTGCAGCTTCATGATGTACATGAAGCCAACCGTCACCGGGTACGGGAACGGCTCGCCGCTGCGGCCGTCGAACAGCACCGCCTTGCCGTCGCTGTCGACCAGCACGTCGCCGTCGCGGTTGGGCAGCGTCGAGGCCAGCAGACCCTGCAGCTCCTCTTCCTTGGCGCCGTCGAACACCGGCGTCGACACGGTCTGGTTGGGCTCCGCGTGCAGCAGATCCTCCGGCAGGTTGGCCGCCCAATCCGGCGTCCCGCCGGCCACGTCGACCTTCCAGCCGGCCTTGGCCACCCAGCCCAGGTGCGTCTCGAGGATCTGGCCGATGTTCATCCGTCGCGGCACACCGTGGGTGTTCAGGATGATGTCCACCGGCGTGCCGTCCGGAAGGAACGGCATGTCCTCGACCGGCAGGATCTTGCCGATGACGCCCTTGTTGCCGTGGCGGCCGGCCAGCTTGTCACCGTCGGAGATCTTGCGCTTCTGGGCCACGTAAACGCGGACCAGCTCGTTGACACCGGCGGGCAGTTCGTCGTCGTCGTCGCGGGAGAACACCCGGATGCCGATCACCTTGCCGGACTCGCCGTGCGGCACCTTCAGTGAGGTGTCGCGGACCTCGCGGGCCTTCTCACCGAAGATCGCGCGCAGCAGCCGCTCCTCCGGGGTCAGCTCGGTCTCACCCTTCGGGGTGACCTTGCCGACCAGGATGTCGCCGTCACGGACCTCGGCACCGATGCGCACGATGCCGCGCTCGTCCAGGTCGGCCAGCACCTCGTCGGAGACGTTCGGGATGTCCCGGGTGATCTCCTCGGCGCCCAACTTGGTGTCGCGGGCGTCGATCTCGTGCTCCTCGATGTGGATCGAGGTCAGCACGTCCTCCTCAACCAGCCGGTTGGACAGGATGATCGCGTCCTCGTAGTTGTGGCCTTCCCACGGCATGACCGCGACCAGCAGGTTCTTGCCCAGCGCCATCTCACCGTTCTCGGTGCATGGGCCGTCGGCGATCACCTGACCGGCCTCGACCCGCTCACCGGCGTCCACGATCGGGCGCTGGTTGGCACAGGTGCCGTGGTTGGACCGGGCGAACTTGCGCATCCGGTAGGTCTGCCGGGTGCCGTCGTCGGCCATCACCGTGGCGTAGTCGGCCGACACCTCCTCGATGACGCCGCTCTTCTCGGCGACGACGACGTCGCCGGCGTCGATCGCGGCGCGCAGCTCCATACCGGTGCCCACCAGCGGTGCCTCGCTGCGCACCAGCGGAACCGCCTGGCGCTGCATGTTGGCACCCATCAGGGCGCGGTTGGCGTCGTCGTGCTCGAGGAACGGAATCATCGCGGTGGCCACCGACACCATCTGGCGCGGCGAGACGTCCATGTAGTCCACCTCGGACGAGGACACGTACTCGACCTCGCCGCCCTTCCGGCGAACCAGCACGCGGGACTCGGTGAACTGGCCGGCCTCGTCGAGCGGTGAGTTGGCCTGCGCAACGACGTGGCGGTCTTCCTCGTCGGCGGTCAGGTACTCGATCTCGTCGGTGACCACACCGTCGACCACCTTGCGGTACGGCGTCTCGATGAAGCCGAACGGGTTGACCCGCGCGTACACCGACAACGAGCCGATCAGGCCGATGTTCGGGCCTTCCGGGGTCTCGATCGGGCACATCCGGCCGTAGTGGCTCGGGTGCACGTCGCGGACCTCCAGCCCGGCGCGCTCACGCGACAGACCACCGGGGCCCAGCGCCGACAGGCGGCGCTTGTGGGTGAGCCCCGACAGCGGGTTGTTCTGGTCCATGAACTGCGACAGCTGGCTGGTGCCGAAGAACTCCTTGATCGCGGCGACCACCGGCCGGATGTTGATCAGCGTCTGCGGCGTGATCGCCTCGACGTCCTGAGTGGTCATCCGCTCGCGGACGACGCGTTCCATGCGGGACATGCCGACCCGGATCTGGTTCTGGATCAGCTCACCGACCGTGCGCAACCGACGGTTGCCGAAGTGGTCGATGTCGTCGGTCTCCACCGGCACCTCGACGCCGCCGGGGACGGTCATCGAGGCCTGACCCTCGTGCAGGCGCACCAGGTATTCGATGGTGGCGACGACGTCCTCTTCGGTCAGCGTCGTCGAAGTGGTCTCGGCCGGCCTTGCGCTCAGCCCCAGCTTCTTGTTGATCTTGTAGCGGCCGACTCGGGCCAGGTCGTAGCGCTTTTCCTTGAAGAACAAGTTCTCCAGCAGTGTCTGCGCCGACTCCTTGGTCGGCGGCTCGCCCGGGCGCAGCTTGCGGTAGATGTCCAGTAGCGCCTCGTCGGTGCCGGCGGTGTTGTCCTTCTCCAGCGTCGACATCATGATCTCGGAGAAGCCGAACCGGTCCCTGATCTGCTCGGCGGTCCAGCCCAGCGCCTTGAGCAGCACGGTGACCGGCTGACGACGCTTGCGGTCGATGCGCACACCGACCGTGTCGCGCTTGTCGACGTCGAACTCCAGCCAGGCACCGCGGCTCGGGATCACCTTGACGCTGTGCAGCAGCTTCTCGGTCGACTTGTCGATGGTCGCGTCGAAGTACACGCCCGGCGACCGGACCAGCTGGCTGACCACGACACGCTCGGTCCCGTTGATGATGAAGGTGCCCTTCTCGGTCATCATCGGGAAGTCGCCCATGAACACCGTCTGGCTCTTGATCTCACCGGTGTTGTTGTTGATGAACTCGGCGGTGACGAACAGCGGGGCCGCGTACGTCATGTCCTTGTCTTTGCACTCGTCGACAGGGGCCTTGACCTCGTCGAACCGTGGATCGGAGAACGACAGCGACATCGAGCCGGAGAAGTCCTCGATCGGCGAGAGCTCGTAGAGCACCTCTTCGAGGCCCCCGACCGGCCGAGAGTCGCCGCGGGCAGCCGCGGCTTCGCGCCAGCGCGGCGCACCGATCAGCCACTCGAACGAGTCGGTCTGTACGTCCAGCAGACCGGGCACCTCGAGTGGTTCTCGCAGCTTGGCGAACGAAATTCGGTTAGGTGCCCCGGGAACGGAGCTATAAGAGGAGGCGGAACCTAGAGAATTTGGTGAGTTTTTCTTGGTCTGGCGGGAGACTGCCAAGATGCGTCCTTCCAGCACCTCGCGCGACTAACGGTGCCGGCGGCCACCGGACCTGTTCGCCGCTATAACTGTGTCGGTTCGGCTGGCGGACGAACTGTCCGGATCTCACGCACGCAACTAGGTCGCTGAGCCGGAAAACGGGCTCAGACTGGGACCACGGTGTCAGGTGGCGGGTGAGGTGGGCAGGATGCAGCCAGCGCAACGTCCAACAATAGCGCAGGACTGCGCATTCCTCAACTACCGTGCCCGGGGATATCGGCGCTGGCTGGCGTCTGCATCTACCCGTTCACGCATACTGCCCAACAGATTGGCCCCTTCGGGCGCTTCCGTCAAGAGGTGACGCGCCAAGTTGGTGGATCAACTCCTTCCGGGTGGGCCTATCGGGCCGCGTCAGTATCCGCGCTGGGTTGGGATGGATGCGGTGTCGGCGTCTTCGTCGCGGTGCCGGCCGCTCGCGTCGTCGTAGTCGCGGACTTGTTGACTGCCGTTGCCCTCCAGCGATTCGAGGATCGCTTTCTGCGCATCCTTGGGCAGCAGGTGCAGGTTCTCCCGGACCCGGGCTTGGCGACGGGCGACCGCCTTGCGCTCGGGCATGCCGGGGGTGGCGAGGATCTGCGGTGGCACGCCCTCGACCTCCTCGACACCGCCGTCGACATGACCGGCCTCCAAGTGGGCCTGCTCCTCGGCCATGGTGGCCTCGTCCTTTTCCTCCGACATCCCGATCGGGCCGATCCGACGACCGTTGAGGAACTGCTTGACAACCGGCTCATCGCTGGTCAACAACACCTCACGCGGACCGAACATCACCAGATGCCGGCGGAACAACATGCCCATGTTGTCCGGCACCGTACGAGCGATGTTGATGTTGTGCGTCACGATCAAAATCGTGCAGTCGATCTGGGCGTTGATGTCGATCAGCAACTGGCTCAAATACGCGGTACGGACCGGGTCCAGACCCGAGTCCGGCTCATCACACAGGATGATCTTCGGATCCAACACCAGCGAACGGGCCAACCCGGCGCGCTTGCGCATACCACCGGAGATCTCACCCGGGAACTTCTTCTCATCCCCGCCCAGACCCACCATCTCCAGCTTCTCCATGACGACGTCACGGATCTCGCCTTCCTTCTTCTTGGTGTGCTCACGCAGCGGGAAGGCGGTGTTGTCATACAGGTTCATCGACCCGAACAGCGCGCCATCCTGAAACATCACGCCGAACAGCGTGCGGATGTCGTAGAGCTCCTTGGCCGAGCACTCGGTGATGTCGGTGCCATCAACGATGATCGAACCCCGCTCCGGGCGCAGCAACCCGATCAGCGACTTCAAAAAGACGGACTTACCGGTACCCGACGGGCCCAGCAGAACGCTGACCTCACCCTCCGGGATCTCCAACGTGACATCTTCCCAGATCCGCTGGGACCCGAAGGACTTCGTCAGCCCCTCAACCTGGATACCGATACCCATGCGAAACCCTTCCACTGACGTTGCTCACCGCTGCCCAAGCCCAGCTTGTGGCATGAGTCACTGTAGCGCACCGGTGGTGCAGGAGATCGCTATGTGCGGCTATCGCCGGAAAATCATGATCAGTGCTTCCGTCACGCCCTCGGCGACCAGTTGCCATGAAAGCCCATCGGCACTCGCTGCGGCAAGTGGACGGTGGCCACCGATTCGCAGGTTTGCGCGTCGAGCAGCAACAGCTGACCCTCGTCGCGGCCGCGGTGGTAGCCGTAGCCGATCAGGACGCCGTCATCCTCGGCAGCGTCTTGCGCGCTGGTGGTGGGACGCGGCACGAAGGACATTTCGCCGACCAGCAGCTCGGGGTCGAGCGGGGCCACCGTGCTGGATCCGGTCGCGTAGTCGTGCTTGTACAGCGATGTCGACATTTGAGTTCTGCCTGAGTCGAGGAAGCCGCCCTCGATGCCCACGGTGTAGCCGAAGCGATGCCGGCCACCCAGCAAGGTCTCGTTGATCCGGGGGAACTCCTGCGCGCGGTCGTCGCGGCATTCGCTGTTCACCGCACCGGTGGCCAGGTTGATCGTCCACCGGTCCAACGTGGGCGTGCTCTCGCCGGGCCCGCGCCGATCGCGGTCGAACATCCGCTGGTAGCGCACCACGTCGAGCACCAGTACCTCGCTGCCGTCGCGAATTTCGGAGTAGGCGTTGAGCGGGTGGTAGACGTAGCACGGCTCAATCTCGAACCACCGCACATCGCGGTTGCCGCCGTCGCGCGGCATCACGCCGATGCGCGCCGGGTAGTTGGGATTCCACGCGTACGGGAGTCCTTCCGCGACACGCTCGCCACGGCTAGCCATCGCGGCGATCGGGCCCGGGATCCGAACCCGTCCGATCAACGACTGGATTGCCAGCCGGGCGGGCAGCTGCAGCCAGCGCGGCACCGACGCGGGCATCACCTGCACCGGGTCGAACGTCACCGGCAGGTCGTAGAGCACCACGTACTTATCGGTGAGCGAGAAGTCGTGCATCATCGGCGACCCGGCCACCTCGATGTCGACCGTGCGACGAGCGCGCCCGTGGGTGTCGATGACCGAGTACTGCACGGTTCGACCGCGGGCGAAGGAGTAGGACACCGCGTGCAGTTCGCCGGTTCTCGGGTCACGGTGCGGGTGAGCGGCATAGCCGCCGGCCAGTGTGCCATCGAAATCACAGGGGCCGACGGTGTCGAGCTCGTCGGTGAGTTCGTAGTTGGCGACCCCGGCCTCGATGAGGGCCAGAGTCCGCCCGGCGTGCGATAGCACGTTGGTGTTGGCCCCGATGGCGGGCATGCCGGCGCGCAGGTTGCGCGCCGCGGGTGCGGGCTCGCCCAGGGCCGCGCACGTCGCCGGACCGCGGACCCACCGGTTGCGGTACCAGCCGGCCTTTCCGCCCTGCAGCGACACCCCGTGCACCATGCCGTCGCCGGTGAACCAGTGATAGGTCGCGGGGTCGACCTCGGCGGCGGGGTTGGGGCCGTTGCGCAGGTATCGGCCGTCGAGGAATTCGGGGATGTGTCCGGTGACCGCCAGGTCGGTCGCGGTCACCTCGGCGCTCACCGGCGCCAGGAAGTCATCGAGATACGGGTTCGCCGGTGTTGCGGTGGCTGTGGTCGGCACGTCGGCCTCCTAGCTGGTATAACATTGATATTTCATTGTTATACCAACCGTAGGGCCACTGTGTCAAGATGTCAGCGATGAGTCCGGCGAATTCGCAGACCGAGCGCAACGTGCGTGCCGAGTTGCTGCACGCTGCCATCACCATCCTCGACGAAGACGGCCCCGATGCGCTGCAGACCCGCAAGATCGCCACCGCCGCCGGGACGTCGACGATGGCGGTATACACGCATTTCGGCGGGATGCCTGCGTTGATCGCCGCGGTCGCCGAGGAGGGGTTGCGCCAGTTCGATGCCGCGATGACGATGGCGCCGACGTCGGACCCGGTCGCGGATCTGATGGCCACCGGGGTGGCCTACCGCCGCTACGCGATCGAGCGTCCGCATATGTACCGGCTGATGTTCGGCAGCACCAGCGCGCACGGCATCAACGCGCCGGCCCACGATGTACTGACGTTGAGCGTGGCCGAAATCAACGACCACTACCCCAGCTTCGCGCATGTCGTGCGGGGTGTGCACCGCTGCATGCTGGCGGGCCGGATAGTCGCAGGATCAGCCTCCGACGACGCCACCGTGGTGGCTATCGCCGCTCAGTTCTGGGCGTCGATCCATGGCTTCGTGATGCTCGAACTCGCGGGCTACTACGGCGCGCAGGGCAGCGCCGTCGGACCGGTACTCGGTGCGTTGACGACGAATCTTCTTATTTCGCTGGGCGATTCGCCAGAGCGGGTGCGAAAGTCTCAGCTCCTGGCCGTGCAGCCGCGCTGAACACACGAAACCCCCGGAGCCTGCGCGGCTCCGGGGGTTTTCGCTGAGTCGACTACTTGACGGTGACGGTGGCGCCGGCGGCCTCGAGCTTGGTCTTGGCCTCCTCGGCAGCCTCCTTGGGAGCCTTCTCCAAGACCGGCTTGGGTGCGCCGTCGACCAGGTCCTTGGCCTCTTTCAGGCCCAGACCCGAGACGATCTCACGGACCACCTTGATGACGCCGATCTTCTTGTCGCCGGCGGCCTCGAGGATGACGTCGAACTCGGACTGCTCCTCGGCGGCCTCGGCAGGCGCGGCAGCCCGCGGCAGGAGCGGCGGCGGCAACGGCGACCGGAGCGGCCGCGGTGACCTCGAAGGTCTCCTCGAACTTCTTCACGAACTCCGAGAGCTCCAACAGCGTCAGTTCCTTGAACGCGTCGAGCAGTTCGTCGGTGGACAGCTTGGACATGGTGTGGGTCCTTCCTTAGTGGGGTTTGGGGTTATTCGGTGGTTTCGGCGGGTGTTTCGGTGGGGGCCTCAGCGGCTGGTGCTTCGGCCGCCTCGGACTCTGCTGCCGGAGCCTCGGCGGCGGGCGCCTCTGCTGCCGTAGCCTCGGCGGCTGGGGCCTCTGCGGGAGCCGCAGGCTCTTCTGCGGCTTTCTTCTCCTGCAGCGCGGCAACGAGCCTGGCCACCTGCGAGGCCGGCGCGTTGAACAGCGCGGCCGCCTTCGACAGGTTCGCCTTCATCGCCCCGGCGAGTTTGGCGAGCAGCACCTCGCGCGACTCGAGGTCGGCGATGCTCTCGACTTCGGCGACTGTCAGCGGGTGACCGTCCATGTAGCCGCCCTTGATGACCAGCGCCTTGTGCTCCTTGGCGAAGGTCTTGATGGCCTTGGCGGCATCGACCGCCTCGCCGCTGACGAACGCGATCGCGGTGGGTCCGACGAACAGCTCGTCGAGCCCCTCGATGCCCGCTTCCGAGGCGGCGCGCTTGATCAGCGTGTTCTTGGCGACCGAGTAGGTCGCCGAAGGGGCCAGAGACCGGCGCAGCTCGGCCAGGTTGGCCACGGACAGCCCGCGATACTCGGTGATCACGGTGGCAGTCGAGGCCCTGAACTGCTCGGCGATGTCTGCCACGGCGGTGGCCTTGTCAGCGTGGGCCATGCAACCTCCTTAGGGGTCCTGAAACGGCCTAGCCCGGAAATGACGAACGCCCCGACGCAGGAAGCGGTCGGGGCGCGAACATTGCGTCGGCGTGCGCCGACGACGGTCTGCCTCGTCCTCCTGCGTGGGCCGCCGGGAATTCCCGGACCTTCAACCGATTGCTCGGTGACCGACGGTCTTTGGTGGATCGGCGTCCACAATAGCGTGGCCTGCCGCGATCAGCCAAAACGGCCGTGTAACGGCAATCTCATCTGCCACTTCAGTCGCTGTCGGAGTTGATGCCCGATTCTGCCCGCCTTTGAGCGATTTGTCGCGGCTCGCAGCGCCAGCACTCGTTGATGAATCCGGTGCTCGGTGCCGCGCGGCATTTCACCAGGACCGTATACGCCGCGCGCAAGGCGGCGCACCCTCCCGCGGCGCCGCTCCCACCGCAGCGCGTCCGACACCGATTTACCGGCCGGGCTATCGACCTGGAACCCGTGAAATGCAAGCCCGTCGACCAGCTCCTTGATGGTGGACCGGCCCTGGCTGAACAGATGCGTCGTGAGGACGTAGCGCAGTTCGATACCCCGCAGGTTGTTCATTCATCGGACGGTCGCATGCCGGTACGACATCGACTCAAAATCGCTCAGAGACGGGCACAACGCCACATGGGTCCGCCGAGTGACTCACGTGACGGATGAGAACAGCGCTGCCGCGCCGATCAGGCCGGCGTCGCCGCCAAGCGCGGCCGACACCACCCGCAGGCCGCGGATGAATTCCAGACCCGCGTAGCCGGCCAAAGCCTCGTTGAGGGGGTCGAACAGCGTGCGGCCCGACCTGGCCACTCCGCCACCGACAACGACCAGGTCCAGGTCGCACACCGCGCCGACCGATGCGATCATCGCGGCCAACCCAGTGGCACCGCGACGAAAGGCCTTCACCGCCACCGCATCACCGGCTTCTGCGGCTTCGGCCAGCGCCACCGCGTCGGCGCTCGGCGGCGCCGCCCACCCGTTGGCCAGCGCCCACCGCGTCATCCACGGTCCGGCCGCGACCGTCTCCACGCAGCCGTGCCCGCCGCAGGAGCAGAGCTGCCCGTCGAGCTCGACCACGACGTGGCCGACGTGTCCGGCATTGCCGGTCCGCCCGTGATACGGCACCCCGTCGAGCACCAGTCCACCGCCCACCCCGGTGGAGACCACCATGCCGAGCAGGAAGCCGGCGCCGCGTCCGGCGCCACGCCAGTGCTCGCCGAGCGCCATGCACACGCCATCACCGGCCAGCTGCACCGGCACACCGGGCAACACGGCCGCGACCCGGTCACGCAGCGGAAAGTCGCGCCAGGACGGGATGTTGATCGGGCTGACGGTTCCCGCGTGCAGATCGATGGGGCCGGCCGAGCCGATGCCGGCCGCGCGGATGGCGCCCCCGGCGGATTGCAAAGCCTCGGCGATCATCTGCTGAGTCACAGCCCAGACCTGTTCCGCGCCTCGCTCCTTCGGAGTGGGCCGGGCGGCGCGGTATACCAGCGCACCGGACGGGTCGACGAGACCGGCGGCGATCTTGGTGCCGCCAATGTCGAGAGTCAGGGTGAGCATCGCCAGTTCAGTGCCGGTGAGTGTTGTCGGGCTGGCGGGGGTCGCCGGGGTGCTCGTATCCCGGTGCCAGTCGCACGAGCTCGGCCCGGCGTTCGTCGAGCCATACCCGGAAGGCTCGGCGCCGCGCGGCGCCCCGCAGATGATCGGCGATCACCGAACGCACCTGAGGTAACGGCGGGGCGGCGACGGGCGGGGCGCGCCAGCCGTGGTGATCGGGGCCAGTTGCGGCGAACCGCAACGGGTTTCGGGCGTGGTAGCCGGCCACGTCGGCGTCGCTGACATCGACGGCGGCGGTGACGCGGGCGAACAATGCGCGCGCACACGGGTCCGACAGCGCCGCCGCGGCGATGCTGCCGATCTCCAACCGGGCCGTGGTGTCGGGCAACAGCTCGGCTTCGCTCGGCGCGTCCTGCCCAGTCACGCCCAGCGCCGCGGCCTCGGCGACGACGACCCGCTCGGTCACGATCAGCTGGGTCAGCCAGCGACGCAGCTGCCTGCCCTCACTGGTGCCCGCTGCCGGCAACCCAGCGGCCAGCGGGCCCTGTCGAGCACTGCGTAGCCGAGCCTCGCGTGCGTCGACCTCATCCACCGACACCGCGACACCACCGACCGTCGCGGCGATCATCGGACCGTCACTTTCACCGCGGGCGAGTACACCAGCCGGCCGGCGCAGCCGACCCGGATCAGGGCCCACCACTGGCCCGGTTGCACCCATGCCGGCGGGCGCACGTCGAAGCCGAGCTCGACGGCGCCGCGGGCGGGCAGCACCGCGCCCAGCGTCGCCGGGCCGATCCACTCCCAGGTCCCCCACGGGCTGATCACGTGGGCCTCCAGGCTCAGGTCGGCGCAGGCGTCGGTGCCGACGGTTGCGGTCAGGCGAGCCGACTCCCCCGCGGCGACCGCGACGTCGGCCGGCTCGTCGAGCAGGTACGCCAGCCGATCCTCCTCAGCGCCACCGACCGAGATCATGCAGACATCTTCGACAACCTGACGCCACGCCGGCGGCAAGTCGTCGCCGGTGACCTGCAGCTGCGCCCGTACCGGATACAGGCCGGGACCGGCATGCGCGGGCATCTTGAGGGCCACGTCGGCCTCCAGGTGTTCCCCGGGCCGCAGCGTGAAGGGCAGCTTCGCGGGGCTGGCCGACCAGCTGCGCGGGCACACCAGCCTGACGGTTCCGGCCAGCGGCGCATCGCTGCTGTCGCTGGCCGCGGTCAGGCGCAGCACCACATCGTCGCCCGCGGCGACGGCGAGCCGGTGCGGCTGCAGGTGAGCCACCGCGGGTAGCCCGCCGAGCGGGGCCGGGCCGCGGTTGTGCAGCCAGTACCGCGCGTACAGCGGTTGCGCGGTCTCGGCCTGCGGAGCCAACTCCATGTCCGCGCCGTCGAGCAGCCTGGGCAGGTCGAGTCGCGCCAGCGCGGTGCCGATCTGGTAGCCGTGCAACGTCGTGAGTCGGCGCCGCCCCCGCGGCCGCTCCAGCAGATCGGCCGGATTCAGCTCCGACACGGTGCCCAGCGGCGAGCGCACGACGACATCGGTGTCGCCGCCGCGGGTTTCCACCAGCCGGATAGCCACTCGGCTCGGGTCGACCGGGTGGGCGCTGCCACGTGCCAACGGGTTGCCCGCCGCCTTCAGCGCACCCAATTGCACGGCGCCGGCGGGCTCGACCTGCAGCAACGAACCGATGGCGGGCAGCCCGCCAACCCGGCCGGACGCCGTCACCGCCAGCAGCGGGTTGGAGTAGTCGGCGCTGCGGGCCGGGATCTCGGCGTGGCGCCAGTCGCCGGCGCCGCAGACCAGCGCGTAGTCGAAAACATGTGTCCAGTGCTGCAGCTGGAAGTTCGAGCCGTCGGGCGCGGTGCGGCGCGGCTCGTCGATCCAGACACCGGATGGCCAGCCGGTGCAGGACCGCATCAGCGCGGTGTGCAGCGTGCCGTCGGTCTCGACGGCGAAGCTGGGCACCCCGCGGTTGAGCAGCGCGACGGTGAACGGCTCGAAGCGCTGCGGGCCCGCCGGGGCCTGCTGTTTGACGACGATCTCGGCGTCGACGAGGTCGTCGGCCAGCGAGGCGACCGCCGGCCCGAGGTCGGCGTCGTCGCGGCTGGCGATCACCAGCACCGGCAGCGCTCGCGCATCCCGCAGGTCGGCGTCGGGGATCCAGCCGGCCGCCAGCGGCGCCGCGGCCGGCACCCACACCCTGGCCCGCCCGCTTTCGGCGAGCTGCCGCTCGACCTCGACGGTGTAGGCCGGGTCGGCGGCGGCCAGGACCGCCTTGGTGAAGGCGTTCTGACCCGGCCCGCCCAGTGCGATGCGGGTGTCGGGCAGGTTCGAGTCGACGCCCAGGCGGCCGTAGCGGGGCTTGTCGGCGCTGCTACAGGTCGCCGTGACCCCGGCGCGCACCAGCGCGACCACCAGGTCACGCGCCACCAGGCCGCCCATCGGCTCGGTCGGCGCGACCACCTCGGCCACCGCGACTGCGCGCACACCGTCTCCGACCCGCACCCTGGCCGCCGAGGACAGCCCGAACCAGCCGTAGGCCGGGTTGTCCAGCGTCCACGGGTGCTCGGCGGTGTCAACGGACTCAGAACCCGAATCAGGCTTGTGCAGTAACGCGAAACCGCGCCCGACCACCGCGTCGCCGACCTCGCTGACCGGCATGGCGCCCGGCACCGGGCACGGCCAGCGCAGTCGCAGCAATTGGTCGGCGTCGGTGAAGTCGTCGATCGTCGTGCTGCAGTCGACCCGGTCGACGCCGTGCCACAGCGTCAGCGTCTGGGTGTAGCGCAGCAGCTCACCGACCCGGCCCGACACGACCAGCCGCTGGCCCAGCGGGCTGTGGTAAGCCCGTACTTGGACTTCAGCGGCCGGTGTTTCCGACGAGCAGACCACCGGCCCCTTGGGCAGCAGGTGCCACGGGCCCTCGCCGACGGTCGGGTGCGCCGGGTATTCCTCGTAGACGGCCAGCTCGTTGCCCACCCGACCATCCGCGATCAGCTGCCGGCCGTCGCGTATCAGCGACGACACTCCACCGCCGCGCGCAGGGTCGACAGCCAGCCGGTAGTGCTCGTTGGCAATCTGCTTGCCACGCACCGGTTTCCAAGCCGTCGAGGTTTTGCCCGCGACCAGCCGGTAGGCCCGCCACCCCAGCGACGGCACGTCGTGCGCCAGCCAGCTGACCGATCGTCCGTCGTGCTCGACGACCGCGGGCAGCTCGGCGCCGTCGTGATCCAACACCCGCACCCCGGCCCCGAGTGGCGCGTCGAGCCGCACGGTCACCACATCGGTTCGGTTGTGCGCCAACGGGTTCCACACCACCACTGAGCCGTTTGAATAGCCCGCCACAGCGCTGGACAGCAGCGCCAGCGAGTTGTCCCGGGCCGCGCGGCCGAGCTCCCACGCGTCGCGCCAGCCGGTCAGCAAGTCGAGGTAGACCTGGTCGGATTCCGAGCCGGTGATCGCGTCGTGGTGCGCGCCGTAGACCAACTGCACCCACGCCTTGGCCAACGCTGCCTGCGGATAGTCGGCGCCGGCGAGCAGCCCGGCGAACACCGCGAACTTCTCGGCGTCCAGCACCGCGTTCTCGGCGGCCCGGTTGGCCTGTTTGGTGTCGATGAACGACACGTCCTTGCCGGTGTAGATCGGGTTCATGTCGCGGGTTTGCGGCGATGGCACCAGCGCGCGGGTGTCCAGTTCGGCGCGGACGGCGGCGAAGAACTCGCTCGGCAGCGCGCAGACGAACCGCGGCCAGGTGTAGCGCGAACCCCAGTCCCGGTGAATCTCGGTGACCCACTTGTTCGGTGGGGTGTAGTCGGTGCCGACCGGCAGCAGCACGTTGCGGGTCAGCGCGACCTTCTTCAGCTCTTCGAAGAGCTCGTAGGTGGCCTGCTCGGCTTTGGTCAACGAGGCGGACTCGTCCATCCCCCAGCCGGCCCCGTAGTGCGCAGGCATGTAATGGGTGAGCAGCCCACGCCCGGACGGCGCGATCCACTCGAACTCACTGCAGAACTGCATGCCCGCCACGCCGGCCGCGCTGTGCATCGGGCCCCATTGATGGTGCGGTCCGCGCGCCCACGAACTCGAGGTCAGGCCGGCGTCGGCGGCCATGCCCGGGAACTGCGGGTCGTGGCCGAAGACGTCGAGCTGCCAGGCGGTGGCCGGGTCGGCACCGAGCACGTCGCGCTGAAATCCGGTGCCGTGCACCAGGTTTCGGATCGTCGTCTCCGGGCTGGTGAGGTTGGTGTTGGGCTCGTTGTAGGTGCCGCCCATGATCTCCACCCGGCCCTCGGCGATCAGCCGCCGCAAGTCGGCGCGGTCCTCGGGGTGGGTGTCCCAGTACGGCTTGAGGTAGTCGACCTCGGCGAGCACGAATTTGTACACGGGTTCGCGACGGGCCATCTCCAGATGCGCGTGAACCAACTCGAAACCGTTGGTCTGCCTTCCGGGCGGGTCCTCGGTCCACAGGCTGGTGTAGCCGCCCTGGGTGTTCCACCACACCGGGTCGTAGTGGAAGTGGCTGATCATGAACATCGTCCACCCGGGCTCGGCGACGGTGAAGGCGAATGGTGTCCTGCCGCCGTCGACGTGCACCTGCGCGGCCCGTCGCTGACCGACGACCGGGTGCTCGACGGCAACGGGCACCTCGACGACGTCTTGGCCGGCACCAGCCAGCGTCTCCCCGCTCAGCCCATCGCCGTCGACCCGGATCAGCGTCGGCTCGGTGCCGCCGCTGACCGTCACCCGGGCCAGCTGCAACGGTGCGTCCGGCGGCCCGACGAAAAGCTCCGTCGACTCTGCCGAGATCACCTGCATTCCCGCACCCTACGGCCGGGACGGGCGCCACGCCGCGTCACGACGCGGCGTTTTTTGACAGGCTTGAGCACAGCCGACCGAAAGGACCGCTGATGCCCGCTCTCGCCCCGCCCGTGACCGACGAACGCAGCGCCCTGCGCGAGTACCTGGCCTTCCACCAGAGTGCATTCTTCGCGGTGGCCTACGGCCTGACCGACGAGCAGGCCCGCTCGAGGCCGACGGTCAGCGCGTTGTCGATCGGCGGGCTGGTCAAGCACGCCACCGGCATGCAACGCAGCTGGATGACCCGGATCGCGGCCGCCCCGGAACTCCCGCCCCGCGACACCCGGCCGTTCGACGAGATCTCGAAAGACTTCGCCGAGCAGCACGTGATGCGGCCCGACGAGACGCTGGCCGGGCTGCTCAGCGACTTGCGGGCCGAGAACGCCAAATCGCTGCATCTGGTGGACACCGCCGATCTGGACGCCGTCGTGCCGGTGCCGCACGACATTCCGTGGTTCCCGAAGAACCTCGAGGCATGGTCGGTGCGTTGGGTGATCCTGCATGTGATCAACGAGCTGACCCGCCACTCCGGGCACGCCGACATCATCCGGGAGAGCATCGACGGCGCCACCATGTACGAGCTGCTTGCCGGGTTGGAGGGCTGGGAGATCGCGGGCTGGGTGACTCCCTGGCAAAAGCCGCAGCCCGGGCAAAAGCATGCTGACTCGTAGCGGCCTCGCTCGCCGCGACACCGAGCAGGGCGCCGTCGAGCTGTATTACGAAGACCTCGGCGACCCGGCCGACCCGCCGGTGCTGCTGATCATGGGGCTCGGCGCCCAGCTGCCGATGTGGCCGGACGGCTTCTGCGCTCAGCTCGTCGACGCGGGGTATCGGGTGATTCGGTTCGACCACCGCGACACCGGGCTGTCGGCCAAGATGCACGGGATGCGCGCCGAGGGCGCGGTCTACCGGCGGGTCTGGCGCTATCTGCTGGGCCGCGGCAGCCCGGTGCCCTACACGCTGGTCGACATGACCCGCGACGTGGTCGCGCTGCTCGACCACCTCGGCATCGCCCGGGCACACGTCGTCGGCGCCTCGATGGGCGGGATGATCGCCCAGATCCTGGCCGCCACCGAGCCGCAGCGGGTGGCCTCGCTGGCCATCATCATGTCCACCACCGGCAAACCGTTCTCCCGGTTGCCGGCGTTGCGGGTGATCCGGCTGGCGTTCGGCGGGCCCGGCGACCACGCGTCCGACGAGGAGAAGCTGGCCTTCGAGGTGCGCAACATCGCGGTGTTCAACGGCCCCAACTTCTTGCCGTCCGATGCCGAGCTGCGCCAGCGCGTCCAGCAGCTCGCCGAACGGTCCAACTATCCGCCCGGCATGCTGCGCCAGTTCGACGCCGTGCTGGGCACCGGCAGCCTGCTGGCCTACAGCAAGGCGATCACCGCGCCGACGGTGGTGCTGCACGGTTCGCGCGACCCGATGGTGCGGCCGCGCAACGGCCGCGGGGTCGCCGCGGCCATCCCGGGCGCCCGGTTCGTCGTCGATCGACGGCATGGGCCACGACCTCCCCGAACCGGTGTGGCGCCCGATCGTGGAAACCCTCACCGAGAACTTTGCCCGGGCGCCCATCCGGTGAGCGGGCTCACAGGAATTGGGACTTGACACCACGGATTTGGCAGACTGCACCAATGAGTTCCAACAACCACCGCGAGGTAGCCAAGCTTGACCGGGTGCCGTTGCCGGTCGAGGCGGCCCGCATCGGCGTGACCGGTTGGCAGCTCACCCGCACCGCCGCACGCGTCGTCACCAAGCTGCCGAGCAAGGGTCCGATTGCAGCAAAAGGTCATCAAGCAACTCCCGCAGACCTTCTCCGACCTGGGCCCGACCTACGTCAAATTCGGGCAGATCATCGCGTCCAGCCCGGGCGCGTTCGGCGAACAGCTGTCACGGGAATTCCGGAGCCTGCTCGACGACGTGCCACCGGCAAACAAAGACGAGGTGCACCAGCTGTTCGCCGACGAGCTCGGCGCCGACCCGTCGGAGCTGTTCGCCAGTTTCGAAGACGAGCCGTTCGCCTCCGCGTCCATCGCACAGGTGCACTACGCGACCCTGAAGACCGGCGAGGAGGTCGTCGTAAAAATCCAGCGGCCCGGCATCCGTCGCCGGGTGGCCGCCGACCTACAGATCCTCAAGCGCTTCGCACAGGCCGTGGAGCTGGCCAAGCTGGGCCGCCGCCTGTCCGCGCAGGATGTCGTCGCCGACTTCAGCGACAACCTGGCCGAGGAGCTGGACTTCCGCCTCGAGGCACAGTCGATGGACGCCTGGATCTCCCACCTGCACGCGTCACCGCTCGGCAAGAACATCCGGGTGCCGCAGGTGCACTGGAAGCTCACCACCGAGCGGGTGCTGACGATGGAGCGGGTGCAGGGCATCCGCATCGACGACGTCGCCGCGATCCGCAAGGCCGGGTTCGACGGCACCGAGCTGGTCAAAGCGTTGCTGTTCAGCCTGTTCGAGGGCGGGCTGCGGCACGGCCTGTTCCACGGCGACCTGCACGCCGGCAACCTCTATGTCGACGACCAGGGTCGCATCGTGTTCTTCGACTTCGGCATCATGGGCCGCATCGATCCGCGCACCCGCTGGCTGCTGCGCGAGCTGGTCTACGCGCTGCTGGTCAAGAAGGACCACGCCGCGGCCGGCAAGATCGTCGTGTTGATGGGCGCCGTCGGCACCATGAAGCCCGAAGCCCAGGCCGCCAAGGACCTGGAGAAGTTCGCCACCCCGCTGACCATGCAGACGCTGGGCGACATGTCCTACGCCGACATCGGTAGGCAGCTGTCGACGCTGGCCGACGCCTACGACGTCAAGCTGCCTCGCGAGCTGGTGCTGATCGGCAAGCAGTTCCTCTACGTCGAGCGCTACATGAAGCTGCTGGCGCCGAGGTGGCAGATGATGTCCGACCCGCAGCTCACCGGGTACTTCGCCAACTTCATGGTCGAGGTCAGCCGCGAGCACCAATCCGACGTTGAGCTTTAGGGAGGTCTAGCCCCTGTGGAAATCCGAAGCGGCACAGCACGTTCCGGCGACCTGGATATCTACTACGAAGACATGGGCGACCCGGGCGACCCGGCTGTGCTGTTGATCATGGGGCTGGGCTCGCAGCTGCTGCTGTGGCGCGACGGGTTCTGCGAAAAGCTCGTCGCGGAAGGCCTGCGGGTGATCCGCTACGACAACCGTGATGTCGGCCTGTCCAGCAAGACCAAGCGGGGGCATTCCGAGGGGTCGATGATCCCGCGGATGCTCAAGTTCTGGGTGGGTGCACCCGGCAAGGCCGACTACACACTCGACGACATGGCCGACGACGGCGCCGCGGTGCTCGATCACCTCGGCATCGACCGGGCACACATCGCCGGCGCCTCGATGGGCGGCATGATCGCCCAGGTCTTCGCCGCACGATTCCGCGCGCGGACGCGGTCGCTGGCGGTGATCTTCTCCAGCAACAACCAGCCGTTCTTGCCACCGCCGGCCCCCCGCGCGCTGTTCGCCGTGCTCAAGGGCCCGCCGCCGGGTTCGCCGCTCGACGTGATCGCCGACAACGCCGTGCGGGTCTGGGGGATCATCGGCAGTCCCTGGTATCCGGCGCCCCAGCAGCGGATCCGCGCGCGAGACGATCGAGGCCTACGAACGGTGCTACTACCCGTGGGGCGTCGCCCGGCATTTCAGCGCGATCGTCGCCAGCGGCAGCCTGCGCCGCTACAACCGGCAGATCAGCGCGCCCACCGTAGTGCTGCATGGCCGGGCCGACAAGCTGCAGCGCCCGGTCGGCGGCCGGGCGGTTGCCCGGGCGATCCGGGGAGCCCGTCTGGTCTTGATCGACGGCATGGGCCACGATTTGCCCGAGCAGCTGTGGGACCGGCTGATCGGCGAGCTGACCGCCACGTTTGCCCAGGGCTGACCAGCCAGCGGCCGGTTTTCCGATTCGGTCCGACCAGGCCGATCGACTACCATGAGCGGCGGATAACCGGGGGCTGGTAGTCGCACTCGCTGTGGGGTGGACACCGTGAAAACCAGAAAGGCGCACGCCCGAATGGCCGAAAAACTCAGGCCGCATTTCGAGGACGTCCAGGCGCACTACGACCTGTCTGACGACTTCTTCCGGCTCTTCCTCGACCCGAGCCAGACCTACAGCTGCGCCTACTTCGAGCGTGACGACATGACGCTGGAAGAGGCGCAGCAGGCCAAGGTCGACCTGGCGCTGGGCAAGTTGGGCCTGCAGCCGGGAATGACGCTGCTCGACGTGGGCTGCGGCTGGGGCAGCACGATGCGCCGCGCGATCGAGAAGTACGACGTGAACGTCATCGGCCTGACCCTGAGCAAGAACCAGGCCGCGCACGTGCAGAAGATGCTCGACGAGCTGGACAGCCCGCGCGACAAGCGGATTCTGCTAGCCGGCTGGGAGGAGTTCGACGAGCCGGCCGACCGAATCGTCTCAATCGGCGCCTTCGAGCACTTCGGCCACGACCGCTACGACGACTTCTTCAAGATGGCCCACGAAGCCCTGCCCGACGACGGGGTGATGCTGCTGCACACGATCACCGGCCTGATCCCCGCGCAGATGACTGAACGCGGCATGCCGTTGACCTTCGAGCTGGCCCGGTTCATGAAGTTCATCGTCACCGAGATCTTCCCGGGCGGCCGGTTGCCGTCGATCGAGAAGGTGGAGGACCACTCGTCAAAGGCCGGTTTCACGCTGACCCGCAGGCAGTCGCTGCAGCCGCACTACGCCAAGACCCTCGACCACTGGGCCGCGGCGCTGGAGGCGCACAAGAAAGAAGCCATCGAGATCCAATCCGAAGAGGTCTACGAGCGCTACATGCACTATCTGACCGGCTGCGCCAAGGGATTCCGGGTCGGCTACATCGACGTCAACCAATTCACACTGGAGAAATAGCGTTTCAGCCACGCGAAAGCAAAAACAGGTACCTCGTCCAAGTATCGGACGATGCCGGGTATGGTGCTCTCACCAAGAAGGATTGTGCAGTCGGCGAGCACGCAACCAGGGTGCGGCAACACCCCAAGTAGTAGGAAGGGCCAAGAAAGCAGATGCCTGACAAGCAAGTCAGTTCCACAGAGACGCGAACGCGTCCCGAGGACATCCAGGCACATTACGACCTCTCCGACGACTTCTTCGGGCTGTTCCAGGACCCGACGCGCACGTACAGCTCCGCCTACTTCACGCGCGACGACATGACGCTGGAAGAAGCCCAGATCGCCAAGGTCGACCTGAACCTCGACAAGCTGGACCTGAAGCCCGGCATGACGCTGCTGGACATCGGCTGCGGCTGGGGCACCACGATGAAGCGCGCCGTCGAGAAGTACGACGTGAACGTGATCGGCCTGACGTTGTCCAAGAACCAGCACGCCCGCGCCCAGCACGTGCTGGACAGCATCGACACCAATCGCTCACGTCAGGTGCTGCTGCGCGGCTGGGAGGATTTCAGCGACTCCGTCGACCGGATCGTGTCGATCGAGGCATTCGAGCACTTCGGCTTCGAGAACTACGATCGCTTCTTCAAGAACACGTTCAACATGATGCCCGAGGACGGGCGGATGACCGTGCAGAGCAGCGTGAGCTATCACCCCTACGATATGCACGCGCGCGGCAAGAAGATCACCTTTGAGACGGCACGGTTCATCAAGTTCATCCTCACCGAGATCTTCCCGGGCGGTCGCCTGCCCTCCACTTCGATGATGGTCGAACACGGCGAGAAGGCGGGTTTTGTGGTGCCCGAGCCGCTTTCGTTGCGGGAGCAGCTACATCAAGACGCTGCGGATCTGGGGCGACGCGCTGGAGGCCAACAAAGCCAAGGCCATCGAGATCCAGTCCGAAGAGGTCTTCGAGCGGTACATCAAGTACCTGCGCGGCGCCGAGCATTACTTCACCGACGAAATGCTGGACGTCAGCCTGGTCACCTACCTCAAGCCCGGCGCCGCGGCTTAATCTTTTTCCCGCATTTGCCGCAGCGCCTGCTGTCGGATTGTGGCTGCGCCGTTCGTCGGACAGGTAGAGAGTGGAACATAGGGTTTCGCTCACTACCGGAGGTGACCACAATGCAGTACCTCGCTTTGTTGATCAGTCAGGAGCGGGACCTCACGCCCGACGCAGGGGGCCACCGAGATGGCGGCCTACCAGAGTTTCCACGCCAAGGCCGCGTCGGCGATCCGCGGCGGTGACGCGCTGTTGCCCGCGGCGACCGGTGTGCGCATCTCGGGCGGCCCGGACGCGCCGACGATCACCGACGGCCCATTCGCCGAGGCCGCGGAGGTCGCGGGCGGCTACTACGTGTTCGAAGCCGAAAACCTGGACGACGCATTGGCATTCGCACGCGATATTCCCGCCGCCAAATACGGCGCCATCGAGGTTCGCCCGATCTACCACACCGTCGATCCGGAGTGGTCGCGCTCCGACGGCCAGTGGTTGGCGCTGCTGCTGGAGCCACCGGCAGCGGCCAATGTCCCCGGCACGCCGGAGTGGGAGGCGGAAGCGGCGCGACACGGTGAATTCGCTGCTGTCGCAGGCGATCACATCGTCGCCGGCGCCGCATTGCACGAGCCGGCGACGGCAACCACGGTGCGCGTCCGCGACGGCGACGTGTTGTTGACCGACGGGCCCTACCCGGAAGGAGCCGAGATCGCAACCGGCTTCTACGTGCTGACCGCCGGCGACCGTGACGAGGCGGTCAAGCTGGCCGCGATGATCCCCGCGGGCGCGGTGCAGCTGCGCCAGTTGGCGGGAGTCTCCGGCCTGTAGAGCATGGTCAACCTGGACGGCGTCTTTCGGCGCGAGTGGGGCCCGGCCGTGGCCACGCTGGCCCGGTGGTCGGGTGATCTCAGCGTCGCCGAGGACGCCGTCCAGGAAGCCTTCGCCGAGGCGCTGCGGGTATGGCCACGCGACGGCGTACCGGACAATCCCGGCGCGTGGGTGCTGACCGTGGCGCGTAACCGCGCCCGCGACCGGCTGCGCCGCGAATCGGTGCGTCCGGGAAAGGAATTGGCCGCCATGAGAGGGTACGTGGAGAACATCCGGGCGCGCACCGATCACGTCGAACCGCATCCGGTTCGCGATGACGAACTGCGGATGATGTTCACCTGCGCCCACCCGGCACTCGACCGGGTGTCGCAGCTCGCGCTGACCCTGCGGCTGGTTTCCGGGTTGACCGTGGCAGAGATCGCCCGCGCACTGCTGCAGACCGAGGCCGCGGTCGGCCAGCGAATCACCCGCGCCAAGACCAAGGTCCGGCACGCCAATATCCCGCTGCGGGTGCCGCCCGCCGAGTTGCTGCCCGAGCGCACACCGCATGTGCTCAGTTGCATCTACTCGGTGTTCACCGAGGGTTACTGGTCGACGGCGGGCCCGTCGGCGATTCGCGACGAGCTGTGCGACGAAGGGGTCCGGCTGGCCGGCGAGCTGTGCACGCTGATGCCGGGTGAACTGGAGGCGCACGCGCTGGCAGCCCTTGTGCTGCTGCATGATTCGCGACGGACGACCCGGGTGGACGACGCCGGGGCGTTGGTGCCGCTCGAGGAACAGGACCGTCGCCGCTGGGACCGTGGCCGCATCACGCGCGGTCTGGATCGGCTGCGGGCGGCCCAAGGTTCGACCGGCCCGTATCTGCCGCAGGCAGTGATCGCCGCGTTGCACGCGACAGCGACGTCCTGGGAGCAGACCGACTGGCGAGCTATCTGCGCGGCCTACGACACGGCTGTTGGCGATGACCGATTCGCCGGTGGTGCGGGCGAATCGGGCTCTGGCGGTCGGTTTCCGCGACGGCCCGGACGCCGGACTGGCCGCCTTGGAGAAGGTGGCACACGATCCGCGACTGGCGCGGTCCAACCTGGTGGCGTCGGTGCGCGCCGACTTGCTGCGGCGGGCCGGACGACGTGACGACGCCGTCACCTGGTATCGAACGGCGTTGGCGTCCAATGGTTCCGAGCCGGGCCGCGACTACCTGCGCCGGCGCATCGCCGAATGCGGCGGATAGGCGCCACTGCCACAGACGCGAAAGCTCCCGACACGCCGATCGAAAATGAGCTTTCGCGTCGCTCGCGAGAGAAATCCCACCGGACGCGCGATCAGGGATGGCCCCGTACGCCCAACTCGCCGTTGAGATATTGGGCGCGGCATGCCCGACGCGCCAGCTTGCCGCTGGTGGTTCGCGGGATGACGCCGGCCGCCACCAGCAGCACATCGGACGACGGCAGGCCATGCCGGCGCGATACCGCCGCCCGGATGGCATCGATCACCGGTTGCAGATCAGCCCGGCCCGCGCCCACCGCCCGTTCGGCAACGATGACCAGACGCTCGCCGGCCGCATCGGCGGGCGCTCCCGGCACCTGGTTCGCCGGCACCGAGAACGCCGCGACGTAACCCGATCGCACCGCCGACGACGCCTCGGCCGTGGTGGCCTCGATATCCTGCGGATAGTGGTTGCGGCCATCGACGATAATCAGATCCTTGATACGCCCGGTGATGTAGAGCTCACCGTCGAGGTAGACGCCGAGATCACCGGTCCGCAGCCAGGTGGCCTCGCTCGGCGCCCCGTCCGCATGGCTGCCTACCGGCAGTCGGCACTGCAGCTTGTTGCCGAACACCCGCTCGGTCTCCTCTGGGCGTGCCCAGTAGCCACGGCCGATATTGTCGCCGTGCAACCAGATCTCGCCGACCTCCCCGTCGGGTAGTTCCGCCTCGGTGTCGGGGTTGACGATGACGCCCCACTGGCTGCGGGCGATCCGGCCGCAGGAAACCTGCGCGATGGCGTTGGGCGCGTCCGGCGAGACCCGAACCGCACGCCCGACGCCCAACTGGTCGCGGTCCAGGTAGATAAGGGTTGCCCCAGCGGCGGGGTCGATGGTCGAGACAAACAGGGTCGCCTCGGCCATGCCGTAAGACGGCTTGACCGCCGTGCTTGGCAGGCCATACGGGGCGAACGCCGCGTTGAACTTCGCGATCGAGTAGATGCTGACCGGTTCGGAGCCGTTGATCAGCGACACCACATTGCTCAGGTCGAGGTCCTCGCCGGCATCGGGGAGCCCGCGCTCAACGGCCAGGTCGAACGCGAAATTCGGAGCCGCCGCGAATGTGCGGCCGTGCTGAGACTCGGCTGCCAGCTGGCGGATCCACCGCTGCGGCCTTCGGACGAACGCGATCGGCGACATGAGCGTGACCTGAGTGCCGAATACCGCCACGCACACGATCATCAGCAGGCCCATGTCGTGGTAGAGCGGCAACCAGCTGACGCTGCGGATGTCCCAGTCCATGCCGGTCGAGATCACCATCTGCAGCACGTTGGTGCCGATCGCCCGGTGGGTGATCTCCACACCGACCGGCGCCCGCGTCGACCCCGAGGTGTACTGCAAATACGCAATGTCGTCGGTATCGAGATGAACCGGGGCGAACGTGGCGCCCACCGAATCGGGGACTTCATCGATCGCGATCACCCGCGGTCTGCGGCTGCGCGGTAGCGACCGGACGAACTCCTGAACCGCCGCACCCGCAGCAGCGGTGGTCAGTATCACCGCGGGCTGGGCATCGGCGAGCACCGTGTTGAGGCGCTCCGCATGCGCGGGCAACTCCGGCGCGAACAACGGCACTGCGATGTCGCCGGCCTTGATCGCGGCGAAGAAACCGACGATGTAGTCGATGCCCTGCGGAGCCAGTATGGCCACCCGATCACCCCGGGAGGTCACCTGCTGCAGGCGCGCACCGATCGCCCGCAACCTGGTGCCCAGCTCGGCCCAGGTCAAGTTGATGGCCTTACCGTCGGCATGCTGGGTGTAGTCGAGGTAGCGGTAAGCGACGGCATCGCCGATGTCGGCGATGTGGCGGTCCAGAAATGTCACCAGGTTGACGCCTTCTGGCAGGACGATGCCGCCATCCGCATCGAGGTAGTCGGTCAACTCCAGCCGGTTTCCGCGACCGCCACCTTCGTTACCCGAGGCACTTCTCATGAGGGGATCTTAAGAGACGGAGATGCGTTCACTGTCGGTGACCCACGGTGAACACCCGAGTAATTACGCCTCGGCGAAGTTGCGGGTGATCGACGGGTCGACCGGGATGCCCGGGCCGGTGGTCGTCGAGACCGTGATCTTCTTCAGGTAGCGACCTTTCGACGACGACGGCTTGTGCCGCAGCACCTCGTCGAGCGCCGCGCCGTAGTTCTCGGCGAGCTGCTTCTCGTCGAAGGACGCCTTGCCGATGACCAAGTGCAGGTTGGCCTGCTTGTCGATCCGGAAGTTGATCTTGCCGCCCTTGATGTCGGACACCGCCTTGGCGACGTCCGGGGTGACGGTGCCGGTCTTCGGGTTGGGCATCAGGCCGCGCGGTCCGAGGATCCGCGCGATCCGGCCGACCTTGGCCATCTGGTCGGGCGTGGCGATCGCCGCGTCGAAGTCCAAGAACCCGCCCTGGATCTTCTCGATCAGGTCGTCACTGCCGACCACGTCGGCGCCGGCCGCGGTGGCCTCCTCGGCCTTGTCGCCGACCGCGAACACCGCCACCCGGGCGGTCTTACCGGTGCCGTGCGGCAGGTTGACCGTGCCGCGGACCATCTGGTCGGCTTTGCGCGGGTCGACTCCGAGCCGGATGGCCACCTCGACGGTCGAGTCCTGCTTGGTCGACGACGTCTCCTTGGCCAGCTTGGCCGCTTGCAGCGGGGTGTAGAGGTTGTCGTGGTCCACCTTCTCGGCGGCGGCGCGATATGCCTTGCTGTTCTTGCTCATTCGTTATCCAATCTGATGTTGGGTTGTGGTTGAGAAGCGGGCCGAAGCTGGCCCTCCCACGGGCATCTGCCGAGACCTATTCGACCGTGATGCCCATCGACCGTGCGGTGCCGGCGATGATCTTGGCGCCGGCCTCGATGTCGTTGGCGTTGAGGTCGGCCTTCTTGGTCTCGGCGATCTCGCGGACCTGATCCCAGGTCACCTTGGCGACCTTCTCCTTGTGCGGCTCGGCCGAGCCCTTGCCCACGCCCGCAGCCTTGAGCAGCAGCTTGGCCGCCGGCGGGGTCTTGAGCGCAAAGGTGAAGCTGCGGTCTTCGTAGACGGTGATCTCCACCGGGATGACGTTGCCGCGCTGGGCGTCTGTCGCGGCGTTGTACGCCTTGCAGAACTCCATGATGTTGACGCCGTGCTGGCCGAGCGCCGGACCGACCGGCGGCGCGGGGTTGGCTTCGCCGGCCTTGATCTGCAGCTTGATCAGCCCGACGACTTTCTTTTTCGGGGCCATGAGTTGGTGTTGTTCCTTCCTTGTTGCCCGGCTCCTCCTCAGGCCACTGACGTGGCCCGCATCGTCGCCGGGCGCCTAAAGCTAAATCTTCGAGACCTGGGTAAAGCCCAGTTCCACAGGTGTTTCGCGGCCGAAGATGGACACCAGCACCTTGAGTTTCTGTTGTTCGGCGTTGACCTCGTTGATCGTCGCCGGCAGCGTGGCGAACGGCCCGTCCATCACGGTGACCGACTCGCCAACCTCGAAGTCGACCTCGACCACCGGACGTTCCAGGCCGCCTTCGCTGGCCGCGGCGGCGGTGCTCGCCGCGCCCTTGGCGGGTTTCTTGGCCGCGCCCTGCGGCAGCAGGAACTTCACCACGTCGTCCAGCGACAGCGCCGACGGGCGCGAGGTCGCGCCGACGAACCCGGTGACGCCCGGGGTGTTGCGCACCGCCGACCAGGAGTCGTCGGTCAGATCCATGCGCACCAGGATGTAGCCGGGCAGCACCTTGCGGTTGACCTGCTTGCGCTGGCCGTTCTTGATCTCGGTGACCTCTTCGGTGGGCACTTCCACCTGGAAGATGTAGTCGCCGACGTCCAGGTTCTGCACGCGGGTCTCGAGGTTGGCTTTGACCTTGTTCTCGTATCCGGCGTAGGAGTGGATGACGTACCAGTCGCCGGGTTTGAGGCGCAGGTCGGCTTTCAGCGCGGCAGCCGGGTCGACGTCTTCAGCCCTCGGCCTCGTCGCGCTTCACCGGCTCTCGGCAGCTGCCGGCTCTTCGGCCGCTCGGCCGGCTCTTCGGGCGCAGCGGCCTCCGCAGCGGCGTCGTCGGTCAGACGTCGTGGCGTCGTCGGCCACCGCGTCCGGCGCGCTCGCCTCGCCGGTGACCTCGTGTAAGGCCTGTTCGATGTCGACCGTCTCACCCACGGGCAGATCGCCGTCGGAGGTAGTCACGGTTTTTTCGGTCCTTCCTATACTTCAGCACTTCAGCTCGTCTGCGGCTCGGCGTCAGCCGAACACCAGCAGCACCAGCCTGGCCAAGCCCAGGTCCACCAGGCCGATCAACGTCACCATGAACACCAGGAACGCCAGCACCACCGAGGTGTAGGTGCCCATCTGCTTGCGGTTGGGCCAGATGACCTTGCGCAGCTCGGCGACGACCTGCTTGAGGTAGTTGTAGACGTAGACGATCGGGTTGGTCGACTGCCCTGATGATTTGCGGGCCTTCTTGGCTTTCTTGGGCTTCTTGCCCGCCTCTTCCTCTGCGCTGCTCTCAGTGAGCTCGACGGCACCGGACGAGCCTTCGTCATCGGTGCTCGTCAACCTCGGCTCGCTGACGGGACCGCTTGCCGGTGGGGCGCTGCGGCCGCGTCACCACTGCCGTGCGGCCGCCGCTGCTGTTCGTCGGCTCCGCCGTCGGCTGCGGCGTCGGCATCGTCGCGTTCGTCGCTCACCGCATGCTCCTTCGTTCAACCTCGTGTCTTGGTGGTCACCCTCCAGTGTCCACCATCCGTCCGGTCCCATCGTCCCGAATTCAGCAGGGGCGACAGGACTTGAACCTGCAACCTGCGGTTTTGGAGACCGCTGCTCTGCCAGTTGAGCTACGCCCCTTCGCCGGTTGGCAGGCCAACCTGCTGCGTGCCGGGGCCTCACACAACGCGCGCTCTCTCCACATTGAAGGAAAAACACGCTGGTAATGGGAAAACCCCGAGGTCCGAGTGTACATCGGAGCAGGTCTCAGGTACTAATTACGCCGTCCTGACGACCTGCCCGGACTCCATGTCCCACTTGAGATTGATCGAGTCGTCGCCCTCGTGACCCATCACCGTGGTGTAGGCCTCCAACACGACCTCTCCGGCGTCGTTGGTGCAGGTGTTCCTGGTGACCACGATGTCGGCGCCGAACCGTTCGACGACGGAGTGGACCTCCATCCGGGCATGCAGCACGTCGCCGGCAAGGATCGGCTTGTGGTAGACGAAGCGCTGGTCGACCTGGACCATCTGCAGCGTGTCGTAGCCGGTATCGACCTTCCGCATGAAGTCCGCCTGGACCAGCTTCCCGAGGATCGTGACGAAAGTCGGCGGCGCGACGAGGGCGTCATACCCGAGTTCGGCGGCCGCCTCTTCATCCAGACAGGCCGGGTCGTCGGCCTTGACCGCCTTGGCGAATTCGCGCACCTTCTCGCGGCCCACCACGTAGCTGTCCGGGTACTCCCACACCATTCCGCGGATGTCGGTATTGATCGCCACCGCTACGCCAACTTCGCCGATGCGACGGCCCGGCCGAAGATCTTCTTGCCGCCAGTGGTGGCCGTGATGCGCGATCGTCACCGACTTGCTGTCCGGATCGAGCGACTTGACCCGGCCGGTGAACACGATCTCGGCGCCCTTGCCGTCGTTGGGTACCGGCACCACCGCGGTGAACCGCACGTTGTACTCGGTCACCGCCCCGGGGTCGCCGACCCACGACGTGACGTAGCCGCCACCCAGGCCCATGGTCAGCATGCCGTGCGCGATCGCGGTGTCCAGCCCGACGACCTTGGCGATCTCGTCGTCCCAGTGAATCGGGTTGAGATCGCCGGAGACACCCGCATAGTTCACCAAATCCTGACGGGTCAGCGGGTAGACCTTCTCCGGAAGCTGGTCACCGACCTGCACCGAATCGAACTCACGCAGTGGCATGGCTGAAACCCTCTTCTCCCTCTTCACCGGCACGGCCCGCCAGGGTCGTGTAGGTCTCCTGTACGACGTCACCCGCTTCGTTGGTGACGATGTTCTTGGTGACGATGATGTCGGTGCCGTGCGCCTGCCGAATCGAGTCGACATAGACGTCGCAGTACAGCTTGTCGCCGACCTGGATCGGCTTCAGGAACTTCAGCACCTGGTCGACCTGCACGATCTGCGCGTCCTGGATGCCGATGTTGGCGTGTGCGAAGAACGCCGCTGTGCCTTGTAGCCGAACACCGAGATGAACGTCAGCGGCGCCAGCAGCCCGCTCGTAGCCCAGCTCGGCCGCGGCCTTCTCCTCGAAGAAGCACGGGTCATCATTTTTGACGGCGGCGGCGTACTCCCGGATCTTCTCCCGCTCCACCACGTAGTGGTCGGGGTACCGGTAGTGCATCCCGACCACGTTTTTGCCCAACGACACGGCTCTAGAACCTACCTAGTCAGTCTGAGTAATTGCTCGCCGGTCGGCGCTAGCGCGTCTCGCGGTGGGCCTGGTGCTTGCCGCAGTTGGGGCAGAACTTCTTCAGCTCCAGCCGGTCGGGGTCGTTGCGGCGGTTCTTCTTCGTGATGTAGTTGCGGTGCTTGCACACCTCGCACGCCAAGGTGATCTTGGGCCGTACGTCGGTACTGGAGGCCACGTCGGTTCTCTTTTCGGATCGTCTCGTTGTTGTCTTGTAGCGATGGCCGGACTCGAACCGGCGACCTAACGATTATGAGTCGTTCGCTCTAACCGACTGAGCTACATCGCCTCGCGACTGCATTGCCTTCGTTCTGGGCCGCCTGCCTGCTCGGCGTCCGCCGAGCCCCCTAACGGAATCGAACCGTTGACCTTTTCCTTACCATGGAAACGCTCTACCGACTGAGCTAAGGGGGCCGCACCCGTAGCGACCAGTCAAGTCGCGCCGCGGGCCTAAAAGAGGGTACAGCCTGCGCTGCGAGGGCACCAAACCCAGCGTGGCTAGCCCTGCACGGCACCGGCAGGGGTTAACTCAGGCACACCACGGCGTCACCCAACCGTCCCGGGGTCATAGGCTGAGCAGATGCCTGATTCCGACCGGCTGTACTTCCGCCAATTGCTCTCCGGCCGCGACTTCGCCAAGGGTGACGGGTTCGCGACGCAGATGCGCAACTTCGCGTACCTGATCGGGGACCGCCAGACCGGCGACTGCCTGGTGGTCGATCCGGCGTACGCGGCCGGCGATCTGCTCGACGCGCTCGAGGCCGACGGCATGCACCTGTCCGGCGTGCTGGTCACTCATCACCACCCCGACCATGTCGGCGGCTCGATGATGGGCTTCGAACTCAAGGGGCTGGCCGAGCTGCTGGAGCGCGTCAGCGTCCCCGTCCACGTCAATTCCCAAGAGGCGCTGTTTGTTTCGCGCATTACCGGGATCAGCATGGGCGACCTCACCCAGCATGAGCATGGCGACAAGGTCAGCGCCGGCGACATCGAAATCGAGCTGCTGCACACCCCCGGCCACACGCCGGGCAGCCAATGCTTCCTGCTCGACGGCCGGCTGGTTGCCGGTGACACGCTGTTTGTGGAGGGCTGTGGCCGCACCGATTTTCCCGGCGGCGACTCCGACGAAATGTTCCGCAGCCTGCAAAAGCTTGCCCAACTCTCTGGTGATCCGACGGTGTTTCCCGGACACTGGTATTCAACTCGAACCGAGTGCGTCGTTGTCGGAGGTCAAGCGATCCAACTACGTCTATCGCGTCGCCGATCTCGATCAGTGGCGAATGCTGATGGGCGGGTAAATAAGCACTTACGGGTCCTCCAGCGAATTTTTACGCCCGTAAGCGCTGTGATATAAGCGGAGGGTGGATTCTTCGATGGGATGGATCCAAGATCGTTGGCACCAGGTGGCGGGCGCTGCGTCCGGTACCTGGTTGGTGTTGGCCGTCTGGGCCCTGCTGGCGCTCGGCGTGGTCGCGCTCGTCGTTGCCAATCAACAGATCCGGCGCAATCGCCGGTTGGCAATCGAAGAGACCCGTCCGCACGTCGGGATGTTCATGGAGCCGCACGCCGCCGATTGGCATGTGATCGAGCTGGTGGTGCGGAACTTCGGTAAGACCTCGGCCTACGACGTCTCGTTCACGTTTCCGCACCCACCGACCGTCGCCGAGTACGAAAACGCCACCGACGGTTATGCCGATGTCGTCGAACTGCAACTCCCCCGCCAGTTGCCGACCCTGGCTCCGGGCCAGGAGTGGCGCACGGTGTGGGATTCGGCGCTCGACCGCTCCGAGCTCGGTGAGGGCATCGAGTCGCGTTTCCCGGGCACGCTGACCTACTACGACCGCGTCGAGACCCCGCGCGGATGGAAGCTATGGCAGCGTCGCCGGCGTCCGTTCGAAACCAAGGTGGTGCTGGACTGGGCCGCGCTGCCGCCGGTTCAGCGGATCGAATTGATGACGAACCACAACCTGGCCAAGCGGGAAAAAGAGAAGCTGGAACTGCTACGCAGCCTGCTGACCTATTTCCACTACGCCACCAAGGAAACTCGCGCAGACGTCTTCCGCGGCGAGATCGAACGGATGAACCGCGCGATCGAGGAAACCAAGGATCGATACCGCCTGCGTCAGATCGACGCGCCGCCGACCGACGTGAGTCTGCGTTGGGGCAACGCCGAAGACGAGCTGGGTAAACACCGCGGCGAGCGAGTCGTCTAACGACGCCGCCACGGCCGGCACCACGTCGATCTGATTCAATCGGCTCCGCTGCCGGTATCGAAGGAGTTTCCTATGAGCGGCCCGGTCACCTATCGCCTCGACGACTCCGTCGCGTTCATCACGATGGACGACGGCAAGGTCAACGTCCTCGGGCCGAGCATGCAGCAGGCCCTCAACGAAGCGCTCGATCACGCCGACCGTGACGACGTCGGCGCCGTCGTGATCGCCGGAAACCACCGGGTGTTCAGCGGTGGTTTCGACCTGAAAGTCTTGACCTCCGGCGATATTCAGCCCGCGATCGACATGCTCAAGGGCGGCTTCGAGCTGTCCCACCGGCTGCTGTCCTATCCCAAGCCGGTGGTGATGGCCTGCACCGGCCACGCCATCGCGATGGGTGCGTTCTTGCTGGCCAGCGGCGATCACCGGGTGGCGGCGCCGGCCTACAACATCCAGGCCAACGAAGTCGCGATCGGTATGACGATCCCCTACGCGGCGCTCGAGGTGATGAAGCTGCGGCTGACGCGGTCCGCGTACCAGCAAGCCGCGGGGCTGGCGAAGACGTTCTTCGGCGAAACCGCAATAGCCGCCGGCTGGCTGGACGAAATCGTGCTGCCCGATATGGTGCTCAGCCGCGCCGAGGAAGCCGCACGGGAATTCGCCACCCTCAAGCAGGGGGCGCACGCCGCGACGAAGCTGCGGACTCGGGCCGAGGCGCTGGCGGGCATCCGGGCCGGGATCGACGGCATGGCAGAAGAGTTCGCGGTTTAGCCTTGCCCGCGATCATGGCACACGGCGCGTCGGGCATTCAGCCGCGACTCGCTCACACTGGTCGTCGGTAGCGCTTGCGACCAGTTCCAGGTGGACAGGAACGCCTCCGCCGCGTCGTAACCGCGCTGGTAAAGCCCCTGCATCTGCTGTTTGCGAGAGGTTGAAGTCGAGAAAACTGACCTCGGTCGAGTCGACGCGGATCGCCCGCGCACTGACCCAGGGTTGGTTGAGGTAGGCCTGGTCGCGGCCGACGATCATCGTGGTGATCAGCTCTTCCATCAGCGGCGGACCGCCGAATAGCCAATTCACCGCGCCCAGGGCCGGAATCACTTTGTCGTTGCCCTGCGGCAGGTTGGGTAACAACGTGACGCCGAATGTGGGCCAACGTGGTGGTTTGCCGTCGCGCCGGTCGAACGAGTCGATCGGGAAGTTCGACAGCACACCGCCGTCAACCAGCGTCGACGTCAAGCCGCTGGTGCTGGTCAGCTTGGCCACCTGGAAGAAGAACGGGATCGACATCGAAGCGCGAACCGCATCGGCGACCTCCTGCTCGTCGGGGTCCAGCCCGTAGAGCCGGTGGTAGTCCCACGGCAGCCGCACCAGCTGGCCAGTGGTCACGTCGGACACGGTGACCACCAACCGGTAGCGCTGCTCCGGCGGCAGGCTCTCGTCGTCGAACGCGAGATCGCCGAACGTGCGAACGCCCAGGTTCTTCAGCTCAGATCGGATCCACTCGTGGGCGAAATCGCCTTTGTAGATACCGGTTTCGCTCAGCACACCCCAGGCGGGGCCGAGCAGCGGAATGCCGGTGATCGGCGTCGGGTCAAGAAATTTGCGGTAGGGCAACGTCATGGTGAGCTCTTCGACCTGCTCGGGGGTCAGCTGGTCGGCGCCGGCCGCCACAGATCGCGCCGACGATCGAGCCCGCCGACGTGCCGGAGACGCGTTGGATGCCGTACCCGGCTTCCATCAGCGCGACGACGGCGCCGGCCAGGCCGATGCCCTTGACGCCGCCACCGGATAGGACGAGATCCGCCTTCAGGTGGATTGGTGGTCATGTGCGCCGACTGTAGCCGCTCCGGTGCGCGCTCGCCTCAGACTGACGCGTGCCGCCTCGTCGTAGTCGAATCCGTTGGTCATCGGTTTGACGTCGGCCACCCGCGGCGGCGCGTTGGGGTCGACCAGCGCCATGACCACCTCGTAGCGCCTGGTGACGTCGTCGCGGTCGGTGGGCTCGGTCACCGAGGACAGGTTCAATCGCTGGATCGCGTCGGCTTCGCGAAGCAGTACCGTCCGGCGTTTGCGGTCGGGCGTTTGTTCGATGACTTTGGCCAGCGCGTCGAGTTGCCGAATCATGATGGCGGGCATGCCGGCTGCTGCTTGGCGGATGGTGTCGAAGGTACGCTCGACCAGCCGGTCGAAATCGGCGACGAAGGCGATGACGCGGATGTTTCCCTCTGCGTCGCGCCGGATCCGTTGCGGACGCCAGGAGGTGGAGATCCGGCACAGGCAGTCGGCGATCCAGTCGATACAGGTCATTCCGGTGAACGTGTCATTCACCGCGGGCGACAGCGCACGCAAAGCAATCTCGACCAGTTGATCGAAGCCAAACGAAATGTCTTGCGGCAGAGTCCGATACGCACCGGTGACGTGGCCCAGCGCGAGACGATCGGCGACGGCATCGGCAGCCTCGGGCGGCCACACCCAGGCCACCACCTGGCCGGCGACCAGGAAATGTCCTGGGCGGTAGGGCAGCTGCACCACCGCATTCGCCTTGGTAGCGATCTTGACCAATATGTCATGGCGGATGACCTGAAGATAGCCACTGCGCGGCGTGCGGATCGGGGCACCCGACTCTGCCAACTTCGCCAGCAGCTCCTCGCTCGACGGGCCGCGACCGGCGCCGACACCGTACGATTCGCCGCGATCTAGGACGTCGATCTCCTCGGCCAGCCTCCCCGCGATGCGCGCAATCACCACCGGAAGCTGAATCATCGTGGCGATGTGATTGAAGAAAAAGATCAACACCGCGACATCTACCAACGTCAGCATGAACGTCACCGTGATCGACAGATGCGGAACGAAATCGCCATGCGGGCCGCCGCCCACCGACACCAGCGAAATCATCGCGTAGCAGAACGACGCGACGAATGTTCCCAACGAAACTTGAGTTCCCGGGTCGCGCACGAAGTTACGCAGCATCCGCGGCCCGAACTGCGTCGAAGCCAGCGTCAGGGCCACGATGGTGATCGAGAAGACGATGCCGACCACGGTGATGATCGCGGCGGCGACAGTGGCCAACACGACTCGAGCCGAGTCGGCGCTGCCGTTCAGCACCCACGACGGCAGCCGGATGATCCCGTCATAGGCCGTGCGATCGACCGTGTAGGTGACAGCGAACAGCAGGACAATCCCCAACGTTTGCACGATCGGGACGAGCCATAAGTTGGTCCGCAGCGCCTCTCGCCGCCAATCGGCTTCGAAGTACAGCAGACCACGCATCTAGTGGATACCTTCGGCAAGCGGCCCCAGTGCTAAGGCCGGCAAAAATGTGAGTGCACACAGAATAACCGTCACCGCGGCCACCAGACCGACGAATTGCGGACGATGGGTGGGCAGGGTGCCGATGGACGCCGGCGTATGACCCTGGCGGGCCAGCGATCCGGCGAGCGCGAGCACCAAGATCATCGGCAGGTATCTGCCGAGGAGCATCGCGAGGCCCAAGGCGGTGTTGTAAAACATGGTATTTGCCGACAGGCCCGCAAACGCCGAGCCATTGGTGTTGCCCGCGGAGGTGAACGCGTAGAGCACTTCCGACAGGCCGTGTGGCCCGGTGTTGGCCATGCTGGCCCGTGGACCCGGGAACGCCATCGCGATCCCGGTGCCAACCAACACCGCCAGTTCGGTGGTCAGGATAAAGGTTGTCGACAACGTCATTTCGCGGGCTCTGATCTTCTTGCCGAGGTATTCCGGTGTGCGCCCGACCATTAGCCCCGCGATAAACACCGATATCACCGCCAGCAGGAGCAGGCCGTACAGACCCGAACCGATTCCGCCCGGCGCCAGCTCGCCAAGCTGCATGTTGAACATGGTCACCAGCCCGGCCAGGCTCGTGTAAGAGTCGTGCATCGAGTCGACGGCGCCGTCGGAGGTGAGCGTGCCGGTGTCGGCAAAGATCGCCGAATCGAAGATCCCGAAGCGCTGCTCGATGCCCTCCATGGCGCCACCGGTCGCCGTGGGGACGGTGCCGTGATGTCCCAGCTGAAACAGCAGGATGAGGGCGATGCTCAGCGTGGCGAGGACACCCATGATCGCGGCGATCGCGTAGCCCTGCTTCTTGCTGCCCACGACGCGCCCGAAGGTGCGGGGCAGCGAAAAAGGGATCACGAACATCAGGAAGATTTCGAACCAGTTCGTCCAGGAGCTTGGATTCTCGAACGGATGTGCTGACTGTGCGTTGTAGAACCCGCCGCCGTCGCCGGTGATCAACTTGACGGGTTCCTGGCTGGCGATCGGTCCGCCGGTGATGGTCTGTTGGGCACCGCTCAACGTGGCGACGACCTGGTCGTGGAGGTGGAAATTCTGGATTATCCCGCCGGTGAGCAGCACGATCGCGCCGATGAACGCTATCGGCAGCAAGATCCGCAACGTGCCGCGGACCATATCCACCCAGAAGTTGCCCAGCTCTTCGGTCTTTTCTCGGGCGAAGCCGCGCACCAGCACCAAAGCCACGGCCATGCCCACCGCTCCGGAGAGGAAGCTTTGTACGGCGAGGCCGGCCATCTGCACCAGATGGCCCTCCGTCGACTCTCCCGCATAGGACTGCCAGCTGGTGTTGGTCACAAAGCTGACCGCGGTGTTCCAGGCCAGCGACGGGGTCATCTTGGTCGCCGGATCATGCAGGTGCAGCGGCAGCTTGTCCTGGAACAGTTCGAAAAAGAACAGGAACAGAATGCCGACTGCCGAGAACGCCAAAACGCTGCGGGCATACCCGGCCCAGGTCTGTGTGGCTTTGGGGTCGACGCCGATAACGCGGTAGATGGCCTTTTCGACTTTCAAATCCCGCGGCGACGTGTAGACGCGGTAAATGTAGTCACCCAGCGGTACGTGTACCGCGGCCAGCGCTGCCACCAGCAAAACAAGGAACGCGATTCCCGCGAACGTGCTACTCAATTACGGCCCTTCCGGGAATAGCAGTACGGCGATTGGGTAAGCCGCCAAGACTGCCGCGAGCGCCAAGCCGATCAGAATCATCGATAAGGCACCGTCCTATCCGTTTACGAGCACCAAGCGACGCGGCTCCCAACGGTGAGCATGTGAAAAGAAACTAAGCGCGGACGGCCCCCGAAGCGCGTTTGTTGACGGTTTCTTTACGGCAAGCAGGCGGGTTGCGGGTGGTCGCTTGCGGCCACGTCGTCAGCCTTTCGCTGAAACCCAGTCGTAGGGAAGGAATTTGCCGTCGAAAGTCACCACCACACGGTCGCCCGACGGGTGGGGTTTCTTTTGCAGGTCGACGCTGAAGTTGATCGCGCTCATAATCCCGTCACCGAACTGCTCATGGATGAGCTCTTTGATCGCCCCGCCGTACACCTGCAGGGCCTCGTAGAAGCGGTAGACGGTCGGGTCGGTGGGCACCGCGGTGGGCAGCCCGCCGCGCATGGGCGGTGCGGCAAGCACCGCGACCGCCGACTCGTCGAGACCCAGCATCTCGACCAGCACCTTCCCGAGTTCGGCGGGAATCGGGTGCTGGCCGAGCAGCGCCGAGGTGGTCCACACCACCGGCCGGCCGATCGCGTCGGCCAACTCCTGCCAGGTCAAGCCCTTAGCCAAACGGGCGACGACGATCTGCTCAGTGACCTCGTTTCGCGTCATGGCTACCAGCATGCACCCAGATCCGCGAATCCGTCTCGCCGTCAGTGCTTTTCGCAATCCCGAGATTGGTGTTGCGGCTGGATGTAGGCTGCGCAGCATCAGGTCTTCAGCCACGAGGATCGAGGTCGCTATGCGGATCGTTATCGACCTGAACCGCTGCCTGGGGTACGCGCAGTGCGTGCCGCTGGCACCCGAGGTGCTCAAACTCAGCGGCGAAGAAACCCTCGCCTACGACCCCAACCCGGACGACAGTCAGCGTTTGCGGGTATTGCGGGCGGCGGCGTCATGCCCGGTGCAGGCAATCATCGTGGACCGGCTCGACACCGAATAGCGGGCCAACGCCGATGAACCGGGATGGCTTCAAAGACAACGGCCGCATCGTCATTGTCGGCGCGTCGCTGGCCGGGCTTCGTGCCGCCGAAGGGCTGCGGGAAGAGGGTTTTCGCGGGCAGCTCACGATCATCGGCGACGAGCCGGACGAGCCCTACGACCGACCGCCGCTGTCCAAACAGGTCCTGAAGGGGTGGGTGGCGGCCGACCACACGAAGCTGCCGCGCCTGCGCCAGGTGGATGCCGAGTGGCGACTCGGTGTTCCCGCGACCGCCCTGGACCGCGCCAACCGGCTGGTGCGGCTGGCTGACGGCAGCGAGGTGCCTGGCGATCGGCTGCTGATCGCCACCGGTGTGCGGGCCCGCCGGTGGCCCAACGCGGAGGAAGCCGCGCTGGAGGGCGTTCATACCGCTGCGCACCAGTGCCGATGCCGCCCGGCTGCAGTCGGCGTTGGCCGCCCGTCCCAGTCGGGTGCTGATCATCGGTTCCGGATTCATCGGGTCGGAAGCGGCCTCGGTGTGCCGCGAGCTCGGTCTGGAGGTCACCGTCACCGAACGCGGCCCGGCCCCGCTGTCCGGGGCGCTCGGCGGGGTGATCGGCGCGATCGCCGCCGAGATGCAGCGCGCCGCCGGGGTGGATCTACGCACCGGTGTCTCGGTGCTGGCATTGGAGGGTGACGCGGCCGGCCACGTGCGCCGTGCGCGGCTCTCCGACGGCAGCACGCTCGACGTCGACGTGGTGGTGACGTCGTTGGGGTCGATCCGCAACGTCGAGTGGCTCGACGGGTGCGGGCTGGCGGCCGGATTCTGGGGGGTGGGGTGTGACGCCGGCTGCCGCGCATTCGACATCAACGGGGTGATCACCACCAACGTCTTCGTGGCCGGAGACATTGCGCGTGCCCCGCATGTGCTCTACGACTACCAGTTCCTGGCGATGGAGCACTGGGACAACGCCGTGCTGGGTGCCCGGGTCGCCGCACACAACATGGTCTGCGACGAGGTCGATCGCTGGCCGCATCTGCTGATCCCGCAGTTCTGGTCGGGTCAGTTCGGTGTCAACATCAAATCCGTTGGCGTGCCGTCGTTTGGCGACGAGGTCGTCTTCACCCAGGGCTCGGTGAAGCAGCGCCGGTTTGCCGCGGCCTATGGTCGTCGCGGCCGCATCGTCGGCGCCGTTACCTTCAACCACGGCAAGTGGATCGAGCACTACCGGGAACAGATCGCGCGATCGGGGCCGTTCCCGCCGCAGCCGCCGGGTTTCGATTTCCCCGAGGACATGCGGGTGATGCCCGCCGACTTCCCGGCGCGCGGCGTGCCGACGGAGGCCCCGGATGTGGTGTTGACGGGACATGACCCCAGCGAACGCCACGCCGAATTCCGGCCACGGCTGCGATGAGGAGGAGCGGCGCCCATGACCCGCGCCGGCGACGATGCAGAGCGAAGCGATGAGGAGGAGCGGCGCCCATGACCCGCGCCGGCGACGATGCAGAGCGAAGCGATGAGGAGGAGCGGCGCCCATGACACCCGAAGAAGCGTTTGACGCCGCGATGCGTTATGAAAACCGCGCCAATCCCTATCCGTACTTCGACGAGCTGCGCAAGACACCGGTCGTGCGAGTGACCAACGGTATCTATGCCGTCACCGGATACGACGAGCTCATCGCGCTCGCCCACGACCCACGGGTGAGTTCTGACCGTCGCAACGCTCCCCCGCCGGTCACCGGCGACCGGCACGTTGCCGACGAGTCCGTGATGGCGATGATGGAGGCCTACGACCGAGACCCGAGCTTTATCGCCTCGGACCCGCCGGACCACGACCGGGCGCGCCGGCAGTGCATGCGCTTTTTCGGCCCACCGCATTCGCCGGACGTCATCCCCAGCCAGGAGCCGCTGTGTCAGCAGATCGTCAACGACTTGCTCGACAAGGCCTCCGAAGAAGCTGCCAAGACCCGCATGGATGTTGTCGACGAGTTCGCCTATCCGCTGCCGGTCAACGTGATCTGCCGGATCGTCGGCGTGCCGATCGAAGACGAGCCGCAGTTTCACACCTGGATCGCCGACGCGATCACCGGCCTCTTCGACCTCGGGCCCGACATCGCCACCGAGGAGGGCCAGGCCCGCCGGGCCAAAGGCGAAGCGGCCAACATCGCCTTCAAGAAATACATCATCGGGTTGGTCGAGAAAGCCGAGAAATCCCCTGGCCCGGGCATGATTTCACAGTTGGTGCACGATGACGGACCGGATGGGCGGATGTCGTCGAGCGAGATCGTGAACAACACCATGCTGCTGTTTGCCGCCGGTCATGACTCGACGGTGAACCTCATCTCGCACTGCGTGCTGACCGTGCTGCGCAACCCCGAATCGATCGAGTTGTTGCGCAGCCGGCCGGAATTGATTCCCGGCGCCATCGAAGAGGTGCTCCGGCTGCAGTCGTCGGTGCAGTTCTTCCCGACCCGATCGGCGCTGGCCGACATCGAGATTGGCGGGACGACGATCCCGCGAGGATCACCCATCTATCTGATTTACGCTGCGGCCAACCGAGATCCGCGGCGCTTCCCCGATCCCAACAGGTTCGACCCGCAACGCGCCGACAACGAACACGTGGGCTGGGGACGCGGCATTCACGTCTGTTTCGGCGGTCCGCTCGGCCCGGCTAGAAGTCAACACCGCGTTCGAGGCGTTTCTTCGCCGGGTGGAAAACCCGCGGCTGGTCGAGGACCCACCGCCCTACCGCATCAGCCAGGTGTTCCGCGGCCCGCGGCATCTGCTCATCGATTACGACGGGATCAGTCCTGATCGACGGTGACGAGCAGCTTGAACGTCCTGGAGCCGTCGCCGACCCTGGTGGTGAGAACGAGCGGGTAGTAGCCGTCGGGCACCGACTTCGCGACCGTGATGGCGACCGTCGCGCTGGCCGATCCGTCGGCGGCGAACTTCCCGGATGTCTTGGCCGCCCTGATTCCCTTGTTGTCCGAAGTGCCAGTGATGGTGTAGCCGCCGGGACCGTCGATCATCCGTTGCACATCGACGGTCACGTTGGCCGAGTCCCCGTGTGCGATCTCGACGACGGCGGGCGAAACGTTAACGGCCACAGTCGAACTGCCCGCGCCGAACGATGGCGGCGCAGACGAGTCGGCGGTGCCCCAGGCCTTGTTGGGCCTCGGCGAAAGCGAGAACGCCAGATCGCCGCCGGTGTGGATGATCGACTCCGGAAGATACGTCTTATCGGTGGGCCGGCCGTCGATGTGAAGGCTCTTGATGTACTTCATCCGGTTGGGTCCCGATGCGCCCGGCGCGGACATCTTGATGAATTTGCCTGCGGGCAGCGTGATTACGATGCGATCGAAAAGCGGCGTGTTCACCGTGAGGATCGACGTTCCCGGTGTGCTCGGGTACAGGCCGAGCGCGGCCCACACGTACCAGCTGGACATCGCGCCGAGATCGTCGTTGCCCGGCTCGCCATCGGGTGTGGGAGTGAACAATTCGCTGCGCACCCGGTCGACTAATTGCTGGGTCTTCCACGGTTGACCGATGTAGTTGTACAGCCATGGCACGTCGAAACCCGGCTCGTTGCCGGCCCACAGGTAAGGTTCTTCGGGGCCCACGTTGAGCTGCTTGGTGAAGCGGTCGAGCCGGTCTCCCACCGCTTTTCGGCCGCCGAGAGCCGTCACCAGGCCCGCGACGTTCTGCGGCACATACCAGACGTATTGCTCGGCGTTGCCCTCGTCGAATCCGAGTTGGCTGAAGCAGCCCGCGGCGGGCTCCACGACGCCGGGGCCCGGCGGAAAAAAGCCCATGGCATCACGGGGCGAGATGTAGTGGGTGGTGGGATTGAACAGGTTCTGCCAGTACTGTGCCCGGTTCTGGAATTCGGTGGCGGTCGCGGAATCGCCCAGTGCGTCGGCGAATTGGGAGATGGCGAAGTCGTCGACCGACCACTCCAAGGTGATCGAGGCACCGGGGATCGCACCACCTCTGCAGGAGTCCGCGTTCAGCGGCAGGTAGCCGCGCTGTAGGTAGGTGGCGATTTCTGGTCGCTCCACGTAACCGTTGAGCCCGTCGCCGCCTTTGGTCGCGGCGTTGACCATGTAGCGCAGCGCCGCGTGGACGTCGAAGTCCCTGGCGCCGAAGGCGTAGAAGTTCACGATCAGCGGGACGACGCTGTCGCCGCTCATCTCGGCGGTCGCGGTATTCGCCAGTGCCCACCGCGGAAACGACCCGCTCTGCTCGGCGTCGTTCACCAGCGACTGGGCCATGTCGCTGGCTTGGTCCGGGAAGAGTAATCCGTGCAGCGCGGCGAGCCCCCGGTAGGTGTCCCAGTCGGAGAAGTTGGCGTACTGGGTGTGCCCCGCGGCCACCGTGTGGACATCGCCGTCGAATCCCGATATAGCGACCGTCGACGTCGTTAAAGGTGTTGGGATTCAACAGCGAATGGTAGAGCGCGGTGTAGAAGGTCTTGACGTCGCCGTTATCGGCGCCGGCGATCGAGATGCGGGATAGCTTGTCGTTCCACTCTTTCGCCGCGGCGGCGCGCACGTTGTCGAAGTCCGCTTGGCTCTCGGCGGCGAGGTTGGCTCGCGCTCCGTCGAGGCTGACATAGGACAGCGCGGTGCGCACCTCGACGCGCGAGCCCGTCGGGAACCCGACGTATCCCCCGCTGGAACCGGTGTAACTCGAATACGCGCTGCGGCCGTCGGCAAAGATCGAATAGCCGTCCCAGGTGCCGTAGGACGTGAACGGCCGGCTGAACTTCATCGCGAAGTACACCGTGTAGACGTTGTCCTTGCCGCAGAAGCCGCCGCTGGTCGCCGATCCGGTGATCGTCGTGTTGTCGTCGCCGATCTGGATGTTCGCGGCGGAGGTACCCCCAAGCGACGCACCGGAATTCACGTGAAACAGAGCGGGCCTGCCGTTGTCGGGGTAGGTGAACCGGCCCACGCCGGTGTGGGTGGTAGCGGTGAGCTCGGCGGTCACGCCCGTTGCGGGGAACCGCACTGAGTAGTAGCCGGGCACACCGACCTCGGTGTCGTCGTGGGCGATCTCCTCGGTGCGGTCCCAGGGCTCGGAGCCGATCGACGTGGTGGTCGGCAGCATCGAGATGTCGCCGAACGCCGCACACCCCACCGAGGCGTGCGTCATGCTGAATCCGGTGGCCCGTGAATTGCCGTGGTCATACCCGGCGTAGTTGCCGGCGGTGTCGGGCGAGTACTGCACCATCCCGAACGGCACAGAGGGGCCGGGGAAGTTGTTGATCTCCCCCACCCGCTGGCCACCCGTCCCGGTACCGATCAGCGTGTCGACGTGGTCGACCGGATTCGCGACGGTGGTCGGCGGATCGTACGACGTGGGCACAGCGCTGGCCAGCATCACGCTGACCAGCAGCACCGCCCCCAAGAGGGCGGCGAGGCGCCTTCTTGACCACATCGCTGTCTCTTTCCCGGCACGGACGTTACCGCCTGCCACCCCACGTTGGCTTAGCCGCACCGTGGATGTGTCGCAATGTTCTCAGGCTAGCCACACCGGATTTGTCAACGCGACCATCGCCCCGAGCGGGCGACGCTGCGGTTCTCGCACTTCGAGTCGCGCGAAGCGCGCCGACGCCGCGTCGAGTTCCCATTGCAGCCGCGCCGACGGTGCCCATCGTCGCTTGTCGCACCCGGCCCGCCGCGGTGATCAGCGCAACGCTGGTGCCCGGAGCTCCGCTGATCACGACGGTCACCGTCACCGACGCGTCGGGCGGCACCTGCAGCGTCTGCCCGGGGCCGGCCATGCCGTCGTCGCTGCTCGCGGTCAGCTCCAGGCGACGTCGCATGATCGAGCGAGGTACGAACGGCCGCAACGCAGCCCGTTGATGATTGCGCGTGCTGACAGTCCGTCCGCGTGCACGACCGTCTGCGGCGAGCCGACCTGCTGGTGTTCGCCGTGCGAGTCGCTGCCGCCGACGGCCACCACGCGTTGGCCCTGCTGCAGCAGCCGCTGCCAAATACGAAGCGACCAGTTCATCAACCAGGTTCCACCGGCGGTTCCACCTCGGAGCGATATCCACATGGTCGATATCGACTCCGCACGCCGACCGGCATCGGCACCGACGGATGGCGGCACCAGTCCATGCCCCAGTCCTTGATACCGGCGGTGCCGACGGTATTAACGCGCCCTCTGGGACTCGCGGGGCCGACGCAGCTCAGGCTAGCCACACCGGATTTGTCAACGCGACCATCGCCCCGAGCGGGCGCCGCTGCGCTTCTCGCACTTCGAGTCGCGCGAAGCGCGCCGACGCGGCGTCGAGTTCCCATTGCAGCCGGGCTGACGGGCCCACCGTCGCCTGCCGCACCCGGCCCGCCGCGGTGATCAGCGCGACGCTCGTGCCGGGGGCTCCGCTGATCACGGCGGTCACCGTCACCGACCCGTCGGGCGGCACCTGCAGTGTCTGCCCGGGGCCGGCCACGCCATCGTCGCTGCGCGCGGTCAGCTCCAGGGCGACGTCGCATGATCGAGCGAGGTACGAACGGCCGCAACGCAGCCCGTTGACAATTGCGGGTGCTGACAGTCCGTCCGCGTGCACGACCGTCTGCGGCGAGCCGACCTGCTGGTGTTCGCCGTGCGAGTCGCTGCCGCCGACGGCCACGACGCGTCGGCCCTGCCGCAGCAGCCGCTGCCAAATACGAAGCGACAGTTCATCATCGAGGTTCCACCGACCGTTCCACACCTCGAGCGCATCCACGTGGTCAAAACCGAACTCCCACGCCGATCCCGGCATCGGCACGGACGGATGGGCGGCGACCACCAGGCCACCGGCTTCGCGGACCTCGGCGGCGAATCGCGGAAACACCCCGTCGCTTGGGCCATATCGCCAGTCGACCCAGCCGTGCGGCGGCAGGCCGACAGCCAGCCAGTGCCCGTGGCGGGTGGTGACCTCCTCGCCGGGAATCACCAGCAGCCCGCCGGTGCGGCACGACGGCCAGGCGCGGTTGGCGGAGTTGGTGTTGTGCTCGGTCGAGACGATGAAATCCAGCCCGCTGGCCCGCGCCGCCGACGCCAGTTCGCCGAGATCACGCTGGCCGTCGGAGTGGACGGTGTGCAGATGCAGGTCCCCGCGATACCACCGCGCACCGCTGACCGACGGCGGCGGCGGAAACGCGACCACGGGCTCGCACTTCCGCGACGTTCCTCACGGGTCCCCGCGTTCCATGGTGACGTGCACTTCCCACGTCATCCCCCAAGGGCTTAGCACCACCGGGCCAAGCGCCACGGCCCACACACCCGGCTCGATCGGGCCGGCCAGATAGCCCGGGGTGGCGTAATTGCTGGAGATCTCGAAGCTGTCGCGGGCGCCGCCCGACCAGCCCCGAAACCCGGCAGCATTGCCCAAGTCGTAGCCGGCTGGCCCAAAGATGCCTAGATCCAACACGTTTCGGGCCAAACCGCCGACGCCGAAATTCGAGTGAGACGTGGTAACGCGAATTCGCTGCACCCCCGGCGGCACGTCGAACGGCAGGTAAGCCCAGCGGTAGATGCCAAACCCAAATCGTCCGGAAAACGTAACCTCGATCGCACCGGGCGCGACCGTCGCGATGCTCATGGCTGCCAGCATCCAACACGAGGGAGTAACTAACCGTTACATCGACACGAACGCCGGCCGTCGGGCGGCTTTAGGGTTGACGAGTCCGCGCAGCACAAGCTGTTGGACGAAGAAAGTTCACCGAGCTGACCACGTTGAAGGGCTCCCAGAAGAACTACACTGGAACCGCCCGGTTTACGCCTCCGCGCGCGGCTACACAGCGGCTTTGACCGCAACAGACAACTCGTTCAACGCCAAAGCAAGGGCGGTGTTTGTGATGACCAAGGTCGCCTCGGGCAACGGTGTTCGACCCGTTCAGAGCACCGACAAGCCGGTCATCGTCTCTCGCAGCGGAAGAGTCGCTCGTCTGGAGTCCAGCCTGACCCCGCATGAGGCGCAGATCGAGGATCTTGTTTTTGTCCGGAAGATCCTGAAAAAGGCGAATATTCCGTTCTTGTTGATCCGCGATCACAAGAACCGTCCGGTTCTCGCCATCGATATCGAACTGCGTTCAGCGGTCGAGACCGAGCTGACGACCGCGTGCGCCACCGAACCGATGTACGCCAAAACAGTTGATGTTCGGGGCCTTTCGCCTATCTTACTGGCCGACGGCAGGCTATCCAGATTGGATGATCCGCGGATCGTGCGGCTGTATCGGCGGCGGATCGCGCCGGGCGGCTTTCGGTACGGCTCCAAGTTCGGCGTTGAGCTGCAATTCTGGGCCTACGAGGAGACGGTGATCCATTGCCCCGTGGAGAACTCGCTGACGCGTACGGTGCTGCCGCGGCGAGAAGTCGTGCCCGCAACCGCAAAGCTCTACGGATATAAGTGGCCGACCATCGAGGGGATGTTCACCCCACATACGAGCGACGTGACGTTTGACATCGACATGGTGTTCTCCTGGGTCGACGGCAGTGACCCGGAGTTTCGTGCCCGCCGGGCGGCGCAGATGTCGGAGGTCGTAGTCGGTGAAGGCGACGAGGCCGAAGCGCGCATTCGGCAGATCGACGAGTTGAAGTACGCGCTGCGGTCGGTGAACATGTTTGCGCCGTGGGTGCGGCGGATCTTCATTGCGACCGATTCGGTCCTTCCGTCCTGGCTGGCCGAGCATCCCAAAATCACCATTGTTCGCGCGACAGAACACTTCTCGGATCCAGCCGCGTTACCCACCTACAACTCGCATGCGGTCGAGAGCCAACTTCAGAACATTCCAGAGCTGGCTGAGCATTTCCTGTACTCCAACGACGACATGTTTTTCGGCCGACCGCTCAGAGCCAGCGTGTTCTTCTCGCCCGGCGGGGTGACGAGGTTCATCGAAGCCAAGACCCGGATAGGGCTCGGCGCCAACGATCCCACCCGCAGCGGCTTTGAAAACGCGGCCCGGGTCAACCGACAGCTGCTCTTCGAGCGGTTCGGACAGGTCACCACCCGCCATCTGGAACACACTGCAGTTCCGTTGCGCAAAAGCATACTGAGGGAGATGGAACGAGAATTCCCAGAAGAATTCGCCCGCACTCAGGCCAGCGCGTTTCGGTCCAGCACCGACATCTCGGTCACCAACTCGTTCTACCACTACTACGCGCTGATGACCGGGCGCGCTGTCCAACAAGAAAAAGCCAAAGTGCTGTACGTGAACACCACCACCCGCGAAGGACTCGATCTACTTCCCGAGCTGCGAAAGAGACGTCGGTATCACTTCTTCTGCCTCAACGACAGCAGCTTCCCGGAAGTCTCGGCGGTCGAGCGCACCGAACGGGTCACCGATTTCCTTGAACGGTATTTCCCCATACCCGCTCCCTGGGAGAAGGTCACCGCTGACATCGATCAGCCCGGTTTTGCCGAGCCGATGACGTTGACGCCATCGAACGGTGCCTGACGAGCGCCGATCTCGGCTTGAGGATCAGGCTGGTCGCAAGGGCGGCGATGCCGATGGCGACGGAGATCCACAATGCCGTAAGGCCGAAAGACCTTCCGTCGAAGGCGAATCGCTGAGCCTAATTCGACAGTTTGAGCAGGCGCTCGGCGTTGCGGTGCGCGATCTTTTCCTTGTCGGCCGGGGTGATCGGCATCTGTTCGAGGAATTGCCGACCGGCTTTCATGCTGGCGAATGGATAGTCGGCGGTGAACACGACCCGGTCGATGCCGATCACGTTGACCATGGACTGATAGGCGTTGAATGACAGGCTCCAACTCGGATCCGTCGCGCCCGGTTCTTGGTACGCGTAGTCGCCGGCCAGGATGCCGCCGTAGAAGTTCTCCCGGAAGTACTCCTTGATAGTGCGTTTGAGGCCACTCTCGTTGACCGGAAACGAGTAGTCCGTCCGCCAGGCCATCCAACTCAGCGCCTCGAAATGGTGGCCGACGATGAGCTGCAGACCGGGAAACCGGTCGAATACTCCGCCGAGGATCAGTCGGAGGCAATGGATTCCGGTGTCGATGTGCCAACCGACTCCGGCGATGGACAGCCTGGCTGACACCGCCGGCGCGAAGCCTTGGTAATAGGCGTCGATCACCGGCTGCGGCGGCACGGTGGGATGCAGATAGATCGGCACGCCGAGGGTTTCGGCGACTTCGAACACCGGCCAAAAGAATTTGTCGTCAAGGTAGCGGCCGTTGACGTGGCCGTTGATCAACGCACCCACGAAGCCGTGATCGCGCACCGTGCGCTCGAGTTCGACCGCGGCGGCCTCGGGGTCGCCCATCGGCAGGGTGGCAAAACCGAGGAACCGGTCGGGATGATCCGTAACCGCAGCTGCCACGGCGTCGTTGGCCTGCCTGGCCAGCTCAACCGCCAGCGGCACCTCCACGGCCTCCGCGCCCGGAACGTTGGAGAGGATCTGCACGTCGATGCCGGCCGCGTCCATCGCCGCGATCCGGCCCTCCCCCAGATCACGGATGCCTGCCGGCCACCCGCCGTCCGGGTCGCCGTCGCCGAAGCGTTCGTTGCGCATCGCTTCGAACAATTTGCGGGGACTGTTCGGATTCGCCTCGGCGATAGCCGGGAGCATGTAGTGCTCCTCGAAAGCAATGATCTTCATGACATCTACTCAACCACGACTGACGGATGGGACTTTCGACTCCTGATCAAGGGCCCAACGGCGCGGGCAGCCGAGGCCAACGACCCTCGTCGGCGATGGTGCCGGACGCGAAATATCGCCAACGGTGAGTCAGCTACTTAGTTCGCGAGGTTCAGGAGCCCAGTATGGCCAGGTCCAGCCGTCACCGCGCGCACGCCCGCGCAGCAAGCAGGGCAGATATCAACGCCATGAACTGGTCGCTGCGGCGAGCGGGGCCGTGCTGGTGGTGGTCATCGCCATGCTGTCGGCGTGGGCGCACCACAGTTTGTCTACTTCGCGACCGTCTGCACCGAACACCGCGGCAGCCCGGCCCGCGACCGCGCGTCTGCTGCGCCGCTGCCTTCTCCGCCGCTGCGCGTGCAGTTACGCGCATGGCTTGACGACGCCGAGCCGTCGATCGATGCTCTCGTCGTCGCAGGCAGACAACGTCGTCGCTACCGCGACTCGAGGCGACATCGCTGCGACGAGCACAGCCTGCCAAACGGCGGCGGGTGCGCTGGCGAGCGCCCGGCAGCACCTGCCGAGTCCGGATCCAGCGCTGAATACCGCGTTCAACAGGCAATTAGTACTACCAGGTCGGGATTCGCGGTTGCGTCCCGGGTACGCAACAACCAGGATGCCATCGACATCGGGCAGGCCCCGGGCTTTATCGATCAGGGAAAGACCGTCCTGCAGAACGCAGTTGACATACTTGAAGTCGACCTATCGGCCGATTCTGACGTGCTGACCGTGTAGCAACTTCAGAATCGCGTGTGGACTGTGTAGCTCCACTGCCGGGTCAGCCAGTGGTACGAACGATCAGTACGTCGATCTTGGCCCTGGTGGCGACAGCTCCGGGGATCGAGAACACCCGCCCGACGATCGCGGATCGCGCGTCCAGTCCCACATTGCCGACCACCAGCAGATCCGCCCCAACCTCCTCGGCAAGGTCCACCAGCGCATGCACCGGTGCAGCCTTAATCGGCCGGTCCTCGATGTTCTTCGCCCCGGCCGCCTTTGCTCGGTCGCGGGCATCGTGCAACATCGCGTAGATTGGCGCGTTGCCCTGCACCATGTAGGCCTCCTCCCCGAGGATGTCGGCCGCGCGCTTATCCTCCGCGTGAGTGAAGTAGCCGGTCGCAATGATCAGCTTCGCGTTCGAGTCGGCGGCAATCGTGGCCGCACGGTCGACCGCGCGCAGTGACGACTCCGAGCCATCAGTGCCGACCACCACAGTCCGATAGGCCGTCATTTGCCCTCCGCAGCGTCGTTTGCAATGCCACCAGCAGACAATAACGCTCCTATGCATCGGACCTGGAAATTCCGCGTAATGCAGTTGGATGAGCGCAAATCCTCGCGGGATGCTGGCGATATCGGTCATAGCCACGGCGAACAGTCGGTACGGTCTTCATAGCGGTCCCCTTCCTTGGGTGTTCGTGGTGGTTCATCCGCAGACCTACCTTTCGGTAGGCCTCAGGTGGGGACCGCCAACTGAAATTCCACGAAGACCGGGACGACCTCGCTAGGAGGTACGAGATGTTAAACCGCGTAACGGTCCACAACAACGCGCTCTCGCAACTAAGCGTGCAGGATGCCGAACTGTTGAAAAGGTCGGGTGTACACAAGCTCGTCATCACTGACCGCGAAGGCAACTGCTTAGCGTTCGTGTTGGCGTGGGACAGCTTCAACTATGACGCTGAGACCGACACCTATGTCTGCGTTGCCGACAGTGACGGCAGAGAACTCATGACCATGTTCACTGCCGGTGAAGTTAAGTCAGCGCCCGGTGCGAACATGTACGTTGTCACCGCACCGGAGGGGTTCCGCGCCTCAAGGCCGTTGCAGGCCCTGTGACCGGCCGGACATCCGGCAACCACCCAGCCTTGGCGATTCACTGTCAGGTCTGTGGGTCTAGACGGCGCAAGCCTGGTTAGGGGATACTCCCTTCTCGAAGTATGATAGACCGTCCGTACGGTTAGTTGGTTGCTTCGGGAGGGTTACGATGCCCCGATCGCCCGGCAGACGCAGCGAAATTCTCGACGCGTTTGTCCGCTATGTCGCCGAACGTGGCTACGAGAGAACGAATCTCGGTGACATCGCCGACGAGCTTGGCATGTCTAAGGGCACCATCGTTCATCACTTTGGAACCAAAGTGCAGATGCTGCGGGAGCTTGAAGAAACCCACCTGGCCTGCCAACTCGATGCGCTGCAGATGGTGTGGGACCGCCTGGCCTCGCCGCACGAACGCATCGCCGCGACGGTTTATACCTCCGCCTTGCTACAGGTGATCGCCCGCAACGCGACGGTAGCAAGCCAGCGCGAGGTGGTCCAGCTGTCCGATGACCCGGCGATGCAGCAAGTGCGAAAGTTGCGCCATCAACTGCAATCGCTCACGATCGACGAGATCCGCAACGGGATCGAAAGCGGTGTGTTCCGAAGCGTGGACGCCGAATTGGCGGCACTGCAGCTGTGGGGATCGCTGCAGTGGATGTGGGTGTGGTTCGACCCCGTCGGTTCCCGGACACCCGAACAAGTCGGGGCCGCTTTCGTCGACGTGTTCCTCGGCGGGTTGCTGCTCGATCGCTTCGGGCTGAGCAAGTGGGCGAACCCTTCCACGGAAATCGTCTCGGTGGTGCGCGAATGTCTTGGCGCGGTAACGGGCGCGACAGACTGACGGCATAGCCGCAGCATCCGGGCCCGCCGGCAATGCAGATGACTGTACGTATAGTCGGTGAATTGCTATAAAGAGCGTCCTCCAAGTCCACGGGCCAACCGATGAAAAGCCCGTGCCGGCGATGGCTGAGGCGCTAAAACTCCTGGTAATGACGTTAAAGCTAGTAACGCAGCGGCGGATATTGGGGTGGTCGCGCAGCGGAGCCGTGGCAATTTTTCTTTGTCATTGACTGTACGGACGGTCGAATGCAATAGTTACCGAGTGACGCAGACGAGGGCGACACGGAGTCCGAGGCCAGGGACCGAGACTGGCGGTCGGGACGACCATGTGGTCGATTGCGACCGGGAACCAGGTGATGCGCGAGTCCGCCGGTCATACCAAGAACCGTTGCGCCGCAACGTGGAGCGCAGAAGTCAGGAATTAGCGTTGTTCACGCGAAGCTCGAGAAGTATTCTCGCGAAGCACTTTTCGCAGCAATTTGGCCCGCCTGGACAGGCCACCGAAACGTTGCGACTCGACGCCTCAGTCGATTACCACGCTTACCCGAAGCTGCGCCAATGACTACTTCGCACCTGATTACCGGCAAAGTACGCGACCGGATCCGACCAGGGACGGAAGTGGCCGGCGGGTTCTTCCGGATGTCCGTGATGACCGGCAAAGCCCTGATGAAGCCGTTCGAATGGCGCGAATTCATCGTCAATGGCTGGTTCCTCATGCGGGTGTCGCTGCTGCCCACTATCGCGGTGTCCATCCCGGAAACCGTGCTACTCATCTTCACGCTCAACATCCTGCTGGCCGAGTTCGGCGCCGCCGACGCATCGGGGGCGCTCGCGGCGATCGGCACGGTCACCCAGCTCGGCGCGATCGTGACGGTGCTGGTGGTCGCCGGCGCCGGGTCCACCGCTATCTGCGCCGACCTCGGCGCCCGCACCATCCGCGAAGAGATCGATGCGCTCGAGGTGCTCGGCATCGACCCGATCCACCGGCTGGTGGTGCCTCGCGTCGTCGCCTCGACGGCCGTCGCGGTGCTACTCAACGGCCTCGTGATCGCCGTCGGCCTGACAGGCGGCTACCTCTTCAGCGTGTACCTGCAGAACGTCTCGACCGGTGCCTACCTCTCCACGCTGACAGTGCTCACCGGCCTGCCCGAGGTGGTGATCTCAATTATCAAGGCCGCGACGTTCGGGCTGATCGCCGGCTTGGTCGGCTGTTATCGCGGGCTGATCGTCCGCGGCGGGTCCAAAGGCCTGGGCACTGCCGTCAACGAAACGGTGGTCATAAGTTTCATCGCGCTGTTCGCCGTTAACGCGGTGATGACGACTATCGGTGTCCGGTTCGGAACGGGGCGCTGACATGGCTACGTCTATCGCGGCCATCGTCCCGCATCACCGCTTCCCGCGGGCAGCCGTCACCCTCCGTCGATACCGCGACGCGCCGGCCCGGCAACTGACCGAGCTCGGGCAGATGGTCTGGTTCGCACTAACCGCAGTCGGGCTGATCCCCTTCGCTCTGCGCCGCTACCACAAAGAGCTGCTGCGGATCATTGCCCAGATGGGGATGGGTAGCGGCGCGATGGCCGTGGTTGGTGGCACCGCCGCCATCGTCGGCTTCATCACCATGTCCGCGGGCTCACTGGTCGCCATCCAGGGCTTCGCGTCGCTGGGCAATATCGGTGTCGAGGCATTCACCGGATTTTTGGCCGCAATGATCAATGTGCGGTTTGTGGCACCGGTGGCCTGCGGTCAGGCGCTGGCAGCCACCGTCGGCGCCGGCGCCACCGCCGAACTGGGCGCCATGCGCATCAGCGAGGAGATCGACGCCCTGGAGGTGATGAGTATCAGGTCGATCGCCTACCTGGCGTCCACCCGGGTGGTGGCGGGTCTCGTCGTCATCATCCCGCTCTACGGGTTAGCGATCACCCTGGCCTTCCTGTCCGCGCAGGCCACCACGGTTTTCTTCTACGGGCAGTCCATCGGTACCTACGACCACTACTTCCACACATTCCTGCGCCTCAACGACGTGGGTTGGTCGTTCGCGGAGGTGATCCTCGTTGCGGTGGTCGTGATGACTACCCACTGCTACTACGGCTACACCGCCAGCGGCGGGCCGGTCGGTGTCGGTGAAGCGGTCGGCCGGTCGATGCGGCTGTCGTTGATCACGATCGTCGTCGTGGTCGTTCTGACTGCGATGGCGGTCTATGGCAAAAACCCGAACTTCAACCTCACGGTGTAGCCGTCATGACGACCCCGCTGAAGGAGAACCCGCCACTTATCCCGCCCTATAAGAGGGCGGCTGTGGTGTTCTTGTTGGTCGCCGCGTTGGTGTTGGCGTTCGTGTGGCTGCAGTTTCGGGGCCGGCTCACGCCGAAGACACCCTTGACGATGCTGGCCGCCCGGTCGGGTTTGGTGATGGATCCGGGGTCGAAGGTCACCTACAACGGGGTGGAAATCGGCCGGGTGGCCGGCGTTTCGGAGGTCCAGCGCGACGGCACGCCGGCGGCCAAGATCACCATGGATGTGAATCCGAAGTACATCAGGCTGATTCCGGCCAATGTGGACGCCAACATCAAGGGGACCACGGTATTCGGCAACAAGTATGTGTCGTTGACATCACCGAAACATCCTGTGCCGCAGCGTATCACCCCACAGCACGTGATCGATGCGAGGTCGGTGACGACGGAGTTCAACTCGTTGTTCGAGACGGTGACCTCGATCGCCGAGAAGGTGGATCCGGTCAAGCTGAATCTGACGTTGCGCCGCGGCCGCGGAGGCGTTGAACGGGTTGGGCGACAAGTTCGGGCAGTCGATCGTCAACGGCAACGCCATCCTCGACGACATCAATCCGCGAATGCCACAGATCCGCCATGACATTCAGCAGCTGGCCGCGCTCGGCGACACCTACGCCAACGCCGCACCGGACTTGTTCGACTCTCTCAGCAACGCGGTGATCACGGCGCGAACGCTGCACCGGCAGCAAGCCGACCTGGATGCCGCATTGTTGGCCGCGACCGGGCTGGGCAACACCGGCGAAGACATCTTCCGCCCAGGGTGGGCCCTACCTACAGCGGGGCGTCGCCGACCTGTTGCCGACCGCCCAGCTGCTGGACACCTACAGTCCCGAGATCTTCTGCACCATTCGCGGCTACCACGACGAAGAACCCCTGGCCTACGCGACGACAGGCGGCGGCGACGGCTACGCGCTGAAAACCATGACCGAGCTAATGTCAGGGTTGGGAGGCATACTAACCCTCCCGGGGTTGACCGGCGCCCTGGCCACAACGGGACTCCTGGGGCTGGCCGGACTGGTCGGCGGGGCGCCGAATCCCTATGTCTATCCGGACAATCTGCCGCGGGTGAACGCTCGCGGTGGGCCGGGGGGTGCGCCGGGTTGCTGGCAGACCATCACCCGGGACCTGTGGCCCGCGCCCGAGTTGGTGATGGACACCGGCGCGAGTCTCGCCCCGTATAACCACGTGGACACCGGCTCACCGTACGCAATCGAGTACGTCTGGGGCCGTCAAGTGGGACGACAGCGATCAACCCATGAAAACCCCACCGGCAGCGCCATCAGGCTCGGCATCGTTCCCCAACTCATAAGGTCTTGAGGTATGCGACCAGGTCGTCCTTTTCCTCATCGCTGAGGAGGTCTTTGTACGACGGCATGCCGTTCCCGCCATCGTCGATGCGGGTGCGAATATTCGCTTCCGTCGGCTTTTTGCCATCGTTGAGCTTGTCCTTCTTGAAGAGGCCTTTCAGGCCGGGGGCCATCTTCTTCTCGGTGCTGTCGGCGTTATGGCAGACGGCGCAAGGTTGGAACACCTCTTTGCCCTTTACCGGATCCCCTTTGGCGCCCATCAGCGCCGTCACCGTCCCGCCGGCGATCGTCAAACATACAGCCCATGCACGAAATCCATCCATAGGACAATATTACAATCAACGCCCGGCGGACAGGTGGCCCGCAGGGCGGGAACGGCCATTAATTTCAATTTATGAAGAGCGGAATTTACGCCAATGCCTTGCGGCGCGGGATCTCGGAGATATTCACTACGCTCTTATCGAAAACCGTCATGTCCTGAACCAGACGGTTGATATCGGCGCCCTCGTCGATCGGGATTTCATGCTCGATCCAATCGGATAGCGGAATATTGCGGAAATACATGCGCTCCTGAAGCACAATGCTGCGCCGGTTGTGCAGTAACAGGCGGTTTTCGCGGGTGTAGTGCCTCTGTTCGACCTTCAGTTCGCCCAGAAACGAATCCAGGGCCTGGCGAAGGGCCCGCTCTTCGGCGGCATGTACGGCAATGGCCACCGAATCCCGGACGGCCGTCCTTTCGGCTTCCAATGCGCCGCGCGATTCGGCCAGCCGCTCACGCTGCTGCGCCAGCGCTACCTCCATCCGCGATTGCATCACAAACCAGGCCAAAAGCCCCGTACCGACGGCGACAAACCCGGGCAGCAGGATCCAGAGGGCAGCTTCCATGGGGTCATATTAGCCGTGGAATGGCAATAAACACCAGATATCAAAGGTAAACGGGTTCGACGTTAGCTACGGTTGAGTACCGTCGATCTTCTGCCCGGAGACGGTGTTTTTGAACTCCGCCAGGCGGAAGGACAGCAGAGGACCGAAGATCGACGCCAGCCGCGCTTTCAAGCCTGCGCCAAAGCCTTGGTACTTCCCGAGGAATACCGCCCGGCCGAGCAGAAAATCTGCCCTGACAGCAGAGGAATAGCCGGCGCTGCCCTCGTGGACTGCCCGTGCGGTGGGCACCAGCAGAATTTTCCTGGATGCCTTGAGAATCTGCGTCGCCAGGTCGGCGTCGCCGCCGAACTGCCCGTAGTGTTCGTCGATTTGCCGGATGGCCTTAATCAGCAGCACGCGCATCATCAGCGCCGCGCCGCGCGGATACTCCACCGCGAACGGTGTATCGCCCGTGGCTGCGGCAGGGCGCCAGTTCCCATCGGGTGGAAGGGAGCCGAGTTGGGGCGCGGGGTGGCCTTCGGTGTCCACCAGGAGCGGACAGACCGCGGCCGCTTCGGGGTTTCCGTCGAGCACCGAGGCCAGTTGGCCGATGGTGGCGGGTTCGACCGAAGTATCGTCGTGGAGGAAGAATACGTAGGGGGCGTCGGCCGCCCGCCAGCCGATATTCATGGCTTTCGTGAGTCCGAAATTCTTGGGCAGGCGAATGAATTGCGTGCGCGGGAAGTCGGCATCCCAGCGTTCGTCGCAGACGTAAGTCCCGTTGTCGATGACGATGACTTGCAGGCTGTCACGGCCTTCGGAGGCCTCGAGGGACTGCAGGCACCGCCGCAGAAGCTCGGCGCGGTTGTGCGATACCACCACGGCGGACACGCGCGGCGCCGGTTTTTCCTGTTCGGGCTGTTGTGCGGGGGGCAAGTCAATAGAATAACGCGCCTCACCATAGAGGATTCCGGTTCCGGCGTATTACATCCGGTTATAATCACTCCATAAGGGAGGATTTCCGTGGCAAAGGACAAAAGCCCCAAAAAAGAAGTCAAGAAGCCTAAAAAGAAGAAGTAGGCAGGACGCCGGGCATGCGGCGGAATCGCAAGCCGTCCCGGCCAGTTTTACGAGTCCGGCGCGGGCGGGGATTCATTTCCCGCCCTCGGCCACAGGAGCCATCATGCGCACAGAGTGGGTTGCAAAACGGAAAGACGACAAGATTCGCACGCAGATGCACTACGCCCGCGTGGGCATCATCACCGAGGAGATGCACTACATCGCGCATCGCGAGCACATCGCTTCTGAGTTCGTACGCTCGGAAGTTGGCCGCGGCCGGATGATTATCCCGGCGAATATTCACCATGCCAACCTGGAGCCCATGTGCATCGGGGTCGGTTCCAAGTGCAAGATCAACTCCAACATCGGGAATTCGGCGGTACTCTCCAACATCGAGGGTGAGCTGGAGAAACTGCAGTATTCCGTAAAGTACGGCGCCGACACGGTGATGGATCTTTCGACCGGCGGCGACATTCCGGCCATCCGCAAAGCCGTTGATGAAGGCAGCGAGTTGCTCGCGGCTGAGTTCTTGGCTTTCCAGGTCACGGAGCCGCTGGCTGGCCCGCGTCAGGGCAGCCCTGGCGGTCTCCAGGTCCATACGGAGCCGCGTGATCGCTGCAGTCACCGGGTCGTTCAGCACTGTTGGCCTCCTTAACACTTCAATGATGGCGAAACCCGGGTTGTGTCAACGCGCCCGGCCAGCCGGGCCTGCGCCGCGACACACGACACGGCCCGGCCGTCATCGGCGCGCGCCTTCACCACGACATCCGTACCGCCGCCCAACCGCAGGCCGAACGCCGTCGAGACCTGTGCAGCTGGAACAGCACGCCGGCGGTTCGCCGCCCAGATGGTCCAGACACCAAGCCGGCAACCAGTCCGGCAGATCCTCCAGCGGCATAATCAGGACTGTGCCATAGACGCCGAACGCACCGGAAGCGAGTTCGCCTGCAGGACGATCACCGGACCTTCGGGACGATCCGCCCTGCCCGCATAACATTCCAGGCAGGCCTCGTTGCCGTGCCAGGCCGAGGTCACGATGACTTGTCCGCATCGGCCCTGCTAACCGGCTCGATGACCCCCGCCAGCACCGCCGAGACCCGGTGGGACGATTGGACGATCTGCACGGCCGTCGCGCCTGACGCGGTCTTTACCGTCCGCACCTACGGCACCGAGTCTTGGCACATGACATGGCATTCCATCCTTCATGGCGGTAAATGCCCAGGTCAAACGCATGTCGGTGTTGCGTAGCGACAGTTACGATGAACCCCATGACGCAACCGACTCCAGCGACGGCCGCCTTCCGGGCCGCCCGAGACCTGCTGCTCCGCCACCGCGAGGACTACGACGCGGCCATCCGCGAGTTCGCCTGGCCGGAGCTTCGACGAGTTCAACTGGGCGCTGGACTGGTTCGACGTGGTCGCCGCCGAGCACCCGGGCCAGGAGGCGCTGCGGGTCGTCACCGAGGACGGCGTCACCGCGCTGCAGCTACGGCGAGCTGGCCGGCCAGGTCGAACCAGGTGGCCAGCTGGCTGCGCGGCGCTCGGCGCCCGGCGCGGCGACCGGCTGCTGCTCATGCTCGGCAACATCGCCCCGCTCTGGGAGGTCATCCTCGCGGCGATCAAGCTCGGCGTGGTGATCATCCCGGCCAGCACCCTGCTCGGCCCCGACGACCTGGCCGACCGCATCGACCGGGGCGACGTCCGGCACGTGGTGACCGAGCAGGAGCTCGCGGGGAAGTTCGCCGGGCTCGCCGGCGACTGGACCCGCGTCGCTCGTCGGGCCGGGCGATCAGCCGGGCTGGCACGGCTACGCCGAGACGTTCGGCGGGCCGGCAGCCGGGTTCACCCCGGACGGGCCGACCATGGCCGGCGACCCGCTGCTGCTCTACTTCACCTCGGGCACCACGGCCCAGCCCAAGCTGGTGGAGCACACCCAGGTGTCCTACCCGGTCGGCCACCTGTCCACGATGTACTGGATCGGCCTGCAGCCCGGCGACGTCCACCTCAACATCTCCTCGCCGGGCTGGGCGAAGCACGCCTGGAGCAACGTGTTCGCCCCGTGGAACGCCGAGGCGACCGCGCTGATACTCGGCCACGAGCGGTTCTCGGCGCAGGCTGCTGCTGCGGGCGCTCGGCGAGCAGCGGGTGACGCACGTTCTGCGCGCCGCCCACGGTGTGGCGGATGCTGATCCAGTCCGACCTGAGCGCCGCCGACGTGAGCCGCGCTGCGCGAGTGCGTCGCCGCGGGCGAGCCGCTCAACCCGGAGGTCATCGAGCAGGTCCGGCGGGCCTGGGGCATCACCGTCCGCGACGGCTACGGCCAGACCGAGACCACCGCGCAGGTGGGCAACACCCCCGGCCAGCCGGTGAAGCTCGGCTCGATGGGCCGGCCGCTGCCCGGCTACACGGTCGTGCTGATCGACCCGGTCACCGGCGAGCCCGGGCCCGAGGAAGGCGAGCTCTGCCTGGACCTGGCCCGCCGCCCGCTCGGCCTGATGACCGGCTACCGGGGCGACCCGGAGCGGACGCCGAGGCGGCGATGCGCGGCGGCTACTACCACACCGGCGACGTGGCCTCCCGCGACGACGACGGCTACCTCACCTATGTCGGGCGCACCGACGACGTGTTCAAGGCGTCGGACTACCGCATCTCGCCGTTCGAGCTGGAGAGCGTGCTGATCGAGCACGAGGCCGTGGCCGAGGCCGCGGTGGTGCCCTCGCCGGACCCGCTGCGGCTCGCGGTGCCCAAGGCGTACGTGACGCTCGCGGCCGGCGCCGAGCCGTCCGGCGAGACGGCCGCTGGCGATCCTCGCCTACACCCGCGACGCGGCTGGCCCCGTACAAGCGGGTGCGCCGGCTGGAGTTCGCCGACCTGCCGAAGACGATCTCCGGCAAGATCCGCCGGGTGCGAACTGCGCGCGCAGGAGACCGACCGGCACGGCGGTGACGCCGCGCCGTCCGCCGGCCCGCGCGGCGTCACCGAGTTCTGGGAGGAGGACTTCCCCGGCCTGAAGACCTGAGCACCGCTGGCTTGCCCAATAGTTATTCAGCCGGTGGCGGGAGAACGCCGGTCTCTGCTGATTGCGCCTGGCCTTCGGTTGGCTCTGCCTTTGCCGTGATGGAGTTAGGCGGGGAGCCGACTGCCGCGTCCTCCTCGACTGTTACGGTTTCCGCGGTCACGATGATGACATCGGGCGGCGCCTTCGGTGGCGTACCGTTTTCAGCGGTCTTCCTCTGCCGCGTCGGCGCTGGCGGATAGCCGTGTCGGACTCGATGCCCTGATGGTCTCTATCTGTGACCACCCGGGCTGTCGCGTCCTTGAGCCATTCGAGCGCTTGTCTGACCTCATCGCTGACTTCCCAACGCTCGACGACACCGATTCCACCATGCTGGAGATGAATTCAATCGTGTCTCGGCGGCGTGCGGCCTGGTCTTCGCGGATGATCGCGGTGATAGCCGAAATCTCCATCGGGTGGCCGGGAGCCGTATGCGCGAACCGTGCACCGTCATCGCCAGCGGCGACAATCTCCCGAATGGCACCGCCATCCTTTCACGCTGTGATTTCTTTCGGTTGCCGGTCTTTGACAACCCCAGGGCTCCGGCGTGTTCCGGATTTGCCGGTTTTGTCTGGATGCGTGCGACCGGGGGAAGTGGCCTGGTTGTGAGCGCGGGCACGCCACGATGTTCATGTAGGGCTCTGAGGTCTGCATGAACGAGGTGTGGCATGCCCGCAGTGGCATTGTCGCGCGTAGGTGCGCGCGTGGTCGAGTCCGGTCCCGATGGCCAGGGGCTGGCTGCGGGGGCATGGCAGCGCCTGGAAGCGCTGCCTGACCCGCGCTCGCGACGCGGGCGGATCTACCCGCTGGCCTGCCTGATCGCGATCGCGGTCTGCGCGTTCACCGCGGCCGGGAACGACCGGTTCACCGCGGTTGGGCAGTGGATCCGGCGGGCTAGCCAGGCAGACCTGGCCCGGCTGCGCGCTCCGTGGGACCCGATCGCCGGCCGGTACCGGGTCCCGGATGAGAAGACGATCCGGATCGTGCTGGACCGGCTTGACCGGCGAGCCCTGGCCCGGGCGCTGCTTGGGCCACGCCGGCGCGGCCGCAACGCTGGCAGGTCAGGGCCGGCCAGCGTGCGCGGCTACTGCGCCCGGCGCGCCGCCGGGCAGGCCAAAGCGCTGGCCCGCGGCCGGTTAAGAGCAGTGGCGGTGGATGGCAAGACCTCCCGCGGGGCCCGCCGCGCCAACGGCACCCGGGTCCATCTCCTCGGCGCCGCCGAACACGGCGGCCACCTCCTGGACCACCTCGAGGTCGATGTCAAGCACAACGAGACCAGCCATTTCACCGCACTCCTGGAACCCCTGGACCTAGACGGTGCTGTGGTGACCTTCGATGCCCTCCATACGGTGCGGGCGAACCTGAACTGGCTGGCAGGCGAGAAGAAAGCCCACTACATCGCTGTGGTGAAGAAAAACCAGCCGCTGCTGCACGCCCGGATCAAGGCGCTGCCCTGGCGGCAGGTACCCACCGGTGATTCCGCCCGCGACACCGGGCACGGGCGTATCGAGACCCGCACCCTGAAGGCCGCTCACGTCAGCCGCCTGGACTTCCCGGCGGCCCGCCAGGCCATCAAGATCACCCGCCGGCGGGAAGACATCACCACCGGCAAGACCACCCGCCAGACCGTCTACGCCATCACCAGCCTCACCAGCGCTGATACCACCGCCCAGGACCTAGCCCGCCTCGTCCGCGAGCACTGGTCCATCGAGGCACACCACCACATCCGCGACGTCACCTTCCGCGAAGATGCCGCGACCAGCCGGACCGGCAGCGGGCCCGCCAACCTGGCCACCATCCGCGCCGCCATCATCGCCGCCATCAAAGACGCCGGCTACCTGCACATCCCCGAAGGCCGCCGCGACCACACCACCCCCGCCGAAACCCTCCGTCTCCACGGCCTCGATTAGGACAGATACGGACATTCACGGAACACGCCGGAGCCCTGTGACACCCGGAGTCTCTGCTCAGCCTCCTGCTGCTCGAGGCCCACTTCAGCTACACCGTCTTGGTCTTCTGTTCAATTGCTGCCTCGCTGAGCGTCAGATCGGTGATAACGCGCGTCCACAGGCCGTACTCGGCCCCAAGACATCCATGCTCGGTGGCTTCACGCATGGCCTGCTGAATGGCCGTGGGCGCGGTTACATCGATCGTTACGCCACCGAGTTCGCGGTTAACCTCATTCTCAGCGGCCGTGACCTGCTCGAGGCTCGAATCTCCTCGCGATGCCGCGCGCCGCATGCAGCACGGTCGGGGAGAGCGCTTCCTCTATGTTCAGGACTTGATGGCGGACTACGGCCGACGGGTCGAAGACACGCCATTGAACGCTGATACTGGCGTAAAATGATCCGGCATAGTCCAGGCTTGCGAGTCCGCGGTGATCACCGTGTGATGTAGCCCCAAGTCTATTTCGTAGACGGTGACTGGACGGCGATGAAGGAGCACGCGGTTCCGTTCGTGGGGCCATACAATCTGATGGTCACCACGGCTGTAAACCACTACAACAGCAACGTGAGCGCGGGCCCGCGGCAGTTTCCCGGCCCATCGTCCTTCACAGAGGATGGGGCCAGGCTGAGGCGCTGACTGCCAGATGGAATATGCACCGTTGAACCATACCTGCTCTGCTTTGTCATCGGGGGCAACCTGGTCAGCCTGCGCTGGTACCGTGGGCTGCTTTGGTTGAGGGCTAGTCATCACTTACCCTCTCTATGCGGTGGTGTGAACGTTGTACTCGATGGCGCGTTCAAGCCGGTCAGCAAGGGGAGGACCGGCAATGGCTCGTCGCGGTCCCGGCGTAGCAGACGAACAAGGTGCAAGAGCCGTGCACGATCAGAGTGATCATCTCCGAGCAGTGCTAGGAAATGACCGACCGGGCCTGCGCATGCCGGGTCCTTGTTGGCCGCGCGCATCCAGCGCTTAAGGGTTTTTGCCGTGGCCTCTTCGGCGAGGGCCGACCGGGTCAGTTGCCAGACCAGGTCCGCGAGCGGATCTAGCAGGTCGGGGTTCTTCGTCGGCCAGGGCGACGAGAAGAGGCCAGCGACGGCGGTCCGTCAACCGTGTCCAGCGGTGGTCAGCGGCTACGCCGCTCAACTCGAACTGATCCTCAAGCTCCTCCACCTTCATATCGGCGATACGCAGGACGGCAAAAAGTCCCAGCCGCCGCACATCCCTGCGATCATCGTCGAGCCAGTCACTAAGCGCAGTGATCACTGGCTTGATGCCGCCGAGGATGAATATCCGGCCCACCGCCCAGCTAGCCATCTGGGCAAGGTCGCCGTTCTCCCAGCAGCCAAGTTTCCGGAGCTCTTTCAGTGCTTTCTCCGGATCCTCGCAATCCCAGGTCATAGCCCAAGGCGATGGTGCCGGTCCACCTCTGCTCGAACGCCCCCTTGTCGCACCATGCCTCCAGCATCTCGCGTACAACCGGGCGCACTTCATCGTTACGTGATGCTTCGTCGAGCGCAACGGCAGCGATCCAGCGGCGGCGGGGGTCGTCCGGAGACCGGGCCCAAGGCTCGATCCGCTCGTGGAAAGTGAAAGAAAAGTCCCAGGAGGTGAGCAGGCCCATCGCGAGGGCCGCTCGCATGTACACGAGCGGCCGGGGATCGTTGCTCAATGTTTCGAGCCAAGACAGCAACGGCTCTCGCAAATTGTGCATTGACCAAACGTGACGCAACACGGCTAGCGGCAGCCTGTCATCGCTATAGACTACGAGACTGGCCGGTGCGGTGGCGGTGATGAACTTAACCGCGCCAGCCACGATCTTGGCCCGGCTATTGGCAACGTAGTCCTCGCGGTGGCGCGCAAATACCGGCCGGCCGGGCGTACGGCGCGGCGACCGGGCTTTGAGTATCCGTTCGGTGAGATCTTCCGCCGCCTCTGCCACCAGATCGAAGGGGATATCGTTAAGTACGGCCAGCGCTATCCGGAAAGCGGCAAGCCTAATAGGCTCGTCGGACCCTCGGCTGTTGCCGGGAGCCCGGCCAGTGGCTCGAACCACGCGGCCACCTACCGCGCTGCGAGGTCACTGCTCTAGACGCTCAGGTCAGCCGCCGCATAGTCAGTGGTCGCCGCGGACGTCACTGAGCTACGAGCCACTGCACTTCTGACGGCGTCTGTGGGCCAGTGACACCGCTCTCGGGCGAACAATTGCGGCAATCTGCCGCAACGCCTGCTCCTGGCTGGGCCGGCGCCGATCTTCGTATTCAACTGCCTGGTCGAACACCTCGCGCGGGTCGGGCAGCGGACAGTCGGCGGCGCAGCCCTCAAACCCATCGCAGCAGCTGATGTCGTGTGGCGCAACCACAACCAGGTAGCAGTCGCGCTCGTCGAGGTAGTCCCGCAGCCGGTCTACCTGGGCCGGCGTCGGCGGGGAACGGGACCCGCACTAAGATTCAGCTCCAGCAGGTAGCCGGAGCGCGGCTGAAGATCGGCGGCGGTCAGCGCGCGGAGGTCGGTGTCTGGGCTGAACCGCGCCACGTTGTCGGCCAGTTTCGCGAGCAGCCGCAGCCCTGTTGTCGCGCGGCCCGTCCCCGGTGCGCCCCTCAGGACGAGCCGGCCATCGTTGCTAAGCCGCTTCACGAACGTCTCGTACCCGGTCACCGGGACGTACCGGCTGATCAGCTCGGTGATGACCTCCCTGCGCACCGGTCCCGGCGCCTGCCCGCGACGGTCGTAGGCGCCCGAAGCCGCGGTGATGTTTAGCGACACCGATATTTCCGCCGCCCACAAAGGCTGCTGCGCCGGCTGCGCGAACTGTGCGTATCCAGGATCGATCGGCCTGGCTTTCCCCGGCGCGGCCCGACGGACCGCCAAGGGCATCTGCTAACGGATCATCCGCCGCCTTTGCGAACTGCTCTTTTCCCTGCTTCTCGTCATCGTTCTTGCCTTCAGGCTTCTTATCGTCCTTATCTTTACTCTCCGGCTTGCTTTCCTCGTCGCTTTCAGGCTTGCCGCCGTCACTGCTGCTAGTGGCCTGCTGGTCGTCCGAGCCAGTGTCGGTATCGTCGTCGGCCATCGGTCTGCTCTGATCCGCTGTGGCGGTCCCTGCTTGGGTCCGTTCCAATGTTGACAGTGCCGAAGTTTCCGCCGGTAATTACCGAAATAACGTCGCCCTTGATGCTGCCGACCGCCAGGCCGCCCTGCGCCGGCGCGTCTTCCTTTGGAGGATGAGCGCTCGACTGCTGGTCGCGCCAGCGCGGGTCTCGCTCGTGGAATCGGTCATTAGCCACGCCGACCTCGTCCGGCCACATCGGCGGATCAAGTCAGCCGGCACCACCCATCCACCCAGATTCGAGCCGAGCTTCTGCTGGTTCGCAGCATCCCGATCGCGTCCCGTGTACTCAAGTCGATAACAGGCGCTCCGCTCATGCCCTTCGTGACCTCTCCCAGGCCTAGTTTCAGTAGCCTGCAACCACGTCGGTGGTCTCAAGCGTTCCGCTGAGGCGAAAGACTCGGTCTCGGCCGTGGCTGCCACTGGTCGAGGTATGCGTATAACCGCGTGCCATCACCCAGCGCCTGGATGCGGGAGTTGTCCGCTCGGCGGCGCGCAAGCGTGATCAGGGCCGTCCTCAACCTTGATCAAGGCGATGTCGGGCGCCGGATAAGGCGCCGAGTTGACCGCGACTCGGGCAGGCGGCGGGCGGACGTCGGCGACATGTCCATGCCAGCTGTGCGCCCCTTCACGAGCTCGACCGGCGAGTCATCGGCGCCGCCTACAACGTGAGCAGCCGTGACCGCATAGCCCGGCGCGACAAACGCTGTCCCTTGGGGCCCTGCCTCGGCCTCAGAACGAGCCGAGCAGCCAGCCAGCAGTCTCGCTGCTGCGTCTTCGCGTCTCATTCGGTCCGATTCCTCAGTACGGGACGGCGACAGGGCTGCATCACGCCGGTCCCAGGTAGCCGTAACCCTTACCTGCGCGGTGCCTCCGACCTCAGCCAGTACGCTCATCAGAGCGCCGCTCCGCGCGACGATCTCAATCCCGAACTCCACCGCAGGCAATCAGGTCGGTGCTCGTCGAGGGCCTGCCGCACAGACGCGACCACGCCCCGAACCGTCTCCGCGAATCCCTGCAGACGCAAAGCCTCGACCGCCGGTGCAATCCGCTCCCCCAGCCCAACGTCCGCGGGTCCAGCGTCCTCCCGGTCGGCAGCGTGCCGACTCGCCTGTACGCGAACCAATATCGGGTCGCCGCTGGGCAGCATCACCTGCGCTATCTCCGACATCGTACCCTCCCCCGTTACGGAGATCCTCCTCTTCCGAAGGTACGTCGTGCTCATTCGCTCGTGAAGACCACATTCCGAGGCACGCCGCCGCATGCCCGATAACTCCAGGAGATCCGGCCCTCCCCGGCGGGGTTTCTCGCCAGCCGAGCCCGGCGCTCTCAGCTGGTGATGTCGGCGGTGGTGAACCTGGCCCAGGCGATCGAGCCGAAGATCACTATGTACACGCCGAACGACAACAGGCCGTGGGACAGTTCCGTGGTGTCGATCGGCGTGCGGAGAAGCGAGTCGAACGACAGCCACCAGTGCGAGGGCAGGTAGGGCCCGATGGCCGCGAACTGCGGGATGTTGTCGGCCACCTCGCTGGATACCGCGAGGATCATGATGGCGGCGATCGCCGCGATCGGGTGCTCGGTGAGGCTGGAGATGGCCAGCCCGATCGCGCCGAGCATGGCCATGGCCGCCGTAACGTACAGAACCACGAACAGCAGGCGCAGCAGCCCTTCCGTCAACGGCACGGTGGTGCCGGACAGCATCGTGACCGGGCCGACCGGGAACAGCGCCACCCCCATGATCAGCGCCGAGGCGGCCACCAGGAGGCAGGCGACCAGGGCGAACAGCACCACGGCCACGTATTTGACGCTCAGCAGCCTGGCCCGGCCGGCCGGCACGACCAGCAGGTAGCGCAGGGTGCCTGTGTTCGCCTCGCCGGCCAGCGACTCGCCGGAGACCACCGCCACCACCAGCGGCAGCACCAGCGTCAGCATGATGGTCAGCGACAGGAACGAGAGGAACACCCCGTTGCCGGCCACCTGGGTGAGGAAGGCGGCACCGAGCCCGTTGCCGCCGTTGTCCTGCCCGCCCTGCGGCACGGCCACCCGCAGCGCGGACCCGAGCAGGATCGGGATCGCCACGACCACGGCGAGCAGCGCCCGGTTGCGCCACCGCCGGAACATCAGCCCCAGTTCGGAGCGGAGCAGCCGCAGCCACGGCCGGACGAAGCCACGGCGCACCGCGAGCGCACCGCCGGACCGCACGGGCCCGGGGACGGGCGGTGCCTCAGCCGTCGACATCGAAGCCCTCACCGGTCAGTTCCACGAACAGGTCCTCCAGGCTGGGCCGCGGCGTGTCGAAGGCGGCCACCGGCACCCCGGCCATGACCAGTTCCCGGCACACCACCTCCGGCGCCTGGTCGCCGATCTGCGCGCTGACCTCGCCGTCGCCGGACTGGATGTCGGTAAGCCCCAGCTTGGTGAGCACCTCCGCCGCCTGGACCGCCTCGGTGGTGCGCACCTGCACCCGGGCGGAACCGCGGGCCCGCATCGCCTCCAGGGTGCCCTGGAAGACCATCCGGCCGGTGCGCATCACCCCGACATGGGTGCAGATCTGCTCCACCTCGGCCAGCAGGTGCGAGGACACCAGCACGGTGACCCCGTCGGTGGCGATCTCCCTGATGAGCGCGCGCACCTCCCTGGTGCCCTGCGGGTCCAGGCCGTTGGTCGGCTCGTCCAGGATGATCAGCTCCCGGGGCTGGAGCAGGCTCGCCGCGATGGCCAGGCGCTGCTTCATGCCGAGCGAGTAGGCGCGGTAGTGCTTCTTCGCCGCGGCCAGCAGGCCGACCCGTTCCAGCGCGGCCGTGACCCGGGCGTCGGTGGTGGCCGGGTCGGCGGTCGCGTCCACGGCGTCGATCCTGGCCAGGTTCGCCCGGCCGGAGAGCTGCGTGTAGAAGGCAGGGCCCTCGACCAGCGAGCCGACCCGGGGCAGCACCCGCGCCGCCCCGGCGGGCATGGCGGTGGCCAGCAGCTCGTGGCTGCCGCTGGTCGGGAAGACCAGGCCGAGCAGCATCCTGATCGTGGTGGTCTTGCCGGAGCCGTTGGGCCCGAGGAACCCGTAGACCGCGCCGCGCGGCACCACCATGTCCAGCCCGTCCACGGCGAGCTGGCCGCCGCGGAACCGCTTGGTCAGCCCATGTGTGACCACGGCAGCCTGGGCCGTGGCCCCCTGCTCGGCTGGCTCACCGGACGGGGCGGGGGCGCCCTGCGCCGGCTTGTCCGCGGATGTCTCCAGGCCGGTGCTCACTTGACCTGGGCGACGTCCGCGTACAGGACCGCCGGGGTGACCGCGCCGATCAGCACATGCCCGTTGGTGATGAGCATGGAGACCAGGCTAGTGTGCAGCAGCCTGCCGCTGCCCCAGGCACCGTGCACCGGGTGCGCCGCGAGCAGCAGCGCGCCGAGCATCGCGGAGCCGCTGATGGCACCGCCGCCACCGGACGCCGAGCGGGCCGCCTGGCCTGCCACCCCGGCGGCACTGCCCGCGCCGGCCACCCGCGACAGCGCACCGCCGGGAAGGACTCGGCCGCGGGCAGCACGGCCACCGCGGTCCAGTCCTTGCCGATGACCTGGCCCCCGGAGGCCATGCCCTGGGGCTGCCTGGCACGGGCGCGTAACCGGTCCAGCCGGTCGGCAGGCCCACGCTTTCCGTGTGCACCTTCGCCCCGGGCGGCGGGGTGAAGCTGAAGTTGCTGGCCGCGGGGGTGACGAACGAGATCGACGTGTAGCCGACCTGGAACACCGGGCTGGCCGTCCCCTTGGCGAACACCTGCACCCGCAGCGGCACGGACAGGTGCTGTGCGTCCAGCGCGATCGTGATCCTGGCGATCTGCGAGCCGCTGGCCTTCGGTGCCAGCACGAGCTGGTAGGCGGCCTGCCCGGCCACCGTCACGTTGGCCTCCGTGGTCACCTGCGTGCTGCGGCCGGCGAGCTTCAGCACCTGCTGCGCGGCCTGCTGCGGGGTGAGCGGGGCCTTCGGCATGGCGGGCTGGCGGGCCTGGTCGCCGCGGCCGGCCGGGATCAGGTACCTGGTGACCGAGTTGGAGTTGCTCTGCCACAGCCACGCGGTGGTCCCGTTGCGGATCAGGTCGGTCTCGCCCATCTGCACCGGGGCGGCGAGGCGCAGCTTCCGTCGGCCCGTCGTACCAGATCTTCAGCGTGTGCGACCCGGCCAGCAGCGAGGTGATGTCGTTCGGGTTCGCGCTCCCCGGGAGTTGCGGGATGCCCAGCGCTGCGGTCTCGACCACCGTGCCGGTCAGCGGCGGGAGGGCGCTGTGGTCACCGGCGACGGCGGCAAGCAGCTGCGCCGGCGTGCGTGACGGCAGCGCCGGAGCGGCCTGCGCGACCGTGATGGCGGAGGCTATGCCGACTCCTGCCACCGCGACCACGACGCCTGCCGGTACCACCCAACGCCCCCGCCGGGAGAACTTCGGGATCGCTGCCATGTAACTCACTCCTCGCCGTGCTGCCGGGCGTCCCGCGGCGGTCTGCCACCGGGAGTCCCTTCGTTCATTGTGCACGGCGCCGCTGTGGTATCCCTGTGAGCAAAGGCCATGCGGCAAATCGGGTAACGGGGAGCCGGCGGCATGCGGGTGCTCGTGGTGGAGGACGAACGGCGGCTTGCCGCCGCGGTGCGGCGGGGGCTGCAGGCCGAGGGTTTCGCGGTGGACCTGGCCCATGACGGCGAGGACGGCCTGCACCTGGCCCGGGAAGGTGCCTACGACGCGCTGGTACTGGACCTGATGCTGCCGAAGATCTCCGGGTACCGGGTCTGCCGCCAGCTACGGGCCGAGGAGAACTGGGTGCCGATCCTGATCCTGTCGGCCAAGGACGGGGAGTACGACCAGGCCGACGGGCTGGACCTGGGCGCGGACGACTACCTCACCAAGCCCTTCTCCTACGTGGTGCTCGCCGCCAGGCTGCGGGCCCTGCTCCGGCGCGGCGCGCGGCCGCGGCCGGCCCAGCTGCGGGCCGGGGACCTCACCCTCGACCCCGGGACCAGGCAGGTCCGCCGCGGCGAGACGGCCATCGACCTCACCCCGCGGGAGTTCGCCCTGCTGGAGTACCTGATGCGCCAGGCCGGGCAGGTGGTGTCCAAGTCCTCGCTGCTCGAGCACGTCTGGGACGCCTACGACTCGGTGGACCCGAACGTGGTCGAGGTCTACGCGGGCTACCTGCGCCGCAAGATCGACAACCCGTTCGGCCGCCGCGCGCTGCAGACGGTCCGTGGTGCCGGCTACCGCCTCGCCGCCGACGGCGGATAACGCGCGCGGCGTGGCGGCGCGGCGGTACCGCGGCGGCGCGTGCGCGCGGCGGTGCCGGGCGGCGTGGCAGTGGCCGGGCGGGAGATGATCAGACCGTGACCTTCTCCGTGCCCAGGTGGTGGCGCCGGCGGAGCCTGCGGGCCAGGGTGACCATGACCACCACGGTGGGCCTCGCGGTGGCCCTGGTGGCCGGTGCGATGCTGCTGCGCGGCACACTCCAGGCCTCCCTGACCCGGGAGGTGGACAACACCGCCCGGCAGGGCGGGCAGGAAGTGGTCGCGCTGATCAACGGGAACCAGCCGCCGCCCGACCCGGTGCCGGTGGTGGCCGGCACGCTCACCGTCCAGGTGCTGGGCCCCGACGGCCGGATCGTGGATGCCTCGCCGGGCGCCGACCGGCTGGTCCCGCTGCTGCCCCCGGCCCAGGCGGCCGAGGCGGCCATGACCGGGCGGGCGGTGCTGCTCGACGGGCGCCCGTTCGGCATCCCGTACCTGATGCGGGTGGTGGCGGTCCCGGCCAACGGGCACGAGATCGTGCTCTCGGCGGCCGCGTACACCCAGGTCAGCGACAGCATGATGGCGCTGGGCCGGGCCCTGCTCGTGGGCACGCCGGTGCTGTTGCTGCTGCTGGCCGGTGCCACCTGGCTGGTGGTCGGCTCCACGCTGCGGCCCATCGCGGCGCTGCGCCGCGGCGCGCAGATGGTCACCGCCACCGGGAAGGCCAGGGAACTGCCGGTGCCCGAGGCGCGCGACGAGGTCCGCACGCTGGCGATCACGCTCAACGACATGCTGGCGCGCCTGGACGCCGCACAGCGGCGGCAGCGCAGCCTGGTCTCGGACACCGCGCACGAACTGCGCAGCCCGATCGCGAGCATCCGCGCCCAGCTCGAGGTGGCGCTGGACCATCCGGAGCAGCAGGACTGGAACCAGACGGGACGGGACGTGCTGGCCGACACCCTGCGGCTGGCCAGGCTCGCCGAGGACCTGCTGGTGCTGGCCAGGCTGGACGAACACCAGCCGCGGACGGGAGCGGGCAAGCCCGTGGACCTCGCCGCCCTGGTCACCGAGGAGGCCGAGCGCAGCTCCGGCGGCCGGGTACCGGTCACGGCACGGGCCACCGGCCCGTGCCTGGTCACCGGTGAGGTGGAAGGGCTGCGGCGGATGCTGCGGAACCTGATCGACAATGCGCTGCGTTACGCCAAGTCCGGGGTCGAGGTGAGCCGCGCGGCGCGAGGCCGGGGAGGCCGTGCTGACCGTGTCGGACGACGGCCCGGGCATCCCGGCCGACGACCGCGAGCGGGCCTTCGACCGCTTCGTCCGGCTCGACGACGCCCGCAGCCGGGACGACACCGAGACCGGCGGGGCCGGGCTCGGCCTGGCCATCGTGCGGGCCATCGCCCGCACCCACGGCGGGTCGGCGCACCTGGAAGGCGCCGCGCCCGGCCTGCGTGCGGTGGTCCGCCTCCCCGCAGCCCCGGATCAGCCGGCGGTCCCCGCACCGGCCAGGACCGCGGCGCCAGGCGACTGACCACGTTCTCAGTGGCGGTGCGCCGCGCCAGGCCCGCGGGGCCGGCGGCCGCGCCTACCAGCGGCCCCAGGGAAGCAGGGAGACGACCGCGATAACGGCGAACAGCAGGGTCAGGTAGGCGATGGACAGGTGGAACAGGCGCATCGAGGCGGGGTTGGCGCTTGGGCGCGCGATCCCGGCGCAGGTTCCCTCGTCCACCTCGCGCCCGGCGCCGGCCGGCAGTTGCTCCCGACGGCGGCTGGCCGGCGGCCACGGCCGGCGGGGACCGGCCGGGCGGCCCGGTTGACCCGGGCGTGCAGCCGGTGCGCCTCGGCGAGGAACCAGCCGCCCAGGCCGACCGCGCAGACCGTGTAGATCCAGCCGGCGTAGGGCGCGAGGGCCAGGGTCGAGACGACCATCACGTAGGAGTAGATCAGGATCTTGCGGGCCACCACGGTCGCGGGCGCGACCACCGGCAGCATGGGCACGCTGGCCGCGGCGTAGTCGTCGCGGAACTTCATGGCCAGCGCCCAGAAGTGCGGCGGCGTCCAGAAGAAGATGACCGCGAACAGGACGATCGCCGGCAGGCTCACCGTGCCGGTCACGGCCGACCAGCCCACCAGCACAGGGAAGCAGCCCGCGGCGCCGCCGATCACGATGTTGGACGCGGTCCGCCGCTTCAGCCCGATCGTGTAGACGAAGACGTAGAACAAGATGGCGGCGTCGGCCAGGATCGCGGACAGCCAGTTGACCAGGGTGCCGAGCAGCACGGTGGAGGCCGCGCCGAGGACGATGCCGAAGATGAGCGCTTCGAACGGCTTGACCACGGCCATCGGCGCGGGCCGCGCCAGCGGGCGGCGGGAGGTACGCCGCATCAGGGCGTCGATGTCGCGGTCGATGTAGCAGTTGATCGTGTTCGCGCTGCCGGCGGCCAGGGCCCCGCCGGCCAGCGTGACCAGCAGGATCCGGACCGACGGCAGCCCGCGGTCCGCGAGCAGCATCGTGGGGATGGTCGTGACCAGCAGCAGCTCGATGATCCTCGGCTTGGTCAGCGCGAACAGGGAAGACGACATCGCCTTGACGGAGCGGCGCCCGGTGACAGGGATCGCGGGCAGGGTGCCCGCGGAGACTTCCGGCACGCTCAGCCCTCGTCCTTCGGCGGCTCAAGGCCGGTGATCGTGCCGGTGTCCACGGCCGGCGGCATGGCCGGCCGGCCAGGCGCGGCGGTCTCGGGCACCGCGGTGGCGGTCGTCGGGCGCAGCTGCAGCTGATACCGGTGGCCGGGAACCAGGTGCGGCTTGGTGTAGACGATGTACAGGGCCGCGCCCACCACGATGAACAAGGTCACGGGGAACGCGAACGTCAGGATGGCCCCGCCGTAACTCCAGTCACCTGTCGGCGACGCGGCGATCAATCCGTGCACTCCAGCCTCCAGCTACGCATTGACTGTCATCTCAGGCCGGGCCGGGACGGCCAGGCCGGCTTGGCTGGCTTGAGCAACCGGTCCAGGCCGCTCGTCAGGGCTTGCGCCTCCTCATCGTTGAGCCACCTGATGAGCAGGGCCACACCGGCGGTGACGTAGACGGGAAGCACGAGCACCCACAGCTCCGCACCGCCAGTCTGCTGGTCATACACCACGCTTAGCACGTGGTGCCCGGCCCCGATGTAGCTGGGGTAGGCGACACCGTAACCGAACACGAGCACCATGCCGAGCAACGTGCCCACGACGACCGTCGCGGCCAGCAGCATCACCCGGCGCAGCGGCGGCAGCACCGGGCTCAGCGGCCGGGAGCCGATGAGCACGAGCCAGAACGCCACGCCCAGTCCAAGGTAGGACACCACCTCGGCGGCATACACGGCGGGGTACCGCAGTGCGCCGTCGTACAGCGGCGGCAGATGCCAGCCGCACCAGGCCACGTTGAACGCGACGACCGTGCCCACCGCCAGCCGGGCCCGGCTGGCGGCCGGCCGCGGCACGGCATCCCCGGCCTGCGGCGGCCCCGTCGCCCGGCCGGTGACCGCCGGAACTCCAGCCCGCGGCGCAGCACCAGCCAGGGCGCCCCGAGCACCAGGAACACCGTGGCCACGTTCGCCAGCAGGATGTCCTGCAGCGACCGGACCCAGATGTAGAGGTGCGACCAGTAGGCCAGCGGGGACAACAGGGCGAGGACCACCGCGAGCAGCCCGCCATAGAAGGCCGCCGCCTCCCGGCCCATGCCGCGCGGGGTGCCCTCGCCCTGCCGCCTCGCGTCGGCGGCCACGCCGCGCAGGCCGCGCAGGTGCACGGCGACCACGACGGCTACCACGGCCAGGACCGCGGCATTAGCCGACCAGTGCGAGACAACCACGTTCATGACGACCACGGCCGCCGGCCGGCGATGAGGCCCTCCGGGCGAGCCGCTCCTCCCTAGGGATGACGTAGAACAGGACCCAGAACAGTACCGCGACCACTGCCAGGAAGTTCCACACGGTGGCGAACCCGGACAGCGACGACTGGAAGCGCTGGACCGCGAACGCTTCCTTGTAGGTGGGCGGCTGCTCCACGAAGGAGATAGCCGGGATGAAACGTGCCCGGGCGAGCAGCGTCTCCAGCCAGATCATGGCCGCCAGCAGCACCACGACGAACACCGGGTAGAACCCGGTGAACACGCTGGAAAAGCCCGAACTGCCCGGCCAGAACGGCAGGAAGAGCAGTTCCAGGATCTGCAGCACGATCGCCGCGACGCCGAGCAGCAGGGCGATCACCGCGCCGATCTGCCACAGGCCCTTGTTGCCCGCCTTGATCTGCTGCAGCGCCGCGTAGTGGATCCCCGCGCTGACCAGGACGCAGAGCATGATCACGGTGCCGTAGATCATGGACGGCGGGTGGTAGCCCGAGCCCATCCACCTCCCGGAGGAGTTGACCGAGCGCAGGTAGAAGTAGGCGAACATGAACGAGCCGAACAGGAAGCAGAGCCCGCCTATGGCCAGGCGCGACGCCGTCCACGCGGCGTTGAGGGCGGCCTCGTGGTAGAAGCCTTCCTCCTCGGTTTCCCGGCTCAGCCCGGAGGCGCCCGTGGTTGTTGACTCGGCCATGGCTAAGCCTCCACTCCTGCGCCGGCGCCCGCGTAGGCGGCGCTGATCACGCCGACCGGCGGATTCAGGTCAGCCACCGGCGGCGCATCCTGGTCGCCGTACTCGTAGGGACCGGACAGGATCACCGGAATGTGCTCGAAGTTCTCCGGCGGCGGCGGCGAGGACACCTGCCATTCCAGCCCGCGGGAGTTCCACGGGTTCCCGACTTCCTTCTCGCGCCAGACCAGCGTGGACATCACGAAGTTGATCAGGAAGATCAGCAGCGATCCGCCCAGGCAGAACGCGGAGATCGAGACCCAGTCGTTGAGCGTCTGCAGGTTCCGCGCGTACTCGAACACCCGCCGTGGCATGCCCATCATGCCGAGCGCGAACAACGGCAGGAAGGTCGAGTTGAAGAAGATGAACATGGTCCAGAAGTGGATCTTGCCGAGCCGTTCGTTCAGCTTGATCCCCATCATCTTGGGCAGCCAGTAGTAGATACCTGCCATGAAGGCGAAGATCAGCCCGCCCATGATCGTGTAGTGGAAGTGGGCCATGACGAAGAACGAGCCGTGCTCGGTGGTGTCCGCGGGCACGTCGGAAAGGAACACCCCGGAGACGCCGCCGATCAGGAAGTTGAAGTACATGGCCAGGCAGAACAGCATCGGGACGGTGAACCTGATCTTCGCCTTCCAGAACGTCCCGAGCGCCACCAGGTAGATGAACCCGGTGGGGATCGAGATCAGCTCCGTGGTCAGCATGAACAGCGGCCGCATGTCCGGGTTGATCCCGCTGTCGAACAGGTGGTGCTGCCAGACGAAGAAGCTGAGCAGGGCCACGCCGATCATGCCCGCCGCGGCCGTCCGGTAGCCGAACAGCGGCTTGCGGCACATGACCGGAATGATCTCCGACACCACGCCAAACCCCGGCAGCGCCAGGATGTACACCTCCGGGTGCCCGAAGAACCAGAACACGTTCTGCCACAGGTAACTGCTGCCGCCGAGCTGGTTGGCGAAGAACGCGGTCTGGAAGGTCCGGTCGCTGAGACATCATGTAGCACCCGGCCACCAGCACGGGCACGGCCAGCACCTGGAGGAAGGAGACGGTGAACATCGACCAGACGAACATCGGCAGCCGGCTCCAGCGCATGCCCGGCGCCCGGTAGTTGATGTAGGTCACGATGATGTTGAAGCCCGGCCAGGATCATCGAGATCCCCATCAGGCCGAACGCGATCGAAGTAGGTGTCCATGCCGGGCCCGGCCTGGAGGCTCAGCGGGGCGTAGCCGGTCCAGCCGGTGGGGAAGCCGCCGAGCAGGACGCCGGACAGCAGGATGACGTAGGCGGCCGGGGTCAGCCAGAACCCGATCGCCTCGATCCGCGGGAACGCCATCCGCTTCGAGCCGATCATGAGCGGCGCGAAGTACTGGCCGAACGGCCCGAGCACGACCGACGACATCATCATCATCATCATGGTGCCGTGCTCGCCGACCACCATGAGGTAGGCGCTCGAGCTCATCAGGTGGTAGGTCGGCGACAGCAGCTCGCTCCTGATCGCCATGGCGAACAGGCCGCCGGTCAGGAAGTACGTGATCATGCCGAACAGGTACTGGATGCCCACGACCTTGTGGTCGAGGGTGTACCTGAAGTACTTCGCCAGGCCGCCGGCCGGGGCGTGCTCGATGTCGCGCAGCGGCTTGCCGAGCATGAGCCTGCCGAGGTCGTTGAACACGCCGAGCCCGGCCAGCCAGCCGACCGACGCCGAGCAGGTAGCCCAGCACGATCGGCACGTCGTTGGTGTCGGACAGGGCATTCTGCGCGTAGTCGTAGGACAGCGCGTTGCCGAGCCAGTGGCCGAGGAGGTAGCCGATTATCCGCGCCGATGAGGCCGGTGTGCACGGCCGGCTTCATCCACCAGGGGCGCGCGCTCTCCGGGCCACCCGACACGGGCTGCATCCGGCCCGCACCTGGCTGAATCTCGATGGCCATCCGGTCACCTCTTCTTCGGACTGAACGCGGTGCTGGCTGTCTCGGGGCAGGCCGCCGTCCGCGGCCGGGTGCCGATCATGGCGTCACCGGATCCTGTGGCGGGTAGTAGTAACCGGCCCCGCCCGTGATGCCGTCGATCTTGACGATCGAGGCCCCGAGCTGCGGGATCACGGTCGGGTCGTAGGTGAGGGCGTAGGGCGGCAGCGCGTTCAGGATCCCGTTGCGGGCCTGCTTGAGCTGCATGCCGCGCGCCCAGGGCTGAACGCCGCCGGCGACACGATGTGGCCGTAGTTGTACATGGCGCCGTGCCACAGGCCGCACAGCTCGTTGCAGCGCACCGTGAAGCTGCCCAGCTGGTTCTTGGTGGTGGTGAAGGCGACGTTGTCCACGCCGGGGTTCGCGTCGGCCTTCACGCCGAGCTGGTAGGCCCAGAAGCTGTGGATCACGTCCAGCGACGTGACGTGGAACTCCACCGTCGTGTTGGCCGGCAGCACCAGCTCGGCTGCTCTCCATGCCGCCGAACTGCGGGAAGCGGTAGGTGAAGGCCCACTGCTGGCCGATCACCTGCACCTCGAGCATGTGCGAGGTGTTGGGCTTCCAGATCGGCGCCGGGCCCTCACCGGCGCCCGCGCCGGCCGGCACGATCAGCTCGACCGTGCCGAAGACGAACAGGCCGAGCACGATGACCGCGGTGGCGCCGATCCAGGTGGCCTGGATCTTGGCGTTGCCGTGGATCGGCGGGCCGTCCTCCTCGTCACCCTCGCGGTGGTGCCAGCTGAACAGCGCATATGCGGCGTAGGTCCAGACGAACAGCAGGACCGGCGCGCCCACGCACGGCCATGACCGCGATGTCGAACTGCTGGTGCTCCGCGGACGTGGTCATGGTGCCCGGCGGCAGGTGCGGCTTCCAGACGAACCAGATCAGCAGGTCGGCGATCACCGCCAGGGGCAGCCAGATCGCGAAGATCCACAGCCCGTGCCTTCGTTCGGCCGGTGCGCTGGCCGCGGGGGCCTCGGGAGTGGCCATCAGGCTCTTACCTCCATGTTGCCGGTCATGTAACCGATGGTCTGCATCGGGCCGCCGTTGCCGTCGATGAAGCCGCCGCCGCACGGGACGAAGCACTGCCAGCGGAAGATGCCGCCGTGGTTGGGCACCTTGAAGTTGAATATCTCCACGGCATGGGGCCCGGAGGTGCAGGGCGAGACGCCGCACAGGTTGTTGGCCGAGTCCAGCGCGTTCGGCGAGGCGACCGGGATGAACAGGTGCAGGGCCGGGATCGCGAAGGTGTGGCCGACCGTGCAGCCCGCCCAGCCGTTGATCACCGAGACGTTCCGCGGCGGCGTGGCCACGCCCTTGTTGTTCACGATGCTCAGGTTGACGGTGCCGCTGGTCGTGCCCTGGACCTGGCTCCAGAAGTTGTTCCGCGGCGGCGTGCAGCCGTCGTAGCCCAGGATCGTCATGTGCACCGTCGTCCCGGCGGGCACCGAGAACAGCGTGGTGTGCACCCACTGCTTGCTGCTGGGGTCCTGGACGAAGTAGCTCACCCAGTCCGGCTTGCTGGACGAGTTGTTCTGCGGGTCCTCCTGCAGCACCACGTTGGTGACCGCGCCGGAGGCGCTGAAGGTGACCGTGGGCGGGCTGCCAAGTATGTAGTGCACGACGATGAATGCCGCACCGACGACCACTGCCGCGAACGCGACGAGCAGGGCCGTGATACGGACCGGCAGAGACACCAGTCACCACCTCGCTTCTTCGCGCGCGGCGGGCGCACGCGACTGGGCCGGCCGCGCTCGTCCCCAGGACCCCGGCCGGAGGTCTGTTACGAGCCTGATCTTCCGAGCATCCGTGCCCCGCCGGCAACACCACGGCGATTCAATGACGAAATTGTCATGATCATGGCATCCTGGCAGGTAACGGCGCCGGTTCAGCGCATGTCCTTATGACAGTGTGTAACAGTCAGTTACCCAGGTAATACATGGTCCACCCTTGAGCACGGGCCGCCCGGCCTCCGGCGGCCCGGACTGACCGGTTTTGGGTGCATCGGGGTGGCGGAACTGCAATGGTTTGCGAAAAGCTGGCGGACCACGGCGCCAGCGGGTTGACCGGACGCCAGCGGGCGATGGATCCTCAGGGAAGGAGCCACGCTCGCGCCCCTGTCACCGGCCCTGACCGGGCCGTCGGCACCCCCGGCGCGGGCACGGCGAAGTGACGAGACTCCCATGACGACGACGGAGCAGGCTCCAGGCCAGGGGGGGCCGCGCATCCTGCTCGTGGAGGACGAGCCCAGGATCCGCGACTTCATCACGCGCGCGCTGGTCACGGCCGGCTACGAGGTGACCCCGGCGGGCTGCGGCACCGAGGGGCTGCGGCTGGCCCAGGCCAGCGACTACGACCTGGTCATCCTGGACCTGATCATGCCGGACATCGACGGCCGTCTCGTGCTGGCCCAGGTGCTGCGGGAACGCCGCGAACAGGCCGTCCTCGTGCTGTCCTGCCTCGCCGACGTGACCACCAAGGTGGACTGCCTGGAACTGGGCGCGCAGGACTACCTCACCAAGCCCTTCTCCCTGGCCGAACTGCTGGCCCGGGTGCGGGTCCGGCTGCGCGGGGAGCCGCATGCCGCCAACGAGGTGCTCAAGGCCGGGGAGCTGATCCTGGACGTGGGCCGGCTGGAGGCCAACATCGGCCACGGGCCGGTGCCGCTCACCCGGCTGGAGTTCCTGCTGCTGCGGGAGCTGATGGAACACGCGGGCCAGTCGGTGGGCAAGGGCCAGCTGCTCGCGTCGGTCTGGGGCTACGACTTCGACCCCGGCTCCAACGTGGTGGACGTATGTGTCCGGCGGCTCCGGTCCAAGCTGGGCTTCGAGCTGATCAAGACGGTGCGCGGTGAGGGTTATCAGCTCGCATCGTGACAGCCCGCTCCCCCGGCATCCGGCCCACACCTGGCCGCCGCCGTGGCCGTGGCAGCATGCGCTGGCCGCACCGCCCGCCCGGGCTGCGCTGGCCGCTGCACCGGCCCCGCTTCCACCACGGCCGGTCGCCTGGGTGGACGTGGCCTGGGTGGTCTTCTCGCTGGCCAACCTCGCCGCGATCGTGATCTTCTCGCACTGGGAGACGGTCCCGTTCCACTTCATCTGGATCAGCCTGACGCTGCTGTACGGGTTCCGGGTCTGGTCCACCCGGCCGACCGCCTGGGTCCTCGCGGTGGTCATGATCACCACCGGTGCCGCCATCGGCTGGGACGTCTACACCGGCGCCCAGACGGTCGACGAGCTGAACGAGGTCCCGCTGATGGCGGCCATGTTCTGGATGATGGTCTGGCATGCGCAGCGCAGGCTGGCCGCCGACAACGAACGGGAGCTGGTCAGCGAGGAGAACGCCCGGCTGCTGGCCACCCAGCGGCGCTTCCTCCAGGATGCCTCGCACCAGCTGCGCACGCCGATCACGATCGCGCTCGGCCACGCCGAACTGCTCGCCAGCGACCTGGCCGGGCACCCGGAGGCACGGGACATCGAGGTGGTCGTGGGCGAGCTCACCAGGCTCCGCCGCCTCGGGGAGCGGCTGCTGATGATCGCCGCGTCCGAGGATCCGGACTTCCTGCGCCCCGAGCCGGTGGCGCTGGACCGGTTCACCCTGGAGTCGTTCCGCAAGTGGCTGCCCACCACGGCGCGGCGCTGGACGCTGGGGCGCCTGGATCCCGTGCTGGTCACCGCCGACCGGGAACGGCTGGGCCTGGCCCTGGACGCCCTGCTGGAGAACGCGGTGCGGCACACCACCACGGGCGAGGAGATCCAGCCTGTCGGTGCTGCGTGACCACGACGGCCGGACCGCTCGTATGATCGTCGCGGACAGCGGTGAAGGGATCGCGCCCGCCGAGCTGGACCGGATCTTCGACCGGTTCCGCTCCGGCTCCGCGCTCTCCGGCACCCGGGGCACCGGCCTCGGCCTCGCGCTGGTGCGGGCGGTGGCCCGCGCGCACGGCGGCGAGGTGCGGGTGCGCAGCGCCCCGGGCGAGGGCAGCGAGTTCGAGCTGGTGCTGCCGGTTCGCCTGCCGGCCGAGGAAGCCCCAGGCGCGGCGGACGGCACGCCAGAAGCCAGGCCGGCGCTGCAGGCCGGTGGTGTTTTGACCCCGGGACGAACGACCGTGGAGGAGCTGTGACGCCGGAACCAGGTGCGGCACCGGAACCAGGTGCGACGACACCGGGCCCAGGTGCGCCGCCGGGCCCAGGTGCGCCGCCGAGCCAGGTGCGCCGCCGGCGCCGCTGCGGTACCGCCGGCGCCGGGGCGGGCCTGGGCGGTTCCACGCGCTGCGCCGCCCCCGGGTGCTCGTGCCGGCCGCGATCGCCGTCGTCGTCATCGTGGCGCTCGCCGTGGCCGGTGCCACGGTGGGCACCGGCGCCGCCGCGCCGCACAGCCTGGGCAAGGCCAAGAACTTCACGCTCGGCGTGCTCGGCCACCCGGGCCAGCAGATCTCGCTGCGGTCCATGGCGAACCGCCCGGTGATCGTGAACTTCTTCGCGTCCTGGTGCGAGCCGTGCCAGCGGGAGACGCCGCTGATCGCCCGGTTCTACCGGGACAGCGGAGGCCGTCCCGCGATCATCGGCGTGGACGTCAACGACTCGGCGTCCAAGGCGATGAGCTTCGTCCACAAGAGCGGCGTGACCTACCCGGTGGTCGCCGACCCGATGCCGATGAAGGCCGCGATCGCCTACAACCTGCCCGGGCTGCCGGCCACCTTCTTCCTCAACGCGCGCCACCTCATCGTGAAACGCGTCTACGGGCCGGTCACGCAGGCGGAGCTGACCACCGGCACCCGCCTGATGGCCGCGAAGGCCGGCTGAGGAGGCGAGCCATGCAGAGCCCGCCACGCACGGACCCGCCGTACGTCCCGATCCGGCACACCGCCTGGCCGGTCCGCAGGACCCCGCGCTGGTTGTTCGCGGCCGGGCTGGCCATCGTGGTCGCGGGCGTGCTGGTCGGGCTCGCCGTGCATCCGTCGAAGTCGCAGCGCGCCGCCGACCTGAACGGCTTCCTGACCGACATGAAGACCGACATCCAGTCCTGCGCGGGCGGCGTACGGGACTCGCTCACGGCGATGCGCGCGATCGAGGCGGGGACCAGCCACGACGTCGGCACCGCGATCGGCATCGCCACCTACGGGTCAGGCAACTGCTCCCCGGCGAACAACATGCAGCTCGATGACCTGGTCGGGTACCAGGTGCAGGAGTCGCTGTCGTCGTTCCGCCTGGACCGGGTGGTCTACGGGCTGGTGGACTGGGCCACCCCGGACGCGCTGCGGGTGCAGGCCGACGTGGCCGCCATCCTGCGCGCGCAGGGCGCGGCCCGCGCCACCGCCACCACCAAGCTGGACAGCGACCTCAAGGTCCTCGACGCCCAGCGCGCCTACCTGGACAAGATCATGATGGCCGCGATATCGGCGACCGGCGCGAGCGGAAGGCCGCCCCCGCTGCCCGGTTAACCGAGGCCGATGTCCTCCAGGGCCATGGTGAACGCGGTTTCCCAGGTGGCGGCGAACCGGGCGGCACCCGGCGACGGCGGCTTCACCCGGTCCAGCGCGGCCAGGGCACAGCGGACCATCTCCGCGGGCCGGGACGAGGCCACGTCGGCGTTGCCCAGCTCCAGTTCGTGCTGGAGGTTGTCGCGGCCGTGCCCCTGCACCACGTCGAGCAGCAGCAGCGAACGGCCGACCGTGCGCGCCTCCGCGCAGGTGTCCCCCGAACTGGTGATGACCAGGTCCGCGGCGGCCATCAGCGCCGGGATCTCCTCGGTGTAGCCGAACACGTGCAGCCGGGGCCGCTGCCGCGCGGCCGCGCGCAGCCGGTTCTCCAGCTTCACGTTGCGCCCGGCGACCGCCAGCACCTGCACCCCGGCGTCGGCGAGCGCCGCCGCGGCGGCCGCGATCGGCCCGAGGCCCCAGGCACCGGACATGAGCAGCACGGCGCGGTCGTCCACGGGCAGCCCGAGGGCGGCCCTGGCCTGCTCCTGGGCCGGCGGGTCGTAGAACCCGGGGCGCACCGGCGACTCGCACGACCCGGACCCGCGCCCGGGGCTGGTACCTGCGCACCGCGGCCTCGGCCACCGCCGAGGTGACCAGGTACAGGTCCACGTTCGGCTGGACCCAGAGCCGGTGCGGCGTGACGTCGCTGCACAGCACCACGTGGCTCATGCCGGGGTACCGGTCGGCGAGCACGCTCACCGCGGACGCGGCGGTGGCGAACACCGACACGGCCAGGTCGGCGGGATGCGCGTCGAGATAGTCCCGCAGCCGCGGCACCAGTTGCCGCCGCGCCCCGGCGTCGGCCAGCAGCGCCAGCCGGCTCCCCGGGCGCAGCGCGGCGAAGTGGAACGCGTCGAACAGGCCCGGCGTGGCCAGCATGGCGCGGAACACCGCCTCCCCCGCGGACCCGCCACGGGGGCCGAGCAACTGCATGGCGTCGAGGATCTCGGTGTCCCAGCCCCGCTCGGCCAGCGAGTGGCACACGCCCTGGCGGCCATCTCGTGCCCGGCGCCGAGCGAGCCGACAGCAGCAGCGCGCGGCGCATCACATGGCCCCCTCGCGGGCGCTTCGCTGGCTTCGAGGGACGGTCCTCGCCGCCGGGACACCGCAACGGCGCCTGGGGCGCCTTATGCGGCGTTCGGCCCGGCGGCTGCGGCGTGACACTGCTGTAGCTGACGAGGATTTCTCATGGCGTGTCCGGGGTGGCCCAGGTGCGCCCGGTCCCGGTCTGGCCGAGCCAGTCCAGGTAGCGCCGGACCCCGGTCACGAACGGGGTCTGCGGCGACCAGTCGAGCAGCTCCTTTGCGGCCCGGTTGGACACGCTGACTCCCTGGTAGTCGGCGTCGCGGGCCGGAGCGTAATGCACCGGAACGCGGCCGATGAGCTGCTGGACCGTCTCGGCTATTTCGCGGACGGAAACCGGCGTCCCCCCTTCCAGCGCCAGCACCTGCCCCGCCGCCGCCGGGGCGAGCGCGCGCACGTGCGCGTCGGCCAGGTCCTCCACGTACACGTAGTTGCGCTGCTGCTCGCCGGTGCCCGCGATGGTGATCGGCCTGGACTCCAGCACCGCCTGGACGAACCGGGCGACCACCAGCTCTTCGCGCATCCGCGGCCCGTAGGGGATGCCGTAGCGCAGGATGGTGAACTCCTGGCCGAACATCTCCTTGTAGCTGTGCACGAGCAGTTCCGCCGCGAGCTTGGTCGACACGTACACGTGCCCGGCGCGGCGCAGGTCGACGGGGAAGTCCTCGGCCAGTTCACCGGTGCCCTGCGCCGCCCCGTACACCCACACCGTGCTGGCCAGGATCACCCGGCCGCAGCCGTGGTGCCTGGCCGCCTCAAGGACCCGGGCCGTGCCCTCCACGTTGAGCCGGACCGCCCACACCGGGTCGGCCGCGACCTCGTTGACGTTGGACGCGCCCGGCCAGGTGGAACACCGCGGCGCAGCCGGCCACGGCCGCGCCGAGGCCCGCCACGTCGAACAGGTCTGCCTCAAGGTAGGACGCGTCCGGGTTGCGCCACCGCGGCTGCACGTCGATGACCCGCACGTCGTGGCCGGCTCGCACGAGCCGGTCCACCACGTGGGAGCCGATGAACCCCCCACCTCCAGTTACGGCTATCTGCACGGCCGCCCTTTCTCGTGTGCCCTACCGGCCCGTCCCATGTGGCCGGCACCCCTGGGCTGCCCGGCCCCCGGGCAGCGTTGCCTCCGGGGCTATCCGCCCAGGAGCGTCTCGTGCACCGCGGTGATGGCGGTCAGCACCTCGTCGACCTCCGCGTCGCTCATGTCCGAATGGACCGGCAGGCAGATGTGCCTGGCGGCGATGTCCTCGGCCACGGGCAGCGACGGCCCGGCGTATTCCGCGAGCACCGGCTGATGGTTGAGCGGCAGATCGTACACCTCGCCGGAGAGCCTGACCCCGAACCGGTCACGCAGCTCCTGCTTGACGGCGGCCCGGTCGGTGCCGGGCGGCAGCAGCACTATGTACTTGTAGACGTTGCCGCGGCTGCCCGGCGCCTCGGCCAGCGGGGTGAGCCCGTCCAGGACGCCCAGCGCCTTGTCGTAGGCGGCCGCGACCTCGCGCCGGCGGGTGATGAACTCCGCCATCCGGCGCAGGTGCACCAGCCCGGTCACCGCGTGCAGCTCGCTCATCCGCCAGGCCGAGCCCAGGCGCACGTGATGGTTGGCGGTGAAGGCGCCCTTGCCCTGGTCACGGTAGATCTTCGCCTCCTCCGCCACGTGCTCGGAGGCGGTCACGAGCATGCCGCCCTCGCCGCTGGTCACCACCTTCGTCGGATAGAAGGAGAACGCCCCGCTGACCCCGAACGAGCCGGCGAACCGGCCGTCCAGCGTGGACCCGTGCGCGTGCGCGGCGTCCTCGACCAGCGCGATCCCGCGCTCGTCGCACAGCTCGCGCAGCCCGATGATGTCCGGGCTGATCATCCCGCCGATATGGACGTGCACGACCGCGGCGGTGCCCGGGGTCAGCGCGGCCGCCACGGTGGCCCGGCTGAGCGCGAGCGTGCCCGGTTCCACGTCGGCGAACACCGGGCGCCCGCCCGCCTGGAGCACCGCGGCGGCGGTGGCGTAGAAGGTGTTCGCGGGCACCACCACGTCCCGGCCCGCCACGCCCGCCGTCTGGAGGGCGATGTTCAGGGCCGAGGTCCCGCTCGAGGTCGCGACGGCGTGCGCGGCATCGTGCGCGGCGGCGAACGCCGCCTCGAAGCGCCCGGTGTACGGGCCCAGGGTGAGCGCCCCGCTGGCCAGGATCTCGGTGACCGCTGCGGCTATCTCCGCCCGGTCCGCGGGGGGGAACACAACACGTGCTGCTGGCACTCCCAACGGATGGCCCCTTGCTCAGTCATGCCGGGGCCGGCCGCCCCGCGTCTGGTAACCGGTCGTGCTTCGGGTATCGTCCCGACCTTGCCATCATTCCAGGAGAGATACGGCGCGGCAGGCGTCCGCCCCAGGCGTGTCGCTCGCGCGGGACAATGACCGCAGGCCAGAGGCTCATGAGGCAGGTGTGACAGGTGTTCTCCGACAGCGAGGGCCCGCGGGCGATGCCCCGGCCGGCCGCGCTCACCGCGGCGATGCTGGCGCTCGGCGGCCTGGCCGTGACCCACGCCGGCCCGGCGTGACCGCGCTCGGCCCGGTACGGCGGCGGTTCTTCCCCCGGCTGTCCGGGCTGGGCCGGGCCGATCATGTGGCACTCACCTTCGATGACGGCCCGGACCCGGCATGGACCCCGGCCTTCCTTGAGGTCCTGGCCAAGTGGCAGGTGCGCGCCACGTTCTTCATGCTCGGCTCGATGGCGGCGCGCGAGCCGGGGCTCGCCGCGGAGGTCGCCGGGGCGGGCCACGAGGTGGCCGTGCACGGCTGGGCACACCGGTACACGGTGCTGCGCGGCCCCCGGGCGGTGGCCGACGACCTGGCCCGGGCCAGGGACGCGGTGGCCGGCGCGACCGGGGCGCAGCCGCGCCTCTACCGCCCGCCCTACGGCGTGCTGAGCGCCGGGGCGCTCGCCGCCGCGCGCCGGCTCGGGCTCACCCCGGTGCTGTGGACCTGCTGGGGCCGGGAATGGACGGCCGGCGCCACGCCCCGGCTCGGTCTTCGCGACGCTCGCCGGCACCTGACCGGCGGCGCCACGGTCCTGCTGCACGACTCCGACTGCACCTCGCCGCCCGGATCCGCCGCCGCGGCGCTGGGCGCCCTGCCGCTGCTACTCGAAGAATGTGCCATACGCGGCCTCGCGGCCGGCCGCCTTGCCGAGCACGGCCTGGTCCCGTGAGGGCGCCACCAGGTGGTTCGCCATGCCGCGGCTGGCCCCGCATGCACGGGCCAGCCGGGACGGAAACCTGGCCCCGGCGGTCCGCTCGGCCGGGAACAGGCGCGCGGAAGGCATAACGTTGACCCTTGGTCGGGCCAACCTGGGCCGCAGGCCGCACCTGACCGCGGGCTTCGCAGCCGCCGGAAACCCTCAGGAGGCGTTCAGGTTCCGTCCAGGGACATGGTGCTAACTGGAACTGCGCTTAGCCAGGGTCACGGTAGAACTGCCGTGCCGGGGACCATAAGAAGCGGCTCACGCTACTTCCGGGCAGAGGTGATGAGATGGCCGAAGGTCAGGGCAACGGGCACGACACGCCAGAGCGCGACAGCGGCTGGCAGCCCGTTCCCGGGGCGGAAGGCAGCCCAGCCGACAGCACATCAGAGGCGGACACCGATCCCGGGGCGCCCCGGCCGCGATCCCGGTGCGTCCTGGCTGCCCTTCCGGATGACCTCGCCCGCCGACGAGGCCGGCCAGCAAGCCCCCGGCACTCCACCGCCACCCGGGGCGCCACCGGCCTCCGGCCCTCAGCCGGCCTCCAGCCCTCAGCCAGCCCCCGGCCCCCAGCCAGCGCCCCGGTACCCAGCCAGCCCCCGGTACCCAGCCAGCGCAGCCGGACCTCGGGGCGCAACCGGCCCCCGGCCCGGCCCAGCAGCCCCAGCCCCCGGGCGGGCCGTCCTCGCCCTGGCAGGCCCAGCCCGGCGGCCAGGAGCCCTACAGCACCCAGCCGCCGGGTGGCGCACCGCAGGGCGGGCAGGCCGGTTATGGCACGCCGCCGCCTGGCTACGGCGGCCAGGCCTCGTACGGCACCCCTCCCTACAGCGGCCAGCCCTCCTACCCCACGCAGCCCATCGGGCAGGCGTACCACGCGGGCCAGCCGCCTTATCCCGGCCAGCCGCCCTACCCCGGCCAGCCCGGGTACCCCGGCCAGCCGCCCTACGGCGGCCAGCCGGGCTACGGCGACCAGCAGGCAGGCTGGCAGCCTCAGCCGCCGCCCGGCCAGGTGCCGCCGCTGCCCGGGGAACTGCCCGGGGCGGTGCCGCCCGGTGGTGCGGGCCACTGGGGTGCGCCAGGTGGCTACGGCCAGCTCCCGGCCGGACCACCGCCTTCGCGCAAACCGCTGCGAACGGCCCTGGTCTACGTGCTGGTCGCGGTGCTCGCCGCGGCGGTCGGCGCGGGCGCGGTATTCGCGCTGCGCGGCTCGTCCGGGGCTGCCCCCTCCGCGGTCGCCGCACGGGACATCCCTCAGCCGCCCAAGGCGGCGAACAACGGCAGCGGCGCGGGCTCCGGCAACCTGAACGGCTCCGTGGCCGAGCAAGGTCGAGCCCGGGCTGGTGGACATCACCTCCTACGTCCATCTACCAGCAGCAGGTCTTCGAGGGCACCGGCATGGTGCTGTCCGCCAACGGCCTGGTGCTGACCAACAACCACGTGATCAAGGGCGTCCACCCGGGTGACCGCGCAACTGGTCGGCAACGGCCGCAAGTACACCGCGCAGGTCGTCGGCACCGACAACGCCCAGGACGTCGCGCTGCTCCGGCTGGTCGGAGCGTCCGGGCTGAAGCCCGTCCAGGTCGGCAACTCGACCGAGGTCAAGCTCGGCGACGCCGTCGTGGCGCTCGGGAACGCGGGCGGCACGGGCGGCACGCCGACCGTGACCAGCGGGACGATCACCGCGCTGAACCGGACGATCACCGCGAGCGACGCCGGGCTCGGGCACCTCGGAGACGCCTGACGAACATGTTCCAGACCAACGCCCCGATCGCCGAGGGCGACTCCGGCGGCGCGCTGGCGAACGCGGCGGGCCAGGTGATCGCCATGAACACCGCGGCGAACACCCAGAACATCGGCGGGAACGGCACCAGCCAGGGCTTCTCGATCCCGATCAACCGGGCCCTGGCCATCGCCCGCCAGATCGCCGCCGGGCACGGCAGCAGCACGATCCAGATCGGCCAGCCCGCGTTCATCGGCATCGCGATCGCCAGCGACCGGCGAGCCAGCGCGACCAGCACCGCCAGCAGCCCGCGGACGCAGCTGCGGCAGCTGCAGACAGCTCGCGCAGGGCAACTTCGGCGGCGTCAACTCCAGCGGCCGGTGCCTGGCCAACGACGACGGCGAACCCGGTGCCCGAACAGCATCGCGCCGGCCAAGTCGGGCGCGCTGATCGCCGGGGTGTTCTGCAACGCGCCGGCCGCGAGCGCCGGTGCTGCGGCCGGTGACGTGATCACCGCCGTGAACGGCCACGCGGTGACCTCGCCGGCCTCCCTGCGCATCCTGATGCGCCAGTACCACCCGGGCACCACGGTCTCGCTCACCTGGGTCGAGCCCAACGGCCACCAGCAGACCGGCTCGCTCAAGCTGGCCGCGGGCCGGCCGCGTAGCGGGTCACGCGAGTGCCCGCAGGGGCGTCCCGGGCCACCGGGCGCGCCCCCTCGGCGTGCCGGCGGGCCAGGGGGGCCAGGCTCAGCCGGTGAGCCAGGCCTCCATCGTCGCCTCGCACTCGGCGATCTGCGCCACGGGCACGTGCTCGTCCGGGGAGTGGGCGAGCATGGGATCCCCGGGGCCGTAGTTCAGCGCGGGCATGCCGAGCAGGGCGAACCTGGCCACGTCGGTCCAGCCGAACTTGGCCCGGGGCGCCCCGGCCACGGCCGCGAGCAGCGGCGCCGCGGCCGGGTGGTCCAGGCCCGGGCGGGCGCCCGGCGCCGAGTCGGTGATCTCGACCTCGTAGCCGGCGAACACCTCGCGGACGTGCGCGGCGGCCTCCTCCTCGCTGCGGTCGGGGGCGAACCGGTAGTTCACCGTGACCACGCACTCGTCCGGGATGACGTTGCCCGCGACCCCGCCGCCGATCCCGACCGCGTTCAGCCCCTCGTGGTAGGTGAGCCCGTCCACCTCGGGCTCGCGGGGCTGGTAGGACCGCAGCAGGTCGAGGATGGCACCGGCCGCGTGGATGGCGTTGCTGTCCCATCCAGGACCGGGCGCTGTGCGCGCGCTTGCCCCGTGTGGTGACCTCGGCCCGCAGCGTGCCCTGGCAGCCGCCCTCGATCAGCGCGCCGGTCGGCTCCATCAGCACCGCCAGGTCGCCCTGCAGCAGGTCCGGGGCGGTTGCGGGACACCCGCAGCAGCCCGTTGCGCTCGGCCTCGACCTCCTCGCAGTCGTAGAACACGTAGGTGACGTCGGGGCGCGGCTGCGGTCAGCCGGGCGGCCAGCCGGAGCGCGACGGCCACCCCGGACTTCATGTCGCAGCTGCCGCAGCCGTACAGCAGGCCGTTCTCGCGGCGGGAGGGGAGGTTGCCGGCGATCGGCACGGTGTCGATGTGCCCGGCCACGATCACCCGCTGCGGCCGGCCGAGGCTGGTCCGCGCGACCACCGTGTTCCCGTCGCTGTGCACCGACAGGTGCGGCAGCCCGCGCAGCGCGCGCCTCGATCGCGGCCGGCCAGCTCCGCCTCATCGCCGCTCACCGACGCGACGTCGACCAGCGCCGCGGTCAGCTCGGCGCTGTCACTGGAAAGATCCAGGTCCACGGCGGCAGCATAGAGTGCTCAGCAGCCCGGCGGCGCAGGGGCCTGTCAGCGAAGGGAGCAGATGCCCATGTTCAGAGTGGATTCCGAGGTCGGCCGCCTGCGGCAGGTGATCCTGCACCGGCCCGACCTGGAGCTCAAGCGGCTCACCCCGGACAACGCGGCCGACCTGCTCTTCGACGACGTGCTGTGGGTGAGCCGGGCGCAGGCCGAGCACGACGCGTTCGCCGGCGCGCTGCGCGTCCCGCGGCGTGGTCGTCCACTACTACGGCGACCTGCTGGCGCAGACCCTGGACATCGGCGACGGCCCGCGACTACATCCTGGACCGGGTCTTCGACCCGCGCTGGCACGGCCCGCTCGCCGCCGGCCTGCTGCGCGACGCGCTGGCCGGGCTGGACTCGGCGGCAGCTGGCGCGGTACCTGGTGGGCGGGATCACCAAGCGGGAGATCGCCGAGCTGGCCCCGGAGCCGAAGAGCATCGCGTTCCACTCGCTCGACCCCGACGGGTTCGTGCTCGCCCCGCTGCCCAACCTGCTCTACCAGCGGGACACCTCCTGCTGGATCTACGGCGGGGTGTCGATCAACGCGATGCGCCGCCAGGCGCGGGTCAGGGAGTCCGCGCTCGCCGAGGCCATCTACCGCTGGCACCCGATGTTCGCCGGCGCCGGTTTCGACGTCTGGTACCACGGCGCCGACGCGGCCCCGGCCACCATCGAGGGCGGCGACGTCCTGGTGCTCGGCAACGGCGCGGTCCTCGCCGGGATGAGCGAGCGGACCACGCCGCAGGCGCTCGAAATGCTGGCGCACCGGCTGTTCGCGGCCGGCGCGGCCACCTGCCTGGTCGCCATCGACATGCCCAAGCAGCGGGCGTTCATGCACCTGGACACCCTGCTGACCATGGCCGACTACGGCGTGTTCACCAAGTACGCCGGGATGGGGATGCTGCCCTCGTACACCATCGAGCCGGGCGCGAGCGCCCGCGAACTGAAGGTCACCGACCACCCGCCGGAGGACATGCACACCGCGCTGGCCGCCGCGCTCGGCCTGCCGAGCATCACCGTCCTGACCGCCGTCCAGGACGTCCGCTCGGCGCAGCGGGAGCAGTGGGACGACGGCTGCAACGTGCTGGCGGTGGAGCCGGGCGTGGTCGTCGCCTACGAGCGGAACGTGACCACCAACGCCTACCTGGAGGAGAACGGCATCGAGGTGATCACCGTCGCGGGCGGCGAGCTGGGCCGTGGCCGGGGCGGTCCCCGCTGCATGAGCTGCCCCATCGAGCGCGACGCCTGAGC
>CAWBSW010000045.1:0-160901 GCA_963791535.1 uncultured Actinomycetota bacterium | reverse complement strand
GCGGTCCCGCTACTGCGGCTGCTCACCGAGTCTGCAACGTTGGCAGCACGGGCCTGCTGGGCTTGCGTGCCATGCGCGGGCCGCTCTGGGCGGTCGCGATTCCATGCTGGCGCAACCGGTCGGGACTGTTCGCTTCATCTCAGCCCCCACGGTTGAACACGGAGGGACTGGGCGTTGCAGGCCCATCCCGTAACTATTCCAAGTCAGGCGATCTTGTAGTTGTAAATGGTCTGACGGCTTACGCCATATTCCGTGGCGAGTGCGGTGGCAGACTCGCCCTTGGCGAGGCGCTCGCGCAGCTCACTGGCCTGAGTCCGCGAAAGTGACGCTTTACGTCCCTTGTACTTCCCTGCCGCTTTAGCGATAGCGATTCCCTCTCGCTGGCGCTCAAGGATCATCAACCGCTCGAACTCTGCGGCAATCGGCATAGCCTTGCCTTTAAGCCTGCTAGCAGCCAAAACGTGGTCGGGGTGGCGGGATTCGAACCCACGAGCTCTTCGTCCCGAACGATCCTGACCTGCGGATATGACTGTTTTTGGCTAATGGCGACTGATCACGGCCTTGGCGTAAAAATGCGGCTACAACTCTATCACGGGGAACATGTGGATCTCCCGGCAAGGCCGCAGCGCCGATGGAATGGCCGGCATCGACGCCGACGACAAGATCCCCGGCCTGGCGCGATTAGCCGACATGGTGCACGAGCACCGCAGCCGAATGTTCGTGCAACTCAACCACTGCGGCCGCCAAAGCGCCGGCCGGCGCGACGCGGTGTCGGCGTCCGATGTGCGCGAGCAGTTCACCGGGACCAAGCGCGTGCGCTGCGCCGAGACGAGATCCCCGGTGTCGTGGAGTCATTCGCTGCCACTGCATACCGCGCCAAACTGGCCGGCATGGACGGCGTTCAGATCCACTGCGCGCACGGCTATCTGCTCTCGCAGTTCCTTACCCCTACCGCCGACGGCGAACTCCGGTCGGGGAGCTCCCAGCCCAGGCCGGGTGGGCGTTAAGGCGGCAGCTACGATGGCCGCCAAGGTGTCGATCGCCGCTCTGAGTCGTTGGGCGGCGATGCGGTTCGCGAACTAGAACCCCACACATCTATCGCTCCGACAGCAGCTGCCGAGGAGGAGACCACGATTCGGAGGTCGCACATGAGTAACTCCAGCCCTCTGCGCCGAATGGCGCGACGATTCCTCAGCGACGCGCAGCGCGAGCAGATCTTTCATCGCAGACGCCAGATCGAGACGCCGATGCTCAGGCTACGAACGCGTCGGGCGGCCGACCTCGACGCCCTGGCACGCCTTTACTTCACCGACAAGTCTTCGTATCACCACGGATACACGCGCCTCTACAAAACGCACTTTGCCTCGCGGCGGCCCACCGTCCGACGGCTCCTTGAGATAGGTGTCGGGGGCATCAATTCCTGGAGCGGCTACGAAACGACCGAAGGCGGCCAGTCCCTGAGGATGTGGAGAGATTACTTCCCCAACGCCGAAATCGTCGGCATTGACATTCACGCGAAAGCCGTCAGCGGACCCCGCCTTCGTTTCGAGCAAGGCGACCAGTCCGATCCTGTCTTCTTGCGAGCGTTGATCGAGAAATATCGCCCGTTCGACATCGTGATCGACGACGGAAGCCACATAGGGAGCCACATCACCGCGAGCTTCGTCACGCTATGGAGTGCTGTCACGCCAGGTGGTATGTACGTGATCGAGGATCTCCCGCTTGCGTACGATGCACGCTTCGAGGGCGGGCCCCCCGGTACCCCTGGCACCGCGGCTGAGCTCATCAAGGCCGCCGTTGACGACACCCTTCTGCGGGAGAACGAACCCTTCCACCCGTCGATTGCCGCGATGCACATTTACGGCGGGATCGCCTTTTTCGAGAAGGCCAAATAGCGTCGCTGGCTCTGCGACAGGTCGGGTGGTCGCGTGATCACCATGCAGCCCGAACGTCCATTCGACTGGCTGCACTTTGGCTATATCTTCATCTTCGGCTCATCGCGGTTAATCGGTGTTGATTTAGGTTATCGACTGGCGCGACCAGCTGCGTGAGGCGGTGTTCCGTGTGCTGGCCCGGCTGCTGCACCCCGACACCCCGACCGGCGATGATCAGCTTTTGCGCGTCCTGCTGCGCGCCCCCGGTGAATGTACGACCTCGTCGATGCCCTCGGATGTCCAATCATGCAACTAGACAAGTGTCCAGTCCGCAAATAGTCCGCAGGAGAACTTCTCGAGACACTTTTCGTAAACCTCACACCCATCGTCGTGACCTGGGCTTTTGTCGCACAACCGTCACAGTTTTCCGCAACAAAGGTCCAGGTATTCTCTCTGACACGGAAGAGGTCACTGCTTCAATCCCAGTATCGCGCACCACAGTTCGTGCAGATTAAATGGCATATTCCAGACCTGTATCCGGGCGCATGGGCCAGATATGGGCCGAACAATTACGGCGCTACCAATCGCTGCGCTGCTCGCCGCCGCGGCCGTGTCGGGTGGCGTGGCCGCGTCGGCGCCGGCGCCGGCGGATCCCGTCTACGTCAACCCGTTATTCCCGGCTGGGCCGAGCAGCAGCCCGCCGGCGCCGCCGGCGCCAGGCGTGCCCTGGGTTGCGCCCAGCCCGGCGTTGCCGCCGTTGCCGCCGAAGCCGAACAGGCCGGCCGGGCCGCCGTCGCCGCCGTCGCCGCCGGTCACTGCGCCGTTGCCGCCCTCGCCGCCGGGCCCGCCGGTGCCGATGATCAGGTAGCCGCCGTTGCCGCCGTCCCCGCCGTTCCCGCCGTCGCCGGTCGCTGAGCTTCCGCCGGTCCCGCCGGCCCCGCCGGGCCCCTCAATCAGGCCAGCGTTGCCGCCGTCTCCGCCGTCCCCGCCGGTGCCCATTGAGCTGGCTCCGCCGGCACCGCCGGCTCCGCCGCCGGAGCCGAGCCCTACCGCATTGCCGCCGGCCCCGCCGTGCCCGCCGGCGGTCCCCCCGAATCCGCCGTCCCCGCCGGCTCCACCGCCGCCTAGCAGCGGGCCGGCGTTGCCGCCGGTCCCGCCGGCTCCGCCGGTGCCGGCCGCGCTCGCCCCGCCGTCTCCACCGGCGCCGCCGGGCCCGGCGATCGGGCCGGAGTTGCCGCCGGCCCCGCCGGCACCCCCGGTGAGGGTGCCGTATCCGCCGACCCCACCGGGTCCGCCTTCGCCGCCAGTTGTCGGGAACAGCGCGCCGATCAGACCGCCGGTCCCGCCGGCCCCGCCAGCCCCGCCGGTGCCGTCGGTGCCTATTGCGGCCCCGCCGGCCCCGCCTGTCCCGCCGTAGGAGAGCAGTCCGCTCTGCCCGCCGGCCCCGCCGGCCCCGCCGACTGCGTCTGTTGCCGTGGTGAGCCCGCCGTTGCCGCCGACGCCGCCATGGTCCGACACGCCGGCCCCGCCGGCCCCGCCGGCCCCGCCGTCGCCGCTCGATGAGTCTCCGCCGGCCCCGCCGTCGCCGGCGGGACTGAGCAGCCCGGCGGCCCCGCCGGCGCCACCGTTGTCACCCAGCCCACCTGAGCCGCCTTCGCCGCCGCTGCCGAGCAGCCACCCGCCGGGCGCGCCGGGCTGCCCGGTGCCCGGAGCCCCGTTGGCGCCGTTGGCGAACAGCGGGCGCCCGGTCAGCGCCACGAAGCCCTTGTCGATTGCGTTGAGCACCTGCTGCTGCAGGGTGTGCAGGGGCGACGTGCTTGCCGGAGCGTTGAAGCCGTCGACCCCCAGTAGTGGCGAGCTGATGCCACCGGCGCCGGTGGCACCCAGCGTCGTGCCGGTCCCGCCGTTGCCGCCGTTGCCGCCGTTGCCGAGCAGCAGGCCGCCGTTGCCGCCGGCGCCGCCGGCCCCGCCGGGGCCACTTAAGCTCGATCCGCCGGCGCCGCCGGCCCCGCCGTTGCCAATAACCCGGCCGGCGTTGCCGCCGGTTCCGCCCATCCCGCCGGCGCCGTGGTCGCTGGCGCCGCCGGCCCCGCCGGGCCCGCCGGGCCCAATCACCGGCTCGCCCGTGCCGCCGGCCCCGCCGGCCCCGCCGCCGTGCCGCCGGCTCCGCCGGTCCCGCCGATGCCGCCGTCGATGAAGTAGGCAGTTGCCGCCGGGCCCGCCGGCTCCGCCGACCCCATCTTGGCTGGTTCCGCCGGGCCCGCCGGCGCCGGCGTCGCCGAACCCGGGGCCATTGCCGCCGGCCCCGCCCACCCCGCCGACTCCGGTTTCGCTTGATCCGCCGGCGCCGCCGGTCCCGCCGGGGCCGAGGATCGCGCCGCCGTTGCCGCCGGCTCCGCCGGCACCCCCGGCGGTCTCGCCGAATCCGCCGGCCCCGCCGGCCCCGCCTTTGACCCCGAGGATGCCGGACAGCAGCCCGCCGGTCCCGCCGGCCCCGCCGGCCCCACCCTCGCCGAGAGTCGAGGCCCCGCCGGCCCCGCCGGCCCCACCGGCGCTGAACAGCAGCCCACCATTGCCGCCGTGTCCGCCAGCGCCGCCGACCCCGCCGGGCGCCGTGCTCAATCCACCCGCGCCGCCGGCCCCGCCGTAGCCCGTCAGCGGGTCGCCGGAATTACCCCCTGCCCCGCCGGCCCCGCCGTCGCCGGTCGCTGAGCTCCCGCCCGCCCCGCCGGAGCCGGCGTAGCCCAGCAGCCCAGAATCGCCGCCATTACCGCCGGCCTCGCCGGTGCCAGGCGCGCCGGAGCCGCCAGCGCCGCCGTCGCCGAGCAGCAATCCGCCGTCTTGGCCGTTTTCTCCGGTGCCCGGGAGTCCGTTGGCGCCGTTACAAATCAACCCGCAAGGCCGGCGGTGGGATCGCCGGTCACCTGGCCGGGATCAGCCTGCGCGAACCATGGTGTTGATCGCGTTGTCGACCTCTGACCCAACGGGCTGTTAATCCAGTCCTGCTCAAGCCCCTGCAGACCGGTGTCAAACGGATTGGCGCTCGACGCCGCAGAGCTGATGTCCGAGGCCGCCGAGCTGGTCTCGGGAACCGCAGCTGGCCACGCTGCTGCTCGCCCCGAACAACGAGTCCAACGCTAAAGTCCGCCAGCACGGGTCCCAGCCGCTGGAAGTGGTGAAATTCGCCAGCGCAGCAGTCAAATCCGTACCCAGCGTGGGGTCAATGCTCGAAATAGAGTTGATGATCGGATCAACAATCAGCTCAAACTCATCAGCATGCGCCGACGGCGTCATGGCCAACGGGGTCATGCCGAACGCCAAAAACGCGCTCGCACTCGCAATCAAACCGACCACAGCGCGACGGAGTGCCCTCGCGTTACTGAGCCGACGATTCCGCTTGCTGACGCGCTTAGCCATGGCCCAACCTCCCGGACCAACGGGTTGTTCTCAGGTGCCGTTAATGTAGTCCTTAAGTAACTGCCGGGAAAGGGGTATCGCGAAGTTTGCCCAGGCAATTTTGCATTAGCCATTACCTGCGCTTACGTTAATAAACCTGCTTAGCCAGGGAAACGGACGGATTACTGAGTAAGGCGAGTCTTTTTCCGCCCACGTTAATTTTGCCCAAGCTCGATTGCGGCGCTCCGCCGCCGGCCCGAGCGCACCGGCGGCTTCAATGCTGAATGCCCAGAGGGTCGACGGTGACGTCGCAGGCTAGGAACCGTACGCCAGGGCGGCACGTCCAACACGGGTGTGCCCTAGTTGGACAACGGGTTGGCAGAGAGGGGAGGAGGTAGGGGGCTGCCCCGGATCGGTGCGCTGATGGGCAGGCCGAAGCGGCGCAACTGCCGCCGCATCGACCCCGCGCGGAGGCCTCGGCCGCCCGGCTCCCGGACGAACTCCAGTCATTCGATGGGATGGCGTTACTCCGACGGACTGCGCGACTCCATGGCCGCGCTGAGCGCGTTTCTTGTTGACCCACAACCGCTTACGCCCGTGATGAAGGCAGCCGGCCTATCCGCCGCTGAGTGGTTCCGCCGAATGCTGGCAACCGCTCCGGCATAAGCGGGCGTGACAGTGAGATAGAACACTGATTCGATCCAGAAGCTGTCCACCTCACGTCGAGGTGCCTAGCCGAAGTTATTCTGGTGTTCTCACGACACGTAAATGCTCGCTCGGCGGACTATGAGACGAGTGTGGTTGCCAGACCGGCCTGGCTGTCGCGCTCCCGAAGAAGGGCTTTGCGCCCTAGCGTGGCTGGAGCTTCTCGAGTTCCCGGCCGATCCTCTACCAGTCGGCGGTTTCGCCGGCGCTTCACTCGGAAGCTGCACTCTTTTGCAGCGCGGCTTCTTTGACATAGTTCGGGATCAACCGGTTCCCGACTTGCCATCGCGTGGCCCAATGGCACGGCCACAGAACCCGAGCGGAGTAAGGCATGAACGAGCGGGAGTGGTGGGCAGCAGCGTTGGCAGGCGGTTTGGCGCTGACGCTCACCGTTATGGTTTGCGTCAACATCAACGTGAATATCAACAGCGGCAACACCATTAACAATGGCAACACCATTAATAGCGGCAACAGTAACAACAGCGGGAACAGCGGGCATGAAGAGCCTGTCAGGCAATACACGATCCGATTGCCGGTTGCAGTGACTCCTTTGCCGCCGCAGCCCCCGCGACCGTCGCCTCGGTGCGGTTGCCGCTCGATCCGTTAGAGGAACGCCCCCAAATCACTTTGATCTGGGGGCGTTCTGCTGTTCAGGCATCCGATGCACCGCAGGCGACGATCTGCCAAGGTATTCACTGATTGGTGTAATGCTCAACTGTCGAATACTCGACGGTGGACATGCCGTCCTCGGTCGCCCAATGCAGCTACACGGCTGGCGTGTTCTGACTCTCAGGCCAGGCCAAGTTCCTTCAACAACGCCCACTCGGCCTCGAAGGGCTTCTTGCGTTTGGGCCTCACCCTGTTGCCGTACCGCCGGATCGGCGCGTCCATCGGCTGGCCGGAACGCCACCGCCGGTAGTGCGTTGTGCACCAGCCACGGGAATGCGCCCGCCGACCACAGTCAGTCTGCTTGCATGCCATGGTTTCTCCTCTCTCAATGGTTCGCCTGGGGGGGACCCCAACTGGCGCTAGGTCCGGACTCCCAAATGCCTCTCATGCCGTCTCTCTCCGGCAAACTTCAGTCGCACCATGCAAATTGGCGACGGGCCGGGTGATGCCTTAACCGCTGCAATGCGCGGTAACGACTCGCACCAGGGAGAAGAAACGCCGTGGTCACGCTGCTACCCGGCGCTGCAACCCCTAGTCCCGTATCAACCGGTAACGGCTGTCACGCGACAGCCTCGCCATCCTCAGTGGTGAACGCGTCGACCGCCCGCATGGCGCGGCGCTGACTGCACGGCTTCAACGTTTCACGGGCCTGCCGCACCGTTGGGTTGGCGGTATAGACCTCGCGGAGCTGGGCCACGTCTTCGGCCAACTGCTGCTCATCGTCATTGCGGGACTTACGGATTGGGACGACTTGGGCGCTGTGGAATGTGTACTCCAGGGTGTCATCGTCCGAGATCAGCTCAAAGGTCCCGATGACTGGCTTGGGATCACTGGGATAGTGTTTCCGCACGCCGCCGTAGCGGTCCTTATACACCTGCAGCTTGGCCTTGCCGCCCTCGCCGGGCGTGAACTGTCGCTCAGCGGTGACACGTACCGCGAGGCCATCAGCGGCCCGCATCTTTGCCCCGGTGCCTGTGGGTCCAAAGCTCCGAGAGTCAGCATTCTTCGCGAGGTGGTCAACCACCAGGACGCTCGCACCGTTCCGAGTCAGCGGCTTGATAACTTCTGCGTGAACCGCAGTGAAGTCGTCTGCACTGTTGCTGTTGGCACGGAACAGCGGAAGGATCTCTCCGAGCGAGTCCAGGACGACGAGATCAGGTTTGATGATCAGTTGGTCCTGGACAACTTCCCGAAGCTCTAGCCGGTCGCACGGCTCCGATAGCCTGAAATACTCTGGATCACTGAGGGTTTCGACGCTCGCGCCGAGTTTGACCAGGTTGCCAATCAAAGCACCAGCGCCGTTGTGGTCTAGATCAATGATGGTTGCTTTGCCGCCGTCATCCAGTACCGATGCCACAGCGGCTAGGCACAGCCAGGTTTTGCCACTCTCGGTGTCGCCGTAGATCAGGTTGAAGGAGCTTGAGTAGAACAAGCAGAAGTCGTCTGAGAATCGCAGTACTTCTGGCGTTGGGAGTTGCACCCCGTCGCGTAGCAGTTGGTGAACATTGACGTATAGGTTGCGGGTCATGCGGTGTTACCGGCTTTCTCTGATGGTAGGGGTTGTCATGGCGGGTAGCGCGTTGACCTGCGTGTTATCTGAGAACATGGGGATGCGTTACCGATGGATGGGTCACTGCACGCCACCACGAGCGGATGCGGCCTCCTGCGCGTCCATCCATGCGAAAACGTCTGAACGCCAATATCGGACGTAACGTCCGCACTTCCAGCTCTTCGGCCCGATACCGTTGGTCCGATACCAGCGATAGGTGGCTACGCTGTGGCCGCTCAAGGCAGCGGCCTCGCTGATGCTGAGCAACTCGTCATTGGGTGTCACTGTGTTGGGCATGATCTCTCCGTAATACGCGGTAGCCGTTGTTGGCCAACTACTCCAACTCGTTCTCATCTATCTGACCACGACCAGTTCCACGGTCGGCCAGAAGTTTTCATCGACCCCAAGAGCATCTGAGCTGAATTACTTCCGACGGAATCTATTGTTTCCCAACCCGTTTCACCAGTTGTGCCAGTTGTGCCACGCCCGAACATGTGGCACAACTGGGCTACGCTGAAATCACCGGTCCCACAGTCGGACGCGTACTTTACGATTCCAGCGATGAAGCAGCAGCGAGGACAGCGTCAAGGCGTTGAGAATCTATGGATCAGCAGATCCGGCCAGCGGACCAAGCTCTACGGCACGGGTAAGCAGTACCGGGCACGCTACATCGACAGCAGCGGCCAAGAGCACACTCGGCGATTTAAGTACAAGGCGGACGCGAACGAGTGGCTGAAACAGATCACCCGCAACGGGGTGGACATAGCTCCATCTGTGACGGGGAAGTGGTCGGTGACGCAGCAGTTCTCGCTTTGGATTCGAAAGGCGGACATTGCGGAGACGACCCGAGCCACGAGGCAACACACTTGGCGAGCGCACGTCGCTGACAGGTGGGGCGACCTGGAGCTAACAGAGGTGGTGCCGCCCGATGTCAAGGCGTGGGTCGCGGACTTAGTTGACGCGGGGAAGGGCGTGCCGACCATCGAGAATGCACTCGGTGTCCTCCGGATGGTGCTCAAAGACGCCGTTGATGATAAGCGGCTGATCCTAAACCCGTGCGACGGCATCAACGCTCCCAAGCGTCAGCACAAGTCACGGGCCTACCTCACTCACCGCCAAGTTGAGCAGCTCGCCATAGCCGCCGGGGGAGACCACGGACTAGTGGTCCGTCTCCTGGCTTACACGGGTCTGCGCTGGGGTGAACTGGCGGCGCTCTCAGTCGGGTCGGTGGACACGCTCCGTCGCCGCCTGCAGATCACGCGGGCGGTAGCCGAGGCGGACGGCCACCTGGACTGGAAGTCGCCCAAGGATCACGAGCGCCGCTCAGTGCCTTTCCCCGTGTTCTTGGCGGGCGAACTCGGTGAGCGCATGCTCGGTAAGGGCCGAGAGGATCTGCTCTTCTCGGCCTCGAACGGTGGTCCGCTCCGGGTGTCTCACTGGAGACCACGTGTGTTCAACGCGGCCAGGGATTCCCTGACGGACTTTCCGAATGTCACACCGAATGACCTGAGGCACACTGCTGCCAGCTTGGCGGTGTCGGCGGGCGGCAATGTCCTTGCGCTGGCAAGGATGCTCGGCCACGAAGACCCAAGCCTCACGCTGCGAACGTACGCCGACCTGTTCGACTCGGACCTGGATGCCTTGGCTGACGTTCTGGACCAGCACCGCACGGCCGCACTGCAACCGTCAATTACCAACAGCGACAGTGAAACTGACGGAGAAAACGTACCGGGTACGCTGCAGCAATCGGCATAGCCTGCTCGCTAAGCCTCCTACCAGGCTCTTTTGGTCGGGGTGGCGGGATTCGAACCCACGGCCTCTTCGTCCCGAACGAAGCGCGCTACCAAGCTGCGCCACACCCCGCTTGAAGCCACGACAGCGTATCGCACCGACCGGGCGATTCGCCAAAGCGGATTGCTGCGCCACTGTCGGGTCGGTGCTGTGCGGATCACATCCGGCCCGGTCGGGGATTTGCCCCACAGCTCGGCGTGGAATAACCGGGATGTCGGCGACCTTAAATAGACTGATTGCCCCAGGTCGGTGCAATGGAAGCGAGAGAATCATGACGGTGTTAGGCGCCGTGGTGTTTGGCGGATTCCTGGCCCTGGGTGTGCTTTGGCTGCTGCTGACCGCTCCGGGCAGCGACGTTGACGAGGCCTGGGCTCAATCCCACTGGCCCGAGCGTTCGAATTCGGTCAGTGCCGCGGCGGGCGCGGATATGTCCAGTTCGTGGGTCTTGACCCACTCGTCGCAAAAGTAGTTATCGGCGTAGCGGTCGCCGCTGTCGGCGAGCAGCGTGACCAACGAGCCGCTGCGGCCGGCTACGAACCGCGACCCGGGCCGGTTGGCTCAACGCGCTGAATACGTAGGTTGCGACCGACCGAGAGCGCGGTGTGAGTCGCGGCCGCCGATCGGTGCCGCAATCAATGTGAGCAGGGTGGCTTCAGGTCTGCAGCAGAACCGCACCGGCGCAAACGGCGACGTGCCGATCCCGGCGGAGACATGCAACCGCATGGTGGCCCCCCAGCGCGATGGGCCCTTGGCGCGGGACCGATCCAGACCAGAGTTGGTCACCAGGGCTCCGTAGAACGGCAAGCAGAGCTGGCCGCCATGGGTGTGGCCGGCCATCACCAATTGGTAGCCGTCGGCGGCGAAGCGGTCCAGCACCCGGGGCTCTGGCGAATGGGTCAGCCCCAGCCGCAGGTTGGCAGCCGGGCTGGGCGTCCCCGCGATCGCGTCGTAGCGATCCCGCGCGATATGCGGATCATCGACGCCTGCGGCCGCGATGTGCAGTCCTGCCACCTCGAATTCGCGACGATTGTGGGTGAGATCCAGCCAGCCGCGCTCAGTGAATGCGGCCCGCAGGTCCTGCCAGGGCAGCGGCTGACCGTGCACGCGATGACCCGGGTTTGCCAGGTAGTTCAGCGGGTTCTTTGGCCGTGGTCCGAAATAGTCGTTGCTACCGAAGACGAAAATGCCTGGCAGCGAAAGAAGCTCGCTGAGGCTCTGAATGACCGCCGGCACCGCCTTGGGGTGCGCCAGGTTGTCGCCGGTATTGACGACCAGGTCGGGCTCCAAGCCAATGAGTTCACGCAACCACGCCTGCTTGCGGCGTTGGCCGGGTCGCATGTGAAGGTCGCTGATGTGCAGCACCCGCAGCGGCGACGAACCCGGCGTCAGCACGGGCATGGTCAGCTCTCGCAGCACAAACGCATTCCGTTCGATGATCGAGGCGTAGCCGATGCCGGCGACGGCCGATCCGAGCACAACGGCGCCGGCACTTTTCAGGGCAGAAGTGGCGGAAGGCATGCAGGCCAGCCTACTGCCGTCGGTCGTCTGGCATCAGGCCACACGCGGTGAAACCGTCTACGGGGGCGTCCCGGCGGCCGGCGGGGGTGGCGCCAGAATCGGAATCGTGATCGGCGGTAGACCCGGGATCTCGATGACCTGAGAGCCCACCGGCGCCGGAACACCAGGTATGCCTTCCGGCGGCGGCGGCGCCGGTGCGATGCCGTTACTGGTCTGAATGGTGATCACCGCGCCCGGGATCGTCTGGCCGTTCGGTGAGGTTCCGACCACCTCGCCGTACTTCGCGCTGCTGTTGATCGACGCGGGCTGCTCGGCAACCTGAAAACCGGAATCCTTCAAACGCTGCCGCGCTGCGTCCACGTCGAGACCCGCGACGCTGGGCACCCGAGAACCGGGGCCGCCTTCGACGTACTGCGGATCGGTCGGCGGCATGTGCACGTCGCCGTAAATCGTGGCGATCGGCTTCATCGCGGTGAACCAGGTGCGGGCCGGCTCGTTACCGCCGTAGAGGTTGCCATCGCCGCAGCGCCGCAGCGGTGACGAGCACAGGTCCGACGGCGACGTCGAATCGTCGTAGATGTAGTTGGCGGCAGCGTACTGATTGGTGAAGCCCACAAAGCCCGACGATCGGTGCGCCTCGGTGGTGCCGGTCTTGCCGGACACCGGCAGGTTCCACCCCGCCGCACCGGCGGACCCCGAGGCAGTGCCGCCCCCCAGCGCGTCCTTGCTCATCGCGTTGGCCAGCGTGTTGGCCAGCCCCTCCGGGACCACCTGCTCACAGGCTTGGGTGTTGACGGCGACCTCATTGCCGTTACGGTCGATCAGCTTGTCGATGGGGCTCGGTGGGCACCACATGCCGCCCGAGGACAGCGTCGCCGCGACATTCGAGAGTTCCAGCGCGTTCAGCTCGAATGGGCCCAGCGTGAATGACCCGATGTTCTGCCGCTTGATGAAGTCGGCCAGGCTCTCGTTGCTGTCAGGGTCGTAATCGCGAGCGCTGCCGGGATCGGCGTAGGACCGCAATCCGAGCTTGATCGCCATATCGACCGCGCGCTGTACCCCCACCAGCTGGATCAGCCGGGCGAACGCGGTGTTGGGCGACGTGGCCAGCGCATCGGTCACATTCATCGACCCGCGATAGTTGCCGGCGTTGATGACGCACCAGGTGTCCTTGGGACAGCCCTTGGCGCCGCCGCTACCCATGCCCTTGGCCTGGAACCTGCCCGGCACATCGAGTGTGGCGTTGATGCCCATGCCCATCTGCATGGCCGCGGCGGTGGTGAAGATTTTGAAGATGGACCCGGCACCGTCGCCGACCATAGAGAACGGCTGCGGTCGCATCGTCTCGCCGGCCTCCATGTTCAACCCGTAGGTGCGGTTGCTGGCCATCGCCACCACTTTGTGCGCATTCTTGCCGGGCCTGATCACGCTCATCACGCTGGCGATGCCCTCGAGGGTGGGGCTGGCGTAGGTATCGATCGCGTGCTTGACCGGCTCCTGCACGTCGGGGTCCAGTGTGGTGCGGATCAAGTAGCCACCCCGGGCCACCTGGTCCTTGCTGATCCCGGCGCGGGCCAGGTAGGCCTGCACGTAGTCGCAGAAGAACGCCCGATCACCCGCTGCGATACAGCCACGTGGAAGCTCCTTGGGCTGCGGCAAGATGCCCAACGGCTCGGCCTTGGCAGCGCGCAGCGCATCGGCCTCGTTGGGCAGGTTGTCGATCATGGTGTCCAGGACGAGGTTTCGCCGGGCCAGCGCCCCGTCCGGGTTGGTGTAGGGATTCAGTGCGCTGGTCGACTGGACCAGGCCGGCCAGCAGGGCTGCCTGCTGCCAGTTCAGGTCCGACGCGTTGACACCGAAGTAGGTTTGCGCCGCGTCCTGCACGCCGAAGGCGTTGTTACCGAAGGACACCAGGTTCAGGTAGCGGGTCAGGATCTCCGGTTTGGTGAAGGTCTTGTCGAGGGTGAGCGCCATCCGGATCTCGCGCAGCTTGCGCGCCGGCGTGGTTTCGATGGCCGCGCGTTTTTCTGCGTCGGTCTGCGCGATGACCAGCAACTGATAGTTCTTCACGTACTGCTGCTCGATCGTCGAGCCACCACGGGTATCGACGTCGCCCGAGGCGTAGCCGGCCAGCCCGGTCAGGGTGCCTTTCCAGTCGACGCCGTTGTGCTCGGCAAACCGCTTGTCTTCGATCGAGACGATTGCCAGCTTCATGGTGTTGGCAATCTTGTCGCTGGGTACCTCGAACCGGCGCTGCGAGTACAGCCAGGCGATTGTGTTGCCCTTTGCGTCGACCATCGTGGTGACCGCCGGGACTTCGCCCTCGAGCAGTTGCGCGGAGGCGTTGCCGACGACTTCGGAGGCCCGGTTGGATACCAGCCCGACGCCGCCGACCACGGGGAAAAGCAGGGCCGCGACGACGACGCTGGCCAATAGACAGCACCCGGCGAGCTTGGCGACAGTGATCGCAGTCGTGGGGCGCTCCGGCATAGCTACTAGACTAGCGGCGCTGCGCGGCGAGTTGCCCCGAGAGTCGTGTTGGCGGTATTTTACGAGTCGCGACCGCTTAGGTTTCTCTCAGTCGCAGCTCAGGGCGATTTCAGCCGTCGCTTCGTCCCATTTCAGCGGCCCTTTCATGATCGGACTGCACGGTCGTCCCAAAAAAGGGGTATCGGACTGTTGCGTAATTGATACCTGACCACGTAGCTTATGCACACAGTGAGATACAGGTAACACCGACGTGCACAGTGTGGCGCAGATCGCATCGGTGGTTCTGGATCTAACACGGAGCCGCCGCACCGGTGGCAGGAGCGAAGGGGAATCGCTGGTGTCAGGTACACGGACCGCAGTGCGCAGGACGAGCGCAGCGCTGACAAGCAACATCCTTTATGGAGCTGATTCCGAGTCGAGGATCGCCTGGGTTTCCAAGGCGCTATGCCGTGCCGCTGATCCCGATGAGCTGTTCGTCCGGGGGGCCGCCCAACGCAAGGCCGCAGTGATCTGCAGGCATTGCCCGGTGATGCTGGAATGTGGCGCTGACGCGCTGGACAACCGTGTCGAGTTCGGTGTGTGGGGTGGCATGACCGAACGCCAGCGTCGGGCGCTACTCAAACAACACCCCGAGGTGGTCTCCTGGTCGGAGTTCTTCGCTGCACAGCGCAAGCACCGCAGCGTTGGCTAAGTAGCCGACCGACTAGCTAGTCGCGGTCATCTGGTCGGCGATCGCCCGCAGCGCCTCCAGATCGGAGACGTCGAACGGCAGCGACGGCACCCCGACAATCGCCACGTGGGGATTGGCGCCGGTGAACCGGGACAGCAGCCGGATCTCACGCTTGGACGTCGCCGCGCGCTCGGCGTGGATCTGCAGAACGGCCATTGCTAACGCCTTTGTGCCGTTGGTGGCTTCCTGCTCATCCTCGAGCGTCTTGGCTCCGTCAATGGCCCGCTCAACCGGCAAGGAGCACAACATCGGATGGGTTCGGTTGAGGATGAGTCCGGCCAGCGGCATACGTTCCTCCGAAAGCCGGTCCACGAAGAACGACGCCTCTCGGAGCGCATCCGGCTCGGCGGCCGACACCACCACGAACTGGGTACCGCGGCGCTTCAACAACGCATAGGTCCGGTCCGCCTTCTCCCGGAAGCCGCCGAACGTGGCATCCAGCGATTGCACGAAATCCGCTGCGTCGGAGAGCATCTGCGAACCGAGGACCGTTGACAGTGCCTTCATCGCCAAGCCGACTGCGCCGGTGACGAGCCGCCCGATCCCGCGCCCGGGCCCCAACAGCAGCCGCCACAACCGGCTATCCATGAAGCTGCCCAACCGTTTTGGCGCATCGAGGAAGTCCAGCGCGTTGCGCGACGGCGGAGTATCCACCACGACCAGATCCCAGCGGTCCTCGCTCAGCAGCTGGCCGAGCTTCTCCATCGCCATGTACTCCTGGGTGCCGGCCAGTGACGTAGCGACCGTCTGGTAGAACTGGTTGTCCAAAATCGCCTGCGCCCGATCGGGTCCCGAATACTGGATCACCATCTCGTCGAACGTCCGGCGCATGTCGAGCATCATCGCGAACAGCTGGCCGGGCACCTCCGGAGCCAGCGGTACGCGTTGCGGGGAATTGCCAAGGTCGCTGATTCCCAACGCTTGTGCCAGCCGCTTAGCCGGGTCGATCGTCAAAACCACCACCGTGCGGCCGTATTCGGCTGCGCGCAGCGCCATCGCGGCGGCGGTGGTGGTCTTGCCGACCCCGCCCGCGCCGCAGCACACCACCACGCGGTTAGCGGTATCGGTCAGAATCGAGGCAATATCCAGGGTCGGCGGTGCGGTACTCATCGAACCCCCTGCTGCGCAAGGGATTCAGAAAGCTCGTAGAGGCTGCCGAGGTCGACGCCGTCGGCGATGGTCGGTAGCTCCAGGCGTGGCACCTTCAGGTCGTCGAGTTGCTCTGCGTTTGCGGCTCGCGCGGTCATCCTGGTGGCGTGCTGGATGGTCTCGGTCAGCAAGCCCGCGAAGTCGGCATCGGACAGCTTGATCCCGGCGGCGGCCAGGCCAGTCCGCACCGCGTCTGCGTCGACATCGCCCTCAGCGGCTTTGGCGAGATCGTCGGGTTGCAGGTAAGCGGCGATGTTGCGGTTGACGATCACGCTGCCGATGGGCAGGCCCAGCCCCTGCAACTCGTCGATTGCCTCGATCGTCTCCTGCATCGGCAGCGCCTCCAGAAGGGTCACCAGGTGGATGGCCGTTTGATCAGAGTGCAGGAGCTTCACCACACCTTCGGCCTGCGAGTACACCGGGCCGCCCTTGGCGAGATCGGACACCGCCCGGGTGACGTCCAAAAAGCGTACGATGCGGCCGGTCGGAGGCGCGTCGACGACGATCGCGTCGTACACCGGCAGCTTGTCCTTGCCGACGCGGATCACCGATTCCTTGATCTTGCCGGTGAGCAAAACGTCGCGCAGGCCCGGCGCGATCGTCGTCGCGAACTCGATCGCCCCGATGCGCCGCATCGCCCGGCCCGCGATGCCGAGGTTGTAGAACATGTCGAGGTATTCCAGGAACGCGGCTTCGATGTCGATCGCCAGCGCGTTGACCTGACCACCGTGCTCGGCCGTCGCGATCTTGAGCTCTTTGTAGGGCAGCGGCGGCACATCGAAGAGTTGCGCAATCCCTTGGCGCCCTTCGACTTCGACGAGCAAGACCTTGCGCCCACCGGACGCGAGCGTCAGCGCGAGCGCGGCGGCCACCGTCGACTTGCCGGTACCGCCTTTGCCGGTCACGAAATGCAGACGGGCCTTCGACAATCGCGATGGCCAGCCGACGGTCTTGCCGCCGCTCGGTGTGGTCGCCACCAGTGCATGCTAACCAGAACGCGCCGACGGCCCTGCCGATAAGCTCGAGATATGAGCCAACCCACCACATGGGAGTACGCCACGGTCCCGCTGTTGACACACGCCACCAAGCAGATCCTCGACCAGTGGGGTGCCGACGGCTGGGAGCTGGTTTCGGTGCTGCCCGGGCCGACCGGTGAGCAGCACGTCGCGTATCTGAAACGCCCGAAATGAGTGCGTCTGCCCGGCTCAAAGAGCTGGGGATCGAACTCCCCGAGGTGGCCAAGCCGTTGGCCTCCTACGTTCCCGCGGTGCGCAGCGGCAACCTGGTGTACACGTCGGGCCAGTTGCCGATGCAGGCCGGCAAACTGGCCGCGACCGGCAAGGTCGGAGCGGATGTCACCCCCGAGCAGGGCAAGGCATTGGCTCGGATCTGCGCGCTCAACGCGCTGGCCGCGGTCGATTCGCTGGTGGGCATCGACGCGGTAACCCAAGTGGTCAAGGTGGTCGGATTCGTCGCGTCCGCACCCGGATTCAACGGCCAGCCGGGCGTCATCAACGGCGCATCGAATCTGCTTGCCGAGGTGTTCGGCGATCACGGCAGCCACGCCCGCTCGGCCGTCGGCGTCTCCGAATTGCCATTGGACTCGCCGGTGGAGGTCGAACTGGTGGTAGAGGTCGGCTAACGACCGTGACCGACGCCGCTGAATCGCTGACACATCCCGCCTACGGCCGGCTGCGTCCGGTCACCGATACCGCATCGGTGCTGCTGGCCAACAATCCGGGCCTGATGACGCTGGAGGGCACCAACACCTGGGTGCTGCGCGGACCGGGCAGCGACGAGGTCGTGGTGGTCGATCCCGGCCCCGACGACGACGAGCACATCGCGAAAATCGCCGGCCTGGGCCGCATCGCCGCTGGTGCTGATCAGCCATCGGCACGGCGACCACACCGACGCCATCGACAAGCTGGTCGACCTGACCGGCGCACCGGTGCGCTCGGCGGGCAGCGGGTTCTTGCGTGGCCTCAGCGCTGAGCTGACCGACGGCGAAGTGATCGACGCCGCCGGCCTGCGGATCACGGTATTGGCGACGCCCGGCCACACCGCCGATTCGCTGTCGTTCGTGCTGGACGACGCGGTGCTGACAGCGGACACGGTGTTGGGCCGCGGAACAACCGTCATCGACACCGAAGACGGCAGCCTGGCCGACTACCTCGAGTCGCTGCACCGGCTGCGCGGGCTGGGCCAGCGGACCGTGCTACCCGGCCACGGACCGGAGCTGCCGAATCTGGAGGCCGTGGCGTCGGGATACCTGGCACACCGGGAGCAGCGGCTCGAGCAGGTGCGCTCGGCGCTGCGGGATCTCGGCGACGACGCCACCACGCGCCAAGTTGTCGAGCACGTCTACGTCGACGTCGACGAGGAGCTGTGGGGCGTCGCGGAATGGTCGGTGCAGGCGCAGCTGGACTATCTGCGTCGTTAGTAGCGCGAGCAGACATAAAAGCGCCGATTCGCTCGGCGTGTCGGGGGCATTTGCGTCTGCTCGCCGGTGAGAGCGGCTTACCTCGCTCGGCGGGCCAGCCTTTCGGAGTCCGAGATCAGCACGCTCTTGCCCTCCAGGCGAATCCAGCCCCGGTGGGCGAAGTCGGCCAGCGCCTTGTTCACCGTCTCACGCGACGCGCCGACCAGCTGGGCGATCTCCTCCTGCGTCAGGTCGTGGGTGACCCGCATCGCGCCACCTTCCTGGGTGCCGAAACGCTGAGCCAGCTGCAGCAGCTGCTTGGCGACGCGGCCCGGCACGTCGGTGAAGATGAGGTCGGCGAGGTTGTTGTTCGTGCGTCGCAGCCGGCGGGCGAGCACCCGCAGCAGCTGCTCGGCGATTTCGGGTCGATCCGCGATCCACGCCCGCAACGCGTCGCGATCCATCGACACCGCGCGCACCTCGGTGATCGTGGTGGCGCTGGAGGTCCGGGGCCCGGGATCGAAGATCGACAGCTCACCGAACATGTCGGACGGACCCATGATGGTCAGTAGATTCTCCCGACCATCCGGTGAACGGCGGCCGATCTTGACCTTTCCGGAAATGATGATGTACAGCCGATCACCCGGCTCGCCCTCCGCGAAAACCGTATGTCCGCGGGGGAAGTCGACAGGCTGCAGTTGCTTGGTCAGCGCGGCGACGGCGCTTGGTTCAACCCCCTGGAAGATTCCGGCCCTCGCCAGGATCTCGTCCACGTTGCCCCTTAGCTATTTAACCGACTCTGGTAGGCACAGGCTCAGTGCCCGGGTCGGTTGATCGGCCGACCCGCAGTCTAGAGGTCAGCCATCAACTCGACGTGCCAACGCTACACACGATTGGCATGCTGAGGCGGGCCAAATTGCCGATTCGCCTGCGAATGGTTATGCCGCTGTCTCGGCAAGCCGGCATGTTGAGGGGCGGAAATAAAGGCCGCCGTCAGCAACGGATCTGTGGCCGGGTCGGCTGTCAACGAGTCGGCGGGGCGATTCATCGCTGATGCGGCCCATGCGGCGGTGCAGGCCGTCCAGAGCCTCCGGCATGCCCTCTCGGGCCAATGTGCGCATGTCGATTGGCTCGGCCTGCTCGAGAAATTCCGCGACATCGCTTGCCGTAACCGTGTCCTTTTCTAAGCCCGCTTCCAGCCGTTCAAGCCCGAAAGTCGCCAGCATCAGCAACCCCGGGATGAATGCCACGAGCAACCAAGACACAAGGCGTAAGTAAACACGGCTAAGGTCTCAGCGGGATCACGAATTAGTACTCTGTCGAGAGTGAAAATGGGCAAACCATCTCGCGCCGCCGCCCCAGTCTCCGGTGCCGCCGACGCCGCCGTCGCCAGCCGTTGGTCGTCGGAAACCCGCTTAGGTTTGGTGCGACGAGCTCGCCGCATGAATCGCAAACTTGGACAAGCGTTTCCACATGTGTACTGCGAGTTGGATTTCACCACACCGTTGGAGCTGACGGTGGCGACGATCTTGTCGGCGCAAAGCACGGACAAGCGGGTGAATCTCACCACCCCGGCGCTGTTCGCCCGCTACCGCACCGCGGTCGACTACGCACAGGCAGACCGCGAAGAACTTGAAGCCCTGATCCGCCCCACCGGTTTCTACCGGAACAAAGCGACGTCGTTAATCGGCCTGGGACAAGCATTGGTCGAGCGGTTCGACGGCGAGGTGCCGGCCACCATGGACGAACTCGTGACGCTGCCCGGGGTGGGGCGCAAGACCGCCAACGTCATCCTGGGCAACGCATTCGGCGTCCCGGGAATTACCGTCGACACCCATTTCGGCCGGCTGGTTCGGCGCTGGCGCTGGACGGCCGAGGAGGACCCGGTCAAGGTCGAGCAAGCGGTCGGCGAACTGATCGAACGCAACGAGTGGACGGTGCTGAGTCACCGGGTGATCTTCCACGGCCGCCGGGTGTGCCACGCCCGCAAACCGGCGTGCGGGGTGTGCGTGTTGGCCAAGGACTGTCCCTCGTTCGGGACCGGGCCCACCGAGCCGCTGATCGCCGCCGCCCTGGTGCAGGGTCCCGAAACCGAGCATCTGCTGGCGATGGCCGGGTTGTAGCACGCCATTGACGACTTTCACCCCCCGAACCACCCGCTGGACCGTCGCGGTCCTGGCGGTCGTCGCGGCGTTGCTGGTGGCGTTGCTGGTCGAGCTGCGTCATACGTCCCACTCGTCAACCGCCCCGTCGACCGGTCCCGGCCGCGAGCATCGCGACGCCGACACCCCGGCGGCGCTGGCCGGGCCACGGCAACGCGCCGACCTCGCGCCGTGTCCGCGCCCGGGCGCCGAGCCCGGTCCGGCGGCGTTGCGCGGGGTGACGGCGGAATGTGCGGCCGACGGCTCGGTCGTCGACGTCGGCCCGGCACTGGCCGGGCACCGTGTGGTCCTCAACCTGTGGGCGTATTGGTGTGCACCCTGCGCGGCCGAACTCCCTGCGATGGCCGAGTACCAACGACGCGTCGGGCCGAACGTGATGGTGGTGACGGTGCACCAGGACGAGAACGAGACGGCCGCCTTGCTGCGGTTGGCGGAGCTGGGTGTCCGATTGCCGACTCTGCAGGACGGAAGCCGTCGGGTCGCGGCGGCGTTGGGAGTGCCAAATGTGATGCCCGCGACAGTAGTGCTGGGCTCGGACGGTAGCGTTGCGCAGACCCTGCCGCGCGCTTTCGCTAATGCCGACGAGATCGCAACTGCGCTTGGAGATCAGACGCGATGACGCACGGCGATGCGGCCCGCGACCGGGGGTCGGGGAGGAGCCGGGCAACTGGACGAAGGAGGCGCCGGTGAGCGCAGGGGGCACTCCGCGATCGCGCGGTGGGGGGGATCTCACCCATTCGCGGGAGTTGACGCCTGAGCTCGGCCCGTCCTGGCTGCGTCCATTGGTGGACAACCTCGGTCAGGTGCCCGATGCTTACCGTCGCCGGCTGCCCGCCGACGTGCTGGCCATGGTGACCGCCGCCAAGGCGACGGCCTCGCTGCGCAAAGACCGACGCGACGCAGCGGTGCTGGTGCTGTTTTCCGGGCCGCCGTCGGACCAGGCCAACGGCGCTGCACCCGACTCCCTTCCTGAAGAAGCCGACCTGCTGCTCACGGTGCGGGCCTCCACCTTGCGTCACCATGCGGGCCAAGCGGCGTTCCCCGGTGGCGCGTCCGATCCCGGTGACGACGGGCCGGTGACTACCGCGCTGCGAGAGGCGCGCGAGGAGACCGGCATCGATACCGACAGACTGCATCCTCTGGCCACGCTGGAGCGAATGTTCATCCCGCCATCGGGTTTTCACGTCGTCCCGGTGCTGGCGTATTCGCCGGATCCGGGGCCGGTGGCCGTCGTCGATCAGGCTGAGACAGCGATCGTGGCCCGGGTTCCGGTACGGGCCTTCATCAATCCGGCCAACCGGCTGATGGTGTATCGGCGCACCTTGAGCAGCCGCTTTGCCGGACCGGCATTCTTGTTGAACGAGATGCTGGTTTGGGGATTCACTGGCCAAGTGATTTCGGGGATGCTGGACGTGGCTGGTTGGGCTAAGCCCTGGGACTCCAGCGATGTCCGCGAGCTGGATGAAGCGATGGCCCTGGTGGGCGACGGGGATGATGCCTGATGACCTCCTCTCAATGGCTCGACATCGCTGTGCTGGCAGTTGCTTTCATCGCGGCGATCTCAGGTTGGCGTTCGGGAGCGCTCGGTTCGCTGCTGTCATTCGTCGGTGTGCTGCTCGGAGCGATCGCCGGCGTCCTGCTGGCCCCGCACCTTGTCGCCCACATCAGCGCGCCGCGGGCCAAGCTGTTCGCCGCGCTGTTTCTGATCCTGGGGCTGGTGGTAGTCGGCGAGGTCGCCGGCGTGGTGCTGGGCCGCGCGGTACGCGGCGCGATCCACAGCAACTCAGTCCGATTCTTCGACTCGCTGATCGGGGTGGCCGTGCAGCTGGTGGTGGTGCTGGTGGCGGCATGGCTGCTGGCGACTCCGCTGACGTCGTCGGCGGGTCAGCCCAGCCTGGCCGCGGCGGTGCGAGGCTCGCGGGTGCTGGCTCAGGTCAACGACTTTGCGCCGGAATGGCTTAAGTCCGTGCCCAAACGGTTGTCGGCGCTGCTGGACACCTCGGGTCTGCCGCAGGTGCTGGAGCCGTTCAGTCGCACGCCGGTCGTGGCGGTGGCCGCTCCGGACGCGACGCTGGCCAACAACCCGGTAGTGGCGGCCACCCAACCCAGCGTCGTCAAGATCCGCGCGATTGCACCAGGTTGTCAGAAAGTGTTGGAGGGCAGCGGATTTGTCCTCTCGCCCGACCGCGTGATGACCAACGCGCACGTGGTGGCCGGCGCGAACAGCGTCACCGTGGAGGCAAGCGGCAATCCTTATGACGCCACCGTGGTGTCCTACGACCCGACGGTCGACATCGCGATCCTGTCCGTGCCCAACTTGCCGCCCGGGCCGCTGGCCTTCGCCAACACCCCGGTGACATCGGGCACCGAGGCGATAGTGATGGGCTATCCCGGTGGCGGGGGCTTTGTGGCAACTCCGGCCAGAATCCGCGAACTCATCGAACTCAGCGGTCCCGACATCTACCGGAACGCGACGGTCAACCGCGAGGTGTACACCGTCAGAGCCGAGTGTGGAGCAAGGCAATTCGGGTGGACCGTTAATCGACCTCAATGGAAAGGTGCTCGGTGTGGTATTCGGCGCGGCGGTCGACGACAACGACACCGGTTTTGTCCTGACGGCCAAGGAGGTGGCCGATCAGCTGGCGCACATCGGCGACACCACCCCGGTGGCCACCGGGGAGTGCGTCAGCTAAGCGGCGACCTGTATACCCGCTCGATGAAGCGCGTCAGGTGACCGTTCACTTCTTGCGGCATCTCTTCGTGACTGAAATGTCCTGCGCCGGCGACTGATACGTAGCGACCGTGCGGCGCGTAGCGTTGCGTTCGCTCCACCGGGTCGGCCAGCACGTACGGATCGGCGTCACCGTGAATGTGCAGCATCGGGATTCCAAACGGCCGGTTCATCGACCGCATGAAGCGGCGGCCCTCTTCGCGCAGCTGGCTACGCACCGCCCAACGCTGGTATTCCAGCGCGGAATGCGCCGCCGACGGAATTTGGATCGCTTGCCGCAGATGACCGATCGCCTCGGAAAAGTCTTCGGAGGCAACCCATTTAGCGCTGGCCCGGCTACGGACCAGCCGCTCGATTTCCTCGCCGTTATGCCGGGTGAGCGCGCGCTCCGGCCAGATGGGCACCTGGTAGCGCAGCAGCGAGGGCAACAGCGCACGGCCCTGATCGCGACGGGTCAGCGCGGAGCGGCGCAGTGCGGCGGGATGCGGCGAGCTGATCACCGCGATGGCGCGGACCAGCCGTGGGTGCAGGACCGAGGTCGCCCAGCAGACCAGCCCACCGTCGGCGTGGCCGACCAGAGTCGCCGACGTGTGCCCCAGCGCGCGGATCAGTCCGGCGGTATCCCCGGCGAGCGTCCAGCCGTCGTAGCCGCGCGGCGGTTTGTCGCTGCCGCCGTATCCACGCAAATCCACCGCCACCAACCGGGCTCCGCTCAAACCGCGTAGCTGGTGACGCCACGACCACCAGAACGAGCCGAAGCCGTGCAACATGATCACCAGCGGCTGCGCCGTCGGGGCGCCGGCGGACTTCCGGTCGGCGGCCGCCTCGACGACATGGAACCGAATGCCGTTGGCGTGCACGTCGAGATGACGCCATGGCCCGTCGATACGGGTGATCGACGGATCTGGTGGGGCCATCTACCAACCCGAGGGGTCGGCGGGCGCCCCGCCGCGAGAACTGAGTGCACGCCCGGAGCCCTTGTCATGACTCGACGTGAAAGCGGACCGTGTCTCCTTGACCGATTCGATGGTCTGCTGCGGTCCGCGGATGCGACGCACCTTCAAGTAGCCGAACAACGCCAGCACTGCGGTGACCACCACCATGATCCCGAACACGATCAGGAAAGCGACCCAGCGCCACAGCCAGGTGTCGAGCAGTTCGGCGAGGAAAAAGAAGAAAAAGAAAGTCGAGTAGAACAGCACCACCATCGCCGCGATAAAGAAAACGCTGCCCGTGAGACCTTTTTTGACATCGCGCGTGATTTCAGAGCGGGCCAATTCGACCTCGGCCCGAACCAATGTCGATATCTGGGCTGTGGCGTCCTTGACCAGCTCACCGATCGACGGTTCGACGGACAGCGCGTGTGGGTCGGTCAATGGAATCGTGGTCAGCGTGCGAGGGACCCCATCCTTAGGGTCAGCGTTCTTTCGATCTGGTTTGCTCACAGACGGTCCTCCCGGCTGAATCTGATTTGTCCGGCTCCTCCTCATCGCGCTTCGCGCTCTGCATCGTCACCGGACAACAGCTGTCGTCGCGGTTTATGTTGCCATGTGGTCCGGTGCCAGACGAGGCCAACCGGAACACCGCGAGCGTGGTTCAAGATCGGCGCTGGCGGGCGTCGATCACGCTAGACTTGCGCGGCCGCTTCGAGTATGCGTCCAAGCTTGTCGACGGGAGTAGTGCTTTGCAGACCACGTACCGTCGGCTGCTTTGGGTCGTGGCGGCGTTGGTGACGGTGGCATCGCTGGGCCTGGCCGGCCTGCATGGTGCGCCCGCACGAGCTGACGACAAACTTCCGATCGGCGGCGGAGCCGGCATCGTGGTCAACGGCGACACGCTGTGCACGCTGACCACCATCGGCACCGACGGCAAAGGTGAGCTGATCGGTTTCACCTCGGCGCACTGCGGTGGCCCGGGTGCCCAGGTGGCCATCGAGGCGGCCAAAGACCGCGGCATCGTGGGAACGATGGTGGCCGGCAATGACAACCTCGACTATGCGGTCATCCAGTTTGATCCGGCCAAGGTGACACCGGTCGCCAACTTCGGTGGCTTCGCGATCAACGGCATTGGGCCGGATCCGGCGTTCGGCCAGATCGCCTGCAAGCAGGGTCGCACGACCGGAAATTCTTGCGGCGTCACCTGGGGACCGGGTCAAGACCCGGGCACGATCGTCATGCAGGTGTGCGGACAACCGGGTGACTCGGGCGGCCCGGTCACCGTCAACAACCTTCTGGTCGGGATGATTCACGGCGCCTTCAGCGACAACCTGCCGGCCTGCATCATCAAGTACATCCCGCTGCACACCCCGGCGGTAGTTCAGTCCATCAATTCCATCTTGGCCGACCTCAACGCCAAGAACCGTCCCGGCGCGGGCTTCGTCCCGGTCCCTGCCTAGTCAATCGGCCGGCTCCTCAGCGGGCCGCTGCGCGGCCCGCATTGTCGACCGGCCGGTTAATCGGCGGCTCGGATCGCGTCGAACACGCCAGGATCAAGCAGCGTCGAAGTGTCACCGAGTTCTCGATTGTCGGCGATGTCGCGCAGCAGGCGTCGCATGATTTTGCCGCTGCGGGTCTTCGGCAATTCGGGCACCACATGCAGCTCGCGGGGTCGGGCAATCGGTGAGATGACCCTGGCCACTTCCGCGCGCAGCTCGTCGATGATCTCTGCGCCAACGGTGTTGGCGTGATCGGCCTGTAGGACGACAAACGCGCAGATGGCCTGACCGGTGGTGTCGTCAGTCGCCCCGACCACCGCGGCTTCGACGACGGCGGCGTGGCCGACCAGTGCCGACTCCACCTCGGCGGTCGAGAGGCGATGGCCGGATACGTTCATCACGTCGTCGATGCGACCCAGGACCCAGATCGCCCCGTCGTGGTCGTAACGGGCGCCGTCGCCCGCGAAATACCAGCCCTGTTCGGCGAACTTCGACCAGTACGTCTCGCGGAAGCGATCCGGATCGCCCCAGATGCCGCGCAGCATGGACGGCCATGGCTGATCGAGCACGAGGTATCCGGTGGTGTGCTCGCCCTCGTCGGTGGCCGGCGGTGAAAGCTGGTTGCCGTGGTCGTCGACGATCTTTGCCGAGATACCGGGCAGTGGCGTCATCGCCGAACCGGGTTTGGCCGCGGCGACGCCGGGTAGCGGCGAGATCATCGCCGCGCCGGTTTCGGTTTGCCACCAGGTGTCGACCACCGGTGTGCTGTCGCCGCCGATGACTTTGCGATACCAGCGCCACGCCTCCGGATTGATCGGCTCGCCGACCGTCCCCAGCAGCCGCAGGCTGGACAAGTCGTGGGCGTCCGGGAACTCGCGGCCCCACTTCATGAACGTGCGGACCATCGTCGGCGCGGTGTAATAGATTGTCGCGCCGTACTTTTCGATGATCTCGAAATGCCGGTGCTGAGTAGGCGTGCTCGGGGTGCCTTCGTAGATGATCTCGGTCACGCCGTTAGACAACGGACCGTAGACGCCGTAGGTGTGCCCGGTGACCCAGCCGATGTCGGCGGTGCACCAGAACACGTCGGTGTCCGGCTTGATGTCGAAGACGTTGTGGTGAGTGTAGGACGCCTGGGTCAGGTAACCGCCGCTGGTGTGCACGATGCCCTTCGGCTTGCCGGTGGTGCCCGAGGTGTACAACAGAAACAGCGGGTGCTCGGCATCGAAGGCTTCGGCACGGTGGTCCGACGACGCCGAGTCGACGACGTCGTGCCACCACACGTCGCGTTCCGGTGTCCAGGGGACGTCGACGCCGGTGCGCCGGACCACCAGGACATGTTCAATCGTGTCGGCACCGTCGACCGCTTGGTCGGCCGCGTCCTTCAACGACTCGGGCTTGCCGTGCCGGAACTGCCCATCGGCGGTGATCAGCAGTTTGGCCTGCGCGTCGGCGATCCGGGCAGCCAGCGCGGTCGCGGTGAAACCGGCGAACACCACGCTGTGCAGCACGCCCAGCCGTGCGCAGGCCAGCATCGCGATGACGGCTTCCGGGATCATCGGCATGTAGATAGCGACGCGGTCACCGGCGACCAGACCCAGGCCGCTGAGCGCGTTGGCGGCCTTGCACACCTCGGTCTGCAGATCGCTGTAGGTGATGGTGCGGTCTTCGCCGACCCGTTCGGCCTCCCAGCGGATCGCCACGCGGTCGCCTTGGCCGGCTTCGACGTGCCGGTCGACGCAGTTATAGGCGACGTTGAGCGTTCCGCCGGTGAACCACTTGGCGAACGGAGCCGTCGACCAGTCCAGCACTTGGTCGAATGGCTTTGACCACGACAGCCGGTTGGCCTGCTTGGCCCAGAACGCGAGTCGGTCATGCTCGGCTTCGCTGTACAACCCGTCGGTCGCGTTGGCCTGTGCGGCGAACTCCGCGGACGGCGGGTAAGACAGGGTCGCTACATGGGTCTCGGTCACCTGGACGAGCGTAATCGGGATCGATCGGCGTCATGTGCGGGCTTCGCTCAGTTAAGAAGAAGTTTGCTTGCCAAGCCGATAGCCGAACGGCTTCAACCGGGGTCAGTTTTGGGGTCGCTCCAGGCAATACAGTCGCGTCGGGCTTGGGTAGGAGATCGCTTTGGATCCCTCCGGACACGACTCGGTATCCGAGCTGCCGTCGATGCGCTTGACGACCCTGATCACCGGGGCCGAGCCATCGCAGTCGGCCGTGGCGAACGAAGGGTTTTGAGCTGTGCCGGTCGCCGTATAGCACTGACCTTGCTTGAGGTTGAGGATCAAGCACAGGGTGGTGGTCCCGTCGAAGTGATACGCGTACTCGGAGTCCTGAAGCTTGCCGTCGGGACACTTCTCAGACTTACCGCCTTTGGACGCAACCTCGAGTATCGAGTCCGCGTTATTGCAGTCCTGCGGTGCCGCGGTGCGGATGTGTTCCTCACTCATATCGGATGCACTGATGCATTGACCGACATTTGCGGAACGTGCCGAGCGTCCGGCCCGTGAGGCCGCATCGCCTACTTGGCTCACAATCCCGAGCACGCCGAATACCAACAGGATCGACCCCACGACTATCAGCGCGGTGCCCGACGAGCCACGTCGCGGCGCCGCCGGATAGCCAGGCGGGTAAGGCGGTGGGTAGGTTGGCGGCGGAGGTGGCGGATAGCCGTACGGATGCGGACCCGGCGGTGGGTAACCGGGCGGAACCGTCGGGCCGGCAAATGGAGGCAACTGGCGGCTTCGCGAACGCCGCCGAAGACCGACGATTAGCAGGATCACTCCCAAGCAGGGAATTCCGAACATCGCGGTTAATTCGCCAAGGTAATAGGCAGTCACGACGGGATTGTAGTGGCGACAGCGGATCGGAGGAGGACGCTTGCGTCGGTTACGCATCGCGACGGCGGCCGTGATGCTTCTTGCTGTCACACCGCTGGCCGGTTGTGGGGTCGGCAATGTGCGTACCGATGTGGTGATCGTCAACGCCGGAGAGCCGCAGAATCCGCTGATTCCGACCAATACCAATGACAGCAATGGTGGCCGCATCGTCGACCGGCTGTTCGCGGGCCTGATGTCCTACGACGCCAAGGGCGCACCCGAACTGGAGGTTGCCCAGTCGATCGACACCACCGATGACGTCAACTACCGGATCACCCTCAAGCGCGGGTGGACCTTCACCGACGGCACACCGGTGAGCGCGCACTCCTTCGTCGATGCCTGGAACTACGGCGCGCTGGCCGCCAACGCCCAACTCCAGCAGAGCTTCTTCAACCCGATCGCCGGTTTCGACGAAGTAGCCGCGGCAAAACCGACGGCGTCCACGATGTCTGGATTGCACGTCGTCGACGACCGCCGGTTCACCGTGCGGCTCAAAGGTCCGACCATCGATTTCAAACTGCGGCTTGGCTTTTCGCCATTCTATCCGCTACCCGCTGCTGCGCTGAAGGATATGACGGCCTTCGGCCAGCATCCGATCGGCAACGGTCCCTACAAGTTCGCCGACGCGCCCGGCGGCGCGGCCTGGCAACACAACGTCAAACTGGATTTGGTGCCCAATCCCGGCTACCACGGCAACCGGGTACCGCAGAACAAGGGATTGCGTTTCGTCTTCTACGCCAACCTGGAGACCGCGTACGCCGATTTGCTGTCGAGCAATCTCGATGTGCTGGACACGATTCCGTCCAGCCTGCTGTCGGTCTACCGCAGAGATCTCGGCGATCGTTACGTCAGTGCCCCGGCAGCGGCGAATCAGACCCTTGACACCCCGCTGCGGCTGCCGCACTTCGGCGGCGAGGAAGGCAGATTGCGCCGACTGGCGCTCGCAGCGGCCATCAACCGGGCGCAGATCTGCCAACAGATCTATGCCGGAGCGCGTGCGCCGGCCCGCGATTTCACCGCAAGTTCGCTGCCCGGTTTCGACCCGAACATCGAGGGCAACGACGCACTCAACTTCGATCCGGACCGGGCGCGGCGGCTGTGGTCGCAGGCCGATGCCATCTCGAAATGGTCCGGCCGATACGCGATCGCCTACAACGCCGACGGCGGTCACCAGGAGTGGGTGGACGCGGTCGCCAACAGCATCAAGAACATCCTGGGCATCGACGCGGTCGGTGCGCCGCAGCCGACGTTCGCCACGTTTCGCACTCAGATCACCACCCGCAGCATCGCCACCGCGTTCCGCGCCGGTTGGCAGGGTGACTTCCCGTCGATGCTGGAATTCTTGGAGCCGCTGTTCGTCACCGGAGCGGGCGCCGATGACGTCGGTTATTCCAACCCGCAATTCGACGCGGCGGTCGCTGCGGCCGAAGCCGCGCCGAGCTTGCAGGAATCGTTTGACCTGGCCAACGCTGCACAGCGAATCCTGTTGCGGGACATGCCCGTCGTGCCGTTGTGGTACACGAACAGCGTGGCGGGGACATCGGCGTCGGTCAGCCACGTCATGCTGACCTGGAATGGCCTGCCCGACTACGAGCGCATCGTAAAGGCCTGAGATGGGTTGGTATATCGCTCGACGAATCGCAATCATGATTCCGGTTTTTCTCGGCGCGACGTTGCTGATCTACGGCATGGTCTTCTTGCTGCCCGGCGATCCCATTGCCGCCCTGGCCGGTGACCGTCCGCTGAGTCCTGCGGTGGCCGTGCAACTGCGCGCCCAATACCACCTGAACGACCCGTTCCTGCTGCAGTATCTGCATTACCTGGGCGGCATCGTCAACGGCGATCTGGGGCGCTCCTACTCCGGGCTTCCGGTCAGCGCCGTTCTGGCCCAAGCGTTTCCGGTGACCATCAGGCTGGCGCTGATTGCCCTGGTAGTGGAGGCGGTGCTCGGGATCGGCTTCGGGGTGATCGCCGGGCTGCGTCAGGGCGGGATCTTCGACGCCGCGGTGCTGATCACCAGTCTGATCGTGATCGCGGTACCGATCTTCGTGCTGGGGTTCTTGGCGCAGTTCGTCTTCGGGGTCCGGCTCGGGATCGCCGCGGTCACCGTCGGTGATCAGCCGACGTTTGCGCGGCTGCTGATGCCCGGTGTGGTGTTGGGGTCGGTGTCCCTGGCGTACGTGGTGCGGTTGACCCGCTCTGCCGTCGCCGCCAATGCGCACGCCGACTATGTGCGCACCGCGACGGCCACCGGCTTGTCGCGGCCCAGGGTGGTCACGGTCCACATCCTGCGCAACTCACTGATCCCGGTGGTGACGTTCCTCGGCACCGATCTCGGCGCACTGATGGGCGGGGCGATCGTCACAGAGGGGATCTTCAACATCCACGGTGTCGGTGGCGTGCTCTATCAGGCCGTCACGCGCCAGGAGGCGCCGACGGTGGTGTCGATCGTGACGGTGCTGGTGGTGATCTATCTGGTGACCAATCTGGCGGTGGATCTGCTGTACGCAGCGCTGGATCCAAGGATTCGCTATGGCTGACCGGGACACCGAAGCGATTGGCGGCGTGGGGTTTTGGCGTGATACCTGGCGTAGCCTACGGCGACGTCCGACATTCGTCATCGCTGCCGCACTGATTCTGTTCTTTATCGTCGTGGCGTTGTTTCCGGCGTTGTTCACGTCGGCCGATCCCGGCTACGCCGACCCGTATCAGAGCCTGCTCTCGCCATCGGCCATGCATTGGTTCGGGACGGACTTGCAGGGTCACGACATCTACGCCCGCACCGTCTACGGCGCCCGTGCCTCTATCACCGTCGGTGTTGGCGCCACCGCGCTGGTTTTCGTTGTCGGCGGGGCCCTGGGCGCGTTAGCGGGTTTCTACGGCGGCTGGATCGATGTGGTGGTCTCCCGCGTCGCCGATGTCTTCTTCGGGATCCCGCTGTTGCTGGCGGCGATTGTGCTCATGCAGGTTATGCATCACCGCACGGTATGGACGGTGGTCGCGATTCTCGCGCTGTTCGGTTGGCCGCAGGTGGCCAGGATCGCGCGCGGGGCGGTGCTCGCGGTGCGCGGCAGCGATTACGTCGCGGCCGCACAAGCGCTGGGGCTGAGCAGGTTTGGGATCCTGATCCGTCACGTCGTGCCGAATGCGCTCGGCCCGGTGATCGCCGTCGCCGCGATCTCGCTGGGGATGTTCATCGTGACCGAGGCGACGCTGTCCTACCTTGGTGTGGGGCTACCCCCGTCGGTGGTGTCCTGGGGTGGCGACATCAACGTGGCACAGACGCGGCTGCGGGCCGGCTCGCCGATCCTTTTCTATCCTGCTGGGGCGCTTGCGCTTGCGGTGCTGGCGTTTTTGATGATGGGCGACGTGTTGCGTGACGTCCTGGATTCGACCTCACGAACGTGGCGCACGTGACCGCCGGCGACGATGCAGAGCAAGGAAGCGATGTGGGGGCACGCCCCCTAGCCGCTGCGCGGCTGGGGGTACCCCCACCCGCTTGGGGGGAGAGGAGCGGCGCATGAGCCCAGCCGGCGAGCAGTCGCTGCTGAGCGTCGCGGGCCTGGAAGTCAGGTTCGGCGACGATGCGCCCGCCGTCCGTAACGTCGGGTTGTCGGTGCGCAGCGGGCAGACTGTCGCCGTTGTCGGTGAATCAGGCTCGGGAAAGTCGACGACCGCCGCGGCGATCCTCGGACTGCTGGCGCCGGGCGGGCGAATCACCGCCGGCCGCATCGTGTTCGACGGCGTCGACATCGTATCGGCGGATCCGCGTCGGCTCCGCTCCGTCCGGGGGACTGGTATCGGCTATGTACCGCAGGACCCGACGACCAACCTCAACCCGGTGTGGAAGGTCGGCTTCCAGATCCGGGAGGCTTTGCGCGCCAACAACATCGGTGACACCAAGCAACGATCACTGCAGCTGCTCGACGAAGCCGGAATGCCGGACCCGCCGACTCAAGTCAGACGGTATCCGCATCAGCTGTCCGGTGGGATGTGTCAGCGTGCGCTGATCGCGATCGGGCTGGCGGGCCGGCCCCGCCTGCTGATCGCCGACGAGCCGACGTCCGCACTCGACGTCACCGTGCAGCGGCAGGTGCTCGACCATCTGCAGCATCTGGCCGCGGAACTGGGCACGGCGGTGCTGTTGATCACCCACGATCTTGCGCTGGCAGGCGAGCGGGCCGAGCAGCTGGTCGTCATGCACCGCGGCCGCGTCGTAGAAACCGGTGCGGCGCAATCGATCTTGACCGACCCGCAGCATCCCTACACTCGGCAACTGGTCGCCGCCGCACCGTCCGTGCGCCCGGCGGGCCGGGCGTCGGCTCGACCCCGGAGGGCTGCCGACGCCGACACACGCGACCTCCTGGTCGCGGCCGGGCTCACCAAGACCTACCGGTCAACCCGCGGAACACCATGGCGTAAAGCGGAATTCCGTGCTGTCGACGACGTGTCCTTTCGTCTGCGCAAAGCGACCACACTCGCGATCGTGGGCGAGTCCGGATCGGGGAAATCCACCCTGGCCCGGATGGTGCTGGGTCTGCTTGCGCCGACCGCCGGGACGGTGACTTTCGACGGCCGCGACGTTGCCGCGCTGAACAGGCGCGAGGCCCTGGCATTTCGCCGGCGAGTGCAGCCGGTATTCCAAAACCCTTACAGCAGTCTGGATCCGATGTACACGGTGTTCCGGGCCATCGAGGAACCGCTGCGGATTCACCGCGTCGGTAGCCGCCGCGAACGGCGCGCGACGGTGCGAGAGTTGGTCGAGCAGGTGGCGCTCCCGTCGTCGGTGCTAGACAGGCGTCCCCGCGAATTGTCCGGTGGGCAGCGCCAACGCGTCGCGATCGCGCGAGCGCTGGCGTTGCGGCCCGAGGTGCTGGTCTGCGACGAGGCTGTGTCCGCACTCGACGTCCTGGTCCAGGCGCAGATACTCGAACTGCTCACCGAGCTCAAGGATGCGCTGGGCCTGAGTTATCTGTTCATCAGTCACGACTTGGCGGTCATTCGGCAGATCGCGGATGAGGTCCTGGTGATGAAAGCGGGACGGGTGGTTGAGCACGCGTCCACCGACGAGGTGTTCACCCAGCCGCAGCACGACTACACCCGGCAACTGCTGGCGGCGATTCCGCGCGGTGATCGCAAGGGCGGTGGAGCCGGGCGCAGCGGGTCGCCGCGAGAAACTGACGCCTATGGTGACAGCTCGTGACTTCTGACCCGTTGGCTCCGCTGATGGAGCTGCCCGGTGTCGCTGCCGCCGGCGACCAGGCCCGCGATGTGCTCGGCCGAGCACATCGGCATCGCGCGAACCTGCGGCGCTGGCCGGTGACCGCCGCCGAGGCGGCGCTGCGGGCGGCGAGGGCGTCGGCGGTGCTCGACGGCGGGCTGAAACTGGACGAGCAGCTGGACGTCTCCGCTGCCGGCGATCCGGTCTTCGCCGGTGCGCTGCGCGTCGCGCAGGCACTGGAAGGCGGCGAGACAACCCTGGTCGGCGTGTGGCAGCGGGCGCCGCTGCAGGCGCTGGCCCGGCTGCATATGCTCGCCGCCGCCGACCTCGTCGACGAGAGTCGGTTGGGCCGGCCTCGTGCCGACGCCGATGTCGGACCCCGTCTCGAACTGCTGGCGAAAATCGTCACCGGCGGTACCCGGGCGTCGGCCCCGGTGATCGCCGCGGTCGCCCACGGCGAACTGCTGACCCTGGCGCCGTTCGGTAGCGCCGACGGTGTGGTGGCGCGTGCGGTGTCGCGGCTGGTCACCATTGCCACCGGGCTTGACCCGCACGGGCTGGGCGTACCGGAGGTCAGCTGGATGCGTCGCGCGGGCGAATACCGCGACGCCGCGCGCGGTTTCGCGGCCGGGACGCCCGACGGCATGGCCGCGTGGTTGGTGCTGTGTTGCCGGGCCATGCGCACGGGCGCGCAAGAGGCAGTGTCGATTGCCGATTCGCTCGCTGAATAAGGTTGCCGGAGCCGTATCGCTATGCGCGATGCAGCGGCCCGGACGAACCGTCCGGACGAATAAAGCGGGCGACGATCCGAAGGACTTCGGCTCGCCGCCCGCTAGCACGGAACTCGGTTACCAAGCGTGCAACTGTGGGCTGCGTGGGTGGCCTCGGCGATCTTGCGATGCTTCCGGCTGCGACCCCACCCAAGGAGCCGTCGACACCGTCCACTTTTCGCAATTACGCAGGCCCGCAACACTTCTGCCATTTTCGCGGCTGTGACTCCGCGTGGGTGCCGGGAACCGTGCTGGGTCACCCGATTTCGGGAGATCGATCCTTCTCTTCCGGATCGATCTTGGCCTCACCGGGCTTCCGTGCCTCCTTTGTACTACGTGACCCCGGTCACATCAAGAGGCAATTAGCTTCCAATGCGCTGAAAACGCTGAACTGATATCGGCCGGTGATCCGGAGAAGTTTGCTGGAGCGCGAACGGCGACGCCGCTACAGCGACAGCCGGCGCAGCAGCGAGTAGGTCAGCGCCCCGGCGGCCAGTGCGCTGACACCCACCGCGGCGGTCGTGGCGAGTGCGGCTCCCGAGGGTGCCGGGATGCGGTCGCGTAGCGACACCGGCCGCGAGAACGCCAGCACCGGCCAGCCGCGGGCGATCGCTTCCTTACGCAGGGCCCGATCGGGGTTGACCACTGTGGGATGGCCGACAACTTCGAGCATCGGCATGTCGGTGATCGAATCGGAGTAGGAGTAGCAGTGTTCGAGCGGGTAGCCCTCGCGCGCGGCCAACTCGCGGATCGCTTGCACCTTGCCTTCGCCGTAGCAGTAGAACCCGATGTCCCCGGTGTACTTGCCGTCCTCGACGACCATGCGGGTAGCCATCGCGTGGGTGGCGCCGAGCGCACGTGCGATCGGGGCGACCAACTCCTCGCCGGACGCCGACACCACCACGACGTCGCGGCCGCACAGCTTGTGGCTGGCGATCAGGTCGGCGGCCTCGGCGAACACCAGCGGCGTGACGATGTCGTGCAGCGTTTCGCTGACGATCGACTTGACCTGCTCGACATCCCAGCCGGTGCACATGTTGGTCAGATGGATGCGCATCCGGTCCATCTGATCGTGGTCTGCGCCGGATAGCAGGAACAGAAATTGGGCGTAGCTGGACTTGAGCACGGCGCGCCGGTTGATCAATCCCTGATCGAAGAATGGTTTGCTGAATGCTAGCGTGCTGGACTTCGCGATGATGGTCTTATCAAGATCGAAGAATGCGGCGGTGCGGGGGGTGGAACCGGTGCTTGTCGATGATGTTTGCTGGTCAGCGGCCAAGTCCGGGACGGTCACCGCCCCAGCATAGGGGGATCACGCGGCAAATCGCGAGGTGGCCCACAAAACGCCCGGTCAGCGGGCGTTCGGTTGCTCGTGACGACCGCACTGTCCTGGCACAACGTGACCAAATGCCATGCGCGCAACTTGAACAGCTCTTGCGCTGCAAGCTGCTGTCATGTGTATAGTAAGCAGTACTCGGCTTAGCCGAGGGTGTATCAGCCCGACCCCCCGGGGCTGATACACGACGACCCTCGCCTCCTCCCCCCCTGGCGGGGGTCGTCCCTTTTCTCGGGTAAATCTCACCGCCAGCCCCGCCGAGTTTGACGTGCGCAGGCCCGGATTGTGCACAGATTGTGCGTTGTCCACAGATCGTTGTTCGCGACTGGCGGCGCAACGTCCAGCCCGGGCACGGTGGGTCAATGACCACTGCCACCGGCGCTGGCGGCGCCCGCGGAATCCTGGCCGTGTTGGCCGAACCCGCACTGCGCGACGAGGTCGAGCGGGTCGCGGCGGCCGTCGGCGTGCGGGTCGTCCATGCCGGCAACACGTCACCGATCAGCAGGAAAACGTGGTCGGCGGCCGCGGCGGTAGTGCTCGACGAGGACGCGGCGGAAGGATGCGCACGCACGGGACTGCCGCGCCGCGCACACGTGATCGTGGTGACGGGCAGCGAACCGGCGTCGGCGACATGGGCCGCGGCCATCGAGGTGGGCGCCCGGCACGTGCTCAGGCTGCCCAGCCAAGAGCGCGATCTGGTTCGCGAACTCGCCGATGCCAGCGAATTCGCGCGTGACGACGGCGCCAACGGTGAGGTAGTCGCGGTCATCGGCGGGCGTGGCGGGGCGGGTGCGTCGTTGTTCGCCGCGGCATTGGCACAGGTGGCCCTCGACCCGTTGCTGGTCGATCTCGATCCGTGGGGTGGTGGCATCGACCTGTTGGTTGGTGGCGAAACCGCGCCCGGCGTTCGCTGGCCCGACCTGGCGTTGCAAGGCGGACGGCTGAACTGGTCGGCGGTGCGCGAGGCGCTTCCGCGACACCGCGGGGTGTGCATGCTGTCGGGCACCCGCCGCGGATACGAATTGGACGCCGGAGCCGTGGACGCCGTCGTCGACGCCGGCCGCCGCGGTGGGGCGACCGTGGTGTGCGACCTTCCGCGTCGGTTGACCGACGCTGCTCAAACTGCCCTGGATACAAGCGATCTCGTCGTCGTGGTCAGCCCGTGCGATGTGCGGGCATGTGCGGCGACCGCGACGATCGCTGCGGTGCTCACCGGCATCAACCCCAACGTCGGGCTGGTCGTGCGTGGACCGTCGCCTGGCGGCCTGCGGGCGGAGGAGGTGGCTGCGATCGCCGGCGTACCGCTGCTGGCGTCGATGAGGCCGTATCCGCGGCTGGCCGAGCAGCTCGAGCACGGCGGTCTGCGGTTGGGGCGGCGCTCTGCGCTGGCTGCAGCGGCCCGGCGGGTTCTGGCTTTGCTGCCCGCGCGCCCGGCGGCCCGCGCGGAGAGTCGGGCGGCATGACCGGTTCGCTGATCGATCGGGTGCGTGAGCGGCTGGCGACGGAATCGGCGCCGCTGCGCCCCATGGTGGTGGCCGACGCGATCCGGGCCGAATCCGGTGGGGTGCTCGGCGACACCGAGCTGCTAAGCAACCTTCGGGTACTGCAGACCGAGCTGACCGGCGCCGGAATCCTCGAGCCACTGCTGTGCGCGGACGGCACCACCGACGTGTTGGTCACCGCGCCCGACGCGGTGTGGGTCGACGACGGAAACGGCCTGCGGCGCACCGATGTTCAGTTCGCCGACGAAGCCGCCGTGCGACGCTTGGCGCAGCGGCTGGCGCTGGCGGCGGGTCGCCGTCTCGACGACGCGCAGCCGTGGGTGGACGGCCAGTTGACCAGCGTGGGCGCAGGCGGTTTCGCGGTCCGGCTGCATGCCGTGCTGCCGCCGGTCGCCGTCGGCGGCACCTGTTTGTCGTTGCGGGTGCTGCGGCCGGCCACTCAAGATTTGGCGGCGCTGATCGCGGCGGGCGCCATCGCCCCGACGGCCGCCACACTGCTCGCCGACATCATCGCCGCCAGGTTGGCGTTTCTCGTGTCCGGCGGTACGGGAGCGGGCAAAACGACGCTGCTGTCGGCGATGCTGAACGCAGTGGCGCCGGACGAGCGGATCGTGTGCGTCGAGGACGCCGCGGAGCTGGCGCCGCCGCATCCGCATCTGGTCAGGCTGGTTGCCCGATGCGCCAACGTCGAAGGCGTGGGCGAAGTTACGGTGCGCCAACTGGTTCGGCAGGCGCTGCGGATGCGGCCGGACCGCATCATCGTCGGCGAGGTCCGGGGCGCCGAAGTGGTCGATCTTCTCGCGGCGCTGAACACCGGACACGACGGCGGTGCGGGCACAGTGCATGCCAACAATCCGGGCGAGGTCCCGGCTCGTTTGGAGGCGTTGGGCGCTCTCGGCGGCCTGGATCGCGCTGCGCTGCACAGTCAATTGGCCGCGGCTGTTCAGGTGCTCTTGCACGTTGCCCGCGATCGCGGCGGCCGGCGGCGACTCAGCGAAATCGCCGTGCTGCGTCAAACCGACGGAAGGGTCGGCGCGGTCACCGTGTGGCACGCCGACCGCGGACTGACTGATGAGGCCGCCGGCTTGCGCCGACTGCTGGAGAGCCGGACATCGAGATGACCGCATCGGTAGCAGCGCTGGCGTTGTCGGCATCGCTGCTTGTGTCGCCGTCGTCGCCGCGTCGACGTCTTGCCCGCACCGACCGCGGGCGCAGTCGGTCGCCCGCGCGGGCCGCCGGCTGGTTCGCCGTGTGCGCCGCAGCCGCCGGTGTCGTATTACTGCCGCTGACCACGGTTCTGGCCGCTGCGGTATTCGCCGCAACGGCAGGCGTGCGTTACCGCCGCCGTCGCCGTAGCCGTCGCGGGTCGGACGAAAGCCGCGAGCTGGAAACCGCGATCGATGTGTTGGTGGGCGAACTGCGCGTCGGTGCCCACCCGGCGCAGGCCTTCGCAGTCGCCGCGGACGAAACGGCCGGGCCGGTCGCGGACTCATGTCGTGCGGTGGCGGCCCGCGCCCGCTTGGGTGCCGACGTCACCGCCGGTTTGCGCAGCGTCGCCGAAACCTCGGCGCTGCCGGCGCAATGGGATCGGCTCGCGGTGTGCTGGCAACTGGCATCCGAACACGGTCTGGCGATGTCCACCCTGATGCGCGCGGCGCAACAGGATATCGTTGAGCGGCAACGGTTCTCAGGACAGGTGATGTCGGCAATGGCCGGCGCCCGCGCCACCGCGGCGATCCTGGCGGGCCTGCCGGTGCTCTCGGTGGTGCTCGGTCAACTCATCGGGGCGGACCCGGTGGCGTTCCTGCTGGCCGGGCATGTCGGCGGCTGGCTGCTGGTGGTCGGAGTGACGCTGGTCTGCGTCGGGTTGCTCTGGTCGGACCGCATCACCGATCGGGCTGCCGCATGAGCCGCGCCGGCGACGATGCAGAGCGCAGCGATGAGAAGGAGCGGCGCCGATGAGCCGCGCCGGCGACGATGCAGAGCGCAGCGATGAGAAGGCGCGGCGCCGATGAGCCGCGCCGGCGACGATGCAGAGCGCAGCGATGAGAAGGAGCGGCGCCGATGAGTACGGCTGCGCTGCTGCTGGCCGCCGCGTTGTTGAGTGGCGCCCGGCCGTCGAGGGTGCGGGCGCGCGCCACGATGGGGGCCCGCGCGTCCGCCCCACCGCGGCGACCGGTGCGTGGTCCGGATCCACTTGCCGTGGCCTCGAGCCTGGATGTGCTGGCGGTCTGTCTGGCGGCCGGCATGGCAGTGTCGACCGCCGCGGCGGCGACTGCGCCGTCGGCGCCGCCGCTGCTGGCCCGAGTGTTGTGTCGCGCCGCCGATCTGCTGGCGCTGGGCGCCGACCCCGGCGTCGCATGGTCGGCGCCGCCGGATCTGCCGTCTGGTTCCGTCGACCCGCAGACAGATGCGTTGCTGCGGCTGGCGCGACGGTCTTCGGCCTCGGGCGTGGCGCTCGCCGAGGCGGTGGCCGCGCTTGCCGCGCAGTGCCGCCAGGACGCCGCGCACGTGGCCGCGGCGACGGCCGAGCGGGCGGGGGTGCTGATCGCCGGTCCGCTCGGGCTGTGCTTCCTGCCCGCGTTCGTGTGCCTGGGCATTGTTCCGGTGGTGGCCGGACTGGCCGGTGACCTACTGCAGTCAGGCTTGCTGTGACCGCGCGTGTGGACCCTGCACGCGGCAACGGAGGAGGGAAATATGAAGTTAACCAACATGTTTCGTCTGCTACAAGCGCGTGCGACGCTGTTGGCGGTGGACGAGGCCGGGATGTCCACGGTCGAATACGCGATCGGGACGATCGCGGCGGCGGCGTTCGCTGCGATCCTCTACACGGTCGTGACCGGCGACTCCATCGTCTCGGCCTTGACCAACATCATCGCCCGCGCGCTCAACACCAAGTCGTAGCCGACGATGCCGGCTCGAGCACCGTGGAGGCGGCGCTGGGCGTCGTCACGCTGGTCGCGGTGCTGGTGCTGTGCCTGGCGGGGATCACAGCGGTGTCGATGCAGGTCCGCTGCATCGACGCGGCCCGCGAGGCCGCGCGGTTGGCCGCGCGCGGTGATGAGCGCTCTGCGGTCAGCGCCGCCCGCGGTATTGCGCCCGGTGGCGCCCGGGTGCAGCTGCGCCGCGACGGCGAGTTCGTCGTCGCGACGGTCACCGCCCGGTCGAATCTGCTTGCCCACGCTGGGCATCAGCGCTATCGGCGTGTCGGCGGTGGAGCCGTCGGGGTGAACGGGGATCAGCCACCGTAGTCGCGGCCGCGATGGTGGCCGTGCTGCTGTCTGTCACCGGCGGCAGCGCGTATCTGGGCTCTGCTGTGGTAGCGCGCCATCGGGCCCAGGCGGCGGCCGATCTGGCCGCGCTGGCCGCAGCGGCGCGGATGGCGGCCGGACCCGAGGCAGCGTGCGCGCAGGCGAAAGCGGTGGCCCGCGAGATGCGGGTTTTCACCAGCGGCTGCGCCGTGGACGACCTGGACGTCGTCGTCACGACTGAGGTGCGCCTCGCCGTCGGTGGATGGGGCAGTGCGCGGGCCGGTGCCCGCGCAGGCCCGGCCGACCGGGCTTAGTCGGCGCTTGGATCGGGATCGGACAGGCCCGCGTCGGCGAGTTCGGTTGTCGTGGGCAACCGCAGTGAGACCAGTCCGGCGAACGTCTCCTGCTCGACTTCCACCTGGTTGACGGTCACGTGCACCGGAACCCAGCCGCCGTCGGGGCCCGGCATCCGCAATACCCCGCTGGTGGCCCCGCCGGCGAACTCCGTGGTCATCGCTGGCCATCCTGGCCACGTCGCTGGGATGCATCCGCTGGGCATCCGTCTCCATACCTCGCCAGTCATAGAAGGGGCACGGCTCGTCGAGCCATTTCAACAGGGTCAAGTTGTTCGGATCGAACAACGCCCGGTGCACACCAGGCTGCGCCAACCCGTGCAGGATCCGCTGCGCGAGCCGGTCGGACGGGTGGGCCGAGTCGGCCGGTTCGGCGCGCCAGTTCATCCCCCGCGCGATCACATGGTCGCGGCCGTCGGGCCCCGGCTCGAGTCCGTTGCGGGCGACGAAGCTCACCCGGATGGGATTGCCCTGCCAATCGGTGCTGTCCCAGGTGTCGCACAGGGTGTGGCCGGGTTGCGACTTGACCGCCGCCGCGAGCGCCTTGCCCTCGTTGGGCTTGAGATCACCCTTTGGCCAGCTGTCCGCGAACGCGCGACGCTCCGGGTCTTCGAGCTCGAGATTCCTGCCGGTGTTGGTCAGTGACTCCGGTGTGTCGGTGGCCACCTTGAGGGTCATGTCCCACTTCAACGGGCCCGGGATCGGTCGGTCCGGCGGTTCGGCGTCAGCCGGCCCGCTCCAGATGTGCACACCGTGCATGCGGCCGTCGGACATCAACACGGGCTCGGTGCGGATCACTCGGTTACTTTTCGGTGTGATGCTGACCAGGCTTTGGCTGGTTTGCAACGACTCCGCGATTGCGCTCTGGATGGCAGCAAGATGCGGATTTCGCCGCAGAAACGCGGTAATCGGAACGAGATTTCGCAATTGACGGCCCAGCGCTACCACAGCTGGTTCCTTGCCCAGCGTTTCCACAAGCAGCCAGTCGCGGGCCATGCTTCGCCACTTTACCGGCCTGGCAGCGCATGACTCGTTGCCGTACTGCCCAATCAGGCGAAGTTCGACCACGGTCAACCTCAGGGTGACCTTCATACATCAGCGCGCGACTTGCACAGGTCATCGCGGCCGGGTATTTTGCTGCTGCGCCCATTGGCATTGCGAACGGATTGTGTGCTGTCCGACCGTTCGCCGCAGCGTTTTGTAATTTCGGCCTGTGCGCGTTTCTTCAGTAGCGAGGAAATGCGTTTTCAGGGCTGCTGCCACGACCACAGAGACGTAGATGTCGACCGTCGAGGGGTCGGTCGTCATCGCTCTGTCTCGCCCTCGTGAGCCAGCGCCGTGAGCAGCAAGCGCAACACGCGCACGGCCCCGGCTTTATCCAGTGGTTCGTTACCGCTGCCACATTTCGGCGACTGCACGCAGGACGGGCATCCCGATGGGCATTCACACGCCTCGATAGCGGCGGCGGTGGCGCCCAGCCAGGTGCTCGCCCGGTGGAAACCCTGCTCGGCGAAGCCCGCCCCGCCCGGATAGCCGTCGTAGACGAAGACGCTGGGCAGCCCATCCGACTCGGGGCCGACCGCCGTGGATAAGCCGCCGATGTCACCACGGTCGCAACTGGCCACCAGTGGCAGTAGTCCGATCGCGGCGTGCTCGGCCGCATGTAACGATCCCGGGATCTGCGGCGCGTCGATCCCGTTGCGGTGCAAAGCCTCTGGCGTGATCGTGTACATCACTGCGATGGTGGCCAGGGTGTGGGCCGGCATGTCCAGCTCGATGAAGTCGATGACCTCGCCGCTTAGCCGACGGCGCAAATAGCCAACGACTTGACTGGTGACGCTCACCGGTACCAGGCCCAGCGTGACCGCTCCGAAGGTCCGTCGTTCACCCGCGCCGGTGACCGCGATGTCGGTGAGTTCCCTTGCGAACGTCGCGTATCCGGGATCCTCACCGTGAACGAAAGCCATGCCCTCGTCGAAGTCCAGCGAATCGACAACATAACTCTCACCCTGATGCAGATACACCGCCCCGGGGTGTACCGAAGCGGCGGCCTGGCCGACACCGGCGGTCCCCAGTAACCGGCCGGTCTCGCTCTCGACGATGACGATCTGGCCGCCCGTCGATCCCCGAATGTCCACCGCCGGATGCGGATCCACGCCCCGGCGCCGGGTAGTACCTGCCGGAACGGCGTCGCAGCAGCCCGTCGTCGACCAGCCCTTCGGCGACCTGCTCAGCGCCCAGCGTCCGCACCTCGGCGTCGTCCAGCGGTAATTCCGTTGCGGCGCACAATAATTGCGGGCCGAGAATATACGGGTTGGCCGGATCGATCACCACCCGCTCGATCGGCTTGTCGAGCAGCGCGGCCGGGTGATGCACCAGATAGGTGTCCAGCGGATCGTCGCGGGCGACCAGCAGGACCAGCGCGCCCTGACCACGTCGCCCCGATCGGCCGGCCTGCTGCCAAAACGACGTGACCGTCCCGGGAAAGCCGGCCAGTACAACCGCGTCGAGCCCCGCGATATCGATACCTAGCTCCAGGGCATTGGTGGTGGCGAGACCACGTAGCTGCCCGTCAACCAGCGCGCGTTCAAGGGCGCGGCGGTCCTCGGGTAGATAACCCGCCCGATACGACGCCACCGTTTCGGTCAGCTCGGGCGCGATGTCTTCCAGTCGCGCTCGGGTTGCCACCGCGGTCAATTCGGCACCCCGACGCGACCTGACAAATGTCAGAGTGCGCGCCCCTTCGGCGATCAGGTCGGCCATCACTCGCGCCGCCTCGCTACCGGCGGACCGTCGCACCGGAGCGCCGTTTTCGCCGATGAGGTCTTCACGCAGGGCCGGTTCCCACAGCGCCACCGTGCGGGCGCCCTGTGGTGAGCTGTCCTCGGTGATCGCCTCGACCGGCTGGCCGATCAGCTCGGCGGCCGTTGCACCGGGCTCCGCCGTTGTCGCGCTGGCGAAGATTACCGTCGGCATGGCGGCCGGGTGGGCCGAGTAGCGCGCACATAACCGCAGCAGGCGACGCAGCACCATCGCCACATTCGAGCCGAAAACACCGCGGTAGTAATGGCATTCGTCGACAACTAGGTAGCGAAGGTTGCGTAGAAATACCGCCCACCGGGCATGGTTGCGCAGTAGCGCCAGGTGGACCATATCGGGGTTGGAGAACAGCCAGCGGGAGCGCTCCCGAGCGAAGCGACGCACCTCGGCCGGACTGTCGCCGTCGTAGGCCGTGGGTGCGACGTCGCTCAGCCGGGGTACCGCCGTGGTCAGCGCGTGCGCGGCCCGCAACTGGTCGTGGCCAAGCGCTTTCGTCGGCGACACGTATAGCACCCGGGCCCGCGGATCGGTGGCCAGCGTGTTGAGGATCGGAAGTTGATAGGCCAGCGATTTCCCCGACGCCGTGCCGGTGCTTATGACCACGTGACGGCCGGCGTGGGCCAGGTCCGCCGCATCAACCTGATGCGCCCACGGCGAGCTGATGCCACGGTCGGTGAACGCGCGCACCACGTCCGGCTCGGCCCATGCCGGCCACGGACGCGTGCGGCCGTGCCGTGGCGCCAGCTCGGCGACGTGACGCAGCGGATGCTCTCCCGGCTCGCTGCCGGCGACGGCGGCGGCAAGCAGTTCGCTGCCGAACGTCACCATGTCTCGCCCTCCTAGGGTGAGTCATTGCCAAATACCCCTACCGACGGCCGTGCCGCGGCCAGGTGTTTTGGCTTCTCACCTGAATTGTTTACCTCTTGGTAGCTGAATTGATCACCTGAGGCTGTCGCAGACGCGATGAACATGATTGACTGTTTGCGGTCGCAGCTTCTGTGTTCGTGTAAAACTTTCGCAGGATCGACGTTGCGGCCGCGGTTCCTGCGAGGGTGTAGGTCGGGTGAAGTTCCGGCGACTCGGCAAGGTATAGCGGTCGGAACGGGCCCGGAGCACCGAAAGGCGGTGCACCGCACCCGAGTAGTAAAGGAAACAGCAAGAAATGCCACAGGGAACTGTGAAGTGGTTCAACGCGGAGAAGGGATTCGGCTTCATCGCCCCCGAGGACGGTTCGGCCGACGTGTTTGTCCACTACACGGAGATCCAGGGAACCGGCTTCCGCACCCTCGAGGAGAACCAGAGGGTCGAATTCGAGGTCGGGCAAAGCCCCAAGGGTCCCCAGGCCACGGGCGTCCGCTCCATCTGAGCAGCCTCTAACGACAACCCCCCGCGCGGTCCGGAGTTACCGGGTTCGGTCGGGGGGTTCTCGCTGTCCTGTATCGGGGGAGCCTGCCGCTGCGGCAAGCCGGCGACCACAGCTCGGGATGGGTGAATAGCGGGGGAACCGCCGCCGCGCCATGGCGCACATCGTCATCCGGGCGCTTACTGTCGGTGACGTGAGCCAGCTGTCCTTCTTCTCGGCGGAGTCGGTGCCGCCGTCGGTCGGCGACCTCACCGGCGTGCTGGCGGCCGCGGGCCAGATTGTGACGGTCGGCGGTGGGGCCAGGCTGTCGGTGGTCGTCGATCAGCCCTGGCGGGCTGAGGCGCTGGCCGAGATGATCGACGAGGCCGGTCTGGTGGCCGAAATCACCCACACCGACGAAAACACTCCGTTGGTAAGGACCGCGGTCGACGCCAGGCTGCGTTCCATTGCCGGCGACTGGACCCGCGGCGCGGTGAAGACCGTCCCTCCGGTCTGGCTGCCGGGGCCGCGGGAGCTGCGGGCCTGGATTCTGGCGGCCGGCGCCCCGGAGGCCGACCGGTATCTGCTCGGACTGGATCCGCACGCTCCGGACACCCACTCACCGCTGGCGTCGGCCCTGATGCGGGTCGGGATCGCGCCGACCCTGATCGGCACTCGCGGGGCTCGGCCCGCGCTGCGAATCAGCGGCCGGCGCAGGCTATCGCGCCTGGTAGAAAGCGTCGGGGAACCGCCCGACGCCTTAGAGGCGTTGCCTTACTGGCCGCACAATTAGCGGCGATTGGACCGACCGTAAACGGGGGGTCGGTTTGCGTCGGCCCATCCCGGGTGCCACATTGTCAGATGTTCGCAGGCCCAACGGGCACCGCAGAACCTGAACTTCAGGGACTCGGCTGGTCGCTGGACCTGCGCCAGCGGACTGGCTCGAGGCCAAAGACGGCTAGGGCCGAAGAGAAGAAGTGGAAAGTGAGCGTAAACGCAGGTGGCTGAAGCCGACCGGGCTGGCCGGACAAATGGGCGGGGCAATGGAGCCACGCGGCGACTCGTCATCGTCGAGTCGCCGACCAAGGCGCGCAAATTAGCCGGCTACCTGGGCGCGAACTACATCGTCGAGTCCTCCCGGGGACACATCCGTGACCTGCCGCGAGCGGCTGCCGACGTGCCCGCGAAGTACAAGTCGCAGCCGTGGGCCCGGCTCGGGGTGAACGTCGACGCCGACTTCGAGCCGCTCTACATCATCAGCCCGGACAAGAAGAGCACGGTCACTGAACTCAAAGGCCTGCTCAAAGACGTCGACGAACTCTATCTGGCCACAGATGGCGACCGCGAGGGAGAAGCTATCGCCTGGCACCTGCTGGAGACGCTGAAACCCAGCATCCCGGTCAAGCGGATGGTCTTCCACGAGATCACCGAACCGGCCATCCTGGAAGCCGCCGAAAACCCCCGTGACCTGGACATTGACTTGGTCGACGCTCAGGAGACCCGTCGTATCCTGGACCGGCTGTACGGCTACGAGGTCAGCCCGGTGCTGTGGAAGAAGGTCGCGCCCAAGCTGTCAGCGGGCCGGGTCCAGTCGGTGGCGACCCGCATCATCGTGCAGCGCGAGCGCGATCGCATGGCATTCCGCAGCGCCGCCTACTGGGACGTGGTCGCCGAGCTGGACGCCAGCGTGTCCGACCCGAAAGCCCAGCCGCCCACCTTCACCGCGCGACTCACCAACGTCGACGGCTTGCGAGTGGCGACCGGACGGGACTTCGACTCGCTGGGCACGGTGCGAAAGCCCGACGAGGTCGTGGTGCTCGACGAGTCGCGGGCCAATGCGCTGGCCACGGGTCTGCACGGCGCGCAGCTGTCGGTGGCCTCGGTGGAGGAGAAGCCCTACACCCGGCGCCCCTACGCGCCCTTCATGACCTCGACGCTGCAGCAAGAGGCCGGCCGCAAATTGCGGTTCTCCTCCGAGCGGACGATGAGCATCGCGCAGCGCCTCTACGAAAACGGTTACATCACTTATATGCGTACCGACTCGACCACGCTGTCGCAGTCGGCGATCAACGCCGCCCGCACCCAGGCCCGCCAGCTGTACGGCGAGGAGTACGTCTACCCGTCGCCGCGCCAGTACACCCGCAAGGTGAAAAACGCCCAGGAAGCGCACGAGGCGATCCGGCCGGCCGGTGACACGTTCGCCACCCCCGACGCGGTGCGTCGCGAACTCGACGGTGACGACTTCCGGCTCTACGAGCTGATCTGGCAACGCACCGTGGCCTCGCAGATGGCCGATGCCCGCGGCACGACGCTGAGCCTGCGAATCGCCGGTCAATCCGAAAGCCAGCAGGTGGTGTTCTCTGCCAGCGGGCGCACGATCACGTTCGCCGGATTCCTCAAGGCCTACGTGGAAACCGTCGACGAACTGGCCGGCGGCGAAGCCGACGACGCCGAGAGTCGGCTGCCGCACCTCACCGAGGGACAGCGGCTCGACGCCACCGAGCTCACCCCCGACGGTCACTCGACCAACCCGCCGGCGCGCTACACCGAGGCGTCGCTGGTCAAGGCGCTCGAAGAGCTCGGCATCGGACGCCCGTCGACCTATTCGTCGATCATCAAAACCATCCAGGACCGCGGCTACGTGCACAAGAAGGGCAGCGCGCTGGTGCCATCGTGGGTGGCGTTCGCCGTCACCGGGTTGCTGGAGCAGCATTTCGGCCGGCTGGTCGACTACGGATTCACCGCCGCGATGGAAGACGAGCTCGACGAGATCGCCTCGGGCAACGAGCATCGCACCAACTGGCTCAACAACTTCTATTTCGGCGGCGACCACGGCGTGGCCGACTCGGTGGCGCGTTCCGGAGGCCTGAAAAAGCTGGTCGGGATCAATCTCGAAGGGATCGACGCCCGAGAAGTCAACTCCATCAAACTGTTTGACGACGCCGAGGGACGCACCATCTCGGTGCGGGTGGGCAAGAACGGGCCCTACCTGGAACGGATGGTGCTCGGTGACGACGGCGAGCTGAAACCGCAGCGGGCGAACCTGAACGACACGCTCACCCCCGACGAGCTGACACTGGAAGTGGCCGAACAGCTTTTCGCCACACCCCAGGAGGGCCGGACGCTCGGCGTGGATCCGGAGACGGGTCACGAGATCGTCGCCAAGGACGGTCGCTACGGGCCATATGTCACCGAGGTCCTGCCGGAGCCCCCCGATGACCCCGACGGCCCAGCTGACCAGGCGGCCAAGAAGGGCAAGAAACGCCCACCGGGCCCAAGCCGCGCACGGGTTCGCTGCTGCGCAGTATGGATTTGCAGACCGTCACGCTGGACGACGCGCTGAAACTGCTGTCGCTGCCGCGCGTCGTCGGCGTGGACCCTGGCTCTAATGAGGAGATCACCGCGCAGAACGGGCGTTATGGCCCATACCTCAAGCGCGGCAACGACTCTCGCTCGCTGGCCACCGAAGACCAGATGTTCGACATCACCCTCGAGGAAGCGCTGAAGCTCTACGCGGAGCCGAAACGTCGTGGTCGGCAGGGCGCCGCGGCCCCGCCGCTGCGCGAGCTGGGCAACGACCCGGCGTCGGGCAAACCGATGGTGATCAAGGACGGTCGGTTCGGCCCGTATGTCACCGACGGCGAGACCAACGCCAGTCTGCGCAAAGGCGACGACGTGTTGTCGATCACCGACGAGCGCGCCGCGGAACTGCTCGCCGACCGGCGGGCCCGCGGCCCGGTGAAGCGGACGGCCAAGAAGACCGCGCGCAAGAAGCCGGCGAAGAAAGCGGCCAAGCGGACCTGACGGTCGTTGCTCTGACGCGGGGAAAGCACGAGCTCAGAGCTCCTCAGGTTTCTTTTTTCATTTTTTTGCCTAAAGACTGGTGATTCTCAGCCTGTTCTCAGGTACAGTTACCTACGTCCGCTGTGAAACGGTCACGGTGGCGCTTAGGGAGAGTCATGCGATCCGCTATCCGATACTGCATCACCGCTGGTGCTGCGCTCGGTGGCCTCAGCGTCATCATCGCCGCCCCGGCGGCGCCGCCGCTGCGCGACATCCAGGTGCCCGCGGTGCAACTCTCTGGGAACACGCACGAGAACCCGGATGTGAACAGCCCCTCCGTCGCTGACTTGTTGCAGGTCATGTACGGATTGGAGACCCCGGTGGTGGTGCAGAACATCACCGAGTCCGATGCCGCAGCCCTCAACGGCGACCAGCCGTCCAACGTGCCGGGCCTCAGCTGACCTGTTGAACCTCGGTGCTGACCCGGCCACCGGTCCGGCGCCGGTCGACCTCACTGCGGCGCCGACCAGCCCCCCACCGCCGGGCAGCTAGCCAATTTCGCTTGACACCTCTTCCGGCGCGGCCAGGTTCAGCGGCCGGGCCAGTTGAGTGGGGGCGTTGCGTCCGCGCAGCGCGACGACTTCGGCGACATCCCAGCACAGTGCTTCGGCGTCAAGGGCGCCGCTGACCGCGACGGCCGACGCCAGCACGTGGCCGTCTTCAAGCTTGGCCAGCTCGGTGAGGCGTGCGGCCTCGTTGACCGGGTCACCGATCACTGTGTACTCGAAACGGGCCTGAGCGCCGATGTGGCCGGCGATGGCGCGCCCGGAGGACACCCCGATGCCGAACTCCGCGGAGCCGATCACCGGTAGCAGCGCGTCGTGCAGCTCACGGGCCGCGGCCAATGCGCCGCCGGAGGCGTCCGGATGCTCGATCGGTGCGCCGAAGATGGCCAGCGCGGCATCGCCCTGGAATTTGTTGACGAATCCGCCGTGCCGGCCCACCGTGTCGACGACCACCCGGAAGAACTCGTTGAGCAGCAGCACCACCTCCGCGGGTGGTCGCGTCGCCGCGAGCTCGGTGGAGCCGACCAGGTCGACGAATAGCACCGCGACATCGCGCTCCTGACCGCCCAACTCGGCGCCGCGCTCCAGCGCCCGGCGGGCGACGTCCTCACCCACGTAGCGGCCGAACAGGTCGCGCAGCCGTTGTCGTTCGGACAGGTCGCGCACCATGTCGTTGAAGCCGGCCTGCAGCAGACCGAGCTCGCTGGCGTCGTAGATCTGCATATGCGCGTTGTAATTACCGCGCTGTACCTCGCCGAGCGCCCAGCGTAGCTGCCGCAGCGGGTCGGCGATCGACATGGCCACCAGCAGCGTGCTGGCCAGCCCGATGCCCAACGCCAGCAGCGCCAGCAACAGTATCGGGTTGAACAGCTTCTCCGGCGGCCCATGAAGGTACTCAGCCTTGTCCGCCACCACGGTCAGCACGATCGCCAGCAGCGGCACCCCGGTGGACAGCGCCCAGGCGAGTATCTGACGTCCGATGACACCCGACGCCCGGATGTTCTCCGGCAGCCCGCCACGCAGGGCGGCAACGGCCACCGGCCGCAGCACCCGCTCGGACTGCAGATAGCCGATGATCGCGGTGGCGGTGGCGCCGAGGGCGGTGGCGACGGCCACCACCGGCGCGGCGTGCTTGGCCACCGGCCAGCTGGCGACGATGAAGACCATGCCGCCGATGCACCAGGACACCAAGTTGATCACCGTGCGGTAGAACGGCGTCCGCAGCGCGCGGCTGCGGGCCAGCTCGGTGGCGGCCGGGTCGGTGTCGGTCGAGCAGACCGTCGCGGCGCTGCCACCGGAACACCGGCACCAGCAGACGCGCGCTGATCGCGGTTCCGACGAGGAACAGCACGACGATCGACCCGGTGAAGATCGCCAGGTTGACGGTCGGCAGTTCTTGCAGTTCGATGCGGTCTTCGGGTGGCAGCCCGTAGCGCAGGAAGCCCAGCACCAGCAGTGCGCCGATGATGTCGGCCTGCAGCTGGCTCAGCGAGAACACCGGCCACGGTGTGCGCACCAACCACTGGACGAATCCGCTGATCCGCCCAGGAAGTTGCGCCGCCGTGCTCACCAGCCCACCGTATCGGTCGTCGGGGACGAAAAAGTAGCCAAAACGTTCCGTGTACAGCCGCTTGTGTTGCGGAGTCGTCAGCGGTGAGCAGTACTGTTGCCGGTGATGTCGCGGGTATTCGCACGGCTGGTTGGCCAGGAGTCGGTCGAAGCCGACCTGGTGGCTGCCGCCGAGGCGGCCCGCGGTGATTCGGCTCACACCGCGGCGATGACGCATGCCTGGCTGATCACCGGTCCACCCGGCTCCGGGCGCTCGGTCGCGGCGCTGTGCTTTGCGGCCGCGTTGCAGTGCACGTCCGCCGGCGTGCCCGGCTGCGGAGAATGCCGCGCCTGCACGACGACGATGGCCGGCACGCACGCGGACGTCCGCCGGGTCATCCCCGAAGGACTGTCCATCGGCGTCGACGAGATGCGGGCGATCGTCCAGATCGCGTCTCGCCGGCCGAGCACGGGCCGCTGGCAGATCGTGCTGATCGAGGACGCGGACCGGCTGACCGAAGGCGCGGCGAACGCCTTGCTCAAAGTTGTCGAGGAGCCGCCGCCGTCCACGGTGTTTCTGCTGTGCGCGCCGTCGGTGGATCCCGAGGACATCGCGCTCACGCTGCGGTCCCGCTGCCGGCATATCGCGCTGGTGACGCCATCGCCCGATGCCATCGCCCAGGTCCTGATCGACGGCGACGATCTGACGGCCGAGACCGCGAACTGGGCGGCGTCGGTCAGTGGCGGCCACGTCGGCCGGGCGCGGCGGCTGGCGACCGACCCGGAGGCGCGCGAGCGGCGGCTGCAGGCGTTGGGGCTGGCCCGCGACGCGGCCACCCGATCGAAGGCCTACGGCGCCGCCGAGGCGCTGGTGGCCGCCGCCGAGGCCGAGGCGGCGGTGCTGACCGCCGGGCGCGACGAGGCCGAAACCGAGGAGCTGCGCACCGCGCTGGGCGCGGGAGGCACCGGCAAGGGCACTGCCGGCGCGTTGCGCGGTGCCACCGGCGCGATCAAAGACCTTGAGCGACGGCAGAAGTCGCGTCAGACCCGGGCGTCGCGGGATGCCCTGGACCGCGCGCTGATCGACCTGGCGACCTACTTCCGGGACGCGCTGCTGGTGGCCGCCGACGCCGGAGTCGTGCGGCGCAACCACCCCGACATGGCAGAGCCCATCGCGGCGATGGCCGCCCACGTCACACCCGAGCGGTTGCTGCGCTGCATCGAAGCTGTGCTGGAGTGCCGCGAAGCGCTGGCGGTCAACGTCAAGCCCAAATTCGCCGTCGACGCGATGGTCGCCACGATCGGCCAGGCACTGCGCGACTGACGACGCCCGGCGAAGTTGGGTGCGCAAGTCGCCCTGCCGTAGACTCGTCCCGCCCGGCAGGGCACGCCACCTTAGCTCAGTCGGTAGAGCGGCTCACTCGTAATGAGCAGGTCAGGAGTTCGATTCTCCTAGGTGGCTCGATCACGCGGCAGCGGCATAGCCCACCGGCCCGGCCGCGACGCAAACGGCAAGCGCGGCCGTGTCGGCTCGCACCGTGATGGCGTCGCCCGCGCCGGGCAACCGGACGTAGACCCGGTTCAGCCCGGGATGCACCGGAACCTTCGTCTTCGGCCCCTCCGACAGCGACAACGTGATCGAGCCGTCGCTGTTGGCCAGGTAATTGATCTCGGCGGTCCAATCCGTCGGCAGCAGTGGGCCGTCGAGACCAAGTCGCACCGGTCGGTCCGGCTGCACGAAGTAGCCGCACCGCGGCACCGGCCCCGGCAGGATCGCGCGGACCCAGGTCACCTGCGCGTCGGCCAATCGGCCCGAGCTGTCCAGCACCCGCAATTGCGTTGTCGCCGAGGCGAATTCCGGACGGTCCGACAGCAGCGCGAACATGTGGCTGGCCAGGTTCTCCGGCCAGGCCACCCGACCCAACACCAGCGGATCGACCTCCTGATCCAGCAGCGGCGCATTCGAGGCCGTGTGCGCGACAGCCAAACCGCGGCGGGCATTCTGCAGATAGGGCTGGGCGGGGTTGTCCCGCCACGAGGTCAGAAACGTCGCCGTCGAATACCCGCTACTCGCCACGAACGCCGCCGCCACAGCCGTCGTCACCACTGCACGGCCCGCCGACGCGTCCAGCCAGTGCGACGACGGGCGGTTCGGTGCGCAGAACCCGACCGCGGCCAACAACGCCAGGACCACGACGAGATCGGGGAAATAACGCAACGTCTGGGCCAGTTCCAGCGCGGTGAACCGCGATGAGCGCATCAGATAGATCGGCACTTGGCAGGCGACCACGTATCCGGCCGCGGTCAGCCACACCGGCACAATGCGCTGCTTGCGGACCAGCGAGACGCCCAGCGCCGCGGCCAGCACCAGCCAGCCCAGCACCATGGCCGCCAGCGGCGGGGTGGCCCACGGCGAGGCCGGTGCCCAGCGGGCCCAGGCCCACGGCCCCCCGGCCAAGCCGGGAACGATCCCGTGAGTGACCGAGCGACGCAACAGATCCCACGTCATCGGCAGATCCGAACTCCACCGCCGCTGGTTGACCACGACCACGTAGACCGCGATCCAGGCGGCGGTCAGCGCCAGCGACGTCGTCCACAATCCGAACCCCGGCCCGCCACACCGCTGAGCGAGCGCCGCGCGATCACCGTGGACGTGGCACAGCAGTGCGGCGATCGCGAACGCGACGAAGGGAATCACCGCGGCCTTTTCGAAGAACAACAGCCCACCGAGGTAGGCCAGCACGCCGGTCACCGCGTAGCGCTGGTCGCGCGGTTCGGACCAGCATGATCGCATCGGCGCAGACCCAGGCCAGCGCGGCCAGCATCGGCAGCGAGTTCAGCGCCGCCGCCCACCACGCGAAGCCCGGAACACCCAACGGGGTGAACAGCGCAAAGGTCAGGGGGATGAGCAGCACCGGCCGCCAGCCCAGGATCACGTACAGCGCCCGCAACAGCGCCAGCGAGGCGAGCAATTGCAGCACCACCAGGCTGATGGCCGGTCCGATCCAATTCAACGGCGCCAGCCGGGTGATGGCGCCGGCAACCAGGAACGCGGCGGGCATGACATGGCCGTCGTGGTCGTCGAACAGGTATGACGGCGACAGCAGGCCGTGCGTGCCGGCCCGGCCGACCAGGATCAGGTCATCCCAGTAGAAGTAGCCCCGAAACGCCAGCACCGCGCGAATCACCAGCTGCACCACGATCAGTGCGGCGGCGGCCACCGCTACCTTCGGTACCCCGGCAGGCCCGTCGGTATGGTGGGCCGGTGCGCGCACTGGTCACCGGGGCAGCCGGGTTCATCGGGTCGACGCTAGTCGACCGGTTGCTGAGCGACGGGCACAGCGTCGCGGGGCTGGATAACTACGCCTCCGGGCGGGCCACCAACATCGAGCACCTGGTCGACACGCCCGAATTCGTCTTCGTCGAGGCCGACATCGTCACGGCCGATCTGCAGGCGATCCTGGACGAGCACCGCCCGGAGGTGGTGTTTCACCTGGCCGCGCAGATCGACGTGCGGCACTCGGTGGCCGACCCGCAATTCGACGCGTCGGTCAACGTGATCGGCACCGTGCGGCTCGCTGACGCGGCCCGGCGCGCCGGTGTGCGCAAGGTCGTGCACACCTCGTCGGGTGGATCGATCTACGGCACCCCGCCGTCGTATCCGACCAGTGAGGACGTGCCCACCGACCCGGCGTCGCCGTATGCGGCGGGCAAGGTTGCGGGGGAGATCTACCTCAACACGTTCCGCCATCTGTACGGCCTGGAGTGCTCGCACATCGCGCCGGCCAATGTCTATGGGCCCCGCCAAGATCCGCACGGTGAGGCCGGCGTGGTGGCGATCTTCGCCCAGGCGCTGCTGTCCGGCAAGCCCACCAAGGTGTTCGGCGACGGCTCGCAACACCCGCGACTACGTGTTCGTCGACGACGTGGTGGACGCGTTCATCAAGGCGTCCGGCCCGGTCGGCGGCGGGCAGCGGTTCAACGTCGGCACCGGTGTGGAAACCTCTGACCGCCAACTGCATTCAGCGGTGGCCGCTGCCGTCGGTGCGCCCGACGACCCGGAATTTCATCCACCGCGGCTGGGCGACTTGAAACGGTCCTGCCTCGACATCGGTTTGGCCGAACGGGTTTTGGGCTGGCGCCCGCAGGTCGCAGCTCGACGAGGGAGTGCGCCGCACCGTTGAGTACTTCCGGCATACGCACACCGGCTAGAGTGCCAGCGTCGTTCTCGTCATCACCAACGCGTCGCCATGGGATCGTCGAATAAGTCGTAGTTACCAGTAGTCTTCCACTGCTCCAACGCCTTATGCGGAGTGCCGAACCACCGGACGTTTGGGACCACCTCGGCCGGAGAGCGCGCTCCGTCGGTGAGGTGGCCGGTCGGGATCTCTTCGGGCGTAAGCGGTTGGCTGAGAAACGGATTCAGCACTCGGACGCCAAACAAAGCCAGGTTGAAAGTCCCGGGCAATGCGGCCGATGGGACGATCATTCCGACTGCTCCGCTGCCTCGGACGTCATCCGCCAATGCCTGCGTGGGGGCATAGTCGTCGCCGACGAGCTCATCGGGTGTCAGACCGTACCTGCCACAATCTTTGAAGTCGACCCGTGTCACGTCATCGAGATCGATAAGCGCTGTCCACAAGTTCAAGACGACGTCGTCCGGGTTACCGGCCGGTCCAACATTGCGGCGAAGCATCTCGGCGGCAGGGCCGAGCGGATGAAGACACAGGTACTGCACAATTTCGGTTCTGCCCCGGTGAAAACGACCATCGCGTGTGCTGGGAAACGCCCACCACGGCGAGTCGTACGCGGCGTGGCGAAATACCGTCAGTCTCATACCGTCATGGCACGAGCTGCAGTCGCGGCCCCAAGGAGCTGCGGGAAGTAGAGCGGGTCATCGAGCGCCTCAATCGGGCGTCGGCCGAGCACCGGATGCTCTCGATAGAACCAGGCAATTACCCCGGGACCCGTGAAGGAGTGGCGCAGTTGATTCACGAGTTGCCCAACCTCACGGATGCGCGCCGCATCATCTGCCGCCGGCTCGGGTCCGTCCTCGGCGAGCCAGCGTTGGAGCTGGCGAACGGAGACCCCGAGTAGGTCGGCGAGGGTCTTCTGCGGGGCGGCGAGGATCTCGGCCGTCCTGGCAAGTACTTCGCGAACTGGCGCATCATCGTTGTACGGGCGATTTTCGGTGATGTCACGCAAGGCGTGGCGAAATTGCTCCAGCGCAATGCGAACGTCGCGCCGTCGATCCGCATCGTTATCGTGGCGCAACGCCTTTTCCGCGCTATACGCAGCAGCAAACAATGTCGTCGTCAGATATGGGTCGGCCTCGAGACGCAACGGACGTCGCCGGGCGCAGCGTCGGCTCGAAGCTGTCGATCAACTGGGAAACCTTGTCGGGAACAGTCCTAGACCGCCGTAACAGCCGGGTCGCCTCATTAACGCGCCCAAGGAGCGCATTAAGCTCAGCGGTTGTCGTAGCCATGTCATGATCATACGACAAATCTGCGCCAACGGCCTGGCACGGTTCCCGCGCTTGCGCGGCTTCCGGGGCGACCGCGCGAGCCAACAATCAAGCGGAGTCAATCCCTTGTCCGATGTAGCGGGCGGCGGTCAGCATCTGGCGAGGGGGCGACGACAGGGAGAAGGCAGTGACCGCGAGCGATGACGGTGGCCAATCCGATCGGAATGCGACAACGTGGGGCGAACGCCTGGGACGGATAGGCGTCGATTGGTGGGCCACGATTGTGGCCGGCATCGTGGTGCTATTGGCCGTCGCCGGTTTGCTCCCCAAGATTCCGTGGTGACGCGATGAGTACGGTAGTCGGTGATCACACGGAACACGCCGAAGAGGCCAGTTTCACCAGCCGCAATTTGTTCGCGTATGTGCCCGGCGTCTTGCTGCTGATCGCAGTCGGATTGCTAGGCAAGTACGCCCAAATAGGGTGGAAATCCCTTGCTCACCAAGAGCATTGGACGGTTCCCGACATCGAGTATGTGCTATGGGCCATCGTGATCGGCCTCGTCGTCACCAATACCGTCGGTCTGCATCGCATCTTCCGTCCCGGCGTCCAGACTTACGAATTTTGGCTGAAGATCGGGATTGTCGCGCTCGGAGTGCGGTTCGTTCTCGGCGATGTCGTCAAACTCGGCGGCATCTCGCTGGTGCAGATCGTGGTCGACATGGCCGTCGCCGGCGCAATAATTCTCCTTGCCGCCCACCTGTTCGGATTGTCGGGCAAGCTCGGCTCGCTGCTCGCCATCGGGACCTCCATCTGCGGCGTCTCGGCCATCGTGGCCGCCAAGGGCGCCATCCGCGCACGCAATTCCGACGTCGGGTATGCAATCGCGGCGATCTTGGCGCTCGGGGCCGTCGCGCTGTTCACATTGCCGCTACTCGGACACGGGATCGGGCTCACTGACCACGAATTCGGCTTGTGGGCCGGGCTGGCAGTCGACAACACCGCCGAGACCACCGCCACCGGCTACCTGTATTCCGAGCAAGCGGGAAAGATCGCGGTGCTGGTGAAGTCCACCCGCAACGCCTTAATCGGTTTCGTCGTACTGGGTTTCGCTCTTTTCTGGGCTTCGCGCGGTCAGGCAGACCAGGTCGCGCCGGGCTTGCGGGCACGGGCCGCATTCGTCTGGGACAAGTTCCCCAAGTTCGTCCTGGGCTTTCTGGCGGTATCGGCGATCGCGACGGCCGGCTGGCTGAGCAAGGGCCAAAACGCCAACATTGCCAACGTGTCGAAGTGGGCGTTCTTGCTCACCTTTGCCGGCGTCGGGTTGAACACCAGCATTCGCGAACTTGTCCGCACCGGTTGGCGGCCCCTGCTGGTGGCGGTCGTCGGCCTCGTCGTGGTCGCAGCCGTTTCGCTCGGGCTTGTACTGCTCACCTCACGTGGGCTGCACTGGGGTGTCGGGGCAGGCTGATCACTCGGGCGCTTGCGCGCCCTCCAGCGCGACGGCGCGGGCCAGTCTTGCGTAACGCAGTTCGAGGTCCTTGAACCGCATGTAGGCGCTCAAGGTGGTGAAGCTGAACGCGATGATCAGCGCGTAGAGCATCAGGTCGGTGCCGCGGTCCACGCCGAGCCAATGCGCCACCACCGTGGTGTCGTTCGGCCGGAGCACGGCGTAGATACCGGCCAGCACGAAAACCAGATAGCCGACTTTGACCCAGGCCTTCGACTGGGCGCTGCGACGAGACCGCAGCAGGTAAACCAGCAATGCGACGATCGACGTGATCAGCAGACCCTGAATCCAGTTCATCGCGGCATCCTTCCTCGCAGGAATCCGTCGAAAATGATGTTGACACCGTTCAGCAGCGGTTGGCCCTTGGATTGGGAGTACTCGGTGTAGAGCACCTCGACGGGCTCTTCGGCGACGCGCCAATGGTTTTCGGCGATCAGCATGATGAACTCGTTGGCGTGGCTCATCCCGTTCATGGTGATGTCCAGCCCGTCGGCGACGGTCTTGTTGAACACCCGCAGCCCGTTGTTGGTGTCGGTCAATCCCAGCCTGCGACCGCGCGGGCTCAGCCGCGCGGCGGTCTGCAGCACAACGCGTTTGAGCAGCGGGGGCCTGCTGACACCGGCGCCGAATCGCGTTCCGATGACGACGTCGACGTCGCCGGTGCCGAGCCGATCGATCATCGTGACGAGGTCCTTGACGCGGTGCTGACCGTCGCCGTCGAAGGTGGCGAAAACCTGCGCGCCGGGCTGGCGTCGGGCGTACTCGACGCCGGTCTGGATGGCCGCACCCTGGCCCAGGTTCACCGGGTGGCGCACCAGATGCGCCCCGGCCCGCAGCGCGATGTCGCCGGTGTCGTCGCCGCTGCCGTCGTCCACGCACACGACGTTGGCGAAAACCGAGCGCAGATCGGCGATGACGTCGCCGATCACGCCGGCTTCGTTGAAAGCTGGGACGACGATCCAGACGTTGCGCGTTTCGCTGAGCATTTCAAGCCCACAAGCTACACGCCTGTTCGCCCACCGGGCTGACCAGCGCTGATCAGCCGCCCGCGCGCGACAGCGCGGCCAGATGCACCCCGATACCCACCAGCGGACCGGACAACAACGCGACCACGGTGCGGGTCTCCAGCGGCAGCGGCAACAACAGCAACAGCGTCGACGCCACCGTCGCACCGACCCAGCCCAGCGCGTAGGCGCGATGCAATGCAGCGGCCACCGTGGCCGCGCCGGTCAGCGTCAGCATGGCGATGGCAACCGCAGCAGCCGTCAACCAGGCCAGCAGCGCGCCGGCCGTGTGGTAATCGGGCCCGAAGCCGACCCGCAGCAGCCAGGGGCCGATCAGGCCCGCGGCCAGCACGCCGAGCGCGCCGATCCCGCCGACCAGCGCCGCCGGTGCGATCAGCGCCCGCAGCCGCTCGCTTCGCGCGTCGACGAAGTGGGCGATCAGATTGCCCTGCATCGCGGTCAGCGGTACCAACAGCGGCGCCCGGGTCAGCGTGACCGCCAGGATGACCACCCCACCTTCGGCGCCGAGCTGGTTGGAGGTCGCCTTCAGCAGCACCGGAAAACCCATCACCAGAATCGCGCTGGCGCCGGCTGCGGTGATCGAATGGGCCGCTCCGCGCAGAAATGTCGCGGTGCCGCCCGGGGTCAGCAGCCGGGCCGCGGCCCGGGTCGTCGGCGAGGCCACGATCATGATCAGCCACGCCACCGCGCCCGCGACGGTGGCCCACAAGAACCCGACCAGGCCCCAGCCGATCACGAAGGTAGCCACCGCGACCGCCACTCGGATGACGGCGTCGGTGACCATCAGCGCCCCGTATTGGGTCCAACGGTTGGTCCCGGCCAGCAAGCCCAGCAACGTGGCGTGCAGGCAGAACCCGGCCAGCCCGACGCTGAGCAGGCCGACCGAAAGCCAGTGAGCTTCGGCGAACACCCGACTGCTCCACAGCGGTGAGCTCCCGGCGATCACCACGGCCGCGCCGATCCCGACCATGCCGGCCACCCGTAGCGGATGGGTGCGTCGGCCCGGCAACACGTCCAGGTAGCCGGCGGCGCGCACTTCCCGGGTTGTTTCCTGCAGCAGGCCATTGGCGGACCCGGTGACCAGGCCGAACGCTCCCCAAAAAACCGCGAAGATCGAAAAGCCGGCCGGGGCCAAATCACGGGCTGCCAGGTAGACCACCGCGTAGCCGCACAGGGCGGTCAGCACGGTCGCCGTACCCACCCGGGCCACGCTGCCGCGGGCGATCGGGCTGGCGTCCGATGCTCGGGGTGGGGCCGACCTCGGTCATGGTGACGCCACGTCGTCGCGCTCCGGCATCGCCACGGTTCGAAAATACTCAGTGAAATCGCGGTGCCGCGCGCGGGCTGAGATGATTCCGTCCTGACAGACTGACCGCAGAGGGGAGTATTCCTCCGCCGCGGTGTCGTCATCACGTCACCCACAGCCGGGCGACCGGGGCCGCGGGCCTTTGCGACTGTGGTCGCGACGGTGGAAGAGACCTCGGGCGTTTCAGCGACCGGAGGCCTCTGTTGTCCGTTTCCCTGCTCGAATGGGTCGTCACTCTGGGTCGTGACGATCGCGGTGCTGCTGTTCGACGTCGCGGTGATGGCGCGCCGGTCCGGGGAACCGACGATGCGCAATTGCGCGATCGCGTTGTCGGCCTATGTCGGACTCGCGGTGTGCTTCGGAATCTGGACGTGGTACTTCCATGGGCAGCGGTTCGCCCTGGAATTCTTCGCGGGATGGATCACCGAGTACAGCCTGTCGATCGACAACTTGTTCGTCTTCGTCATCATCATGACGAGCTTCAACGTGCCCAAGGTCTATCAACGGCAAGCGTTGTTCGTCGGCATCGTGATCGCGCTGATTTTCCGCGGCATCTTCATCGCGCTCGGCGCGGCGGCCATCCAGCGATTCTCCTGGGTTTTCTACCTTTTCGGCGCCTTCCTGGTGTACACCGCAATCAGATTGGCACGCGGCACCGAGCACCACGCGAGCGCGGAGAATGCGGCCGTCCGGTTCGCTCGCCGACCACTTGAACGCCACCGACTAGCTGGCACGGCGTCAAGCTCTGTGTCAAAGAGGGCGCGCAGTGGTCGATGACCCCGATGTTTCTCGTCGTCGTGGCGCTCGGCGTCGCCGACCTGATCTTCGCCCTCGATTCCATTCCCGCGATTTTCGGGCTGACCCGCGAGGCCTACTTGGTGTTTGCCGCCAACGTATTCGCCTTGATGGGCATGCGGCAGCTGTACTTCATGCTCGCAAACCTGTTGCAGCGGCTGGTTTATCTCTCCAAAGGCCTTGGCGTCATCTTGTTGTTCATCGGGATCAAGCTGATGCTGCAGGCGTTGCGGGAAAACAATCTGCCGTTCATCAATGGCGGCAAGCACGTCGACGTTCCGGAGATACCGACGTTGCTCACCCTGGCGGTCATCGTCGTGACCCTCGCCATCACCACCGCCGTCAGCCTCTACGCCACCCGCGATCCACCCGCGGACTGACCGGCCGCAGCACGGTTACGCCTCGATTGCGCCGGCGATGCGTCGTTCGATGCTGGCCCGCGCCTGGGCCGGCAACACGATCAGCCCGTCGAGTTCTCTGCCGGCCCGCGCATAGGCGTTCTGCCGTTCCTGCGGCGAAGCGGCTTCGTCTTGGGCGAGCTGCAGCAGATGCTGGGCCCGCGCCAGCCGCTGTTGGTCGTCTTCGGAGAAGTCGCTGCGGCGCCGGCGAATCGCTTCGGCCTCGGCGACCTCGAAGGCGCCGACGTAGTCGTGGACGGCGTCGCGGTATTCCAGTTGCGCGGTCCGATCGCTGAGCAGGTCTTCGGGCCGGTCCGGGCGCAGCAGATCGGCCTGCCGCTTCGCGTTGTGGAAAGCGACGGTCAGCGGATTGCGCATGTCGGTCATCAACGGGAAGTCGAGCAATTTGGCGATGTCGACCTCATAGTCCAGCCAGCGCGCGTCGGTCCGATCATGCGTGGCGAGGAGTTTGGCGATCTCGCGCCGGTAGCCGTCCTCGATTGTTTCGATTCCGCCCGGACGCTTCCGCGATCGCGATCTTGGCCTGCTGCTTCAGCCGGTACCGTTCCAGCCGTCGCTCGGCCCGGCGTTCGTTGGCCGCGGCGATCGCGCGGACGCCCCCGCCGATCGCTCCGCCCAGCGGGAATACCAGCCACCAGAAATTCGCGGCGAAATGAAAGAGCGGGCCCATCTTGCCAGGATGCCACTCGCGGCGCTATCGCCTCGACCCCAAAGCTCGGTAGATCAGCGTCGCGAATTTCGCTGTGCGCGAAGGTAGTGCCGACGCGTCAGTGTCCGGTGGTCTTGAACCGCTCTATGGACCGCAGCACCTCTGCTTCGGCCTCGGCGCGACCCACCCAATCGGCGGTCTTGACATACTTGCCCGGCTCCAGCGCCTTGTACTGCGAGAAGAAGTGTTTGATGACGTCCAGCTCGTACTCCGGGACGTCCCCGATGTCCTGGATGTGGTCCCACCGGTGATCGCCGGCCGGCACGCACAGCACCTTGTCGTCGCCACCGTGCTCGTCGGTCATCCGGAACATTGCCACCGGCCGCGCGGTCAGCCCCACGCCCGGGAACAGCGGCTCTGGCAGCAACAACAGGATGTCGAGCGGGTCGCCGTCCTCGCCCAGGGTGTCGTCGATGAAGCCGTAGTCCGTCGGGTAGACCATCGACGTGTAGAGGTAGCGATCCAAGCGCACCTTGCCCGTCTCGTGGTCGACCTCGTATTTGTTTCGCTGACCCTTGGGGATCTCGATGGTGACGTCGAATTCCACCGTCTCGGCTCCTTCGGCTGGGGTGGTCGCTGCTGATCGGCAGTTGTCGCGCGTCCACCCTAGTCCAGCGATCTGGTGCGTGACGCACGCTCCCATACGACGTCGGTCGGCGGGTGTTTCGGCACAATAGGCGCAAAGGAGTCAGGAGAGTCATGCGTCCCACTCAGTGGCGGCCGTCTACGCACCTGATGGTGGGAGTGGGCGTGCTGGCAATCGTTGCCGCCGTGGTCGCGGCGACCGCGTTGTTCACCGGCAGCGGTCGCGGCGCAAGCGGCGCCCAGATCCCGCCCCCGCCGCCGGCTGTGACCGCCAAGCCGAGCATCGTCCCGGTGGCCGCCACCGCGCCGGTGCCGACCGCAGGCTGCGCTGGCCGCGACCCTGGCGCCGGTGGTGGCCAGACCCCGACCTGGGCAAGCTGGGCGGTCGGGTCACCGACGCGATGACCGGCGAAGAGCTCTGGCAGCAGCAGGACGATGTGCTGTTGCAGCCGGCGTCGACCAACAAAACGCTGACCTCTGCCGCCGCGCTGCTGGCGCTGGACCGCGAGGCCCGGGTCACCACTCGAGTTGTCGCCGCCGACCAGCCGGGGGCCTCTGGAGTCATTGTGCTGGTCGGCGGCGGTGACCCGACGCTTTCGGGTGCCCCGCCCGGCCAGGACACCTGGTATCACGGCGCGGCGCGCATCAGCGATCTCGCCGCTCAGGTACGCCGGAGCGGGGTGACGCCGACGGCGGTGCAAGTGGACACCTCGCTGTTCAGTGGCCCGACCTTGGCGCCCGGCTGGGATCCGGCCGACATCGAGGGCGGCGATATCGCACCGATCGAATCGGTCATGCTCGACGCCGGACGGATCCAGCCGGCGACCGACGAGTCCCGCCGGTCGGTGACGCCGGCCCTGGACGCCGGACACGCGCTGGCCACCGCGCTCGGTGTCGACCCGCAGCAGGTGACCATCGCCCACCATCCCGCACCCGCCGGTGCGCGACAGCTGGGCGCTGTCCAGTCGGCGCCGTTGATCGAGCGACTGAACGAGATGATGAGCGTCTCCGACAACGTGATGGCCGAATGCATCGCCCGCGAAGTGGCCGCGTCGATGCATCGGTCGCTGAGCTTCACCGGCGCCGTCGATGCCGTGACCAATCGGTTGAGCCTCGCGCATGTCGACACCAGCGGCGCGACATTGCAGGACTCCAGCGGGTTGTCGGTCGACGACCGGCTGAGCGCCAAAACCCTCGACTCCGTGGTGCAGGCGGCGGCCGGGCCGGATCAGCCCTCGCTGCGGCCGCTGCTGGACCTGTTGCCGATCGCCGGTGGCAGTGGCACGCTGTCCGACCGGTTCCTCGACGCCACCTTCCACGCCGCCGGTCCGGCCGGGTGGTTGCGGGCCAAAACCGGCTCGCTGACGGCCATTAACGCGTTAGCTGGGGTAGTGACCGACCGCAGTGGACGGGTGCTGACCTTCGCGCTGATCTCCAATGGCGCCGGTCAGACCGGCCGAACGGCGATCGACGCGGTGGCGACCACCCTATGGTCGTGTGGATGCGTAACGTGACCGCGGCAACGGAGCTGACCGTCGGCCGCACCGTCGACTGGGGATTCGCGGCGACGGTCGGCCAGTGGCTGGCCCGCCCCGGCCCGCCGTCCACCGATTACACCCGTCGCCAGGTGGTCGACAACCTGGCTGCCGCCGCCAAGGCTGCTGAACCGCCGGTGCGTGACGTCACCGGTCTGCAGACCAACGGCGTCGTACCCGAGGCCCGCATCGTCGACCGGCCGGGGTGGATCCGGGCGGCCGCCGACTCGATGCGGGTGATGACCGGCGGGACCGATAAGCCGCGGGGGGTTATCTCGGGACGGGTCACCGGCGCGCAGACCGGTGCCGTGCTGGCGTTCGTGGCGTCCGGCATCCTCGGCCAGTACGACCCGTTCGCCGCTTCCAATGACGGCGGCGCCTTGCTGCTGGTGTATCCCAACGTCATTGCGGTCGAACGGCAATTGCGTTTGGAGCCTTCCGATTTCCGGTTGTGGGTATGCCTGCACGAGGTCACCCATCGGGTGCAGTTCACCGCGAATCCGTGGCTGACCGGCTACATGTCGCAAGCGCTCGGTGTGTTGACGCAGGAGGGCGGCGAAGACGTCGCGCAGGTGGTGCGTCGGCTGGCCGACTTCGTCCGCGGCCGCGGCGAACCGTCGCTGGCAGACCCCGATCCGAGCACGAGGGGCGTTCTGGGGCTGCTGCGCGCCGTGCAGTCCGAGCCGCAACGCGAAGCCCTGGATCAGCTGTTGGTGCTGGGCACGTTGTTGGAGGGTCACGCCGATCACGTGATGGATGCCGTTGGGCCCGTGGTGGTTCCGTCTGTGGCGACCATCCGGAGCCGCTTCGACGAGCGTCGGCACCGCAAGCAGCCGCCGCTGCAGCGGCTGGTGCGCGCGCTACTGGGCATCGACGCCAAACTGAGCCAGTACACCCGGGGCAAGGCGTTCGTCGACCATGTCGTCGGCCGGGTCGGGATGGAGCGGTTCAACACCGTGTGGACCGGTCCGGACACCCTGCCCCGGCCGATTGAGATCGAATACCCGCAACGATGGATCGACAGGGTGCTGTAGCCGAGCTCCGCGCGGCTGTAGCGGGGTTCGTCAAGCAATACCTCGCCACCGCCGATCGCTGGTGTGTGGCGCTTTCCGGAGGCCCGGATTCGTTGGCGCTCACCGGTATCGCCGCCGCGCTGCTGCCGACCACCGCGCTGATCGTGGACCATGGTTTGCAGGCCGGCTCGGCGGCGATCGCCGCGACCGCTGCACGACAAGCCGAGGAATTGGGATGCGTTGACGCCCTGGTGCTTTGCGTGCAGGTCAGCGGAGACGGCGGTCCAGAGGGTGCCGCGCGCAATGCCCGCTACCGCGCGCTGGACGCCGCCCGTCGCGATGGTCCGGTGCTGCTGGCCCACACTCTCGACGATCAGGCCGAAACCGTGTTGCTCGGGCTGAGCCGCGGTTCGGGGGCCCGGTCGATCGCCGGAATGCGCCCTTACGACCCGCCTTGGTGTCGGCCGCTGCTGGGTGTGCGGCGCGGCGTGACACACGCCGCATGCGCGGAGCTGCGGCTCTCGGCCTGGCAGGACCCGCACAACACCGACCGCCGCTTTACCCGGACCCGGCTGCGCCGCGAGGTGCTGCCGCTGCTGGAAGAGGTGCTCGGCGGCGGCGTCGCCGAGGCGCTCGCCCGCACCGCCACAGCGCTGCGCGAAGACACCGAGCTGGTCGACGCGCTGATCGCGCAGGCGATGACCACCTCCGTGACCGCCGAGGGACTCGACACCGAGGTGTTGGCGGCGCTGCCCGATCCGGTACGTCGCGGTGTGATCCGCAGCTGGCTGCAGGCCGGCGGCGCGATCGGGCTGACCGACAAGCAGATCCGCGGCGTGGACCGGCTGATCACCGCCTGGCGCGGCCAGGGCGGCGTGGCGGTCGGGTCCGCTTTGCGCAATCAGCGGTTGGTCGCCGGCCGCAGCGGCGGGGTTTTGACATTGCATCGCGAGCCGGTCTAGAGCCGCCCAGCGTTGGTCGTCGGCCCGATGACATGGCACGCTGTGGTCGTGGCAGCGGAATCGCCTGAGCTGTACCCCGGGGACATCAAATCGGTGTTGCTGCGCGAAGAGCAGATCCAGGCCCGGATCGCCGAGCTCGGAGCACAGATCGGTGCGGACTATCGCGAGCTGGCCGTCGCCGAGGACCAAGACCTGCTGTTGATCACCGTGCTCAAGGGCGCGGTCATGTTCGTCACCGACCTGGCGCGCGCGATCCCGCTGCCGACGCAGTTCGAGTTCATGGCGGTCAGCTCCTACGGATCGTCGACGTCCTCGTCGGGAGTGGTTCGCATCCTCAAAGACCTCGACCGCGACATCAACGACCGCGATGTGCTGATCGTCGAGGACGTGGTCGACTCCGGGCTGACGCTGTCCTGGCTGCTGCGCAACCTGAATACCCGGCATCCGCATTCGCTTCGGGTGTGCACGCTGCTGCGCAAGCCCGACGCGCTGCGCGCCAACACCGACATCGCTTATGTGGGTTTCGACATCCCCAACGAGTTCGTCGTCGGCTATGGCCTCGACTACGACGAGCGCTACCGCGACCTGCCCTACATCGGCACCCTGGACCCCAGGGTCTACCAGGATTAGTGGCGATCGCAAGGCCGGCGAAGCCGGGCGCAGCGGGTCGCCACAGAAGTGGCGGGCGATCGCAAGGCCGGCGAAGCCGGGCGCAGCGGGTCGCCACCAGAACTCGAGCCCTTACTGGTCCTTACTGCAGTTGCCACACGGCGGTGACCGAGAAGCTCACCGTCTGCTGGCCAGGCTCTAACGGAACGTTCGACGGCACTGCGCCGCCTCGCGTAGCCGGAGCCATGACGGGCGGCGCTCCGCCCGATGCCTCCGAAATCGAGATGACCTTGCCCAGCTTGAGTCCGGACAGCTGCGCGTACTGCTCGGCCCGGTTTTTGGCGTCCTGAAAAGCGCGGGCTCGCGCATCCTTGACGAGCTGCGAGTCGTCGGCGATGGAATAGCTGACCGAGTTGATTCGGGTGGCGTCGCCGCCGGCGCCGACGATAACCGCCAGCACGTGCGACGCGGAGTCAACCGGGTGGATCTTGACGCGGATCGAGTTGTCGGCGCGATACCCGTTGATAGTGCCGGCGGAACTGTCGTACTGCGGTTGCAGGCTGACCTCGGTGGTGCTGATGTCCTTGCGGTCGACGCCGGCGCCCGTCAGGGCACTGATGACCGCCTGCTGGCGGTCGTTGGTCTGGTTCATCGCGCCGGTCACGTCCGGCGCGATGAATCGGATGCCAACATCGGCGGTCAGCGTGTCCGGGACCCCCTGGACCTGGCCGGAGCCGACAACGGTCACTTCACGGGGGTTGTCTCCGACCCGTCCCGCGTGGCTGTCGCAGGCGGACAAGACGCCGACCGAAAGACCCACCGCGAGCAGGAAACGTACTGGGAATTTAGCGCAGTCGGCGACGGCCATGATCTGCACTTTAGTCGTTAGCGGAAGAGCGACTCGGGAGTTTCGGTACCCCACCCCGGGTGGGGTGGGGTACGATGCAGATTATGAGCGAGGAATTGACCGCGAAGAAGCAGGCGGTGCTGAACCGGTTGAAGACGGTTCGGGGCCACCTTGACGGCATCATTCGGATGGTGGAATCCGATGCGTACTGCGTAGACGTGATGAAGCAGGTCTCGGCCGCTCAGTCCTCGCTGGAGCGGGCCAATCGAGTGATGCTGCACAACCACTTGGAGACCTGCTTTTCCACTGCGGTGCTGGATGGCCGCGGGCAAGCCGCGATTGACGAGCTGGTTGATGCGATCAAGTTCACGCCGGCGCTGACCGGTCCGCTTGCAAAGCTGGGCGGTGCGGCGGTTGGCGAACCCGCCGATGACCAGCTGGCGACGGCAGGCAGCAGCTAGACCTGGCGATCAGGACCGTGACTGTCCCCAGCGTTGTGGCCGGTCGTCGATAGTGAAGGGAGCACTCGAGATGGTGTTGCATGGACTCGCGGCGAAAGCGGCGCCCACGGTGGTGACCGGCGTCGTGGGGGTTGCGGCGTATCAGGCGCTGCGCAAGGGGGTGGCGAAGGTTCCGCTGCGCGGCGCGACCGTCACCCTGACCGCGTGGGGCATGCGCTTTGCCCGCGAGGCTGAGCGCAAGGCCCAGCACGGCGCCGAGCAGGCCCGACTGACGGCCGCCGATGTGATCGCGGAGGCGAAAGAGCGCATCGACGAGGACGTTACGCCGTTGGTGGTGGTGGACTCGGACAACAATGGCGCCCACTGACACGCTCGCCGACGCCGATGTCGCACTGAAAGTTGTCTCCGACGCGGCGGGGCGAATGCGGGTGCACGCGACCGGGTTTCGTTTCGACGAGGTTCGAGCCGTAGCGATCGAGGATTCGGTCGCCAAGGTGACTGGCGTGTGCGCGGTATATGCCTATCCGCGTACGGCATCGGTCGTGATCTTTTTCTCGCCGGATAGTCGCGACAGCGATGCCGTCTTGTCGGCGATCGCCGATGCGAGCGACACTCCCACAGAGTTGGTGCCTGCGCGCGCTCCGCATTCGGCTAATGCGCGCAAAACTATTGGGGCGCGGAAGTTTAGCGGCGGGATTCGTCGCTTGTTCGGCCGCGCGCCGGAAGGCGATACGTCGACACAGTCGGCGGGCTGCGGCGGTGGCGGCGACTCGGGGCCGCCGAGCTCGTGCCAAGCGGCGCCGGGCGAGGACAGCAGGCGCCAGCAGCGCAAGTGGCTGCAGCGGGTATTGCTGGCCGTGCCGTTGTCGCTGCTGTCGTTTGGGTTGACGACATTTCTCGCCGCGTACCCCTGGGCAAAATGGTTGGCCTTCGCCGCGACGATACCGGTGCAATTCGTTTCCGGGTGGCCGGTTCTCAAAGGGGCGGTACAGCAGGCGCGCGCCGGCAGCGCGAATATGGACACGCTGATCGCGCTGGGCACGATGACCGCCTTCACCTATTCCGTCTATCAGTTATTCACCGGCGGACCCGTGTATTTCGACACCGCCGCACTGATCAGTGCATCGGTCGTATTGGGCCGTTATTTCGAGGCCAGAGCCCAGGGCAAGGCGTCGGAGGCAATCAGCAAGCTGCTGGAGATGGGCGCCAAGGAAGCCTGCCTGCTCGTCGGCGAGCAACAAATTCTCGTCCCCATCGATCAGGTCCAGGTCGGGGATCTGCTACGAGTACGGCCGGGGGAGAAAATCCCGGTCGACGGCGAAGTCATCGACGGACGCGCGGCCGTCGATGAGTCGATGCTTACCGGAGAGTCCGTCCCGGTTGGGAAGACCGTGGGCGACCGTGTCGCAGGAGCAACGGTCAACCTCGACGGGCTATTGACCGTGCGCGCCACCGCCGTTGGTGCCGACACCGCGCTGGCGCAGATCGTGCGCCTGGTTGAGCAGGCACAGGGCCGCAAGGCCCCGGTGCAGCGGATGGTCGACCGGGTGTCGGCGGTGTTCGTGCCGGCCGTGATTGGCGTTGCCGCCACAACGTTTGTCGGGTGGACGCTATCGGCGGCCAACCCGGTGGGCGGTATGACCGCTGCGATTTCGGTACTGATGATTGCCTGCCCGTGTGCGCTGGGCCTGGCCACCCCGACCGCGATTACGGTCGGCACCGGTCGCGGCGCCGACTTGGGGATCCTGGTCAAGGGCGGCGACGTGCTGGAAGCCTCGAAGAAGATCGACACGGTCGTGTTCGACAAGACCGGTACCCTCACGCGCGCCCAAATGCGGCTCACCGATGTCATTGCCGGCAAGCGGCGCCAGCCTGATCCGGTGCTGCGGATCGCGGCGGCAGTGGAGGCGGGCTCCGAGCATCCCATCGGCGCGGCGATCGTCGCCGGTGCGCTCGAGCGGGGGTTGAAGATACCGCCTGCCGCGGAGTTCGAAAGCGTCGCGGGACATGGGGTGCGGGCGCAGGTCGACGGGCGGTCTGTGCTGGTGGGGCGGCGCAAGCTCGTCGAAGAGCACGAGTTGTCGGTGCCCGACGACCTCGCTCTGGCCGCCCTGGAGTTGGAAGAGCAGGGCCGCACCGCGGTTTTCGTCGGCCGTGAGGAACAGGTCGTGGGTGTGCTCGCGGTGGCCGACACGGTCAAGGACGACGCCGCCGACGTGGTCGCCCAACTGCACGACATGGGGCTGCAGGTCGTCATGATCACCGGCGATAACGCCCGCACGGCTGCCGCGATCGCGAAGCAGGTTGGCATCGATCGGGTGCTGGCCGAGGTGTTGCCGCAGGACAAAGTGACCGAGATTCAGCACCTCCAGGGCGAGGGCCGCGTGGTTGCGATGGTTGGTGACGGGGTGAACGACGCGCCCGCCTTGGTGCAAGCCGATCTGGGCATTGCGATCGGCACCGGCACCGATGTGGCCATCGAGGCGTCGGATATCACGCTAATGTCCGGCCGGCTCGACGGTGTGGTGCGTTCGATCGAGCTGTCGAGACAAACCCTGCGGACCATCCATCAGAATCTCGGTTGGGCCTTCGGCTACAACACCGCCGCGATCCCTCTTGCCGCGCTGGGCGTGCTGAACCCGATCGTGGCGGGCGCGACAATGGGGCTCTCCTCGGTCAGCGTGGTGACTAACTCGCTGCGGCTGCGACGATTTGGTCGCGACGCATGAAAGTCGCGTGTATTGCCGTCGATTTCGAACGGCCGGGTGCCGAATGATTCACGACATCGTGCTCCGATGGGTGGTCACCGGACTGTTTGCGCTGACCGCTCTCGAATATGGGGTAGCGGTCGTCACCAAGCCCCGACCGTGGACGTCGGCCGTCAACCATGCACTGCATTTCGTCATGGCCGTCGCGATGGTGCTGATGGCCTGGCCGTGGAGCGCACAGCTGCCCACGACGGGACCTGCCGTGTTTTTCCTGCTTGCGGCGGTGACGTTTGTGGTGATGGCCATCTTTGCAATCCGAACGACCACCCGGCGGGAGCTGTACGTCTATCACGGCCTGATGATGCTGGCGACGGCCTGGATGTACGCCATCATGGACAGTCATCTGATGCCGGCCCAATCGAGCACGCAGCCGGATATGCCGAATATGTCGATGCCGGGCATGGACATGTCTGCGATGAAGATGCCGGCAACCAACGAATCGCCGCTGTGGTTCAGCGTTGTGGGTTGGATCGGTGCCGTCGGCTTCGCAGTCGCAGCGGTCTTCTGGACTTATCGGTATGTCCTTGATCGGCGTCGTAAGACGGCTCCGCGCCGGTCGCTGGGTGACTTGGGTCAGGCGATGATGGCCGCGGGTATGGCTATCTTCTTCGTCGCCACGCTATTTCGGATCTGAGCCCGCGCGCACGGCCGTTGCGCCGCTGTCGTTGAGTGCGCTGTGGCGCCGACCCCACACCAGGTAGAAGACCAACGCCACCACTAACCAGCCGCTGAACGCGATCCACGTGTACCAGTGCAGGCTGAACAGGATGTAGGCACACGCCGCGATCGACAGGATCGGTGTCACCGGATAGCCCGGCACCCGGAAACCACGGGGTAAATCCGGTTGTTGAATGCGCAGGAGAATCACTCCCGCTGACACCACGATGAACGCGGTCAGGGTGCCGATCGAGACCGTTTCGGCCAGACGGTCCAGCGGCACCAGGGCGGCCAGGGCTGCCACCACGAGCGAAACGATCACGGTGTTTCCGACCGGTGTCATGGTGCGGGGGTTGACCTTCGAGAACGTCGCCGGCAGCAGGCCATCGCGGCCCATCGTGAACAGGATGCGTGTCTGGCCGTACAACGTCACCAGGGTCACCGAGAAGATCGATATCACCGCGCCGGCCGATACCAGGGTGCTACCCGCGGTGTTTCCGGTGATGTGGTCCAAGATCACGGCCAGCACCGCTTCTTCGCCGCTGAACTCCTGCCACGGCTGGCTACCCATTGCGGCAACCACGACCAGTAATTGGATACCTGTGACGATCAGCAGGGCGTAAATGATTGCCCGCGGCATCGTGCGTTGCGGATCTTTGACTTCGTCGCCGGCGGTGGATACCGCGTCAATGCCGATGTAGGTGAAGAAGATTGTGCCAGCCGCCAAGCTGATGCCGGAGACGCCGAACGGCGCCAGGTCGGCGAAGCGGTCCGCTTTGAATGCGGTGAACGCGATGGCGGCGAATATCACCAGCACACTGAGTTTGATCACCACCATGACTGCGTTGACCTTGGCGGATTGACTGACACCCCGGATCAACAGGACCGCGCACATCGCCACCAAAATGACGGAAGGCAGGTTGATCACACCCGGCTCGGAATCCCAAGGCCCCGCCAAAATCGCTTGCGACAGATGAATTCCAAAGACGTTGTCGAGCAGCTTGTTCAGATATTGACTCCACCCGACCGCCACCGCGGCGGTGGAGACGCCGTACTCGAGCAGCAGGCACGCCGCGACGCCCATTGCCGCGAGCTCGCCCAAGGTGGCGTAACAGTACGAGTACGCCGATCCGGAAACCGGTACCGCCGAGGCCATCTCGGCGTAGCAGACCGCGGCCAGACCCGCCGCGATGCCGGCGATGATGAACGAGATGACCACCGCCGGGCCGGCCTGCGGCACCGACTGCGAGAGCACGATGAAGATGCCCGCACCGACGGTCTCGCCGACGCCGAACATGGTGAGCAGGAAGGTTCCCAGACTCCGTTGCAGGTGATCCGAAGCCCCGTCTGCGACCGCGGCGGCGCCCACCGGCCGGCGCCGCAGCATCTGCCGTCGCAAGCCGAGCGCCGGCGTCGGCATGGTGCCTCCTCCGTGAGCTTGCCAGCCTGGCTCAAGATAACCCACAGATGGCCCGGTTGCCGGGCAAAGGCACGGCCGAGCGGCCGGCGGCTACGGGGTAACCAGGATCTTGCAGTGCCGTTCGGGGTCGGCGAGATCGTCGAACGCTGTACCGACGTCCTCGAGACCGACGTCGCCGGTGATCACCGGGGTGACGTCGATATCGCCTTCGGCGATCGCACGCAAGGAATCGGCGAATTCGTTCGGGTCATAGGCGAGAACGAACTGGACGTTGATCTCCTTGGCGATGGCGAAGAACGGATGCACGGTGTCGGGTTGCATGCACACACCCACGACGACCAGCCGAGTGCCATGCCCGGCTCGGCGTAGCACGTCGTCGATGATGCCGGGTATCCCGACCGCCTCGAATACCACAGCGGGAGTGACGGTGTCGAATGGCGAGCCCTGCGCCGGGTCGAGCGTCTGATGTGCGCCCATGGTAGCGGCGACCTCGCGGCGCTTTGACGAAAAATCGGCCGCCACAATGGATTCGACTCCGCGTGCGCGCAGAGCAGCGATCACCGCGATGCCGATAGGACCGCAACCGAGCACCAGCGCGGTCTCGCCGGGCTGAACACCCGACTTGTTGACGGCGTGCAGCCCGACCGCCATTGGTTCGGTCAAAGCAGCGTGTCGATGGTCCAAGCCGTTGGGAATGCGCAGCAGCAAAGGTGCAGAAAGCAGCATCCGCTCGGCATAGCCGCCCAGCGTCTTGTTGCTATAGACAATCGGTTCGACGTGTTTGCCTGAGATCAGCACGGGAATCGAAGTGACCAGTGTTCCCGCCGGATACGTTTCGGTGTCCGGGCCGGCTTCGAGCACCTCCGCGCTGAACTCGTGCCCCATGAAGATGTCATGGTCCAAGTCGACATTGCCGCCGCCACCGCCCAGACTGCTTGCCATCTCATCGCTCAGCGTCAGCACCTCGGCCCCGTGCTTGGCGAAATGTAGGTCAGAGCCGCAGATTCCGCACGATCGGACACCGACCAGAACCTGGCCCGGACCGGGGATGGGGTCGGGCAAGTCGTCCCGATAGACCATGCGGCCTTCACGTAGCACCGCGGCACGCATCAGCTGTTCTCGCTTTCCATCTTGAGTTCATCGGTGTGCTCGGTGATCGCCTTCACCACCGCCTCGCCGGCGCGGCCAAGCAATTGCTCACGCATGCCCTTGGCCCATTCATGCGATGCCCGCGGCGCCTCCAATTGACCTTTGAAATGCGGAATCACCTTGCGGGCGAACAAACCATAGGAGTGGTAGGTCGCCTGCGGCGATGCCCAGTCGTGGCCGAGCAACAAGAAACCACCGAATCCGCCCGACCGGTCCAGCAGATCCTCGATGTAGCCGATCGCTTCCTCTGCTGTGCCGATGCAGCAATTGCCCCTCGCCGCATAGTCTTCGACGAACTCGCGGGGTGATTGCGCGCCTTCGACGAGGTTGGCCAGCGGCACGAACCCGGCTGCGCCGAAGTATTTCGCGAAGTCCTGCAGGCCGTAGGTGCAGTCATCGATCGCCTGATCTCGAGTGTCGGCCAGATGCACGATGCCCAGCACCCGCCAGTTGGCCCGGTCGGGCTCGTCGTGTCCGGCTTTGCCGGCTTGTTCGCACACGACTTCCCAGGTGTTTTCCAGCGCCGCATAGCCGCCCGGCACCGACATCGACAGCGACAGCAGCGACGTGCCCAATGTGCCGGCAAGCCGCGGGCCGGACGGGGAAATCATTGCCGCCGTTGAGATCTCCGGATAAGGCCAGGTGTAGGGCCGGATGTGCAACTGGGCATTGCGCAGCGTGAACCAATCCGAGTGCCGACTGATCCGCTCACCGGGTGCGGCCCGGAACAGCGCGAGGATCGCCTCGAGCGATTCATGCATCATCCGGCGCTGTTCGATCGGATCGATGCCCATCATGTAGGCGTCCGACGGCAGGGCGCCCGGACCCGCACCGAACATCACCCGGCCACGGGTCAGATGATCCAACAACACCCAGCGGTCGGCGACCATCAGCGGATGGTGGTAGGGCAGCGACACAACACCGGTACCCAGTCGGAGGTGCTTGGTCCGTTCGGCCGCCGCGGCGATGAACACCTCGGGACAGGCGATCAGCTCGTAGCCGCCGGAGTGATGCTCACCGAACCACGCTTCGTCGAAACCCAGACGGTCCAGCGCGACAACTCGGTCCATGTCGTATTCGAGTGCAGCCGTGGGAGATTGGCCGGTCGGGTGAAACGGCGTGATGAAAACGCCGAAGTTCAGCGGGCGGTTCGTCACAGCGTGAGACCCGACAGGAAGTCCAGCACCACCTCGTTGACCTGATCCGGGCGCTCCTGTTGCAGCCAGTGTCCGGCGCCGTCGATCATCACCTCACGGTAGGGACCGGTCACCACCTCGGCCGTACGGTCGCGGCGCATGAAGCCCCCCACCGGATCGTCGGTGCCCGCGACGAACAACGCCGGCATCGTGATGGTGGGGGCCGGCGGGTCGGCCAGGATCTCCCAGTTGCGGTCCAGATTCCGGTACCAGTTCAGCCCGCCGGTAAAACCGGTGCGGCTGAATTCGGTGATGTAGTGGTCGAGTTCGTCGGCGCTGATCCAGCTCGGCAGGCCGTCCGCTTCGGGTAGCCGCTCGATGAAGCCCTCCGACCCGGGTGCGAGCATGCGCAGCAGCGGTCGCATGGTCATCCGGCGCGCGCAGGCCGGCGATCATGCGCCGCAGGGTCTTGGCCGGGTCGGCAGCCAGTTCGGCGTCGGCGATGCCCGGCTCTTGGAAATAGAGCATGTAGAAGAAGTTGTCGCCGAACAGCATGCGAAATGCCTGCGTCGGCGGGATCTGCGAGCGCGGCACCGGCGGAACGCTCAAACCGACCACGGCCGCCACCCGATTGGGATGCAGTTGCGCCGAGCTCCACACCACCGGGGCGCCCCAGTCGTGACCGATGAGCACCGCCCGCTCGGCGCCGACGTCGTCGAGCAGGCCGATTACGTCGGCCGACAGGTCGGCGATGTTGTAGTCGGCGATGTCCTCCGGGCGGCTGGAGCCGCCGTAGCCGCGCTGATCCGGGGCCAGCACATGGTATCCGGCGGCGGCCAGCACCGGGATCTGGTGGCGCCACGAATAGGCGAGTTCTGGAAAGCCGTGGGCCAGCACCACCACCGGTGCGCCGGGCTCACCCGCTTCGACGGTGCGCAACTGCACGCCATTGGTCTCAATACTGCGTTCGGTGATCGGTACGCTCTCGGGCACCGTCTCACCAAAGCACACGCCCGGTCCGCCCGAAAGGTGTTCGGCAGCCGGGTAGACGGGTGATTGGCAATTGTCGGGAACCGCCATTCGTTGTTGGAACGGCAGATTTAAACGGCAGAATTTTCGGCCCGCGGTCCGCCTGCGCTGAGCTGGCGATCTCCGCGGGCCACATTGTGGCGACCCGCTGCGCTCGGCTGCGCCGAGCTTGCGATCGCCACAGGGTTATGTGGCGACCTGCTGCGTCCGGCTCCGCCGGGCTTGCAATGGCCACGGGGCGGTAACCTGGACTATTCCAGCTGCGTGTATCGGGAAGGACCTGGCCGGCGACGGCCGATGATTGATGAACCGGAAAAACGTGATCCGCACGCTCACGGCGATCGCTGTCGTGTTGCTGCTTGGTTGGTCATTCTTTTACTTCGGCGATGACACCCGCGGCTTTAAGCCGGTCGACACCTCCGTGGCGATGGCCCAGATCAAGGGCGGCAACGTCAAGAGTGCGCAGATCGACGATCGCGAACAACAGGTGCGGTTGACGCTGAAAAAGGCCGACAGCGGCACCGACGGGTCCGACAAGATCATCACCAAGTACCCGACCGGTTACGCGGTTCCCCTGTTCGACGCGTTGACCAGTAAAGACGCCCAGGTCAGCACCGTCGTCAACCAGGGCAGCATCCTGGGTTCGCTGCTGATCTACGTGCTGCCGTTGCTGCTGTTGGTCGGCCTGTTCATGATGTTCTCCCGCATGCAGGGCGGCGCCCGGATGGGCTTCGGCTTCGGCAAATCGCGGGCCAAGCTGCTCTCCAAAGACATGCCCAAGACCACCTTCGCCGACGTCGCCGGCGCCGACGAGGCGGTCGAGGAGCTCTACGAGATCAAGGACTTCCTGCAGAACCCGTCGCGGTACCAGGCGCTTGGCGCCAAGATCCCCAAAGGCGTGCTGCTCTACGGGCCACCGGGAACCGGTAAGACCCTGTTGGCCCGCGCCGTCGCGGGTGAGGCCGGCGTGCCGTTCTTCACCATCTCCGGATCGGACTTCGTCGAGATGTTCGTCGGCGTCGGCGCATCCCGGGTGCGTGACCTGTTCGAGCAGGCCAAACAGAACAGCCCGTGCATCATCTTCGTCGACGAGATCGACGCGGTCGGCCGCCAGCGCGGCGCCGGGCTGGGCGGCGGGCACGACGAGCGCGAGCAGACGCTCAACCAGTTGCTGGTCGAGATGGACGGCTTCGGCGAGCGCCAGGGTGTGATCCTGATCGCGGCCACCAACCGTCCCGACATCCTCGACCCGGCGCTGCTTCGGCCCGGTCGTTTCGACCGCCAGATTCCGGTGTCCAGCCCCGACCTGGCCGGCCGGCGTGCGGTGCTACGGGTGCACTCCAAGGGCAAGCCGTTCGGCCCCGACGTCGAATTCGACGGGCTGGCCAAGCGGACCGTCGGCATGACCGGTGCCGATCTGGCCAACGTCATCAACGAGGCGGCGCTGCTGACTGCCCGCGAGAACGGCACCGTGATCACCGGCGCCGCCCTGGAAGAGGCGGTGGACCGGGTGGTCGGCGGCCCGCGCCGCAAGAGCCGGATCATCAGCGAGCAAGAGAAAAAGATCACCGCCTACCACGAATCCGGCCACACGCTGGCCGGCTGGGCGATGCCGGGCCTCGACCCGGTCTACAAGGTGACGATCCTGGCCCGGGGCAGCACCGGCGGCCACGCGCTGGCGGTGCCCGAGGACGACAAGGGACTGCATACCCGTTCGGAGCTGATCGCCAGGCTGGTCATGGCCCTGGGTGGCCGGGCCGCCGAGGAACTGGTGTTCCACGAGCCGACCACCGGCGCGGTGTCCGACATCGAGCAGGCCACCAAGATCGCCCGCGCGATGGTCACCGAATTCGGGATGAGTTCCAAACTGGGCGCGGTCAAATACGGCTCCGAGCACGGCGATCCGTTCCTCGGCCGGACCATGGGGAACCAGGCCGATTACTCCCATGAGGTCGCGCGGGATATCGACGACGAGGTGCGCAAGCTCATCGAGACCGCGCACACCGAGGCGTGGGAGATTCTCACCGAATACCGCGACGTGCTGGACATCGTGGCCGGCGAGCTGCTGGAGAAAGAAACCCTGCACCGCGCCGAATTGGAGGCGATCTTCGCCGACGTCGAAAAGCGGCCACGGCTCACCCTGTTCGACGACTTCGGTGGCCGCATTCCGTCGGACAAGCCGCCGATCAAAACACCCGGCGAGCTGGCCATCGAGCGCGGCGAGCCGTGGCCGAAGCCGGCGCCCGAACCGGCCTTCAAGGCTGCCATCGCGGCGGCGGCGCGGGATGCCGCACAGGCCGAGACTGATCGGGCCACCAACGGCGCCAACGGTTCTCACGGAGCGCCGGGCGCCCCCGAGCGCGGAAACGCCCCGGGCGCTCCACCGCACCACACGCAACCCGATTACGGTGCACCGGCGGGCTGGCACGCTCCCGGCTGGCCGCCGCAGCAACAGCCGCCGGGCTACTGGTACCCGCCGCCGTCCGCACCGCCGCCACCGCCGCACTGGGCTCAGCCACCACACAACTACGGCGGCCAGCCCTATCCCCCGTATCCGCCGTATCCGCCGCCCGGTGCACCGGCGCCGGAGGCAGGCCGGCCGGTGGACCCGCCCGGCGGCGACCCGAGCCCGTCCAACCCGTCGGCGCACGGCTGAAACGAACGGAGGCTTCGATGGTGCGGCCGAATTCCCGAACCGCGACCCTGAGCACCCCGGTCTTCGACCAGCCACGTGCCGAGGCCGCGATCCGCGAGCTGCTGTACGCGATCGGAGAGGACCCGGAGCGGCACGGCCTGGTGGACACCCCGGCCCGCGTCGCCCGCAGTTACCGCGAGATGTTCGCCGGTCTGTACACCGATCCTGACACCGTGCTGGACACCACGTTCGACGAGCAGCACGACGAGTTGGTGATGATCAATCAGATCCCGCTGTACTCCACCTGCGAACACCATCTGGTGGCGTTCCACGGGGTGGCGCACGTGGGATACATCCCCGGTCACGACGGCCGGGTCACCGGATTGTCCAAGATCGCGCGGCTGGTCGACCTGTACGCCAAGCGCCCGCAGCTGCAGGAGCGGCTCACCGCCCAGATCGCCGACGCCCTGATGCGCAAACTCGATCCGCGCGGGGTCATCGTCGTGATCGAGGCCGAGCACCTGTGCATGTCGATGCGAGGTGTCCGCAAGCCCGGAGCTGTCACCACCACGTCGGCAGTGCGTGGACAGTTCAAGTCCGACAGTGCATCTCGAGCTGAGGCGCTCGAACTGATCTTGCGCAAGTGAGCACGACGCACGTCCAAGTCATGGGGGTCGTGAACGTCACCGACGACTCGTTCTCGGATGGCGGGCACTACCTGGATCCCGACCGCGCCGTCGAGCACGGCTTGGCGTTGGCCGCCGCAAGGCGCGGCGATCGTCGACGTCGGGGGAGAGTCGACCCGGCCCGGCGCGGTCCGCATAGATCCTCGGGTGGAAACTGCTCGCGTCGTTCCTGTCGTCAAAGAGCTTGCATCGCAAGGCATTACGGTCAGCATCGACACCATGCACGCCGGCGTTGCGCGGGCGGCGCTGGAAAGTGGCGCCCAGATGGTCAACGACGTGTCCGGCGGACGTGCCGATGCGGGTATGGCCGGTCTGCTCGTCGAGGCCGATGTGCCTTGGGTGCTGATGCATTGGCGATCGGTATCGTCTGACCATCCGCACAAAGCTCCGCGCTACCGCGACGTGGTGGCCGAAGTACGCGCCGAGCTGCTCGCCAGCGTCGACGACGCGGTTGCCGCCGGCGTGAATCCGGCGAAGCTGATCGTCGACCCCGGTCTCGGATTCGCCAAGACGGGCCAACATAATTGGGCGTTGCTGCACGCCCTGCCGGAGCTGGTGGCGACCGGTGTCCCGGTTCTGGTCGGGGCGTCGCGGAAACGGTTCCTGGGTACCTTGTTGGCCGGTCCCGATGGTGCGGTACGGCCACCTGACGGGCGTGAGACGGCTACTGCAGTGGTGTCGGCATTGGCGGCGCTGCATGGCGCATGGGGCGTGCGGGTGCACGATGTACGCGCGTCGGTCGACGCGCTGCGGGTCGTCGGCGCGTGGACGCGAGGCGGGGCGGACGAATCCGATGGCTGACCGAATTGAGCTGCGCGGCTTGACGGTTCGCGGTCGGCACGGAGTCTTCGACCATGAGCGCGCCGACGGCCAGGATTTCGTGGTCGATATCACGCTGTGGATCGACCTGGTGGACGCCGCGGCCAGCGACGACCTGGCGGACACTTACGACTACGGCGTCCTGGCGCAGCGCGCGGCCGCTATCATCGCCGGGCCTGCCCGCAATTTGATCGAAACGGTGGCCGGGGAGATCGCCGAGGATGTGATGAAAGACCGGCGGGTGCACGCCGTCGAGGTGACGGTGCACAAGCCGCAGGCTCCGATTCGGCAGGCGTTCGCGGATGTGGCGGTGGTGGCCCGACGGTCGCGCCGCGGGGGAAGGGGTTCGGTAGTTCCCGCAGGAGGGGGCGTATGACGAGCGCCGGCGACGATGCAGGTGGGGGGACCCCCACCCGCTTGCGGGGGAGCGCGGCGCAGATGACGCGGGTGGTGTTGTCAATCGGATCGAACATCGGTGACCGGCTGGCCCGGCTGCAGTCGGTGCTCGACCGGCTAGGCGAGGCGGTGCAAGCGGTCTCTCCGGTTTATGAGACCGCGGCCTGGGGCGGCGTCGAGCAGGGGCCGTTTCTCAACGCCGTGCTGATCGCCGACGACGCGACGCTCGACGGACACGGTTGGTTGCGCCGCGCCCAGGAGATGGAGCAGGCGGCAGACCGAGTTCGCGGACAGCGTTGGGGCCCGCGCACTCTCGACGTGGATCTGGTCAGCTGCCACGAGACGTCGCCGGCCGGCGACACCGAAGTGATGTCCCTGGACGATGGTCTGACCCTGCCGCATCCGCTGGCCCGCCTGCGGGCCTTTGTGATGATTCCATGGCTGGCCATCGACCCGGACGCTGAGCTGACGGTGGCCGGCGGAAAGCAGTCCGTCGCAAAGCTGCTCGCCCAGCTGGATCCGGCCGATCGCGCCGGTGTGCAACTGACCGGGCTGACGCTCGAATTGCGAGGCGAGAGTACCGAATCCGACCCGGCGTCGGGAACTTGATGGGCCCGACCCGCAAACGTGACCTGACGGCCGCGGTGATCGGTACCGCGGTGGTCGGATACCTGCTGGTCGTGTTGCTCTACCGGTGGTTCCCGCCGATCACGGTCTGGACGGGTCTGTCGTTGCTTGGGGTCGGCATCGCCGAGGCGGCGTGGGCGCGTTATGTCCGGGCGAAGATCAGCAACGGTGAGATCGGCGACGGGCCGGGCTGGCTCCATCCGCTGTCGGTGGCCCGCAGCCTGGTGATCGCCAAAGCGTCGGCCTGGGTGGGCGCATTGGCGCTGGGTTGGTGGGTCGGGGTCCTGGTGTACTTGTTGCCGCGGCGCTCGTGGCTGAGGGTGGCTGGCGAAGACACCGTCGGCACGGCGGTGGCGGCCGTCAGCGCGCTAGCTTTGGTGATTGCCGGGCTGTGGCTGCAACATTGCTGCAAGTCGCCGCAGGACCCGACCGAGCACGGCGAGGGGGCGGAAAATTAGTCGCCCGGCGTCGGGCTGGGGGGCGGGCAATTAGTCCAGGTGAGAATCGCCGGAGCACGGCGACACGCGCAGTGACCTCGGCCCGGTACAGTCGGGCCATGACCGATCTGTCCCGCGGCGCCCGGGTGCGGCGCAGCGGCCGCAGACCGGGTTGGGTACTGCTCACGGCGTTGCTGGTGCTCGCAATCGGCGCCAGTTCTGCGCTGGTTTTCACCAGCCGGGTGGAGCTCCTGAAGCTCGCCGTGATCCTGGCGCTGTGGGCCGCCGTCGTCGCTGCGTTCGTGTCAGTGATCTACCGCCGGCAAAGCGATGTGGATCAGGCCCGGGCGCGGGACCTGAAGCTGGTTTACGACCTGCAACTGGACCGCGAAATCTCGGCCCGCCGCGAGTATGAGCTCACCGTGGAGTCGCAGCTGCGTCGCGAGCTGGCCAGCGAACTGCGCGCCCATTCCGCAGACGAGGTCTCGGCATTGCGGGCCGAGTTGGCCGCGCTGCGCACCAATCTGGAGATCTTGTTCGACGCCGAACTCAGCGAGCGGCCGGCACTGGAGACCGAGCGCAAAACTGTGCGTAGCGATTGGGATCGCGAACACGAAAGCGCACGCGAACGGGTCAATCGGGTCACCTCGGTGCGGGCCGAAGAGCCGCCTCGTCGCGCGGACGACAGCTCGATCATCGACGTGCCCGAAGAACCGCTGGCTCCGCCGCCGCGCAGCCGGTCGCCGACAGCTACCCGGCGGCGACGTACACCTACCAGCCCGCCGGCGCGTACCAGCCCGCCGGCGCGCACGACGCTTCCGCGCCAAACCGCGCCGCTGAGGCATACGACGCACAAGAGGCAGACCAGGCAGCGCACCACCGCCGAGGCGAGCGAGCAGCTCGAACCCAGCAGGACGAGTCGACGCCACCCACCGGTTGGGCCGCGCCGGGGACATCACCCGCGAGCGACGCAGAGCGGCAGCCCGAGGGCCGCTGGACCCTGCGAGAGCAAACGCCGGCGGTCAATGGTTGGGCCGCGCCGGCCGGGCCATCATCCGCGAGCACGGGAGAGCGGCCCGAGCCCCAACCACCACGTCGTTCACACCGGCGGGATGAGACGCCGCCGCAGCCCGAGCCGCGCTTTGCACCTCCACCCACGCCGCCCGAGCCGCCACCGCAACCGCCGCGGCCGGACTGGACCGGCCCCACCGCGGCGCCACGGCATCAAGAAACGCCCACCGGCTGGCAGCCAGTGAGCTCCGAAGGACAGTGGCTGCCACCCGGAGCACCCGGCAGCAATTGGAATCCCGAATCGGGCGACAGCACCGGCGCTGGCCAGTGGAAGTACGACAACGCGCCGTCCCGCGAGAGGACTTCGCTCGGTTCTCCGAGCGTCGGCGAAGGCCGCTCCGCCCTCAGCGTCGTCGGTTGAGCGGCGGGGTCGACACTCCAGCGTCGGCGAACAGCCAGGCCAGATCGGGCAGCCCGAAGCCGACTGGCGTGAGCCGGGTCGTCGGGCACCGGCCCGGCATTCCACGGACCATTCCGACTCCGGCATCGGCATCGGCGACACCGCGACGCCGGCGCCGGCGATGTCGCCGCCACCGATGCCGCCGCCGCCGATGCCACCTTCACCACCGCCACCACCGGACAGAGAACCGGCGATGTCGCCGCCACCCCCGCCCAGCGCGCGGCATCGGACCACCGATCCGTTGGATACCGACGCTCCGCTGTCCGGCGGCCAGTCGGTCGCCGAGTTGTTGGCGCGGCTGCAAACTAGCCCGTCCGGTGGCGGCCGGCGCCGTCGGCGCGAGGACTGAGGCGAAGGCCACAGGCCAACCGCGTGGTAGCCGGGGTAGAGTCTTAGCGACCGTCCGGTACCCGCGCCGCGGGACTGGAACGAATCAAGAGACTTGTGAGGGTCGTCTGCGATGGTGCAGTTCGACGGATTGCGCCCCGCCCGGCTCAAGGTGGGGATCATCTCCGCCGGCCGGGTGGGAACGGCGTTGGGTGTCGCGCTGGAACGTGTCGACCACGTCGTAGTGGCATGCAGCGCCGTTTCCCGGGCGTCGCGGCAGCGTGCCGAGCGCTGGTTGCCCGACACACCGGTGTCGCCGGTACCAGACGTTGCCGGCAATGCCGAGCTGCTGCTGTTGGCCGTGCCCGACACCGAGCTCGCGGGCGCTGGTTTCGGGATTGGCCGCCACTTCGGCGGTGCGGCCGGGGACGATCGTGGCGCATACCTCGGGGGCCAACGGCGTGGCCGTGCTGGCGCCGCTGAGCAGGCAGGACTGCGTGCCGCTGGCCATTCATCCGGCGATGACGTTCACCGGCTCCGACGAGGACATCTCGCGGCTGCCGGACACCTGCTTCGGGATCACCGCGGCCGACGAGGTCGGTTACGCGATCGCGCAATCCCTGGTGCTGGAGATCGGTGGTGAGCCGTTCCGGGTTCGCGAGGACGCGCGGACGCTGTATCACGCCGCGTTGGCCCACGCCGGCAACCACATCGTCACGGTGCTCGCCGACGCACTGGACGCATTGCGGGCGGCGCTGTCGGGCACCGAACTCCTCGGTCAGCAGCTGGTCGACGATCAACCCGGCGGCATCGCGGAACGGATACTTGGACCGCTGGCCCGCGCGGCGCTGGAGAACACCCTGCGACGCGGGCAGGCGGCGCTCACCGGCCCGGTCGCGCGCGGTGATGCGGGCGCGGTCGCCGGTCACCTGAACGCGCTGGCGGCGGTCGACGCGCAACTGGCTCAGGCCTACCGGGTCAACGCCCTGCGCACCGCGCACCGCGCACACGCACCCGAAGAGGTCCTCCAAGTCCTGGAGGCGTCGGCGCGATGACCCTCAACAAGCCGAAGTTCAGTGCCGGCGAACTCAACGTGTACTCGAGCCCCAGCGATGTCGGTGAGGTCAGCTGCGCGCTGCGCCAGACCGGTCGACGGGTGATGCTGGTGCCGACCATGGGCGCGCTGCACGACGGACACCTCGCCCTCGTCCGCGCTGCCAAACGGGTGCCCGGTTCGGTGGTGGTGGTGTCGATCTTCGTCAACCCGCTGCAATTCGGCGCCGACGAGGATCTCGACGCCTACCCGCGCATCGTCGAAGACGACTTGGCGCTGCTGCGCGATGCAGGGGTTGACATAGCTTTCACCCCGAGCGTTGCGGCGATGTATCCCGATGGACCGCGTACCGCCGTGCATCCGGGTCCGCTGGGATCCGAGCTCGAGGGTGCCACCCGCCCCACCCATTTCGCCGGCATGCTGACCGTGGTGCTCAAGCTGTTGCAGATTGTGCATCCTGACCGAGTGTTCTTCGGAGAGAAGGATTATCAGCAGCTGGTGTTGGTGCGGCAGATGGTCGCCGACCTCAACGTCGATACTCGGGTCGTGGGTGTGCCGATCGTGCGCGAGCTGGATGGCCTGGCGATGTCGTCGCGCAACCGCTACCTCGACCCGACGCAACGTGAACTGGCCGGCGTGCTGTCGGCGGCACTGCTGGCCGGGACCCATGCCGCGTCGGGCGGTGCGGACGCGGCGCTCCAGGCGGCCCGCGCCGTGCTGTCCGAGGTACCCGCGATCGACGTGGATTATCTTCAGGTCCGCGACCCGGGACTGGGGCCGGCACCGCTACACGGCGCCGCCCGACTGCTCGTTGCGGCTCGGCTGGGCACTACCAGACTCCTCGACAATGTCGCGATCGAAATCAGTACGACGGTCGGCGTCGACGGGCGAGAGCCCGCGGTTACCGGCCCTGGAAGCCTCGAAAAACCCTGGAGGAACTGATGTTACGAACCATGCTCAAATCGAAGATCCACCGAGCGACCGTCACGCAGGCAGACCTGCACTACGTCGGCTCGGTGACGATCGACGCCGACTTGATGGATGCCGCCGACCTGCTCGAGGGCGAACAGGTGACCATCGTTGACATCGACAACGGCGCCCGGCTCGTCACCTATGCGATCACGGGAGCGCGCGGTAGCGGTGTGATCGGAATCAACGGGGCCGCCGCGCATCTCGTGCATCCGGGTGATTTGGTGATCCTGATCGCCTACGCGACGATGGATGACGCCGAGGCGCACAGCTACCAGCCGAAGATCGTCTTCGTCGACGCCGATAACCGGGCGGTCGATCTCGGGCACGATCCGGCGTTCGTGCCTGCCGACGCCGGCGAGTTGGTCTCGCCGCGATGAAGGTTCGGTAGCCGTGCTGCTGGCGATCGACGTCCGCAACACACACACCGTTGTCGGAGCTGCTTTCCGGTTCGGGAGAGCACGCAAAGGTTGTGCAGCAGTGGCGGATTCGTACCGAATCCGAAGTCACTGCCGACGAGCTGGCCCTGACCATCGACGGTCTGATCGGCGACGATGCCGATCAGCTGACCGGCGCGGCCGCGCTGTCCACCGTTCCCTCGGTGCTGCACGAAGTACGGGTGATGCTCGAGCAGTACTGGCCGTCGGTGCCGCACGTGCTGATCGAACCCGGGGTCCGCACCGGCATCCCGCTGCTGGTCGACAACCCGAAAGAGGTCGGCGCCGATCGAATCGTCAACTGCCTCGCGGCTTTTCAGAAGTACGGGACCGCCGCCATCGTGATCGATTTCGGCTCATCGATCTGCGTGGACGTGGTCTCCGGCAAAGGCGAATTCCTCGGCGGCGCTATCGCGCCGGGTATCCAAGTCTCCTCTGACGCGGCTGCTGCGCGCTCGGCCGCGTTGCGGCGGGTCGAGCTGGCCCGGCCGCGTTCGGTGGTCGGCAAGAACACCGTCGAATGCATGCAGGCGGGTGCTGTTTTCGGTTTCGCCGGGCTGGTCGACGGTTTGGTCCACCGCATCCGCGACGATGTGGACGGTTTCGCGAGTGACCTGGGGGATCGGGTCACGGTGGTGGCCACCGGCCACACCGCGCCGCTCCTGCTGGCGGAGCTGCATTCCGTCGATCACTACGACCAGCACCTGACCCTGCACGGGCTGCGGCTGGTATTCGAACGCAACCGTGACAGCCAGCGTGGACGACTCAAGACGGCGCGCTGAGGAGGCAATAACGCTGGCGCGGCGATGACTTAAGCTGGCACGTCGTGAACGCCGGCGGTCAAGACCTTCCTGAGGACATCCCCGAGCAGTTCCGGATCCGCCGGGACAAGCGGGCTCGGCTGTCGGCTGAGGGCCGCGACCCCTACCCCGTCGAGGTCGGGCGCACCCACACGCTGGCGCAGATCCGTGCCGCCTACCCGGACCTGCCCGCCGATTCGGCCACCGGCGACATCGTCGGTGTTGCCGGCCGAGTGGTGTTCGCCCGTAACTCGGGCAAGCTGTGTTTTGCGACACTCCAAGAGGGCGACGGCACCCAACTGCAAGTGATGCTCAGCCTCGCCAGCGTCGGTGCTGAAGCCCTTGATGCCTGGAAAGCCGACGTGGATATCGGCGACATCGTCTGCGTGCACGGAGAGGTGATCAGCTCAAAGCGCGGCGAGTTGTCCGTCCTTGGCGATAGCTGGCAAATGGCGTCCAAGGCGCTGCGGCCGCTGCCGGTGGCCCATAAGGAGATGAGCGAAGAGTCGCGGGTGCGGCAGCGCTATGTCGACCTGATCGTCCGTCCGCAGGCACGCACGATCGCCCGGCTGCGGATCGCGGTCATTCGCGCGGTACGGACCGCTCTGGAGCAGCGCGGGTTTCTGGAAGTCGAAACGCCGATGTTGCAGACTTTGGCGGGCGGCGCGGCGGCCCGGCCGTTCGTCACGCACTCCAATGCTCTCGACGTCGATCTGTACCTTCGGATCGCACCGGAACTGTTCCTCAAGCGATGCGTCGTCGGTGGGTTCGACAAGGTCTTCGAACTTAATCGGGTGTTCAGAAACGAAGGAACCGATTCCACGCATTCGCCCGAATTTTCCATGCTGGAGACCTACCAGGCGTATGGAACGTATGACGATTCGGCGATCGTCACCCGTGAGCTTATACAACAGGTGGCGGACGAGGCGATCGGCACGCGACAACTGTCACTGCCCGACGGCAGTGTCTATGACATCGACGGCGAATGGGCGTCGATACAAATGTATCCGTCGCTATCCGAGGCACTCGGCGAAGAGATCACCCCGAACACCACGGTTGAGCAGTTACTTGCCATCGCCGAGTCGCTCGGCGTTGAGGTGCCGACCGGCCGCGGGTATGGGCACGGCAAGCTGGTCGAGGAATTGTGGGAACACACCGTCGGCGCCGGCTTGACAGCGCCCACTTTTGTTCGAGATTTTCCGGTAGAGACAACGCCTTTGACGCGTCAGCACCGCAGCATCCCGGGTGTTACCGAGAAGTGGGACCTGTATATACGCGGGGTCGAACTGGCCACCGGATATTCCGAATTGATCGACCCGGTAGTGCAACGTGAGAGGTTCGCTGAACAGGCGCGAGCCGCGGCGGCCGGCGATGACGAGGCGATGGTGCTCGACGAGGATTTTCTCACCGCCTTGGAGTACGCGATGCCGCCGTGTACGGGAACCGGAATGGGTATCGATCGGTTGTTGATGGCTTTGACTGGCCTGTCAATTAGAGAGACAGTATTGTTCCCGATTGTTCGTCCGCATAGCAACTGACCTGCTCTATGGTGGTTGTATTGAATGCCGCGCCTTCTTATGGCAGATTGATGCCCACGGGGGCGGTCCAAACAACTTGCACAGTAAGTGCTCAGGAAGAAAGCGTGAGGCTTAGCCAATGGCGAAGAAAGTGACCGTCACCCTGGTCGATGATTTCGACGGTGAGGGCGCCGCCGATGAAACCGTCGAATTCGGCATCGACGGGGTGACCTATGAGATCGACCTTTCGAGCAAAAATGCCACGAAACTGCGCAACGACCTGAAGCAGTGGGTCGAGGCCGGCCGTCGTGTCGGTGGTCGTCGGCGCGGCCGTTCCAGTTCCGGTCGCGGCCGCGGGGCCATCGACCGCGAGCAGAGCGCCGCGATCCGGGAATGGGCCCGTCGCAACGGCCACAACGTGTCGACGCGGGGCCGCATCCCGGCCGACGTCATCGACGCATTTCACGCCGCGACCTGACCGCCATTTGACTGCCGCGAAAGCCGGGCCAGCACCGAACACGGGCTGGTTCGGCTTTCGCTGACGGCGAAGCAATCACCGACTCGGCGCGGAAACGTTTTGCCGTTTGACCGCGTTGCTTCCATTACGGCTGTCAAGTAACCGGGTGGATGCGTGCGGCGTAATCACCGCAAGGTAGGAAGCCCGGCGAGCCGACCACTACAGTGGATGACAGGTACGCGGTGCCGTCCGTTGTGCCGATGGTGAGGGAGAGCAGGTAACCACCGATGTTCGAACGATTTACCGACCGTGCCCGCAGGGTGGTCGTCCTGGCGCAAGAAGAGGCCCGGATGCTCAACCACAACTACATCGGCACTGAGCACATCCTGTTGGGTCTTATTCATGAAGGCGAAGGCGTAGCCGCAAAGTCGCTGGAGTCGCTGGGTATCTCGCTGGAGGGCGTCCGCAGCCAGGTCGAGGAGATCATCGGCCAGGGCCAGCAGGCGCCGTCGGGCCACATCCCGTTCACTCCGCGCGCCAAGAAGGTGCTCGAGCTGAGTCTGCGCGAGGCGCTGCAGCTGGGCCACAACTACATCGGCACCGAGCACATTCTGCTCGGCTTGATCCGTGAGGGCGAAGGCGTTGCCGCCCAGGTGTTGGTCAAGCTGGGCGCCGAGCTGACCCGGGTGCGCCAGCAGGTGATCCAGCTGTTGTCCGGCTACCAGGGCAAGGAGACGGCCGAGGCCGGCACCGGCGGCCGCGGCGGCGAGTCCGGCAGCCCGTCCACGTCGCTGGTGCTCGACCAGTTCGGCCGCAACCTGACCGCCGCCGCGATGGAAGGCAAGCTCGACCCCGTCATCGGCCGCGAGAAGGAAATCGAGCGGGTGATGCAGGTGCTGAGCCGGCGCACCAAGAACAACCCGGTGCTGATCGGTGAGCCCGGCGTCGGCAAGACCGCCGTGGTGGAGGGTTTGGCGCAGGCAATCGTGCACGGCGAGGTGCCCGAGACGCTGAAGGACAAGCAGCTCTACACGCTGGACCTGGGATCGCTGGTGGCGGGCAGCCGCTACCGCGGTGACTTCGAGGAGCGCCTGAAGAAGGTGCTCAAGGAGATCAACACCCGCGGCGACATCATCCTGTTCATCGACGAGTTGCACACGCTGGTGGGTGCCGGGGCCGCCGAGGGTGCGATCGACGCGGCCTCGATCCTGAAGCCCAAGCTGGCCCGCGGCGAGCTGCAAACCATCGGCGCGACCACGCTCGACGAGTACCGCAAGTACATCGAGAAGGACGCCGCGCTGGAGCGCCGCTTCCAGCCGGTGCAGGTCGGCGAGCCGACGGTGGAACACACCATCGAGATCCTCAAAGGCCTGCGGGACCGCTACGAGGCGCACCACCGGGTGTCGATCAGCGATAGCGCGATCGTGGCCGCTGCCACCCTGGCCGACCGCTACATCAACGACCGGTTCCTGCCGGATAAGGCGATCGACCTGATCGACGAGGCCGGCGCCCGGATGCGGATCCGGCGGATGACCGCGCCGCCAGACCTACGTGAGTTCGACGAGAAGATCGCCGAGGCGCGCCGCGAGAAGGAGTCCGCGATCGACGCCCAGGACTTCGAGAAGGCGGCCAGCCTGCGGGATCGCGAGAAGCAGCTGGTGGGCCAGCGCGCTGAACGCGAAAAGCAGTGGCGTTCAGGCGATATGGATGTGGTCGCCGAGGTCGACGACAATGAGATCGCCGAGGTGCTGGGCAACTGGACCGGCATCCCGGTGGTCAAGCTCACCGAGGCCGAGACCACCCGGCTGTTGCGCATGGAGGACGAGATCCACAAGCGGATCATCGGCCAGGAGGACGCGGTCAAGGCCGTATCCAAAGCGATCCGCCGTACCCGTGCCGGGCTGAAAGACCCCAAGCGCCCGTCGGGCTCGTTCATCTTCGCCGGCCCGTCCGGTGTGGGTAAGACCGAGCTGTCCAGGGCGCTGGCCAACTTCTTGTTCGGTGACGACGACGCGCTCATCCAGATCGACATGGGCGAATTCCACGACCGGTTCACCGCGTCGCGGTTGTTCGGCGCCCCGCCGGGATACGTCGGCTACGAGGAGGGCGGCCAGCTCACCGAGAAGGTGCGACGCAAGCCGTTCTCCGTGGTGCTCTTCGACGAGATCGAGAAGGCGCACCAGGAGATCTACAACAGCCTGTTGCAGGTTCTCGAGGACGGCCGGCTGACCGACGGTCAGGGCCGCACGGTGGACTTCAAGAACACCGTGCTGATCTTCACGTCCAACCTCGGCACCGCCGACATCTCCAAGGCGGTCGGCCTGGGCTTCACCCAGGGCGGCGGCGCGAACGACTACGAGCGGATGAAGCAGAAGGTCAACGACGAGCTGAAGAAGCACTTCCGGCCGGAGTTCTTGAACCGCATCGACGAAGTCATCGTCTTCCACCAGCTGACTCGCGACGAGATCATCCGGATGGTCGACCTGATGATCGGCAGGGTCGAAAAGCAGCTCAAGGGCAAAGACATGGCGATGGTGCTCACCGACAAGGCCAAGGCGTTGCTGGCCAAGCGCGGCTTCGACCCGGTGTTGGGTGCTCGCCCGCTGCGGCGCACCATCCAGCGGGAGATCGAGGACCAGCTGTCCGAGAAGATCCTGTTCGAGGAGGTCGGGCCGGGCCAGATTGTCACCGTGGACGTGGACAACTGGGACGGCGAGGGTTCCGGCGAGGACGCGAAGTTCACCTTCACCGGGGCCCGCAAGCCGGCCGAGCCCACCGAACCGGATCTGGCGAAGGCCGGGGCGCACGCCGCCGGCGGCCCGGGGACGACCCCGCAGTAACGGCAATCAGAAGGGCGGTCACCCGTGAAGGTGGCCGCGCTTCTGCCGCAGTACGCACGGTGGCGGTGACCCGTCCCGCGGTGATCCGGGCGGCGTTCTGGCGCATCGACATTGCCCCGCTCAGCCAGACGCTGATGCATTTCCGTGGAGAGGCCGGGACGATCCGGTCGACGTCAGCGTTGTGTGGGCAGCAGCTCGAAGACCTGCTTGGCGATCTGTAGCATCCAGCCGGTCACGCTCGGCCCGTGATCGCGTGGCCAGTTCAGCTGGAAACTCACCACCCACGGCTGTCCTGTTCGGTCGACGGCATACCAGCTGAACGTGAGGTCACCGGGCAGCCCACCGGCTTTCGCGCCGATGTACGGCCAGTCCCGCCGATCCAGATTAATACCGGGAGCGGCATCTAGGATCCGCTTGACGGGTGCGGCCTTGCCTACCGCCGCGGCCTGCAGCGCCGCATGCACCCGGCAGATATCCTCGGCGCTGCCATACCATTCCGCGCCATAGCCCGACGCTGGCACGTGAGCGCGCATCGGATCCGGTTGGTAGACGCGGGAATTAACCTGTTCGAGCAATTGTGCTCGCGCTTCCGCGTTGGCCTGCTTCCACTGCACGCGCAGATCCGGCTCCCCCCAAGCGACCGAGAACAACTCGTACATGGTCGGGAAGGGTGTCATGGCGGCGGGGTCGTGATGGCCCGCCTCGGCCAGTGCGCTGTCGACGGCCTGGGTACCGACCCTTCCGATCAGCATGTCGGTGGCCATGTTGTCGCTGGTGGCGATCATCTTCTCGGCGGCGGTTCGCACCGAAATCTGCGCTCCCACCGGCAAATCCATCCCCGAACCGACCGCCTTGCCCTTATCGGTGACGGTCAGCTGGTCATCCCAGGACACGCTTCCGGCCTTGACCGCATCGGCCACGGCGTAGAGCACATACAACTTGAAGATCGACGCCAACGGCAGTGACTGCGCGGTGTTGGTACCCGCCACCCGATCGCACTGCCCGTCGTTGACCTTGGCGACCTGCCACGAGTAGCGGGCGTCGGTCTTGCCCAACACGGTGTCGATGTCATGCCACGCGGAGATCTTCGGCGGTTGCGTGGTGACGTCGAATCCATCCACCAATGTGTCGTCGCCGGTGTGTATCCGGATGTCTTGGCGCCCACCGTAGGACGTGATCAGCTGCAGTGTTGCTGCGCCGGCTTTGATGTCGACCGCGCTCAGCGTGAACGGCCGGTCCCACCAAAGTCTTTCCATGCTGGTCTCGACCGGCTTGACCATGTGGCCGGTAGCCAGGGTGGCAACTCCGATGGGGCCGATGGGCCAGTCGGAGTTGAGCATGTCCAGCGTCTGTTGGGCCCGCAAACCGGCCGGAGTCCTCATGTCGATCTGCCGGCCGGCGCCCGCTGCGTTGGCGGACGGAGCCGGAGGCGAAGCGCAACCCGGGGCCAGGACACCGATCAGCGCGGCGGCGGCCGTCAATGCCGCAACACGGTGCCGGACCTGGCGCGGGTTACGCCTTCTGGCTGGAGCCGGCAACGTCCAACACAACCTCGAATTCCAGCAGCGAGGCACCGGTCGCCACGGGGTTGGCCCGGTGGCCGGCGTGGGCCTCGATAGCCGGCCCGGTAGCCCACGCCTGGAATGCCTCTTCGGATTCCCAGTGCGTCACCACGAAGTAGCGGTCTTCGCCCTTGATCGGGCGGAGCAGCTGGAAGCCGAGGAAGCCCGGCGAGTTCTCGACCGCGTGCGCGCGGTGAGCGAACCTTTTCTCCAGTTCGGGACCTGCGTCCGCAGGCACCTCGATTGCGTTGATCTTCACCACTGGCATGCCGTTAGGCTACCGTGCCGCTGATGGCGGCCGATCTGCTGACCCATCGTGGTGGACGAGGTCAGCCGGTGGTCTTGGTGCACGGCCTGATGGGCCGTGGCAGTACCTGGCCGCGTCAGCTCCCGTGGCTGACCGGGCTGGGCGCCGTCTACACCTACGACGCGCCCTGGCACCGCGGTCGTGACGTGGACGATCCCTACCCGATCAGCACCGAACGCTTTGTGGCCGACCTCGGTGATGCGGTGTCCACGCTGGGGGCGCCGGCACGGTTGGTCGGGCATTCCATGGGCGGGTTGCACTCGTGGTGCTTGGCCGCCGAACGTCCCGACCTCGTCTCGGCGCTGGTGGTCGAGGACATGGCACCGGACTTCCGGGGCCGTACCACCGGGCCGTGGGAGCCGTGGCTGCACAATCTGCCTGTCGAATTCGACTCTGCCGACAAGGTGTTCGCGGAATTCGGGCCGGTCGCGGGCCGATACTTCCTGGAGGCATTCGACCGAACTCCGACCGGTTGGCGACTGCACGGGCACACCTCGCGGTGGATCGAGATCGCAGCCGAGTGGGGCACCCGCGACTACTGGGCGCAGTGGCAGGCGGTTCGATCGCCTGTTCTGCTGATCGAGGCCGGCAATTCGGTCACTCCCGCCGGCCAGATGCACTCGATGAGCGAAAACGGTTATCGGGCAGGGTATTTGCATGTGCCCGAGGCAGGTCACTTGGTCCACGACGAGGCGCCGCAGGTTTATCGGCAGGCGGTGGAGGCGTTTATCGCTGCGCTCTAACTCTCTTCGCCGGCCAACGCGAACCGGCCGTCGCTCGTCTGTGTCACCAGGCCGTCGGCAAGCAGTGAACTCAGCGCTCGTTCGCGCTGCTCGTTATCCGTCAGCCAAGCGACGTCCAGCTCCGCACGGGTAACCGGTAATTCGTTGTCGCGCAGAATATCCAACAGGCGGCCGCGAACCTGCCGGTCTGTTCCGGCGTAGGTCTGCGGGCGTCGCGCCGGCCCCTGCGCGGGAGGGTAGCCGGCCTGCCGCCATTGGCACCCGCTCAGTGGGCACCGGCCGCATCGCGGCGTCCGCGCGGTGCATACGATCGCGCCGAGTTCCATCAGCGCGGCCGAAAACCGATGCGCGGAAGAATCATTGGGCAGCAGCGCGGACACGTCGGCGTGATCGCGGACTGCCGACGCCGCGGCAGCGTCGGCCCGGCCGTGCACAACCCGGGCCACCACCCGGCGCACATTGGTGTCCACCACCGGCACCGGCTGGTGATAGGCGAAGCACGCCACCGCGCGGGCGGTGTAGCTGCCAACCCCGGGCAGCGTCAGCAGGATGTCGACCTCATCGGGAACCACGTCACCGTGGTCGCGGGCGATCACGGTGGCGCACTCGTGCAGGCGTTTGGCCCGCCGCGGATAGCCCAACTTGCCCCAGGCGCGCACCACGTCTGCCGCGCTGGCCACCGCCGTCGCCGAGGGCGTCGGCCACCGCTCCACCCAGTCGCACCAGATCGGCAGCACCCGCGACACCGGCGTCTGCTGCAACATGAACTCGCTGACCAGGATCTGCCACGGGGTGACGCCGGGATCGCGCCATGGCAGGTCGCGACGCGATTGGTCGTACCAGTTGAGGAGTTCCGTTGGCGAGATGTTCACTTAGCTCCGACAGTGTTCATCGGCTGCTGCGGCAGAATGTGGGCCATGCCTAATACCGATCCCGCGACCGCCTGGAAAGCACTCAAAGAGGGTAACGAGCGGTTCGTCGCTGGGCAGCCCGCACACCCCAGCCAGAGTATCGAGCACCGGGCCAGCCTGGCTAAAGGTCAGAAGCCCACCGCGGCGCTGTTTGGCTGTGGCGACAGCCGGGTGGCCGCCGAGCTCATCTTCGATCAGGGTCTCGGCGACATGTTCGTGGTCCGCACAGCCGGGCACGTGATCGACTCCGCGGTATTGGGTTCACTCGAGTTCGCGGTGACGGCGCTCGGCGTGTCGGTGATCGTGGTCCTCGGCCATGACAGCTGCGGTGCGGTGAAGGCGACGATCGCGGCGCTCGACGACGGTGCGCTGCCGGGCGGCTATGTGCGCGACGTGGTCGAGCGGGTGGCACCGTCGATCCTGCTGGGTCGCCGCGAAGGCCTGAAGCGGGCCGACGAGTTCGAAGCGCGCCATGTGGTTGAGACTGGCTCGCAGCTGCTCGCCCGCTCGACGACCATCGCCGAAGCGGTGGCCGTCGGAGACCTGGCGATTGTGGGTGCCACCTATCATCTCGCCGACGGGAAGGTGCAGGTGCGCGAGGTGATCGGCGAGGTCGGGGAAAAGGTCGCGGCAACCCACTGACCTGATTCAGGCCGGATACCGCGGTGTGACGAGACCTAGATACGGCCGATGTGACTTTTCACGATCAGCTCGGAAATGCATAGCTCCTAGGCGATTTCGGCGTTGGAGCGGCCCTGGCCGATCATTGCCTGGTGATGGATTTTCGCGCTCAGTACTGCCGCCGGTGCTGGCGCTGACCACTTCAACGACGACGAGTTGCTTTCTGGCCGCACGCGTGCCAGGGCTCGGAGTGTTCGACGCGCTACCAGTGCCGACCTCAGCTAACTCGGGCGACACGCCGAGTCGGGTCGGACCTGTCTGCGTGACCTGGGCTTACGGTGTGAATGTGCTGGATCTGGAACCGCGGGGCCCGCTACCGCCGGAGATCTACTGGCGACGACGGGGATTGGCGTTGGGCATTGCGGTCGTCGCGGTCGGCATCGTGATCGCGATCATCGTCGCTGTCCTGAGCAGCAGCGCCGGCGCCAACACCGGTGGCAAGGCTGGCGCTGCGGCCGCGCAGAACCCCTCGGCCGCACCCGGCGCGGCCCCCGAGGTCAAGTCCCCGGTGGTGCCGCCGGCCGGACAAAACCCCGAACAGCCGGCCGAGACGCCGACGGCAGCCGTACAGCCGCCGCCGGTGCTCAAGGAAGGCGATGACTGCCCCGACTCCACACTGGCCGTGCTGGGCCTGACCAACGCGCCCCAATTCGTCATCGGTGACCAGCCGAAATTCACGATGGTCGTGACCAACATCGGGCTGGTGGCCTGCAAGCGCGACGTGGGCGCGGCCGTGCTGGCGGCCTACGTCTATTCGCTGGACAACAAGCGGTTGTGGTCCAACCTGGACTGCGCGCCCTCCAACGAGACACTGGTCAAGACGTTCGCGCCCGGCGAGCAGGTGACCACGGCCGTGACCTGGACCGGCATGGGGTCGGCCCCGCACTGTCCGCTGCCCCGGCCGCCGATCGGACCCGGCACCTACAACCTCGTCGTGCAGCTGGGAAACCTGCGCTCGGCCGCGGTCCCGTTCATCCTGGCGCCGCCGCCACCACCGGGCGCTGTGCCTCCGCCGCCGGCACCCGGGATGCCCGGCCCGCTACCCGTCGGGCCACCGCCAGGTCCACTGCCGGGTCCGGCGCCCGCTCCCGGCCACTAACCGAGCGGGTCGGCGATCGTCGACTCGGCCAGATGCGAGAGCCCCTCGCGCACCTGCCGCGCCCAGATCGCGCCGATCCCCTCGACCGCCTCCAGATCGCTGGCACTGGCCGCCAGCAGACCCTGCAGCGACCCGAACTCCCGGACCAGCCGGTCGGCGTGCGCGAACTGCAGCCGGGGGATACCGGCCATCGCGCGATAGCCGCGTGAGCTCATCGCCGAGTCCTGGGCCTCCGTCGTCGACGGATACCCGAAAACCTTTGCCACTGGGGTGACGTCGAGTAACTCGGTGTCGGACAGCTCATCCAGCTCGTCGAGGATGGCGCCGATCTCCGCCTTGGACAACGGTTCGGGGTTGGCGTGGTAGTCGCGCACGATCAGCTCGCGGTCGGTGTCGTTGCCGCCGAGCAATTCCTCCAGCTGAAGCCGCAGCTGACGTCCGTCGGTGCCCAGCTCGACGGCGTCGTTGTCGATCACCAGTCCGATCCGGCGGACCAGCTCGAGTCGCTGCACCACCGTCATCACGTCGCGCAGCGTGACGAAGTCCTCGATCTCGGCTCGCGACAGTTGTGCGCTGACCTCGTCGAGCCGGGTCTTATACCGCTCCAGCGTGGCGATGGCCTGGTTCGCCCGCGACAAGATGGTCGCCGAGTCGGCCAGCACGTGGCGTTCGCCGGAGAGGTAGACGGTCACGATGCTCATCGAATGGCTGACCGAGATCACCGGGTACCCGGTCTGGATGCCGGCCCGCTCGGCCGAGCGGTGCCGGGTGCCGGACTCGTCGGTGGGTATCGACGGGTCGGGCACCAGCTGCACGTTGGCCCGCAGAATCCGGCTGCCGTCGGTGGACAGCACCACCGCGCCGTCCATCTTGCACAGCTCCCGCAACCTGGTCGGCGCATAGCGCACGTCGAGCGAGAAGCCGCCGTCGCAGATCGCTTCGACGCTGTCGTCGTAGCCCAGGACTATCAGGGCACCGGTTCGGCCGCGCAGGATGCGTTCCAGGCCGTCGCGCAGCGCGGTTCCCGGCGCCAGCCGTGCGACGGCCTCACGCAGGGTGGGGCGCGGCGGCGGCGCCGCGCCGATCGTCGATACCTTGCCAACAGTCATCGCTAGTCATTCTGCGCTACATCCAGCCGATGCGGTGGCGTTGGTGCGTTGGCGCGATGCTCGGCGATGTCGAGCATGTGCTCCAGCGCTGCGACGATGTTGGCGGCCTCCCGCGCCTGCAAACCCGTCGGCACCGCATCGCAGCCCGGCGGGATCAGCGCCGTCGTGAACCCTTGCCGAGCGGCTTCGGCCAGCCGGCGCTCCATGCCGCTGACCCGCCGCAGATCGCCCGCCAGACCGACTTCACCGATCATCACCGCGGTGGCCGGCAGCGGCAGGTTCACGTACGCCGAAGCCAGCGCGATCGCGACCGCCAGGTCCGATGACGGATCGGTCAGCCGCATACCGCCCACGGTGGACAGGTAGACGTCGTTGACCGCGATCTTGAGGCGGGCGTGTTTTTCCAGCACCGCGGCGATCATCGCCGCCCGGGCATGGTCGATCCCGCTGACGGCGCGTCGCGGTGAGCTGCTCGAGGGTGTGGCCAGCAGCGCCTGGACTTCGCCGATCAGGGGACGTTTGCCGTCGAGGGTCACCGTGATCGCGGTACCGGCGACGGGCTGCGGCCGCTGATCCAGAAAAAGCCCGGACGGATCGGCGACACCCTCAATCCCATTGTCCTGCAACAGAAAACATCCGACTTCATCGGCTGCGCCGAATCGGTTCTTCACACCGCGGACCATGCGCAGCAGCGAGTTGCGGTCGCCTTCGAAATGCAGCACGACGTCGACCAGGTGTTCAAGCGAGCGGGGCCCGGCGATGGCCCCGTCCTTGGTGACGTGGCCGACGAGGATCAAGCGGCACACCGGTGGTTTTCGCCGCCGCAGTCAGCGCGGTGGTCACCGCCCGCACCTGGGTGACACCACCGGTGACGCCGTCGGCGTCGGCGCTGGACATGGTCTGTACCGAGTCGACGACGACGAGCGTGGGCCGCACGACCTCGATGTGGCCGAGCACTGCCTGCAGGTCGGATTCGGCGGCCAGGTACAGCTCGTGATGACTGCAGCCGGTCCGGTCGGCGCGCATCCGGATCTGGCCGCGCGATTCCTCGCCGGAGACGTACAGCGCGCGCCGCCCGGACGTCGCCCATTGGTGGGCGACCTTGAGCAGCAGCGTCGACTTGCCCACCCCCGGATCGCCCGCGAGCAGGGTGACCGAGCCCGGCACCACGCCGCCGCCCAGCACCCGGTCGAGTTCATCGATGCCGGTAGGGCAATGGCGGGTGCCGTCGGGCTCGATGGAGCTGATGGGAACCGCAGCCGAGGACGGGGCTACCGGCTGGCGGGCGCCGTTTCGGACGGCGCTGAGCACCGCCACCTCGTCGACAGAGCCCCAGGTGCCGCACTCCAGGCAGCGTCCCACCCACTTGGCGGTGACATGGCGGCATTCCGAACAGCGATACTGCGAACGCGCCTTGGCCACGCGTTGACCGTATCCGGCGGGTCAGACAATCCTAGGGATGCGCGGCCGACAACGGGGGGCCCTCGGGCGCCGAAACCGGCACCGCCAGGCTGACACTCCCGGCCTTCTCGAAATTGAAGGTGAAGTTGTAGTTCGGGCCGTTGGTGATCTGGCTTGACTCAGCGCCACCGTCGCCTTGACGGACTTGGCGGCCTCGACGGCTTCGACGGCGTTCCTGTTCTGGCCGTTCGGAGTGCCGACGAAGAGCGTCCCACCGGCCGGCAACGTCGGGTCGCCGGTCACCGTCACCTTGCCGATATCGGTGGAGATCCCGACCAGCTTGTCGGTGATATCCGGCGACTGGTTGACGACAACCAGCACCAGGTCCACGGTCGCGCCCGGGCGCAGGAAGTCACTGTTCTGCTCGCGCCTGAATGCGGACGTTGCGCAGCGCAATCGAACTGGGCGGGTTGTTGATCACCGCCGCGTTGCCGTCGACGGCGGACTCCTGGCTGGCGGTCTGCGAGAGCTGCCCGGCGCTGCAGCCGGCGAGCGCGACCGCGCCGATGAGGCCACCCGCCGCGAGCGCGGCGACCCGGCTTGAGCGGCGGTTGGAGCGGGGTTTCGAGTCGCGGTAGTCGAAGCGATTCACTTCAAGCCTCCTGCTCGGCCTACTCATGGCACTGTGCTCTTTTGGCTCAACGTTCGACTATGCACAGTAGTAGGTCGGCAAAGCGGGCGGTAGCGGTGGGCTTAGGAGTGGGACAGCGGGAGGAGAACAGCGGGAGGAGAGGAGCCGCCAGCGCAGCGATTAGCCCAGCGCAGTATGATCTTGACCGTGCCGAACAGCGCAAACCTGGGGCTTCCGGGGGGCGCCCAACGGGTTCCCGTGAGGTCGGTGTCTTGCACGAATTTCAGCTGTCTGTCAACCCCCTCTGTTCACGTGCGGTGCCCCTGACCTGCACCGTTGTTCCACACGTGTCGGAGCGGCGTGCTAGCATGGAGTAACGAAAGGGGCTCGAAACTGATGAATTTTGCGGTCGGAGACACCGTTGTCTATCCACACCACGGTGCTGCGTTGATCGAGGCGATCGAAACCCGAACCATTAAAGGGGAACAAAAGGAATATCTCGTCTTGAAGGTGGCGCAGGGCGACCTGACCGTTCGAGTACCCGCTGAAAACGCCGAATACGTCGGCGTCCGCGATGTGGTCGGCCAGGAAGGTCTGGACAAGGTGTTCCAGGTGCTTCGCGCACCGCACACCGAAGAGCCGACCAACTGGTCCCGTCGCTACAAGGCCAACTTGGAGAAGCTGGCCTCTGGTGACGTCAACAAGGTCGCTGAGGTTGTTCGCGATCTGTGGCGCCGCGACCAGGAGCGCGGATTGTCCGCCGGCGAGAAGCGCATGCTGGCCAAGGCCCGACAGATTCTGGTCGGTGAGCTGGCGCTGGCCGAGAGCACTGATGACGCCAAAGCGGAGACCATCCTCGACGAGGTCCTGGCCGCCGCGTCTTGACTCCCTGACGCGCAGGGGCCCGGGTGACGACTGTCGCGGTGGTCCCGGCCGCCGGGTCGGGCCAACGATTGGCCGCCGGGGTACCCAAGGCGTTCTTCCATTTGGACGGACGCACGCTGGTTGAACGCGCCGTCAGCTGCCTGCTGGAGTCCGGAGTCGTCGACCGCGTGATCGTGGCCGTGCCGGCCGACCGCACCGGGCAGGCCAAACTGATCCTCGGCCGCGAAGCGACCATCGTCCCCGGAGGCGCGAACCGCGGTGAGTCGGTGTGCCGCGCGTTGGCCGCGGTCGCCGACGCTGAACAGCCAACCTTCGTCCTGGTCCACGACGCCGCCCGTCCGCTGACACCGCCCGATCTGGTGGTGCGCGTCGTTGAGGCGCTGCGGGCCGGGCATTCGGCCGTGGTGCCCGCGCTGCCGCTTTCCGACACCGTCAAGGCCGTCGACGCCAACGGCGTGGTGTTGGGGACACCGGAACGGGCCGGTTTGCGGGCCGTACAAACCCCGCAGGGCTTCGCCACCGAGTTGCTGCTGCGGGCCTACCAGCACGCCGGGGAGGTCACCGGGGTGGATTTCACCGACGACGCGTCCATGGTCGAGCACATTGGCGGTCAGGTGCAGGTGGTCGACGGCGACCCGCTGGCCTTCAAGATCACCACTCAGTGGGACATCTTGCTGGCCCAAGCGATAGTGAAACTGTGAACGCCCGGGTCGGTCTGGGCACCGACGTGCACGTGATAGAAGCCGGTAGGCCCTGCTGGCTGCTGGGTCTGCTGTTTCCCGACGTCGACGGGTGCGCCGGGCATTCCGACGGCGACGTGGCCGTGCACGCGTTGTGCGACGCGTTGCTGTCGGCGGCCGGGCTGGGCGATATCGGCGACGTATTCGGCGTCGACGACCCGCGCTGGGCCGGCGTCAGCGGGGTGGACATGCTTCGCCACGTCGCCGACCTGATCGCCGGGCAGGGCTATCGGGTCGGCAACGCAGCCGTGCAGGTCATCGGCAACCGACCCAGAGTCGGACCACGCCGTGCCGAGGCGCAGCGGGTGCTGTCGGAGCTGCTGGATGCGCCGGTGTCGGTGTCGGCGACCACCACCGACGGGCTGGGGCTGACCGGGCGCGGTGAGGGCCGCGCCGCGATCGCAACGGCCTTGCTGGTCGAGGTCGAAGGGCCCACCGCCCGGCCGCTGCGATGATCGCGGTCTTTCGGCTCCCGGTGATCGTTTCCCTTGCTCGCGGGGATGCAATCCGTATCGGGTGAGCTTTGTGGTTTTGAGACGACACCGCGGCGCCGCGCTGGTAATCGGCAAAGCCATAGCCCGGTAAGCTGGCACGTCGTGATCGATCGCGCTCACCTGCGGCTACACGACACGGCATCCGGCGTCGTGCGTGATTTCGTCCCGCTGCGGTCCGGGCACGTCTCCATCTACTTGTGCGGTGCCACCGTCCAGGGTCTGCCGCACATCGGCCACGTGCGTAGCGGCGTGGCCTTCGACATCCTGCGCCGCTGGCTGATGGCACGGGGGTGCGACGTCGCGTTCATCCGCAACGTCACCGACATCGACGACAAGATCCTCAACAAGGCCGCCGCCGCGGGCCGACCGTGGTGGGAATGGGCGGCCACTTACGAGCGGGCGTTCAGCGCCGCCTACGACGCCCTCGGCGTGTTGCCGCCGTCGGCGGAGCCGCGGGCCACCGGCCACATCACCCAAATGGTGGAGCTGATCGAGCGGCTGATCGAGTCCGGCAACGCGTACACCGGCTGCGGCGACGTCTACTTCGACGTGCTGAGCTACCCCGAATACGGCCAGCTGTCCGGGCACCGGATCGACGACGTCCATCAAGGCGAGGGAGTGACCACCGGCAAGCGCGATCAGCGCGACTTCACGCTGTGGAAGGGCGCCAAACCCGGTGAGCCGTCGTGGCCCACACCGTGGGGGCGCGGACGCCCGGGCTGGCACTTGGAATGCTCGGCGATGGCCCGGACATATCTGGGTCCGGAGTTCGATATCCATTGCGGTGGAATGGATTTGGTTTTCCCGCATCACGAGAACGAGATTGCCCAGAGCCGCGCAGCCGGCGACGGGTTCGCCCGGTACTGGTTGCACAACGGCTGGGTCACCATGGGCGGCGAGAAGATGAGCAAGTCGCTGGGCAACGTGTTATCGATCCCCGCCATGTTGCAGCGGGTCCGGCCCGCCGAGTTGCGCTACTACCTGGGCAGCGCGCACTACCGCTCGATGTTGGAGTTCTCCGAGACCGCGTTGCACGACGCGGTCAACGCTTACGTCGGGATCGAGGATTTTCTGCACCGGGTGCGCAACCGGGTCGGCGCTGTCGAATCCGGGCAGTGGACAACGCGGTTCGCCGCCGCACTCGACGACGACCTGGCGGTGCCGGTCGCGTTGGCCGAGGTGCACCACGCCCGCGCGGAAGGCAACCGCGCGCTTGATGCCGGTGACCACGACAAGGCGTTGGCCAGCGCCGCCGCGATTCGCGCGATGATGGGCATTCTCGGCTGCGACCCGCTCGACGAGCGTTGGGAGTCGCACGACGAGACGTCGGCTGCGCTGGCAGCGGTCGACGTACTGGTGCGCGCCGAGCTGGAACGGCGCGAACAGGCCCGCGTGCAGCGCGACTGGAAGCTGGCCGACGAGATCCGGGATCGGCTCAAGGATGCCGCCATCGAGGTCACCGACACCGGCGACGGCCCGCAGTGGTCGCTGGGAACGCCATCCGATGGCCGGTAATTCGCGACGCCGCGGGGCGGTCCGCAAAGCCGGTACCAAGAAAGGGCCGACGGTCGGCTCCGGCGGCCAACGACGCCGCGGGCTCGAAGGCCGCGGCGCCACTCCGCCCGCCCACATGCGGCCCTACCATCCGGCGGCCAAGCGGGCCAAGGCGCAATCGCGCCGGCCGGCCAAACGCAGCGACGACGACGTCGAAACGGTCCTGGGCCGAAACCCGGTGCTGGAATGCCTGCGCGCCGGTGTACCGGCGACTGCGCTCTATGTTGCGCTTGGAGCTCAGGCCGACGAACGGCTCACCGAATCCGTCACGCTGGCAGCCGATTCCGGTATCGCAATCCTCGAAGTGCCGCGCACCGACCTGGATCGGATGACGACTAACGGGCTGCATCAAGGGATCGCGTTACAGGTGCCGCCCTACGAGTACCTCCATCCCGACGAGCTGATCAAAGCGGCGTTGGACTCCCCGCCCGCCCTGCTGGTCGCCCTGGACAACATTTCCGATCCGCGAAACCTGGGTGCGATCGTGCGGTCGGTCGCGGCGTTCGCCGGACACGGCGTGTTGATCCCGCAGCGACGCTCCGCCTCGGTGACAGCGGTGGCCTGGCGGACCAGCGCCGGCGCGGCGGCACGGGTTCCCGTCGCGCGTGCCACCAATCTCACTCGGACACTGAAAGATTGGGCCGATCGCGGTCTGCAGCTCATCGGGCTGGACGCCGATGGTGACACCGTCCTCGACGATTTGGACGGCGCAGGTCCGCTGGTGGTGGTCGTCGGATCGGAAGGAAAAGGGCTGTCGCGGCTGGTGCGTCAGAATTGCGACGCGGTGGTGTCGATCCCGATGGCCGGCCCGGCGGAATCGTTGAACGCCTCGGTGGCCGCCGGGGTGGTCCTGGCCGAGATCGCCCGTCAGCGCAGGAGCTAGTCGTGCGCCTCGGCGCCGTGCTGGTTGCGGTCGTCGTGCTCGCGGCGGCGCCGCCCGTCGCCGCGGAGTCGCCTGAATTCGACCTGCAGGCCCACGCCGGTGGTCGCGGCCAGGCGACCGGTGAATCGCTGCAGGCTTTCGCTAAATCGCTTGAACTCGGGGTCAGCACACTCGAACTCGACATCAACGTCACCAAAGATCACCAACCGCTGGTCTGGCACGACTCCATCATCGAGCCGCAACAGTGCTCCGACACCGGGCCGGCGTTCGCCGGCGATGTGTCGTACCCCTATGTCGGAAAACCAGTGCACGACCTGACCCGGGCGCAAATCCATACGCTGGACTGCGGCAAGCCGGACAACCAGTTCCCGGACGCTGAAGTGGTGCGGGGCAACAGAATAGCCACCTTGCCGGATGTCTTCTCGCTCGCCGACTCGTATCACGCCGATGTGCGCTACAACATCGAAACCAAGGTCGCCGCGGATCGCCCCGCCATATCGGCTGACCCGCGAGAGTTCGTCGACGTGGTGCTGGCGGCAGTTCGGGCGGTGGGCAAGGTCGACCGGGTGGAGATCCAAAGCTTCGACTGGCGAACGTTGCCGTTGGTGCACCGGGCCGAACCGTCGATTCCGCTGGTGGCGTTATGGAATGAGCAGACCTGGGTTCCGGATTCGCCGTGGCTGGCCGGGATCAATCCTGCTGCGGTTGGCGATCCAGTGATCGGGGCCACGCTGGTCGGCGCGAACATCGTTTCGCCCGATTACTCTTTGGTCGACAAGCCTTTGGTCGACCGGTCACATTCGCTGGGGCTCAAGGTTATTCCGTGGACGGTCGACGACGCCGGCGACATGCGGGCCCAGATCGCCGACGGCGTCGACGGTTTGATCACCAACTACCCTGCTCGGCTGCGCGCCGTCATGTCCGAACTCGGTATGCCGTTGCCACCGGCGTACCACCGTTAGAGGCCCAGCAGCCGCACGCTGCCTTCGAAGTTGATTAGGAGGCGGGAGCTTCGCCTGGCAGACGGGACCAGGCTGTTATCAGCGGCGGCATCATGACAACCGCGCCCGCCGCCGCGGCTTCTTCACGCCAGCGCGGCAACAGGCCATCGATGTCGGCGAGTTCGTCAGTGACCAGTCCCAATTGTTTGGCAACGGGTAGTACAAGCTGCCACACTCCCATCGCGTAGGTAAAGATGTCCGAATCATTGAACCCTCCCAACGGTGCCGACAGCGTCAGCTGCGGGGCTGGAAGACCCGCGCGCTGAAACAAGCTGTGCAGCGTGGTGCCGAATTGCGGGTTGAGGCCCAGAGCCCGAAACGCGCTCGCGATGCCTTCCGACACCGCCTGAAACTGGCGCGTTTCTGGGACACTGCGCACAGCGCCGAGGTCCGGCTCACAGAATGCGATCAAACCGCCCGGGTGCACCAGCCCTGCAAGCTGGCGCAGCGCCGACACCGGGTCGGCTAGGTGCATCAAGATCAGTCGCCCGATCACGGCATCAACCGGCTTGTCGAGAACGATGTCGGCGATCGCGGTCTGTTGGAAACTGACCCACGACAGGCCCCGATCAACCACACGTGTGCGGGCGAGCTCGATGCTTTCGGCGGCGGCATCAACGCCCAGGACGGTTCCGGTTGGCCCAACCAGGCGGGCGGCTAGAAACGAGACATCTCCCGGGCCACAGCCAACATCGAGCACCCGCATCCCAGTGCGGAGCCCGGCGCGACGTAACGCGTGCTCAGTATCGTCGTCGTAGAGGCGCGCTTGCAGCAGCAGCCGCTGAAGCTCGACATCGTCATGACCTAGGACATAGGTGCTGCCGCCCGGGGCGGACTGCCCGACGCTCATCTGGCTCTCCAACCTTCCGCGATAACGGGGGCTCCTGCGCCCGTCGCTCTCACGAATCGATTCGCACAATGGCAAACCAGGGCAGCGACAATCATTGCGTCGCCGCCTCGGCGAACACGTTGCGATGATCACTTAGATACTGCGGCAGACGCTTTGGGCCACGCCCAAGGAAGCGGTCGAATGCATCGGTGGGTTGATAGAAAGCCTGGTATTCGGGCGGGCGGGTTCGTAGGTAGCGCCACAGGTGGGTGAGGTGTTCGACCGCAACGGGGCTGGCGCCGGTGGCGGGCGCGGCGTTAGCCCATTGTTCGTCGCTGATCTCGGCATACCGCACCGGCCGGCCCAAGACCTCGCTGAAAGCTTCGGCGATTTCGCTACAGCTCAATCCCCCGCCCATCAGCCGAATGACGGTGCCATTGGGTAAGAGTGGGCCGCTTAACACCGCCGCGGCCACTGCGGCGACGTCCTCGGCGCCTACCAGCGGGATCTTGGTTTGCTCAGGTCCCCACGGCATGGCGATAGCACCGCTGCTGGGGAGGCTCAATTGCGCCCACAAACTGACGTTTTCGTAGAACACCGTGGCATCAAGGTGCACCGCGCCCACGCCGGCCCAGTCGAAGATCTGCTCGGCCAGCCAGTGGCGCGTCTGGTGCGGGGTGGGCTGCGCGCCGTTGGGTTGCAGCCACTGCGAGAGGTTCACGACCTGCTCGACCCCAGCTTCACGGGCCGCCGCCGCGAAGGTCGCCGCGGACTCCAGCAGGCCTTCCTGCACCGGGTAGACGAAGTATGCCCGGTGGATGCCGGCCATGGCTTCGCTTATGGATTGAAGGTCGTGCAGGTCGCCTTCGACCACTTCGGCACCGAGCTCGCGCACCCGATCCGATCGCTCATCGAGCCGGTGAACGAGGGCACGCACGGCGTAGCCGTGTTCCCGCAGCAGCTGCGTTACCCGAAAACCGGTGGAGCCCTGGCTGCCACCTGCGGCGCCACTGACAAGAATCGGTTCACTCATCGTCTGTCCTCAAGCTGGGTGCCATATATCGAAGAAATCTAAACTATCACGACAAACAAATCAAGTAAATGAACCTAAAAACTCACTGCGCTGGTAAAGTAGTCGCGTGGCGGGACGCCGAAACTACGACCAAGTCTGTCCGATAGCTTGCGGGCTCGACGTGCTGGGCGAACGGTGGACGTTGCTGATCTTGCGGGAGCTTGTCGGCGGTCCGCGGCGCTACAGCGACCTGCGTGTGCAATTGCCGGGAATCGCGACAAATCTTTTGGCCCAGCGACTTACTGCACTTGAGAGCGCGGGAATTGTTGCACGCACCGAGCTGCCTGCGCCAATCGCACGCACCGTATACAGCCTTACCGATGTCGCGTGGCGCCTAGTCGTTCCGATCCTTGGCACCATCGCTCGGTTTGGCCTGGAGACAATGCATTTTGGCGGTGGGGGATTCCAGTCACCACTCAACGGCTTCCTTGTTGGAGTGCTCTTGGGCTTCGACGCGGTCCGCGCCGACGGAGTGCAGGCGACCTACCGCGTGCAAATCGACGACCGCAGTTTCGATTTCGCGGTCACTGATGGGCGGTTGGCCGCCGCGCGCGGTGAGCCCCATGTGACCTTGACCGCCTCAACGGCGACCTGGCGGCCGCCAGGTTCGGCAGCACTTCCGGTCAGCGTAGAGCCGCGCTGCGGAGGCTCCGTTTTGCTGGCAAAGATCACGACGTGGAGCTCATGCGATCGGTCTTGGGCCTCAACGGCAAGTCTCTTCAGGCGGTCCCCCAATAGCGCGTTGCTGAAGCGAGCCGCGGAGCCGCCGGCCTACCACCGCTAGATTCCCAGCACCCGCACACCGGCCCACAGCGCCAGCACCGCCGCCACCAGCGCGGTCGGCACCGTGCACAACCCGAGCCTGGTGTATTCGCCGACGCTGGCGGAAACGCCGTACCGGCGTAACACGCTGCGCCACAACAGGTTCGACAGCGATCCGACGTAGGTCAGGTTGGGTCCGATGTTCACCCCGATCAGCACGGCCAGCACCGCCGCCGGCCCGATTGGTGCCACCAGCGGTACCAACACCAGCGTCGCGGGCAGGTTGTTGACGACGTTGGCCAGCACGGCGGCCACCACCGCGAAGCCGAGCAGCGCGGGCAGCCCGGAACCGGACGGCAACACCGCGCCCATCCGATCGGCGACGCCGTTGCGCATGACCGCCTGCACCACGACGCCCAACGCCAGCACGAACACCAGAAACGGCACGTTCACCGCGCGCACGATCGCCACCGCCGAGGTGTGCCGGCGGGCCAGGCTGCGCAGCGCCATCACCGTCGCACCGGCGAGCGCCGCCCACGCCGGCGCCACCCCCACCGCCTCCGCGACCACGAACCCGACCAGCGTCAGCGCGACCACCACCAACGCGAACACCGGTGTCGGCGGCGCGGCCTCGGCCTCCTGAGGATCGGGTTGCACGCTGAGATCACGACGGAAGAACACCCGGAAGACGACGTAGACGGTGCCCACCGCGGCCAGCCACGGCAGCGTCATCACCAGGGTGAACTTGATGAACGACACGTTGGCGGCGTGAAATGCGAGCAGGTTGGTCAAATTCGACACCGGAAGCAACAGCGATGCGGCGTTGGCCAAGTGCGCGGTCGCATAGGCATGCGGACGCACCGGTGCCCGCAGCCGCCGCACCGTGGTCAGCACCACCGGGGTCAGCAGCACCACGGTGGCATCCAGGCTCAACGCCGCGGTGATGACCGAGGCGATCACGAACACCTGCCGCAGCAGGCGCCGTCAACCGACGCGCCGCGCGCCATCGCCGCCCCGGCGGCCTCGAACAGGCCTTCGTCGTCGCACATTTGGGCCAGTACCAGCACCGCGCCCAGGAAAGCGACGACGCGCAACAATCGCCCGGCCTCGCCGGCCGCGTCGTGCACCGAGATCGCGCCGACGGCTATCAGCGCGACCACGGCCGGGACGGCAGCGAACGCCTCCGGCCAACCCCGCGGACGGGCAACCGCGAACGCCAGAACCGCCGCCAGCACAGAACAGAGCCAGAAATAGCGTCAAGCTTGGGCCCACGGGTCCTCGCGCTGCCATACCATCGGCATGTCCAGCGCGACGCCGTCCTGCTCGGCCAGCCCGGTCAAGATACGCAGCGAAACGTCCAAGTCATCGGCGACATAAGGCAGGGCCCGCAGCGGCTTGGACAGCGGCCGGAAGAAATCGTCCCAGTGGATCAGGACCACGCGGCGTGCACCCACCGCCCGCACCGTCTCTGCCCAGTAGTCGACGATGTAGGACTCGGGTTGCACGCCGAGCTGGCCCACGCCGAGATACACGACATCGGCTTGCCGCCCGGCCAGCGAACCCTTCACAAAGCCGGCGCTGCCCTGGATCAGCAGCCGCCGTCCCGACGACCGGTGGTGCACGAACGCCGACCAGGCTTCGCCGCATCGGTAGGCCGCTGCCTTCACCGGCTGCACCACCGGTTCGGTGATGGTCCCCGGGAATCGGTCGGGTGGGCTGTGGCGCGACTCGATCAGTGTCAAGTCGAAGGCGCCCAATCGAATTGGTTCCCCAGACTCGGCGACGATCATGCGGTTCTCGGCAAGGCCATGGCCGCGGCCGACGTTGGCCGCGGATGCGCCGCCGACCAGTAGTGCGCCGGTGCGGTCGGCGACCAGCGCGGAGTCCAAGGCGTGGTCGAAATGCGTATGCACCGGGACGACCGCCGCGAGCCGTTTGACCTTGGCGCGTGCCAGACAGCCGTCGACTCGTGCCGGCGACGGACGACACCTTGCCCAACCCCACTCGGGCCAGACCGGGTCGGGTGAAGAAGCCGTCGGTCATCAGCATCGAAGACCCGTCGTCGATCAGCAGTGTCGATACCCCCAACCACGTCACCGTGAGCGGCGCATCGGAGTCGGCGACCGGCACGCTGAATCGATGCGAGTGCTGCGCGAGATCCGGACGCCCGGGTCTACAGCCGCATCAGCAAAACGCCTTCAGGTCAATGCCGTCGGCCTTCAGCCGGTCGCGAACCGCCGACGCGATCTGAACCGCGCCCGGGGAATCACCATGCACGCAAACCGATTCCACCTGCAACGCAACAGTCGTTCCATCGACTGCGGTCACGTTTCCGGTGGTCACCATGGCCAGCACCCGTTCGGCGATGGCGACCGGATCATGCAGCACCGCCCCGGGTTCACGCCGTGACACCAGCTGGCCGTCCGGCCGGTACGCGCGATCGGCGAACGCCTCGGGCACCGTGCGCAGGCCACGCCGCTGCGCCTCGTCGAAAAACACCGAGCCCGCCAACCCCAGCACCGGCAGGTCGGCATCGACCATGCGCACCGCCTCCGCGACGGCGGCCGCCTGCTCGCTATGCGTGACGATCGTGTTGTACAGCGCGCCATGGGGTTTGACGTAGGACACCGTGGAGCCGGCCGCCTGAGCCAGTCCGTGCAGCGCGCCGATCTGGTACACGACGTCGGCGAGCAGATCCTCCGGCGCGACGTCGATGAAGCGTCGGCCGAAGCCGGCCAGGTCGCGATAGCTCACCTGTGCGCCGATGCGCACGCCGCGCTCGGCGGCCAGCCGGCACACCGACAACAGGCCGGCCGGGTCGCCCGCGTGGAAACCGCACGCGACGTTGGCGCTGGTGACAATGCCGAGCATGGCGTCGTCATCGCCGAGCCGCCAGACGCCGAAGCCCTCACCCAGGTCGGCGTTGAGGTCGATGGAGGCCACGGTCGTTAGCTTAGGGTGAGCCTCCGCGCGTAGCTTCGGGCCTGTGACGATTGACGGCAAAGTAGTGGCGATCACCGGCGCCAGCAGCGGGATTGGCGAGGCAACCGCGGCGCTACCTCGCCGAACGTGGGGCGAGACTGGTGCTGGGGGCGCGCAGTCCCGACAGGTTGAATGCGGTGGCCGCGCGGCTGACGGCAGACGGTGGCGACGCGGTCGCCAAGGTGACCGACGTGAGCCGTCGCAGCGACCTGGCGGAGTTGGTCGCGCTGGCCACCGACACCTACGGCCGGCTCGATGTTCTGTTCAGCAATGCCGGCATCATGCCGGTCTCACCCTTTGACGAGCACCGCGTCGATGACTGGGAGGCGATGGTCGACGTCAACCTCAAAGGTGTCCTGTTCGGGATCGCGGCGGCGCTGCCGGTGTTCCGCCGCCAAGGCTCCTGGCATTTCGTCAACACGGCCTCCACGGCCGCATTTCGGGTCACACCCGGTCAGTCGGTGTACGCGGGTACCAAGATGGCGGTGCGCGCGATATGCGAGGGGCTTCGTCAGGAAGCCGGCGAGAACCTGCGGGTGACGATCATCTCGCCCGGGATGACGGCGACGAACTTCGCCGAGTCGATCGCCGATCCGGTGGCCCGGGCCGAATTGGAGCAGCGCCGCGATCTGATCGCGATGGCGCCCGCCGCGGTGGCCCGGGCGATCGCCTTCGCCATCGACCAGCCACCCGAGGTCGACGTCGGCGAGATCGTCGTGCGCCCCACTGCCCAGGCGTGAGGGGCCGCGAAACCGCGCGACCAGACGCTTACCTGCGTAATGCCCGGTAGCCTCACCATCCATGAGCCCACTGCCGCGACGCCGGGCGACCCTGGCATCGTTGGCGGCTGAGCTCAAGGTGTCGCGCACCACCATCTCCAACGCGTACAACCGCCCCGATCAACTCTCGGACGCGCTGCGCGAGCGTGTGCTCGCCACGGCCAAACGCTTGGGCTATGCCGGACCCGATCCGGTGGCGCGATCGCTGCGTACCCGCAAGGCAGGTGCGGTGGGCCTGGTGATCACCGAACCGCTCACCTACTCCTTCAGCGACCCCGCGGCGCTGGATTTCGTTGCGGGACTTGCGCAATCGTGCGAAGAGCTCGGTCAGGGGCTGCTGCTCGTCGCGGTGGGCCCGAACCGCAGTGTCGCCGAGGGGACGGCGTCCGTGCTTGCCGCGGGCGTGGACGGCTTCGTGGTGTACTCGGCGGCCGGAGACGATCCCTACCTCCAGGTCGTGTTGCAACGACGGTTGCCGCTGGTCGTGGTCGACCAGCCCAAGAAGTGCCCGGCGCATCGCAGGTGGGTATCGATGACCGGGCGGCGATGCGCCAGATCGCCGACTACGTGCTCGGTTTGGGTCACCGGGGGCTCGGGCTGCTGACGATGCGGCTGCTACGCGATCGTCACCAGGGCCTGGTCGACTCCGAACGGCTCCGCTCGTCGACCTTCCACGTGCAGAGCGAACGCATCCACGGAGTCCGCGACGCGATGGCCGCAGCCGGCCTCGACCCGGATTCCCTGACCGTGGTGGAAAGTCACGAGCACACCGCGGAATCCGGTGGCGTCGCCGCCCAAATTGCCCTGGAGGCAAATCCGCGGATCACCGCCCTGATGTGTACCGCCGACGTGCTGGCCCTGTCGGCCATGGACTATCTGCGCGGCCACGGCAAGTACGCGCCCGGCCAGATGACCGTCACCGGCTTCGACGGCGTGCCCGAGGCCATCAGCCGCGGCCTGACCACGGTGGCGCAGCCCAGCCTGCAGAAGGGTCGCCGCGCAGGCGAGCTGTTGCACAAAGGCGACATCCACCCGACCGTCGAGGTCCTCGACACCGAACTGATCCGCGGACGTACCGCCGGGCCCCCGGCCTAGGGGGTCGGCTCGACCCGAAATCACACCGTGGCGGTGTCCCCGTTGCCGATCAGCAGCCGGACCGCCAGATCCAGTCGCTTGCTGACGTCGGTGGCCGACGCTCGCCTGGTGAGCCACGCCAGCAGATTCGACAGCCACACATCCGAGATCACCCTGGCGATGTGGTACTGGTCTTCGCTCGGTTCGCCGTCACTCATCGCGCGGGCGAACATCGAGTCGATGAGCTTCTCGACGTGATCGACCTCACCGGCGGCCGACGCGTCGGCGAAGACGTAGGCACGGGTCATGGCCTCGGTGAGCAGCGGATTGCGCTGCATGGCGCGATTGAGTTTGCTGACCATGAAGTTCAGCCGCTGGTAGGGCGTTCCGCCGGTCAGGTGGAGCGGTCGGTCTTGGCGTCGATCCGTTCGAACTCCCGGCCCAGCGCGGAAACCAGCAGATGCACCTTCGACGGGAAATACCGGTAGAGCGTGCCCACCGCGACGTCCGCGCGGTCCGCGACCGCGCGCATCTGCACTGCCTCGTAGCCACCTTTCGATGCGATGGCCATCGTCGCGTCCAAGATGCGCTTACGCCGTTCCCGCTGCGCCTCAGAGCCCAGCTCGGACTCGGCCAGTACCGCCACGTTCATCACCTCACGAGGCTGCGCAGTGGACGAACCCGAGGGTTGCCCCGGGTCGGATTCGGCTGGCCCCGAAACGGAAGGGGTCATCTGACGGACAGCTCCTTTTCTCGCGTCCTCGCTCGAAACGATACGCACGACGAGCGCGAATTTCTCACCTCCGTGCCGCCGGGACACCGGGATGTCCTGCTGCGATGGCATTCGACTTGACGGTCGATCACTGGCACTATTAGAACACGTTCTAGTGCTGCGCGGAGCGTCTCAGGCAGCACCATTCCAGTCGACCGAGGAGTTCAGGTGGCCACGACCATCACCGACGAACAGTTTGCGGCGCGGGAGTTGGTGCGCGACTGGGCGGCGGGGTCCGGCGCGACGGGAGCGGTCCGGGATATCGAGCAGGGTGAGCCGAAAGCCTGGCGGCCGGTCTTCGAGGGCCTGGCTGCGCTGGGCCTGTTCGGTGTCGCGATCCCCGAGGACTGCGGCGGCGCCGGCGGCAGCATCGAGGACCTGTCCGCGATGGTCGAAGAGGCGGCCAAGGCTCTGGTGCCCGGCCCGGTGGTGACCACCGCACTCGCCACGCTGGTGGTGTCCGACCCGCAACTGCGCGCCGCTCTGGCGTCCGGGGAGCGGACTGCCGGGGTGGCGCTCGACGGTGACGTCGAGTTCGATGCGACGACGTCGCGGGCCTCGGGCACCGTGCCGTGGGTGCTGGGCGGCGTCGCCGAGGGCCTGCTGGTGGTGCCGGCCGGCGGGAAGTGGCTGCTGATCGACTCGGCCGCTGCCGACGGAGTCGTCGTCTGAGCCCCTGCGGGCCACCGACTTCTCCCGGCCGCTGGCGCGGGTGGTGCTGACCTCGGCGCCGGCCACGCGTGCTGGAGACCGACGCGGACCAGATGGAGAATCTGGCCGCCACGGTGCTGTCCGCCGAAGCAGCGGGGATCACCCGTTGGGCGCTGGACACCGCCGTCGCCTATGCCAAGGTGCGCGAGCAGTTCGGTAAGCCGATCGGTAGCTTCCAGGCGATCAAGCACCTGTGCGCCGAGATGCTGTGTCGCGCCGAGCAGGTGGCGGTGGCCGCCGCCGATGCTGCCCGCGCCGCGGTCGACGGTGATCAACGCCAGCTGTCCATTGCCGCGGCCATCGCCGCGGGCATCGGGATCGAGGCCGCCAAAGCCAACGCCAAGGACTGCATTCAGGTGCTCGGCGGGATCGGTATCACGTGGGAGCACGACGCACACCTGTATCTGCGTCGGGCTTACGGAATCGGGCAGTTCCTCGGCGGGCCCGCGCGCTGGCTGCGCCGAACCGCCGAGCTGACCCAGGCCGGCGTCCGTCGCAACCTCAGCATCGACCTGAGCGACGTCGCCGACCTGCGACCCCAGATCGCCGACGCGGTCGCCGGGGTCGCCGCGCTGCCCGGCGACAAGCGCCAGGCGGGGCTGGCCGAGGCGGGCCTGCAGGCGCCGCACTGGCCTGCGCCGTACGGCCGCGGCGCCGGACCGGCCGAGCAGTTGCTGATCGATCAGGAGCTGGCGTCGGCGGATGTGGCGCGCCCCGACCTGGTGATCGGCTGGTGGGCGGCGCCGACCATCCTCGAGCATGGCACCCCTGAGCAGGTGGAGCGTTTCGTGCCGGGCACGTTGAGCGGCGAGATCTTCTGGTGCCAACTGTTTTCCGAGCCAGAGGCCGGTTCGGATCTGGCGTCGCTGCGGACCAAGGCGGTTCGTGTCGACGGCGGCTGGGAGCTGACCGGCCAGAAGGTGTGGACGTCGTCGGCGCACAAAGCGCAGTGGGGTGTATGCCTGGCCCGCACCGACCCGGACGCCCCGAAACACAAAGGCATCACGTACTTCCTGATCGATATGAGTTCACCCGGCATCCTGATCCGGCCGCTGCGCGAAATCACCGGTGACGCGTTGTTCAACGAGGTCTTCCTGGACGGCGTGTTCGTCCCCGACGAGATGGTCGTCGGCACGGTGAACGACGGCTGGCGACTGGCCCGCACCACGCTGGCCAACGAGCGGATCGCGATGGCGCAGGGCACCGCGCTGGGCAACCCGATGGAAGAGCTGCTCGCGTCGGTCGGCCAAATTGAATCTCGATGTCGCGCAACAGGATCGGCTGGCGCGGTTGATCATCACCGCGCAGGTGGGCTCGCTGCTCGACCAGCGCATCGCCCAGCTTGCGGTGGGCGGTCAGGATCCCGGCGTCGGAATCCAGTGTGCGCAAACTCATCGGGGTGCGTTACCGGCAGGCGCTGGCCGAATTCCGGATGGATCTGGCCGACGGGGCGGGCGTCGTCGAGGACAAGGTCGTGCACGACTTCCTCAACACCCGCTGCCTGACCATCGCCGGCGGCACCGAGCAGATCCTGCTCACGCTGGCCGCCGAGCGGCTGCTCGGCCTGCCGCGCTGATCGTCGCCGCGCAGACCTGGCTGACACCGCGTCGATGGCGGGTCGTGATCCTCAGAACGCGGGCACACCGTCACGGTGCGGGTGCAGTGCGCCGAGCGGCGACGTGAGTGGCAGGTGCAGCGCATCGACAATCCCCGCCGGCGCCTCGCACACCCACGGGATGGCGTTGACCGCCCGCATCCCGGTGGCGAGCAGACCGTGGTCGCTGGCGCTTTCACCGTCGCGGTAACCGACTTCGAATTCTCCGTCGAAGGACGGTTCGCCATCGATGATGACGCGCCAGATGCCGTCGGTGCCGCCGGTGCGGCCCGTTGGCCATTGCGGCGCCAGATCGTCGGCCATCCGGTCGACGTGTTCGATGGTGATGACTTCTTGTCCGTCCACGACGCCGATGCAACGTGCGTAGGTTGCACCTACCGTTCCGGCTTCGATGACGCCGCAGGCGGTGTCCAGTTGCCTTGGGGTGGGCAGGAACTCGCAGGTCTCGCGGATCTCGTCGAGTTCGACGCCCAGCGCGTCGGCCACCATGGTGACCGCGGCGCCCCACCCCCACTTGAGCACCCCGGGGCGTTTTAGACCCCCCTGGTAGTCCAGCGGTTGGCCGAAGCCGAACAACTCGCGGACGTCGAATTGCACCGGGTACTGCGAGTAGTTGGTGATCTCGATGCCGCGCACCGAGTACACCCGGTGCGACATGGACAGCAGGGCGATCGGGAACAGGTCGCACCCGAAGCCCGGCTCGATGCCCGACGAGTAGATCGAGCTGTTGCCCGCGCGGCAGGCTTCGCGGATGGGCTCGAGGTAACGCTCCGAGAGCGACCCCTTTTCGTAGACCAGGCCGGGCAGCGACGTCGTCACGATGTTCTTGCCCGCGGACAGGATCCGGCAGAAGTCGGCAAGCGCCTCTTTGGGCCGAGGGCCTGCGGGGGCGGCGTACATGATGCAGTCGGCGTCCCCGCCGAGCAGGGCGTCGACGTCGCGGGTGGCGGTGACGCCCAAGGGCTCGATACCCGCGAGGGTGCCCACGTCCTGACCGTCCTTGGCGGCCGAGTGAACCCATGCGCCGACGAGTTCGAGATTGGGACGGTCGGCCGCGGTGCGGATGGCATAACGCCCGACGCCGCCGGTTGCCCAGACCACGACCTTGTATGTCTTGCCCGTCGTCGACCTCAAGGCGAATTCCTTTCCGGAAGACACTGACTCGGCCAAACGATAACAGGTGTAATGTTTTTGCGTGGCCGAATACACGAACGAACCGAGTCGAGCAACCAGCGTTCATCACGTGGTGTTTGCGGTGACGCACGAGCAGCTCCCGAGACCGCGCAGTTCTTCTCGGAGTTGGGTTTTCGATTCCAGACCATCGAGCTCGAAGACGTGGGCCTGCGGGTGCTGCTGGACTGGGACGGCGGTCTTGAATTGGTGACCCCGCTGTCCTCTGGGGCTGACGGCGGTGGCGCGGTGGCGCAGTTCCTGCAGCGTAACGGCCCCGGCGTTTATTCGGTGGTGGTCCGCGTCGGTGACGCCCTGGCCGCTGAGCAGGTGGCGCAGCGATACGGTGCGCAGACTCGGTTCCGTCAGCACCGCGGCGGTGACGGATTCGAGCTCGACGAGATCGAGATCTCGGTGCTCGGCCTCCCGCTGACGCTCCTGTCCACCGATCTGCCGTAGCCCCGTTAGCCGCCGCGCGACTCGACACGTAGGCGGTGATGACTTCGATCAGCGCGTGGCGGTCGCGGGAGGAGTCCACGGGTTCTGGCCACACCATCTGTGCGACCACCAGGCCGCGCAAGGTTGCCCAGATGAGGTTGCCGATCCGGCCGGCGTGCGGCGCGGACAGTCCTTCTCCCAGGTGACGGCCGAGGCTGGTCAGTGTGGCCATCAGGTCGGCGAGGTGGTTGTTGGCGATGGCGTCGCGAAGGCCGCGCGTCGAGATCAGAATCTCCAGGGCGGCCATCGAAGTGGGACTGGAGAACGCGTCCCAGATCGTGTCGATGACGAACTCGGTGCGCGCCCGCACGCTGCCCTCGCGGACGGCCCGAGGTGGTGGCTCGTCCAGGGCGTCGAGCAGTTCGCCGAAACCCTTGTCCACGACCGCCATCAGCAGGCCGTCCAGATCGCCGAAGTGGTATTGGACCACGCCCCAGGTCAAACCGGCGCGGTCGGTGATGTGCCGGACGCTGGGCGGGGCAAATCCCTCGTCGAGGATGCAGCGCACGGTCTCGTCGATCACGACTGCGCGGGTGCGTTCAGCGCGGGCTTGGGCGCCGGTGGGCGGCCGACGGGGTGCGGTCATGGCATCGGAGTTACCACAGCACGCCCCGCACGTGGTCGGTCGGCCGCAGATCGTGCGCGGCAAGGATTCCGCACGGAGCCTGGCACACGGCGTCGATGACGTTCACGGCGCGGGCTGCGGTGGCGATGACACCGCCCTGGTTGTGGTCAATGCCCGATATGCCGACGTGGGTGTTGATCTCGATGCCGGGGCTGCCCTCGACGCGGACGCGGTGCACGCCGGGATATCCGTCAGGCGGATACGGCCAATTCGGCGCGGCCGCATCGGTGAGCCGGTTGACGTGTTCCATGGTGATGATCACATCGCCGCCGCGCACGCCTTCGACCGCGAAGCGGACGGCGGCCACCATGCCGGGTTCGACGTTCATCATGGTGCACTCGATCTGGCCGGGCGTGACCCACTTGTCGTAGCGTTCCCGCACCTCGTCGAGTTCGATACCCAGATCGGCGGCCAGGCTCCGAACCTGCGCGCCCCACATGGACGCGAGAACGCCGGGCGAGAAAAGGATGGGTAGGTGATCCGGCGGGGTCCCGAAACCAAAAGTCACGCCGGTGAATTCGGCGTCGTCATAGGTCCCGTAGTCGAAGATCTCCTGCACGGTGACGGTGGTGGCCCGTGCGGCCAAGCTCAGTGCGGTGTAGACCAGGGTGTCGCCGGAGAAGCCAGGATCAATTCCGTTGATGTACAACGTCGTATCGCCGTCGGAACAGGCTTGTGCCAGCGGCTTGCGCAACCAGTCGTCGGCCTGGTCCGGTGCCACCAGCCAGACAAACGACGTTCCAACGACATTCGTGCCCGCTCGCAGAAATCGACTGATCTCGTGTAACGCTTCGTGCGGGCGGGTCTCGGCTTGAGACGTGTAAACCACACAGTCCGGGCTCAGGGCTATCAGCGCGTCGATGTCGTCGGTGGCGAACACTCCGGTGGGCCGGTCGAACCCGCATAGGTCGGCGGCGTCGCGGCCGATCTTGTCCTGCCCGCGTGCGTGGACGCCGACGAGTTCCAGATCGGGACGCTCGATGATGCTCCGTAGTGCGTGTACTCCGACATTGCCGGTGGAGAATTGGACGATCCGACGGGTCACCAGAGTCCTTTCGAGGCCCTTTCAAGCCGGTCACAGCAGGTCGGTAATGGTCTTCAGTCCGGCGTCGTAGAGCACGCCCGGTAGCATGCCGCCGTCGATTTCTATGGTGGTTCCGTTGATGAAATCGGCTGCGCCGGAAGCGAGGAAGACACACGTGCGGCCGACCTCTGCCGGTTCGCCACCCCGCTTGAGCGGTAGCGCGTCGAAGTACGTCGAGCCCGTCGGGTCGTCCTTGGGCAGGACGAACGAGCGAAAGTTGTCGGTGATCGTCGGTCCCAGCGCTACGCAATTGACCCGAGCCGCCGGACCCCACTCTTCGGCGAGGGACCGAGTGAGGTGGTTGAGTCCCGACTTTGCCGCACCGTAGGACACCAGTGTCGGCGAGCCCGCGGGATGGCCCGCGCCACTGGAGACATTGATGATGCAGCCGGTGCCGCCCTGGCCGCGCATCTGGCGGTACACGCGGATCGCGAACCACAACGGACTGATGAGGTTCATCTGCACAGCGAACGCATGAAACAACACGGTGCGTTCGAAGTCGTCGTCGGAGCGGGGCGCGCCCTGGATGCGCGACACCAGTGCGGGAATGTCCTCGGCGTGCGGCGCGGGGACCGTTCCGCCCGCGTTGTTGACCAGGATGTCGACTCGGCCGTAGCGCTCGACCACCGCGGTGACCATGGCGTTGATCGCATGGTAATCGCCCTGATCGCAAACCATTTGGTGGGAACGTTGCGCCCACTCCGGCTCCGCGTCCACGCCGGGAACGGCATTCAGCGGTGACCGCGAGCACCCGATGACGGTGGCGCCGGCGCGCAACAGTTCATGGGCGATGCCCACGCCGACACCCCTGCTGGTTCCCGTGACGATCGCGACCTTGCCGTCGAGCACACCCATGGTCACTGCCCCTTGCCGTTCGATGCCGTCGGCGCAAAAGTCCGCGATGAAAAAATTACATGTGTAATCATTATCAGACAAGAGTGAAAAGGAGTCTCAACGATGAGCCGAGAGCCGCTGGATCACCCAGAGCAGTCGTACAAAGTGGTGGTGTGGGCGACCGGACGCGTGGGTCGGTTGGCCATCCGCGCGGTGGCAGACCGCCCGAACCTGGAATTGGTGGGCGTCTGGGTGCATTCGGAATCCAAGGACGGCAAGGACGCCGGCACGATTGCCGGCATCGATCCCGTGGGCGTGGCTGCGACCCGCGACGACGACGCCATTCTGGCCGGCGACGCGGACTGCATCATCTACACCGGGCCTGCGACCAGTCGCCCTCGCGAGGCGATCACCGACTTCTGCCGGATTCTGGAGTCGGGCAAGAACATCGTCACCACGTCCGTTCCGGGCCTGGTGTACCCACGAGGTTCCATCAAGCAGTCGACCGTGCAGCGCATTGTCGACTCGGCGATAAAGGGTGGCAGCTCGATCTATTCATCGGGCATCGAACCGGGGTTCGGTTGCGATCTGCTGGCCGTCGCCATGGCGTCGATGTCGAATCGGATCTATTCAATCCGAGGCTTGGAGATCACCGATTACTCGCGTGACAACACCGTCTACGAAATGCGAGAGCTGTTCGGTTTCGGTCAGCCGATGGACTATCAAGGCGGAATCATGATGCCCGGCGTGATCAAGTACGGCTGGGGCGCGGCGGTCACCATGGTCGCCGAAGCACTCGGCGTACAACTGGACGAGATTCGCGAAACGTGCGAGTTCGCACCGTCACCGCGGCGGCTGGAGACCCTGTCCGGCGTGATCGAACCCGATACCGTCGCAGCGGTGTGGTTCCGCTGCATCGGCGTGGTCGACGGCCAAGAAGTGATCACGATCGAGCACGTCGACCGGATGGCAGAAGACGTAGCACCGGACTGGCCGAAGAGCCGTGCCGGCGGCATCGACGGCGTGTGGCGCGTGATGATCGAAGGCGAGCCCAGCTTCGATGCCGAATTCGAAACCGGCTTCAACTCCGACGAGGACTCCACCGACCACGGCCTCCTCGCGACCGGTATGCGCGCGATCAACGCCGTCCCGTGGGTATGTCACGCGGCCCCGGGCCTGGTTGATGCACTGCACATCCCGCTAACGCCAGCGATCGCTTCGCTGCGCCCGCGCCGAGACGGAATCCCCACGATCGAAGGCCATCACGACGCCCGGATAGGAGCATAGGGCCTGCCGCGCTGATTGCGGACGGTGAAAGGAGCGGAGGTCGTTGCGCTGCTTGGCGATTACACGTGACGCAGCACCAGCAATTCCCCAGTCAACGCCTCCTCGCTGAGTAATCGCGCGATCTGTGAACTCTGGCGTTCGGCCCACCGCCACGCCTCCTTATCCCCGTGCCGTTCGGTCAGCGCCCTTGTGACAGTGTCGACGCGTTCATTCCAGCTCTCGGGGATCGCGGGAAGCTCGCCTGTCCTCAGTGAGTGCTCGACGCGCAGACGTGACTGTCCGAGCAATTCTCGGAGTCCGTCGTTGGTCGGAAAAGTGTTGCCCTCGATCTGACCTGTCAAGTCGCGCTGGGCCACGAATGCCAACAGCCCAATGGGGCCGCCGGGTCGCACAACGCGTCGCAACTCCTCAAGCAACGCCAGTTGATCCGGAGTCGTGCACAACACACCTAGCGACCACGCGGCGTCGAAAATGGAATCGCGCATCGGCAACATCGACCCGTCGGCGCGCACCACCGGAAAGCCGAAGAGCCGCATCGCCGCTCGGCAGGCGCCTGCTTCGGGTTCGACGAGTACCGGTCGCACCGAGCGCGCTCGCGCAATATACGCGGCGGGACCACCGACACCCGCACCGCAGTCCACGCACACGTCGCCGGCTGTCAGCCGCATCTGGTTGATGAGCCAATCCAGCGCGGCCGGACTTCCGCTGCCCCGGCAGCCCGCGGGTACGTAATAGTCGGGGCCGAGTTCTTCTGCTACCTGAGCCGTCCACTCCGCGACCGTGTCGAATTCCGCGTCCATGGCTTCGGTCACGGCGCCTCCGCTCGGATGCGGCGGCCGACTTCCGCCTTTATCTCCGCACCGACACGATTGCCCGACGCCGACGCGAGTCCGGAGACATTGATGCCCTCGACCCCGTCGATCGATAACAGCGCCCGTCCTTCGGCGACTGCAGCGGCGATCCCCGCTGCGACCGGATCGGCTGCGCACAGCACCTGCTCCGTCACGTCCTCGTCGAGCCCAAGGCCGGGCAACCCTCGCAGCACTGCCGCGGACCCGCTGTCGGTGAACACTGCGACGGCAGCGATCACTGGAATCGACAAACCAGCCGACTGAGCGGTTTTCATGAATGTCGCAATCGTGTCGGGGCGCGGCACGTGATTGAGAATCGCCATGCTCGCTCCGGCTCGCTGCTTCTCCACTAACCGGAAGGGTCGGGCGTGCACGGGCGGAGCGGTGGGAGTTTCGGGCGCCGCCGCAATGATCCCCAGTGAGGCCGCGAGGGCCACCAGGCGCAATCCGTCGAGATCGAAGGTCTGCGTCACGTCCGGGCGCACGTCGTAGCCACGACCATCGCCCGTCACGCACAACACCGTGTCAACACCGATGGTGCGCAAACCTCTCAGTTCCTGCTCAAGCACCACGCGGTTGCGATCCCGGCACGTCAGGGTGATCCAAGGCGTCACGCCTGCGTCGAGCAGCAGCGAGCCCATGAGTGTCGGGGGGAAGTCCGGTTTGTTCTGATGCTCGCCGACCAGGACGGCGTCACAAGCCGGTGCGAGGGCCGCGCCCGTTGCCGCGAGATCATCGCGATCAAACGGCGTGCAGCTGAAGTCGGTCAGCACTAGCGGCGGGTGAATGGGTTGCGGTGCAGCTTGCTGACCCGACCACGGCACCGCGTCGTCGAATACGCAGGGGAAGGGGCGCATTTCGCATCGCCCGTCGGGCAGCACCCCGCCGCACGGCCCGAACTGCATCCGTTTCGGACAACTCGGATCCGTCGACATCGTCGCCCCCTACAGCATCTCCGCAGTCATGTACCCGGCAGCCGGGGCGTTCATGCACCCGCTCGACGAACCGTCGATAAGCCCAGGCATTACCGATGGGCACTGTGCTAACGGCATTCAATGGTGCGGTCAGCGCGGAGGGCCAAGAATGACCTGCCCGAACTTGTCGGCCCCCTCGGCCATACGTGCGGGCGAGATTTCGAAACCCGCCGGCCGCGGCGTTGCTCTGTCACGACCGGCGTAGCGGAACATGCCCTCGATTCCAGCCGGCGTGTTGATCATGAGCAGATCGGCTTTCTTGGATGTGATGCGGTATGCGTGCGGAATGTTCTTGGGCAAGAAGACGATACCGCCTTCCGATAGCTCCAGCTCCTGGTCGTCGTACCAGACCAGCGCGGTCCCTTTGATCAGCATGAAAACCTCGTCCTCACGCGTATGTTTGTGATACGGGGGTGCTTCACCTTCGTTGACGTCAAAGCGTCCGACCATCAACTGGCCATTTGTGGCCTTGCCGTCGAGCAAGATTGCCAGTGTGCCGCCATCGAGCCATTCCAGTTGCTGCTGCTGGTTCGGTTGCGCCAGGTATGCCATGCTCATGGGCCATCCCTATTCGTTGTGATCTTGAAGGTGCGGGCAAACACGGCGCCGATGAGGACTCTGGCATTAGTCGCTTGCGCGGTAGCCGCCATCGCCGCGTTGTTATTAGGCTACCTAGCGTCCTGGGATCTGTACCTGACCGGTTTTCCCGACGGGCATGTCACCGACTATGACAAAGCGGTCGACGTGCCTAAACGGATCCTCATGTGGGTGGAGTTCGGTTTCGTTCCCCTATTTCTGGTCCTTGCCTTTTCCCCGATCGGCACCCGCAAGCGTGCCGTCGGATTGCTGGCCGCCCTGATCGTGTTGGTTCTCGTCGTGGTACTCCAGCTGGTCGGCGTCCCTTGGTATTTCGGAAGCCACCTCGGTCTCGATAACGGAATCGGCGGCTAGTCGAGAGGCGAGGCGCGCGCCGATCCCGTGGAACGCCGTGTTCCGGTAGGTCGTAAGCTCGGAGATCACCGATGGGTACTGTGCTGATACCGATTCCCGATCGCGACTTCGACCCGACCGAGGTCGCGGTCAGTTGGCAGGTGCTGCGCGCAAACGGTCACCGGGTCGTCTTCGCCACCGAAAGCGGCGTACCCGGTGTGGCCGACGACATCATGGTCACCGGCCGGGGCTTGGACTTGTGGTCTGCGGTCCCGGTATTGGGCGCCATCACGGTGGTGGGACGAATGTTGCGGGCCAACAAGGACGCTCGCCGTGCCTATCAGGACATGCTGGCCTCGCCGGAGTATCAGGATCCGTCCAGCTGGTCCGAAACAACCCTCGACGGCATTGAGGCATTGCTACTGCCCGGCGGTCACCGTGCGCGCGGGATGCGTTCCTACATCGACAGTCCAACGCTGCAGCGGCTCGTCGTCGACGCCTTTGCCCGCGGGCTGAACGTCGCCGCGATCTGCCACGGTGTGCTGCTCGCCGCGCGCAGCGTCGACCCCACGACCGGTCACTCGGTGCTCTACGGACGCCGCACCACGGCGCTGACCTGGGCGTTGGAGCGCACCGCATGGCGTCTCACTCGGATCACCCGATTCTGGAACCCCGATTACTACCGCACCTACACCGAGGAACCGGGCCAGCCCACCGGATACATGTCAGTGCAGTCCGAAGTGACCCGGGCCCTGACAAACCCGGCGGACTTCTGCGACGTCCCCCGCGGATCGCCGCACTGGCGGCTCAAGACCTCCGGACTTGTGCGCGACACCGCTACCGACTCGCGGCCGGCGTTCGTCGTCGACGACGGCGCATACATGTCGGCGCGGTGGCCGGGCGATACCCACACGTTCGCAAACGTGTTGTCGCAGAAGCTTTCTTCCGCGCATACCGGTCGGGGTGGATCGGGTTAGACCTTACGGTTTTCTGATTTTCGGGGATACGTCGCATTGACAAGGCATCTCGTCGGTGATTAGTCGCGGAATTGCTTCAGGAACCGGTCTAGCGTCTCGCGGCTGAACCCACCACCGAATGCCGCGATGCGGCCCAGCGGGATCGACGCCGCCATCTGCGCGATGTCCACGGCGAGTGCAGTGTCCAAAGTGTCGGCCATCGGGGCCATGGTCTGCGCGGCGAGGGAGGCGAAGCGCGGTCCGGCCGTCGGATGCGCCAAAACTTCCCCGATCGTGGAATCCTCGGTCAGCGGGAGGTTCAGCTTGTCACCGTCGACCTCGACGACCGTAGCGCAGCGAATGTCCTTGCTGGAACTGCCGACGTGGATCGTGTATGCGCCGCCCTCGACGATCCAGCCGTCGATACGTTCCTCCCAGTAGGCGAAGTCGTTGCGGGGGATGCGAATTGTCACGTCCGCCGTTGCTCCGGCGGCGAGGTCGATTGCTTGAAATCCCTTCAGGTCCTTAGGCGCTCGCCGCACGCTTGAGTTCGACTTCGACACGTACACCTGGACGATCTCACGACCGTCACGATCACCGGTGTTAGTGACGGGAAGCATGACCAGGACGTTGTCGTCGTCGGATTCGGCGTGAACCGCGCCGTAGGAGAACGTGGTGTAAGACAGTCCGTGACCGAAGGGGTAGGTCACGTCGATCTTGCGCGCGTCGTACCAGCGGTAGCCCACGTAGATGCTCTCGCCATAGAGAACTCGGCAGTTCTCCCCGGGGAAGTTCAGAAACGAGGGTGCGTCCTCAAGGCGAACTGGCACCGTCTCCGCAAGGCGGCCGGAAGGGTTGACGGTGCCGAACAACACGTCGGCGATCGCTCCACCGCCGGCTTGTCCAAGCAGACCGCCGTCGAGGATCGCTTGCGCCAGCCGGTCCACTTCGGCGAGTCTGACCGCACCTCCGTGAGAGAGCACCACGACGGTGCGCGGCTGCACCGCGACCACCGCCCGCAACACGTGCAGCTGCTGTTCTGGTAGATCGATGTTGTCTCGGTCGAACCCTTCGGATTCCTCGCGGTCGGTGAGGCCTAGGAACACGACCGCGACGTCGGCGCCGGCAGCGGTCGCGGCAGCGTCGTCTCGGAGGCGATCCGCGTCGCCGTCCACACCGAAGCCAGGCGCGTAGAAGACGTCGCCGGGGGCGTGCTTTCGGATCTGCTCCAGCGGAATGTCAAGCCGGGCAGCGTTTACATGGGAACTCCCGCCGCCCTGATAGCGGGGCTGCTCGGCGAACGACCCGATGACCGCCAAGGCACGGCCGGGGGCGAGCGGAAGGAGGCCGTCTTGATTCTTCAGCAGTGCGACGCAGCGCCCCGCGACCTCTCGAGCCAGGGCATGGTGGGCGTCTAGGTCGACGGGCCAAGCCCTTGGTGCACCGTCGGCGATGCGCTGCAACATGGTGAGGACATTTCGGGCTGCAGCGTCCACCGTGGCTTCGTCCAGTTTCCCCGCCTCGACCGCAGCGACGACCGCGTTATCAAGGGCGGGGTCGCCACCGGGCATCGCGAGGTCTAGCCCTGCGGCCATCGCCGACACCCGGTCACCGACCGCACCCCAGTCGCTGACGACGACGCCGTCGAATCCCCATTGGCCGCGCAGGATCTCGGTGAGCAGCCATCGGTTCTCGAAAGCGTAGACACCGTTTATCTTGTTGTAGGAGCACATGACCGTCCACGGCCTAGCCTCGGTGACCACTCGTTCGAAACTCTTGAGGTAGATCTCCCGCAGGGCCCGAGTGTCGACCTGAGAGTCCGAGCGCATCCGGTCGTGCTCGGCGTTGTTGGCCGCGAAGTGTTTGACCGATGCGCCGACGCCGTGGCCCTGCAATCCCCGAACCCACGCCGCGCCGAGCACACCGCTGAGATGCGGGTCCTCGGAGTAGTACTCGAAGTTGCGGCCGCCACGGGGATCGCGTTTGATGTTCACGCCGGGACCTAGCAGCACGCCGGCACCGTGCGCGCGGGCCTCGTCGGCCAGGGCGGCGCCCACCCGCTCGACGAGTTGCGGATCCCAACTCTGGGCCAGCCCGGCAGCCGGCGGAAAACAGGTAGCCGGAGCACTCGGGGCGATACCGAGATGATCCTCGGCGCCCACCTGGGCACGGACTCCGTGCGGCCCGTCGGTCAGGACCGCGGCGGGCAACCCGGCGACCGTTTTGGTGCGCCAGAAGGAGGCGCCGCTGCCCAGACTTGCCTTCTGGTGGAGGGTCAGGTCGTCGAGGGAAAGATCATCGATCATGGTGTTGTCCCTCTCGGATCCGGCGGTGCTGTCGGTGCCGCGTGCTCGACGCAGTTCACGGGTCGAGCCATGCGAAAGTTTTCTCTTGGGATTGTGGGTCGGCGCGACACTCATTCAGTTGTACTTCCCTCAGTTCTAGAACCGTTGACCCGCGAGCGGGAACCGCCACGGCCAGTCGGGCCAATCGAAATCATGTGCTATGCCGTTGAAGCTCAACCGTGGCGGCCCTGAATTGAAATCGTGATGCTGGTCGTGCTCGTGTTCGAAAACTTCGGCATCGCCATGATGCGATCCCGGCTCGTATAGATGAGGTAGACGGGACTCGCCGAGGGACTGACAGAGAGTTATCCGCTGTCCGCCCGCCTGCTGAGATCTCTGAGTGCGGCTTGTCCTGCGTTTATGCCGCACATGCCGTGCGCTCCAGGGCCGGGCGGCGTTGCGGCTAAGCAGATGTACATGCCCGGCAAGCCAGTGTCGAACGGAGTGGATGCACGCAGTCGATGTTCGGCAGGCGCCACGTCAGGCCGTAACGCTCCAACCCGAGCCCGGTCAGAAACGGTGACCCGACCGCCATCGGATGGATCGCCGAGCAGTGGTCGTGCATCAGGCCGGGGAAGATCGCCTCGCTGGTGCGGGTGCCCCACCGATCTCGTCGGCGGCCTCCAGGACGGTCACCCGCAAACCAGCCTTGGCGAGGGTGACCGCGGCCGCGAGGCCGTTTGGTCCGGCGCCGACGACGATCGCGGTGCTCATGCCACTGCGGTGGGGGCCGTTTTCGGCGTCCGCTTGGCGGCCAGCGACCAGGTGACCTCGGTCGGGATCGGGCCGTTGGGCAGCCACGGCTGTTCCGCGACCGCGTCGGCCACATTCCAGGTGCCGCGTTCGATCACCCCGAGCGCGGCGTCGATGACCTTGTAGTGCTGCACCTTGCTGCCCCACGCCTGCGACTCAACCCACACGACGACGAGCTCACCGGGTTCAAATGCGGCCTGTCGCTGCACCGCGGCGATGAGGTCCTCGTCGTGCAAGTGCCCGTCGCCGAAGTTGAAGCCGATCAACGAGTTACACACGAATTCTCCTTCGCGCACCGCGCGGCTGTCGATGTCGGGCAGCGTTTTCAATAACACCGAGAATAGGCCCCGGCCCTGGCTGTGCATCGTGCGCCAGGCGATGGCCCGCTGCATCGTGATTTCCGCCCACTGCGGTTCGTAGCCGAAGGCGATGAACTGGTCGATTTGGTTCTTGGCGGTTCGGGTGACGTTGTTCAGCTTCGACTCCGCCCCCGGAACGAAGGCCCACACGGCAGACGCCCAGTTGCCCGCGTACTGGCGCATCGACGGCAGGAACGACACCTTATCCGGGCGGAAGTTGCCCAGGATCGGGTAAAACACCAGAGCGGCAACGATCGCGACCGTCAGCCACGGCGAGGACATGTTCGTCGCGGCGTATCCGCGCCAGGCCGGGAAGCCCAGGAACAAGAAGATCGTCGCGTAGGCGAACAGCACATTCCACTCCAGCGGCACCGCCAGCGGGAACGTCGAGATGATGAACAGGTGGAACGCCACCATCACGACCACGGCAGCCACCGTCAGCCACTTGTTGGTCGAGAACAGCAGCACCAGCGGGGTGGCGATCTCCACGGTGGTGCCGGCCACGTGGGCCATGAACTCGGCGACCCGCGACGGCCGCAGATCGCGTGGGAAGTCGCGGTAGTGCGCGCGCTTGACCCACTTGAACGGCATCAGCGGGCTGTTGCTGACCATCGGGGGGATGACGTTGGCAAAGTGCTTGCCGAGCTTCGACACTCCGGCGCCGATCCACACCACGACGATCAGCAGCTTCAACGCGATGATCATGTCCACGAACGGCAGCACCGTGAAGAAGAACAGCGCCGGCAGGTACTGCTCGCCCCGCGCGGCGAGGAAGACGGTCTTGTCCCGCAGGCCGTTCAACACCAGCACGGCAATCGGCGCGACCAGCAGTGCAGGGTTGACGAGACCGGATGTGTTCTGCGGCAGCGCTTCCGACAGCGATTCGCTGTGCACTCCAGGTGAAAACAGGGCAATAACCAAGCTGACAAGCAGCGCGCCGTAGGCGATCACGTCGAACCGCGTGCGCCGGTCGCCGCCGGTGAAGGGCACCCGTTTCCACGGCCGCAGCCGAATCGTGCCTTGGCGGGCCCAGAACAGAATGCCGCCGGTCATCGGCTTGACCTTGCCGGCCAGCGGACCCCATGAGCCGGCGACGCCGATCGCCTCGAGAAGCACTGTCCACACGATGACCTTCTGATACACGATCGGCTGGTTCCACCATTCGGCGACATGCCAAAACGCCGGCAGCCCCGACGTCGTGGTCGCGACCACGATTCCGCCCAACGCGTAGAACAGCACCAGCTTCGCGAGGTAGATCGCGTGCACCATGCGGGGCGAGCCGAATCCGTTCTCGACCCAGTGCTGCGCCAGGAACCGCATCCTCTCCATCAGCGGCTTGGCCAGAAAAGTGTCGGGATCAACCGGGGGGAACTCGGGCTTCGTAAAGCTCATGATCAGCTCCTGTTCGTCGATGTGGTGATAAGGGACTCGGCCAACAGCCGACGCAAGGCGGGTTTGTCCATCTTGCCGACCGGGTTCTTCGGGAGGTCATCGAGGATCGTGATCTGCACTGGCCGTTTGTATTTCGCGAGCCATCCTGCAAGGTGCTCGCGGATTGTCTCTGGGGTGACGGTCGCGTCTGGGTGCGTGGAGCAGAACAGCACCGGCTCCTCGCCATAGACCGGGTTCGGTCGCCCGACGACGGCCGCCTCGGCGATCTGCGGCAGGTGGTGGACGACGGCTTCGATCTCGCGCGGGTAGACGTTCTCGCCGCCGCGGATAATCATGTCCTTGGCGCGATCGACCAGGACCAGGTAGCCGTCTTCGTCGAAGCGACCGATGTCGCCGGTGTGCAGCCAGCCGTCGACGATTGTCCTCGCGGTCTCCTCCGGCCGGTTCAGGTAGCCGCGCATTACGTTGGCGCCCTTGATGACGACCTCGCCGGACTCACCGTCGGGAACCGGTTGGCCGGCTTGGTCGACAATCCGGATCGTCTGCCCAGCCAACGGAAGTCCTACCGTTCCCGGTTTGCGGGTGCCGTTCAGGGGGTTGGCCGTGCTGGCGCACGTTCCCTCCGACAGCCCGTAGCCCTCGATGATCGGGATGCCGTAGCGCGATTCGAACCGTTCCAACAACTCGACGCTGGCCGGTGCGGCGCCGCAGACGGCGAACCGCACGGAGGACGTGTCGGGCTCGATATCGTCAGCCAGCCCGCACAACATCGTGTAAATGGTTGGCACAGCAGAGAAATAGGTGGCACGGCTCTGCTCGAGCCTGGCGAAGAAAGACTTCGGGTCGAACCGTCCGGCCACCGTCGCCCGGCCCCCGGCCAGCAGCGGTGACAGTGTTCCGACGACGATTCCGTTGACGTGAAACAGCGGCAGTATGAGCAGGCTGTGGTCATCGCGGGTCAGACTGAACCCGTCAATAACGCCGCGGCACATGGCGCTTAGGTTTGCGTGGTCGAGCATCACACCCTTCGGGCGGCCGGTAGTTCCGCTGGTGTAGATCAGCAATGCCAGTGATCCATCATCGCAATGACTGGTGTCAGGCTGGGCAGGCTCGCACTGATACAACTCGTCGGCGATAAGCACCTTGGCGCCGGCGTCGGCAAGCTGGTAGCGCACCTCCGGCGGCGACAACGAGGGGTTGACCGGGGTGACCGCCGCGCCCAGCCGCCATGCGGCGAAGAGCGACACGATGAACTCGACGGTGTTGGGCAGCTTGATCGCGACCACGTCGCCGGCTGCCACGCCGCGGCGGTGCAGCGTCGCGGCGGCGTGCTTCACTGCGTCGAGGAACTCGGCGTTGTTCAGGTTGCTGGTGTCGTCGGCGACCGCGGGCGCGAGCGGATCGTGGGCGGCGCGCTGATCGGGTAAGGCCGAAAAGTTCATGTGATTTCCTGCGGTATGGAATGGTTTCTGTGATGAGCGACACTAGGGATCCGAGAGCGATCGAGCATGGGCTGCGCCGCCCAAATGTCGAGGGCTATTTGTGCCCCGGAGACAAAGGCGTGCGCTCATTAAGCCATCGAGCAGGGTCGCGAGGATCTACCGTCTTTATGTGACGAGCGGCACCGATACTGACGTTGACCGCTGTGTCCGTCAGATCGCTGCCGGGCTCCAGCAACAGCTGAGCCATGTGACCGCGATCATCCAGCGTTACCTCGAAGACGAGATTCCCGAACTCCGCGAGGACACGGCCAGTATCGAGTTGCTTGGGGCCAGCATCGGCGGCAACGTCGACGCGGTGCTCCACTCGCTGCGCCACGGCATCGATGTGCAGCGCATCGAGGCGCCGACCACGGCATTGGAATACGCGCGGCGGCTCGCGCAACACGGCGTACCCGTGCACGCGTTGGTGCGCGCGTACCGAATCGGCCAGCGGTCGCCTGAACGAACTGGTGTTTGCCGAGGTCCAGGCCACCGACATGAAACCACCAGTTCGGGTGGGCGTGCTGGAGAAGATGTCGGCGACGATGTTCACCTACATCGACTGGATTTCACAACACGTCGTCGAGGTCTATGAAGACGAGCGTGACCGCTGGCTGGAGAATCAGAACAGCATTCGCGCCGTGCGGGTGCGGGAGATCCTCGCTGCCAAGACACCTGTTGACGTCGACGCCGCGTCGTCGACGATTCGCTATCCGCTGCGATGGCACCATCTGGCCGTCGTGCTCTGGTACCCACAGGCGGGCAGCGATGGCGACGAACTGGCACGGCTGCAAGGCTTGCTGCGCGAGCTGGGCCAGGCGGCCGGGGCGTCGGGCAAACCACTGTTCGTGGCGGCCGACGGCATAACAGGCTGGGGATGGTTACCGTTTCGCGCCGCTGCACCGGAAGCGATCGAGAAAGCCCGGAAATTCGCGGCCACTCATGCGGGCTCGCCCGGCGTGGGGATGGGATCGATGGCAGCGGGTGTCGGCGGCTTTCGCCGGTCGCACCACAGGGCGCTGGCCGCACACGCTGTAGCAGCCGCGCGTGATCCGCACAAGCCGAGCGTGATCGCCGCGGACGATCCTGGTGTGTCGGTGGCCGCCCTGTTGGGCGGCGACATCAGCCAGGCCCGCGAGTGGGTGGCCGAAGTGCTCGGCGAGCTGGCGTTCGACAACGAGAATAATGCCCGGCTGCGCGAGACGTGGCGCGTCTTACTGTCCAGCGACGGCAGCTACAAACTGGCCGCCGAGCGGCTCAACCTGCACCCGAACACGGTCAAGTACCGGGTCGGGCGGGCCGTCGCCCAGCGGAGCCGCGCGATCGGCGCCGACCGGCTCGACGTGGAACTAGCGTTGCTGCTGTGCCATTGGTACGGCAGCGCGGTCACCCGACAGCATCTGGGTTAGTGCCACAGGTGTTGTCGTCCCGCGACAACCTACCCACCGGTAGTCGTTTCGCGCGGACGATGGCGACGCCGCAACCTACCCCTAACATGAGCTTCGCGCCGGGCAATGACGCCGACGAAGTCAAAACCAACGCAACCCAAGGCGATTGTCGATGTCGAGCCCAGACGTTCAGGATCCGGCTGAAATTACTAGACCACATGATTTGCTAATGACCGGTTCGGCGGTCGGGATCGCGAGCCGGATGATGCCTGATACGTCATGGGGCAGGTTCGGTTTGAAGCTGGCCCGCCGCCCGGGCGTCGTCGCCGGAAGGGTGGGGTTGTTCGGGCGCGAACTCGCCTCGGTCGCAACGGGCATGTCCGATCGCGCTCCGGCCAAGGCCGACAAGCGATTCAGCGATCCGGCGTGGCAGGGCAATCCGCTGCTGAAGCGGTCCATGCAGACGTACTTGGCCGCCGTCGAGGTGGTGGAGCACCTGTTCGCCGACGCGAAACTCGATTGGCGCGACGCCGAACGGGTCAGATTCGTGCTCGACGTCCTCATGGAAGGTCTCGCGCCCAGCAACCACCCGTTGATCAATCCGCTGGGGTGGAAGGCGATCATCGACACCGGTGGCCTCAGCGTCGTTCGGGGAGTGCGGCGCTTTCTGCGCGATATGGCTGCGCCGCCGCGGGTTCCGTCGATGGTCGAACCCGACGCGTTCACGGTCGGAGGGGATCTCGCCGTCACGCCCGGTGCGGTCGTATACCGCAACGAGGTGTTCGAACTCATTCAGTACGCACCGCAAACCGAGAAGGTGTGGGCAGTGCCACTGCTGATGGTGCCGCCGGTGATCAACAAGTTCTACATCCTCGACATCGCACCGGGCCGCAGCATGGTGCAGTACTTCCTGCGCCAAGGCCACCAAGTCTTCGCTATCTCGTGGCGCAACCCCACTGCGGCGCAACGGTCCTGGGGTTGCGACGTGTACGGTGGCGCGATCATCGACGCGCTGGACGCGATCCGAAAGGCGACGGGCTCGGAGAGCGCCCACGTGCAGGCGTCGTGCTCGGGCGGAATCCTGGCGGGCATGACCGCCGCGCATTTGAGCGCGATGGGCGAGGCTGAACGCATCGCCAGCCTGACATTGATGGTGACCGTGCTGGATCAGGGAAGGGCAGGCGTGGCCGCGGCTCTCGACGAGACGACCGCCAAACTGGGGGTCGCGCTGTCGGCGCGCAAGGGCTACCTCGACGGCCGAGCACTCGCCGAGGTGTTCGCCTGGCTGCGGCCCACCGACCTGGTGTGGCGGTACTGGGTGAACAACTATCTGCAGGGCCGCTCGCCGGCACCGTTCGACGTGCTGTTCTGGAACGCCGACACCACGCGCATGCCGGCGGCGCTGCATCGCGACATGGTGACGATGGGTCTGCAGAACGCCTTGACTGAACCGGGCGCGGTGCACATGCTCGGCACCCCAGTCGACCTCGGCACGGTGACGGCCGATACGTACGTCGTCGCGGGGATTGCCGACCACATTTCGCCCTGGCAGGCCTGCTACCACAGCGCGCGGATGCTGGGGAGCAAAGAGCTGCGGTTCGTCCTGTCGTCGAGCGGGCACATCGCCGCGCTGGTGAATCCCCCGGGCAATCCGAAGGCTTCCTACCGCACCGGAACCGTCGACGAACGCGACCCGATGCGTTGGATGGCGGCGGCGGAAACGCACGGCGATTCGTGGTGGCCCGACTTCTCGGCGTGGTTGGCGCAGCGCGGCGGCGATCAGAAACCGGCGCCCACCGAGCTCGGCGGTAACGGCCTCACAGCACTGGCTCAGGCGCCGGGCAGCTACGTTCATGCACGTTGACAAACGCCTCGCGCTCCCTGTCGGGCTCCTGCTGGCGGTATTGGAGTACAGCTTCGCGAGAGTCGGCTGGGCGGCCTCCGCGAGTGCCGATGTGGTCGCCGCCGCCAGATGGCGCCTGCTAGGGGCGACTTCTGGTCCGCGGCCGTCGACGCGGCGGGAGGGCGTCGCCGATGTCGTAGTGCTCTCCGATAAGCGCAAGCATGAACGATGAGGACCTGGTCGCGGTCCTCGGCCAACAAATCCGGGTAAACATTCGGTGGGGCACCGGAATCCCGTTGGTGGTGTGCAACGGAATCGGCGCGAGCCTTGAGGTTCTCGATCCGTTTGTGTCGCAACTGGAGTCGGACACAACCGTGGTGCGGTTCGACGTGCCAGGCACTGGCGGCTCGCCCGATTCGCCGTTCCCGTATCGATTTCCATACTTGGCCGCGGTGCTGGGCAGGCTACTGAAGAAGATCGGCATCCTCAACCGGCGAGCCGGCCGGTCCCGAGTTGACATCTTGGGACTGTCATGGGGTGGCGCACTCGCGCAACAGTTCGCCTTCCAGAACCCGCACCGGTGCCGCCGCCTGATCCTGGTATCCACCGGTACCGGTTCGCTGATGATTCCTGGCAAACCCTCGGTGCTGGCGAAGATGTTGACGCCGCGTCGATTTCTGGATCATCGCTATGCCGCCATGATCGCCCCCGAAATCTACGGCGGAACGGCCCGCAGCGAACCCATGATGATCAAGCACGTCTTCGACCGCCAGCTGATGGCCGGCTCGCGCATCGGGTATGTGCACCAGCTGATAGCCGGGGCGGGGTGGACCAGCGTCTTCATGCTGCCCCTCATCCGGCAGCCCACTTTGATCGTGGCGGGTAGCGATGATCCGATCATCCCGCTGGCCAATGCCAGGATCATGAACCGGCTATCGCCGAATGCGGCACTACACGTTCACGACGGCGGCCACGTCGAAATCATCACCGACGCAGTCGAACAGGCCCGCGTGATCGAAGAGTTCCGACGGAAGACCTGAACACGCAAAGTCCTCCTCAATCGAATTCGACGGAGACTTCGAGCGGCCGACGCTGTCGGGCGGTCGCTGCGGGCACCCGCACAGGCAGGTGCGGCCGCCAGTTGCGAATGGCGTGCACAACAAGTACGCCTCTCGGAATGAACAGCGGGGACGACACCATCAGCAAGATAAAGATGCGCGGTCACGGCTGAGAATATCCCCGCGGCTACCGGCATTACCGCTGGCGCCAAACGCCTTTGGGCGCTAGCGCTAACGACATCCGCGCTCGGGCAGCCGATGCTTTTGACAGTGCAACCGTAGACCGCAGCGCTGCGCAAGCAGCCGCTGACCGCGAGAAAGCGTGAATTATGAGGAAGATCTTGGCTGAGCTTTCTATTGGCATGAGCGCGGCGGTGATCTCCGCGATGCTGAGCGCGCCGGCGGTATCTTTCGCCGACTCAGGCAGTGTCCACCTCGCGCGGGAGGGATCATGCTCTGACATCCAGGTTGTGTTTGCGCGCGGCACCGGCGAGCCGCCGGGTCCTGGACGTGTCGGGCAGGCATTTGTCGACTCGTTGCGTTCCCTTGTCAACGGCAAGTCCGTGGCCGTCTATGCTGTCGACTACCCAGCGTCCTATGACTTTTTCCGCGCTGTCGATGGCGCAAATGACGCCAGGCAATTCGTTGAAAGCACCGCCGCATCATGCCCGCAGACCAAAGTGGTGCTCGGCGGGTACTCGCAGGGCGCAGCCGTCGTCGACCTCATCACCGTGCCCGGCCAAGCGACGTTCGGATTCGGAGATCCGCTACCAGACAACGTTGCCGATCATGTCGCTGCGGTGGCCGTCTTCGGTAATCCCTCCAATCGCATCGGCGGCCCATTGACCTCGCTCAGCCCGCTGTTCGGCCTTAAGGCGATCGACCTGTGCAACGGTTCGGATCCGGTATGCTCCCCGGGCAACGACGTAGCGGCGCACCGCGTCTACGTTGAGTCTGGAATGGCAACGGAGGCAGCCCAATTCGTTGCTAACCGACTAACGGCTGAATAACCCACTCAATTGGCAAGTGCGCAGTGATACGCGCGGGTCGCCGCGAAATCGACAGCAGCCAAATAACCGACCGAATGTCCGAGGTTGCCTTTGGAGTTGCGTCGTGTGGGTTCTTCATCCACGCAAGCTATAGCGCGCACGCCGGATTCACCGACGCCCGCGCCGCGAGCGGCAAGATCAGAACCACTAAAATCCCGCAAGGAGACGCGAAGTGAGCGTGGCACTCAAACGCACGCAACGGCAACGGTAAACCGGGCGGATTCACGCCGCTTCCGCGTCACGCACGACCGACGCGATCGAGATGGCGGTGAGGGTGCCGCCCCAGTAGTCGGCGACGTACAGCAGCTCACCATCACCGCTGAGTGCCACCGCTTCTGGATGGCCATCCAGTTGGACTGCGGTAATCACCGAGTTGGTGATGGTGTCGAGCACCACGACGGCGGAAGACGCCAGATCGGTGACGCATGCTAGCTTGCCGTCGCCACTGAACTTCATCCGGCGCGGCATCTCCCCGGCGGGGATGATCTCCGCGATTTTGGTCGGGAAGTCGACGGCGACAAGTGACTGCATGCCGATGACGTAGACCCCGGTGCCGTCGGGCGTGACCGCCGCGGACAGCGGCGCGTCGGGGAGGCGCATCGAGGTGACTTCGCGCGTTTCGACATCAATGGCCGAGATCGAGTTGGTGTCGTAGTGGGTCACCAAGACACGCGAACCATCCGGGCTCACAGTCACGGTGTCCGGCGACAGCGGGACGGCGATGGTGTCGACAACGTCGTGTTGCGCCGTGTCGATCACCGTGATCGAGCCGGGAAAGTACTGGGTGTAGGAACTGAGCCGGGAAGTCGCGACGTAGAGGTGATCGCCGTCGGGGCTCAGATCCATCCCGGTGGCGTAGTTCTCGATCGCCACGGTGGTCATCGACGTACTGTCTGCAGCGGTCGCTGAAATCAAGCTGTCGATGCTTTCGCGACTGGTCGCCATGTGGGCGGTGTAAAGGTGCCGCCCCGAGGGGCTGACGACTTCAGCGGTGCTCGGGCTGCCGTAGATGGTCGTGACCGTGTGATCGGCGGTGGTGATGATCCGTACCGAACCGTCGTAGCCGGGAACGTAAAGAAAAGCATCGTCGGCGCTGAGCACCAGGTGCTTGGTATCAGGGCCGACGGGTATGCGCGCCGCGATGTCGCTGCCGGCCATCACGAGCACACAGTCGTCGGCGGCGACATAGACCTGATCGGTGTCCCTGCCCGCGACGACATCGAACACACGAGCGCCGATCGGAGCTTTCCATTCCACGACCATGCACTCACGATGCCGTTTCTGGTGTCCGTGGTCGTCGCTGCTGGCGCCTAACCGGTATGGGTGATAGCTGGAAAACGGATACCGCGCGGTGCAAGATGGTTCCTCAAGCAGGCAAGCCGGGAGGACCAGGCGTTGACGACGGAAACAAGCACCGCCGAGGCGGGCACGGCGCCCGCCCCGCTGCGCGCGGTTGTGGCCGACGACGAAACCCTGCTGCGCGAGGGTCTGGCCAGCCTGCTGGACCGCTCCGGGTTCACCGTCGTCGGCCAGGTCGGCAACGCTGTCGAGCTGCTCGCGCTGGTACGCAAAACCAGCCCCGATGTGGTGGTGGTGGACATCCGGATGCCGCCCACCCACACCACCGAGGGTCTCGAGGCCGCCCGGGTGATCCGCGAGGAACTGCCCGACACCGGGATTATGGTGCTGTCTGCCTACGTCGACGTCGAGCATGCGATGGAGCTGTTGGCCAGCGGCCGCGGGATCGGCTATCTGCTCAAGAGCCGCGTCACCGACGTCGCCGATTTTGTCGACACCCTGCAGCGGGTAGCGAAGGGCGCGTCGGTGATCGACCCGGCGGTGGTACAGGAGCTGGTGTCCGGACGGCGCCGCAACGATCCGCTGTCGGTACTGTCGCCGCGCGAACTCGAGGTGCTGGAGTTGATGGCCGAGGGCCGATCCAATGCCGGCATCGCGCGGCAGTTGTGGGTGACCGAGGGCACGGTCGAAAAGCACGTCCGCAGCATCCTCACCAAACTCGGCCTACCGGAGACCGGCGACGACCATCGTCGCGTCCGCGCGGTGATCACGTTTCTCGACTCGCGGTGACTTGCAGCTGATCGGTGTCACGGTAGCGCCAGCGCCAAGCAGGCCCCTCACGCCGTTTGCGCCAGGCCCCATGAGTTGCGATGGCCCTCCGTCCGGCCCACCTCGGTGAGCAGCCTGCGCAGTCGGCGACGCCCGCGATGCAGGCGCGACACCACGGTTCCGATTGGCGTGTCCATCACTGTGGCGATTTCCTTGCACGAGAGTCCCTGGATATCCGCGTAGTAAACGGTGAGGCGGAACTGCTCGGGCAGGGCGCGCATTGCGGTGATGACGTCGTGGTCGCCAATTCTTTTCAGCGCTTGGTCTTCCGCCGACGGCATTCCCGTTGCCGAATGCGCCGCGCTCTCCATCACTTGCAGATCCGAAATCGCCGCCGCCAAATGCTGTGCTGGGCGCCGCCGGGCTTTGCGGCAATTACTGATGTGGGTGTTGACCAGGATTCGGTACAGCCAGGCGCCGATGTTGCTGTTCGGCCGGAAGGAGTCAAACCCGGCGAAGGCTTTTGCCAGCGTGTCCTGGACCAGGTCTTCGGCATCGGCGTGATGGCGGGTCATCCGCAGCGCCCGCCGGTGTAAGTCGCCGAGCACGGGAGCGACTTGGTTTTCAAAGCCGGCCGTAGGGTCCGCGTCGGCAGTCAATTCCACTGGCAGGGTCATGATGCACCTCTCGTGTCGCGCCCGAACGGCGTCTATCCGGCTACCCGCCTTACATTTGCGTCCGCGCTGGCCCACGTCTGCACCGCTGGCAACCATGGCGGGTTCTGGTCAGCCGCAGTCCGCGCCTCCCGGCTAACCGGTATCTGGCCGCCGATCAGTAACCCTGCGCCCGGCTACGCAGCCCGCCAGTCTCCTCGGTGCGACCGGCGTCACAGCAGGCCCGCCAATCCTTCCCGACTCGGGGCGAATTTCCTGCTAGCTTCCATGCGATCGGTCCGTCGCTACTCCAAACTGAACTGGTGAGACTAGGTGATCGGACGCGGTGCGTCATTGTCGACGACAACCGCGATTTCCTCGATGCGGCGACGCGGTTGCTGGAGCATCAGGGAATCAGCGTGGTCGCGGTGGCAAGCTCCTCCGCGGAAGGGCTGCAGTGCGTGGAGAACCTGCGGCCCGACGTGACACTTGTCGACATCGATCTCGGCGACGAGAGCGGTTTTGAACGTCGTCGAGCGGCTTCACCGGAACGGATTCGGGCGCCGACGTGCCGACGATCTTGATCTCCACCCACGCCGAGGAGGACTTCGCCGAACTGGTCGCCGCCAGCCCGGCTCTGGCCTTCATTCCCAAGGCCGCCCTGTCCGGTGCCGCTATCCGGGACGCTCCTCGGACTTGCCGGGTAGCGGCACCCATTCACCTGCCCAACACGGCGCTCCTTCCATGGCGGCCGAAAGGCGCACAATGTTTGCGATACCGCTTGAGCAGCCGCGCAACAGTGCCGCGCTGAGTCGGGCAGGTGCGCACAGACCGGAATCAAACCGCAAAGAAACTGACGACCAATCTCTGGCTCGGGTGGGAGGGCGCACGGCACGGGCAGAGTGTCAAGTTGTTTGCGAGCTTCCCCTCGGGCGCGTTGAAGCCGTGGCGTCACGGTTCTGCTTGGGCGGTTCACGACCACGCTCGATCTCCATAGAGCGTAAGCACTATGGCGGTAGCACGCCTGGTACTTCGGTGGTTGATCGGACGCCAGCGCCACACTATGGCCGCTCTCAACGAGACACCGGGCACACGGCCGCAGCAGAAAATCCCCAAACGCCGTGATGGAGGTGATGAGAAGGCCTCAGGTCGGCCCGGATCATTTCTGACAATTCGCCAGAAAAGGCAGCACCTTTCAGACGCGATACCCGCTAGCGGGGTATATCGATTGGCGTTGCCGGGAGCGACAGACGATTGCGAACGCGGCACCCTGAGCAATAGCCGATGTGACAGCACGTAAAACGCGAAAGGGCCTTGCGCGCAGATCTGCTGGCAACCGACGGCATCGCCGATCTGGCGTTGCTCGTAGGCCGGGTCAGCGATATCTCGTTGAGCCCCATGGAATTTGGCGAGCGACGCCAGGCGTTGGCCGCCAACGAAAAGGTAAGGAGACGACTCATGTCAGCTGGCCACGGCGGCTGCCGCGTGATGCCTATGTCTGAAGTGCAAGAGCATGAGCATGGGCCGAATACCCCAGCTGCGCAGCCGCATCTCCGGCGCGCCCGCAGGTACCCGTCTCATCGGGCGGCCCCGCGTACCGCGCGCCGACCGGGGCTGGCTCGCGTTAGGCGCTTGATTGTGCGTGCCCTGGAGGTGGCGGGGCTTGTCGCAGCGATCTGTACCGCTGTTGTGGTGCTTGTCCATCCAAAGGCTGTCGGCAGCCAATCCGTGGCTGCTGATTCTGCCCTAAACCGGCCCGATCCCCGCGCATTCTCGATAGAGCAGGTGGCGGCAAAGGTGTTGCCCAGTGTGGTGACACTGCAAATCAACCAAGGCGGCTACCCCCTGATGGCTTCTGGGATCGTCTTGAGTGCCGATGGGCTGATCATGACCAATAACCATGTCGTGGCGTTGGCGAGCAGCCGACCGCCCCAGTCGGGGAGCTTCTCGGTGATTTTCAACGACGGCCGGACCGCCGCATTCACTGTGATCGCCACCGACCCAGCGAGCGATATCGCCATTGGTCGTGCCCAACAGATTTCCGGGCTCACCCCAATCTCGATTGGCTCGTCGGCCAATCTGCGCGTCGGTCAGCCGGTGACGGCGGTGGGAACTCCGATGGGATTGCGCGGCACGGTCACCGTCGGCATCGTCAGCGCGCTCAACCGTCTGGTATCGCCGGCGAACGACCCCGAGCACCGGTTCGGCGCGTTTTATGCCATCCAAACCGACGCCGCGATCAACCCGGGTAACTCCGGCGGCGCCCTCGTTGATATGGACGGTAACCTCGTCGGCATCAACGCGGCCGGGCAGGGTGCGATCCCGGCCGACGGCTCGGGCACCGCCTATCGCGGATCGATCGGGCTGGGCTTTGCCATTCCCGTCGATCACGCCGCACGTGTCGCCGCCGAATTGCTCGCCACCGGCCACGCCTCGCATGGCTGGCTGGGCGCTCAAGCCAGCAACGACATCGACCCTCACGGCGCCAAGATCACTGGGGTGGAAAACGGTAGCCCCGCCGCGGCGGCCGGGCTGACCGTTGGCGCGCTGGTCACCAAACTCGACGACCAAATCATCGAAAACGGCGACATGCTGCTCGCCGCGGTGGAATCCAAAGAACCCGGCACCCGGGTAGCCCTGGTCGTCACCGACAGTTCCGGTCGGCCCAAGACCGTGCAGGTCAACCTCGGCACCGACCTAGGCCGGCGGTAGATAGTTGCTCTCCAGGTTACCGACGTCCATAGTTTCTTCCGGAACACGGCGGTCCACCGCTGCTGCACGCGCTGAACACACCGCTAGTGACAGGTGCGACAGTGACCCGCTGTGCCAAGCTCTTTGAATCTAACGGGACTCGCACGGGGCCCACCTTCGTACTGGCCTCTGGTGGGTAACTGCATTCGTAAACTGCTTGCGAGGCATTGCAATTGGGATAGTGACGTCAATCCCGGTCCCGCTTCCCACAGGACTATTGCTTTGGCCGCCGCCGTGACCGGTAGGGCGTCCACCACTTAGCCGGATGTTCCGCCGAGGGCTTGGGTCAGGGGAAGCTCGACACGCAGACTGGTTCCGGCGCCGTAGGTGCTGTGCAAATCGATGTGGCCGCCGAGCGCCTCTACTCGATCCTTGAGGCCGAGTAGGCCAGTACCACCGGCAAAGTCGGCACCTCCTACGCCGTCGTCACCGACCTGGAGCCGCAGGATGCCGTCGGCGGGCTTCGCTTCGACGGTGACCGTGACCGTCGAGGCGCGCGAGTGCTTGGCCGCGTTGGTCAATGCCTCGGCGACGATGTAGTAAGCGCTGACCTCGACCTGATCGGGCAGCCGCTCTTTGATGTCCAGGTCGAGCTGAACAGGGATCGGCGAGCGACGGATGAGCGCGTGCAAGGCCGGGCTGAGGCCGCCCTTCGTCAGGACCGCCGGATGAATGCCGCGCGAAAGGTCGCGCAGCGCATCGAGTGCGCCGGTTGCCTGGTTGACCGCGCGGTCCAGCTGCATCCGCAGCTCACCGGCCTCGGGCGCCACCTCTTCACCATCATGCGCAGCTGCATCGCCAACGAGACGAGCTGCTGTTGGGCACCGTCGTGCAGGTCACGTTCGATGCGGCGGCGGGCCTGGTCGGCGGCGGCAACGATCCGCGCGCGTGACGCGGCAAGCTCGGCATACAGCTGGGCGTTGTCGAGGGAGACGGCGAGCTGGCCGGCGATCAGCTTGACCGCGTCGAGGCGATCGGCGGTGAACGCCCCGCGGATCAAGCGATTCTCCAGCAGCAACACCGCCCGCAGCCGGCCACGGCTGAGAACGGGTAGGGCCAGCAGAGAGCAGCGGTCGGTGTCGGCGAAGTAGGGATCGCGAGCGAAGCGGTCGTCGCTGGTGGCGTCGACGACGACCAGCGGTTCGGGTATGCGCTGGGCATACCGCAGCACCGACGTCGGCACGGTCTGCTGGCTGCCGATGCCGCTGACGGGGATCGTGCCTCCCGTTGTAAGTAGCAGCCAGTCTTGGGGGTCGTCACCGCGCAGCAGCAGCCGTACCTCGGTCGCGCCGGTCATCGCGGCGAGCACGTCGACGACGCGGGCGTGCAGCCCGTCGATGGTCGTTTCCGAGCTCAGCGCCCGCGACGCCGACAGAATCGCAAGCAAGTCGATCGTTCCGGTGCTGAGCATAGAACCTTGTCGGCGCAGATCACCGTTTCGGTCGCTGCCGATTGCGCTGGGCGCCTCGGCTGGCGGCCGCAGTAACGGATACGCCGAGTCGAGCTGGGCGACTTTCGCCGTCGCCCCCCAAGACAAGTACATCTGCCTGGCCTGGGCGAGAAGTTCAAGGCCGGCGTGTTGCAGGCCCCGTGCCAGGCGGAAGCGGGCGGCGCGCTCGGTGATCAGCGCCCGATGCCACGGGCGCTGCCGCCCGGCGACCTCATCTCGCGCTGCGTCGAAGGCCAGCGCGGCGGCGCCCAAGTCGCCCAAGGCCCAGGCCCGTTCCGCCTCCAGGAGCCGCAGCAGGTGCAGGAAATTCATGGGCGCGTCTTCGGCGCGAGCGCCGAGCCAGACAATCGCGTCCTCCAACTCGGACTGCAATCCCGGTCGTTCATCGGGCCCAGCGGTTCGAGCGTCGGCAGCAAGAGCAAGGCCCCGCAGCAGACGGGCCACCGCGGTCACATAGTTGCCGAGGGCAAAAGGCAGCGCTTGCATCGCCGCGGCGGTGTGTCGTCTCAGGCTCGTCGGATCATCGAAGATCGTGGCCGCGATCGCGCGGCTGAGATCTCCATAGAACGGCACCGCCGAGTCGTCGGCGTACCGGTCAATGAGCGCCACCCCACCTGATGGGTAGGGGGTTTCGCCGCGCAACGCATCTGCCAACCACTGGTAGGCCTCCACCCACTGCCCCATTGGTTCGATGCCGACCCGCCGCACGAAGGCCAATGCCTTCTCCGCCTCGGCGACATAGACATCCAGCGTGGGCACGAAATCAAGTCGCCCCCCGTAGGTGTGCGCCACGGTATAGCCGGCGGTGGCCAGGTCGCCACCTTTGATGAGCCCTTCGCGTGCCCGCTTTGCCTGCGCGACAACGATTTCCAGCGGTTCAAACCAGCAACCGAAGTAAGACGACACGAACCGCGCCAGTGAGGTCTCGGGCTCATAGCCACGGGCTTCCCCTACGGCCACGATCCGGCGTGCAGCCCGGTAAGCGGCGTCGTAGTCGTCGCGCAGCGCGATGGCGGTGGCTGCCGAATAGCTTGCCGGGCCGACCAGGCCACGGGCGGTGCCGTGGTCGAGCCAAATTTGTAGCGCCTCAAGGCTCAGCCACGCCTGCATGAAGGTGTCGCCGGCGAAGGTCGCGGTCGGAAAGACCGCGTTGAACAGACAACTCACGGCAAGCAGTGTCGGCTCGGTGATTTCGGCCCTGCCCAGATCAGCCGCGTCATCGGTATGGTCCAGCCACCGGTACAGATAGTCGAAATACCGCTCGAGCAATAACGGAAGCTGTTCGGGGGGCGGGACGGTGGTACCGAGCTCGCGCAACGCCGTCACGGCGAGTTCGATCGCGTTGGAGTAAAGCTTGCGGTTGGTCAGGCTGCGCACCTGCACGCAGGTTGCGTCCACCCGCTGTAGCGCGGCGGTGCTCAACCGGTCGATGATGCGGTAGTCGTCGTCGGCCTCCTCCAGCCGACCCAGACAGAAGAGGGCGGTGAGGCGCCCGGTGTGCAGTTGGATCAGCCCGGCAGCATCACCGGGGTCGGCGACCCGCAGGGCGCTCGAGAGCAGCGTGTGAACTTGGCTGTAATCCCCCACCAGCGCGGCCTGTTCGGCGGCGCGGCGCAGCAGCGCCACCACCGCAGACCGCTCCCCGGCGTCGGTGACCGTGTCGATGACCGGGAGGTACTGCTCGGCGGCCACGGCGAACAGCTCCGGTCTGACCGCCAGCCGCCGCGCCATCGCCAGGTGCAGGCTGTGCCGCCGCTGGGTATCAACCTCGGCGAGGATCGCTTCACGGATGCGGTCGTGACGGAATCGCACCGCGTCATGGGTCCAGGTCTCGGCCACCAGAACGACCTCTTCCAGGGCAGGTGCCAGGCGCTGTTCCACCACTTCGGCCGACTCGGCGGTCGCGGCCGCCAGCACGCTGAGCTCGGCTCGCCCGCCCAGACACGCCATCGCCTCCAGCACGTCCCGGGAGGCGGACGGCAAGCCCGCCAACCGGGCCATCGCAAGTTTGGCCACCTCCGAACGGGCCAAAAGTGAGCGCACGGCGGGCTCGTCCCAAGACCACCCCTTCGAGGTCGGGGTCAGCACGCCCTCGTGACGCAAGGTGTTGAGCAACTCCAACGTCTCATACGGGTTGCCGCGCGTATGCGGCTCGATGAGCTCGGTCAAAGCACCTGCGGCAACCGGGTCGACCCTCAGGATTTCGGCGACCAGAGCGGCCACATTCTGTCCTGACAGGTTCACCAAATTCAGGTGCGTCATGCCGGACTGTTGCCGCCACCGCGACAGCGAGGCCGCGATCGGATGTGTCGGGTCCACCTCGTCGCGATAGGCAGCCACCAGCAACAGGCCCTCCACCTGCTCACGGAACACCAGATCGATGAAGCCGACAGCAACGGGCCCGGCCCACTGCAGGTCGTCGACGAACAACACCACCGGCCGTTTGCGCGAGGCCACACCCCGCAGCATGTCCACAGCGCTGTGCTGCATCCGCACCTGGGCGGTCAACGGATCGCCCGCCTCAGCGGGCACGCCCAGCAGCGCCGCCAACTCCGGCACCGTGGCGGCAGCCAAGCCCGCATTCGGACCCAGCGCCGCCAGCATCCGTTCCCGCAGCTCGACCAGCTCGTCCTCGGGCTCCGCGAGCAACAGCCGACCTAACGCACGAAACGCCTGAAAAATGCCGCCAGACTCCAGATCCCGCCGATACTCGTCGAACTTGCCCGCCACAAACCAGCCATCGTTGCCGGTTACCACCGGGCGCAGCTCATCAACTAATGCCGTCTTGCCCACTCCCGGGGCTCCACTGACCAGCACAGCGTGGCAGGCGCCCGTCAGCGCATCATCAAACGCCGCACTCAACGCCACTACCTCGTCATCGCGCCCGATGAGCCGCGACGGCGGCAGCAGCCGCAGCGGAAAATCCCGCGCGCCGACGCGCGGCGCAGCCGTCGTCGACACGCCGGGCTCGCCAAACTGCGCAAGGTCGTAGACCACGCCGTCGGCCGACTGGTAGCGATCGTCGGGCTCCTTTTCCAGCAGATGCATGATGATCGCCGACAGCATCTCGGGCACCGCTGCATTGATCTCGCCCGGGGGTGCAGGCACCCGCGCCAAGTGATCATGCGTAAGCCGCAACGGATCGCCCGCACCGAACGGCGGCTCACCGGTGGCCAACTCGTACAGTGTCGCGCCCAACGCATACAGATCGGCGCGCTGATCCACCGGCCGACCGGTACGCCCCGTCTGCTCGGGCGCCAAATACGGCAACGTGCCCACAATTTGGCTGTGGTGGCTGAACTCCGGACGAATCTCAGTTACCAGCGTCGCCAAGCCGAAACCCACCAGGCAAGGCGCGCCGTCAGACGAAATCACAATGTTCGCCGGGCAGATATCACGATGCAGCACACCACGGCCATGCATGCCCGCGACCGCCTTGGCCATGCCCGCCGCCAAGTCGATCAGGTCGTCGAGCGCAAGGGGCTTGACCATCTGCGCCAGGCTCGCCTGCCCGGCATCCGCAAGCACGATCGAGGCGGGGTAATGCGGCGCATCCAACACCTGCGCCACACCCATCACGCCCCGCAACCGCTCCAGGACAGCCATCTCGTGTTGCAGTCGACGCCGCGCTTCTGCACCCAACGGCTCTTTGCGGATGACCGTGCTCCCGGAAAGCAAAAGCCGCGTCACCCGTGTGCGTTGACTTTCGTGCACAATCTCGGCCCGAACGGGCAGATCCCGGTCAGGCAAAACCGCGCCGTCACCCATCGACCACCTCGCAGGGTCGAACCTGCCTCTTACCTAACACCCGTCGGTGCCGAATCGCGACATTTTGAAAGCGCCACACGACGCGAACCCGCTGGCCCGACCCGGCGGACCCACCGACCGTGCAGGTGAACGGGCAAGATTGTCGTTGCCTTAACGATTGCCGGCGCCTTGATAGACACCCTTGCTTGAGGCGGCCCTTGACGCGGCCCGCAAAACCGTCATGGCTCTGCACCAAGGCCTCCCGCGTTTATGAGGGCGCGGGTATCTCGAAGGCGTTGAGTATTGCGCACACGGTGTGATAGATGCCGGTGAGTACGACGGCTTCCATGACCCCGTGGGCACCGAGCATTGCTTCTGCCTCACGGTAGAGCGCCTCGCTCAGACGATGCTCCACCGACAATGCGCGGGCGACACGGTGGGTAACCGCCTCTTCGTCCGTGAGGTCCTGCGGCAACCCGCCGGCGGCAAGTTTTCGCACCGCGTCATCGGAGTGACCGACATGCCGCGCAACGGCGCAATGTGCGTAGAGCTCATAGGGCGCCTGCCAGACTGCCCCGACCGTCAAAATGATGACTTCCCTAGAGCGTTTGCTCAGCGACGTGTGCTTTTGCTCAGCAACCGCAAGGTCGACGAAGGCCGACGAGATTTCCGGCGTCAGCAAAGCCGGATTGAATGGTCCGATGAGCCGGTCCATTTCGGTGCTGGCCTCGAAATCCGCAGCCTCCGCCCACGGAACCGCCACATCCATCAGCCAGTTATAGAGCGCTTTCTGTGCTGGATTGAGCGCTTCGCTGCCGTAAAGCGGAAGGCGTCCGCCGAGGGCGCTACCGTCGATCGACATGAGTCCTTCCTAGCTTTCCATTCGGGTTGCGCCCGTTGTTGTCCAGCGCGCCGAGCCCTGGTCTGCAGGGATTGCGGGCTGTCGTGTCCCCGTTCCCTCAGGATGCCGTGCTTACCCGAGTGTGTCGTTACCGACAGCCGGAATTGATATACCCGGTCAGCCGGTAGCGCACAAGGTCCCTCGCCTCCGATGGAGGGTTAGGCCGAACTGAATAAGCAACCAGCACAGGGCCACAACAATGCCTCCTGAATGGATCGCTGAGGCGTCTTATCAAACCCCTGGCACCTCAACGGCACCCACAGCGACTGACCGCCGGACCGTTGTTTGCCGAATTCCGCCAAGGTATTACGGCTAGCAGGGGGCTTAATGGGCGCTACCCCCGACGACATCAGCGCCGGGCGTCGACATCCTAAGTCTTGAGACTCGGTTGTTCAGCCAACAGGCGTTGGGAGAAGAGGGTATGTCTTTCTTGATCACGGAACCCGCGGCACTGACCGCGGCGGCGGGCAACTTGGCGGGTATCGGCTCGGCGATGAGCGCACAGAATGCGGTTGTGGCCGGCCCGACCACCGGGCTCAGTCCCGCGGCCGCCGACGAGGTTTCGGCGCTGACCGCGGCAGCGTTCGCCGCCCATGGGGTGCTGTACCAGGAGATCAGCGCGCAAGCGGCGGCGATTCACCAACTGTTCGTTGCCACCTTGGAAGCCTCCGCCGGTTCGTATGCGGCCACCGAGGCCGCCAATGCGGCCGCCACACGCTGACACTCGGGACATATCAATGGATTTCGCAGCACTGCCGCCCGAGATCAACAGCGGCCGAATGTATTCCGGCCCTGGCTCGGGTCCGATGCTGGAAGCCGCGGCGGCCTGGGAAAACCTGGCCGGGGAACTGTCCTCGGCGGCGGCGTCTTACTCTTCGGTGGTCACCGGCCTGACCGACGGTAGCTGGCGGGGCCCCGCGTCGGCATCGATGGCGGCCGCGGCGGCGACCTTTGTCGCATGGATGAATGCTGCCGCCGCTGAGACCCACCAGGCGGCGGCCCAGGCCGAGGCAGCCGCGTCGGCGTTCGAGACCGCGTTCGCCGCCACCGTGCCACCGCCGGTGATCGCTGCTAACCGGGCACAGTTGGCGATGCTGGTTGCCACCAATTTCCTGGGGATCAACACCGCAGCCATCATGGCGACTGAGGCTCTGTATGCCGAGATGTGGGCCCAGGACGCGGCCGCCATGTACGGCTATGCCGGCTCCTCGGCCGCCGCTGCAACGCTGACCCCATTCACCCCGCCGCAACAGAACACCAACCCGGCCGGTTTGGCGGCCCAAAGCGCCGCGGTCGCCAATTCCGGTGGGACGCAGACCTCGACGACGGTCGACACGATCATCCAGCAGATCCTCGCCGATATAAATAAAGCGCTTGAGCCAGACACCGTCAACTCGGGGATCAGCGCTTTCGCGACGGTCCCGTCCATTATTTTGTCGGCGCTCTCCAGACTTTCGGCCGGGTCGAACTCCGCGGCGACCGCCGCCGATGCGACGGTGGCGGCATTGACCGACGTGAGCGCTGGACTCGGCAGAGTGGCGACCACTCTCGGCTCGGTCGGCACTGCTCCGGTCGGCGGTGTGGTGTCCGCCGGATTGGCCCGGGCAGTCAGCGTCGGCGCGCTATCGGTGCCGCCGGCTTGGGGCACGCTGGCCTCTGCGAATGGCGCCACTGCCAACGCGTTACCGGTCAGCCTCGTCAGCGAAACCCGGGACGTAGCGGCGTTGCCGCCGCCGGTCGGCCTGGCAGGCGCGCCGCGGGCAATGGCAGCCGGCACGGGTCTCCGAGGTAAACCCCCTGAGGGAACGACTCTGCGCTCTCTGATGCGGCTCACAATGCTTCCGCGTCAGCAGTACATCGGATAGCTACCCACCCGCCCAGTCGGCCACCGCCTGGGACGCCGACGCTTCACCCCGCTTCACCTTCGCAAGGCGGCCGCGCCGAAGACGAAGGCGTCGCCGTAAGATCGCCTGTCGTACAGGCCTCCGGCCGCTTGGGCAGATAGCCAGTACCAGGTCCGTATACGACCGCGTAGCGCCGAATGAAGCGCGCCACCAGTGGGGTTGGAATGCTAGTCATCCCAATGCTTGAGCTGATCGTGTCGCTCGTGTGCCGCGTCGCTGTCGTGCAGTGCCCACGCGACGGTGATCAACACGAATAAGGCCAAAAGCGCGGTTACCATGACATCAGCATGGCCGCCGACGGTCGAAATGTCGGCCATGCTGGCGTCCCTTCATGGTTGCGGCTAGCTTCAGTTGGCCGGTTGCCACTGCAGCCGTTTGGTCGCGAAAGCGATTCTGACACAGGAACTTTCGCAGTCGGCAAGCGACCGCGTGATCCTACGCTGGGCTTGACAAGGAGCCGCCGCATCATTGGCTTCGCGCGGTCCGCCCCGGCCGTGCTCGAGTCAGACGTGCTGCGGCCCTGCGTCAGTTGAGGGGAAACTGCTGGGCTTTGATCGTATCTCGCAGCGCGCGCCGATACCGTGACCACACCGGCACGTACAAGCGCAGCTCATTGCGTACTGCCTGCACCACGTCTCGACGATTGACGGTGACGTTCTCGTAGTCCCTCAATGCGGCTCGTTGTTCGGTAGGCAGGTTGTCCAACCACATCTCAATGCGGGCCGTCGAGCCCTGGTCAGCTTCTACTTGTCTTACCCACTCGCCGAGTTGAACAGACTGCTGGTACGCGTAAGCAATGGCAAGGTCGGCGGTTTGGTAGTTGCCGGTGAGCGCCAGCTCGCTGATCACCCTATCGATCGCTTCGGCTTTTTCCGTGAGGACTTCCCTGCGGATATCTGGGGGAAGCGCCTTGAGGATTTCCAGGTCCCTGCCGATTCTCAATGCCTCGGCGTAGAGCGTCTTCATCTCCTGGTAGTGGAAGCGCTTGTGCTGTGACCGGCGGTCCATCGCACCCGTGCTGAACGCGATGACGCCCGCAAAGACCACGAACGCACCGCCGAGGAGTGTGCCTTGTCCAGGAGTCAGGCCATGCCAGAAGTCGATCCAGCCGCTCATTTAATCCTGCCTAACGCCTTTGGCCATGACCCACAGTAAAATTCGCGTGCCAACCCGCAAGCTGCGCCCTGCGGGGCATGGGCACGCGAAAGCTGCTGCGCCCAACGGCTTTCGTCGACTCACCGTTCGGCAAGCGCGATGCCGGTGAGCCCCATGCCGAGGTGCACCAGTTCGGTGTCGACGCCGGTGTCGAGGTTGACGTAGCGGATGCTGCCGCCGAGATCGCCGACGTAGAACTCGGACTCGGAGACGGCGGCGACGCCGATCGCCTCGTGGTATCCGCGCGACAGGATCTCGGGTGTGCCGACGCTCGGCTGCACCATCGCGCGGTTGAGCGTGTTGCCCTCGGGTTCGGCGCCCCGGTCGGTCCACACCAGCGTCGCACCGCCGAATAGGTGTGAGATCGATGGGCTCCGGCAGGTCCTTCCACAGCAGCTCGATGTCGTCGCGGTGCTGCGCGCTGGTGCCCGGCCGGAGATCGAGGGGGGCACGAAAGATCCTGCCCTCACCCGCTTTTGGTGCACCCTTCTGCGTCCAGTACAGCAGGCGCCGATCCAGATCCACGGCGACGCCGACACAGTGGTTGCTGGCCGCCTGCGCGGCCTCGTCACCAACCGCCGGCACCACCAGTGGACGCAGCGCACTACCGTCAAGGTTGCACGACAGCACCTGCATGCCCTCGCGATCGCACCAGTACAGCACGCCGGCCTCGAAGTCGGCGGCGAGCTGCTTGCCGGTCGTGAAGGTCCCGCGCGGCACGATCGTGACGCGATTGCTCCCGTCGAGATCGGCACGTTCTAGTGACCCGTTGCGGGCGTAGGCCTCTTCCGAACGTGGGCCGCTCCCGGGGTCGGGAGCGCCCATGTTCGTCCAGTACACATGGCCGCGCAGCTGGTCGACGACGATGCCGTCGGCCCTCTCGTCGATTCCGGTGATCAGGGTCCGCACTCGAGTGCCGTCCAAAGACACCGCCTGCATCTCCTGCTTACCGTCGTTGAGCACCAGCAGCTCGGTCATCAGTCCTCGCTTTCAGGTCCGTCAATGTGACCGGCGGAGAACGCGGGCACCGCGTCGCAGATCGCCGCAACGTTTCGGCCGGCCTGCATGACGGCGCCGTCGGGCCTGACGATGGCGGCGGTCGCCCGGCCTTGCTTCAGCCAGCTGCCGAGTTGGCTGTCCCCAGCAACGGAGACGATCACGGCTCCGCGGCTCTCGAGCTCCTTTTGCTGCGCAGCGCTCAGCGGAGACGAGGTGACCAGCGCAAACCGGTTCCCGACGACCTGGTCGAAGTGCAGACCATCGCGCAAGACCGGGTTGGGACTCAACGTTCCGGCCAGTTGGCCGGGGCCGCGGGATTTGATCACCAGTGCCGACTTGTGCAGCCCGGGGGCCACGCCGTCGGCGGCGCTGGTGCGCGTGCCCGGCAGGCGCAGGTGCGCCAGCCGCGGGAACACCACCTTGCGGACCACATCGCCAACCCGGCCGCCGCCGGTCATCGCCGCTCCGACCGACACGGCCATCAAAATCATGGCCGCCGCATGGGCTTTGCGCTCCTGCTCGTAGGTGTCCAGCACGCTTTCGGGCAGGGTGTTGCCCAGCACGCCGGCCACTTTCCAGCTCAGATTCAGCGCATCGCGCAGGCCGGCTGCCATACCCTGGCCGACGAACGGCGGGGTGAGATGGGCGGCGTCACCGAGGACGAACACATTGCGGTCACGCCACCGACTGGCCACCTGGGCCCGGAACGTGTACGCGGTGACGCGAACCAGGCGCAACTGGTCGGCGGGTGTGCCGCCCAGCCACGGCTTGATCAGCGGCTCGATGTGCTCGATGGTTTGGTAGTCGGCGGCGGTCTCCCCGTCGAGCAGCCGGAATTCCCAGCGGTAGCGGGTTTCGCCAACGCGCATGTAGGTCCCGGCTCGCTGGAGACTGCACAGTTGGTGGCAGCCTTCCCACTGGTTGAGCTCGGCGTCGGTGTCGACGTCGATGACCACCCAGGTCTGCTGAAACGGCAGCCCGTACATGTGCGAACCGATCGCCGCACGAACCGTGCTGTTGGCGCCGTCGCAGCCCAGCACATAGCTGGCTTCCACGGACTGCTCGCCACCGCGCACGCGATCGAGGAAGCTCACCCGCACCCGGCCGGGCCGGTTCTGGGTAACGCTGGTGACCTCGACATTGCCCCGAAACACGGCCTCCGGGTACCTCTTGAGGTTCGCCCGCATCATGCCTTCCAACTCGGGTTGGTCGAACATGTTCATCTGGGGGTAGCCGTTGGCGCTGGGTTCGGGACTGCGGTTCAGCTCCGCCAGCACCCGCATGTCGGTGTCGAGCAGTCGCAAACCCAGCGCGCCCCGGCGGTGGGCGGCGAACTCGTCGCCGACGCCCAGGCGAGTCAGGATGCGGTAGATCTCGTCGTCGGCGTGCACCGCCCGCGGCAGCGGGTAGACGGTCTCATGGCGGTCCAGCAGCAGACACGAGATGCCCTGCTGGGCCAGCAGCGTGGTCGCGGTCATGCCGGTCGGACCGGCCCCGATGATGATCACCGGCACGTAGTCCGGCAGCGAGGCCGGGGCGCCGTTGGACTGTGCGTTCATGCGTATACCACCTTGTTGCGTTGCGTGCCAAGGTCGATGGCACCGTCGTCGGTGGCCACCGTCGCCTCCACGACGTCACCGTGATGGAGATAGTTGGGGTTCTTTGCCTGTCCGGCAAGGAATGTCATCAGATCCATTTGATGCGGGTTCTCGACTCCACGCGCGGTGAGCGCGGTGCCCACCGGGGTACCGGTGAGGACGACGTCGCCGACGTCGACCTTCTGGAACCTCGCGAGCGTCTGCAGCGCCTGCACGGGTGTGTAGAGCATGTCGCCCTCAACCACCATGTTCTGTCGCACCTCCCCGTTGACTCGCAACTGCAGCCGCAGGTCACCGAAGCGCTTGAGCTCATCGGCATCGACCAGCACCAGGGCCGGCCCGATCGGGGTGAACGTCGGATACGACTTCGACTCATAGAACTGGGCTTTCGTCAGCTGCACGTCGCGCGCCGACACGTCGTTGGTCACCACCAGCCCGTAGACGAAGTCGGCCAGGTTGGCCTCGGTCACCTCGGTGCCCACCGCCAGCTCCCGGCCGATCAGCAGACCAATCTCAAGCTCATAGTCCAGCAGTTGCACGTGCGGGGGTTTGACGATGTCATCGAACGGACCGGTGACGGAACCGGAGGCCTTGCGGAAGAAGGTCAGCGGCGTTTTCGCGGGGTCGCGGCCGACGTCTCGCACATGCGAGGCGTAGTTGGTGGCCTGAGCCACCAGGCGGCATGGCGTCGTGACCGGCGACAGTAGCGTCAGGTTTTGCACCGGTACGGTGTCGGTGGAGTGCGCGGCGGCGTCGACAGCCGCACGGTCGGCCAGCAGTTCAGCGGTGCTGGCGGCGTCGGTGCGGATGCGGGCGGCGCCGCTCGGTGTCTGCACCCACCACGCGTCGGCGGTCCGCAGGATCGAGACGGTCATTGGGATCCTTACTTTCTTTTGGGTTGGGAGGGTTAGGAATTGCTTACGTGGAAAAGCCCGCGGAGGGCGGACAGGTCGAACTCGTTGTCGTGGCGCAGCGCGTCGACCATCAAGGAAACCTCGCGCGCGGTTTCGCCGGGTGTGCCAACGCCCAGGAAGTCCCTGCTCGGCGGGGGACCCCACTGATAGAGGCCCGACGCCGTCAACGGAGCCCAGCCGGGCTCGAGGGTGTTGTCGAACATGTCGCCGTCGGCGTAGTGCTCGACTAGGAAATCGCCGTCGGGGTCGCGCCAGTAGTCGAAGATCTGGCTGCCCTGGATGTGACGACCGATGCCCCAGGAGCGGAAATAGCCTTGCTCGCGCAGGTATTCGCCGCCGGCGGCCAACGCGTCTAGGTCGGCGACCTGGTACGCCGAGTGGACGTAGCGGTGGGTCGGGCCCAACGCCATCGCCAGCGTGTGGTGGTCGGCCGGGGTGGACCCGCGATCGCAGCGGATGAAGCTCATGATGGGTCCGCGCTCACGCTGGCCGGGGTAGTAGCAGAAGTCGCTGACGATCAAACCGAGGTGGTCCAGATACCAGTTCAGCGCCTCGATGTACTTGGGGGTCTGCAGCACGATGTGGCCGAGCCGCTGCACGCCGGCGGGCACCCGCGGGGGACGCTGGGTGGCGTTTGCCCGGACGGTGTCGTGGCTGGGCCCGAAGTTGAACACGTGCGGTTTCTGGGAGGCCAGCTCCGGCAGAGTGTCGACACCGGAGACCACCCGTAACGAAATCCCGCTGGGGTCAACGAGGTCAACGGTCACCCCGCCCAGGGTCTCGGGCAGCGGCCGCACGGTGGTCCCGGTCGCGTCGGCCAGCCGCAGCAGGTCGGTGTCTTCGGCGGCGACGAAAGCCGGGCCGACGAACCGTGAACGCGGCCACGGCGGATCAGCACACACGGCGCGACAGGCGTCGCTGCCACGCAGGTGCAGCTCGTCGTCGGTGCGCAGCGCGACGCTGAACCCGAACGCCCGCGCAAACGCCTCCGCCTTCTTCAGATCCGGCTTCTCAAATTCCAGCCAGATGACGTCGTGGACCTTGATCACGGGATTGGCGGAGCGGCCCGGGTGCTCACCCGGCAGAGCCCCCTGTTCGCTGTGCAGGCCATTGTGGGCGCCGATCAGATGCTCGGTCATTGCTGTGCTCCCGAGACATAGTCGATGGACGGCATGGTGCTCCTCCCTAAAAGGCTGTATTGCCAAGGTGTTCGGCGAACGCGCACTCGCGCGCCGCATTCGTGACTAAGCATGCCGCTACTGCGAACGTCTGTCGTTGGGGCTGACGGCAATCGGCATACCCTGCTAGCAGGTATTCATCGGCCCGCGAATGTGCTGTACGCGGCGCATCCCGAAGCGGGTAACCCGGTCGATTTGTTCGGTTGGAACGGATGGAACCGACCCGCTATTCGACGACGCGTTGCGGGTCAGCGAAAAGCCGGCACCAAGCGTCCCTCGAAAACGCGCCCGCCACCGACTAGTTCGGCTTCAGATGGCGTACTTGCTGCTGTGGTCGGCGATCGAGCGCTACACCACGTTCAGATACCGCGCTGGTTAATGAATCAAAAAGCTTTCGCGCGAAAAGGGTTTCGCTAAACTCATTCAATAACACGCGTCCCCAAGCCCATCGGGCCTGCACCAACCGCTGTTAATGTCCATCACAACCGAGCGAGTGTTTGAGGTTTTACAGTCAAGTTCGGCACAACGTGACGCATCGTGGCAAGTCGGGGCCAGGTCGCCACACGAACCTGCTCGATGATTCGCTCACCCAGCTTGTGCCGATCTTTGACGGCGTTCTGAAAACGACCCAGGGAGAGGGTGATTCAGACAGCCGCCGGTTCCTCAACCGTCAACGGGTAAGCAACAGCCAATTTGAGCCAAGTCGGGTAGCGGTGCACTAGAGCATAAAAAGTTGAACTTCGACTACCGATAATTCTCGGAACGGTCAATCGGTATTTCTCGACGCTAGCGTCCAGTACTGTAAACGGACGTTCGACGGTCGGGAGGAGTGATCGTGTGAGCGCGAGACTCAAGCGACGAGGTAACAAACGCACCCTCGGTAAGCTTTGGCAGCCCGCCGTGATTGTTGCCGTGCTTGCGGTCGTCGCCTACGGCGTCCATATGATTCGGGGCAACAGTGAGGCGATTAGCCATCCGCCCGCGACAAGCGCCATCCCCGCCACCGTCGTCGAGACCAATCCCAAAAACGTGACCTACGAGGCGTTCGGGATCCTGGGCGGTGGCGGCAAGGTGGTCTGCGCCAATCTCGATAGCCAGCCCATCGAGGTCAGGCTGTCCTCGCTGCCTTGGTCGCATTCGGAGGCGACGATGTCGCCGTCGGCAACATTGAGCCTCGTCATGCAGGTCGACGGAGATTCCGCCGGCTGCCGCATCCTGGTCGACGGCGTGGTCCGCGACCAGCACGTCGTCTCCCACCCAAGCGCCGCTGTCGCATGCACGGTGACCGCAGCATGAACGAGCCGCCGACCACCCCGATCAAGACGGCAGATCAGGTCGAGCGTGAAAACGTCGACCGGCAAGACTTCGACGTCATCGAAGAAGCCCGCGCCGTCGAAGCGCTCGTCAGCGAGTGCGGAACCGCAGAAGAAGCCGCCAAACGGCTGCACCGCACCGGCGGCTGGGTGTCCCAGCGCCGCGCCCTGCTCACCCTTGCTCCCCAGCTACAGACCGCGCTGCGCCGCGGCGAACTGGCCATCCGCGAAGCCCGCCAGCTCGCGCGCGTCCCCCTGGAAGAACAGGTCGCGCGGTGGCAGGCTGCGCTGAACAGAAAAGACGCCGGGGAGCAACCTCAGCCCGACACCAAGCCAACGGCCCCGTCACGGATCCTGGTCAAAGCGCTGCGCGAATTCGACATGAACCCCCAAGCGCTGGCAGAAGCGCTACATGGCTACCTGGGCGACCGCGGCACGCAGAGGCTGGCGACGCTGCTCGCCGATCGCGCCCAAGCCGCGCCAACCCCGTCGCCGGCCTAGCTGCCGCCCCAACACACCGGCGCCGCCAACCCCCGCGAAAGCCCGCACCGCGAAACTGGGCCTCTAAACATCCAGTGCCGCAATCGAATTGACGACGCACGATGGGGCGGCGGTAGGGGAGTGGTGCCGGCTACGTATCCGCTCCATATCCGATGCTGCACGAGGGCGGCATCCGAACCTAGTTCGCATTGGCCACGCGCAGCAGGGCGTCGGCGAGCGCTCTCGGTTGCGAAAAGAACGGTGAGTGACTCGAAGGGATAACTTCAAGAGACGCACCGATATTGCGTGCGGTCTGTACCTGCCAATCCGGGTCGATAAGTCGATCCTCAGCACAGGCGACGTACGTGCAACTGACCGTTGGAAGTTGGGATAATGGAAACGCAGCTATGAACGGGTACGCCGACTGCGGTCGAAGACGGCTGAAAGCTGCCGTCACCGTCGATTCGTCACAGTCGTGGTAGAACAACGCTTTCGCCATGCCACGATCCACCCATACTGTCCGCAGTTCTGCATCAGGGCGGCTAAGGCCCTTGTCCCAGTCGGGGTTAACCATTTCGCCCCCTTGATCCACCAGGCTGAGTCCAGGTGCCGGGACTACGGCGCACACGTACACGAGGTGCCGCACCGGGCGTCGAGCCGCGATCAGAGTGCCAGTGGGTCCAGCCAACGAGTGGGCGACCACGACTACATCAGCGTCGCGACCATCAAGGGCAGCGCAAACCACATCGGCGTAGGGCTCAAAGGTTGTCGCTGAGCCGTCGTCACACGGCAGTTCAGGCGCGACCACGTCGTGGCCCGCTTTCTGGAGCAGCGGAGCGACTTCTTCCCAGCACCACGGGCCGTGCCACGCGCCGTGCACCAGGGCAAAGGCCGTCATACCGCGGATAGTAGGTCGTACGCGTCGGCTGACGGGCAAAATCGGCGCTAGGCGACACCCTGGCGTTCTGGCTGCCGGCAAAGCGCCGCAGGTCGTGCGCAGAGAGATCATCGCGCCCAACGGTTTCAACGCAGCGAGGCTGATCCGAAGATCTCGGCAACCGAAATTCGGATCGACGGGCCAGCGGGATTGATCACGATCCCGTTATGGCCCTGCTCGCGGGCCATGGTCAAAACTTGCGCAGTAGTTAGCGACATCACCGCGTCCGCGGGGTTGAACGCGACGACCTCGGGGGCGCTGGTGAAGCCGAAGATGCTTGAGGCGCCGTCGGGATGGGTGGGCGCTGGCCAGGTCGGGGCCAAACGTCGACTGGAATGTTTCTTGTGCGTCGGCGATCGGGGTACGACGGATAGTCGTCACCTTGATATGGCTAAGCCGCGTCGCTAACGCTCTCGCGGCGTGCTGCACTGTCTCCGGTTTCTCCCCTCAATGGGCTGAGGTCTTTTGCTGCGCTGCGTCGCACGACGGCCCGGCCCACGCGGGTGCGTTGCAGCTTCAAGAGCGCCAAAAGCCCAATGCCAGGCCAAGCAGCCAAGCCGTCGATGGCCAAGGCCGAGTTGGTTATCACGGCGGGATCGTCCTATCCGCTGACACACTCCCCGGTGGCCACCGGCGTAGTGTCGCCGATGTGCGCCAGCTGAGCGGCCACCTCCTTGGCCGTCAGGACGAAACCGGTGTCGTTGTCGTCGACAGCCGCGCCGAACACCACACCGAGCACCTGACCATTGGTGTCGATTAACGGTCCACCCGTATTGCCTTGCTCCACACTCGCTCTGACCGTGTAGACCTCGCGGTTGACCGTCGCGTTCCGGTAGATGTCGGGTCCGCTGAGTTCGATGAGTTCCCGGATTCTGGCCGGAGTTGCCACAAAGCCACCGCCACCGGGGTAGCCCATCACTATTGCATCGGTGCCCGATGTCACCGGAGTATCGGCGAACGCCAGCGGTCCGGGCGGCAGGTTGAGCACTTTCAGGATCGCGATGTCGACACTCGGGTCGTAGGACACCACGGTGGCGTCATAGGCGTTGCCGCTGGCCTCCACGGTGACGCTGTTCGCACCGGCCACCACGTGCGCGTTGGTCATCACCCGGACACGTTCAGCAAGAATTCCGACCTGATGCGGTGATTCGCCTCCGGGACAGCCGTCTCGGAACAACTCCCAATCCGGGCGGTCCGCATGGATTTGGTCCGGGCGTAGTCCCTCGTATTCGCCGTAGTTCCATTCGGACCAGGTCGCGCTCGACCTCGGCCTCGGCGCCAAAGCCTGACAACTCGCAAGTCCGCCTCGCACGCTGCAATGGGCTGGTGAAGACCTTTTTCAAGCTCAGTTCTTTTAACCGTTCACCGAGCCGACGCGCGTTGCGCTCGCCGCGCTCGGTCAACGGCAAATCTTTAAGTCCCGTGTGCTGGCCCGATAGACTCCACGCAGTCTCGCCGTGCCTGGCGAGGTAAACCACGGGCAATCCTTCACTCATGACTTAAATTCCTTTACC
>CAWBSW010000044.1:0-145009 GCA_963791535.1 uncultured Actinomycetota bacterium | reverse complement strand
GCGGTACTGGGATTGAATCAGTTAACGCGGTAGTGCAGAGGCCTTCCAGCCGGCGTGCGCCAGCCCGTCGAGGTAGCTGCACCTCTGCCCACAAATTGCCCACAATTTGCCCACAGTTACAGATATCTGCGGTGATCCCCAGTGATGAAATCCAGCCGCTAGAGCGGGTTTTCGGCCTCCTGATCTGGCCCGTCAGAACAGTTCAATCCTGACAGGAGGCTCTCCATTCGCTCGGCGCATCGGTGCTGGTCAATCAGATTGCGGACACCGGCGAGGTAATCGCGCTAGCTAGAAATAGCGGAAGCTCTTGTCCCAGTTTGGATCGCCAGTAAAACGCGGGCTCCGAAGCGATAGTCCCACGAATCCACAGCGGAAGATCGATTCCGCTTTGCAGCCCGTAGGGATACCCAACAACGAACACTTCCTCGGTCGGTCGCAATCTCGGATCGGGGTCTATTGGTGGTGTCATTAGCTGGGCGTCGTAAGGCTCAAGCAGCACATTTGGATCTGTCACGTCGAACGGTAAAACGGCAATGTCCACTCGACGCCCATACAGAGGATGCTCGAACCACGTCGGGTTCCCGCCTGCATCGATGATCGGCAGCAACAGTCGTCGAATTTCTTGAGGCTTCGTGAAGTCGTACTTCCCACCCGGCGGAGGGGGGCACCGCAATCCGATTCGGACGTGGGTCGGCTCGGCCGCAAAGAGACCAAAACCGTCGTGCTCGGCGTGCCTTCCCGAGAAGTTATGGCCAGCCGTGACCAGGTAGACCTTCCCGTCGAATCGATACAGGAACGCGGTTCCGTCGCCCATCGGCCTGCCGGTTTTCAAGGTCTCGGGATCTTTGACTTCCCTGCCGCCGGGGAAGAAGTAAATCTTGATCGGCAGCGAGCGAACCGGCTCATGCCATATCTTGATATCGACCCGCGGAGCGTCGTCGGCATCATGTTGCGTCGCATCGTCTTTCGCTTTCGCCGCCTTTCGCCGCCTGAGTGTTAACGTTGCTCGTCTTCCCACATCGACACGGGGCCTCGGTCTCGGATCCGGCAGTGCGGCGCGGGCTGCGGCGCGTAGAGCACTGCGCCGCATACTGGCGGAGTGCACGTATTCCAAACGTGCGCTATTCCTACTCCGACAGTCTTAGCGGTCCTTGCCCGCACAACGCGGGCACGAGCCGCTGGTTCCGACTCGACCGGACGGATTTCCGCTCGAAGTTTCCAGAATCCGCCGATTCCACGGCGAGGCTCGGGGTAAGAAGAAGCGATTGTGCGGATCACACTTCGGGCGCGCCGGCCAGGGAAAGGGTGTTAAGCGGTGAATAGATACAAAATGCTCGCCCAGGTGGCAGGTGTCAGCATCACCGTTGGAGCGGCCAGCGCGCTGTTCAACCAAACTGCTCACGCTGACGTGGACGACCCGCTGTCTGGAAGCGACACGGCAATTATCCTTGGCGGAACCTTCGAGTCGACGCCGTCGACCGCTTTTGCGCAGGCCGCTGAAAATCTGTATCTGAACCCGCTGGGTTTCGACGATGGCGCGACCTCCTCGACGGTCTGCGACATGATCGGGACCGACCCGTGCGCCGCACCGTTGCAGGTGCTGACGACGCCCGAACTGATTCAACAGGGCCCGAGTAGTCTCACCGCCGCGGATGACGTCGTTCTCGCCGTGGAGAATGAATTCAACGCGGATCCAGGCGCTTTCAGCGCCGAGGACCCTTTGACGATCTTCGGCTACTCGCAGAGCGCCACCGCCGAGTCGATCGCCATGACCCAACTCGCAGAAGACGGCATCCCGAGCGATGAGCTGCACTTCGTGTTCATCGGCGACCCCTCCCTCCTCCCAGACGGTGTATGGCCCAATCTGGTACCAGACGGGGACACGATATTCGGCACGACTCTAACCAACACCATTCTCACCGACCTCGGCTTTGACGGCGTCCTGGGCAACGTGACGCCGGACGATCTGTACCCGACGACCATCTACACGCTCGACACCGACGGGGTCGCCGACTGGCAAGAGGACTTCCAGGCCGGAGGTCTGCTGGATGCGATCTCGCATCTATTCGTCCAGCACGCGGAGTATCTCGGCTTGACACCAGACCAGATCGCTAACGCGACCACGTCCACCAACGGCGACCTCACCCTTGTCGACATCTCCGACAACATCAACAACGCCGACGCGTGGATTGGTGCACTCGAGCACGGCATCGGCAGCAGCGGGCTATTCGAGAGCCTGATCGACTCTCTGCAACTATATTTCGGCAACACGTTCTAATCGAGGTCGATCTCACCGAACATCTATCGCGCTCTGTTACCCGAGGGCGATCGAGGGCGCAGCGCGCCTGGGTGAACATCTCGGCGTCTAGTTCACGATCGGAGCGGTAGTAGATGCCCTGCCCGGGTGAGCCAGTCAGGCCAGTGCGGTTCGCACCTAACGGTGAGATTTTCCGGTTCGCGGTGCAAATCCTCGCTGGTCATGTCGCCAGCGGCCCTCAGGTCGTCATCATCAATGTTCATCGCGTCACCCGCCGCCGCGCGTCGCCAGGGCCGTTACAGCGGCCGCCGGGGTCTTTCCGTTTCACAAGGGGCTTGGCGTGTATTGCCCGTAGATGCCGCGGTCATCCCCGGCGAGGGTCCATGCGTGTTGCTGATCGGCTCGGGCCACCAGCGCGGCGCGCATCTCCTCCCGGGCATCGACGCGACGCTCCACGTAGAACGTCAGCCACAGCAGCAGCCCGAATACCATCAAGGCGCCGAGCACCGCGGCGATCCACGCCCAGAACTTCACGATCGCGCCAATGAAGATCAGCAGCACGAATGCTGCTCCGAGCCCGCCGCCGCCGCGCCGATCGCTGCTCATGGCTGCGGGACGTAGAACTGGCAGGGCTGCATGTCGGCGCCGCCCGGGCAGAGCTGCGGCATCGTGGTCAAGCCGTGGTCCCAGGTGTTCTGCAAGGGCCCGTTGTATTGCGGCTGCCCGGTGCAGTCCCAGTCGCCCTGGAAGCCACAGCGGGGCTCGGCGACGGCCGGCGCCGCGGTGACAATCCCGCCCAGGGCGAGTGCGGCGGCTGTGGCCGCGAACAGTGTGCGTTTCATACCGTGGTCCTCTCTCCGGTGGCCCGGGACGTTACGGGCACCCACCGACGCCGATGGCCTCACCCTGGACGCATTTGGCGTGAAAACGGGTTCATCTCGGTTAAGTGGCATTCATGTCATTTCGCAGTTAGCTCTCATAGTCCTGCGGGGTTCGTGCTGGTAGGCCCATTGGCTGTTGTTTGTCGCGGACTCTCCGAGAGTTCAACTCACCGGGGGAGGCGCTGAAGGCTCGAGTATCGTCGGACCCGCCAGGCAGTCGGCCAAGGTGTGTCGGCCGTTGCTGGACTTCTGGTCGCGGACTTCGCCGTTGACGATGATCTCGCACGACACCCGATCCCCGCTCGTCTTCGCGCCGACGGCAAACAGCCCGTAGGTCGCCGCGCTGGTAAAACTGGTGGTCCAGGGGGCCAGCTGGTTCGTCAGCTGCTGGATGTTGTCCATATCGTCGTGGTACAGCACCAACATCAGCGGGCCGTCCGCGTCGACGTTGTAAGTCACGGTATCGCCTGGCTCAGCCCCACCGGCCGTGGCGGTTGTTAGCGAAACTGCCACCAGCAGCCCAGCGGCGGCAGTAAACCGCGTCATCATGCGGCTGATCCTAGGTTGTCACCTTGCTCGCCGATTGACGAAGAACGCAGTCGCTCCCGACACACGGGGCTCAAGGGACACCCTTTTGGTCCGGGCAGTACACCGCGATGGCGTCCCTGATGAACTGCGCCGCCTGCGCACTCGTCATGCCCTGCGCTTCCAGTTCGGTGTAGACGTTCCCGATGGCGGCCAGGTAGGGGCCCGGCTGCGCGCCGAAGCGAGGAATAAACACGCCGCTGCGAGGAAGATTCGCGTCGTCGCAGCGTTCATGCGCGATGGCGAGCAGCTGATCCGGAGGTCCGATGTTCACCCCATCTTGCGACAGCTTCGCCAAAAACTGGTCGTCCAGACCATCGGCGTGGGCGGTGGCTGCCGCCAGCAGTGCGACGGCGGCGGCCACAAGCGGACCAACCAGATTTACGGTCATGGTTGAGTTTGACACCACCGCCGACAATGCGCAGGTTATGACGAAGCGTCCGGCTCCGAGCGATTGTCACCCATGACTTCTTTGAAGCCTGCGGTGAGTTCGACGACCGTGCGCCGTTTCAGCTCCTCATCCAGGCCCGGGTCGTAGTGGTCCGCCATGGTAGAGCGGGACATGTAGGCGCCGGAAGCGATCGCCGACCACATCGTCACCGCCTGGCGCACGCGCCGGTTTTCCACAGCTACCCCCAACCAATCGGCAAGCGCCTGGCTCAATACCCGCTTACGGACGTACGACGCCTGCTTTCGCAGGTCGGGGTGTGCAGTGACGATCTCGGACATCGCAAGCATCCGTTCACGTGTGATCACGCCGTGGCCATCGATGATCGCGGTTAACACCTCGGTGGTGGCGGTGAGCAGCGCATGCTCTGGACTGGCTGCTACCTCAACATGCGGGAGCGTGGCGGCGGTGGCCTGCACCAAGTCGTCGATAACGGACAGGATTACCGCGTCCTTGGTCGCGAAGTAGCGCAGGAACACAGCCGGCGTCACACCAGCGGAGGCAGCGATCTGATCAATGGACGTGGCTTCGTACCCGAACCTGATACCGAGATTCAGGGTGGCATCGATCAGCCGCTCGCGGCAGTCCTGCTCCGCCACCTAGGGACCGTAGCAAATTTCTGGGCCGGGTGCGCGGGACTTCCGACTTGTCGGACGCCCCGCCTATGCGATGTGTCACAAAACGTGACATTCTCAATGTCATCTGTAAAGCCGATGCTGCTGCCCGGGTGCAGGCCGGACGATTTCGCCGGAACTGCCGCAGCTCTCAACCACATCACAAGAGGTATCTATGCCATCAGCTCGACTGGTCAAAGACGCTGCGGAGCAACGAATTCCGGACGGGGCCAAGTCGGACCCGGCGTTGACTGAGCGCGTCGTGGGCCTGCTCCGCCCGATCGCCAAACACCACTTCCGATCGGAAGCCCGCAACCTTGCGCGTGTTCCCGCCGGCGGCGCCCTGTTGGTGTCCAATCACTCCGGCGGACCGATGACGACCGATCTGCCGACCTTCGCCGTGCACTTCTACGACAGGTTCGGCTACGACCGGCCGTTGTACACGCTCAGCCACGACGTGCTCTCCGTCGGGCCGACCAAGCAGTTCTTCCAACGCATCGGCTTCATCCCGGCCAGCCGGGACAACGCAGCCCGCGCCTTGGCGCGGCGGCCGACGCTGAAGCAGAACGTCATCGACTTCAATGGCCGCACCGGCTATGTGCGCACAGCCATCGACGCGGGCGTTCCGATCGTGCCGATCGTGTCGATCGGCGGTCGGGAGACGCAGCTCTTCCTGACCCGCGGCATCGGCCTGGCCAACCGTGTCGGAATCATCAAACGGCTGACGCGCAGTGAGATGGTGCCGATCGCCGTGGGATTCCCGTTCGGGCTGACGCTGGGCGGAGCGAACCTGCCGTTGCCGAGCAAGATCGTCACTCAGGTGCTGACCCCGATTGACGTCACGGCCCGATTCGGCGAGGACCCTGATGTCGCCCAGGTCGATGCCTATGTCCGCAAGGTGATGCAGACGGCGCTAGACCGGCTTGCGCGCCAGCGCCGATTGCCGGTTATCGGATAGCGCGTCAGCTCGCCGCGGCGGCCAGCGGAAGAGCTGCGCCCAGCGGCTGAAGCTGATCGGAAAGTCCTGCAGCTCTTCGTATTTCGATGAAGGCGTCGATCATTGCGTCGGTGGCCTCGTGCGGATCGACCAGCGTGACATCGTCGGTCAACACCGAGATGGCCAGCTGGTCGACGTAGCTCCACACCGTGATGTTCAATCCGCTTCCCGCCACAACCGGCCCAACGGAATAGATTTCGCTGACCGTCGCGCCCTCGATATGACCGCGCTCGCGCGGTCCGGGGACGTTGGAGATCGTCAAATTCATCACGCTGGCCGACTCGACGCGCCGGGCCTGCGTGCGAAAGAAACGCGGCGCGAGCGCGGGCGGAAGGTAGGACAGCCAGGCCGGCAGCAAGGTGGGCCCGAGCAAGTGGTGGTTCTCTTTGGCGATCTTGGTCGCCATCGACGTCAGCTCCACCCGCTGCAGGGGGTCGTCGATATGAACCGGAAGCGACGGAGTCATGTAGGTGAACTCGTTGCCGTCCAAGCGCTCCGGGGACGTGTTGTAGCTGATCGGCACACCGGCGATCAGCGGTGAGTCGGCGTGTCCGTCGTAGCGCAACAGCAGCTGACGCAACGCGCCGGAGGCCGTCGCCAACACGACGTCGTTGAGTGTCACCCCGAGGTGCTTGGCGGTCCCCTTGACGTCGGACAGCGCCAGCGGCGCGGTGGCGAACCGCCGACCCGGCGTCACGCGGTGGTTGATGAAGCACTGCGGCGGGGCGAAGTTGCGGGCAAGGTCGGGATGCGCGCCGCGTTCCTTGGACCGGCGCCGCACCCGCGAAACCCCGGTCGCCGTTTCCTTCACCAGCCGAGGCAGTTTGCGGATCAGTCCCACGTGGTCGCGCGCTGGCCGCCCGCAGCAGGTCCGCCCGGGTGAGCGGACGAGCAACAGAGCTGGGCACCGCGACGGATGCGGGTTGGTGCGGCTCCAAAGCCATGGCCATCTGGTTGGCCGATGCGACGCCGTCAGCCAGCACGTGGTGCACCTTGTGGATGATCGCGATCCGGTTCTCGGCCAGTCCCTCGGCGATGTACATCTCCCACAGCGGGCGGCTGCGGTCCAACGGCGTGCTCGCGATCTCGCCGATCAACTGGTCGAGCTCACGACGGCCGCCCGGGGCGGGTACCCGAGCCTGGCGCAGGTGATAGTCCAGATCGATGTCGGCGTTCTGCACCCACATCGGGTGATGCAGCTTCAGCGGGATGTCCACCAGCTGAAAGCGAAGCGGTGCCAACGCCAAGAGCCGTGGATAGGCGACTTCGCGGAACAAGTCGAAACTGAATCCGCCCTCCACACCGGAGACATCGAGCACGCCGATCTTGAGCGTGTGCATGTGGATCTCGGGTGTCTCGCTGTAGAGCATCAAGGCGTCCACGCCGTTGAGCCGCTTCACATCCCACCCCGTTGATGAACGCCGGCTAGGGCCATGCCCCATTTGACCTCTTGCCGACGTTCGTGGGGTGGCTTCGGCCAAACTTCTGCCATACGCCGCTTGTCAGCCGCTTAGCGACGCGTGCGACAGCACTTCGTCGATGCGTTCCTGGCGGATGGCGACCGGTCCGGATTCGAGGTTGTCGGTGATACCCAGATCCGCCAGCCCGACCTGGGTGAGAAGGTGCGTGCCGCCCGCGGCCAAGACCAGTTTCGGATCGTCGGAGTCGCCTTGGTCGACGAGCATCGCGCCGATCAAGCAGATCACCGCCATCTTGAAGGAGTTCAGCGCCCGATACCAGCTGCGGTTCTCGACGCTGATCCCGCTGGCGGCCTGGTAGCGCTCGATGAATTCGTCGATGGTCAGCGCGGCGTCATGGCTGGTGATGCCCACGGGCTGCATCCACAACAGCTCCATCCAGCCGATGTCGGTCAGCGGGTCGCCGACGGTGGTCATCTCCCAATCGAAGACCGCGCTGACGTCGTCGTCCACGAACGCGAAGTTGCCCGGCTTGGCGTCGCCGTGCACGAGGGTGATCTTCGGGCACGGCGCCGGCATGGTCTCCCGCAGTCCTTGCAGCAGTCGCTCCAGCGCGGGCAGCGTTCCGCGCTGTACCCGATGCATTTCGCTTGCCCAGTGGTCGATCTCGCGATCGAGGTGAGTTCTTCCGTCGTCCAGCGCGGCCAGGCCGGTCGTCGACAGATCCACCGAATGGATCGCGGCAAGCTGCTCGGCCATGCTCTCGCACATCCGCCGGATGCGTTGGGGCGTCGCATCGGTCGGTGTTTCCATCTCGTAGACGCTTCCGGCTACCCGGTTCATGACGAGGAACGGGCGACCGAGGACCTCCCCGGAGTCTTCGAGCCACAACGCCCGCGGGGCGCGCACATCGGTGTCGGCGAGGCCGCGCAAAATGTCGAATTGCCGCTCGAGGTCATATGGCTCCAACAAGGCCGGCGGTCGAGGACGCAGACGCAACACCACGTCTTGGCGTTCGCTCGGTCGTCGCCGTGGCGCGCCACGACCGTAAACACCATCATCTCCGCCGAGTGTCCGAAGGTGACCCGATCAAGTCCCTCGACCCGCACCTCGTCGGCGTCTGGCAATTTCGTGCGCAGCCACTCCGTCAGCCGCGGGCCGATCTCATCGATTGCTCTCATGGCTACGCCTCGCTGTCGACGGGCAGTCGGTCCACCGGCGTTTTGTCCTGCCTGAACGACGACATGTCCATCGGCTTCCAGTTGGGATACCGCGGATAGGCGTTTCCGCCCATCAGGATTTCGAAGATGCCCCAGCCGATCTGGCCGTCGAAGTCAAAGCGCATGAGCTGATCGATCGCCATGGCCTTGTCCTCAGTTTCGATCAGCTCGTCGCGGTTGGTGGCATCCCATCGGTAGTGGATGAAATATGCTCCGCCGTCTGAGTTTTTCGTAGTTGCACTTCGCCATCGGCATGCCGTAGTAGGCGTTCACGTGTTGATTCGGCGATTCCGCGTTGACCCGATAGCGGTTGCCGTCCTCGTCGGTGAAGACGAGCACGGCGCGGGCCGGTCTTTTGCGGTCGCCGTCGAATTCCACCTCGTGCTCGATGTTGACGAACCGCTTGGACAGGGTGCCGTCGTTGTGGGTGATGCCGCCGTCGACGTAAGTGACTTCGCCGTCGGAGGTTTCGAAGATCCAGGCTTCGATCGCGCGGTCCTCGAAGCCGGCGTCTAGCCAGAGCCAGAAGTCGATTTCGTCGGCGACCCGGACCCCGAATGTCCGGTCGCGGCCGCCGTGAAAGCCGTCGACCGAGATGCGTTCACCCTCGATCTCCACCCAGCCCGTCCACCGTCCGGGCTCTTTCATGTGATACATGTCGGCAATCACCTTGCCGTTCTTGTCATGCACCTTGAGCGGCAACAACTCCCACATCGGCGCGGTGGGCTCGTAGTACAGCTCCCACGCGATTCCCGAGTTGTTCGGCTCGACCTCCAACTTCCATTTCTTAAGCGGCTCAACACAAGTCCACCGCATCGGGCCGGCGCCCACCTCCGCGCGTTCTCCGCCGTGCACCGGCCGGCCGGCGAGCAGGTCGTAATGGCGGCCGTCGGCCAGCGTCACTTTGACATAGCCCATTCCCGACTTGGTGTTCGGGTTGTTGCCGTAGCCCGATGCCAGCAGCAGCCCGCCGTCGGGCGAGGCCGCGAAGAAGTAGCAGCGGTCCGACCAGGTGGAGTCGGGGTGGTGGACTTCGTCGAACGGTCGCGGCAGTTGATGGGTGAAGGATTCGTCGGCGGCGGAGTAGCCCATGATGCCAACAGCCTGTCTCTCTGGAATTCGGTGCGACGCCGCTCACTTTACAGACTGACGTCTATTTGTAAAGATGCATCGGTGGGCGGAAGGGGTGACCGATGGCCGATTCAACAAGTCGGGTAGTACCGGTTCTCGGCTTGGCGGCACATCTGGGCCGCGGAATGCAGCGCGTGGCAACCGATGCCGTCATCGGGCGGCTGCGGTCGCTGCCGCGCACGATCAGCGGGCTCGACGCCCCGTCGCTGTCCAAGATCATCGGGCGCCGTGTGACCTCGGTGTCGGTGATCGGTGGTGACGCCGGTACGTCGTCGCGGGCTCGTCTGGCACTGACCGGGGACGACGTCCCGGCCTCGGTGTTCGTCAAGATGCCCGCCGAGACCGTCGCCACTCGGCTGATGGGTGAACTGGGCCGGCTGGCGCAGACCGAAGTGCTGTTCTACCGCGATTTGTCGCCACAGCTCACCGGCGTGCCCGCGGCGTACGGCTCGGCGTTCGACTCGCTGACCGGTCGCTATGTGCTCGTACTCGAAGACTTGGCGGTCGATCCCTGCGAGTTTCCCGATACCCTGCATCCGCTCGACAAGGATCAGGCGAGCATGATCGTCGAGTTGCTTGCCCGGCTGCACGCGACGTTTTGGGAACGTCCGCCCGGTTGGGTTTACTCGGCGTCGAGCGATCACACATCGCTGCTGACCGGTTCGCTGTTGAACACCTCGGCTCGCCGACTGGCCGAGCGAACCTCCATTCCCGTCGAGGACGGTCGATTCATCATCGACAACTATCGCGCGGTCGCGAAAGTGATTGATCGACAACCGAATACGGTGATGCACGGTGACGCGCATCCCGGCAATGTCTACTTCCGCAACGGCGAAGCCGGATTGCTCGACTGGCAGGCGGTTCGTCGCGGGCACCCCGGCCGCGAGTTGGCCTACACGCTGATCACCAGCATGACCACCGCCGACCGCCAGGCCTGCGAACGCGACCTACTCGCCGTCTACCGGCATGCCCTGGCCGCCGGGGGCGGCCCTGAGCTGGACGCCGACGAGCTGTGGCTGCGCTATCGGCAAGGGTCGCTGTACGCCTACGTCGCACCGCTGATCACCGCCGGGATGGGCGGCATGCAAGACGAAAGCATCGCGGTGGAAGGCGTCAAACGCGGCGTCGCGGCACTGACCGATCTCGAGACAGTGACCGCGCTCAAGCAGTCATTAGTCGTAGGCGGCCGCCCCGCCGTCGTAGGTTCTCTAGCCATGAGGTTGACGGTTCTCGGTAGCGGCGGATGGATTCCCACCAGCTCCCGGCAGACGAGCTGCTACCTGATCACCTCCGGCACCGAAGCTCTGGTGCTGGATGCCGGAACCGGTCTGGGCGCGCTGCACATCAACCCTGCTCTGCTGGATGGCGTCGAGACGGTGACGGTGGTGCTCAGCCACTTCCACCTCGATCACGTGACCGGGCTCGGCTTCGTCAGCGCGCGCGGCCTGGGCGGCCGGCGAACTGACGATCGCCGGTCCAGGCTCGCTGTCCTACGGCCGGCCCACCCGATCGATCGTGGAGGATCAGCTTCTCGCCTCGCCGTTTCAGACCGCCTCGCCCGGTGGCGCCGGCGCGCTGGGCGGAGCTGGGTTGGGACACCTTGAGCTTCGCCGGCCATGAGATCGAGACGTGGGAGCAGACCCGGCACACCTTTGCCCTCCGCGGGCTTCCGGGTGGGCGACCGTTTCGCCTATTGCACCGACACCGAGTTCGACCCGGAAACCATCCGCCACGCGGCGGGGGTGACCACGCTGCTGCACGAGGCGTGGGAGCCGACGGGCGCCGAGCGCGGCCACACCTCCGGTGACGAGGTCGGCATCATCGCCGTCGAGGCCGGTGTGTCACGCCTCTTGCTCACCCACAACCACCCCCTTCCCGGCGTGCCGGAACGCACGGCGGCCGCCGCGCAGGCACGGTTCGCCGCCGCGGTGTCAGCCACCGACGGGGCGGTTCTGGAGCTGTAGCCAGCCGAATTGTGACCACGATTTGGTCACAACTAGGCGCTTCTCTCAGTCGAAGATGGCGATCTGCAGCGAGGTGTTGTCGCTGGTAGACGGTTGTTTTGACGGCCTCGTCAACCCGGAGCCGTTAGTTGGCTCACAACGCGCTCCACAGGAAGGTGCCCCATACTAGTCACCGAGCTCTATACGTAGACCGCGCACATTGCAACCCGGGGGTCACGCGCGGCGCCCATAGACAGTCGAGGTTGTAGTGGTAGACCTGCAGCGATCCGGCGCTAAGCATCGCCATCGTGCGACGCCGGCCGCGGTCCAAGGCCGCGGGTTTATCGGTGCCTTCTTCGCGTTGGTTGCCGTGGTCGCATTGGTCGCGACCGGGTCGGGATGGTGGATGGCCCACGGCATGCTGGGCGGGATCACCGTTTCGCAGGCGCTGCGTTCCGAAGATCCGAAATCCACCGGCGACGCGATGAACATCCTGCTCATCGGGCTCGACTCGCGAAAGGACCAGGACGGCAACGATCTGCCGTGGGCCGTGCTGAAACACCTGCACGCCGGCGACTCCGACGACGGCGGCTACAACACCAACACCCTGATCCTTGCGCATGTCAGCGCCGATGACCGGGTGACCGCGTTCTCGATCCCCCGTGACGACTGGGTGCCGTTCACCGGCGTGCCCGGCTACAACCACATCAAGATCAAAGAGGCCTACGGGCTCACCAAGCAGTACGTCGAGCAGAAAATGATCGACAAGGGTGTCAGCGACCAGAAAGAGCTGGAGACAAAGGGCCGCGAAGCCGGCCGCACCGCGACGTTGAAGGCGGTGCGGAGCCTGACCGGGGTGCCCATCGACCGCTTCGCCGAGGTCAATCTGGCCGGTTTCTACGACCTGACCCAGAGCCTGGGCGGCGTCGACGTGTGCCTGAAGCACGCCGTGTACGACTCGTATTCCGGCGCCGACTTCCCGGCCGGGCGCGCAGACACTGGACGCCGAGCAGGCGCTGGCGTTCGTGCGGCAGCGGCACGGCCTGGAAAACGGTGACCTGGACCGTACCCACCGTCAGCAGGCGTTTCCTTTCGTCGGTCATGCGCCAGCTGCAGGATTCGGGCACCTTCACCAATATCGGCAAGCTCAAGAGCTTGATGACGGTGGCGCGCAAAGACGTCGTCTTGTCGTCGGGCTGGGACGAGGACCAGTTCCGCCGGATGGGCGCGCTGGCCGGCAGCTCGGATCCAATACCGAACGCTGCCCGTGGTGCGCTACGACAACATCAACGGTCAAGACGTCAACATCATCGACCCCGCCGCGATCAAGGCCGAAGTGAGCTGCGGCCTTCGGCGACTCCTCGTCGGCGACGACGACTGCCCTCCTCCGACGTGCCGAGCCCGTCGACCGTCGTCGACGTGGTCAACGCCAGCAACACCAGCGGGCTCGCCAGCCAGCTGGCGCACACGCTGAAGAAAGACGGCTACACCACCGGCGCGATACGCGACCGTGTTCGCGGTGAACCCACCACCACCACGATCGAGTACGCGCCCGGCGCCGAGACCGACGCGCGCAGCCTGGCGACGGTGCTGGGCATCGATGCACCTGACAAACCGAATCGCACGCTGCAGTTCGGGCATGTCGAAGTCATCGTCGACGACAACTTCTCCATGCCGTCGCAGGACGAATCCAGCTCGGCGATTCCAGCTCGGACGATTCCACCTCGTCCAATTCGGCCTCAAGCCTTTCCGGCAGTTACGGCTACCACCAATCAAGCACGAGCACCGACACCACCGAGCCGACCCCCGATCAGGGTGCACCGATCGGCGGCGGCGGCGTGCCCTGCGTCAACTGAGCTCGGCGGGATCCTTCCGCAGCAAGAACGCCAGCACGGCGCTCTCGAAGGCCTCTTTCGCCTCGATCATCGTCCAGTGACCGCAGTTGGGGAACACATGCAATTCGGCGTTGGGAATGGTGCGCATCGGGAGCAACGCCATGTCCAGCGGGCTGACTCGGTCGTCGCGGCCCCAGGTGATCAACGTCGGCGCCTTGACCCGGTGCATCATCGCCCACGGCTGCGGCCCCTTGGACGACTCCATGGCCTTCATCATCTGCGCGAACGCCTCGGTGCTGTACATCCGCCGCGCCCCGGCCAGTGTCTGCGGATCGGTGGCATGCGTCCACCGCTCCTCGATGAGCTCCTCGGTCACGGTTGCCGGGTCGTAGACCATCGAATGCAGCCAGCGGACCAACCGCTCCCGGGTGGGCTCGTCGGTGAACTCCTGCAGCAGTCGAATGCCTTCCGGCGGCCCCGGACTGAGGACGTTGCGGCCGATGCCGCCGATGGTCACCAACCGGCGCACCCGCTCGGGATGAGCGATCGCGAAGTTGATCGCGACACCGCCACCCATCGAATTGCCGACGATGTCGACGGTGTCCAGGCCGAGCGCATCGACGAAGCGCACCAACGCATCCAGTGCGGTGATCATCGGGTGGCCGCCGAAATCGTCGCTGACGCCGAAGCCGGGGAACTCCAGGATCAGGCAGCGAAAGAATTCGGCGAATGCGCCCAGCACGCCGCGGAAGTTGCGCCATCCCGTCACGCCCGGGCCGGAACCGTGCAACAGCAGCAACGGCGGCCCGGTGTCGATCAGACCTGCCTCGTGATAGCGCAGAACGCCTGCGTCGGTGGTGATTTCACGCAACGTGTCCTCGTAGGTTACGGTTGGGCCGTCACGCGTGCGTTCCGCCGTCGACCCGGATTTCGGTGCCGGTGATGAACGCGCCGTCGTCGGACACCAACATCGCGATGACGCCGGCGACGGCTGACGGATCGCCCATTCCGGCGCCGCTGGATTCCACCGTGGTCGGCATGATCGGCATCAGCCGGGTGAACAGCGTCCAGTCCGCGTCCGCAGGGATGTATCCGGCTGTGGCATCGGTGATTCCGGACTTGATGCTTCCGGGTGCCACGCACACCGCGCGCAGTCCTTTACTCGCGTACTCGAGCGCCAGCGCATGGGTGAAGGACTGAACGCCGCCCTTGCTCGCCGCGTAGGCCGCCATGTAGGGATGCGCGAACGACGCCGACGTCGAGCTGAAGTTGACGATCGCGCTGCGGGGATTTTGCAGCAGCGTCGGCAACGCCTCGCGGACCACCAGGAAGGTCCCGGTCAGGTTGACCCCGATGATCTGGTTCCACAGTTCCAAGCCCATCTGCTCGGTGTGCGCGGCACGCAGGATGCCGGCGGCGTTGACCAGCGAATCCAGGCCGCCCAACGTGTCCACCGCCGAGCGCACACCGTCGACCACCGATCGCTCGTCGCCGACGTTCATCTCCAACGTGGCCAGCCGATCACCGGCTCCGATCTCCCCGGCCCGGGCGCGGGTCTTGTCCAGCCCGTCGGCGGCGACGTCGGCAGCGACCACCGCAGCACCCTCGTCCAGCAGGCGCAGCGCGGTGGCCTGCCCGATGCCCGAGGCTGCGCCGGTCACCAGGATCCGGTTGTGTGCTAATCGCTTCATCTGCGCTCCTGTCTGGTCTTACTGTCCCATAACGTATTTCAGTGTCGGCCCGGCGGTCCACCCGCCGTCCACCGCAATCTCGGCGCCGGTGACATAGGCGGCGTCGTCGGACAGCAGATAGCCCACCGCGCCGGCGATCTCCTCGGGCACCGCGACCCGTCCCATCGGCGTGTTGGGATAGTTGCCTTCGCCGACCTGGATCCCGACGTTGACCGTCATCGGGGTGTAGGTCATGCCGGGGTGCACCGAATTGACCCGGATGCGATCGGGACCCAGCTCGACGGCCGCGATCTTCGACAGTCCGCGCACACCCCACTTCGAGGCGCCGTAGCCCGCAGTGAACGCCAGGCCGAACAAACCGGCCGCAGAAGAGATGTTGACGATCGACCCGCCGCCCGCCGAGCGCATCGGCCCGATCACCGCCTGCAGACCGTTGAACACTCCGACCAGGTTCACCTCCAAGACCATCCGGAAGTGCGCCACCGGCTCATGCTCGAGGTACTGACCGGTCGACACCCCGGCGTTGTTCACCAGGCCGTTGAGCGTGCCGAACTCGGTGAGGGTGAACTGCACCGCGTCCGACCACTGCTCGGGATCGGTGACGTCGAGATGGGTGTAGCGCGCCTGCGCGCCGAGCTCATCGGCCAGCTGCTTGCCGTCGTCGTCGAGCAGGTCAGCGAGCACCACGTTGCCGCCGCGCGCGATGATGTGGCGCGCGAACGCCGCGCCGAGCCCGCCCGCGCCGCCGGTGATGACGACGACCTTTCCGGCCAGCTGCCCTGAATTACTTTCCATTGCAACGACTTTCTGTAGTTATCTGCGCCTCCGCCGCAGCCCCGGCATCAAGACGCCTTCACCAAGACGAATCCCTTGTATCCGGCATCGGCGACCTCGGCGCAGATGTCGTTGTAGACACGGAAACCGCCGACGAACAACATGAAGACCCGTGGCTTGCCGGGGACGTTGGCGCCCATGTACCACGAGTTGGCCTTGGTGAACAACGTCGACTCGGCCCGGCGAACGCACTCGGCGACCCACTCGTCGACGGCGTCCGAGCTGGCCTCGATGCTGGCGTATCCATGGTCGTCGAGGTAGCTGATGCAGTCGGCGATCCAGTTCACATGCGCCTCGGCGTGCAGCACCATGTTGGCCAGCACCGCCGGCGCGCCGGGGCCCGAGACGATGAACAGGTTGGGGAACCCGTCCACCGCCCAGCCCCAGATAGGTGCGTGGCCCGTCCTTCCAGTTGTCGCGGAGGACTTCGCCGTCGCGTCCGACAATGTCGATCTTGGCCAGCGCTCCGGTCATGGCATCGAAACCGGTGGCGAACACGATCACGTCCACGTCGTAATGCGCGTCAGTGGTGTTGATCCCGGTGGCGTCGATCGACTCGATCGGGGTCTTGCGCACGCTGATCAAGCTCACGTTAGGCTGTTGAAAGTCTGAAAGTAGTTGCTATCGGTACAGATTCGCTTGGTGCCGATAGGGTGATCGGTTGGGGATCAGCAGGTCGGCAACCTCGGGGTCATCGATGACCGCGCGAACCTTCTCCTCGTAGAACTTCCTGGCCTCCTCGTTGGCGGCTGGGTCGATCATTTGATCCGGGAAGGTCTTGCTGAACAGCACTCCTCCCAGCTCCCAACGCTTTTCGAACGCCGCTTGCCGCTCTTCGGGCGAAACCTCCATCGCCATCTTGGTTGTGCCGATGTATGGGGAACCACCGCCGCTGCGCCAGGACAGCCGACGCCGCTCGCTCGTAGGTCGCCTTGACCTCGGCGGCCTGCTCAACGGTCAGCGGCTCGTTACGGGCCGGGACGCTGTAGTTGGGGGTGCGCTGGAACACGAAGAGCTCACGCGGCCTGCTCCGCGACGACCGGCACGGTCTGGATGCCGGAGGATCCGGTGCCGATCACGGCCACGCGCTTTCCGGCGAAGTCGACGGGCTCGTGTGGCCAATGAGCGGTGTGGTAGACCTCGCCGCCGAAGGTCTCCAGTTCCGCGAAGTCCGGGGTCATCGCGGCCGACAGCGCACCGGTGGCCATCAGACAGAAACGGGCGGTGACGACTTCGCCCGCTGTCGGTCATGACGATCCAGTGCAGCGTCTGCTCGTCTAGGACCGCCGAGCTCACCCTGGAGTTGAGCCGGATGTCGCGACGGAGGTCGAACCGGTCCGCGACGTGGTTGATGTACCGCAGTATCTCGGATTGCGTCGCGTACTTCTCGGTCCAGGTCCATTCCTGCTGCAGCTCCTCGGAGAACGAGTAGCAGTAGTCGACGCTTTCCACATCGCACCGTGCGCCGGGGTAGCGGTTGTAATACCAGGTGCCCCCGACGTCGGGGGCCGCTTCGAACACGCACACCGACAGTCCCTGGGAACGCAGCTTGTGCAGCGCGTACAACCCCGCGAACCCGGCTCCGATGACCACGGCATCGACGGTGGGTCGCGGTAGATCGGGAGTGTCGCTCACACCTTCGCAACCTACGCGCACGCCGTTGAGCGCGGTGAGCGTTTCCCGGTCAACGGACGCTGGCTCCTTCAGATCGAGTTTTGACCGCATTTTTGTCCGCTCACTGGGAACAGCCTCGATCCGGCATCGACTGCGGTAGACCATTACTTAGGCCCCAGACGTAAGGACGAAGGATATGACCGAGCGGGTACTCGACCGGGTAATGGCCATGGCGGAGCAGCTGCGCGACCAGGCCGCAGAAGCCGAGACAATCGGCCGGCTCACCGACGACACCGTCAAGGCCATGAAGGCCGCCGGCGTGATCCGGCTGCTGCAGCCCAAGAGTTATCAAGGTTTTGAGGTGCACCCACGCGAGTTCGCCGAGACCGTAATGGCCACCGCGGCGCTGGACCCGGCCGCCGGCTGGATCGTCGGCGTGGTTGGCGTTCACCCCTACCAGCTGGCTTACGCGGACCCCAAAGTGCCCGCCGAAGTTTGGGCCGACGACGTGGACACTTGGATGGCCTCCCCGTATGCGCCGCAAGGTGTGGCCAAGCCCGTCGACAGCGGCTACCTCTTCAACGGCCGCTGGCAGTTCAGCTCGGGCACCGACCACTGCGACTGGATCATCCTCGGCGCGATGCTCGGAGACGCGAACGGCGTGCCGATGATGCCACCCCAGATGCTGCACATGATCCTGCCCCGCAAGGATTACGAGATCGTCGACGACTCGTGGGATGTGGTGGGACTGCGCGGCACCGGCTCCAAAGACGTGATCGTCAAGGACGCGTTCGTCCCGGCCTACCGGACCATGGACGCGACAAAGGTGATGGACGGCACTGCCCAGCGTGAAGCTGGCATGACCGAGCCGCTCTACCTGATGCCGTGGTCGACGATGTTCCCGCTGGGCATCTCGGCGGCGACGATCGGCATCGCTGAGGGAGCGCTGGCCGCGCACCTGGATTACCAACGGGAGCGCGTCGCCGCCACCGGAACCGCGATCAAGGACGACCCCTACGTCATGTACGCCATCGGCGAGGCCGCCGCCGACATCAACGCCGCCCGCCAGGAACTGCTGGCCAACGCCGATCGCATCTACGACATCGTGGCGTCCGGCAAGGAGGTGTCGTTCGTTGACCGGGCGGCGGGTCGCCGGACACAGGTTCGCGCGGTGTGGCGCGCGGTGTCGGCCGTCGACGAGATCTTCGCCCGCTCCGGCGGGAATGCGGCGCGGATGGACAAGCCGCTGCAGCGGTATTGGCGTGACGTGCATGTAGGCCACGCGCATGCCATCCACGTGCCCGGCACCGCCTACCACGCGTCGGCGCTGAGTTCGCTGGGCATCGATCCGCCGGAAGGTCCACTGCGGGCCTTGATCTAGGAGAATCCTTCGATGGACGACCTGAAAAGCCTTGGCTATATCACGATTTCAACCAACGACATCGAGCGCTGGCGACAATTCGCGTTCGGCGTCCTGGGCTTTGCCGAAGGCAAAGGACCTGACCCGTCAGCGCTATACCTGCGGATGGACGAGCGAGCCGCGCGGCTCATCGTCCTGCCCGGCGAGACCGACCGCGTGCTCACCGTCGGCTGGGAAGTGCGTGACCACCCGGCGTTGCAGCGGGTCAAAGCGGCGCTCGACGGCGCCGGGCTGCCGTTCAAGCAACTTTCCACTGATGAGGCTGAGGCCCGGCGGGTGGAAGAGGTGATCACCTTCGAGGATCCGGCCGGTACCACGCTTGAGGTGTTCCACGGCTCGGTGCTTGACCACAGCCCGGTCGTCACCCCGTTCGGCGCGCGATTCGTCACCGGCGACCAGGGCATGGGCCATGTCGTCGTGCCGGCCACCGATCCCAACGGGCTTTTCGACTTCTACACTGAGGTACTCGGCTTCCGTTCCCGCGGCGCGTTCCGGGTACCGCTACCGAAAGAGTTTGGCCCAGTGCGGGTTCGCTTCCTCGGAATCAACGAACGACACCACAGCCTGGCGATCGTCCCGGCCGCCCACCAGCGCGACCCCCGCCTGGTCCACATCATGGTCGAGGTCGACGCCCTCGACGCCGTGGGTCAGGCGTTGGACCGGGTCAACGCCGAAGGCTTCCAGTTGTCATCCACCCTCGGGCGTCACACCAATGACAAGATGGTGTCGTTCTACGTTCGCGCCCCCGGTGACTGGGACATCGAATTCGGCACTGACGGCATGCGGGTCGACGAAAACTATTACACCGCAGAGGAAATCACAGCAGACAGCTACTGGGGCCACCAGTGGGTCGGTGAGATGCCCGCGGCAATGCGGCTATGACGCCTGATACCGACGTCACGCCGGTACTGGCGTCGTCGGTCACCTCGTGGGACCACGAGGCCGATGTCGTCATCGCGGGCTACGGCATCGCCGGTGCCGCCGCGGCGGTCGAAGCGGCCCGCTCCGGAGTCGATGTGCTGGTTCTGGAGCGGACCGGATCTTGGGGCGGCGCGGCGGCGATGGCCGGTGGGTTCATCTACCTCGGCGGCGGAACGGCATTGCAAAAGGCCTGCGGTTTCACGGATTCCGTCGAGAATATGGCGGCGTTCCTCAACGTGGCGATGGGGCCCGGCGCCGACGAGGACCGGATCGCGGACTACTGCGCCGGCAGCGTCGCCCACTTCGACTGGCTGGTCGGCTGCGGCGTGCCGTTCAAAGCGGAGTTCTTCTCCGAGCCCGGCTGGGAACCGATGGGCGACCAGGGACTGATGTACAGCGGCGGCGAAAATGCCTACCCGTTCAACACCATTGCCACCCCGGCGCCGCGCGGGCACGTGCCGCAGATGCAGAACAAGAAGCAAGGCGAAGCCAGCGCCGGGTTCATGCTGATGAAGCCCCTCGTCGAGACCGCTACCGCGACAGCAACCGGCGCGCGGGCGATCTACGACGTTCGGGTGCAGAGCCTGGCCGTCGAATCCGATGGCCGAGTGGTCGGAGTCCGCGCCCGCCAGTACGGCAACGAGATGACGATCCGGGCGCGCACCGGGGTCGTGCTCGCGACGGGCAGTTTCGCCTATAACGACGCGATGGTCGCCCGCTTCGCCCCGCGGATCGCCGGACGCCCGGCGGCCTCGATCGAACAGCACGACGGCCAGGCGATCCGGATGGCCCAGGCGCTCGGCGCGGACCTGGCCCACATGGACGCCACCGAAGTCGCGATCTTCATCGACCCCCAGCAACTGGTGCGCGGGATTCCGGTGAACGGTCGCGGTCAGCGTTATGTCGCCGAGGACACCTACCCGGGCCGGGTCGGACAGCACACGCTGTACTACCAGGACAACACCGCCTACCTGATCATCGACGGCGTTGCCCAGGAGGAGGCCATGGCATCGTGGTCGCCGAAGCTCATGCTGCGGGAGGCGACCTGGGTAGCCGACACCGTCGCCGACCTGGAACGCGAAATGAGCCTCGCGCCCGGTTCGCTGCAGGCCACCCCCGCGGCTTCGATCTGCCGAATCTCGTCAGTGTTCGCCTGCAGTGTCATGCCGTCGTTGTACAGCCGTCTGCCGGCTTGTGGCAGCGACCGTCCCGCTGGCAGGGAAATAGCCGTCAAGCCGCCGACTCCGCCACCTAGTGTCATCTCTGTGACGACTGCTCGATCAGCCACTATCCCCGCCGGCATCCCAGTGCGCGACACGGCGGTCGACCTCCTCGTCGTCGGCTCCGGCACGGGTATGGCAGCAGCGTTGGCCGCCCACGAATGCGGATTGACGGTGCTGATCGTGGAGAAGTCGTCCTATGTCGGCGGCTCCACCGCCCGCTCGGGTGGCGCCCTGTGGTTGCCGGCGAGCCCGATCCTCGAGGAGAAGGACGCCGGCGACACCACCGACCGTGCCGAAACATATCTGCGGTCTGTGGTGGCCGGCACGCGCGCCGGCAGAGCGGTCCACCGGCTACCTGCAGAACGTCGCCGCAACGGTTGAGATGCTGCGACGCAGCACACCGATCCGGCTCACCTGGGCGAGGGACTATTCGGACTATCACCCCGAGGAGCCCGGTGGAACCGCCGCCGGTCGAACCTGCGAGTGCCGACCTTTGAACTCCGCGATCCTCGGCCAGTACCGGGCACGCCTGCGACCCGGGGTCATGGAGGCCAACGTCCCGATGCCGACCACCACCGCTGACTACCGGTGGATGAACCTGATGGCCCGGGTTCCGCGGAAGGGCATACCGACCATCGCCAAACGCTTCGCCCAAGGAGTCGGCGGACTGCTGATCGGCCGACGCTACGTCGCGGGCGGGCAGGCGCTAGCCGCAGGACTATTCGCTGGTGTTATGCGCGCCGGGATCCCGATTTGGACCGATACCGAGCTGCAGCGGTTGACCACCGATGGCGGGCGGGTCACCGGCGCAATTGTGGGCCACGACGCGCGCGAGGTCACCGTGACCGCGCGCCGCGGCGTGGTGCTGGCCGCCGGCGGGTTTGATCACAGCATGGCTATGCGGTGGAAGTTTCAGTCCGAATCCCTCGGGGAGCACCTGAGTCTGGGAGCGGAGACGAACACCGGTGACGCGATTCATGCCGCTCAAGACCTCGGTGCCGCAACGGGTCTCATGGATCAGGCGTGGTGGTTTCCCGCCGTGTCGCCGCTGCCTGGAGCTTCGCCATCGGTGCTGCTGGCCGAGCGGTCTCTGCCGGGTTCGCTGATCATCGACCAGAACGGCACCCGATTCATCAACGAGGCGACCGATTACATGTCCTTCGGACAGCGCCTGCTGGAACGGGAACGCTCGGGCAACCCGGTGGAGTCTATGTGGATCGTCTTCGACCAGAAGTACCGCAACAGCTATGTCTTTGCCGGCGAACTGTTTCCGCGTATGTCGATTCCACAGTCATGGTACGAGGCCGGAATCGCCCATCGGTCGGATGACCTGACTGAACTCGCCAGCAAGATCGGTGTTCCCAGATCACAATTCAGCGCTACCGTAACGCGGTTCAACGAAATGTCGCGAGCCGGATACGACGCGGACTTCCATCGCGGCAGCAGTGCCTACGACCGCTACTACGGCGATCCCACCATTGCCCCGAACCCCAATCTCCGCGCCCTCGATAAAGGGCCGCTCTATGCGGTGAAGATGGTGCTCAGCGACCTCGGCACTTGCGGTGGTCTGCGCGCGGACGACCGCGCCCGAGTGCTGCGCGAAGACGGCAGCATCATCGACGGCCTCTATGCGATCGGGAATACCGCGACCAATGCGTTCGGGACCACGTATCCCGGAGCGGGCGCGACTATCGCCCAAGGACTGGTGTACGGCTACGTCGCCGCCCGCGACGCGGCAGGGGCCTGATCAGTCCGGCTCCTCGGCGTCGGCCTTCTTTTCGATCTCGTACCAGAATTCCGGTGTGGGCCAAGGGATCTTGGTAGGTCCGCCTTTCCCTGGCTGAGGGAACGCGGCTTCCGCCTCGTCAAGCTCCTTGATCATCTTCAGCGCCAGCTCCCGCTCGTTGGCGTAGTAGCGCTCCGCCCACTGCAACGCGACGCGGGCGTATGCCCAGGACGGATCGGCGCTGGCCCACCGCGCATCCTTCGCGGCCTTTCGGTGCATCTCATCGGCGTACGCGAAGTGTTCCTGCAGCAGCTCCTTCAGCCTCTCCGGTGTGGTGAGATGCCCGAAGGTCACCCGCAGCAGCGGGCCATGCTTGAGCGTCGGCGGGTCGACCGGCGCATCGTTCGCCCACCGGGTCACCGCGTCCAGCCCCTGATCAGTGATCTTGTACAACCTGCGATTGCGCGTGCCGCCGGTGTTCTCGACGCGAGAGGTTACCAAGCCCAGCTTCTCCAGCTTCTTGAGCTCGGAGTAGATGTGGCTGTAGGCCGGGCTGTCGTAGAAGAACCGCATGCTCCAGTCGATCCACTTGCGGATGTCGTAACCCGAAAGCTCATGCTCGTAAGACAGCATGCCGAGCAGCGCCCAGCTGGTCGCCGCCAGATTCGGCTTGCGCGGTGAATCGCTGCCTGCCATTTCCCCAGGCTAACAAGCCGGGCCGGGTGGATATCGGTCGTTCACCACTGGGTGGGACACGGCATTGCGGGCACGCGTGCCACCACGCACGCTATGTCCCGTGACGTCAAAGGGTGAACTGGCCAAGCTGGCAGCGGCACATCGGCCGTTGGCCGAGTCAGTGCGCCGCCTCATCGATGCCACCATCAGAACGCAGGTCGACGCAGCGACCCTCGCCGCTGCAAAGGAACAGATCGATTGCGCCACTGAGGAATTGAGTGCGACGCTAATGCCGGTTTCGTTCGGTGTGCGACAGACCGACGATGGTCAATCGATGGCCTGGGGCAACGTTGTGATCGGTCTGCGCAACCCAGTCGCCCCGCCGCTCGCGATCAACCACGAAGCTAGTGGACTGGTATGGACCGAGTTCACCCTTGGCGCCGCCTACGAAGGTCCGCCCGGACACGTGCATGGCGGAGTGTGCGCGATGATCCTCGACCATGTCCTGGGCGCAACCGCGCACAAGCCGGGAAGACCCGCGGTTACCGGCACTCTCAGCGTCCGCTATCTGCGCGGCACGCCGCTCGGCCCGCTGCACGCAGAAGCACACGTCGACCGCGTGGAGGGCGTCAAGACGTTCGCTAGCGGCCATATGGCCGACGCACAGGGCATCACCGTGCGGGCTGAAGGCGTGTTCGTCCACCCGCGCAATCGCGGCACGAATAGCTAGTTGCGAGCTGGAGCAAGGCGTTTCAGCGCTAGCCCGCCTTCAAACGGCCGGTACCCAAATGCGGCCGGTGCCCGATAGCCGGTGTCCTCGAGCGGCGTGTGCACCTCGGCGACTGTTGGCCCGATCTTTGCGGCGACCGGCGCGAGTGCATCGAGGTCGAATCGGTACAGCCGACCGGCGTTGCCGCCCAGGATCTTTCGGCAGGCGTCTTCCGACCTTTTGGCCAGGGCCCAGCGGATGGCCAGCTTGGAGTGCGGCGTGAAGCCTTCTTCGTGTGGATAGTCGCTGCCCCACATGATGTGTTCCGGGCCCATGAAATCGATCATGCCCGAGTCGAACGGCGCCAATTCGCTGGCCAGATAGCAGTTCCGCTGGACGTATTCGCTCGGCGTCATGGTCAGCTCGTCGACCGATGACCCACCGAACATCCCGTAGGTGCGGTTGTGAGCCTCCGATTTCATGGTGGGCACCATGGCGTCGAGGATGCCCAATTGCCCCGGCACCCACAACGTGCCCTGCTCGGTCGGCACGAACCGCAGCGTCGGGTACCGCTCGAACACCCCGGCCAGGATCAAGTGTCCGAGCGTGCGGTTGGCCCACAGCGCCATCTCGGTGATCAGCACCGCGTTAGATGCCGGCTGGTCCATCGGCATCTCGGGGCTGCCGGCGCCCGCATGCTGTACGACCGTAAGGTCCAGATCCGCGCAGAGCGCCCATAGCGGCTCGTAGCGGGTGTGAAAGAGCGGTGCGACGGTGGGATCGCCCGGGGAGACCGGCGGGATGAGCACGCCGCCGAAGCATGTGTGCTCAGCGCCCCAGCGGATCTCTTCCATCGCCAGCTCGACATCGTTGGGAAACACCTGGATCAGCCCGCGGCGACGAGCCGGGGCTTGCGAACAGAAGTCGATCTGCCAGCGGTTGTGAGCTTGCACGCCCGCCCAACGTTTTTCCAGCTCGTCGCGAGTCCGCGGCAGGCTGATAGTGATGTTGGGGGTGGTCGGAAAGAATGGCGGAACGGTGTTGGGCAGCAGCACCTCGGCGGCCACCCCGTCGGCATCCATGTCGGCAATCCGGAGTTCGCTGTCCCAGTTGCGGCTCGCGGTAGCGATGATCAGGTCATCGAACGGGCTGACGTAGGTCTGTGCCCAGGCATCGAACTCGTCGTGCAGACGGGCGGGCAGATACGGCTTGTAGTCGTGCAGATCGGCTCCGGCGTGAGTGTCCGTCGAGATCACGACGTAGCGATCGATCGTTTCCCAAGTTGTAGGCATCGCATCCTCCGTCGTTGTCGCTATAAGAGGCTAGCCTTCCGAATGGCCCGACGACCGCAAGATCTCCATCTCACTGAGCGGACCATCGGTTGGATCGCCAGACCTTGCGTCAGACCACTCCTCGTAGCGCGTCGGCGCCGAACATCTGCTCCATCATTGAGGAGTAGTCCGGGCCGCGGCGCAAGATGTGGCCGCCGTCGACGTTGATGCACTGCCCGGTGACCCAGCTCGCCGCGTCGCTGAGCAGGAACATCGCCATGTTGGCGACGTCCTCAACCTCGCCCACCCGCGGCAGCGGCGTGCACAGCGCATAGTCGCCGCTGATCTCCGGTGACTGGATAACGCTCGCGTCAACCAGATCGGTGCGGATCAGGCCCGGGCGAATGCTGTTGACGCGGACCCACGACGCCCCGAGCTCGTCGGCGGCCAACATCATCATGTGGTCGATGGCTGCCTTGGTCACCCCGTACGGCCCGAACCAACGGTGGGTGTTACTGGCCGCGATCGACGAGATGCCGACGAACGACCCACCGCCACCGCGTACCAATTCGCGTGCGGCGTGCTTGAGCACGTACATGGTGCCGTTCACGTTGAGATCGACCGTGCGCCGCCACGCTTCCGAGTCGGTGTGCGTGATCGGCCCGACGGTCAGGGAGCCGCCCGCGCAGTGCACCGCGCCGTGCAGCCTCCCGTGCCACGCGGTCGCGGCATCCACCGCACTGGTGACCTCGTCCTCGTCGGTGACGTCAGTGGGCTCATAGCGCACGGAGCCTTTGGGCTTGCCGGCCTCGATCTCCTCGACGGCCGCCGCGAGCCGGTCGGCGTTGCGACCGACGATCATGACCGAGGCCCCGGCGGCTACCAGCCCGGCCGCCACTCCCTTGCCGATTCCACTGCCACCGCCGGTGACCAGGTAGGTCCGGTCTTCGAACGAAAGCTGCACGTCAACCCCTTCACAGCCAAACTGAAACAGGTTCTAGCTATCGAACCATGCGCCGGTTGGTGCAGATCGAGGGGTGTGTCGTCACACCTGCCACAGCAGCCTCCGGCGGCCGGATGCACCGTTTGCCCACCTCCGAGCGAATTGTCATGTCGTCCGCATGCAGAAATCGCCCGGAGGCGGGCACAACGCGTACCGCCGCCTTAGCGGGGCTCATGTGACAACCGTGAACCCACAGCGGGGACGTCTCGGGCGTTACCGTACAGCGGTGAGCCGTTCCGCGTCAGAGGCCTTCCGCCACAACCGCGAATCGTATGAGAGTCTCTACCGCGGACAGCCGGCATTCCCGGGTGCACCCGCCCCCAACGGTATCCCTTGGGACATCAGCCAGGCGCAGCCGCGGCTCATGGAACTCGAAGCGCTCGGCGCGATCAGGGGAAAGGTGCTCGACGCTGGCTGCGGCCTCGGCGACAACGCCATCTACCTGGCCTCTCGCGGCTACTCGGTTACGGGTATCGACAGCTCACCGACTGCGATCGCGCAAGCCCGCTCCCGCGCCTCCGACGCCGGTGTGCAGGTCCGCTTCGACGTCGCCGACGCCACCGAACTGACCGGCTACGAGGGACAGTTCGCCACCGTGGTCGACAGTGCCCTCTACCACTGCCTGGATCATGACGGCAGGCAGGCCTACGCCGCCGCGCTGCACCGCGCGACGACGGCGGGCGCCCGTTGGTTCCTCTATTGCTTCTCGGGCGACAACGTCAATGGCGTCATCGCCCCGATGGAGGCCGTCGCGGAAGCCGACATAAGCGACACGCTCAACAACGCCGGCTGGCACATCGACTTCCTCGGGCCCACGACCTTTGTCGGCAATACCTTGGGTTTCACCGGCAGTTTCGGCACGCTGCCAGAAGCGGTTCTTCGGCAGATGCCACATGGGCAGGCCGAGCAGATGCGGCTCATGGCCCAACGGATGGCCGTGATCCTGCCGCTCATCGACGACAGGCGTATTCACCTGCCGTGCACGGTCGTTCATGCAACCAGGGCCGGCTGACCCGACGCGTTGCCTTAACTACGGGGTATCGCGGCGGGCGATTTTCGTCGGCTTTGCGTTGCGCCAGTCCTCGACATCGGGCGGCAATCCGATCGGGTACCTGTTCTCGTTGTGCGCCGCCCAGTGCGCATGCCCCAGCTCGTGGATGTGGAACGCGTGGCGCAGCGCCTCGGTGAAGCCCATCGCGTCCGACGCCGCGTTCACCGAATCCTTGATCAGCAGGGCCGCCATCGTGGGCCGCTCGGCAATGCGCCGCGCGAACTCCACCGTCTTGTCATCGAGCTCGTCGAGCGGGAACACCTTGGACACCATGCCGAGCCGGTAAGCCTCGTCGGCGTCCAGTGAATCACCGGTCAGCAACAGCTCTTTGGCTTTGCGCGGGCCGAATTCCCAAGGATGCGCGTAGTATTCGACGCCGGGCATGCCCATGCGGACACCGACCACGTCGCTGAACTTCGCATTGTCGGCGGCGACGATCAGATCACAGGCCCAGATCAGCATCAAACCGGCGGAGATCGCGTTGCCCTGCACCTGGGCGATGGTGATCTTACGCAAATCGCGCCAACGGCAGGTGTTTTGGAAGAAGTAATGCCATTCCTGAAGGTATGTCTTCTCCGCCACCGCATCGCGGTTGGACCCGTTTATCCGGAAGCTGGGCAGCTGGTCCGGGCCGGGCGCCCGTTCCGCCAAGGCCAACTCCGACCCCAGGTCGTGACCGGCGGAGAAGTTCCTGCCGCGCGCGGCCAAGATCACCACGCGAACGTCGTCGTCGGCCTCGGCGCGCAAGAACGCCTCGTCGAGTTGAACCAGCAGGCCGCGGCTCTGGGCGTTGTGCGCCTCCGGCCGGTTGAGCCAGATCCGGGCGATGCGGCCTTCGTCGAGCGTTTCGTAGGCCACCAGCTCCTCGGGCTTCGCGTCAACCGCGCTGGTGCCCACCTCGTTGGGGACTGCCATTGGCCACCTCATTCGGCTCAGTTGTGTCCTTACACATTACGGCCAGCGCGTAACGCGCCCGTCAGCGGGTTGGTCCATGGCCACGGCGTCGCAAGCACCATGAATATCGTTCGAATGACCGCTGCCGGAGCGCACAAATCAATGCGCCAGCGATTGACGTGCCGACTAACCGCGCCCCGCGCCCAGGCACGGATATCAACCTCGGTCAAAACTTGTAGGCACCTGGAAATTAATTCCGGGACCCGATTGTTTGCCCGTTTATTACATCGGCTGGCGACGAAGGATGTCGCTCAAACGAGTGGGAGATGAGAAGTGAAGATCACCACGATGACAATGAAGTCAGTGGCGGCGGTGACCGTGGCAACGATTGGCATTGCCAGCGCCCCGGTCGCGTCGGCGGCTTATCCCATCGCGGGCAAACTTGGCAGCCCGTTAACGATGGTCGACTCGGTGGGCCAAGTCACCCTCAGCTGGACCGTCAGCAACCTCCAGCCCAGCTCCGACGTGCTACCGGACTACCCGGTAGCCGGGAAGCTCTGGGAAGCCACCGCCACCGTCAACGCCGTCTCGGGCCCCGTTACCCCGGCCATTTCGCAGTTCAACGCGGTCGCCCCCAACCAAGCCATCTACCGGGTTTTGTGGCAAACCGCTAGCCCGACCAACATCAGCGGGGCCACCATTCCCCAAGGCGCACAATCGACCGGCAAAATCCACTTCGACGTCACTGGCCCAGCGCCGACCACCGTCACAATGAACAACGGAATGGAAGACCTGCTCATCTGGGGGTCATAGACAGACATCCATAAGAGCCCCAGGAGGCAATTCGCCCCGATCGGGAGACCAAGTGTAAGGGCCCGGCCTCACAAGCGGGGGTGTGCTGGCTTGGCCTGCATGGCCGCCAACGTCGCCAGGCCGGACCAGGCCGCTGCGGGCGAATACGCACGTCGCATACAGTTGTGTGATGCCCGCTAAATCTGATCATCACGACATCGACGATGTGCAACCGCTGACTGACAGCACCGCGAGCCAGGCCAGGCGCGTCGTAGCGGCCTACGCGAACGACGCCGACGAATGCCGCATCTTCTTGTCGATGCTCGGTATCGGGCCGGCGAAAATCGAGGTCTAATGCCCCCCGCGCGAGGCTCGGGCTCGAAGGTATCCACCGCCGGAGAGTCCGACTTCGTGGTGGTCGCCAACCGGCTGCCGATCGACATGGAGCGGCTGCCCGACGGGAGCACAACCTTCAAGCGCAGCCCCGGCGGCTTGGTCACGGCCTTAGAGCCGCTGCTTCGCCGCCGTCAAGGCGCCTGGGTCGGGTGGCCGGGGATTGTCGACGCCGACGAGGAGCCCATCGAAGCGGAGGAGCTGCGGCTTCACCCGGTGCGCCTGTCCGCCGACGACATCGCCGACTACTACGAGGGATTCTCTAACGCCACGCTGTGGCCGCTGTATCACGACGTCATCGTCAAACCGATCTACAACCGGGAATGGTGGGACCGCTACGTCGACGTCAACCGCCGATTCGCCGAGGCGGCTTCACGTGCGGCTGCCAAGGGGGCGACCGTCTGGGTGCAGGACTACCAGTTGCAGCTGGTGCCCGCGATGCTGCGCGAACTGCGGCCCGACCTGACCATCGGCTTCTTTCTGCATATCCCTTTTCCGCCGGTCGAGCTGTTCATGCAGTTGCCCTGGCGCACCGAGATCGTGGAAGGACTCCTGGGCGCCGACCTGGTCGGATTCCATCTGACCGGGGGCGCCCAGAACTTCCTGATTCTGTCCCGACGCCTGGTCGGCGCGAACACCTCCCGCGGTTCGGTCGGCGTGCGGTCGCGATTCGGTGAGGTCGAGGTCGACGGGCGCATCACTCGAGTGGGCGCCTTCCCCATCTCCATCGACTCCAGCGAGCTCGACCAAAAGGGCCGTGATCGCAACATCCGCAAGCGGGCCAGGGAGATCCGGGCCGAGGTCGGCAATCCCCGCAAGGTCCTGCTCGGCGTCGATCGGCTCGACTACACCAAAGGCATCGACGTGCGGCTCAAGGCGTTTGCCGAGCTGCTCGCGGAGGGCCGCGTCAAGGCCGAGGACACCGTGCTGGTCCAGCTCGCCACGCCCAGCCGGGAGCGTGTGGAGAGCTACCAGCTGCTGCGCAACGACATCGAACGCGAGGTCGGCCACATCAACGGCGAGTACGGCGAAGTCGGCCATCCGGTGGTGCACTACCTGCACCGCCCGGTTCCCCGCGACGAACTCGTCGCGTTCTTCGTGGCCAGCGACGTCATGCTGGTCACCCCGCTGCGGGATGGGATGAACCTGGTCGCCAAGGAGTACGTCGCTTGCCGCAGCGATCTCGGTGGTGCGCTGGTGCTCAGCGAATTCACCGGTGCCGCAGCCGAACTCCGGCAGGCCTATCTGGTCAATCCGCATGACACGGAAGGCGTCAAAGACGCGATCGAGGCAGCGCTGAACCAGACGGACGAAGAGGGCCGGCGCCGGATGCGGGCGTTGCGACGCCAGGTACTCGTCCACGACGTCGACCGTTGGGCCCGGTCGTTTCTCGAGGCACTGGCCGAGGCGCATCCGCAGAACCGCTGAATCGCTGGCATCGGTGGTGTCGCCGCAGGCGCGCTGGAATACTCTTCTACACCTAGCCGGAAGGGGAGCGCGACGATGGGTTTCTCCCGCGGCCTGACCGCCGCTGCTGTCGTAGCGCTCGTGGCTTTCGGGACAGCGAGCCCGGCCCAAGCGCTGGGCCCGCCACCGGACGGCATGTACACCTTCAGCGAAGCCGGGGTGCCCGCGGGATCGTGGAAGATCAATGCGCTGTGCGATGCGCCATCCCGCCAGCGGGCCATTCCCGACTTCACCGACCCCTCATTGCTGCCGACCTCTGCGCGCTGAACGTCGTCAGCACCACACCCCGGGTGATCAGCCGAACAGCAAAATTAGACAAATGTTAGTAGTTTTGGCAGGTCAGCGCGTTTGTGACTTAGTTCATTCTGGAACGTGTTCTAGTTACTTCGGACCAGACGGACTGTCTTGCGCTCCGGATCTTCACTCCAATAGCCAGGTCGCCCCGAAATTCCGTTTCGGGTCGCGCTCAGCAAAGTAATCGTGCAGCGTGGTGCTGAGTTCTTGCGCGTCCCACGCCTGTGCGTCGGATGTGAACCTTTGCTCCAGGCTCGGTGCCGACAACAGCGTCACCTGTGGTCCATAGACGACGAAAACCTGGCCGTTGACCGCTTGGGCTGCCGGCGAGGCGAGAAAACGCACCAACGTGACCACATGCTCGGGCGAGAGCGGGTCGATCTCGCCGTCACCGACCTCGGGCGTCTCGCCGAACACGTCGGCCGTCATCGCGGTCCGGGCGCGGGGGGCGATCGCGTTGGCGCAAACTCCGTAACGGCCCAGCGCCCGGGTGGCCGTCAGGGTCAACGCAATGATGCCCGCCTTGGCGGCCCCGTAGTTGGCCTGTCCCACCGGACCGGTCACCCCCGCCTCCGATGAGGTGTTGATGATGCGGCCGTAGACAGAGCCGGCCGATCCCTCAGCCTCCTTGGCCTTCTGTCGCCAATAGGCGGCGGCGTTGCGGGTCAGCAGGAAATGGCCGCGCAGGTGCACGGCGATAACCGCGTCCCACTCCTCGTCGGACATGTTGAACAGCATCCGGTCGCGGGTGATGCCGGCGTTGTTCACCACGATGCTCAAGCCCCCGAGCCCGTCGGCGCAGCTGACCAACTCATCGGCGGTCGCCCGTTGACTGATGTCGCCGGCGACCGCGACCGCCTTGGAGCCGACGGTGGTGATCTCGTCGATGACGTCGGAGGCGTCCAGCGCGGCGGCCATGTCGTTCACCACGACAGTGGCACCGGCCCGGGCCAAGCCGATCGCTTCGGCGCGGCCCAACCCTGCGGCCGCACCGGTCACCACCGCGACCTTTCCGGACAGATCGGTCGCTTTCGTGCTGCTAGTCAATTTATGAATACCTCTAGTCTTCGCGCAGGAGGGCAGCCCGCGGGCATTCGGCGATCGCCTGCTCGGCCAGCACCTCCCGATCGGCGGGAATCGGGTCGGTCTTCACCACGGCGTAGTCCTCGTCGTCGAGGTCGAAGATATCCGGCGCGATTCCCAGGCACACCGCGTTGCCTTCGCAGCGGTCGTGGTCGACTATCACCCGCACGACATCCTCCTAAAACGTGGGCTGTAAGTAGGTATGACCCACCATACGACCAGCTGCGAGAGCGTTCGGCGTGGTGGTCGCTGGACCCTCAGACTAGAACGTGTTACAACCAGGGTGGCGAATGGGTGGCCGTTGATGCAGGCTGCCGCGCAATTCGCCTACGAGGAGGAGGGTGGCCGGAATGCGCATCAGTTATACCCCCGAGCAGGAGGAACTGCGTCGCGAGCTGCGGTCGTACTTCGAAAAGCTGATCACGCCGGAACGTCGCGAGGCACTGAGTTCGACGTCAGGTGAGGTCGGCGAAGGCAACGTCTATCGCGAGACGGTCGCCCAGATGGGCAAGGACGGCTGGCTTACCCTCAACTGGCCCAAGGAGTACGGCGGCCAGGACCGCTCGCCGATGGACTCGCTGATCTTCACCGACGAGGCCGCGATCGCCGGCGCACCGGTGCCGTTCCTGACCATCAACAGCGTCGCGCCGACCATCATGGCCTTCGGCACCGAGGAGCAGAAGAAGCTTTACCTGCCGCGCATTGCTGCGGGGGAACTGCACTTCTCGATCGGCTACTCCGAGCCCGGCGCCGGCACCGACCTGGCCAACCTGCGGACCACCGCGGTGCGCGACGGCGACGACTACGTGGTCAACGGCCAGAAAATGTGGACCAGCCTGATCGCCTACGCCGACTACGTCTGGCTGGCGGCACGCACCAACACCGAAGCCAAGAAGCACCGCGGTATTTCGATGCTGATCGTGCCGACCAGCTCTGAGGGTTTCTCGTGGACTCCGGTGCACACCATGGCGGGTGTGGACACCAGCGCGACCTACTACCAGGATGTCCGCGTCCCGGTGGCCAACCGGGTCGGTGAGGAGAACGGCGGCTGGAAGCTGGTCACCAACCAGCTCAACCACGAGCGCGTGGCGCTGGTGTCGCCGATGCCGATCATCATGGCGCTCAACCAGGTTCGGGAATGGGCGCAGAACACCAAGGACGGCACCGGCGCGCGGCTCATCGATTCGGAATGGGTGCAGCTCAACCTGGCCCGGGTGCACGCCAAGGTCGAGGTCCTCAAGCTGATCAACTGGGAGCTCGCGTCGTCGGAATCCGCCACGCCGTCACCGGCGGATGCCTCGGCAGCCAAGGTGTTCGGCACCGAGTTCGCCACCGAGGCCTATCGCCTACTGATGGAGGTGCTGGGCACCGCGGCGACCGTGCGTCAGGATTCACCCGGAGCACTGTTGCGCGGCCGAGTCGAGCGGATGCACCGGGCCTGCTTGATCCTGACCTTCGGCGGCGGCACCAACGAAGTGCAACGCGACATCATCGGCATGGTGGCCTTGGGCCTGCCCCGGGCCAACCGCTAACGAATTCTGGAGACCCAATGGACTTCTCAACAACCGAAGCCGCAGTTGATCTCGGCGGCCTGGTCACCACGATCGTCGACGCGGTGTGCACGCCCGAGCATCAGCGCAAACTGGACGGCCTGGATCAGCGGTTCGACCGCGAGCTGTGGAGCAAGCTGATCGACGCCGACATCCTCTCCACCGCCGCGCCGGAATCGTTGGGCGGCGGTGGTTTCGGTGTTCTCGAGGAAATCGCCGTATTGGTCGCCCTGGGCCGGCAACTCGCTGCCGTGCCCTACCTGGAATCGGTGGTGCTGGCTGCCGGCGCGCTGGCCCGGTTCGGTTCACCAGAACTTCAGCAGGAGTGGGGCGAGCCCGCGGTGAAGGGCAAGAAAATTCTCACGGTCGCGTTGGACGGCGAAATGGGTGACGGGCCGGTGCAGGCCACCCATGCCGGTGACGGCTACCGGCTGTCGGGAACCCGCACCCAGATCGCCTACGGGACGGTGGCCGACGGATTTTTGGTGCCGGCCGAAACCGATTCGGGCACCGCCGTTTTCCTGATCGCTGCCAGCGACCCTGGCGTCACGGTGACTGCGCTGGACACCACCGGGCTGGGCAGCGTCGGGCACCTCCGGCTGGATGGCGTCGAAGTTGACCGCCAACGGGTTGTTGGCGGCGAGGACGTGGTCAGCTGGATCGCGACGCTGGATATTCTGGGCCGCAGCGCCTTTCAGCTCGGCGTCCTGGACCGCGGATTACAGTTGACTGCCGAATACGCGCGTACTCGTGAACAGTTCGACCGCCCGATCGGCAGCTTCCAGGCGGTGGGGCAACGGCTGGCCGACGGCTACATCGACGTCAAGGGTCTGCGACTGACACTGACCCAGGCGGCGTGGCGGCTCAGCGAAGATTTGCCGGCCGACACCGAGGTCGCCACCGCGGCGTTCTGGGCGGCTGACGCCGGCCATCGCGTGGCACACACCATCGTTCACATACACGGCGGTGTCGGCATCGACACCGATCATCCGGTGCACCGGTACTTCCTGGCCGCCAAGCAAACCGAGTTCGCGCTGGGCGGCGCCACCGGCCAATTGCTCAAGATCGGCCGCGAACTGGCGGACACCCCGCCTAGCTGTGACAGCCCCGCTTCCCACCGTCGTCGACCTGCTGCGACCGCTTGTCGATGTCGAGGATCGGGGCGTCTACTTCGAGGATTCGTTCGTCAATTGGCGTGACCATCTCCGGCACGGCGCTGCGGTGGCGGCGACGCTGCGCGAGCGACTCGACCCGTCCCGGCCGCCACACGTCGGAGTGCTGCTGGAGAACACACCGTTCTTCTCTGCCGTGTTGGTCGCCGCGGGGATGTCGGGAATCGTCCCGGTGGGCCTCAACCCGGTCCGCCGCGGCGCCGCGCTGACCCGAGACATCGACCACGCCGATTGCCAGCTGGTCCTTGCCGACTCGAATTCCGCTGCAACACTTGGCGATATTGACCATATCAATGTCGACGCGGGCGAATGGGCCGACGAGGTGGCGGCACACCACGACGCCGAGGTGCGCTTTCAGTCGGCCCAGCCCGACGATCTGTTCATGCTGATCTTCACCTCGGGCACCAGCGGTGATCCCAAGGCGGTGATGTGCAGCCACGGCAAGGTCGCGATCGCCGGCGTCACGATGACCGACCGATTCAGTCTCGGCCCGGGCGACGTCTGCTATGCGTCGATGCCGCTGTTTCATTCCAACGCAGTGCTGGTCGGATGGGCGGTGTCATTGGCCTGCCGTGGCTCAATGGTGTTGCGGCGCAAGTTCTCTGCATCCGGGTTTCTCCCGGACATCCGTCGCTACGGCGCCACCTACGCCAACTACGTCGGCAAGCCGCTGTCCTACGTGCTCGCCACACCTGAGCGGCCGGACGACGCCGACAACCCGCTGCGTGCGGTCTACGGCAATGAGGGAGCACCCGGCGACATCGAGCGTTTCGCTGACCGGTTCGGCTGCCTCGTCATCGACGGCTTCGGGTCGACGGAGGGCGGGGTGGCCATCAGCCGCACACCGGATACCCCGGCCGGCGCACTTGGTCTGCTGCCCGACGGCATCGAGATCCGCGACGTCGACACCGGTCAGCCCTGTCCGGTTGGCGTGGTCGGCGAGCTGGTAAATGTCAGCGGCCCAGGTCGTTTCGAGGGCTACTACAACGACGCCGAGGCCAATGCGCAGCGCATGGCCGGCGGCGTCTACCACAGCGGCGACCTGGCCTACCGCGACGAGGACGGCTATGCGTACTTCACCGGCCGGCTTGGTGACTGGCTGCGTGTCGACGGGGAAAATCTGGGAACCGCACCCATCGAGCGGGTGCTGTTGCGCCATCCGGACGTCACCGAGGTCGCGGTGTATGCGGTGCCGGATCCGGCCGTCGGCGACCAGGTGATGGCCGCGCTGGTGATGACCCCCGGCGCCGAATTCGACGCGGACAAATTCCGCGCGTTCCTGTCCGAGCAGACCGACCTTGGGCCCAAGCAGTGGCCGTCGTACGTCCGCGTGGGCACGACCCTGCCACGCACCGCGACATTCAAGGTGCTCAAGCGGCAGCTGTCGGCCGAGGGCCTCGACGGCGCCGACCCGGTGTGGCCGATCCGCCGTTAGCACCGTGAAGCGCACGTTCGACACCAGCTTTGACGAGCTGTCGCGAGCCGTCCCGGCAACGATTGGCCTCGCGGTCGCTTCCGCCGGTGCAGCCCCCGTGGCGTCGCTCGGCGCGTGGTCGACCGGCGTCGCATGGTCGACGATCAAGGTGCCGTTGGCGATTGCGACGCTACGCGCAGGTGTGGGTAGCCGCGAGCTGGTGGCCGACGCGATCATCCAGTCCGACAACGCCGCCGCCGAAGAACTGTGGTCGCAACTCGGCGATCCGGCCGAGGCGGCACGGCAGGTGCGAGCCGTCATCGACGATGCTGGCGACGCAACCACCACCGTCGAGTCACGACGACTCCGCCCCGGCTACACGGCATTCGGTCAGACGCAATGGTCGTTAGCCCGGCAGGCGCAGTTCGCCGCCCGGCTGCCGGGCATTCCTGACGCATCCAGCATCGTCGAATTGATGGGCAACCTCTGTGCCGATCACTGCTGGGGATTGGCCGCCAAAGGCTTTGCCGCCAAGGGCGGTTGGGGTCCTGGGCTTGCGGGCGATTACCTGGTCCGACAGTTCGCGATCGTGCCGATCGAAGCCGGGCATGTCGGGGTCGCCGTGGCGGCCCAAGCCCACGACGGCGTGTTCGAGACCGGAGTCGACGTGCTCGAGAAGCTGGCGGACTGGCTGGTCGACCACCTTGCCGGGCTAGCCCATGATTGACGGCACGACGGCGTCGATCAGATGCGGTCCAGGTTCGGCGAAGGCGTAGCGTAAGGCCTCGGCGAGATCCTCGGCGGTTGTGACGCGCCGCGCCGCAACGCCCATGCCCTCGGCGATCTTGACGAAATCCATGTTGGGACGCGACAGATCAAGCAGATCAAGCGCCCTGGGGCCCGGAGCCGAACCGGCCCCGACCCGCTGCAGCTCGATCCGCAGAATGTCGTAGGCGCCGTTGTTGTAGATGACGGTCGTGACGTCGAGGTTCTCCCGCGCCTGGGTCCACAGCCCCGAAATCGTATACATCGCCGAGCCATCGGATTCCAAACACAGCACCGGCCGGTCGGGCGCGGCGACCGCGGCGCCGACCGCGGTCGGAATGCCGTAGCCGATCGCGCCGCCTGTCAGCGTCAGCCAGTCATGCGCGGGCGCGCCGGCGGTCGCCGCCGCCAGCGGCACACTGGACGTATTGGACTCGTCGACGACGATCGCCCGTTCCGGCAGCAGGGCACCGATCACGTCGGCCACCGCCACAGTCGTCAAGGCACCGGTGGGCAGCTGCGGGCGCGACGCGGGCGCCACTGGGGCCGTGGTACCCGGCGCCAGCTCATCGGCCAAGACGACCAATGCGTCTGTCGCGCCGGTGTGTTCGGCGAGCACGTGCACCTCGCAGCCGGCCGGCACCAAGTCGCTGGGCTTGCCGGGGTAGGCGAAGAACGACACCGGGCTCTTGGCTCCGGCCAGCACCAGATGCTTGGCACCGTCGAGCTGGGCCACGGCGGCCTCGCCGAAATAAGCGAGCCGATCGACGGCGGGCACGCCGGCGCCACGCTCAAGCCGCGTCGGGAACGTCTCGCACAACCAGCGCGCGCCGGTTGCCTGCGCGATCCGCGCGGTCGCGGCTAGCCCTGCAGCGCGGGTCGCGTCACCACCGACCAGGATCATCGTGGGTTCGCCTGATCGCAGCACTTCCCCCACCTCGGGCGCCAGCAGCGGGTCGGCACCCGCTGGCCGCGCGTCCATCGCCGAGGCGGGCTGGGCGCCGTCGGACCAGGAGACATCGGCGGGCAATATCAGCGTCGCGATCTGTGCGCCCGCCCGGCTGACGGCGATCGCCTCGGCGGCGTCGCCGGCGACGTCGGCGGCACTTCCCGAACGGCGAACCCATCCCGACACCGTCCCGGCGAGCGCGTCGATATCGGATTCCAGTGGGGCGTCGTACTTTTTGTGATAGGTGGCATGATCGCCGACGACCACCACCATCGGCACCCTGGCGCGCCGGGCATTGTGCAGGTTGGCCAGGCCGTTGCCCAGCCCGGGGCCCAGATGCAGCAGCACCGCGGCGGGGCGGTCGGCGATGCGGGCGTAGCCGTCGGCGGCGCCGGTGGCGACGCCCTCGAAAAGGGTTAGCACCCCGCGCATTCCCGGCACAGCGTCCAGCGCGGCCACGAAGTGCATCTCGGATGTTCCGGGGTTGGCGAAGCATACGTCGACGCCGCCGTCGACGAGGGTGTTGATAAGGGCATGAGCACCGTTCACGCTTCAACTGTAAACGCGGTCAGACGGCCAGCGCGGTGCGGGCCGCATCATGCGTCTGCTGCGCGTACCCGCCGCCGAACAGCACGACATGGGCCAGCAACGGAAAGAGTTGGTGCAGCCCGATCCGGTCGCGCCAACCGGGCTTCAGTGCGCGCACCTGCTGGTAACCGGCGACCACGGCCTCGTAGTGCGGGCAGCCGAACAGCGCGAGCATGGCCAGGTCGGTCTCGCGGTGACCACCGTGCGCCGCCGGGTCGATCAGCACCACCCCGTCGGGCGTCCACATCAGGTTGCCGCTCCACAGATCGCCGTGCAGCCGGGCCGGCGGGTCATCGTCGTCGAAGTCGCCTGCACGGCAACGTTTCGCGACGGCGTCAACCGCGGTACGAGCCGCAACGTCCAGGCGCGCGGCGGCCAGCTCGACCATCGGGGTCAGCCGCTCGTCGGCGTAGAACTCGCCCCAGAGTCGGTGCAGCCGCACCGACATCGGCAATGGCTGGGATAACGGTCCGAAGAATCCGGGCCCATCCCATCCATCGGGCCCGGCGCCGAACCCCGCTGCGCCCGCGTCGTGTGTGACGGCCAGCCGGCGACCGAGCTGGTATGCCGCTTCGCGGCTCGGAGTCATCGAATCAAGCCGCTGCAGGGTCAGGCTGGCCGCGTCGTAGGAAACAACCTCGGCGCAGGGCACGCCGCCGTCGACAGCGGAAAGCCAGCGCAGCCCCGCGGCCTCGCAAGCGAAGAAGCCGGTTGGCGCGGCCGAGTTACGTTTGATGAAGTCGGTCACGCAGTGACGTGCGCGGCGTGCACATCGTCGGCCGGACGCGCCTCAGTCTGCGCCTTGGCCCAGCGGTAGTCCGGTTTCCCGGCCGGCGAACGCTTCACCTCATCGACCAGCCAAAGGCTGCGTGGCACTTTGTATCCGGCGATCTCGCCGCGCACGAAACTGTCCAGCTCCGACAGCGTCGGCCGAGAGCCCGGCCGGGCCTGCACCACGGCGGCCACGTGCTGGCCGTAACGGGCATCGGGCACGCCGACCACCAAAGCGTCGAAGACGTCGGGATGGCCCTTGAGTGCCGCCTCGACCTCCTCGGGGTAGATCTTCTCGCCGCCGCTGTTGATCGACACTGAGCCGCGTCCCAGCATGGTGACGGTGCCGTCCTCCTCGACCTGCGCGTAGTCGCCGGGAATGGCGTAGCGCACACCGTTGATGGTCTGGAAAGTCTCGGCGGTCTTCTTCTCGTCCTTGTAGTAACCGACCGGGATGTTGCCCTTCTTGGCGATCAGACCGCGCACCCCGGAACCGGGCTTGACCTCGTTGCCGTCCTCATCGAGCACTACGGTGCGGTGGTCGATCGTCACTCGCGGGCCACCGCTGTGCGGCGCGTCCTTGGCGACGATGCTGGTTCCGCCAAAACCGGTCTCCGAGGAGCCGATCGAATCGGTGATCACCCGGTTGGGCAGCAACTCCAGCAGTCTTTCTTTGATGCTCGGCGAGAACAGCGCCGCGGTGCTGGCAAGCAGGAACAGCGACGACAGGTCGTATTCGTTGCCTTTGTCCTGATGAGCCAGCAACGCGTCCAGCAACGGCCGCGCCATCGCATCGCCAGTGAAGAACAGCAGGTTCACCTTGTGGTCGTGGATCGTGCGCCACACCTCGTCGGCGTTGAATTCCGGTGCGAGCACAGTGGTTTGGCCGGAGAAGATCGACATCCAAGTCGCCGACTGGGTGGCGCCGTGGATCATCGGCGGAATCGGATAGCGGATCATGGGCGGATTCTGCGCTGCGGCCCTGGCGAGGTCGTGCTCGCCTTTGACGAATTCGCCTGTGGCGAAGTCAGTTCCGCCGAACAGCACCCGATAGATGTCCTCGTGGCGCCACATCACTCCCTTCGGGAAGCCGGTGGTGCCGCCGGTGTAGAGCAGGTAGATGTCATCGGAGTTGCGTGCACCGAAATCCCGCTCGGGTGAGCCGGCCGCGATCGCGGAGTAGAACTCGACGCCGCCGTAGCGTTGGTAGTCGTTGTCGCTCCCGTCGTCGACGACGAGAACCGTCTTGACGTTCGGGGTGTCCGGCAGCACGTTGGCGACCCGGTCGGAGTACTGGCGCTCGTGGACCACCGCAACCATGTCGGAGTTGTCGAACAGGTAGCGAAGTTCACCCTCGACGTAGCGGTAGTTGACGTTCACCAGGATCGCGCCCGCTTTGACGATGCCGAGCATCGCGATGACGATCTCGTTGCGGTTGCGGCAGTAGAGCCCGACCTTGTCGTCCTTCTTCACACCCTGGTCGAGAAGGTAGTGCGCCAGGCGATTGGCCTTCTCCTCCAGTTGGGCGTAAGTCAGCTGGTCGTCGCCGCAGATCAGGGCAACACGGTCAGGGACGGCATCGATGGCGTGCTCCGCCAAGTCGGCAATATTCAGGGCCACGAACCCTAAATTAGAACGTGTTACATTTCCTGACAAGTTCGAGGCCGACGCGCAGGAAGGCGATCACCCGTGAGCGAGTCCGAAAAAAAGGCCGACGCCATCATTGAGCAGCGCGGACACACTCTGATCTTGACGCTGAACCGTCCCGAGGCCCGCAATGCCCTGAGCACCGAGATGCTGTCGATCATGGTCGAGGCCTGGGACCGCGTCGACAACGATCCCGACATCCGATGCTGCATCCTGACCGGAGCCGGCGGATACTTCTGCGCGGGCATGGACCTCAAAGCCGCGACCGCCCGTCCGCCGGGCGACTCCTTCAAAGACGGCAGCTACGACCCGTCGCGCATCGATGCTCTGCTCAAAGGTCGTCGGCTGACCAAGCCGCTGATCGCCGCGGTTGAGGGCCCGGCCATCGCCGGCGGCACCGAGATCTTGCAGGGCACCGACATCCGCATCGCCAGCGAAAGCGCCAAGTTCGGCATCTCGGAGGCCAAATGGAGCCTGTATCCGATGGGCGGCTCGGCGGTGCGGCTGGTGCGGCAGATCCCTTACACGGTCGCCTGCGATCTGCTCCTGACCGGGCGGCACATCACTGCGGCCGAGGCCAAAGAGATCGGCCTGATCGGCTACCTCGTCCCGGACGGCCATGCGCTGACCAAGGCGCTCGAGATCGCCGAAGTGATCAACAACAACGGGCCGCTGGCGGTCCAGGCGATCCTGCGGGCGATCCGGGAAACCGAGGGCCTGCACGAGAACGAGGCGTTCAAGATCGATACCAAGCTCGGGATCTCGGTGTTCCTGTCCGACGACGCCAAGGAAGGCCCGCTGGCCTTCAAAGAGAAGCGCACTCCCCAGTTCAAAGGGAGCTGAGCCCGCCGCGCCGAGCGTGAACCCACCGCGAGATTTCGCTCGGATTTTCGCAGTCACGTCACGCTCGGCGTGGATGTCGGCCCTCGAGGCGACACTGCCTCCGTGCGCGAACCCTTTATTGGCAGTGAGGCCGTCAGGTCAGGCGTCCTGACGGCCTACCGATTGCGAAGCCGGTGCATAGCGATCCATCCGGACGTCTATGTACCCGCCGACGCCGACCTCACCGCGACGACGCGTGCTCGCGCCGCTTGGCTGTGGTCTCGGCGGCGCGGCATCGTGGCGGGCCGCTCGGCATCGGCGCTTCATGGCGCCAAGTGGGTCGACCATCAGGCACCGGCGCAGCTGCTCTACGAACACCGCCGTCCGCCGGCCGGCATTCGGACGTGGTCGGATCAGATCGGGGAGGACGAATTTCAATTGGTCGGCGGTGTGCCGACTACTACTCCGGCACGCACCGCATTTGACATCGCCTGCCGCAACTCCGTCGGCCACGCCGTAGCGGCCGTTGACGCGCTTGCGCGGGCAACCCAATTCAACGTCGCCGAAGCTCAAATACTCACCGAGCGTTATAAGGGCCACCGCAACGTCCGGCGGGCACGTCGCGCACTGGCACTCATCGACGCCGGCGCAGAGTCGCCTCGCGAGACCTGGTTGCGACTGCTGCTTATCGATGCCGGCTACCCGCGTCCGCAGACCCAGATCGCTGTCTACGGCGAGTACGGAGAGCTTGTCGCGCTACTCGATCTGGGTTGGGAGGACGTCAAGATCGCGTTGGAGTACGAGGGCGACCATCATCGGACCGACCGCAGGCAATTTCACAAGGACATTGAGCGCTACGAAGCGCTGCCCGATCTCGGTTGGATCACTGTCCGAGTGACGGCCGAGGACATGCCGGGCGGCATCTTGCGCCGAGTTGCGGCAGCGTGGTCGCGCCGAGTGTGAACTGGTTGCGAGATTTTGGCCGGTGGATTCATACGGTCATTGCAACGTCCGTGGATTTGGGAGTTGTTATGCCGAGTGGTTATCCGCATTCGAGAGATGTGCGTCGGAGGTTGTTCGACCGGATTTGCTTGGGTGTCCCGGTATGGCGGGCGGCGCAGGACATGGGCGTGTCGACGACAGTCGCGTCGATCTGGTGGCGCAACGCTGGAGCGATGAAATTGGTTGGGGGTCGAGGCGGCGGGGTCGCTGATCCTGGGAACATGTCGTTGCCGGGCGGTCGGGGACATCGTCTGAGTCTGGATGAGCGCATCGCCATCATGCGGGGTCTTGACGCCGGGCTCAGCCACGCCGAGATCGGTCACCGGATTGGGCGCGACCGGATCACCATCTGGCGTGAAGTGCGGCGTAATCGCAATCCCGACGGGGATTATCACGCCCGGATGGCCCACGCCCGTGCCGCCCGGAAAGCCCACCGGCCCAAGGCGTTCAAGCTGATCGACAATCCGGTGTGCGCCAGCATCGAGGCGTGGATGGATGACGGGTGGAGCCCGAGGCTGATCGCGCAGATGTTGGCACGTGATCATCCCGATGACAGGCTGGCACGGGTGAGTCACGAGACGATCTATCGGTGTCTGTATGTGCAGACCCGTGGCAGTCTGCGCGCTGACCTACACAAATGCCTATCCACCAAGCGGGCAACCCGCAAATCCCGCGGCCGCATCGACAACCGACGCGGCGCCTACAGCAGCGGGGAGGAATTCCGGATCAGTGACCGCCCACCAGAGGTCGCTGACCGAGCCGTGCCCGGACACTGGGAAGGCGACCTGATCGTGGGACCCGACAACAGTGCAATCGGCACACTGGTCGAACGCAGCACGCGATTCACCATGCTGCTGCACCTGCCCGGCAACCACACCGCAGACACCGTGGCCACCGCGATGATCGACGCGATGCGCGAGCTCCCCGAACATCTGCGCCGCTCGATCACCTGGGACCGCGGCAGCGAGATGGCCCAGTGGCAGCGCATTCACCTTGAACTCGCCGCCCCGGTCTACTTCTGCAATCCGCACTCGCCGTGGCAGCGCGGCAGCAACGAAAACACCAACCGGCTCTTGAGATTCTGGTTCGAAAAGGGGAGCGACCTAAGCAGGCACACCAAAGCCGACCTCAAACGGATCCAAGACACTCTCAACCGCCGGCCCAGGCCAACACTGAATCTCGACACACCCGCTCAGCGACTCGCCGCCCTACTCGACCAAGCCGCCTGACCCGATGTTGCCCTAACCGCTTGACATCACCGCCGATTTCTCGCAACCAGTTCACGCTCGGCGCACAGGGCGTTAGCCCAACGGCGCGCTCGGGGTGAAGGCCACCGGCATCTTCTCCAGACCGGACACGAAGTTCGCCGGCCGCAGCGGCAGCGCGGCAGCCGACGCCAGCCGCATGTCCGGAATGCGCTGCAGCAGGCGGGTCTGCATGATCGACAGCTCTAGCCGAGCGAGCTGGTTGCCCAGGCAGAAGTGCGTCCCGAACCCGAACGCTAGGTGGTTGTTCGGGTAGCGCTCGATATTGAAGGTTTCCGGATCATCGAAGACCTTCTCGTCGAAGTTCGCCGACTCGAACAGCAGGATCATCTTCTCGCCCTCATGCAGCTGGGTGCCGTGGAACTCGTTGTCGGCGGTGATCGTGCGGGCCATGTTTTTCACCGGCGCCGTCCAGCGCAGCATCTCTTCGATCGCGTTGGGCAGCAATCCCAGGTCGTTGACCAGACGCTGGTGTTGATCGGGGTGCTGCAGCAGCTGCCTGGTCCCGCCGGACAGCGTGTGACGGGTGGTCTCGTCGCCGCCGATCAGCAGCAGCAAGACCTCGGTGACGATCTGGTGGTCCTCCAGCCGCGATCCTTCGACCTCCGCATGGACCAGGACGCTGACCAGATCGTCGGTCGGTTGCTCCTTGCGCGCCGCGATCATCCCGTTCATGTATTCGGTGTAGGCGGCGAAGGCATCCATCGTGACCTGCATGTCTTCTTCGGCCGCCGTGCTGCTCAAGGTGCTGACCAGGTCGTCGGACCATTTGAGGAACATCTCGCGGTCCTCCGGACGCACACCGAGCATGTCCCCGATGACCGCCATCGGCAGGGGCGCGGCGAGGTCCCAGACGAAGTCACACTCGCCGCGCTGACATACCGCGTCGATCAACGTGTCGCACAGCGAGGTGATCTTGGCCTCCAGGTCCTTCACCCGCTTGCGGGTGAAGCCGTAGTTGACGAGCTTGCGGCGCAACAGATGTTGCGGGTCGTCCATCTCGATCATCATCTCGACGCCGGGTTGGTCGGGCCGGATGCCGCCGGCGTTCGAGAACAACTCGGGTTTGCGTTCGGCCTCGATGACGGCCTGATACGTCGACGCGGCGGCCAACCCGTTGCGGTCTCGGAAGACCGGCTCGTTCTCCCGCATCCAGCGATAGACGGCGTGGGAGTCACCCGCGTAGAAAGTGCCGTCAGTCAGATCGACATCTGGTTTGGTCGTTGAAGTCACTGTCATGAGATCTCCTGAGCGTCGCCGAATGTCATTTGTACCTGGTCAGCAGAGCTGGACAGCATCGCGCGCTTCGGAAGGCCCAGCGACGCCAACTCTTTCGCATAAGGATGATCGCCCAGCCGGACGCGCACTCCACCGAACCGGGTCCGCACACCGTCCAGCGTGTGTTCGAAGGCGGTCTCGCGGGTGACCCCGTCGCGGTGCGAGTAGCTGCGCTGCGCCTGCTGGCGCGGGGTCAGCCGAATCGGTAGGCCGGGACGAAAGTCCATGCCGATCACCAGTTGCCCGTCGACAGTGCAGTCGAACCCGAACTGACGGCCCTCGCGAATGGTGAAGTCCGCCATGACTTTCGGGTAGCCCCAGATCTTGGTCCCCGCCTCGAGCGTGAACGCCTGGTCGACGGGCAGGTGATGGATGAAGGCACCGGCCGACTGCAGGGCGCGCGGCCCGCTCGCGTCCGACCCGGGAGGGTTGACCATCACGCTGGTGCCGAACTCGTAGTACTGGCCCAGGTCGCCGTCGATGTAGTGCATCAACATCAGGACCACGACCGCGCGCCCGGGCAGGTAACGGCAGACCTGCAAGCCGCTGTAGTCGATCAGGTGCTGGGCGGCGTCGGCGTCCACCGAGAACATCGCCATGTGCTGATTTGCCTTGCGGATCTGCACCGGCATGGTGATCACCGTGCCGGCGATGGTGTGCTGCGAGGCTGTCATCGGGTCAATCTAGAACGTGTTCTATTCGTCCGGCAATACCTGCCGCGGACCTGACTAGACCAGCGAGGCCAACTCGTTGATCTGCTCGGTGCTGCGCCCGTTGACCACCATCATGGTGACGCCGGCGGCCTCCCAGGCCTTGATCTGCTTACGCACGTAGTCCAGGTCGCCGACGATCGCCGCGTCGTCGATGACTTCGTCGGGGATGATCGACGCGGCCTTGTCCTTCTGGTCGCTGCGGAAGAGCCTCGTCACGTCGTCGACCACCTCGGCGTAGCCCATCCGGCGATAGACGTCGGCGTGGAAGTTGGTGTCCTCCGCGCCCATGCCGCCCATGTAGAGGGCGATGTAGGGCTTCATCGCCGCGAACGCGGCGCTGCGGTCCTCGGTGATGACGATGTTGGCCGTTGCGCAGATCTCGAAGTCCTCGCGGCTGCGGCGCGCGCCAGGTCGGGCGAATCCCTCGTCCAGCCACTCGTTGTACGTGTCGGCCATCCGCGGCGTGTAGAAGATCGGCAGCCAGCCGTCGCAAATCTCTGCGGCCAACGCGACGTTCTTCGGCCCCTCGGCACCCAGCATGATCGGGATGTCGGCCCGCAGCGGATGGGTGATCGGCTTGAGCGGCTTGCCCAGACCCGTGGCGCGCTCGCCGGTCAACGGCAGCGGATAGTGCGGGCCGTCGCTGGTCACCGGCTTCTCGCGCGCCCACACCTGCCGGATGATGTCGATGTACTCCCGGGTGCGGGCCAACGGCTTCGGAAACGACTGCCCGTACCAGCCCTCCACCACCTGCGGGCCCGAGACCCCGAGACCGAGAATGTGCCGGCCACCGGACAGGTGATCCAGCGTCAGGGCGGCCATCGCGCACGCAGTCGGGGTGCGCGCGGACAGTTGCACCACCGAGGTGCCCAGCCGTAGCCGTCGCGTCGACGAGCCCCACCAGGCCAGCGGCGTGTAGGCGTCCGATCCCCACGCTTCGGCGGTGAACACCGCGTCGAAACCGGCGTCCTCGGCCGCGGCGACGAGTTCGGCGTGGTTGTCGGGCGGCTGAGCGCCCCAATATCCCAGCTGGAGTCCGAGCTTCATGAGAGCCGCCTTTCCTGCAGGTCACGACCGTATCTTGAAACCATTCTTAGAACCTGTTCTACTCGATGCTGTGACCACCAGCCAAAGCAGCCCGGTGCAGATCGATACCCATCAGCCGCCACTTTCGGCACCTCTGAGGCTGTCCTTCGACTACACACGTTCAGTCGGACCCACCCTGAGCCAGTTCTTCACCGCCTTGCGCGAGCGACGCATCGTCGGTGTCCGGGGCTCGGATGGCCGGGTCTACGTCCCGCCCGCCGAGTTCGATCCCGTGACCTACGAACGATTGACCGAGATCGTACCGGTGGCCAGTGTCGGGACCGTGCTGTCGTGGACCTGGCAGCCCGAGCCGCTCGAGGGTCAGCCGCTGGACCGGCCATTCGCCTGGGCGCTGATCAAGCTCGACGGCGCCGACATTCCACTGCTGCACGCCGTTGACGCGGGATCGTCCGACGCGATCGGCAGCGGGGCGCGGGTGCACGCCCATTGGGTCGACGAACCGGCGGGCGCGATCACCGACATCGCCTACTTCGCGCTCGGCGACGAGGCCGAGCCCGTCCCCGAAACGACCGACGACCGCGATCCCGTGACGGTCCAGGTGACGCCGAGCAGCATCGAAATCCAGCACACCGCTTCGCTTCCCGAGAGCGCGTTCCTGCGCGGTCTCGAAGAGGGCAAGCTGCTCGGCGCGCGCACCGGCAAGGACGGAAAGGTGTACTTCCCGCCGAAGGAAGCAGACCCGGCGACCGGCCTCGAACTCGACAACTTCCTCGAGCTGCCCGACAAGGGCGTTGTGACGACGTTCGCGATCATCAACATCCCGTTCGCCGGCCAGCGCATCAAGCCGCCGTACGTCGCGGCCTACGTCCTGCTCGACGGCGCCGATATCGCGTTCCTGCACCTGATTCAGGAGATCGACGCCTCCGAGGTGCGGATGGGCATGCGGGTGCAGGCGGTGTGGAAGCCCCGCGAGGAATGGGGTCTGGGCATCGACAACATCGAATACTTCAAGCCGACCGGCGAACCCGACGCCGACTACGACACCTACAAACACCACCTGTAAAGGGAATGACGTGACCGATCGCGATGTAGCTGTCGTCGGATTCGCCCATGCGCCGCATGTGCGCCGCACCGACGGCACCACCAACGGCGTCGAAATGCTGATGCCATGTTTTCACGCGCTTTATGACGAACTCGGCCTCGAGCAGACCGACATCGGCTTCTGGTGCTCCGGCTCGTCGGATTACCTTGCCGGCCGGGCATTTTCGTTCATCTCCGCGATCGACTCGATCGGGGCGGTGCCGCCGATCAACGAGTCGCACGTGGAGATGGATGCCGCGTGGGCACTCTATGAGGCCTACATCAAGATCCTGACCGGTCAGGTCGACACCGCGCTTGGTCTACGGCTTCGGCAAGTCCTCAGCCGGCACCCTGCGCAGGGTGCTCGCGCTGCAGACCGATCCGTACACCGTCGCGCCGCTGTGGCCCGACGCGGTGTCGATGGCGGGGCTGCAGGCCCGCTTCGGCCTGGACGCCGGGAAATGGACGGCCGAGCAGATGGCGCAAGTGGCGCTGGACTCGTTCGCCGTTGCCGAGCGCACCGACTCGGAGAAACCGGCGAAGAGCATCGACGAGCTGCTGGCCCGGCCGTTCTTCGCCGATCCCCTTCGGCGCCACGACATTGCGCCGATCACCGACGGCGCGGCGGCGATCGTGCTGGCTGCCGGCGATAAGGCCCGCGAGCTGCGGGAGAACCCCGCGTGGATCACCGGCATCGAGCACCGCATCGAGACGCCGGTGCTCGGTGCCCGCGACCTGACCACGTCGCCGTCGACGGCGGCGTCGGCCAAGGCCGCGACGGGCGGAGACACCGGCTCGATCGAGGTGGCCGAGATCTACGCGCCGTTCACCCATCAGCAGCTGATCCTGACCGAGGCCATCGGCCTGCCGTCGTCGACGAAGGTCAACCCGTCGGGCGGCGCACTGGCGGCCAACCCGATGTTCTCCGCCGGGCTGGAGCGCATCGGCTTTGCGGCACAACATATTTTCGATCGGCTCCGCAGGCCGGGTGCTCGCGCACGCGACCGGCGGCCCGGTGTTGCAACAGAATCTCGTCGCCGTGCTGGAAGGGAAATAATGATGGCGCGCCAGCTCGCTGCGGTGCTCGGCACCGGGCAGACGAAGTACGTCGCCAAGCGCCAGGACGTCTCGATGAACGGCCTGGTCCGCGAGGCCATCGACAAGGCGTTGGCCGACTCCGGGTCGACCATGGACGACATCGACGCTGTGGTCGTCGGCAAGGCGCCCGACTTCTTCGAGGGCGTCATGATGCCCGAGCTATTCATGGCCGACGCCATGGGCGCGACCGGCAAGCCGCTGATCCGGGTGCACACCGCGGGTTCGGTCGGCGGGTCGACCGGTGTGGTGGCGGCCAGCCTGGTGCAGTCGGGCAAATACCGCCGCGTGCTCGCGATGGCGTGGGAGAAGCAGTCCGAGTCGAATGCCATGTGGGCGTTGAGCATTCCGGTGCCGTTCACCAAGCCGGTCGGTGCCGGCGCGGGCGGCTACTTCGCTCCGCACGTGCGCTCCTACATCCGCCGATCCGGTGCGCCGACGCACATCGGGGCGATAGTGGCGGTCAAGGACCGGCTGAACGGCGCCAAGAACCCGTTGGCGCACTTGCATCAACCGGACATCACGCTGGAAAAGGTGATGGCCTCGCAGATGCTGTGGGACCCCATTCGTTTCGACGAGACCTGCCCGTCGTCCGACGGCGCCTGTGCGTTGGTGATCGGCAACGAGGACATCGCCGACAAGCGCGTCGCCGAAGGCCATCCGGTGGCATGGATTCACGCCACCGCGTTGCGCACCGAGCCGCTGGCGTTCTCCGGCCGCGACCAGGTCAACCCGCAGGCCGGCCGCGACGCCGCCAAGGCGCTATGGAAGGCAGCCGGCATCACCAGCCCGATCGACGAGATCGACGCCGCCGAGATCTACGTGCCGTTCTCGTGGTTTGAGCCGATGTGGCTGGAGAACCTCGGGTTCGCGCCCGAGGGCGAAGGCTGGAAGCTCACCGAGGCGGGCGAAACCGAGATCGGCGGGCGGATCCCGCTCAACGCCTCCGGCGGCGTACTGTCGTCGAACCCGATCGGCGCGTCCGGTCTGATCCGGTTCGCCGAGGCGGCCATCCAGGTGATGGGCAAGGCGGGCGATCACCAGGTTCCGAACGCGCGCAAGGCACTTGGCCACGCCTACGGCGGTGGTTCGCAGTACTACTCGATGTGGGTAGTGGGGGCCGATAAGCCGTGAAGTACACCTGCAGCATCGCGATGGGACCCATCGATCAGCTGGTCGACCTCGCCAAAACCGCCGAAGAGGTCGGATTCGACGCGATCGCGCTGCCAGACTCGTTGTTCTACATGGAGAAGGCCACCGCCGATTACCCGTACACCCCCGACGGGTCGCGGATGTGGAACGAGGACACGCCGTGGGTCGATCCGCTGATCGCCGCCGGCGCGATGGGCGCGGTCACCTCGAAGCTGTTTTTCTACACCAACGTGATGAAGCTGGGCTCCCGCAACCCGCTGCTGCTGGCCCGCCAAGTCGGCTCGGTGGCCAACCTGACCAACAACAGGTTCGGCTTCGGTGTGGGAATCGGCTGGGCGCCAGAGGAATTCGAGTGGTGCGGGGTGCCGTACAAGCGCCGCGGCGCGCGTGTCGACGAGATGATCGACGTCATCAAGCTGGTGCTGGCCGGCGGCATGGTCGAATTCCACGGCGAGTTCTACGACTTCGACCGGCTGCAGATGAGCCCGGCGCCCAGCCAGCCGGTGCCGTTCTACGTCGGCGGCCACACCGAGGTCGCGCTCAAGCGTGCCGCCCGGGTCAGCGACGGCTGGACCAGCGCGATGATGACCCGCGACCAGCTCGCCGAAACGATCGGCAAACTCAAGGCGTTGCTCGCCGAGTATGACCGGGCCGATGTCCCATTCGAATACCAGGCGGTCTGCATCGACAAGTTCGGCGTGGACGGTCATCGTGAGCTCGCCGAGGTCGGCGTCACCGACAACATCGTCATCCCTTGGGTCTTCGACGGGCTCGGCTTCGATGCTCCGCTGGAGAAGAAGAAGGACTCGTTGAAGCGCTTCGCGGACACATACATTCACTCAGGATGGCAGAAGTGACCGACTCGCCCGCACACCTGGCCGGCCAGCGTTCCCGCGACGCGGTGGGCGCCCGAGACAAAGATGCCTGGCTGGCGGTGTTCGCCGACGATGCCATCGTCGAGGACCCGATCGGCCCGTCGCATTTCGATCCTGAGGGCAAGGGCCATCGCGGTCGCGACGCCATCTCCGCGTTCTGGGACAAGGCGATTGCGCCGACGGACAAGATCGAGTTCCATTTCCGCGACACCTACCAGTGCGGCCACGAGGAAGCCAACGTCGGCCACATCCTGATCACGGCGGCCGGACACCAGGTCACCGCCGAAGGCGTGTTCACCTACAAGGCCAACGACGACGGGCAAGTTGGTGGCGCTGCGCGCGTACTGGGAGGTCGACCAAGCGACAGCGAGCGCCCGCAAGATCTGAACCGAGCGCGGCTCTTCCCCGTAATCAAATTGTGGAGCGACCTGCAGATCGGCCCCGGGGAGTTCGCAGGATGGACAACGATCCCGTACGAGTACGAGGCGATTTCGACGCGCCCTCGCGCTGGCTGTGGCTCTTCAAGTGGTGCGTGCTCGCGGTGCCGCACTACCCGATATTGATACTGCTCTACCTGGCCTACCCGCTCGTGACCATCGTCGCCGGCGTCGCCATCTTGTTCACCGGACGGTATCCGCGTCCGCTCTTCGACTTCAACGTCGGGGTGCTGCGCTGGTCGTGGCGGGTGATGAATTACCGATTTCCGATGAACGGCACCGACAAGTACCCGCCTTTCACGCTCGCCTCGCGGCCGGACTACCCGGCGCGATCTCGAGGTCGACTATCCGGAACGGCTGACGAATTGGGCCGTGCTGGTGAAGTCGTGGCTACTCGGCCTGCCTCAGATACTCGTCTGCTGGGCGATGGAGCCGCTGCTGCAAGCTGCTGTGCGTCATCACCCCGTTCTGGTTGTTGTTCACCGGCACCATCCCGCAGGGCATGTGCGACCTTCTTTTGGGCATCGTTCGATGGCGTTATCGGGTGGCCGTGTACGTCTCTCTGATGCGCGACGAGTATCCGCCGTTCCGAATGGATCTGGGCAGCCGCGAGCGGGGCAATGACCCGCCGTAATCCGTTGTTCCCCTACATCTATCGACTCGGCATGCCGATGTTCGACCGGCTGTTCTACCGTCGGTATCGCCGAGAGGCGATGAGCCACGCGACCGGTCGCCTGCTGCTCGTCGGTATCGGCCCGGGAACCGACTTGCTGTTTCTTCCATCCGCGGTGACGTCGGTCGCCGCCGTGGAGCCAGAGGCGGCGATGCGCCGAATGGCTGCCGCGCTGGCTCGCCGCCACGGCATTGCCGTCGACATCGTCGACGGGATCGGTGAGTCGATTCCGTTCCCGGACAACAGCTTCGACTCGGTGCACGTCGGTCTTGTGTTGTGCTCGGTCGACAATGTGGCCGCTACCCTCGGCGAGATCCGCCGAGTGCTCGCACCCGGGCGGCAGATTGGTCGTCCTTGAGCATGTCCGCGGCGACGGCGTCATGGGTCGGTTCCAAGACCTGATCGCCAGGCCGTGGTCGTGGTTGGCTTCGGGCTGCGAGCCGAATCGTCGAACCGTCGACGCCATTGCCGCGGCCGGTTTCGATACCGCGGGCCTACGTCGCATCCGACGCACCCTGGTGCCACCTCCGTGCACACCCCATCTGCAAGGATTCGCCACCGTCGTCGACGGCGATGCGTGACCGTTTATCGGTTGTTCAGTTTTGGTTCAGCTTCTAGTCATCTCTTGTTTGTGGTCGATCCGTGCCCCTTAATGTCGGGCGACCCACGACATCGTCAACGCATCAAAGGGGGCAAGGCGTCGTCGCGGGGAGCCCACAACCCTCATCCAACGTTGAAAGAATTGGAGTCTCCCATGAGGTACAAGATTCGGGTCGGCCTCGGCACGGCTGCCGGTGGTTTCCTGGCCGCCGGGCTCATCTCGTTGGCAACCGGCCCGGTCGCGCAGACGACGGGGGCATCACCATCGCCGACCCCGCATCTTCACCCCACCCGCAGCCGACACCGACTTTATGGGTGGACCCCTTCATGATCTCGGCCTGTTCACGACATCAGTCCTTTGCCGACCCTGACGACAATGAATTCGTTGCGACGATTTTCCGAGGCCCGGACATTCACGTAACTCCGGCTTCACCGATGTGTTGACGTCTGGGACAGACCCCTCGGATAACTTGGCCGCACTTGGGGTGCCCGGGGACGTGGGCATCGGGATGGTCGGGGTGACAGTGAACACGTTCATTGTTCCAAGCGATCCGGCCCTCGATTTTTCGTTCACACTTCCCTTCACGGATCCCCTGGCCCAGCTGTTTACTGACCTTCTTCCACTCGGATTCTGATTTCCACCGACCCCTTCACCATTCCGTTTACGGATTCCCTCGCCCAGCTGTGGGATTTCCTTGTTGCAAACGACTTCTTCGGCCTCTGAGGTGGCTAGCTGAACTGAGATCGCCATCGCCTTACTCGACGCTGACGGCGTCGATGATGTTCAGTCGCGCCGCGCGTCGCGCGGGCGGCAGCGAGCCGAGCAGGCTGATCGCCAGCGCGCCCACGGTGAACACGAGTGCCATCGGGCTCGGCCGGAAGCGCAACGGTGAAGTTCATCATGTCCCCGCTGACGAGGCTGTAGAGCCACTGGTCCGTCAGGCCGAATAGCAGGCCACAGATGCCGCCGACGACACCGATGGCGGCCGCCTCGGCCAGGATCATCTGCAGGGTGAACCGCCGGCTGGTCCCCATCGCCCGCAGCACACCGATTTCGCGCCGCCGTTCGAGCACCGAGAGCGTCAACGTGTTGAAAAGTGCGACTGCCGCGACGAATACGACAATGATCCATACGGCGTTGGCGATGTACATGCTCTGATGCAGCGGCGCCTCGAGGCCTGCCAGTGCCGTGCGACCGTTGTATACGTAGTTCGGCGCCGGCACTACGTGGCGGACGTCGGCCAACAGCCGATTCGGATCCACGCCCGCGGCAGCGGTGATCTGGAGTGCGGTCGCTGCCGGACGGTCGAACCAGTCCCGCATCCGACCGAGATCCATCCCGACGGTGCCGATCACCGTCGAGAAGTACGGGACCAGCGCAAGCACAGCCGTCCGCCGCGGGCCGTGCGGCGTCTGCAGCTGTAGGTCGTCGCCGACCCGGGCGTGCAGAGTTTTGCCGAGGTTCTGCGAAAGCACCACGCCCCGACCGGCGAGCACCTCGCTGCGTACCCGCTCACCGAGCGCGCGGTAGAGCGGATCGGCGGTACCGGCCGAAAACCCGTCCAGCATCACGCGCGTGCCGCCGACCTCAGCGAACCCGAATGCGCCCTCGGCGACCCGTTTTACGCCCGGGACTGCGGCGACCTTCCCGGCAAGACCTTGCGGCAGCGCATCGACGGCATAGCTATCGGGAGGATCGGCGCTCACCCACACGTCGACGCCCGCGACCGGTGCGAAGATGGCGCGCGCCGACCGGATCATGTCGGCGTTCGTACCGGTGATCACGACTGTGGTAACTACCGCGATGAGCACTGTCATCACCGTGGCCCACACCCGTCGCGGCGCGCGCTCGATTGTCGCCGCCGCGAGTCGCCCAACCGATCCGAACATCCGGGCCGTTGCCGCAGTCGCTTTGACGATCAGCGCGGTGAGTGCGAAACCAAGCGCGATCTCGGCACTGAACAAAGCAAAGATCGCGGCGAATGCGAGTGTGCCGCGTTGGTAGACAACGATCACCATCGATGCCGCGAACACCGCAACGGCTGCGATTCCGCATGCCATCCGCAGCCATCGCGGCACGAAATCCGCGGCTGAAACCCCGACCGGTGCTAAGGCCTCGATCGGTGAAACCTTGTACACCTGCCGTGCGGCCATCGCTGACGCTGCCGCGCTGGTGAACACGGTCGCCGCCAGCGCCACCGGTATCGCGTAGCCGGGCAGCCAGTACTCCACCCGGGCTTCGAGACCTTGGGTTATCGCCGGAGGCAATCGGCCAATCGCCATACGGCCCATGACGATTCCGATGCCCGACCCGATCGCTCCGCCGATTACTCCGAGAATCGCAGCCTCGGCGAGCAAATCGCGAACGATGGTGACACGTCGGCCGCCGATCGCGCGCAACATCGAGATGACCGGCCGGCGCTGGGTGATCGCCATCGTCATCGTGGTGTAAATCAGGAACGCGCCGACCACCAACGCGACTCCCGCACCCATCAACGCCATGTAGTTCATCAGCTTGACGCCGTCGCCGGCCCGGGCTGCCCGCATGCTCGGATCGGCAACGATTGCCCGACCCTTCACGGCGGTCGTGACCGCGGCGCGCACCGCTGCGAGATTGGCACCGGACTTGGTCGTGATCAGTATCGAGTCGAGCTGACCTTTTCGCCCGGTTATGTTCTGCGCCAAAGCAAGTGGAGCCAGCACGTAGTGTCCGCCGTTGAGGTCCGCCAGCTGCTTGCCGGTGAGCACTTCCGTGACTGCGACCGAAGCCGAGCCCAGCCGGAACGTCTCGCCTTTGCGATGACCGACACCGGGCCCGACCTGGACACCGTTGGGGTTGGCGGACAGCGTCTTTAGTGGTTTCGCGACGGCGTCTTTCAAGGCGCCACCCAAGGCAGCGCTGCTCTTGTCCGCGCCGAACAGCAGAACCGGACCTGATGCCGTGGACGCAGAAGTCCGAATCATCGGTGCCGCGGTCGCGACGCCGGGCACGGCGGCGACGTCGGCCGTTATCGTGTCGGGAAATCCCGCGTCGGTAATGCCCGACACCTCGAGCGCCGCGATTCCCGCGATCCCATCGGACAGCCGGTTGACCGATCCGGTGATCGACCCGAAAATTCCGAATACCGCGACGAGATACATTGCGGAGACTGCCATTACGGCGATCGAGGCGGTCGTGCGCCGACGATGCACGACGAGTTCGCGGAGGCTGAATACCCGTAGCCGGCTCGCCGTGGCCGCGATGGCCGAGCCGGGTCTCATCCCGCGACCGCTGACAACTCGTCGGAACCGACGCGTCCGTCTTGGAGTGTGATCACCCGATCCGTCGTCGCCGCGGCATCGGAGTTGTGGGTCACCATCACCACCAGCCGACTGCCGCCGTCCTCGTGCGCCACCTCGGCAAGCAGCGCCAAGATCGAAGCGCCCGTTGCGGAGTCGAGGTTCCCGGTCGGTTCGTCGGCGAGAATCAGCGATGGGTCCATCATCAGCGCCCGCGCCACCGCGACCCGCTGCATTTGACCGCCCGACAGTTCCGCCGGGCGATGCTGGGTCCGGTTGCCGAGCCCAACCCGGTCCAACAGCCGAACCGCATCCGACTTGACCTTGCCCAGCCGGACACCGTCGAGCAGCTTCGGGACCGCCACGTTTTCCCACGCCGACAAGGTCGGCAACAGGTTGAAGAACTGAAAGATGAACCCCACGCGATGATGGCGAAATTCCGACTGCTGTTCGTCGCTGAGGTGGCCAATCTCTTCGCCGTCGAATTTGATCGAGCCGGAATCGGGGGAATCCAATGCCCCGAGCAGGTGCAGCAACGTGCTCTTGCCCGCCCCTGACGGCCCGACCACCGACACAAACTGCCCGCCCCCGAACCGCAGGCTGATCTCGTCGAGTGCGCGCACGCCCTGACCGCCGACGCGGTATTCGCGTACCACGTCGCGAAGTTCGATCGTCAGCTCGTGCATTGTCGTATCGCAAGTATCGAGTCGTCCGATCATGGTCCTCCCGCGAAACCGCAGCATTCAGCCGGCCGCGGCGACCTGTGCGCGACCGACTGCCACGCCCATGCGAATCACGTCGCAAAGGCACTGGTACTAGATATAACGAGGCTGAGTCCCAATCGGTTCGACATTCCGCTCGTCCAATTTCGTCAGTAGTCTGCGAGAAAGTAGCGCGGACAAAGTCAGCGTCCACAGAGTTGCAACAGGTGTATGATCCCACCCAGAATGCTGGCGAAATCCGAATATTGCAACGTTTTTGACAGGAGACGCTTTCCCAAATCACCGTCGTTCGCCCACGAAGGAGACCGATCCGATGTCGCTGCCCGCGCTTGAAGATATCGTCGCCCACACCGGCAGCAGTCAGCCGATCGAGGGGGTGACCCGGATCGAGACCAGCCCGCGGGAGAAGGCCACCCCGGTCATCATGGAGATGATGCACTCGGTGTACCCGCACGACGAGGTATTCGGCCAGTACTGCACCGTCAACGACTACATCGACTGCCCGCCCGATGAGCTGTTCGCCTACATGGCCGATACCCGTTGCTTGGAAGAGTGGACCTACAGCCTGCGTGGGTTTACCGAAACCGACGAGCCAGGACTATGGCAGGCCTACGACCGGCTGGGGTCGGAGACCAAGATCTACACCCGCACGGTGGCCAGCGAGCAGGGCGCGCACCGTCGACTACCACTGCGCGTGGGACCAAGGCAAGCATCTGTGGATGATCTACCTGATGCGCGTCATCGACGCACAAGCGGTGCTGGACAAGCCCGGATCGGTGGTGCTGTGGACCAACTGCCACCATCCGTTCTACGACCACAACCCCTACCCAGACGCCAGCCCGCCGGAACGGCCGGTCTGGGTCGGCGACTTCTGGGAAATGTTCGGCGCGGGCCATCTGCTGGAGATGAAAAACCTCAAAGCCATTGCCGAATACCGCCATCACAATGGGCTCCCGGTGACACCGGACTGGATGCGATAATCGGTTGCTGCACGAAAACTGGCTTCGCGCAGGGCTATACGGGTTCCAGCCCAGTCAGATAGCGCTGGGCCAGGTCTTGGTAGGCCTTCGGGTTGACATTCACCCACATCTCGGCGCCGGTGTCCGCGATCGGGCCCTTGACCGTGGCCGGCGCCCCGACGACCAGAACCTCGTCGGGAATCTTGGTTCCGCCGGTCACCAATGCGCCGGCGGCGATCAAGCTGCGCGAACCGATCACCGCACCGTCGAGGACGGTGGCATGGTTGGCGATCAGCGCTTCGGCCCCGACATGGGCCCCGTGGATGAGGCACATGTGCGCCACCGTCGCTCCCGGACCGATGTCGACCGGGATGCCGGGCGGCGCGTGCAACACCGATCCGTCCTGCACGTTGGCCCCCTCGCGCACGATGACCGGCGCATAGTCGGCGCGCAGCACCGTGTTGAACCAGATCGACGCCCCGGCCTCGATCGTGACATCGCCGATCAAGGTGGCGGTTGGTGCGACGAAGGCGGTGGGATCGACTTTTGGCGATCGACCTTCGAAGGAAAACAGTGGCATCGTTCACATATACCGCAGGCCGGGTATTCCAGCGTCAAGACCCGATTACCCCGCAGTTAAGGCCGCGTCGTTGCGCGACCCCATAGGAAAACTGTAACGTGTTCTAGTTAGAAGCTGAGGAAGTTGGAGGCGTCATGGCTACCGAGACTGCCGGTATTCGCGAGATCGACGCCGGCACCCTGCCCGACCGCTATGCCCGCGGCTGGCACTGCCTTGGCCCGGTCACGGATTACCTGGACGGCGAGCCGCACGGGATCGAGGCGTTCGGCACCCACCTCGTCGTGTTCGCCGACTCGCACGGCGACGTGCACGTGCTCGACGGCTACTGCCGACACATGGGCGGCAACCTGGCGCAGGGCACCATCAAGGGCGACGAGGTCGCCTGCCCGTTCCACGACTGGCGCTGGGGCGGCGACGGCAAATGCAAGCTGGTGCCTTACGCCAAGCGCACGCCGCGACTGGCTCGCACCCGGTCCTGGACTACCGACGTGCGCGGCGGCCTGCTGTTCGTCTGGCATGACGTCGAGGGCAACCCGCCGCAGTCGGAGGTGCGGATCCCGGAGATTCCCGAGGCGGCCAGCGACGAGTGGACCGAGTGGCGATGGAACTCGATCCTGATCGAGGGGTCGAACTGCCGCGACATCATCGACAACGTCACCGACATGGCGCACTTCTTCTACATCCACTTCGGTCTCCCGACGTACTTCAAGAACGTGTTCGAGGGTCACATCGCGTCGCAGTATCTGCACAATGTCGGACGGCCCGACGTCAACGATCTGGGCACCTCTTACGGTGAGGCACACCTGGATTCGGAGGCGTCCTACTTCGGGCCGTCGTTCATGATCAACTGGCTGCACAACAGCTACGGCGGCTACAAGGCCGAGTCGATTCTGATCAACTGCCACTACCCGGTCACCCAGGATTCGTTCGTCCTGCAGTGGGGCGTCATCGTCGAAAAGCCCAAGGGCATGGACGAAGCGATGACGGAGAAGCTGTCCAAAGTCTTCACCGAGGGCGTCAGCAAGGGCTTCCTGCAGGACGTCGAGATCTGGAAACACAAGACCCGCATCGACAACCCGCTGCTGGTCGAGGAGGACGGCGCCGTCTACCAGATGCGAAGGTGGTATCAGCAGTTTTATGTAGATGTGAGCGACGTCACCTCTGACATGACCGATCGCTTCGAGATTGAGGTGGATACCACCATCGCCAACGAGAAGTGGCACGTCGAGGTTGATGAGAACCTCAAGCGCCAGGCTGAGTCGGAGGGACAGCCGACCCAGGTCTCAACATGACTCCGCGCGACGAGCCGCCCGACGTCGATCGGCTCGCTCGGTCGATGCTGATGCTCCATGGCGATCACGACAGCCATGACGAGCCGGCACCGGCCGGTGGCGGGCGGCGCAGCGGATCTTGGTCTAAGGCACCGGCTTTCGCCGATGACCCGGAACGTGCCGCCGCGGTGCGCGAGGCCACTCAGGCCGACCGCGCACGTTACCTGACGTCTGGTCTGCAGCCGGTGGATTGCCGGTTCTGCCATGCCACGGTCAACGTCAAGCGGCTGGGACCGGGACATACCGTGGTGCAATGGAACACCGACGCGTCGCAACGTTGCGCCTACTTCGCCGAACAACGCGCCTCCGGGGCGGACAGCGCCCGCATGCGTGCCTGCCCGAGACTGGCCGACAGCATCGAACACGCCGTTGCCGAGGGATGTTTAGAGGCGGTGTCCACCGCCCCGTCCGCAGGCGACGGCTAGGTTCGGTGCGCGAGCAGACGCAAAAGCGCCCAAAACACCGGCGAGTTGGGGGCTTTTGCGTCTGCCCGGCCTAGCAGCTAAAGCCCGGCGAAGCGCTCCTTGACTTCCTCGGCGGTCAGCCCGTAATCGGCGAGCGAATACGAGTGTTTCGGCGCCCGTTCGCCGGACTGGCTGTCGGCGTGACTCTTTTCCATGGCCTGCCGGGCTTCGTCGGTCAGCGGGATGTCGAAGTGGCGGTAGATGTCGGCCACCGTGCCGAGCGGGTCGGCGATCAACGCGCGGTAGTCGACGTCGTAGAACTGAGCCGGATCGTAGTTGGCGCGTGCGGTGTTGAACCGCTCCAGACCACGCGACCAGGTTTCCATTGCGTCAGCGCCGATCTGGTCGCCGACGAAAGACGTCGACCACCCGTCGGCGGTGTGCTGCGCCAGCGAACACATCGAGGCCATGATCGTCTCGACCGGACGATGCGTCTGAATGACCAGAGCGTCGGGATAGGTCGACATCAGCGCGTCCAGCGCGAACAGATGACTGGGGTTCTTCAGCACCCACCGCTTGTCGGCGTCGTTGAGGCCGATCAGCTGAAGGTTCTTGCGGTGCCGCCGATACGCCGGCGTCCAGTCCTGCTGCGACAACCACTTTGAGTAGCTCGGCAGGTGCGCGAGCGTCTCGTAGGACACCGAGTGCAGCGACTGCCGCAGCAGCTGCCAGCATTCCTCCAGCTCGTATGCGGCCATGAAATGCAGGCCGGTGTAGCCGGGGTTGTCCTCATGATGCCGGGTGAACTGCGCGTCGAGTTGGCGATACAGCGGATTGGATTCCCAGGTGTCGCGTGGCGGGCGCGGCTGCGGGAACTCGGCCAGCCACATGTGCAGGCCCTGGTGAGCCGGATCCGCGCCGAGTAACCGGTGCAACGCCGTGGTGCCGGTGCGCACCAGCCCGGTGACGAAGATGGGCCGCTTCACGGCGACGTCGGCATGTTGCGGGTACTGCTTCCAAGCGGATTCGGACAACAGCCTGGCCACCAGCGCGCCGCGCAGGAAGAAGCGATTCATCTTGCTGCCCAACACCGTAAGGCCGGCCTCCCGCTGGTAAGAGTCCAGCAACACGCCGAGCGCTTCGCGGTAGTTGTCGTCGTCGGCGCCGAAGTCGTCGAGCCCGGTCAGCTTGGTGGCCGAGGCATGCAGCTCGTCGACGGTTGCGATGTCGGTGCGTTCAGGCATTACTGCGCCGCTCCTCCTCATCGTTCCGCTCTGCATCGTCGCGGCGCGCATCAGGTGTGGTACTCGCCGCAGTTGACGTCGAGCGTCTGCCCGGTGATGCCGCTGGACAGGTCGCTGGCCATGAACAGGATCGCCGAGGCCACCTCGTCTTCGGTGGGCAGCCGCTTGAGGTCGGAGTTCGCCGCGGTGGCCTGGTAGATCTGCTCGGCGGTGGTGCCGTACTTGCCGGCCTGGTGGTTGAAGTAGGCCTGCAACGTGTCGCCCCAGATGTAGCCGGGAGCAACGGAATTGACGCGAATGCCCTGCTCACCCAGCTCGGTGGCCAACGACTGCGACATGGACAGCAGCGCGGACTTGGCCATCTTGTAGGCGCCGTACTTCGCCTGAGAGTGCCGGATCACCATGGAGTTGACGTTGACGACCGAGCCGTGCGATGCGGCCAGCGCCGCGGTGAAGCCCTGGATGAGCCGTAGAGCCCCCAGCGCGCTGAGTTCGATCGCGTCGCGGATGTGCTGAAATGTGGTGCCGGCCAATGGCTTCATCGATGGGACCCGGAACGCATTGTTGATCAGCACGTCGGCCTTGCCGTAGGCCTCGATGGTGGCGTCGACGAGGTTGGCGACCTGATCGTCGTCGGTGATGTCGGTGCGTACCGTCACCGCCCGGCCCCCGGCGTCGGCGATCTGCTTGGCGACGTCGTCGAGGCGTTCCGGGGTGCGGGCGGCCAGCACCAGGTCGGCGCCCTCCCCCGTGCACCGGTGCGCCAGCGTCGTGCCCAGACCCGGGCCCACCCCGCTGATCACCACGACCTTGCCGTCGAGCATCTTCGTCATCCCAGCATCCTTGCCGCAATCTGTTGTTGGCGCAACGCAATTCGCGCCCGCCAGTCGTCTTCGGAGATTTTGTTGTGCCCAAAGTACGGCAGCGACGCGGCTACCGCGTCGACGTCGAGCAACTCGACGGTGGGGCCGTCGGCCTCGGTGAGCTGTCGGGAGACCCGCTGCCAGCGGAACTGCAGAAAGCCGCGTCGATGGCCCAGCGTCTCGACCCAGTTGGTGACGCCGGGGTTCTGGTCGGCGACGACGATGCGGACCTTGCCGTCCGGATCCGCCTGGGCCTGAGTGTTGTTCAGCGACGTCTGGTGGTTGATGTAGTCCAGGGAGATGTACCACATGCTGCCCAGCTGGAAGCCGAGGTAGGGGGCGTCGGTCACCGGCAGCGTGATCACCAGAGCCTGATCGGGCCGCAAGTCGAAATGCCCGACCGAGGAGTACTGGGTCGCCAGACCGCCGGGCGTCAGGCGTGGCGCGACCATCGTGTTGACCGGAATGTCGAGATAGAACCACTGCGGAAACTGCAACCACGTCTTCACGCGGTTCACCAGTTGCTTTCCCGCTGTGGCGTAACGCTTTTCGATCGCCGTGCGGGTCAGCGGCGGCGGCGCGGTGCCCGCGGTGTCCAGCCGGGAAATGGCCAGCGTGCCGCGCCGCGCCGACCAGTCGCCGTAGACCTCGCGGATTACCAGCTGGCCCGGGCTGGTCGGTCGCACCTGCCACTGGAAGCTGCCGTCGGCGGCGATCTCGAGCTCACGGTCGTCGAACGCAGCCTGGCTGGCGGGCACGTTGTCGTCGGTGTACTCACCGCCGAGCAACTGGAAGCTCAGGTCGGTGGTGGTGCCACGGGTGCCGGTGACCACGTAATCATGGTTGGGTTGCACCCGGCAGCCGAAGTACAGGGTGTCCGGGTTGTCCAGGCCCATCTTGGTGAACGGCCCGGTGCCCGACAGCAGCATCGGGTGATCACGCTCGTAGTCGAACACCATGTGCGTGCAGGCGGCGACGCAGCCGGCCAGGTACTGCAGCCCCTCGAGCAGGTCGGCTTCGGTCTCGATATGCGGTGCGGCGGCGACCAGTTCTTCGGCCTCGGCGATCGCGTCGGTAAGTGGCTTGGAGAAGAGAGGAGCGGACACGCCTTGACGCTAGAACGTGTTCTAGTTTTCGTCAATGGGCGAACATTCCCGCGTGTTGGCGCGGGCAGTCACCGACGAGGCTCGCTCACTCTCCGGCTACGGCGCGCACTGCTGCGACAGGTCGATCAGGTGCTGCCGCACATCCGGATGCCGATTCAGGTAATCGATGACGTTGGGGCCGCCGCCCTCCGCCTCCGACCTGGCCTGCAGCTCTTGGTGCAGGTCGGGATGCCGCTTTAGGTACGAGTCGATGGAATTACCCACGGTCTGATCGCACCCCGGATCGGCGTTGGCTGTGCTCGCCATGGGAAGCGCGATCACCGTCGCGGCGGTAGCAGTAAGCAGTCCCCCGGCGAGCAGGCCGTACAGTCCGCGGCGACGGGGGCCGACTGTCTTGGATGTCATGCTCATGCGGGTCAGGCTACTCGCGGTGTCTTTTTATAACCTGTGCGCGACCTGTGCGTATACGTTCCCGCGAGCGCGGTCTAACGCGCGGCCGCGGCACCGCTTTCTTGCTCGCGCTTGATTTCCAACGCGATGTCGATGAGCTGGTCTTCCTGACCGCCGATGAGCTTGCGCTGGCCGGCCCTGTGCAGCAGCTGGTGGGCCGGGACGTCGTAGCGCTCAGCCTGGCGGACGGCGTGCTTGAGGAAGCTGGAGTAGACCCCGGAGTACCCCATGATCAGGGCGTTGCGGTCGAGTAGGCATTCGGCAGGCATGGCCGGGCGAACGACGTCCTCGGCGGCGTCGGCGATGTCGAAGAAGTCGATGCCGGTCTTGACGCCGATCTTGTCGAACACCCCGATCAGGGCCTCGACGGGGGCGTTGCCCGCCCCGGCTCCGAACCGACGGCAGGAGCCGTCGATCTGCTTGGCACCCGCGCGGACGGCCTCCACCGAGTTCGCCACGCCAAGTCCGAGGTTTTCGTGGCCGTGGAAGCCGACTTGGGCGTCGTCGCCGAGTTCGGCGACCAACGCCGAGACCCGGTCGGCCACCCCGTCGAGCACCAGCGCTCCGGCGGAGTCGACCACATAGACGCACTGGCAGCCGGCGTCGGCCATGATCCGGGCCTGGGCGGCCAGTTTCTCCGGCGGAATGGTGTGGGCCATCATCAGGAACCCGACGGTTTCCAGGCCCAGTTCCCGGGCCAGGCCGAAGTGTTGGATCGATACGTCGGCCTCAGTGCAGTGGGTGGCGATCCGGCAGATCGACCCGCCGTTGTTCTGGGCTTCCTTGATGTCTTCCTTGGTGCCCACCCCGGGCAGCATCAGGAAGGCGATCTTGGCCTCTTTGGCGGTCTCGGCCGCCAGCTTGATCAGCTCCTGCTCGGGCGTCTTGGAGAACCCGTAGTTGAAGCTCGAGCCGCCCAGCCCGTCGCCGTGAGTGACCTCGATGACCGGCACACCCGCGGTGTCCAGGGCGGCCACGATCGCGCCGACCTCGTCCTTGGTGAACTGGTGACGCTTGTGGTGCGAGCCGTCCCGCAATGACGTGTCCGTCATCCGGACGTCCCAGATCGGGTTGAAGAATATGTCGGTAGTCACGCCTGCGCTCCTCCCGCCGTCGCGGCCAGGGATTCCTTGGCGATCTCCTCGCCGACCTTGGTGGCCGCGGCGGTCATGATGTCGAGGTTGCCCGCATACGGGGGCAGGTAATCCCCGGCGCCTTCGACCTCGACGAACGTGGTGACCAGGGCCTGGCCGCCGGAGTTGATAGACGGGTCGTCGAACTGTGGCTCGTTGAGCAGCCGGTAGCCCGGTACGTAGTTCTGCACCTCGGCAACGACGTCATGGATCGACTGGGCGATCGCATCGCGGTCCGCGTCCTCGGGGATGGCGCAGAAGATGGTGTCGCGCATGATCATCGGCGGATCGGCCGGGTTCAAGATGATGATCGCCTTGCCGCGCGTGGCGCCGCCGATGGTCGCCACACCCTTGCTGGTGGTCTTGGTGAACTCGTCGATGTTGGCGCGGGTGCCCGGCCCCGCCGACACCGACGCGACCGACGCCACGATCTCGGCGTAGGGCACCTCCACGACCCGCGAAACGGCGTAGACGATGGGGATGGTCGCCTGTCCTCCGCAGGTGATCATGTTGACGTTGGGCGCGTCAAGGTGCTCGCGCAGGTTCGCGGGCGGGATCACCGCCGGGCCCACCGCGGCCGGCGTCAGGTCGATGGCCCGGATGCCCGCCGCCTCGTACTTCGGGGCCGCGTCGCGGTGCACGTATGCGCTGGTCGCCTCGAACAGCAGGTCGGGTTTCTCGGACTGGGCCAGCAGCCAGTCGACCCCTTCGTGGGTGGTCTCCAGACCCAACTTGCGCGCCCGCGCCAGGCCTTCGCTTTCCGGGTCGATACCCACCATCCAGCGCGGTTCGAGCCACTCCGAGCGCAGCAGTTTGTACAGCAGGTCGGTGCTGATATTGCCCGACCCGACAATGGCCGCAGTCATCTTCGACGGCATGGATGCTCCTTCTTACTCGAAAGACAGCCGGACGGACCCGAGGCCGGCGAACTCGGCGACGAAGCTGTCGCCGGCGCAGGCATCGAAGGCCCGGGTACACGAACCGGGTAACACGATGTCACCAGCCCGAAGCCGCACACCAAAGCTTTCCACCTTGCGGGCCAGCCACGCCACCGCGGTCACCGGATTTCCCAAAACGGCGTCACTGCGGCCCTTGGCCACAACCTCGCCGTTGCGCGTCAGCACCGCGTCGATCGCGGTGATGTCGATGTCGGTCGGCGCCACCCGCCCGGCGCCGAGCACGAAACCCGCCGACGAGGCGTTGTCGGCGATGGTGTCGCACAGTGCGATCTTCCAGTCGGTAATTCTCGTGTCGATCAGCTCAATGGACGGCACAAAAGCCTCGGTGGCCTTGAGCACGTCGTCTTCGGTGCACGCCGCGCCGGGCAGGTCGTGGGCCAGGATGAAACCAACCTCGACCTCCACCCGCGGGTAGAGGTACTTGCCCGCCTTGACCGGGGTGTCCTCGAACACCTGCATCTCGTTGAGCAGATGCCCGTAGTCCGGCTCATCGACACCCATCATCTGCTGCATCGCCAGCGACGAGAGGCCAACCTTGTGCCCCACCACCCGGGCGCCCTCGGCGACCCGCTGACGGATGTTGATCAGCTGGATCTCGTAGGCGTCGACGACGTCGATCTCGGGGTGCGCGGCCGTCAGCGGCGCGATCGGCTGGCGGCTCCGCTCAGCCTGCGCAAGATCGGCGGCCAGCTCGTCACGGGTGGCTAGCGGGATCATTTGACCGAAGTCCCCTCGTTCGTGTGACCGGGGCAGTAGCGCCCGGCCCCGGCAATTCTATAACGTGTTCTACATGACAGCTCAGGAGTTCGACGTCGTCGTGGTGGGGAGCGGCGGCGCCGGCATGGTTGCTGCCCTTGCGGCCGCCCACCGGGGTCTTTCGACAATAGTCATCGAGAAGGCTGCACACTATGGCGGCTCAACTGCACGTTCGGGCGGCGGCGTGTGGATCCCCAACAACGAGGTCCTCAAGCGCGACGGCGTCAAGGACACGACGGAAGCGGCCCGCACCTATCTGCACGGCATCATCGGCGACATCGTCGAACCGGAACGCATCGACACCTACCTCGAACGCGGGCCGGAAATGTTGTCGTTCGTGCTGAGGCACACGCCGCTGAAGATGTGCTGGGTGCCCGCGTACTCCGACTACTACCCCGAGGCCCCGGGCGGCCGCCCGGCCGGCCGTTCTATCGAGCCGAAGCCGTTCAACGCCAACAAGCTCGGGCCCGACCTGCCCGGGCTGGAGCCCCCGTACGGCAAGGTTCCGCTCAATGTCGTTGTGATGCAACAGGACTACGTGCGACTTAACCAGCTCAAGCGGCACCCCCGAGGCGTGCTGCGCAGCCTGAAGGTGGGCGCACGCACCATCTGGGCGAAGGCGACCGGCAAGAACCTTGTCGGGATGGGACGCGCGCTCATCGCGCCGCTTCGGATCGGGCTGAGCAAAGCCGGCGTCCCGGTACAGCTCAACACTGCGCTGACCGACCTCTACATCGAAGACGGTGCGGTCCGCGGTGTCTACGTGCGCCACACCGAAGCACCAGAATCCAGTGAGCCGCAGCTGATTCGGGTCCGAAAGGGCGTCATCCTCGGCTGCGGCGGATTTGAACACAACGAGCAAATGCGAGTCAAATACCAGCGCGCTCCGATCACCACCGAGTGGACGGTCGGGGCGAAGGCCAACACCGGCGACGGCATCATCGCCGCCGAAAAGCTGGGCGCGGCACTGGAAATCATGGAAGACGCATGGTGGGGACCGACGGTCCCGCTGGTAGGTGCACCGTGGTTCGCATTGTCGGAGCGCAACTCGCCCGGCTCGATCATCGTCAACATGTCCGGCAAGAGATTCATGAACGAATCCATGCCCTACGTCGAGGCATGCCACCACATGTACGGCGGCGAGTACGGGCAGGGCCCCGGCCCGGGCGAAAACATTCCGGCGTGGCTGGTGTTCGACCAGCAATACCGCAACCGCTACATCTTCGCCGGATTGCAGCCAGGACAACGTATTCCACGTAAATGGCTGGAATCCGGCGTCATCGTCCAGGCCGACACGATCGAGGAGCTGGCCACCAAGGCCGGCCTGCCGGTCGACGAGTTCGCCGCTACGGTCGAGCGTTTCAACGGCTTTGCGCGCTCGGGTGTCGACGCCGACTACCACCGCGGCGAGAGCGCCTACGACCAGTATTACGGCGACCCGACCAACAAGCCCAATCCCAACCTCGGCGAGATCAGTCACCCGCCGTATTTCGCCGCCAAGATGGTGCCCGGCGACCTGGGCACCAAGGGCGGCGTCCGCACCGACAGGCACGGTCGGGCGCTGCGGGACGACGGCAGCATCATCGAAGGCCTCTATGCTGCGGGCAATGTCAGCGCTCCGGTCATGGGACATACCTATCCCGGCCCGGGCGGCACCATCGGCCCCGCGATGACGTTCGGCTACCTGGCGGCGCTGCATCTTGCAGGAGAGAACTGACATGCCCATCAATCCGGACGTCGCGCTGGGCGCCGAGCTCGATCCCATCGAATTCTCTTGGAGCAGCAGCGATGTGCAGCTCTACCATCTCGGATTGGGTGCGGGCGCCGACCCGATGGACCCGCGCGAGCTGCGCTACCTGGTCGACGACACCCCGCAGGTGCTGCCGACGTTCGGCAATGTGGCGGCCACCTTCCACGCCACCAAACCGCCGACCGTGCGGTTCCCAGGCATCGACATCGAGCTGAGCAAGGTCCTGCACGCCAGCGAGCAGGTGAGCGCGCCGGCGCCGCTGCCACCCGCCGGTGCCGCGAAAGCCGTCACCCGGTTCACCGACATCTGGGACAAGGGCAAGGCCGCGGTGATCTGGTCGGAGACCAAAGTGACCGCGCCGGACGGAACCCTGCTGTGGACGCAGCGGCGGTCGATCTTCGCCCGCGGCGAGGGCGGATTCGGTGGCGAGCGCGGGGCTTCCGGGGGTGGGACCTCGGCGAGCGCACCCGACCGGTCGCCGGATCTCGAACTGGACATCGCCGTACTGCCACAGCAGGCGCTGCTATACCGGCTCTGCGGCGACCGTAATCCGCTGCACTCCGACCCCGAATTCGCTGCTGCCGCAGGGTTTCCGCGGCCCATCCTGCACGGCTTGTGCACCTACGGCATGACCTGCAAGGCGCTCGTCGATGCGCTACTCGACGCCGACGTCGCCGCCGTCGCGTCCTACGGCGCCCGGTTCACCGGCGTGGCCTACCCGGGCGAGACGCTGAAGGCCGCCGTCTGGAAGGAAGACGGCCGGCTGCTGGCCAGCGTGACAGCGCCGGCCCGTGACGACGCCGTGGTGCTCACCGGCGTGGAGCTGGTCCCGGCCTAACGGCTTGCACGCAGACTAATTGCGGTCTTGTTTTCTGAGAATTTCTCAGGCAGAGTGAGGCGGTCACTCATCTTCGGGAGTCGCCGTGGCACGCAGTCGGCAGGTCGGCCGCTCGTTGATCATCGCGCTGATGGCTCTGCGCGCCAATGGCGCTCATGGCGCCAATCTCACGGGCCGACGATGACCCGCTGACCGCGCTGATGATGGGCGGCTCCGGCATGCCGACGCCCAGCGAGTTCTGGCAAGACACCATCATCACCGACTACATCGACCCGGCCACCGGCGGCAACTACACCCCGGTGCTGGTCCCCACACCGGAATCGTTCTCCAGCGCCTCGATGCCGACCGGGCTGGCCGACCTACAGGGGGCGATCGCTGCCCAGCAGCTGAACTACCCCGGCGACCCCTACCTGGTCGAGGGCTATTCGCAAAGCGCTGCGATCACGGTGCTGGAGAAGATGCAGCTGCTGCAGATTCCGGGCAGCGGCCGGACGTCACGTTCCTGCTGCTCGGCGACCTCAACCGGCCCAACGGCGGCCTTGACGAGCGGTTCGACGGCCTCTATGTCCCCGGTGCGGGCCTCGACTTCAATGGGGCCGAGCCGACCGATGCCGGTATCCCGACCATCGACATCGCGAACCAATACGACTTCGTCGCGGACTTCCCGCAGTATCCGGTCAACGGACTGGCCGACCTGAACGCCGTCTTGGGTTTCATTTACGCGCACGCCGCCTACGGGGATGGCCCACTGCCCGAGGAGATTCCGGCAATCTGGCCGCCCTCGGTACCGCTGTCCGGGCCGTTCGCCGACGAATACCTGCTCGGCTCAACCGAAATCGTCAAACAGGTCGACGGCGACACCACGTTCTATTTCATTCCGACCACCGAACTGCCGCTGCTCGATCCGCTGCGAAGCCTGGGTGTGCCCGAATCGGTCCTCAGCATCTTCCAGCCTGCTCTGCAGGTCGATCGTCGAAGCCGGCTATGACAGGGCGATCCCGTTCGGAGACCCGACACCGGCCGAGCTGATTCCCACCATCGACCCAGCGACGTTCACCCTCGAGTTCGCCAACGCCGTGGTCCAGGGCGCCAACAACGCCGTCGAACTCTTCGGCACCCAACTGCCCGGAGCCACCGAATTGGAGAAGCCTGCTGACGTCGGCGGAGTCATGGTCCGAGCAGGCCATCGGGGTGCCCTACGACCAGATCGTGACCACGCTCAACAACGACTTCAACCCGTTCACCGCCTTCACCGAACTGGAAGCACCGATAGGCCAGGACATCGAAAACCTGTTGATGGACACGGGCATTCAGCAGGACATCCTCGACCCCATCTTCGGCCTGATCGGTCCGCTCGGCGGACTGGTTACCAGCTGGGCTGCGCCGATTGTCGTGAATTAGCTCCACGACCTGTCATCGCGCCCGAATTACTGCCATGCAGAGCGGCGAATGGAATCAGCGCACTGCGGCGATCTGGTCCACGTCGATGTCCAGAAATTGGGCAAGATCCCTGCCGGTGGAGGCTGGCGCATGCTCGGACGCACCGTCGGCAACCGCAACGCTCAGGCCGACAAGAGTTCCGGGCAGCTCAGCAAGCGCCACAATCCAGTGCGGGGTTATCACTTTCTGCACACCGCCGTTGACGCGCACTCTCGACTGGCCTACTCCGAGCTGTTGGCTGACGAACGGAAGGAGACCGCGGCAGCGTTTTGGCTGCGCGCGAACGCCTGGTTCAACGAATGTGGCTTCGCGGTTCGGAAAGTGTTGACCGACAACGGTTCGTGTTATCGCTCACACGCTTTCCGGGACGCCCTCGGCGACATTGAGCATCGCCGAACCCGCCCTTATCGGCCGCAAACAAATGGCAAGATGGAGAGATTTCATCGAACCCTGGCCGACGAATGGGCTTACGCCCAGCTCTACCGAAGCGACGCTGAACGTTGTGCCGAGTTCCCCCGCTGGCTACACACCTACAATCACTGTGAGTCTTCGGGTGGCTGGTCTGGGACTGGCTGGCAGGGTTAGCGGCGGTCGCCTCGCCTTGGGGTTGTGACTCCTACAATCACTCGCCCCCGTGGGTGCGTTTCGGTGGATTTGTCCGGCGCCTGGGCGGCGGCCGACGCTGACCCGGCTCCACCTCGGTGACTTGATCAGAAGACTGCCCGTCCCCGCCGAAGGGCGGATCGTGGCTCATCACAGTGCTGCCCCGAAGTGACTTCCATCCAGGCCGGCGCCTGCCGTGTCGGCGGCCGGATCTGTCCCTCGCCTCTGGAAGGAAGCCCGCCACCGTGACCATCGTTGCGCATGCCCACCCGTTCGTCATCGGAGTGGACACCCACGCCCGCACTCACACCCTCGCCGTCTTGGTAGCTGCTGCCGGCGAACTGGTCGCTACTGAGCAGTTCCCTGCCACCGATGCAGGCATGGACCGGGCTGTCGCCTGGGCCGCGCGCCGCACCGATGGCGACTTGACCACCTTGTGGGTCATCGAAGGCGTCGCCACCTACGGTGCCCACCTGGCCTCGGCAGTGAACCGAGCCGGCTTCGAGGTCGTGGAGGCGGCTCGGATGGACGCACGGGCCCATCGCGGTACCGGCAAGTCCCACCCCTTGGACGCGCGCAGGATCGCAGCCGCGGTCTTGTCCCTCGAGCCTGAGCAGCTGCGCCGGCCGCGAAGCGACGACGGTATCCGGGCTGCATTGCGGGTTCTCGTCACCGCCCGCGCGCACATGACGACCGAACGCACCGCGACCGTCAACGCGCTCAACGCGTTGCTGCGCATGGCCATCCTGGGCATCGACGCCCGCAAGCCGCTGACCGCCAGCAAGATTGGTGAGGTCGCCCGCTGGCGCACCCGGGTCGAAGACCTTGCCACGATCACCGCTCGCGCCGAGGCAGTCCGACTGGCCAAGCGCGTGGTCGATCTCAACGAGGAACTCACGGCCAACCAGGCGCAGATGAATCGATCTCACCACGCCAGCAAGGCCGCTGTACTGCTGCCAGCACCGGCACTCGGCCCGTCCACACGTCGCCGACGTGTACCGCCTGGTCGCACGCCTCGAGCCCGAATGGGCGGCTTCCCGCCCTTTCGGCGATAGCTAGCCCAGGATCAGACCCGAGGTAGGCACACCGGTACCGGCGGTGACCAACACATGCTCGACGTTGGGCACTGGATTCACCGACGTAGCCCGTAGTTGGCGGACGCCCTCCGCGATGCCGTTCATGCCGTGGATGTAGGCCTCGCCAAGCTGGCCGCCGTGGGTGTTGATCGGCAACCGACCGCCCACCTCGACCGCACCGTCGGCGATGAAGTCCTTGGCTTCACCCTTGCCGCAGAATCCCAACTCCTCCAACTGAATCAGCGTGAACGGGGTGAAGTGGTCGTAGAGCACCGCAGTCTGGATATCGGTCGGCGATAGCCCGGACTGCTGCCAGAGCTGCTGACCCACCAATCCCATTTCAGGCAGGCCGAGTTCGGGACGGTAGTAGCTGACCATCGTGTACTGATCGGGGCTGGAGCCTTGCGCCGCGGCCTCGATGATCGCCGGCCGGTGCTTGAGGTCCTTGGCCCGCTCGACCGAAGTCACCACGATCGCCACCGCGCCATCGGTTTCCTGACAACAGTCCAGCAGACGCAGCGGCTCGGCGATCCACCGCGAATTCTGGTGGTCCTCAATGGTTATCGGCTTCTCGTAGAAGTATGCCTTCGGGTTCTTGGCGGCATGCTTGCGGTCGGCCACCGAGATGACGCCGAAGTCGCGACTGGTCGCGCCGGACAGGTGCATGTACCGTTGCGCGATCATCGCTACCTGCGCCGCGGGCGTCGAAAGCCCGTGTGGATACGAAAACGAATTGTCGGCCGACGTCGAATCCGCCTGGGCGCTGGCATCTCCCACCAACCGAGTCTGCACCTGCCCGAACCGCATGCCGGAGCGCTCGTTGAACGCGCGGTAGGCGACGACGACGTCGGCCACCCCGGTCGCCACCGCCATCGCGGCGTGCTGGACAGTCGCGCACGCGGCACCGCCGCCGTAGTGGGTCTGGGCGAAGAACTTGAGCTCACCGATGCCGGCCGCCCGCGCGACGGCGATCTCCTTGTTGGTGTCCATCGTGAACGTGGTCAGCCCGTCGACGTCGGCGGGGCTGAGGCCCGCATCGTCGAGGGCGTCGCGCACCGCCTCGGCGGCCAGCCGCAGCTCGCTGCGACCGGAATCTTTGGAGAAGTCGGTAGCACCAATGCCGACGATGGCGGCCTTACCCGAGAGCATTAAGCGTCCCCGATCGTCAGCGTCGTCGTTGCGATGACGTGATCGCCAAGGCTGTTGCTGCCCACGACTTTTACCGTGATCAGGCCTGCGTCCACCGCGGTCACCTCACCGGAGAACGTCACCGTGTCGTAGGCGTACCACGGCACACCCAGCCGCAGCCCAATCGACTTGATCAACGCCGACGGTCCGGCCCAGTCGGTGATGTACCGCTGCACCAGTCCGGTGTCGGTGAGGATGTTGACGAAAATGTCCTTGGAGCCTTTGGCCTGCGCCAAATCCCGGTCGTGGTGGACGTCCTGAAAGTCTCGGGTCGCCAACGCCGTCGAGATGATGAACGTGGGATCGCCGTAGAGCTTGAGTTCGGGCAGCTTCGTTCCCACTTCGATGACCGGTGCGCTCATGCGTCAGGCTCCCAGGCGTAGAGACTCCACTCCGGCCCGCTGTCACCGGCCGGGAAGTCGATATAGGTTGCGCGAACGGGCATCCCGATCTTCACCTCGGCGGGGTCGACGTTGCGCAGCTCACCCAGCATGCGAACGCCCTCTTCCAGCTCCACCAACGCGATCACGAACGGCAGCGTGCGGCCAGGCACCTTCGGAGCGTGGTGCACGACGAAGCTGAACACCGTGCCCTTGCCGCTGGCCACGACGTAGTCGATGGGCTTGGCTTTGTCCTGCCAGACGGCCGGCACCGGCGGGTGCTGCAGGCTGCCGTCGGGCAGTCGCTGGATACGCAACTCGTGCGCCTTGACGCCCTCCCAGAAGAACGCGGTGTCCCGCGACACCGCCGGCCGCATCATCGCATCGGCATCCAGGTCCGCGGGCACAGCTGAGGCCCCGGGGGCCTCCGAGGAAGCCGTCTCGCGTGGCTTGAATTTGAGTATGCGCCACTCCATCTCGGCCACATCTTCGTCGCCGACGCGCCAAGTGATGTGCTGATTGATGAACCAGCCCTCACCGAGCGCGGTCTGCTTCGGGCCGACCACGTCGCGCATCTCGGAGGCGATACTGACCTCCTCGCCCGGCCGCAGATAGCGGTGGTAGGTCTGCTCACAGTTGGTGGCGACCACACCGACATACCCTGCACTGTCGAACAGCTGCATCATCGGGCCCATGGGATCGTCGGTCGGACGCTCGCCTCCTAGGCCGAACATGGTCCACACCTGAATCATGGCCGGTGGGGCTACGATTCCCGGATGCCCGGCATCGCGGGCGGCGGCCTCGTCGGTATAGATCGGGTTGCGGTCGCCGAGCGCCTCCACCCAGTTGTTGATCGTCGGCTGGTTCACCGGATCCCGGCCCGCGCGCTGTTTGGCGACGACGGTGGCGGTGATCTCTGCGACTTGTTTTTTGATACCGTCCGCGTCGGTCATCGAGGCACCCTCGGCACCTTGAGGCCCGAGGCCGCGATCATCTCGCGCATGACTTCGTTGACCCCACCGCCGAAGGTGATGACCAGGTTGCGCTTGGTTTGCGAGTCCAGCCAGTCGAGCAGTTCGGCGGTGTCCGACTCGGCCGGGTTGCCGTACTTGCCGACGATTTCCTCGGCGAGCCGGCCAATGTACTGGATTCGCTCGGTGCCAAAGACTTTCGTCGACGCGGCATCGGCCACATTGATGTCCTCGCCGGCTGCGGCCACCTGCCAATTCAGCAGCTCATTGATCCGCCACATCGCGTAGATCTCCCCGAGCGCCCGCTTGACGTCCTGGTGGTCGATGGGCGTGACACCGTCACCACCGGGCTTGGACGCCCAGTCGTGCAACCGGTCGTAGATGCCAGCGGTGCGGCCCGCCGGCCCGAGCATCACCCGCTCATTGTTGAGCTGGGTCGTGATCAGCCGCCATCCGCCGTTCTCCTCACCGACCAGCATGTCGGCGGGCACCCGCACGTCGTTGTAGTACGTGGCATTGGTGTGGTGGGCGCCGTCGGACAAGATGATCGGGGTCCAGGAGTAGCCGGGATCCTTGGTGTCGACGATCAGAATCGAAATGCCTTTGTGCTTAACGGCTTCCGGATCGGTGCGGCAGGCGAGCCAGATGTAGTCGGCGTCGTGCGCGCCGGTGGTGAAGATCTTCTGGCCGTTGACGATGTACTCGTCGCCGTGGCGCACGGCGGTGGTCCGCAATGACGCCAGGTCGGTGCCGGCCTCCGGCTCGGTATAGCCGATCGCGAAATGCACCTCGCCGGCCAGGATTGCCGGCAGGAACTTCTTCTTCTGCGTCTCGCTGCCGAAGACCTGCAGGGTCGGGCCGACCGTCTGCAGCGTCACCGCCGGCAACGGCACGTCGGCCCGATGTGCCTCGTTGACGAAGATCGACTGCTCGACAGGGCCAAAGCCCAAGCCGCCGAACTCCTTCGGCCATCCGACGCCCAGCTTGCCGTCCTGGCCCATCCGGCGGATCACCGCGCGATAGGCCTCGTTGTGGCGGTCCTGCTCCATGGCCTTCATCTCGTCGGACGAGATCAAGTTCGAAAAGTATTGGCGTAGCTCGGCTTGCAGCTGTCGCTGCTCCGGCGTCAGTTCGATGAACATTGCGCTCCAACCAGATCGAGGCGATGAGATGGCCCGCCCAGCAGCCGGGTCAGGTCTTTGATCGTGGAGTAGTACCGGTGCATCGGATAGGTGACGTCCATGCCCATGCCGCCGTGTAGGTGGTGGCAGATCTGCATCACCGGCGGCGCCTGCGACGTGATCCAGTAGCCGAGCACATCGAGATCGTCGGCGGCGTCCCGCCCTTCGGACAGTCGCCAGATCACCGACGTCGACGCCAAATCGATAGTCCGCGAGGCGATGTAGACCTCGGCGAGTTGCGCGGCGACGGTCTGGAAGGTGGACAGCGGCTTGCCGAACTGGTGCCGGTTCGCCACGTAGTCGGCGGTCAACCGCAATGCGCCGGCGACCAGGCCGGCCGCGTAGGCGCCGACCGCGGCCAGCGCCAACTGGTTCACCCGCTGAGTCGTCGCTCCTATCAACACATCCTGTTCGGGCACCTCGACATCGGCGAACGTCGCCACGTACTCATCGGATCCGTTGGACGTCGGCGTCTTTGACAGGTGCACGCCGTCAGCCTCGGGCGACACCACGATGACGGCGCTGTCGGTGGTGACGATCATCCAGTCGGCTTTCTCGGCATAACCGACGCCGACCTTGGTGCCGGACAGTCGACTGTGCACAAAGGTCGTGGCCGGCCGCTCCGGCAGCGCCGTGCCGGGTTCGTTGAGTGCGGCGGTAAGCAGCGAGCCCTTGGCCAGGCCGGCGAGGTAGCGGTCCTGCTGCTCGTCGGAGGCCAAATCCAGCAGCGGCGCGGCACCGAGCCCGAGGGTGGCCAGCGCCGGACCGACCAAGCCGTGGCGACCGATTTCGGTTAGCGCCGTTGCGATCTCGGGCAGGTCGACGCCGTCGCCGCCCAGCCGCTCGGGCACCGGCAGCGCCGTCACGCCACCCGCAACGAGCGCTTCCCACGAGTTGTCCCGGTCCAGTACCGACGTGACGACGTCGGCGACCGCTTGCTGCGCCGGGTCGGGGGTGAAGTCCATTAGTGCGCCACCGGGCACTCGCCGGTGTAGTCGACCTGCCAGTGCTTGATGCCGTTGAGCCAGCCCGACCGCAGCCGCTCGGGCGCCGAAATCGGTTTGAGGTCGGGCATATTGTCGGCGACCGCGTTGAAGATCAGGTTGATCGTCATCTTCGCCAGGTTGGCGCCGATGCAGTAGTGCGCGCCCGTGCCGCCGAACCCGACGTGCGGGTTGGGATCGCGCAGGATGTTGAACGTGTACGGGTCCTCGAAGACCTCTTCATCGAAGTTGGCCGACCGGTAGAACATGATCACCCGCTGGCCCTTCTTGATCGGCACACCAGACAACTCGTAGTCCTCCAGCGCGGTGCGCTGGAAAGAGGTGACCGGGGTGGCCCACCGCACGATCTCATCGGCGGCGGTTTCCGGGCGCTCGTTTTTGTACAGCTCCCACTGGTCGGGGTGGTCGGCGAAAGCCATCATGCCCTGGCGTGATGGAGTTCCGGGTGGTCTCGTTGCCCGCGACCGCGAGCATCACCACGAAGAAGCCGAACTCGTCGTCGGTGAGCTTCTCCCCGTCGATATCGGCCTCGATCAGCTGAGTCACGATGTCGTCGCCGGGGTTCTTGCCCTTTTCCTCGGCCATCTTCATCGCGTACATGATCAACTCGGCCGAGGACATCTTGGGATCGACGTCGGCGTACTCCGGGTCGTCGTTGCCGGTCATCTCGTTCGACCAGCGGAACAGCTTGTCGCGGTCTTCCTGCGGCACGCCGAGCAGACCCGCGATCGCCTGCAGCGGCAGCTCACAGGAGACCTGCTCGACGAAGTCGCCGGAGCCTTCGGCGGCAGCCGCCTTCGCGATGCTTTGGGCACGGTCGTGCAACTCGTCGTGCAGACGGCCGACGGCTCGGGGCGTGAAACCGCGGGAGATGATCTTGCGCAGCCGGGTGTGCTGCGGAGCGTCCATATTCAGCATCACAGCCCGTTGGAGGTCGATGTCCTCACGAGCGATGTCGTTGTTGAACCGCGGGATCACCCCGTTCTCGGAACTGGAGAAGACGTCGCTGCGCCGCGACACCTCCTTGACGTCGTTGAGTTTGGTGATGGCCCAGAAGCCGCCGTCGTGAAATCCGCCGCCTTTGCCCGGAGCCTGTTCGTTCCACCAGATCGGCGCGGAGGCTCGCAGCTCGGCGAACTCCTCCATCGGCAGCCGCTCGGTATAGATGTCGGGGTCGGTGAAGTCGAACCCTGCGGGCAGATTGGGGGTGGGCATCAGTGCGCTCCTCAATGCAACGTGTTCTAGTGCCAGTAAAACATGCCTGAACCGCAGACCAAAAGGCGTCAGGGCATCGGCGCTTGTCAGGGTAATGAAACGTGTTCTAGCCTGACCTCATGGGTAACCCGGTAATAGTTGAAGCCACCCGCAGCCCCATCGGCAAACGCGCCGGATGGTTGTCCGGGCTGCACGCCACCGAGCTGCTGGGCTCGGTTCAGAAGGCGCTTGTGGAGAAGGCCGGTATCGATGCCGGCGACGTCGAGCAGCTGATCGGCGGCTGCGTGACACAGTACGCGGAGCAGTCCAACAACATCACCCGCACGGCGTGGCTGACCCTGGGTTTGCCCGAGCAGGTCGGCGCCACCACCATCGACTGCCAATGCGGCAGCGGGCAGCAGGCCAATCACCTGATCGCCGGGCTGATCGCGGCGGGCGCCATCGACATCGGCATCGCCTGCGGGATCGAGGCGATGAGCCGCGTCGGCTTGGGCGCCAACGCCGGTCCCGACCGCAACTGGCGCGCGGAGTCCTGGGACATCGATCTGCCCGACCAGTTCACCGCCGCCGAGCGCATCGCCAAGCGCCGCGGCATCACCCGTGCGGACATCGACGAGTTCGGCTTGGCCTCCCAGCAGCACGCCAAGCGGGCGTGGGACGAGGGCCGTTTCGACCGGGAGATCTCCCCGATCGAGGCGCCGGTGCTCGACGAGCAGAAGCAACCCACCAGCGAGCGCCACATGGTCAGCCGTGACCAGGGTCTGCGCGACACCACGCTGGAGGGATTGAGCCAGCTGAAGCCGGTGCATCGACGGCGGCATCCACACCGCGGGCACGTCGTCGCAGATCTCCGACGGCGCGGCCGCGGTGTTGTGGATGGACGAGGAAAAGGCCAAGGCGCTGGGCCTGCGCCCGCGGGCGCGGATCGTCAGCCAGGCGCTGGTCGGCGCCGAGCCCTACTACCACCTGGACGGTCCGGTGCAGTCCACCGCGAAGGTGCTGGAGAAGGCCGGCATGAAGATGGGCGACATCGACATCGTCGAGATCAACGAGGCGTTCGCGTCGGTGGTGCTGTCCTGGGCCCGGGTGCACAACGCCGACATGGCCCGGGTCAACGTCAACGGCGGCGCGATCGCTCTGGGACATCCGGTGGGTTGCACCGGCAGCCGGCTGTTCACCACCGCGCTGCACGAGTTGGAGCGCTCCGATCAGAGCACGGCGCTGATCACCATGTGCGCCGGCGGCGCGCTGTCGACGGGCACCATCATCGAGCGCATCTGAGGTCTCAATGTCCGACTCGCCCCCGCAAGCGGGTGGTACCCCCACCTCGGGCCCCGGCCCGCATCGTCGTCGAACGTGGGCGCTTCCGACGACGATCGCATCGCCGCGGCGCAGTCGTACATCGACGCACTGGTCAGCCACGACGCCGCCGCGGTCCCGTTCGCGCCGGACTGCGTTCGGATTGAGATGGGCATCAAGACCGGCTTTTCCGGAAATCACCTGCGGCGCAGCCTCAACCGCGGCCCGCAATTCCGGATCATCGCGGCGACAACGCCGCCGAAGTACACCGATCGACGGCGACCGTGGTGCCGCGCGGTGTACGACGTCGTGACCAAGGTCGAGCTTGGCGGGCGGCGGGTCGGGCGCACACGTCGACGAGACGTTTCTCATTCCGGCCGGGGATGCAGCGATCCACCACATCCGATGCTCAGATGCGTCCGTTCTTCAAGCGAATCTAGAATTTGGCGGTCATGCCCTCGAAATCACCGCCCGCGTTTTCTGAATTCGCCGTTCACCGATTTCTTTCTCAAGTGGATGGGACGCGCTCAACACCTTCATGTACCGCCGTAGCGGAGGCGAAGGACTCGGCGGCACATTTCAGAACATCCCCGTTGCGCTACTGACGACCACCGGCCGCAAGAGCGGGCGGCCGCGGGTCAGCCCGTTGTATTTCCTGCGCGACGGTGACCGCGTCGTCGTTGCTGCCTCCCGGAGTCGGTTCTGACAAAAACCCGCTGTGGTACCTCAACCTCAAGGCCAATCCGAAGGTATCGGTCCAGATCAAAAAAGAAGTGCTGGACCTGACCGCGCGGGACGCCACCGACGAGGAGCGCGCCACCTACTGGCCGCAACTGGTCGAGATGTACCCGAGCTACAAGGACTACCAGTCGTGGACCGATCGGACCATCCCGCTCGTCATCTGCGATCCCGCACGATGACGGTCGCGCCACAGCGCACCGAGACTTAAACCCCTGCGATCCTCATCGGGCTTGGGTTCAAGGGGTGATTGCAACACTTCCTAGGTAGGGGTGTTGATGAGTGGGCAGCCTCAGTTGTTGTCGGTGCGTTGTCGGTATTGGGAGTTGATCGCTGCGGGGTGGGTTCCGGAGGCCGCTGGGCGGGCTGTGGGTGTGTCGCTGCGTTGTGGATCGCGGTGGTTCACCGAGCGTGGTGGTGTGAATCCGCAGTTGCAGCAATATCAGGGCCGAAGGCGGCCGCGGTTGTCGCACGATGAGCGTGAAGAGATCATGATCGGGACGTCGCGCGGTGAGTCGATCCGGTCCATGGCCTGCCGGCTGGGAAGGGCCCCGTCGACGGTGATGCGTGAGATCGCCAACAATGGCGCTGCTCTTGGTTTTACGGGCCGTTACCGGGCGTGGTATCGCTTCGGGGCTCGCCGGGCCGGTTGGGACGCCAAATCGGGCTATTCGGCCCGGATCGCTCAGCTGCGTAGTGAGCGTCGAGCACGACGACCCAAGACTGGCAAGCTAAGTCGTTGCCCTCAACTGTGCGCCGAGGTGCAAACGTTGTTGGTCAAGAAGTACAGCCCCGAACAGATTGCAGGGGTGTTGGCCATGGCCTATCCCGACCGTCTGGAGATGCAGGTGTCCCACGAAACCATCTACAAGTCGCTCTACGTACAAGGACGCGGTGAACTGCGGCGGGAACTGACCAAATGTCTGCGTACTGGGCGTGCGTTGCGTAAACCGCGCGGTCGGGTCCGCACCGAAAAAAACAGGGGCAGCCGCATCCCGGGCATGATCAACATCTCCGAGCGGCCGGCCGAAGCCGAGGACCGCGCGGTGCCTGGGCACTGGCGAGTCGTCGCAATGGGTTAAGTGTCGCAGAATCCCACACCCTGCCTACGCTGAGGGCATGACGCAGCGGCACGGGATCCGCAACTCGCGGTTCCTCGCCATCCTGCTCAAATACTTTGCCCGCGTGCATATCTGGGTGTACCGGCGTACCAACGGCCGGCTCGGCGCCAGACTGCTGTGGTTTCCGGCTGCCCTGCTGACCACGACCGGACGCAAATCGGGTGAGCCGCGAACCACGCCGACGCTGTATCTGCGCGACGGCGACCGGGTGATCCTGCCGGCCTCTTTCGGCGGCCGCGCCCGAGAACCCGACCTGGTATCTCAACCTCAAGGAGAACCCGCCGGTCGAGGTGCAGATCCGCGCCGAGCGGCTGCGGCTTTCCGCCCGCGACGCCACCGACGAAGAGCGAAACCGCTACTGGCCGCCGCTGATGAAGATGTATCCGCCCTATCGCGGATACCGGGAGGCCACCGACCGGATCATCCCGGTGGTGGTGTGCGAACCGACTTAGATCTTCGCGTGGATTTCAGCGAACAGCGAGTTCGGCTGCGGTAAATTGCCCTTGCGCTGACACGCATCGCAGCGAACGGGGAAAGTAATGAGAAATTCGCTCCGCTTTGTCACCATGGGCCTGCTCTCGACTGGCCTGCTGTCTCTCGGATCAGCGCTGGCCCGGGCCGATGACTCGATCGTGCTCGACTTGGTGCGTCACGGGCAATCGGTCGACAACGCGGCCGGCATCATCGACACGGCGCCGCCCGGAACCGATCTCACGTCGGAGGGCGTAACGCAGGCACAATATCTTGCCAACGCCGCCAACCCTCAGCAGCTCGACACGCCCAGCAGCTACGCGGGGGTCTACGCGTCGGAGGAGGCCAGGTCGCTAGAGACCGCACAGGACTGGCTTACCGCAGCGGGCTCACCCTCTACCTCCGTCACGGTTCTGTCCGGACTCAACGAGATCGATGCCGGCAGTCTTCAATGGCGACACGACGAACAGCCTCGAGGGCATCCTGTACCTTCTGGGCCCGCTTTCATGGGTGTTCGGGGATGTATTGGTGCCGGAGGTGGGCGACCCCAGCGTCAACGGAGTCGTGTTCGACCAAGACTTCAGCGGCGCCGTCCAGACGATCTACGACAACACCGTCGGAGCCGGTGGCAGCCTGAATGACGTCGCGTTCAGCAGCGAAGGCGCAATCGCCGTCTGGACGATGATGAACGTCAACAACCCCGACTTCTCCGTCCTGCTGCAGGAAGTGGAGCAAACCGGAGGCTTCCTACCCAACACCGGCCAAGTCGTGGTCGAAGGCAGCCCCGGGGATTGGACGCTGGTCAGCTACGACGGAGTAGACGTGCCGCAGGATCCCGGGCTGGGCACCGAGCTGTTCGTCGACTTCCGCAACCTGATCGAGGCGCCGCAATTCGCCGGCTACGACATTTACGAGGCCTTGCTGACCGGCAATTCGGCAACGATCGACACTGCGCTTCAGACCGGTCTCAGCCAAGTGGACACCGCGCTCACGCAGTTCCCGGTCGAGGTGTTCGATGACATCGTCGCCGCTTTGGGAGGCAGCATCTGAGCCCCTCAAACGCTCAAGCCCCGCTGCCTTGCTGTCGGGCTGCTATCGACCGCTTTGCTGTCCATGGGATCCGCAATCGCCCGGGCCGACGACGGGTCGATCGTGCTGGACTTCGTGCGGCACGGTGAATCCGGCGACATGACCGTGGTCAACACGTTGGTGCCCGGTCCCGATCTCACTGCCACTGGCGAGCAGCAGGCCAATGACCTCGTTAATGTGCTGTCGGGCAGCGGTATTGACGACATCTACGCATCGGCGATGATCAGGTCACAGGAGACCGCGAGCGCCGCTGGCCGACGCGCTGCATCTGCCGATCCAAGTGCTGCCCGGGCTGAACGAAATCGATGCCGGCATCTTCGAAGGCATACCGGTGAACGTCGGAGACCTCCCGCTGGGCGGCGCCCTGTATCTGCTAGCGCCGGTATTGTGGACGCTCGGCTTGGACTTCGTGCCGCAGCTGGGCTCGACGGTCGACCCTAACGGCATCGCGTTCGACGAAAGCTTCAGCGGCGCCGTGCAATCGATCTACGACGGCAGCGTCGGGACCGATGCCGGCACTGTGACCGACGCGGTGTTCTCGCACGAAGCCGCGATCGCGATCTGGACACTGATGAACGTCAACAACCCCGATTTCTCGCTTGTCCTCCAGGAATTCCTCAACACCGGCGAGCTGCTGCCCTACACGGGCCAAGTCGTGGTCGACGGCTCGCCCGGGGATTGGTCGCTGGTCAGCTGGGACGGGACGCCGGTGCCACAGGATCCCGGACTGGCGCACAGAGCTGTTCGTCGACTTCCGCGACCTGATCACCGCGCCGCAGTTCGCGGCGTACGACATTTACCAGGCTCTGCTCGGCGGCAACTCGACGACGATCGACACCGCGATTCAGACCGGTCTCAGCCAAATCGACACGGCGCTCGCCCAGTTCCCCGTCGCGGTGTTCGACGACATCGTCAGCGCTCTCGGCGGTTCCATCTAAGCCACTCTTGTTGTCGGCGAACAAATTCCGCGTCGACGACGCTGCCGTGACCGGGCACGTAGATGGCGTCGGGTCCGCCGACCGCCAACAGCCGGTCGAGCGTGTCCGGCCACGCCGCCACATCGGAGTCGGCGTCGATCGCGGGGTCGCCGGATTCCTCGACGAGATCGCCGCTGAAGACCACGACCCGGTCGCCGTCGTCGCTCGGCACCACCGCGACGAGATCCGCATCGGTGTGCCCGTGTCCCAGGTGAGCGACCGTGACGCTGCGGCTCCCGAGCTCGACGACCACGTTCTCCACGGTGTGTTGTGGTGGCCGCAGGGCCGCGATCGCGCGGTCGATCTCATCGGGGTCGGCTCCGTAGCGCAGTGCGTCGTCGCGAAGCTGGTCGGTGGCCGTCGTGAGGTAGTCGAAGACCTGAGGTGCGCAATATATTTGGGCGTTCGCGAATACTCCGGAGCCCAGGACGTGATCGAAGTGCTTGTGGGTCAACACCACATGTGTCACGCGGCGTCCGGCGATCTGCCGCACGTCGGCGTTGATCGCCTGCGCCTCGGTGAGCGTGGTACCGGTGTCGACGAGCAGCACCCCGGTCCGACCCTGCACCACACCGACAGTGACGTCGAGAAACGGTAGCCGACAACGATGCACGCTGTCGGTCAGCTGCTCCCAGTCGAAGTGCACACCCAGCCCGGGGCGGCTGTTGGCTAGGCGCCGTACACCGGCACCGGCGGCCGAGACTTGGCGAGTAGGTCGTTGACTACCGGACCCAATTCCGCCGGATCCCACTTGGCGCCCTTGTCGATCTGCGGGCCGTGTGCCCAGCCTTCAGCGATGCGGATCTTGCCGCCCTCGACTTCGAACACCTTGCCGGTGATATCACGGGATTCAGCGCTGCCCAGCCAGACGACCAGTGGCGAGATGTTTTCCGGCGCCATCGAGTCGAAATCGTCGTCCTGCGTTGCCATCATCTCGGCGAACACCGTCTCGGTCATCCGGGTGCGGGCCGACGGCGCGATCGCGTTGACGGTCACGCCGTACCGCCCCATTTCAGCGGCGGCGACGAGGGTCAGGGCCGCGATGCCCGCCTTGGCGGCACTGTAATTACCCTGCCCGACGCTGCCCTGCAGGCCCGCACCGGAACTGGTGTTGATGATCCGTGCGTCAACGGTTTTGCCCTCTTTCGACAGCCCCCGCCAATACGACGCGGTGTGTCGCATCGCGGCGAAGTGGCCTTTGAGATGTACCGCGATGACGGCATCGAACTCGTCCTCGCTGGTGTTGGCCATCATCCGGTCCCGCACGATGCCGGCGTTGTTCACCAACACGTCGAGACCACCGAACGTGTCGACGGCGGTCTGAACCAGGGCGGCGGCTTGATCCCAGTCCGCGATGTTGGAGCCGTTCGCGACGGCTTCGCCTCCGGCTGCGGTGATCTCGTCGACCACGCTCTGCGCAGCGCTGCCGCCGCTTGCGGGTGACCCGTCCAAGCCCACACCGATGTCGTTGACGACAACGCGCGCGCCCTCGGCGGCGAAAGCCAAGGCGTGCGCGCGCCCGATACCGCCGCCCGCTCCGGTGACGATGACAACGCGGCCGTCGACTAGCCCCATTTCCTACCCATCTTCCTCGTCTCCTCTACTTGATCGCGCTGGCGTTCGTTGTGGCCAGATAGTGCGGCGGCTCGCCGCCGCCGTGTACCTCCAACGACGCACCGCTGATGTAGGACGCCGCATCCGAGGCCAAAAATGCTGCGGCCCAACCGACATCGGCAGGCGTGGCCATCCGGCCGAGTGGCACGTTCTTGGAGATCGCGGCGATCGACTCGGCGTCGCCGTAGAACAGGTCGGCCTGCTCGGTTTCGACCATGCCGACCACGCAGGCATTGACCCGCACCTTGGGCCCCCACTCCACCGCTAGTGTCTGCGTGAGGCTCTCCAGGCCGGCCTTGGCCGCCCCGTACGCGCCGGTGCCGGGGGATGGCCGCCGGCCGCTGAGACTGCAGATATTGACGATCGACCCGCCGCGCTCCTGGTTCTGCATCTTGTCATTAGCGCACTGCGAAACCAGCAGCGCACCAATCAAATTGAGTTCGATGATCTTGCGGTTGAACTTCGGGCTGGCCTCCGCGGTCAGCACGTAGGGCGACCCTCCCGCGTTGTTGACGACGACGTCGAGGCTGCCGTGTCTGTCGACGATCGCGTCGATCATCGACTTGACGGCCTCCTCGTCGCGGACGTCGCAGGAGTGGAACTCGTAGGGCAGGCCCTCGACCGCGCGCCTCGCACAAGTCACCACGGTGGCACCCTGCTCGGCGAAGACTGAGCTGATGCCGGCGCCGACCCCCCGAACGCCGCCGGTCACCAGCGCAACCCGGCCGGCGAGCCCGAAGCTGATCGCGGGGCCTCCGTCGGCGTGGGTCACTGTGCTAGCGTACCAAGCAAGTGCTTGCTTAGGTAAATCGTCCCCCAAGGAAGTGGCCGAGGAGCTCGATGACAATCACGTCACGCACCACCGAACCGGGGATCGTCGCGGTCACCGTCGACTTTCCCCCCGTCAACGCCATCCCGTCGCGCGGCTGGTTCGAACTCGCCGATGCGCTATCCGCCGCCGGCGAGAACCCGGAAACACACGCGGTGATCTTGCGGGCCGAGGGCCGTGGTTTCAACGCCGGGGTGGACATCAAGGAGATGCAGCGCACCCAGGGATTCACCGCGCTGATCGACGCCAACCGCGGCTGCTTCGCCGCCTTCCGGGCGGTCTACGAATGCGCGGTGCCGGTGATCGCCGCAGTCAATGGCTTCTGCGTTGGCGGCGGCATCGGCTTGGTGGGTAACGCCGACGTGATCGTGGCCTCCGAGGACGCGACGTTTGGGCTGCCCGAGGTCGAGCGCGGCGCGCTGGGCGCGGCCACCCATCTGTCCCGGTTGGTGCCACTGCACATGATGCGGCGACTGTTCTTCACCGCGGCCACCGTCGACGCCGCCACCCTGCATCACTTCGGCTCGTGCACGAGGTGGTGCCGCGGGAAGAATTGGACGAAGCCGCGCTTCGGGTGGCGCGCGACATCGCCGCCAAGGACACCCGGGTGATCCGGGCGGCCAAGGAGGCGTTGAACCTGATCGACGTCCAGCGGGTCAACTCCAGTTACCGTATGGAGCAAGGCTTTACCTTCGAGCTCAACCTTGCCGGGGTAGCCGACGAGCACCGCGACGCGTTCGCCGGTACGACGAAGGGCGAGAAGTCGTGAGCGACAAGCGGACCACCCTCGACGACGCCGTCGCGGAGCTGCGCAGCGGCATGACGATTGGCATCGGCGGCTGGGGCTCACGACGCAAACCGATGGCCTTCGTCCGCGCCATGCTCCGCACGGACGTCAAGGACCTGACCGTGATCACCTATGGCGGGCCGGACTTGGGGCTGCTGTGCTCGGCCGGCAAGGTGCGACGCGTCTACTACGGCTTCGTCTCGCTCGACTCGCCACCGTTCTACGACCCCTGGTTCGCCAAAGCCCGCACCACCGGATCCATCGAGGCCCGCGAAATGGACGAGGGCATGCTGCGTTGCGGATTGCAGGCCGCGGCGCAGCGGCTGCCGTTCCTGCCGATCCGCGCCGGGCTGGGCAGCTCGGTCCCGGACTTCTGGGAGGGCGAACTACAAACGGTCACCAGCCCCTATCCGGCGCCGAACGGTGGACACGAAACGCTGATCGCGATGCCGGCACTGCGCCTGGACGCCGCCTTTGTGCATCTCAATCTCGGTGACTCGCAAGGTAATGCCGCATACACCGGCATCGACCCCTACTTCGACGATCTGTTCCTGATGGCCGCCGAGAAGCGTTATCTGTCGGTGGAGCGCGTCGTCTCAACCGAGGAACTGATCAAGGCGGTGCCGCCGCAGGCGCTGCTAGTGAACCGGATGATGGTCGATGCCGTGGTCGAAGCCCCCGGCGGTGCTCATTTTACAACGGCAGCACCGGATTACGGTCGGGACGAGAAGTTCCAGCGCCACTACGCCGAGGCGGCCTCGACCGAAGAGGGCTGGCAGGAGTTCGTGCAGACCTACCTGTCAGGCGGTGAAGCCGAATACCAGGCGGCCGTGCGTCGGTTCGGCGAGTCGGCTTATGAGTAACACAGAAGTGAGCATCACCCGAGCCGAGGTATGCGCCGTCGCCTGCGCCGACTTGTTCAGGGATGCGGGAGAAATCATGGTCAGCCCGATGACGAACATGGCGTCGGTCGGAGCGCGGCTGGCGCGGCTGACCTTCTCCCCCGACATCCTGCTGACCGACGGTGAGGCGCAGCTGCTGGCCGACACCCCGACGCTGGGCAAGACCGGACCCGTCGAAGGCTGGATGCCGTTCGGCCGCGTGTTCGAGACGCTGGCCTGGGGTCGGCGGCATGTGGTGATGGGGGCCAATCAGGTTGACCGCTACGGCAATCAGAACATCTCGGCGTTCGGGCCGCTGCAGCACCCGACCCGGCAGATGTTCGGCCTGCGGGGTGCGCCCGGCAACGCGATCAACCACGCGACCAGCTATTGGGTGGGCAACCATTCAAAGCGGGTGTTCTGCGACGCCGTCGACGTGGTCTGCGGCATCGGTTGGGACAAGGTCGACACCGACAACCCGGCGTTCCGGTTCGCCAACACGTATCGAGTCGTCTCCAATCTCGGCGTGTTCGACTTCGGCGGGCCGGACCACACGATGCGGGCGCTGACGCTGCACCCGGGCGTTTCACCCGATGAGGTCCGGGAGAACACCTCGTTCGAGGTGCACGGTCTCGACGAGGCGGACGAGACCAGGCTGCCGACCGACGACGAATTGCGCTTGATCCGCGAGACCATCGATCCTAAAGCCCTGCGGGACAGAGAGATACGCTGATGAGGTTGCGCACGCCGCTGACCGAGCTGATCGGTATCGAGCACCCGGTGGTGCAAACCGGGATGGGGTGGGTGGCCGGCGCCCGACTGGTTTCCGCGACGGCCAACGCAGGCGGACTGGGCATCTTGGCGTCGGCCACCATGACGCTTGACGAACTGGCCACCGCGATCGGGAAGGTCAAGGCGGCCACCGACAAGCCGTTCGGCGTCAACATCCGCGCCGACGCCGGCGACGCGGCCGACCGCGTGGACCTGATGATCCGCGAGGGCGTCAAGGTGGCGTCCTTCGCATTAGCACCCAAGCAAGAGCTAATCAGCAAGCTGAAAGATGCCGACGCGGTGGTGATTCCGTCGGTCGGCCTGGCTAAGCATGCGCGCAAGGTGGCCTCCTGGGGCGCCGACGCGGTGATCGTGCAGGGCGGCGAGGGTGGTGGACACACCGGGCCGATCGCCACCACGCTGCTGCTGCCATCGGTGCTTGACGCGGTGAATATCCCGGTCATCGCGGCGGGCGGCTTCTTCGACGGTCGCGGACTGGCCGCGGCGTTGTCCTACGGCGCCGCCGGGGTGGCCATGGGTACCCGGTTTTTGCTCACCTCGGATTCCACCGTGCCTGACGCGGTCAAGCAACGTTATCTGCAGGCCGGACTGGACGGGACCGTCGTCACCACCCGCGTCGACGGCATGCCGCACCGTGTGTTGCGCACCGGGCTGGTCGAAAAGCTGGAAGGCGGCTCGCGGGCACGGGGATTCACAGCAGCAGTGCGCAACGCCGCGAAATTCAAGAAAATGTCGCAGATGACCTGGTCGTCGATGATCCGCGACGGTCTGGCGATGCGGCACGGCAAGGAACTTAGCTGGTCGCAAGTGGTGATGGCGGCCAACACCCCGATGTTACTGAAAGCCGGCCTGGTCGAAGGCAATACCGATGCCGGCGTGCTGGCTTCCGGTCAGGTGGCCGGCATCGTCGAGGACCTGCCGTCGTGCGCCGAGCTGATCCAGACGATCGTCGCCGAGGCCGTCAAGCACCTACAGTCGGCATCGGCCTTCATCCAGGACTAAGACCCGCAATCAGGACTCCACGACCATCAGTGTGTGCCCGGTCGGGTCGCGGAACCAGAACATCGGTGGAACCGGCTCGCCCATTCGCGACACTTGCGCATCGACGTCGACGCCGAGTTCGTTCATCGCCGCGTGGGTGGCGTCGATGTCGTTGGTGGTCAGCGTGATACCAGTGTTGGCCGGCTGCACTGGTCCGCTATCCGGCGGGGGCGGAGCAAGCGCGATGCCGGTCGTGCCCTCAGGCGGGTAAACCTCGATCCACCGGTAGCCGCCACCGAACGGCTGGTCGGTTCGCTTCTCGAACCCGAGCGACTCGTAGAACGCGACCGCTTTGTCCTGCTCGGGTGTCGGCACGCACACCAGGCTCATCGTCGTCAGGCCGGTCGTTGTGGTGGTCATCTTGCCCCTCCTGGTTGGTTGGTTGTTGCATCCGCGCCGTATGCCCGCGCGATGTCCTGAGAGCCGGCCCAGCGGCTATACGTTGGGGACTGCGGCCAGCCGTCCGGCGAATCCTGCCACTCCTCCTGGCGGCCGTACGGCAGTAGATCGATCAACGCGAACGAGTGACCCAGCTGCTCGCACCCGCGGCCATCGGTGTGCCAGGTCCGGTACACCCGATCGCCGTCGCGCAGAAAGACATTCACGGCAAACCCGCCTCCCGGTGGAGCGCCGACGTCCTCGCCGAACGAGCTGTCGGCAGTCGAGTACCACGTCATCTGGTTTCCCACCCGCCGCTTGTATGCGAGCGCTTCATCGATGGGCCCCTGCGTGACGATGACAAACCGGGCATCGTAGTTGTCCAGGAACTCCAGACGGGTGAACTGTGAGGTGAAGCCGGTACATCCCGGACACTGCCATTCCTCATCCGGGAACCACATGTGGCTGTAGACGATCAGCTGCGATTTGCCGTCGAACATGTCGGCTAGCCGTACCGGTCCGTTCTCCGATTCCAAGACATAGTCCGGCATCTCGACCATTGGCAGCCGCCGCCGCTGCGCGGCGATCGCGTCAAGCTCGCGGGTCGCCGCCTTCTCCCGGACCCGAAGAGCATCCAGTTCGCGCTGCCAGGCCTCCTGGTCGACGACGGGTGGCAATCCTGCGGTTTTCACGAAAATCCTCCGGTTACGATGTTCACACTGTCAACATGGTAATGTTCACACCGTACACTTCGACCCCGAGGAGGGTCAAGCGTTGACCGACTCGAGGGCCGGTTACCACCATGGCGATCTGCGCGCGGCGTTGATCGACGCCGGCCTTCAACTCACCCGGGCCGGTGGGCCGGAAGCGCTCACTATCCGGGAAGCGACTCGGCGCGTTGGAGTTTCGCCGAACGCCGCGTACCGCCACTTCGCCGACCGCGAAGCATTGCTGGAGGCCGTTGCGACCGCGATCCAGCAACGGATGACGGCGAGCATGCGGGCCTCGGTGCGCAGACGCGGCGCAACGTGCAGCTGGCGCGCGATCGGCCGTCGGCGCTTGGCTACATCGGGTTCGCGCTGGACGAGCCGGGTTGGTTCACGGTGGCATTCTTCGGAGTCGGCCGTCCGACGAAACAGCCGTGGCTCCACCGTATCTCGCATTGGTCGAGGCGCTCGACGCCATGGCCGTTGCAGGCGTGCTGTCACCCGAACGACGCGACGGCGCCGAGTGGCCCTGCTGGTCGGCCGTGCACGGGTTCGCCGAACTGGCCCTGCGCGGACCGCTGCGCGGCGCGCCGCGCCGTGAGGTGGAGTCGCTGGCTCAGCGCACGGTCGATGACATCATCGCCGGTATTACATACTGACGACTCCACACTACCGGCATCGAGTGTGCAGTTTATGACGGAGAATTCTGCGAAATCCCGCTCACAACCTACACACTCGACGCAAGGAATTACAGCCGTTCGATGATGGTGACGTTGGCGGTGCCGCCGCCTTCACACATCGTCTGCAGGCCGTAGCGACCACCGGTGCGCTCCAGCTCGTTGAGCATGGTGGTGAACAGCTTGGCGCCGGTGGCACCCAACGGATGGCCGAGTGCGATCGCGCCACCGTTGGGGTTGACCTTCTCGGGGTCGGCCTTGATTTCCTTGAGCCACGCCAACACGACCGGCGCGAACGCCTCGTTGATCTCGACCGTGTCGATGTCGTCGATGGACAGCCCGGTCTTCTCAAGTGCGTAGCGGGTGGCCGGAATCGGTCCGGTGAGCATGAAGACCGGGTCGGCGCCGCGGGCGCTGATGTGATGGATGCGTGCTCGCGGCGTGAGTTTGTGGTCCTTGACGGCCTGCTCAGACGCGAGCAACACCGCACTGGCGCCGTCGGAAATCTGACTGGCCACCGCCGCGGTCAACCGACCGCCCTCCGACAGCGTCTTCAGCGAAGCCATCTTCTCCAGCGAGGTCTCCCGCGGCCCCTCGTCGATCCGGAATCCATCCACGGCGATGATCTCGTTGTCGAAGTGTCCGCCCCGGATCGCGGCCAGGGCCCGCTCGTGACTGCTGAGCGCGAACTGCTCCATCTCCTCGCGCGACAGGTTCCACCGTTCGGCGATCAGCTCCGCGCCGCGGAACTGCGAGATCTCCTGATCGCCGTAGCGGTGCAGCCAGTTCTTCGACTCGCTGGTCGGTGAGGTGAAGCCGAACTCCTTGCCGACCACCATCGCCGACGCGATCGGGATCTGGCTCATGTTCTGCATGCCGCCGGCCAGGATCAGGTCGGCGGTGTTGGCCATGATCGCTTGCGCACCAAAGGAAATCGCCTGCTGGCTGGACCCGCACTGCCGGTCGACGGTCACCCCGGGAACCTCTTCGGGATAGCCAGCCGCCAGCCAGGCATTGCGGCCGATGTTGCCGGCCTGCCCGCCGATCGCGTCCACGCAGCCGACCACCACGTCGTCGACGGCCGCCGGGTCGACGTCGACCCGCTCGAACAGCCCGTGAAATGCGGCCACGCCCAGGTCGATTGGATGCACGCCGGCAAGCGATCCGTTGCGCTTACCAACGGCGGTACGGACGGCATCGACGACATATGCTTCATTTTTTGGGGACATATCAACTTCCTTCTTTGGTGATTCCGCCTAGAACGATAGCGAGATACTGCTGACCCACCTGCTTGGCGGTGAGCGGTCCGCCGGGCTGATACCAGCGCACCGACACCCAGGTGGTGTCGCGGATGAATCGGTAAACCAGGTCGACGTCGAGATCGGGACGGAAATAGCCTTCCTCGATGCCCTGGTGCAGCACGTCGACCCACATCTTCCGCTGCTGCTTGTTCATGTCCTCGATGTAGGAGAACCGCGGCTGTGACAGCAGCCGTTTGGCCTCATCCTGGTAGATGACGACCAGGGAATGCCGGTGCTCGATCGCGTCGAACGACGCCATGAACAGCCCCTTGAGCCGCTCCAGCGGATTGGATTCGGTGTCGATGATCTCCTGATAGCGGCCGAACAGCCAGTCCAAAAAGCTGTGCAGCAACTCATCGACCATCTCTTCCTTGGACGCGAAGTGGTGATACAGGCTGCCCGACAAAATGCCGGCACCGTCAGCGATGTCGCGCACCGTGGTGGCGCGCAGGCCACGTTCGGCGAACATCGTCGCCGCCAGTTCCAAAAGCTCGTCGCGCCGGTTCACGGGTGTTGACTCGACACCGAAATCACTTCTCCAGTAAGGTAACTGGAGTAGTCGCTGGCCAGAAACGCGATGGTGGCCGCCACCTCCCACGGCTCGGCGGCTCGTCCGAAAGCTTCGCCGGCTGAGAGCCGATCGAGTAGATCTGGCGAGGTGGTCTTGTCGAGGAACTTGTGCCTGGCGATACTCGGCGACACCGCATTGATCCGCACCCCGTAGTCGACGGCCTCGATGGCGCTACACCGAGTCAGTGCCATCACCCCGGCTTTGGCTGCCGCATAGTGGGATTGCGAGTGCTGGGCACGCCAGCCAAGGACGCTGGCGTTGTTGACGATCACCCCACCGTGGTCGGCGTCGCGGAAGTAGCGCAGCGCCGCGCGGGTAGCGCGAAAGACCGACGTCAACGTTACGTCGAGGACGCGGTCCCACTCCTCGTCGGTCATGTCGGCCACCGGCGTTTGTCCGCCCAGGCCGGCGTTGTTGACCAGCACGTCGATCCGGCCCATCCGCGCGTGGGCCGACGCGATCAGCGCGTCGACCTGAACAGAGGACGTGACATCGCAGACCACGTGCTCGACGCGGCCCGGCCCCAGCGCCGACAGCTCCTCGGCCGTCTCGCCGAGGCGTCGCTCGTGGTGGTCGGAGACGACGACGTCAGCGCCTTCGGCCAATGCCCGCCGAGCGGTGGCCGACCCGATGCCGGTGCCGGCAGCCGCCGTGACAACCACGACCTTGCCGGTCAGAAGTCCGTGTCCGGCAACCTCTTTCGGCGCGACGGCTAACGTCATCTAGCCTCCCTGGGTAGGCCAAGCACACGCTCGGCGATGATGTTGCGCTGAATCTCGTTCGAACCGCCGTAGATGGTGTCCGCGCGGGTGAACAGATACAGCCGCTGCCACTCGTCGAAGTCTCCGCTGTCCAACACCAGGCCCGCCTTGCCCTGCACGTCCATCGCGATCTCGCCGAGCTCGCGATGCCAGTTGGCCCACAACAGCTTTGAAACGTTGTCCTGGCCTGGCTGCTCGACGTCCATGGTCGCCAAGGCATACGAGCGCATCGCCCGCAGGCCGGCCCAAGACCGGGTCAGGCGTTCGCGGATCAGCGGATCATCCGCGGCGCCAGTGCGTTTGGCGAGTTCCGCGACGCCATTCAGCTCGCGCGCGTAGATGATCTGTTGCCCCAGTGTCGAAACACCGCGTTCGAAGGTCAGCGTTCCCATCGCCACCCGCCAGCCGTCACCCGGTGCGCCGACCACCAAGTCGGCATCAGTGCGGGCGTCGTCGAAGAACACCTCGTTGAATTCCGAGTCACCCGTGAGCTGGACGATCGGGCGGACCTCAACCCCGGGCTGGTCCAACGGCACCAGCAGATACGACAACCCGGCGTGACGCTTCGAGCCCTTCTCGGTGCGAGCCACCACAAAACACCACTGCGCCCAGTGGGCCAGCGACGTCCACACTTTCTGGCCGTTGATCACCCACGCGTCGCCGTCCAGCACCGCGGAGGTGGACACGTTGGCCAGATCGCTGCCGGCACCCGGCTCGGAGTAGCCCTGACACCACAGCTCGGTGACGTCGAGAATTCGGGGCAAAAACCGCCGCTGCTGCTCGGGCGTGCCGAAGGCGATCAACGTCGGCCCGAGCAATTCCTCGCCGAAGTGGTTGACCTTCGCGGGCGCGTTGGCGATCGCGTACTCCTCATAGAACGCGACCCGATGCGCCACCGACAGGCCGCGGCCGCCGTGCTCGACCGGCCAGCCCAAACAGGTCAGGCCCGCTTCGGCGAGATGCTGATTCCAGGCCCGCCGCTCTTCGAACGCCTCGTGCTCGCGACCAGGCCCACCGAGCCCCTTGAGCGCGGCGAATTCACCGACCAGGTTCTCGGCCAGCCAGTCGCGGACCTCAGCCCGGAACTCGTCGACGCCCTGCACCCCTGTAGGCTAACCTACCAAGCACTTGCTTCGTTAGGAGCCTGCATCGATGCCGAGCGATCCGCAGACCATTCCTGCGGTGTTGGACCGCATCGCGCGCGAGCTCCCCGACCATAATGCGCTGGTCACGCCGGATCGCACCCTCACCTTCGCCGAGCTTCGCGGCAAGGTGCGCCGCGCCGCGGCGGCGATGATCGCACTGGGCGTGCGCACGGGCGACCGGGTAGCGATCTGGTCGCCGAACACGTGGCACTGGGTGGTTGCCTGCCTGGCCACCCACTACGCCGGCGGTACCGTGGTGCCGCTGAACACCCGCTACACCGTCGCCGAAGCCACCGACATCCTGGCCCGCACCGGCGCTCCGCTGCTGGTGGCGATGGGTAAGTTCCTCGGCTCGGACAAGACCGCCGATCTCGACCGGGCCGCGCTGCCCGCCCTGCGTCACATCGTGCGGGTTCCGGTCGACGTCGACGACGGGACGTGGGACGAGTTCGTCAGTCGCGGGTCTGACCCGGAAAGCCAACTGGCCGCCGATGCCCGCGCCGCCGCGGTCCGACCCGACGACGTCTCCGACATCCTGTTCACCTCCGGCACGACCGGCCGCAGCAAAGGCGTGCTGTGCGCGCATCGGCAATCGTTGTCCGGTTCGGCGGCGTGGGCGGCCTGCGGCAAGATCACCAAGGACGACCGCTACCTGTGCATCAATCCGTTCTTCCACAACTTCGGCTACAAGGCCGGAATCCTGGCCTGCTTGCAGACCGGCGCCACGCTGATCCCCCAGCTGACCTTCGACGCCGAGCAGGCGATGCGCGCGATCGCCGAGCATCGGATTACCGTGCTGCCCGGCCCGCCGACCATCTTCCAGACGCTGCTCGACCATCCCGCCCGCGGCGGCTACGACCTGAGCTCGCTGCGGTTCGCGGTCACCGGCGCGGCCACGGTGCCGGTCGTGTTGATCGAGCGGATGCAGACCGAACTCGACATCGATATCGTGCTGACCGCATACGGCCTGACCGAATGCAACGGGTTCGGCACCATGTGCCGCGCCGACGACGACGCCGTCACTGTCGCCACCACCTGCGGACGCCCGGTCGCCGGCTTCGAGCTGCGGATTGGGGATCACGGCGAGGTGCTGCTGCGTGGGCCCAACGTGATGCTCGGCTACCTCGACGACCCGCAAGCCACCGCTGAGACCGTGGACGCCGACGGTTGGCTGCACACCGGCGACATCGGAAAGCTCGACAGCGCAGGCAATCTCCAGATCACCGACCGGCTCAAGGACATGTACATCTGCGGCGGTTTCAACGTCTACCCCGCCGAGGTGGAACAGGTGCTCGCCCGCCTCGACGGTGTGCTGGACTGCGCGGTGATCGGCGTGCCCGACGAGCGGCTCGGTGAAGTCGGCCGGGCATTCCTGGTGACGCGGCCCGGATCCGGTCTCGACGAGCAGGCGGTGATCGCTTACACCCGTGATTATTTGGCGAACTTCAAAGCCCCCCGTTCGGTGAGGTTTGTCGACACGCTGCCGCGCAACGCCGGTGGCAAGGTGGTCAAACCGCAATTGCGAGAGATGCCCTGATGGACCTTGATTTCGACGACGACACGTGCGCATTCCAGCAGGAGGTGCGCCAGTTCTTGGCCGCGAACCGGGAATCGTTCCCGACGCAGTCCTATGACACCGCGGAGGGCTTCGAACAGCACCGGCATTGGGACAAGGTGCTTTTCGATGCGGGTCTGTCGGTCATCACCTGGCCGCGCAAGTACGGTGGCCGCGACGCGACCCTGCTGCAGTGGGTGGTCTTCGAGGAGGAGTACTTCCGCGCCGGCGCGCCCGGGCGGGCGAGCGCCAACGGCACCTCAATGCTGGCGCCGACGTTGTTCGCGCACGGCACCGAGGAGCAGCTGGATCGGGTTCTGCCCAAGATGGCCAGCGGCGAGGAGATCTGGGCGCAGGCCTGGTCGGAACCCGAGTCCGGCAGCGACCTTGCCTCACTGCGCTCGACGGCCACCCGCACCGACGGCGGCTGGCTACTCAACGGCCAGAAGATCTGGAGTTCACGAGCACCGTTCGGCGACAGGGCTTTTGGATTGTTCCGCTCTGACCCAGAGGCGGAGCGCCATCGCGGGCTGACGTATTTCATGTTCGATCTCAAAGCGGACGGGATCACCATGCGGCCCATCGCCCAACTCGGCGGCGACACCGGCTTCGGCGAGATCTTCCTCGACGACGTATTCGTGCCCGGCGCCGATGTGATCGGCGAGGCGCACGACGGGTGGCGAGCTGCGATGAGCACGTCGAGCAACGAACGCGGCATGTCGCTGCGCAGCCCGGCCCGCTTCCTGGCCGCCGCCGAGCGCCTGGTTGAGCTGTGGAAGACCCGCGACGACAGCGCCCTCGGTGATCAGGTAGCCGATGCGTGGATCAAAGCGCAGGCCTACCGACTGCACACCTTCGGCACCGTGACCCGGCTGGCGAGCGGCGGCGAGCTCGGCGCCGAGTCCTCGGTGACCAAGGTGTTCTGGTCCGACCTGGACGTCGCGGTGCACCAGACCGCGCTGGACATCCGCGGCGCCGACGCCGAGCTGGCCGGCTCCTGGACCGACGGGTTGCTGTTCGCGCTCGGCGGTCCGATTTATGCCGGCACCAACGAGATTCAGCGCAACATCATCGCCGAGCGGCTGTTGGGGCTGCCCCGGGAGAAAAGGTGAGATGCTGTGTTTTTTGACGTTGACGCGCAGCAGCGCGATTTCGCGGCCAGTATCGACGCGGCACTCGCGGCGGCCGACGTGCCGGGCGCGGTGCGCGCCTGGGCCGGCGGTGACACCGCGCCCGGCCGCAAGGTGTGGGCGCGGCTGGCCGACCTGGGAGTCACCGCGTTGGCGGTTCCGGAGCGCTTCGACGGCCTCGACGCGCATCCGGTCGACCTGGTCGTCGCGATGGAGCGGCTGGGACGCTGGTGTGTGCCCGGTCCGGTCACCGAATCCATTGCGGTAGCAGCGGTTTTGCTGGCCGAAGACGATCGGTGCGCCGCGCTGGCGGCCGGCGAGCTGATCGTCAGCGTCGTGCTGCCACCGCAGGTGCCGCGGGCGGTGGACGCCGACGCGGCCGGGCTGGTGCTGGCCGCCGAAGCGGATGGCTGGGTCAGCGAAGCGCACGTCGGCGACCGGCACGAGTCCGTCGACCCAAGCCGCCGCCTCTTCGACGCCGACGCGGTCTGCGAAGCGTGGCAGGCCGACGTCGCCCGCGCCTACGAGTTCGGCGCGCTGGCCACCGCCGCGCAACTGGTCGGGGCCGGCCAGGCGCTGCTGGACGCCGCGGTCGACTACGCCAAGCAGCGCGCCCAATTCGGCCGGGTCATCGGCTCGTACCAGGCGATCAAGCACAAGCTCGCCGATGTGCATATCGCGCTCGAGCTGGCGCGGCCGCTGGTCTACGGCGCGGCACTGTCGCTGGCGGATCGGTCCCCAGACACCGCGCGCGATGTCAGTGCGGCCAAGGCCGCGGCCTCCGACGCCGCGTTGCTGGCCGCCCGGTCGGCGTTGCAGACGCACGGCGCGATCGGTTTCACTTCCGAGCACGACTTGTCGCTGTGGCTGTTGCGGGTGCAGGCGCTGCGGTCGGCCTGGGGCAACCCGGCGGCGCACCGGCGGCGAGTCCTGGAGGCGCTGACGTGACCACGACTGACGAACGGGAACTGCTGCGCGAGACCGTCGCGGCGCTGGTGGCCAAGCACGCCTCGCCCGCCGCAGTGCGCGAGGCGATGGAGTCGGAGCGCGGCTACGACGAATCGCTGTGGCGGCTGCTGTGCGAGCAGGTCGGCGCCGCCGCGCTGGTGGTGCCCGAGGAATACGGCGGCGCCGGTGGCACTCTCGGTGACGCGGCCGTCGTCCTCGAGGAACTCGGCAAGGCGCTGGTACCCAGCCCCCTGCTCGGCACCACGCTGGCCGAACTGGCGCTGCTGGCCGCCGACGATCCCGACACCGAAGCGCTGGGCGCGCTGGCCGAAGGCGCGTCGATCGGCGCGCTGGTATTGGACCCCGACTACGTGGTCAACGGCGACATCGCCGACATCGTCATCGCCACGAACGACGGCAAACTCGACCGATGGACGGCGTTCAGCACCGAGCCGCTCCCCGCCATGGACCCCACCCGGCGGCTGGCCCGCGTTACACCGCAGAGCACCGCACCGCTGGGCGCCGATCCCGGTATCGCTGATGTCGCCGCGATCCTGCTGGCCGCCGAACAGATCGGCGCCGCTGCCCGCTGCCTTGAGCTGACCGTCGAATACACCAAGGAGCGCGTGCAGTTCGGCCGGCCGATCGGCAGCTTCCAGGCGCTCAAACACCGGATGGCCGACCTCTACGTCGCGGTGCAGGCCGCCCGCGCGGTGGTGAACGATGCCTTGGATGCGCCGTCGGCGACGTCGGCGGCGCTGGCCCGGGTCGCGGCCACCGAGGCGTTCAGCACGGTGGCCGCCGACGGCATTCAGCTGCACGGCGGAATCGCGATCACCTGGGAACACGACATGCAGCTGTACTTCAAACGGGCGCATGGCAGTTCGCAGCTGCTGGGTCCGGCGAGCGAACACTTGCGCCGGCTGGAATCCGAAGTGTTCTAACCTTGGCGACATGAGCGATCGCGTCGCACTGCGCGCCGGGGTCCCGCCGTTCTACGTGATGGACGTCTGGCTGGCGGCCGCGGAACGCCAGCGCACCCACGGCGATCTGGTGAACCTGTCGGCGGGGCAGCCGAGTGCCGGGGCCCCGGAGCCGGTGCGCGCTGCCGCGGCGGCGGCGCTGCATCTCAACCAGCTCGGCTACACGGTGGCGCTGGGTATTCCCGAGCTGCGCGCGGCCATCGCGGCGTCGTATCTGGATCGGCACGGCTTGCAGGTCGAGTGGACGACGTGGTGGTGACGACGGGCTCATCGGGCGGCTTTCTGCTTACCTTCCTGTCCTGCTTCGACGTCGGCGACCGGGTGGCGGTCAGCAGTCCTGGGTACCCCTGCTACCGAAACATATTGGCAGCGCTGGGATGCGAGGTCGTGGTGGTCGAATGCGGGCCGGAGACCCGGTTCCAGCCCACCGTGCAGATGCTCGCCGAGCTCGACCCGCCGGTGCAGGGCGTGGTAGTCGCCAGCCCGGCCAACCCGACTGGAACAGTCATCCCGCCTGCGGAACTCGCCGCGATCGCGTCCTGGTGCGATGACTCGGGTGTGCGGCTGATCAGCGACGAGGTCTACCACGGATTGGTCTACCCGGGCGCGCCGCAGACCAGCTGCGCCTGGAGCACGTCACGAAATGCCATGGTGGTCAACAGCTTTTCCAAGTATTTCGCGATGACCGGATGGCGGCTGGGCTGGTTGCTGGTGCCGTCCGAGCTGCGCCGGGCGGTGGACCGCCTGACCGGAAACTTCACCATCTGCCCACCCGTGCTGTCGCAGCACGCCGCCGTCGCGGCGTTCACGCCCGAAGCCGTCGAAGAAGCCGACGGCCATCTGCACCAGTACACCGTCAATCGCACGATGCTGCTCGACGGTCTGCGCGGAATCGGCATCGACCGGCTGGCGCCCACCGACGGCGCGTTCTACGTCTACGCCGACGTCTCCGACTTCACCGCGGACTCGATGGTCTTCTGCTCAAAGCTGTTGGCCGACACCGGGGTAGCGATTGCGCCCGGCATCGACTTCGATCCCGAGCGTGGCGGTTCGTTCGTCCGGCTGTCCTTCGCCGGGCCGACGAACGACATCGAGGAGGCGTTGCGCCGGATGGGCGCGTGGCTGCCGGGTCAATAGGGCGGCGCACCACGTCTCGCGCCAGTATGGCCAGACCCGTTGGGCGAAAACGATCGCCGCGGCTGTGATCGAGGTCGAACGTTTACCGCACCGTGTTCTAGATGTGACGGCGATCACTCACTGTTGCTTGACGTGACCTGAGGGCTGCGCACCCCAAACAGATGAGGAGTGGGATGTCGGCGCTGAAAGATCGTCGCGGCTGGATCTCGCGGGCGCCGATGTGGCGGCCGCGGTGCGTGCTTGTCGCCGTGGGCGTGTGCGCGCTTGTCGCGGCGGGCGTGTGCGTGGCGCGTGCCGCACCGTCCGCGGTCCTGCTCGTCGGCAGCTATCAAGGGATTCCCGGGCAGTACTCGAGCGTCCAGGCAGCGGTCGACGCCGCCCGCCCCGGGGACTGGGTGCTAATCGGGCCGGGCGACTACCACGAGACCGGCAATCGCGTTCCTCCCGGGGCAGACGGTGACGACATGGCGGGCGCCGCCGTGCTCGTGAGCACGCCCAACATCTGGATCCGTGGCATGGACCGCAACGGAGTCGTGCTCGACGGCACCAAGCCGGGGGCGCCACAATGCAGCTCGGCGCCGGCCGACCAGAACCTCGGCCCGCTCGATTCCAACGGCCTCGCGACGGGGCGAAACGGCCTGATCGTGTTCAAGGCCTCCGGTGTCAGCGTGGAGAACCTGACCGCTTGCAACTTCCTCTCGGGCGACCTCACCCCCGGCGACGAGATCTGGTTCGACGGCGGCGGATCGAGCGGCACGCAGAAGATCGGAAGCTGGCGCGGCGCATTCCTGTCGGCCACTTCGAGCTACTACGGCGGCGAGAACCAGAACACCCAGTACGGGATCTACGCCTCCAACACCTTCGGGCCGGGGCTGTTCACGCAGGTGTACGCGAACAACATGGGCGACGCCGGGTTCTACATCGGCGCCTGCCCGGACTGCAACACTATCCTCGACCACGCCCACGCCCAGAACTCGGCCGAAGGGTATTCGGGAACCAACTCCGGTGGCCACCTGACCATCCAGAACTCCGAGTTCGACCACAACCACGTCGGGATCGTCACCAACAGCCAGAACAACGACGACCAACCGTCGCCCCAGTCTGGCCACTGCCCCCTTAACGAGACCGGTCTGACCGGAACCCATTCGTGCTGGTTGGTCGCGCATAACTCGGTGCACGACAACAACAACCCGAACACGCCCACCAACTCCGAAGTCACCGGCGTTCCAGTGGGAGTCGGCGTCCTGATCGTCGGAGGCCGGTACGACACCGTCGATGACAACGAAATCCACGACAACGGCGCGTGGGGCGTGCTGCTGGTCCCCGAGGTCGACACCGAGGCCTGGATACCGATCGCCCACTGCAAGGGCGGCGTTGGCCTGAAGGCGTTGTCGTTTTGCTACTACGACAACTGGGGCAACGAGGTCGAGAACAACACGCTGAGCCACAACGGCTTCTTCGGCAATGCAAGTAACAGCGACCTCGCCGAGATCTCCAACCTCGCCTATCCCGGCAACTGCTGGCACGGCAACGTCGACACCTCGGGAAAAACCGTCAACGCCAAGCACTTTCAGCTCGGCCGCGCAGGGGTAACGAGCGCCCCGCCCTTTCTGCAGTTATTCCCCCACAACATCTGCGGAATCCCGGACGCGGGCGCAGGGCTCATTAGCATCCTCAGTCTGCAAGTCGCCTGCAACTCCGAGTTCCTCGGCCCCTGCCCGGACAGCACCTCGTACGCTAACTACCCGCGCCCGACAGGGGTCCAGCTGATGCCGCTGCCTCCGCAGCCGAGCATGCCCAATCCCTGCCTGGGCGTGCCGCGCAACCCGTGGTGCCCGGCCAACCCGATCAGCCAACCCCCGTATCCCGTGCCGGGGTCAAACGCTATGTGACGTCGCGCGCGGCCGTTACGAGGTAGGGCTGCTGGCCGCCGGGCAGTGTTACCGCCAAAAGAGTGTGTGTCAGTGGCGGTATTGGCGCGTCCGCGGCGCGCGTCCAGACTACTCGGGCGCCAAACCGTCGCACGCCGAAGCCGAGTTCTTCCAGCACGTAGCCCATCAGCCCGTTGTGTTCGTAACAGTAGCCACCCCGGCACCGGCGAACTAGCTTGTCGGTCAAAGCCTCTGGGCTGAGGTCATCAATCGGCACGCCCAGCAGCGGATCGAGGTTCTCGAACGGAATCGTTCGCGTGTGAGCCGTCATGAGATCCTGCAGCACGCCGAGCGTTGGCTCCCTAGTACCGTGATAGTCAATCCGCTCGAAGTAACCGTCCAGATCCAGTGTCATGTCGGCCATTCTGAAGCAACGGCGTTCGGGTTATGCGACTCGGGCCTCCACAAGGCTCAGCGGCGAAGCGGTCTGCACTACCCGCGTCATTTGAAATCCCGCCTGGCTGAGCAGGTTTCGGTATTCTGCGGCAGTGCGCTCGCGGGCGGCCAGATTCAGCAGCATCTCCAGATCGGCCCATTTGCCGGGGAAGTCACGGTCGTGATCGGGGATCACCAGTTCGACCAGCAGCACCGTGGCACGAGGGCCGGTAGCGGCGCGAACGTTGCGCAGGATCTGCACCGCCTTCTCATCCGGCCAGTCGTGGATGATGTTCTTCAAGACGTAGACGTCGCCGCCGCCCGGAACGCTGTCGAAAAATGATCCCGCCTCGATGCGCACTCGGTCGGCCACATCGTGCTTGCACAGGAGCTTCGGCGCGGCCGACACGACCACCGGCAAGTCGTAGAGGACGCCCTGCGAGGCCGGCGCCGCCGCGAGGATGGTGGCCAGCAGCGGGCCGTGCCCGCCGCCGACATCGACGATCGTGGGGTAGGCGCTGAAGTCGTAGCCGGCCACCACGGAAGCATCGGTCAACTCGGAAATACTCGTCATGGTCCGGTTGAAGAGCTCAGCATGCTGGGGATACTCGGCGAAATAGTCGAAGCCCTCCTTGCCGTGCAATACCGGGACGACGGATTTTCCGCTTCGGATGGAGTCCACCAGCCGAGTCCATCGCCCGCGCTGCTCAGCCGACCCGTAGAACCGGGCGGCCCAGGCCATCGACATTGGTGCGTCCGAACGCAGCGCGTCGGCAAGGGAATTCAGCTCGTACCGGCCGTCGTGTCGACGACGAAAGACACCCCGCCCGATCAACGCCCGCAACAGCCGGCGCAGTGCGTCCGGGTCCGCGTTCACTCGGTGCGCCAATTCGTCGATCGTCAACGGCCCGTCGGCGAGTGCGTCAGCGACACCCAGTTCGGCGGCCACCGTGATCGCCTGAGATATCCAGGTGGTGATGATCATCTCCATCATCGCCGCCGGGGCCGGTACCAGCCGCTGATTGAGCCGATACAGGTGGTGGCGAACCCACTCGACAACGCGGGCCGCTTTGGCGGGCGGCACTTTTGCCGTCGCCGACATCACCGCACCTCCGCAAGAGAGTCTCGGCTGAATTCGGCCGAGATGTCACGGTGACTGGCCCAACCGAGAAACGTCGTCAGCGCCCATGTCATGAATCGGTCCGGGATCAGCGCCGCCGGCCGCAGCACGGACTCGGGACGCGACACCTGATGCGTGGTCAACCAGGACACCGCCTTGACCCGGCGCCGCCGGGTGTTCTCGTACCAGCGCAACGCGCTGGCGATATCACCGTCGCCGTGTCGCGAATCCGACAGCGCCTTACGCAACACCATCGTGTCGAGCAGCGCCTGATTGGTTCCTTGCGCGAGCGTGGGCGGCATGGTGTGGGCGGCGTCGCCGAGCAACGTCAGCCGGCCTGCGCCGGCGCGGGGAATCGGATGCCGAAAATGCGGGAAAGGCGACGCGGCCAGATCGTCGTCGGTCAACGTCGCGAGTACCTCATCGACCATGTCGGACCATCCGGTGAAATGGGACCGGATCATCTCGATCGGACGTTGCGGTCTGACGAAGTCGGGCGACCAGCGCAAGTCAAACCACCACTGCAGGTGAGAACCTCCGGCCGGCCACATGCCGAGGTTTCCATGCTCGCCGATCATCATCGTTGCGACGTGCGGGTCGGCGATGCGGGGAAGGCTGACGAGTCCCTGCCAGCTGCACCAGCCGGTCGGCGTTGCCGGTTGCCCGCCGACAAATTTGCGCACCACCGAGTGCAGTCCGTCCGCACCGATCAACACATCTCCGTGGGCCGAGCTGCCGTCTGCGAAGTCGACTCGTACGCCGTCGCGGGTATTGACCACCGCTTCAGCGCGGGAGTTGCATCGGACCCGATCGGTCGGGAAGCCGTCGAGCAATCGTTCCAGCAGGATTCGGCGTGGGACCATCCGAACGGGTGCACCCAGCCGGTTCACCATCGCGTTGAGGTCCATGGTGGCCAGCGGGCGACCGGTGGATGTCATGACCCGCACGGTCGACAGCGGCTGTCCGGCTCCGCCCATATCGACCCCGAGCTGCTGGAGAACCGTCGCGCCGTTCGACCAGATAGTGACCGCACCACCGCCGACCGTCACGTTCGGCCGCTGGTCGAAGACAGCGACGTCGTGTCCGTCCCGCAGTAAGCCGCGCGCGACCGAAATGCCGCTCACGCCGGCGCCGACGACCAGGATTCGAAGTTTCAATCGACGCCCTTAGTCCTCGGCGTGCCGCTCGTAGTCCCACCGCTCGAGCCGCGCCTGCAGCTTCACCAGGCCGAACCCGACGATGGGTGTGCCGGCCCAGAAGTACAGCATCAGCAATGGGCTCATTTGAAGACCTCCTGCTGCTACCACGCGGTACTCCGATGAAAAGTTCACCCGCGGCGCCTGGCACCCCAGATGACTGAAAGAATCGGCCGGGTGAGCCTGGTTATCTCTGGTCACGAGCGGGCCGCGCTGGCCGAGGTTGAACGATTCCCGCTGTTCGCCGCACTGACCGGGCGGCGGTCGCGCCGGTTCCCGGCCGGCGGCCGGATTCCCGCGGGAGCGCTGGCATACACCAGTCGTCGACCAGTACAGCCGTTGTCCGAAGTCGAACGGGCACTGCTTGTTTCGGCTACCGGCGGCGTCACCGGTTGGAACTTCGGCATCACCCACAACCCCAGCTACGCGCCGTTGTTTCCGAATTACTCGGGCAGTGCGACGGGTCGAACCTTCCCGTCGGCGGCAGGCTTTCACACCAGCCAGCTGTTCTTCACCGACGACACCGGAACCTATCTGCTGCCCAGCCGCGACGAGCATCCCCGCGAGTTCGACAGCATCGAAGAATGGATCGGTCACACCGCGGAGTCCTATGTGCGTATCTCGGACACCCGCCTGGAACTGCCTCGCGCGGAACCGCACATGGAAGGTCACAACATCTGGATCGGCAACCATCCAGGCAGCTTGCTGGCATTCCCGGTAGCCGACCTCGCCGAGCACCTGATGGAAAACCTGTGGTTCTTTGCCGCCAACGGCTACTCGATCGTCGATGACATCAACGGCCGCAAAATCCCTGGCCTCGAACGGTTTTCCGCACTACCGCATGCCGATGACCCGATCCCACTGTCGTTCGTCGAGCAGTACACGCTGACCGAGTCGAGCGCGGAACTCGCGATCGCCGCCAACAACGGGGTGCTGGCGTTGCAGGCGATGGGTCTCGGCGGCTGGACGTACGACGGGCTCAACCGGTTGTCCGTGTTGGGTGGCTCGGGTGATCCGAGCGCACCCGGGTTGGGCTTCGTTGCCGACGACGACGAGCGCTGGCCCTTCCCAAACGTCACCGGGCTGCCCGGATACTTCGAAACGCTCAGCCCGCCGCATGTGCCATCGGTCGGGGCGGGGGTGGACAAGCTGGTTGCGCGAAAGTATGGTCCCGGCGGGCCATTTCACCCAGATACGCAAGGCCCGTGGTCGGATACGCCGAAGGTGCGCGCCTCCGCCCTGCCACCCGACGGCATCCAGGAGCTCGTCACGGTCGAAGCGTCCTACATCTACGAAGCCTTCGGAAAGCTACCCGGCACGGTGCCGACTGTGCACGTGTTGATGTACCTACAGGCGCAACATCTCGACGTCGACTTCTACGACGAGTTCTTCGGCCCCGGTGCTTACCTGCCCGCGCACGCCGATCACCAGGCCCGTTGGCATTAGCCTGATATTCGTCGGTAGCCGACGGGACTGTATGAGTCCGGGTCGGCGACGTCCCAATCCGACCGCCACGTCGCCGGCGCATGGTCGAGCAGCGATGACGGCTCAAGCCATTCGTAAAGCTCCGCATACGACTGTTGTGAGGTGGGCGTTACGCGCTTGCGCAGCATTTGCGGGTTGAGCATCGACGGGTCGGAGACGCCCATCGAGGCCATCAGGCGCATCGCCTGGGCGACGGTGGCCCGTTGGTAGCGGTACACGCGTTCGCTTTTGTCGGTCACGTCGAGAGCTCGAGCCCGATACGGATCCTGCGTGGCGACGCCGACCGGGCAGTGGTTGGTGTGACACCGCTGAGATTGGATGCAACCCACCGCCATCATCATCGATCGGGCCGAATTGGTGTAATCCGCGCCCTGGATCAGGCGCTTCACGATGTCGTTTCCGGAGGCGATCTTCCCGCTCGCCCCGATCCGTATCCTGTCCCGCAGCCCCGTTCCCACCAAGGCGTTGTGCACGATCAGCAATCCGTCGGTGAGCGGAAGACCAACGTTGTCTTCGTATTCCAGCGGTGCCGCGGCGGTCCCGCCTTCGGCGCCGTCGACGATGATGAAGTCGGGCGTCACCCCTTCGGCCAGCATCGCCTTGCAGGTCGCCAAGACATCGATCCGGGAACCGACACACAGCTTGAAGCCCACCGGTTTTCCGCCGGCCAATTCACGCAGCCGCGCCACGAACATGATGAGTTCGCGCGGCGTGTGAAACGCCGAATGCGCCGCCGGGCTGACACACTTCTCGCCCACCGGCACTCCTCGGTAGCTGGCGATCTCCGCGCTGACCTTTGCCGCCGGAAGCACGCCACCGATGCCGGGCTTGGCGCCCTGGCTCAACTTGATCGAGATGCACTTCACCAGATCGTGAGCCGCCTTGTCCGCGAACTGATCCGGATCGAATTTGCCGTCTTTGGTGCGGGTCCCGAAATAGCCGGATCCGATCTCCCAAATCACATCGGCGCCGCCGAGATGATACGGAGTCAGCCCACCTTCGCCGGTGTCGTGCGCGAACCGCCCTTTGCGGGCGCCGTTGTTCAGCGCGCGTAGGGCGTTGGCCGATAACGCGCCGAAGCTCATCGCCGAGACGTTCATCAGCGCCATGTCGTACGGTCGCGCGCAATCGGGCCCACCGATTCGCACCCGGAACGGCTCATCCGGGGAATCGACCGGTCGCGCCGAATGCACCAGATACTCGTAGCCGACCTCGTCGATGTCGCGCTCGGTCCCGAAAGCCATCTCGGCGGCCGTACCTTTGGCCCGCTCGTAGATCAAGGTGCGGACGTCGCGGTCGAAAGGGCGTCCGTCGAAGTTCCGCTCGATGAAGTACTGCTGCATTTCCGGGCGCAGCGCCTCCAGCAGAAACCGCATGTGCCCCAGGATCGGGTAGTTCCGCAGCACCGAGTGCTTGCGCTGGAAGAGATCATAGATGCCCACGGCCGCGACGGCCGCGACCACCGCCGCGGGAATCCACCAGCCCCAAGGCCCGACGATGGCCAGGCCCAGCAAAGCCCCCGCGAGAACCGTCAAGAACGCGACGTAGCCAAACCGGACCAATGCAGCCCCGCTTTCCGCAGCAGATTTACACCGCCGAGCGTAGCGCCAGAGCAAAACGGTCAGAGCCAGGTGTCCTGGGTGGTCGTCGTCAGGAACGCCTCCAGGTCGTCACGCCACTGTGCGGGCGTGGTCTTGTCCGGCTCGATGCCGGTGTAGTCGCCGCGGTAGAACAGCAATGGCCGCGGCTTGATCTTCGGCACCTCCGACAGGGACTGCACCGCGCCAAACACCACGAAATGATCGCCGCCGTCGTGCACCGATGCCACCGTGCAGTCGATGTAGGCCAGCGATCCGTCGATAACAGGCAAGCCCAAAGGTGAAGGGCTCCAATCGATACCGGCAAACTTGTCCGGCTCCTTCGAGCCGAACCGCGCCGACACATCCTTCTGACTTTCGGTCAACACGTTGACGCAGAACTTCCCGGCGGCCTCGATCGCCTTCCATGACCGCGAGACCTTGGTCGGGCAGAACAGCACCAGCGGTGGTTCCAACGACAGCGCGGCGAACGACTGGCAGGCGAAGCCGATCGGGATGTCGTCGTGCACCGCGGTGATGATCGTGATCCCCGTGCAGAACTGACCCAGCACCTGCCGGAAGGTGCGTGAATCGATCTGCTCGGCCATCGCTACCCGCGGAAGCCGATGCTGAAGTCGTGGCCCCACAGGCTCACTGCGGTGCTTTCCCGGGCGATCCAATCCTGATCATCGACTTTCCTGCCCTCACAACCGAATTCGACATCGAACCCGCCGGGTGTCTTCATGTAGAAAGACAACATCAGGTCGTTGACGTGGCGGCCTAGCGTGGCCGACATGGGCACCTTGCGGCGCAACGCCCGGTCAAGGCACAGGCCCACGTCGTCGGCCTCCCCCACTTCCATCATCAAGTGCACGATGCCGCTGGGAGTCTGTCCCGGCATGAAGGCCAGGCTGTGATGGCGCGGGTTGCAACCGAAGAAACGAAGCCACGCGGGCGGCCCGTCAGCGGGCCGGCCCACCAACTGCGGCGGCAGCCGCATCGAGTCGCGCAACCTGAAGCCGAGCACATCGCGGTAGAAGTGCAGCGACTCGTCGTCGTCGCGGGTGGTCAGCACCACGTGCCCGAGGCCCTGTTCAGCTGTGACGAACTTGTGCCCGTAGGGGCTGACGACGCGGCGATGCTCCAGCGCGGCGCCGTGGAAGACCTCTAAGCAGTTGCCCGAGGGGTCGGAGAATCGGATCATCTCGTCTACCCGGCGATCGGCCAGCTCGGCGGCGGTGGCCTCCTTGTACGGTGTGCCCTCGACGTCGAGCCGGTTCCGGATCTCCTGCAGGCCTGCGGCATTCGCGCATTCCCAGCCTGCCTCCGATAGCCGGTCCTGCTCGCCCGGCACGATCACCAGCCGCGCCGGGAAGTCGTCCATCCGCAAATACAGCGCGCCTTCGCCTGCTCCGCTGCCCTCGATCATGCCGAGGACTTTCAGGCCGTATTCCCGCCAGGCCGCCATATCGGTGGCTTCGATGCGCAGGTAACCCAGCGAACGGATGCTCATCACGCACCTCCCAGGAAGTCAATAGTCAGCTTGTTGAACTCGTCGAACTTCTCCACCTGCGCCCAGTGTCCACACTGCCCGAACACATGCAGTTGCGCCCGCGGAATGGTCTTCAACGCGACCAGCGCGCCGTCCAACGGATTGACCCGATCTTCGCGGCCCCAGATCAACAGCACCGGTTGACGCAACCGGTGAACCTCGCGCCACATCATGCCGAGTTCGAAATCGGCGCCGGCGAACGACTTTCCCATCGCCATCGTTGCGGCCAGTGATTCCGGCGTGCTGGCCAACGCGAATCGCTCATCGACAAGCTCGGGAGTGATCAACTTCTGGTTGTAAACCATCACTCGCAGGAAGGCCTCGAGATTTTCCCGGGTCGGTTCGACGGAGAATTTGCCCAGCCGCTTGACGCCCTCGGTCGGATCGGGCGCAAACAGGTTGATGCTGAGCCCGCCGGGACCCATCAGCACCAGGCGTCCGGCGTGGTCGGGATAGTCCAGCGCGAACCGGACCGCCGTGCCCCCGCCCAATGAATTACCCACCAGCGGAACACGTCCCAGACCCAGCTGGTCGAAGAGGCCCTTGAGCGCTCTGGCCGCATAGTGATTGAACTGGCCATGCTCGGCGCGTTTGTCGGAGTGGCCGTAGCCGGGCTGGTCAACGGCGAGTACGTGAAAACGTTCGGCCAGTACCGGAATGTTGCGCGAGAAGTTCGTCCAGCTCGCCGCTCCGGGACCGCCGCCATGCAGCAGCACCACCGTCTGGTCGTGACCGACGCCCGCTTCGTGGTAGTGCAGCTTCAGCGGTCCGTCGACGTCCACCTCGACAAACCGCGAGGTCGACTCGAAGGTCAACTCCTCCGTTGTGGTCATCAGACCATTGTGTCGCCGGGCGGTAGCCCGAACTCGTGGTTACCGAAGATCACGTAGGCCCGCTCGGGGTCGTTGGCCGCGTGCACCCGGCCGGCGTGCGCGTCACGCCAGAAGCGTTGCACGGGTTGGTCATTGCCCAGTGCGGTAGCCCCGGAGGCCTCGAACAGCCGGTCGACCGAAGCGATCGCGCGCCCGGTGGCACGCACCTGATCGCGGCGGGCGCGGGCCCGCAGGTCGAAGGGGATCTCCTGGCCGGCGGACAGCAGCGCGTACTCGTCGGCGACGTTGCCGCTCAACTGGCGCCAGGCCGCGTCGATGTCGCTGGCCGCCTCGGCGATCCGGACCTTCGCGAACGGGTCGTCCTTCGCCTTCTCGCCGGCGAACGCCGCGCGCACCCGCTTGCCCTGGTGCTCCACGTGCGCATCGTAAGCGCCGTAGGCCATGCCGACGATCGGCGCCGAAATGGTGGTGGGATGCATGGTGCCCCAAGGCATCTTGTAAACCGGAGCGGTATTGGTCTCATAGCCACCCGCGGTGCCGTCGTTCATCGCCTTGTAGGACAAGAACCGGTGCCGAGGCACGAACACGTCCTTGACGACGACGGTGTTGCTGCCGGTGCCGCGCAGGCCGACGACATGCCAGACGTCGTCGATGCGGTACTCGGTGCGCGGGATCAGGAAGCTGCCGAAGTCCACCGGCCGGCCGTCCTTGATGACCGGGCCGCCGAGGAAGGCCCACGTCGCATGGTCGCAGCCCGACGACCAGTTCCACGAGCCGCTGACCAGATAGCCGCCGTCGACCACCACGCCCGCACCCATCGGGGCGTACGACGACGAGATCCGCACGTTGGTGTCCTCGCCCCAGACCTCCTCCTGGGCCTGCTGGTCGAACAGCGCCAGATGCCAGTTGTGCACGCCGATGATCGAGCTCACCCAGCCGGTCGAACCACAAGCACTCGCGAGGCGGCGAGCCGCCTCGTAGAACGTCACGGGGTCACATTCCAGACCGTCCCACTGCTTGGGCTGCAACAGCCTGAAGAAGCCGATCTCCTGAAGCTCGCTCACCGTGGCGTCCGGCAACCGGCGCAGGTCTTCGGTCTCCTGGGCCCGCTGCCGCAATTTGGGCAGCAGTTCGTCGATGCCGTCTAGGACCGACTGGGCGTCGCGTTGTTGAATAGACGTCACGGGTTCCTCCATAGGTGGCTTACTTAGACAGAGACTAGAACACGTTCCGATTTGTGTCGAGCAGGCTATTCCTGCGACTGGTAGCGCCACCAATCGAGTTTTCTGTAACCTGTTCTAGTTAGGACTGACGAGAGGACTTCGCAGTGCCGGAAGTCGTGACCGATGAGGTTCCCGACGAGCCGCTCGGCAGCCATGTCCTTGAACTGGAGATCGCCGACGTGCTCGCCGAGACCGACGAGGCGCGGTCGCTGGTGTTCGCCGTGCCTACCGATGCGGACATTCCTGCTGAGAGGCTGCGGTATGCACCCGGCCAGTTTTTGACGCTGCGGGTCCCCAGCGATCGCACCGGATCGGTCGCGCGCTGCTATTCGCTGTGCAGCTCGCCGTTCACCGACGACGCGCTCACCGTCACCGTCAAGCGGACCGTCGACGGGTACGCGTCGAACTGGCTGTGCGATCACGCCCACCGCGGCATGCGGATTCACGTGCTGGCGCCGTCGGGCACCTTCGTGCCTAAGACGCTCGACGACGACTTCCTGCTGCTGGCCGCCGGCAGCGGGATCACGCCGGTGATGTCGATCTGCAAATCGGCGCTGTCCGAGGGCGGCGGGCGGGTGGTTTTGGTTTACGCCAACCGCGATGACCGCTCGGTGATCTTCGGCGATGCCCTGCGCGAGCTCGCCGCCAAATATCCCGAGCGGCTGACCGTGGTGCACTGGCTGGAGTCGCTGCAAGGGTTGCCGTCTGCGACCGCGCTGGCCCAGCTGGCCGCGCCGTTCACCGACCGGCAGGCGTTCATCTGCGGGCCCGGGCCGTTCATGGCGGCTGCGCGTGAAGCACTCGAATCCCTGAATGTGCCTGCGCCGCAAGTACATATCGAGGTATTCCGGTCGCTGGACACCGATCCGTTCGCTGCGGTCAAGATCGAGGACACCGGCGACGAGCCGCCTGCCACCGCGATCGTCGTGCTGGACGGGCAGACGCACACCGTGTCATGGCCGCGCAGCGCCAAGCTGCTCGACGTCCTTCTGGACGCCGGCCTGGACGCGCCATTCTCCTGTCGCGAGGGCCACTGCGGCGCCTGCGCCACCACTCTGCGCAGCGGCAAAGTGAACATGGAGGTCAACGATGTGCTGGAGCAGCAGGACCTCGACGACGGGCTGATCCTGGCGTGCCAGTCTCACCCGGAAACCGATTCGGTCGAAGTCACCTACGACGAGTAGCCGCAGCGTAAGTTCTGCTCAGACCGCAGGCGAGAGGACCCGGGATGAAGCGGCTGGTGATGGCACTGGCGGGCGTCGGCCTGATGCTGGCGTTGGCCCCACCGGCGATCTCCCCGGCCGCCAGCAACACCGCCACCTCACTGATGCCCCTCAACGACGGCAGCCAGTTGGAGACGCGCGCCGTGCTCGACTGCCATCGCGCCAACGGCAGCTGCGACTTCACCGTCGGCGCCGACCGCAAGACAGGCGACGGGGTGAGCGGATTCCCGTCCGACCTCTGGTCTCGCCAGAGCACCGACATCCGGTCGAGCGACCGGCTGGTCTATTTGGATGTGCACGCCACCGCCCAATACGACCGGGTCTTCAAAGAAGGCGGGCACGACGACGTCACCACGATCTACATGGGCGAGGGTGCGCCGGACAAGTACCAGACCACCGGCCGGATCGACTCAACGGACTGGCGGACCGGGCAACCGCGCACCGACCTGCCCGTCATCATGTGCACCCACATCCAAGTGGTCTACAGCGGGGAACAACATCACCTCACCGAGCACCTGCGCGCAGGCCGCCTTCTCCTGAGCCAGCGACGCAGCAAGATCACCGGCCTCGAGAAATGTGATCACCGCTCGAACGCGGCGGTGTGATTCGGTGTCGAATCACAACGACCGTATGGGCAGCGTGCCGATCTCAGTCACGCGTTCACGCCGGCTGATGTACTGAAGCTGAACGCGCTTCTGAGCACGCGCTCCTCGATGAGGTCGGCGCCTCGGGCGACGCCGCCGGTCGCTGCGAAACCCGCCGCGACCCGCCGGGCGCCGTCTGTCATGGTCATCGCCTGTCGAACTTTTATCGACAGCCGAGCCGCGGACAGCTTCTTCGCCGGTAGGCGGGTTCCGCAGCGCGCCACCTCTACCCGCCGTGCGACCTCGAACTGGTCACGCCCAAACGGCACCACGCACACCGGAACGCCGCGGGCAAGGGCCTTTTGGGTCCCGCCCATGCCACCGTGCGTTATGGCACACACCGCGCGGTCCAGTACGGGGCCGTGCGGGACAAACTGGACCACCGTCGCGTTGGGTGTCAGTGGGATGTCGCTTGGTAGCCCGGCAGGCAGTGTCGCGACCACATGTAACGGCTCGTCCGCGAGCGCGGTCATCGCGGTCTTGACGAGCTTTTCGTCGGCCTGCTGCTGCGATGACGTTGTGACAAGGACGATCGGCCGATCGATCGCCGTGAGCCAGTCGGGAACGGTATCCATGGCCGGTTCGAACATGCAGGGGCCGATCATCTGTATGGCATCGCCCCAGTCAGTCTGCGGATATTCGAACGGCTTGCCGCTTGCCACCAGCATCAGCGGAGCCCGTCGCATGAACTCATCCGCAGAAGCGACCGGCGGCGCGCCGGCGATCGCACGAATCTTGTTGCCTGCCGGCAATACTGCCCTCTCCATCATGCCGATCGCGATGGGCCGCAGCGCGGCGTCACGGAGCCGGCCGAGCAGGCCGGGTAGTGGAGCCAGACCCAGCCCGAAAGGCGGCACTCCACGTGACTGCAGAGCCGGCGTGTAGGGGGACAAACACGCCCACGGGACGTCACGCGCGTCGGCGACCGACAGGGCACCCCAGCAATTGACGTCGACGAGCAACGCGTCGGGGCGCGTTCGCTCGACCGCATCGGCGAAGTCAGCGACTTCGTATGCGGCGCGCCGGCAGAACACGTCGACCGCCCTCTTCAGGGCACCACGAGGACTTGAAGCCTTCCAGTCATCGTTGACGATCGCCTCAATTCGCGGATCGATGGCATCGGTGGTGAAACCCAGCTTTCGCCCCATCTCCACACCCGTGGATAAGGTCCGAAGATGAATCTCGTGGCCGCGGGCGGACAACTCCAGCAGGAGGGCGCTGAACGGGAACAGATGGCCGAGTGCCGGCGAAGTGTAGGCCAAGATCGTTGCCATTGTTTTCACGTCTTCTTCTTGGGGTTGAGCATCTGGCACCTCACATTGTTGGGTATGAACGGTTCCGTGTCGGTACCGATGGCAACCATATGGATTGGGTGCCAGCACCACCGCCAGCCGCTGCGAACCCTCGAGACCAATGAAAGCCGTTATAGAAGAACGGTGTTCACCTTGGGTCCCGCCGATCGGGAACAGTAGCGGTCAGCAGTCACCGGAGATGGCGGAACACGTATCCACCGCAGTACGAGAATTGGTACCGCTCGAGCGCTACGGCGCGGCTCCGATGACAGCTTTGTCCGTGGGCGCTGGCACGCCGATCGCGTCATCGACTATCTGCAAGCGGTAACCAACTGCGCGGCGCGGCCGTTCTCTTACAACGGCTTTCACTGCTCGTGGGGCGATTGTCGCGCGGGTGGCAGGTAGTGCTGGCATCCAATCTGTATGGTTGCCAGCGGTGCCGACAGGGAACGTTTCGTACCCCACACTGGGGGACATGTCGACAAGAAACTCCGTCGTAACCCTTGACGCTGTGACCCAGCAGATCATCGACCTCGTCGAAAAAGACGTGGGAGCCGTCGATCTCACGGCCGATTCCTCTCTGCAGAGTCAGGGGCTGGATTCGCTGAAGGTCATGTCGCTCGTCTTCAAGATAGAAGAGCACTACGACATCGTTCTAGACGAGGAGGATGCGGACGATCTGCGGACCGTCGGCAACCTAGCGGCTTTAGTCGTCCGACGAATTGAGCAGCAACCATGAGAGGCGCGCCCGCGATCCCTCTAAGGCAGGCGACTCTGACCGAGATGCTCGCCGCGGCGGCGCAGACTCAGGTGAGCCTGTTCTTCGTGAACCGAAAAGAGCAAGACCATGAAGTCCCGATGGCTCGCGTGCGGGAGCGCGCGCTGTCGATCGCTGCGGATCTGATGGCTCGCGGAGTGCGCAAGGGCGATCGCGTCGCGCTCGTGCTGCCGACCTGCCCGGAGTTCGTGGAGTGCTTGTTCGGCGCGCTGTGCGCGGGAGCCATCCCGGTTCCGCTGTATCCACCGCTCAGGCTCGGCAAACTCGACGAGTATCACCGGCGGACAGCGGCCATGCTGAAGGCGGTCGATGCGGCCATGGTCGTCACCGACGAACGCATCCGGCGTTTTCTCGGGATCGCCGTTGCGGACTCGGCTCCCCGCCTGGGATGCGTGACGGCATCCAGCCTGGGCGGCCCGAACCGGGAAGAGGTTGAAGTTGCACCCGACGACGTGGCATTGATCCAATTCTCCTCGGGCACAACGAACGACCCCAAACCGGTGGCGCTAACCCATGCAAATCTGCTGTCGAACCTTGCCGCGATTGAGGGCTACCTCATAGACGAGGGAGCGCCGAACCGGGTCGGCGTCACGTGGCTACCGCTCTACCACGACATGGGATTGATCGGAAACCTGCTCTGCGCGTTCTACATGCAGCGTAAGTTGGTCCTGCTGCCGCCTGAGCTGTTTGTCGCGGTACCGGGTGCGTGGCTCCGCGCTATCTCACGACACCGGGGGACGGTCACGGCGGCGCCCAACTTCGCCTTCGGTTTGTGCCTGAAACGTATTCGCGACGAGGAACTCGACGGGGTCGACTTGTCTTCGTGGCGGGTCTCGCTCAATGGAGCGGAGGCAGTCAGCGCCGCGGCACAGCGGCGATTCGAGGAGCGATTCGCGCGCTGGGGGTTGCGCGCGTCGGCGCTTACGCCGTGCTACGGGATGGCAGAGGCTTCGTTGGCCGTGACGTTCAAGCCGGCCGGCACCTCGTTTCGCACGCTTGGCGTGGACGCCGAGAGACTGGCCCTCGACGGCGTCGTCGCGCCGGGCACCAAAGAACTGGTGAGCGTAGGCCGCCCGCTGGCCGGTGTGGAGGTAGAGATCCGCGACGCGGCCGGGGTGTCGTTGCCTCCCGGCCGCGTCGGTCACATCTTCGTTCGCGGACCCAGCGTCATGGCCGGCTACTTCGCCCGGACCGACCTGACCGATCAGGCGATCCACGACGGCTGGCTGGATGCGGGCGACCTGGGGTTCACCGCGGACGGCGAGCTCTTTGTGTGCGGACGCCACAAAGACATCATCGTCGTGCGCGGCGCCAACCACGCGCCCGAGGAATTCGAGGCAGCGTTGGAGTCGCTGTCCGGCGTTCGTACCGGATGCGCCGTCGCCGTGGGATTCGTCCCCGCTGGCGAGGATGACGAGGCGCTGGCCATGCTCGTCGAGACCACTTCCAACGCCCCCTCGACCCTGGCAGACGAGGTGGCTTCGCGGGTCCAGGAGTGCACGCAGATCCGACCCGCACACGTGGAGTTACTGCCACCGGGCACGCTGCCGCGCACCAGCAGCGGAAAGCTGCGAAGGCAGGAGGCGCGTGCTCAGTGGCTGGCAGGCACGCTCTCGCCGCCCAAAAAGGTCTCCGCCGCAAGGCTACTGGCCGCTGCGGCCCACGGTGAGCTCTTCCACGCGCGCGCCAGGTTCGCACGGCGGGCGGCCAACACACCATCGCCTACACCGAGCCAGAGGGAACCATAGCCATGTACCTGACAGACACCACCATTGAGTCACATTCGTGGGCCGCACCCTCGCGGGGGCACGCGACGGCCAGTGCCGTGCGCCTGCGGCCCACCCTGCTAGGCATCGCGTCGGCGCATCCGCCGTTTGAGATAACCATGCAGGAGAGCTGGGATCGCTTATTTCAGCACATGTCGCCGCAGGTTCGGTTTGGGCAGCGAATCATCGAGTCGACAACAGTGCAGAAGCGCCACATCATGTGGGACCCGGACACGCTGCCGGAAGTCTGCGACATGCTCACCGGCGACCGGATGGCAGCCCACGCCGATGCCGTCATAGAGGTGGCCTCGCATTCGATCAGCCAAGCGATCGAGGGTATCGACAGGGGCCGCGTCGGCAGCTTCGTGATGGCCTGCTCGACCGGTTACGTCAATCCCGGCCCCGATCTCCTGCTAGCCAAAAAGCTTGGCCTGCGGTCGGATTTGCGGCGCACCTTCATCGGCCACATGGGTTGCTACGCGGCGCTCAACGTCATCAAGGTCGCCATGGACAGCTTGGCCGCACGACCCGAAGAGCTGGTGATCGGCAACTGCACCGAGCTCAGTTCGGCCCATGTCCGCAACAGCCCGATGCCCGACGAGGATCCGACGGAATCACTGATCACACAGGCGCTCTTCGGCGATGCCAGCGTGTCCATGCTGATGGGGTCGGCGCCCGACGGAGCCGGGATCCAGTTCCTGCGCACGCACACCGAGCAGCTCTATGACCAGCACCAGATGATGAGTTTGAACATCGGCAACCAGTCATTTTGGATGACGCTGGCCGCCGGCGTACCAGCGGCGCTCCAAGAGAACATCGAGGGTTTCCTCATCAAACTCCTGCAGCCTCTGGGACTTTCGGCCAGCGATGTCAGCCACTGGGGAATACACCCAGGCGGTCCGAAGATCGTGCGGGTGCTGGGAAAGCAGTTGGCCTTGCAGCCGGCGCAATTACGGGCGAGCTGGGATGTCCTCGCTAACGCCGGAAACTGCGCCTCGGCCACGGTGCTACTGGTACTGGAAAACATTCTGCGAGTCGATAAGCCCCGCCGGGGAGAGTACGGGGTCCTGTTGACGTTCGGGCCGGGGCTCACCATCGAGGGCGCCGTCATTCGCTTCTGAACCAGATCGAGCGCCCGTCGCGGCCCGCCGCATGAAGCGCTGATCGTCTGAAAGCACAGGTCACAAGATCCCGGGCGGAGGAAATGTGTTAGAGGGTATTGCTCGGCTGGCCATTCGTGCGCCGCGGCGGATCATCGCAATCGCGTTGCTTGTCATGGCCGGCGCGGCGGTTTTCGGCATACCGGTGGCGAAAAGCCTGTCGGCGGGTGGCTTCGAGGATCCAACCGCGGGTGCCGCCCATGCCGCCCAGCTGTTGGCCGGCAAGTTCAATCAGGGCGACACGCAGATGCTGATCACCGTCAGCTCCAACGACGGCGCACAAAGCGGTGCCGCCAGCGCTGTCGGCACCGACATCGTTGTTCGGCTGCACAACTCGCCTTATGTGGCACAGGTGACCTCGCCATGGACAGCACCGCCGTCCGTGGCGAAGTCACTGATCAGCAAGGACGGTAACACCGGGCTAATCATCGCGGGCATCATCGGCGGTGAAAACGGCGCGCAGCAGCATGCCGAAACTCTCAGCAACGAATTGGTACACGACCGTGACGGCGTGACGGTGCGCGCCGGTGGCGAGGCAATGACCGCCACCGAGATCAACCTCCAGACCCAAAAGGATCTCAAGCTGATGGAATCCATCGCGATCCCGCTGAGCTTTCTGGTGTTGGTGCGGGTGTTCGGGGGCCTGGTGGCGGCGGCGCTGCCGTTGGCGGTTGGCGGCTTCGCGATTTTTGGTTCGATGGCAGTGCTGCGCGCGATCACCTTCGCGACCGACGTTTCGATCTTCGCGCTGAATCTGTGTGTCGCGACGGGGATGGCGTTGGCAATCGACTACACGTTGCTGATTATCAGCCGGTTTCGTGACGAGCTTGCCAACGGCGCCGGACGCGACGAGGCCCTCATGCGCACGATGGCCACCGCCGGCCGGACCGTGCTGTTCTCGGCGATGACGGTGGCGCTGTCGATGTCGGTGATGGTGCTGTTTCCGATGTACTTCCTGAAGTCATTCGCCTACGCCGGCGTCGCGGTGGTGGCGTTCGCAGCCGCCGCCGCGATCGTGGTGACGCCGGCGGCCATTGCGCTGCTCGGCCAACGATTGGACTCCTTTCATGTTGGCCGGCTGGCGCGCATGCTGTTGCGGCGGTCGGAACCCGTCGACCGCCCTGTTGAGCAGACATTCTTCTACCGGTTAGCCAAATTTGCGATGCACCAGGCGATTCCGGTCGGTCTCGCCGGCGTGGCGCTGCTGGTCGCGCTAGGGTTGCCGTTTTCCACGGCCAAGTGGGGCCTGCCCGATGATCGGGTGTTACCGACATCGAGTTCGGCGCGCCAGGTCGGTGATCAGCTCCGCGCCGATTTCGCTGGCTACCTCGCGGCGAACGTGACCATTGTCATTCCCGACGCCGACGGGATCAGCGCCCCCGACCTGGACCCCTACGCAACGGAGCTCTCGCGGGTGCCCGCCGTGTCGTCGGTGTCGGCGCCGAATGGCACGTTCGTCGCCGGTAGGCGTGTGGGACCACCCTCGGCCCCGACCGCCATCACCGGCGGCAGTGCTTTTCTGACCGTCACGAGCAGCGCACCACTGCACTCGCAAGCCTCCGAGACGCAGCTCGACGGGCTAACGGACGTGCTCGGTCCCGCGGGCCGGTACGCACTTCTGACGGGGACCGCACCGATGAACCGCGACACCGCCCACGCCGTCATCTCGCGGCTGCCCATCGTCCTCGCGGTCATTGCCGCAATCACATTCATACTGATGTTCCTGCTGACCGGCAGTGTAGTGTTGCCTCTGAAGACACTGGCGCTCAACGGCTTATCGCTGACAGCCACGTTCGGCGCACTGGTGTGGATCTTCCAGGACGGGCACCTTGGCGCATTGGGTACCACTGCGACCGGCACGCTGGTGGTCACGATGCCCGCGCTGCTGTTCTGCATCGCGTTCGGTTTGTCGATGGACTACGAGGTGTTCCTGGTGTCACGGATCCACGAATATTGGCTGGGGTCCAACCGGACACCGGCCGACAACGACGAAAGCGTGGCGCTCGGGGTGGCCCACACCGGCCGGGTGATCACCGCCGCCGCATTGATCATGTCGATCTCATTCGCAGCGATGATCGCCGCCCAGGTGTCGTTCATGCGGATGTTCGGGCTGGGTTTGACGCTGGCCGTTCTGGGAGACGCAACGCTGGTGCGCATGCTGCTCGTCCCGGCGTTCATGCGTGTCATGGCCCGTTTCAACTGGTTTGCACCCAAACCGCTTGCCCGGCTGTACAATCAGGTCCCGGCGAGCAAATCCGAACATACATCAGCTTCGCCGGCCGAGGCGCTGTCCTACGTCCAGTGAGCGTCACCACCGATGGACGGGGATAGAGTGGCTAGCCACGCATGGTGCACCGATTTTGCGTTAGCACAGCGACATCCGTTGAGAGTTGGGGACGGCTGTGTGTAGCGCAGTTTTCGTGCTATCGCTTCTAGTGGCGATGGACCCGGTTCGGATCGGGATCGCCGCGCTCTTGATTTCGCGGCCAAGGCCCATTCTCAACCTGCTTGCCTTCTGGTTGGGCGGCATGGCAGCGGGCATCGCCACCGCGTTGGTTGTGCTGCTTTTTCTACGCGATCTCACACTTTCCGTTATGCGAGTCGTGGTTTCGGCCCTCAGCAGCCCGATTGTCGCGTACATACAGGTCGGGATCGGTGTGCTCACGGTGTGGATCGCCGCGCTAGTCGCGGCGCGCTTCTGGGCGCGCCGGCGCGCCGTGCCGGTGACCGGCGGCGAGCCCTCGGCCCTGGTGCTAGAGCCGAGCACACCGACCGGGTCCAGCCGACTATCGATCCGCGGTCGGCTTGAAGGCGGGTCACTGGTGGTGGCCTTTGTCGCCGGCGTCGGGTTGGCAACGCCGCCTGTCGAGTACCTGGCGGCGATCATCGCAATTCTGGCCTCGGGAGCAACGGCCGCTGCGCAAGTGGGCGCGGCGCTCATGTTCACCCTCGTGGCGTTTACGGTCGTCGAGGTTCCGCTCGTCAGCTATCTCGCAACGCCAGCGAAGACGCTAGCCGTCGTGCAGCGTCTGAACAGTTGGATAAGCGCGCGCCGCCAGGCCCTCTCCGCAGTCGTCGTCGCCGCATTCGCTGTCGTACTCGTGGTTACGGGCATGGGCAATGTCTGATGGCTAACGGATCAGCGGTTATTGGAGGCATTCGGATCTAACGTGGGTGATCACCTTCGCAGGCTGCTTCCACACAAACCATGGCGCAGCGCTACAAGGCGTCTTTGTCCTCGACGATGCCGCACACCGGCCCGCCTCCACGGCGCAGCCACGGCCCCGCATTCGGACACTGAGTCGCGATAAGCGGTCGCGGGCCCGGCTTCGCCGGTTTGCTGCGTTACGGATTATCAAGAGGCGCTTGGCAACAGATGCAACGCCGGCTTGGCGGCGGTGGTCGTCTCGTATGCGCACAATGCGGCGGCTATGCACCCGATTACCCGCCCATTCTTGAGCATGCCGAGGTGGCCGACGTCATTGACCGTGATGGTCTCCGCCTGGGCGTGGAACGGCACCGACCGCAGGCCGGGCACGATGATGTCGAGTGCCGCTGTCACTGATAGCCACCGCACCCCGTCAGGCAATGGCGTGCAGGCGAGCCGGCGCAACAGTGGCGACCCCGGCCGCAGTGCCCGGACGATCTCGGCAAACGGCAACAAACCCGCCCAGGGCGACCCGCCAAACGGGGCGCCCAGCGTGACGACCGTGTCGACCCGCCTGTTCAAGCGAGGGTCCGCGATGGCCTGCGCGATGATCACACCGCCCAGACTGTGTCCGACCAGATGCACCTTGTCTGCAGCGGTTCGAGACAACGTCCTTTCGACATCGGCGACCAGCTGGCCAGCCAGCTGCTCCACCGAAGTTCCGAGCGGCGCATAGTTTATCGCCTCGACGGTGAGGCCGCGGGAAATTAGGGCTTGCGCCACCAAGGACCAGTGCGACTTGCTCCCGCCGAACCCGTGGACAAGCAGCACTGGCCGTGTCGTGGAGGCGGCGTGCGCTTTTGCGTGTGGCGACATACTGCTGGCGGGCTTATAGCCACCACCGACCAGGCGTCGCGGCGCCGTCGCGGCGCCAGACATCAAAAGCGCCGCCTCGTGCGCGTGCACCCTCGCGGCACGCCGCACCATCTGAACCGCCGCGCGGGCGCCACCAAGCACACGCAGGGGCGCCGTCATATCCATCCGCCTCTGCGGACCGCAGATCGGTGCCGGTTGCCTTGTAGTCGGCTGCACGTGCGACATGTCCCACCTTCTTCGTGTGATCCGTCTTACTTTGAGAATGGCGCTCGGTGGCTCGGGTGTCGTCAATGCCAGCCGCAATTTGGGATACGGGCCCGCAGGGGCCGCGCGCTAGTTGTTAGCCGGAAGACTCACCGGACGCGCTTGCGCCGCAGCTAGTTTCGGTAACTCCGACACCAGCCGAAACAGCCATTTCGATAAAGTACGAACCTCGCATGCTTTGCGCACCGCAGTCCTATGCGGCGGTCATGCTGCCGCGGCGCTGCGAGCTACTCGGGGCGATTGTTGAAAGTTCCGCGCTGCGGGCGGCCCGCTGCCTGCTGGTAGGTAGGCCACTATTCGCACTGGCGGGGCCCCTTGATGGGGGTCAACGGTGGCGACAGTTGTGTGCTAGAAGCCGATTCTTGAGACATCGCCAATAGGCAGAGGCAGTTGTAACTCAGGAGGTGACGTCATGGCAGCGATATACGGCATGTTGGTCGCTTTGCCAGTGGTCTGGGGGTGCGCAGGCTACGTGCTGGTATCTCAGCCGGGCACCGCTGAGCCGATCAACTCGCGGGCGGCCGCGAAACTCATTGCGCGCACAAGAGATTGAGCTGGGCCCAGGATGAATGCTCGGGTGTTCGCCATACATCCACCTATCCGGCAGCACTACTTCGGTCGAGGCTGCTGCAAGTTGCGAAGAGGAAGTCAATGATTACTGCATATCGAGCTGATGAGCGCAGTGATGTCGTCGACAGCCAGCCGCCGCCATTAGACTATTCGCGGGAAGGCTCGTACGTCAGGCAGCTGCTCCTCAACGCCGTCGTCGCCGTTGTGTTGGCAGCTATTACTCTCATAGTTGGGTTACCCCTACTGGGTATCAGCGCGTGACGGACGGCATGCGGTGGCGCGCGCACGTGTAGACCGGCGCATGCCCGCATTGAGGCCGTGAACCGATCACATCGCGTCAACCGTAATCGGATCGTGCTGAACATTTCGCTGTAACAGGTTGGTTCACAATCTAAATCAGGGCCCAGATCACAATCCGCCCAATAGCCAACCACCAACTTCACCCGACTAGGGCCGCCTCGGACATGAATGCGTCGAGTGCTCGCCTCCAGCGCCAGCCGGTGCGGCGATCACGCAACGGCCACACGCCGCTATCCGCTGGCCTTCGGCTGGGTTCAGGGGTAAATCAGGCCGGCTGGCCCTATCGCCGGCTGGATGAGCTAGCGCCGGGTTGAGTGAGAACTCCAGAGCTGCGTATTTGCGCCGGCTCATCCGGCGGCCAGCGGTCGTCGCTTCAGTAGGCGCGGGGCAGGTTCAGGGCCTGCGTGGAGATGTAGTTGAGGACCATCTCCTGGGAGAACGGCGCGTTGCGCAGCAGTCGCGCCTCCCGCCATAGCCGCTCCACGTGGTACTCCTTGGCGTAGGCGTAGCCACCGTGGGTGGACATGGCTCGGTCGCAGGCATCGAAGCCGGCCTCGGCGCCCAGATACTTGGCCGCGGCGGCCTGGATGCCGCAGCTCTGGTGGTCGTCGTAGAGCCTGGCCGCGTGCATCGCCGTCAGCCGAGCCGACTCCAGGCGGATCCAGGAGTCGGCCAGCGGGTGGGCGACCGCCTGGTTCTGGCCGATGGGCCGGTCGAATACCACGCGCTCGTTGGCGTACTTCGTCGCCAGTTCCAGTGCCGCCTGACCGATACCGACGCCCTCCAGCCCCACGATGATGCGCTCGGAGTTCAACCCATCGACGAGGTACTTAAAGCCTTGGCCCACCTCACCCACGACCTCGTCGTCGCGGACCTCGAGGTTCTCGATGAACAGCTCGTTGGAGTCGATCGCCGAGCGGCCCAGCTTCTCGATCTCGCGGACCGTGATCCGGTCGCGGTCCAGGTCGGTGAAGAAGAGCGTCATACCGTGCAGGGGCTTCTCGTGGTTTCGGGGAGACGTTCGCGCCAGCAGCAAGATCTTGTGGGCGTTCTGTGCGTTGCTGATCCAGACCTTCTGACCATTGACCACCCAGCCACCGTCGACCTTCTCCGCCTTGGTCCTGATGCGTGAGGTGTCCACCCCGGCGGTGGGCTCGGTGACGCCAAACGCCATGAGGATCTCGCCCCGGGCGAGCTGGGGCAAAAACTCCTGCTTCATCTCCTGCGAGCCGTGCCGGATGATCGGGGCGGGCGGGAACAGGTAGAAGTGGACCGCCGAGGCGCCACTGGCGCCGGCACCCGAGGCGGCGATTTCCTGCATCATCGCGCCGCACTCGGCGATGCCGAGCCCGAGGCCGCCGTACTCCTCGGGGATGAGCGCTCCCAGCCATCCGCCTCGGGCGAACGCCTTGACGAACTCCCACGGGTACTGGCCCAGCTTGTCTTTTTCTCGCCAATACCCGTAGTCGAACGTCCGGGCCAGTTCTCGGGTGGCCTTGCGGACAACGTCGACGGTGCTGTCGTCGGGGTCACTCATCGGTGCTCTCCTGGTGCTGTGAGTTGACAAGAGATCGCGGCACCTTGGTGCTGCGCGCGCGCAGCCATTCGCCAAGCGCTTTTGCCTGCGAGTCCAGCCGCAGTGTCGAGGTGGCGCCGGTACCGAGCAGGCCTCGGAGGAGGAAGTTGACGGCGCCGAGTTTGGGCAATTCGTAGCGCTCGATGGCCAGTTCGCGTGCTTCGGGCAAAAGGCGTCGGAGCTCGTCGACGGTGAGGGTCGAATTGAGCCACTCCCATGCTCGCCGGTCGCGCACCCAGACGCCGAGGTTCGCGTCGCCGCCCTTGTCGCCAGAGCGGGCATGCACGATCTCACCGAGTGAGGCGACGAAGAGTTCGTCGGTCCATGGCGGTTGCACCGATTGCGCGGACGACGGGTCGGCCTGCGGGATAACCTCGCCCCCGGTGCCGTGCGGATTTCCCGGTGCGATGACCTCCGTCGTACCGTCAAAGTGATGGACCATGTGGTCGAGCACTGCTTGGTCGAGCAGTGCGGGCCAGTAGACGCCGAACGCCGACCCTGCTTGTGGGGGGCCGAGGGAGTACAACCCGGGGAAGCTGGACAGAGCCAGCTCGACCATTTGTGACGAAAAGGCACGGCCGGCAGCCTCTTTCGTTCCCTGCACGGCGATCCTGAGCAGCTCGGTTCCCGCATTCTGGCTGTCGGGATCGTGCTGGGCCTGCCCGATGCGGTCGATGGCGACTGCGTCGATCCCGTTGACGGCCTCGAGGTAGCGTTGGACGGAGCGCTCGATGAGGGCGGCCTTCGCGTCGATGTCGGTGCCCGTGAGCGCGAACACCACGCTGTTCTGCCAGCCGCCGATTCCGGTGATTGCGACCTTGGTCGTCGCCGGCGGCGCCGAGCCCCGCACGCCGCTGATCTCCACGCGGTCGTCGCCGAGGTCGGTCAGCGCGGCGGTGTCCAGGTGGGTGATCACGTCGGGGTTGAGGTAGGCGGGTTCACCGATCTCGTAGAGCAATTGCGCCGTGACCGTGTCGCGGGTGACGGCGCCGCCGGTGCCGGGGTTCTTGGTGATCACCGAGGAACCGTCACAGTCGATTTCGGCGATCGGGAACCCTGGCTGCACGAGGTCGGCAATGCTGCGAAACCCGGAGAAATTACCGCCGGTCGCCTGCGGACCGCATTCGATGACATGTCCGGCAGCGACCGCGCCGGCGAGCCCGTCGTAGTCATCTTGGGTCCAACTCCACCACCAGGCGGCGGCTCCAACGACCAATGAGGCGTCGGCAACGCGGCCGGTGATGACGATGTCGGCGCCGTGGTCCAGCGCGCGCGCGATGCCGAGGGCGCCGAGATAGGCGTTGGCGGTCAACGGCCGATGCGGCCAGGACGACAGCGGCTCCCCGCTCGTCAGGTGCGGCAGTGAATGGCCGGCCTGCAGCAGAGCATCGAGGCGGCCGAAGACGTCGTCGCCTCCGATGTGGGAGACCCGCAGGTCGTAACCATCGCGTGCGATCAGTTCGCGGGTGGCGGCGGCCAGCCCGGCGGGGTTGAGTCCTCCGGCGTTGACGACGAGCCGAATCTCGTTCGAGACGAGGTGTTCGAGCGCCGTGTCCAACTGCTGCAGGAACGTGGCCGCATAGCCCTTGGCGCTGTCTTTCGCCCGCGCCTTCCCGAGGATCAGCATCGTGACCTCGGCGAGATAGTCGCCGGTGAGGACGTCGATCCCGCCGGCCAGGGCCATTTCGGCCATCGCCGACGCGCGGTCCCCGTAGAAGCCAGAGCAGTTCCCGATGCGGACGGGGCGTTGTCCCCGTCCGGGTGCTGCAGTCGTTTGGTCGGTCATTTCGTCGCTCCCTCGGTGGTGTTGCTGACCCACACCGTCCCTTCGAATCCCGCCTCACCGGACGGGTGCTGCTCGGTGAGCTCGAGGGTCATGGTGTCCCCCTCGGTCGCCGTCACCCGGGCGGTGTAGGCAAGTTCGGCCGGCGCATACACGGGCCTGCGTAGGCGGTAGGCGAACTTCGTGACTCGCCACTGGGCGCCGAGGCCCTCGGTAACGCAACGCAAGGCGAGCGCCGCCCGCAGGTGGGAGTGCAGCGCGAGACCGCGGTGGCCCTCTTCGCGTGCGTAGGGCTCGTCGAAGTGGATGCGGTGCGGGTTCCATGTGACCGCGCTGTAGCGGAACAACTGCAGGGCGGAGGCGGTGTGCTTGAGCGGTTCGAGCGTGTCGCAAACCTCGAAGTTGATCGACATCAGGACTCCTGCAAGGGGTTACGCAGTGCGACGGTGCGCCGGTTGCGGTTGAGGACGGTGCCATCCTTGGCAGCGAAGGTGTTGAGAGTGGTGACGAAAATGCAAGGGCCGGAACGGGTCTGTTTCGGAGTGACCGCCTCGAGGGTGGTCTCGAGAACCAGCTCCGTGCCCGCCGTGAACGGGTTGACCAACTCCATCTCTTCGCCGGCGCCCATCACGCGAAGCCCGAGCTCGCCGTCCCCGAGGGGCATGTCACCGTCCTCGGGCGTCCCATCGGGCCCCAGGACGGCCTCCGGGGTTCCGATGCCCCATTCCGCTATCGCGGCCAGCATGTTGGGTGGCGCGACGACATCGGGGTACCCCGCCGACCGTGCGGCCTCCGAGTCGTAGTGGCTCGGGTCGGTGGCTCCAATCGTCATCGCGTAGCGGCCGATCATCACCGCGTCCAGCGTGCCGAGACTGCGCCGCGAGAGGACTTCGCCTATCCGCGGCCGTGTCTGAGCGTAGTACGTCGCCAGTGGGGTGCCGGGGTCAAGCAGAGCGGACATGGTCGGCCTCCTCGTCAGGGTAGTTCCGCCACGACTTCCTCTGTCGACGCGCCCAGTGGCGGGGCGGCCCGCAGGGACGCCACCGGCGAATCGCTAAGCCGTAGTGGACATCCCGGCACCGGCACGCGTCCCCTCGCCGGGTGCTCGACGTATTGGATCATGCCGCGCTGAATCAGGTGCTCGTCGGTGTCGACCTCACGGATCGACTTGACCGGCGCGCACGGCACCCCGGCGGCCTGCAGGTCGTCGACCAGCTCGTCACGGGTTCGGGTTCTGGTGACCGAGGACACCTCGTCGTCGACCGCGTCGATGTTGGCGACCCTGTCCTGCTCGGTGCGGAACCGCGGGTCGTCGATCAGCTCGGGCCGGCCCAGTGCGGTTGCCACGCCGTGCCAGTGCCGCTCGGAGATGCAGATGATCGCCAGCCAGCCGTCGCTGGTCTTGTAGATGTTGTACGGCGTAACCGCCATCCCCGAGTGCCGGTTACCGGTGCGCTCGGGCAGCTCTCGGTCGGGGTGGTTGTGCAGCCCGCCCAGGCTCGATGCCAGCATCGGGTAGATGGTGTCGTGCATCGAGACCTCGACGATCTGCCCCCGCCCGGTGCGCTCGCGCTGAAACAGGGCCGCGGCGATCGCCCCGAACAGGTGGATACCGCCGGAGAAGTCCACGAACGCGGCGCCGGCCTTAGTCGGTGGCCCGTCGGGATCACCGGTGGCCGAGGCGCTGCCCGACATCGCCTGCACGGTGATGTCCATGGCGGACATGTGTGCGTAGGGTCCCGTCGACCCGTAGCCCTTGCCGGAGGCCACGACCAGGCGCGGGTTGTGTTCGAGGAGTCGCTCCGCGCCGAGCCGGAGGCGCTCCATGGTGCCCGGCGCGAAGTTCTCGATGAGCACGTCGGCGGTCTTGGCCAGGTCGAGCAGCGCCTGGCGACCGGCGGCGGTTTTCAGGTCCAGCACGACACTGCGCTTGTTGGAGTTGAGCATCACGAACTCGTGGGACTCGGTCGGCTGGTGGGAGCGGAAGCGCAATTGCTCACCGCCGGGTGGCTCGATCTTGATGACGTCGGCGCCCAGCTGCGCGAGCAGAAGCCCGCAGTACGGGCCGTTGTAGATCTGGCCCAGTTCGAGGACCCGGACGCCGTCAAAGGCCGCTCGCATGATCACTTTCTCCATCAGGAATTGACCACACCGGCGCTGCCGCCGTGGATGTAGCCGACCGGTCCAGTGCCCTGCGCCGCCGACACGGTTTCGGTCACGTGCTGGATGGAGGTCGCGTCGTTGATGTGATGCAGCGTGCCATCGTCGTTGAATCCGATTTGCGCGCCTTCCATCCAGAGCAGCACAACGGTGTCCTCGGTGTTGTCCTCGGGGCAGTAGAAGGTGTGCGCCGAGCCGCCTGGCTCGTAGAGGTAGGACCCAGCGGTTTGCGGCTGGGTCGGGTACTCGGCGTACTTCCAGCAGCCGGAGAACGTGTACACCTCGGCCGTACCGGTGTGGTAGTGCACGGGCAGGCGGCAACCGGGCGCCATCGTGGCCATGAGGACCACCTGTCCGTTTTCGGGGTCCAGGCGCAGCGGCTGGATGTGGATGCCGGGGCCCATAGCGTCCTTGAGCAGCGGAATCTGGTCGATATTGACGGTCAGAAGGTCGTCCTGCGGTAAAGCGACCAGCGGCAGCGGGACGCCGCTCTTGGTGCGGATCATGCCTGGAGAGACGGGTGCGGACATGTGGCGGAACCTTTCGGGTAGTGGCATGTACGTATTTACGGATTTAAAACCGGATATCCGGATCACATCCAGACTGTACTGTGACCGTCGCCTCGTGGCAAGTCCCTGTCTGGATTGCCCGGACGGGCTTGCTAGCGTCAGCCGCATGCCCGTCCGCCCGCACCGCACGGTCGACCGAGTGATTCAGATTCTCGAGACCGTGTCGTTGAGCCCGCGCGGCATCACTTTGGGCGAGCTGGCAACCGCCCTGGACGCGGCGAAGAGCTCCATTCAGGAGTTGACCAACGGACTGCTCGCCCGCGGCTATCTCATCGAGGAGGAGCGCCGGTTCCACCTCGGGCCGGGGCCGTTCATCCTCGCCGCGCGTGCGAACAAGCTGGCGGCGCTCTCACTCGATCACAAGTCCGTAGCCGAGTTGGCCAAGGTCCTCGGTTGCACCGTCCTTGTCGGGGTGCGCGTCGGGGACGCCATCGTCTTCACCGACTTTGTGGGTGAAGAATCACCGAGCCTGACGTTCGTCGCGCGCACCCACGCCCGTCGCCCGCTCTATACGAGCGCCGCCGGAAAGACTCTGCTCGCCAACGTCCCCGACGACGAAATGAACCGCCTCCTCGACCTCTCCGGTCCCGAGCAAGCAGGCGAGGTACAACAATTCCTCGCCGAACTCCCCGAGATTAGGTCCCGCCGACTGGCCTTTAACCGCGGAGTCACGCTCGCGGACGCGTTTGCCGTGGCCACCCCCCTGCTGGCACCCGACGGCAGTCTGATCGCGGCGATCAGCGCAGCCGTCGACGCTTCAGAAGCGGATCGTCTCGACGAGATCGGCGAAGAGCTCAAGAAGGCCGTCGCCACTCTCGGCCCCAAATACGGCCTCAAATCATCCTGAGCCAAGCCCTTGCCCGAGGCGTTCCGGTGTGCGTGGTGCCGTTTGGGCGGGACCAATTCGAGGTCGCACGGCGGGTGGAGGTGGCGCGCTGCGGAACCCGACTGCCGGCGAGGAAGCTGACCGCGGCTCGGCTGTCGGCTAAGGTCCGACAGGCGATGACATGACAGACGGCGTACGGCGGGTCGCCGCGGGTTTCGCAGCAACCGGCGTGTCGCTCGGGGCGCTGAACTCATCGAGCAACGCGTTCTCACCGGCGCGCCCCAGCTTCAGTTCGTCAGCCAGCGCGAGCATCTGACTGAATCACCCCGCAGGAGTCGGACCATTCGGTCGCGCTCCTCGCAAAGAGCCACAGCGACATGACGGCGAAAGTAAGAATATTTTCCTGTGAATCGCTCGGTTTTCCAACTGTATTGGCGTTGTGCCTTCCTGCAAGCGCCATCGCACAGTGCATGCAACATGTGGGGAGCGCAGCCCATCGGCCTCAACTCGAAGATCGGTTCGCGACGCATCCGAGAGCTCTACGCTGCCCAACGCCGCGTCGAAGCGATTCAGTGTCGGGCCACCTATTGGGGGGCGGCCGGCGCGGCCGACGGGTATCTGGCTGGCCAGTTTCGCCATTACCTTGTGCGGGATATTCGCGAGCACGCTCAACTAAACGTGTCGATGCAAATCACGCCGCGGAGTCAGGCTCGGTCAGCTCGTCGAGGTCAGGAAGCGGTCGACGGCAGATCTCCGCGGCCTCGTCGGCAGGCAAGCCAAACATGATCAGCACGTCGCGGGTGGCGCGATCGGCCGCCTCGGAATCGCTGCGTTCGGGTTGGTCATGCAGCAGCTGGCCCAGCCCCAGCAGCGCGCCGCCTGCCACCGACAACGCGAGCTCAGGATCGTCCACGGTGAACCGGCCGGCGCGCCCAGCGAGACTGATGTCACGCAGAGCCCGCGGAGCCAGGCCGCGGTCAGCGGAGATCAACGTCAACCCGGAGTTGAGAAGCACCCGGCACATCTCCGGGCGCCGCCTGAACAGCCGCCCCACCAGCCGGAAACTGCGGGCGAATGTCATCGCCGGATCCTCGCCTTCGGTGGCGAGCTTGTCGAGTATCGCGCCGAGGTCGTCGAGTACCTCATTGACCGCGGCCTCGAATAGCTCTTCCTTACTGTCGAAGTGGTTGTAGAACGAACCCATCCCGACGTCGGCGGCCTGGGTGATCTCGAGAACCGGCACGTTGAGTTTGCCGGCCGCGACAAAAGTTTGTGCGGCGCGGATGAGTGCCGAGCGAGTGCGCATCTTGCGCCGATCCATGCGGTTATTGGCAACTGGTTGTGCCGCGGTCATGCGCAGATGTTAGCAGAAAACATCAATATTGATAATTTCGTCAGAAACGCTTGACAGCAGGTAGTCTAGTAGGTGACGATATCGTCAGTTAAGCGAAGGAGACACCGTGTCCGCGCACGTAGACGCCCACAAAGACCTGCACAGCGACCAAGGCGCCCTGCGCGAAGAGCACCCCGGACGCTCCCGGAATCCCCTGATCAAGGTTCGCGATCTAGCCTGGCTGGAATTCGAGAAACCCGACCTGGTCCGCGCGGAAGCCTTCGCGCGGGCGTTCGGTTTCACCACCGTGCTGCACACCGCCGACGAGCTGCAGCTGCGCGGCACCGATACCGGATCACCCTGCGTGATCGTCCGCCGCGGGCCGCGCTCGCGCTTCGTCGGCACGGCGTTTGCCGCCGAGGACCGGGCCGACGTCGAGCGGCTCGCCGGCGCGACCGGGACACAAATCCACACGCTGCCAGAGGCCATCGGCGGCGTCGCGGCAGACCTGACCGATCCCAGCGGGATTCCGGTCCGCGTCGTCGCTGGGACGCACGAGTTGGCCGAGCTTCTCGCACAACCGCCGCACATCTTCAACTTCGGGCACGAGTTGCGGCGCACCAACGCCACCCAGCGGCCCCCGCGCGAGCCGACTCGCGTGCAGCGGTTAGGACATGTCGTGCTCCAGAGCACGAAGTACATCCAGACGCTGAACTGGTACCTCGACCACTTCGGGTTGATCGTCAGCGATTTCATGTATTACCCCGGCCAGCGTGACCGCGGCCCGGCGATGAGCTTCATCCGGTGCGACCGCGGATCGACACCCAGCGACCACCACACGCTGGCGCTGGCGTTGGGCCCGTCGAACCGCTATGTGCACTCCGCGTATCAGGTATGCGATCTGGACGCGATCGCCGCGGGCGGCGAATACTTGCGCGAGAAGGGGTATCACCGGTCGTGGGGGATCGGCAGGCATATCCAGGGCAGCCAGATCTTCGACTACTGGCGCGATCCCGACGGGTTCTTGGTCGAGCACTTCAGCGACGGGGACATGTTCGACAACACCCTCGAACCGGGATGGGCGCCATTCACCGCGTCGGGTCTGGCGCAGTGGGGACCACCGGCCACCAAAGATTTTCTCGGCATCACACCCAGCCGGGAAGCCGTTCGCGAACTGCGGTCGATGCTGACCGCGATCCGCGACGACAACGAATTCGACCTCACCCGACTCCGGGGACTCCTGAAAGTGGCACGCTCATGACCATTTCCATCTATCGCGCGGCCGATGCTTGGTGGGCGGGTAGCCCCGACGCCGTGGCCAAGATCGACACCGACGCAACCACGACGGCGCAGCTGCTGGCCGACCGCCCGGCGATCAATCGGGCCGCTGCGAGCACCGAGACGGTGCCGGTGAGCAGCCTCGAGCTGCTGTCACCGGTGACCAAGCCGTGCCGCGTCGTCGCGCAGATGACCAACTTCGCATCCCACGTCAAGGACACCGGAGGGGACCCGAAAAAGGTGCCGCTCACGTTCTTCCGCAAGGCATCTGGGTCGATCACTGGCCCCGTCGACGACATCGTCAAGCCGGAGCATGTGCGCCTGCTCGACTACGAGGTGGAGATCGGTTTGGTGATCGGTCGCGACATGCCTGTCGGCACCGCGATCACCGCCGACAACCTGGCCGGCTACATCTGCGGTCTCGTGGTGACCAACGACGTGTCGGCGCGCGATGTGCAGCTGACCAAAACCCAATTCTACGAATCGAAGTCGTACCCGACGTTCACGCCGGTCGGGCCGGCGCTGGTGCTGCTGGATGCCGAGGAGCTCAACCGCTTCGGCGAGCTGCGCCTGCAGCTGCGGGTCAACGGCGAACTGCGCCAAGACAGCACGGTCGACGGCGACATGATCTATCGGCCCGTCCAGACCGTTGCGGCACTGGCCCGGTTCCAGCAGCTGTCCGCCGGCGACCTGGTGATGACCGGCACCCCGGTCGGGACGGCCCTGTCCGCGCCGCCGAAGCCGGTGCAGAAGCTCGTGGGTCTGCTGCCGGACGACGTCAAGTGGAAGATGTTCTTCGCCGGCCAGGCCAAGAACACGAAGTACCTGCACGACGGCGATGTCGTCGAGGCGACCATCGGAACCGCCGACGGTAAGATCGATCTCGGCACGCAACGCAACGTGGTCAGGTACTCATGACCGAGAACCCTAACTTCGTCCCGGTGGTGATCGTCGGCGCGGGGCCGACCGGGATCACCGCGGCAACGAAGCTTGCCCAGTATGGCGTCGACTGTCTTGTCCTCGACCGCTGGGAGGACGTCTACCCACAGCCGCGTGCCGTTCACCTCGATGACGAAATCTACCGTCTACTGGCCGGATTGGGCATTGCTGACGAGTTCGCGGCGATCTCCCGACCGGCCCGTGGTATGCAGCTGCGGGACCGAAACATGCGGGTACTTGCGCAATTTCAGCGGGAGTGCGCCGAAAGCGCAAACGGCTTCCCGCAGGCGAACATGTTTGACCAGCCGGAATTGGAGGCGCTGCTGCGGGCGAACCTCAAGCATTACCCGCACGCCGTTCTCCGGGGCAATGCCGAAGTGACCGAAGCGGTTCAGATCGGGGCCGACAGAGTGCAGGTCACGTTCACCGATCGGGTCAGGGGCCAAGAGCACCGGGTGGAGACGAGGTATTTACTCGGTTGCGACGGCGCCAACAGCCTGGTCCGCACCGCGATCGGCGCACACATGGAGGACTTGAAGTTCCAGCAGCGGTGGCTCGTGGTCGATGTGGCGACCACCGCAGAGCTCAACCAGTGGCAAGGCGTGCATCAGGTCTGCGATCCGCATCGAGCGGCCACCTACATGCGCATCGGCGAAAGCCGCTACCGGTGGGAGTTTCGGCTGCTGCCGGACGAGACGGCCGACGACTACAACACCATGGCGGCGCTTTACCCACTGATCCGGCCATGGGTGAAAGACGTTGCGCCACCACAGCTAGAGCTCGTGCGCGTCGCCGAGTACACCTTCCGTGCGCAGGTGGCGACCAGCTGGCGCCGTAACAACATGTTCATCCTCGGCGACGCCGCGCACCTGACACCGCCGTTCATAGGCCAAGGCCTGTGCGCGGGGCTGCGCGACGCGATGAACCTCGCGTGGAAGCTTGCCGGCGTGGTCAGCGGATGGTTGCCGGAGAGCGTGCTCGACACCTATGAGCGGGAACGCATACCGCACGTGCGGTACATGATCCGGTTCGCGCTCGCGATGGGTACGGCGATGACCGCAGGCGGCGAGGCGGGCAACCTGCTCCGCCGTGTGGTGGTTCCGCGCCTGCATCTAGTCCCCGGGGTGCGGGAGAAGATCGTCGACAGCACGACGCCCGCGTTGCACAGCAGTGAGCTGGTACTGAAATCACGCGGACGGCGGCAGCTGGCGGGTGGCTTGTGCCCGAATCCTGTTCTGGTCGACGGTAAACGGCTCGACGAGATCGTCGGCGGCAGGTTCGCGGTGATCATGTCCGCCGCGCCCAGTCCGTCGCAGCAGAACGAGATGACCCGCCGCGGCGCCGTCGTCGTGGCGGCTCATCCCGGCACGGAACTGGCGCTGTGGCTGCAGGCCGGCCGGGCCAGGGCCGCGGTGGTGCGGCCGGATCGGACGGTGCTATGTGCGAGCCGTGATCTGGCCGAAGTCTGCGGCGCCGTACCGATTTTCGCGCCACCCGCAGACACCGGCGCTGATGCGTAGGCCCGCCGCCGTCCCGGCATACGACCCTGACCTGTACTCGGCGCGGGCGATCCTCGACCCGCACCCGCATTACGCGCGCCTGCGCCGACTGGGGCGGGTGGTGTGGCTGAGCAGGCAGCGGGTCTACGCCTTGCCGCGCTATGCCGAGTGCAAAGCAGTGCTGCGCGACGACACGACCTTCGTCTCCGGCGAAGGGGTCGGGCTGAACGGTGTCTTCAATCGGCTGTCTCGCGGCACGACGCTCAACAGCGACGGTTACCAACACGACCAGCGGCGCAAGCTCGTCGCGCACCGGCTGCTGCCACGGGCCTTGCGGACGATGAGCGACACCGTCAACCGCGACGCCGAGCAGCTGGTCGCCGCGGCCGTGCGACGTCAACGCGTGGACGGTGTCAACGATCTGGCGACCGCGCTGCCGCTTTCCGTGGTGCCCGATCTCGTCGGCTGGCCCGAGGACCGCCGCCAGCACCTCCTGCGTTGGGGCGGAGCCACATTCGATGTGCTTGGCCCGCTCAATCGCAATGCCCTCAAGTCGGTGCGGGCCAGCCTGCAGATGCTGCGCTTCTCCAAGGACGTGGTGCGCCACCGGTCTGTGATGGACGGCAGCATGGGTCATGACATCCTCGCCGCCGCCGACGCCGGGGAACTAGCTCACACGGAGTGCTCGGCGCTGATGATCGATTACCTTGTTCCGTCGCTGGACACCACGATCAGCGGAATCGCCAGTGCGCTGGCGCTCTTTGCTTTGCATCCCGCCCAGTGGGATGCGCTGCGCGCCGAGCCGTCCCTGCTGCCCAATGCGATCAACGAGGTGCTGCGATACGAATCGCCGTTGCGGGCGTTCACCCGAAAGTCGCTGCAGCCGACTGAAATCGGCGATATCGAGGTCCCGGCTGAATCGCGGGTGCTAGTGCTGTACGCGTCGGCGAACCGCGATGAGCACGAGTGGCCAGAGGCCGACGTGTTCGACATCCGCCGCAATGCCACCCGCCATCTCGGCTTCGGGCACGGCACGCATGCCTGCGCCGGACAGGGGCTCGCCCGGCTCGAGATGCAGGCGATGCTCACGGCGCTGATGCGGCAGGTAAGCCGAATCGAACTCGCCGGCGAGCCGACATGGGCGCTCAACAACATCATCCGCTGCTACGAGCGACTGCCGCTCAGGCTGATCTCGGCCTGAGCACCTCGGCTAAGTCGTCGTCGAAACGAAAAATTCGGTGACTGGAAACGCTTCGGTCGCGACGCCATCGGCATGCACCTCGACGACATCGCGCGACCTTCGACGAGATCAGTCGTCGCGTCGCCGACCACGGCGTGCCGGCCGTCGAGGGTAGCGAGGAAGACACAAAGCTGCGAGGGGTCGAGCGCTTCCTGCGGTTCCCGGGGCCCAATGGACTCACGCAGGAGATCTACACCACCGCTCGCACCGCACCCCTGCCGCTCGACATTCCGGGCAGCGGATTCGTCACCGGCGCATGCGGACTCGGCCACAGCTGGTCCGCTTAGAAAAGTCCGCCGTCCGCACCAGGGCTTGCGCCTTGAGATTCACGCGCCAAACCCGTTGCGGCCGTCGACTTTCATCACAAGGCCAAGCGCCGGCAGCGCGTGGAGGGCGTTCACGGACCCCGCAAGCTCGACGGGTTGCAGCCGCAGCACGCTTGGGGATCACCCCAACGGGCAGCACACGTCAGGCATGTCGACGGCGAAGCTCAGCCGAGTGGTGAGCCGGCCGATAGTGCGCATTCAATGTCGGCACTCCCGGCCGGCTGGCTACGTGAGGACGAGCGTCAGCGGCCGCTGTCCCTTAGAACCGCGGGTCCGGCCGGGAATTGACCCGAGCCACTTTGGATCCCCAGGAGATGAGCTCGGGGCTGGCGTCGTCGTTGGGGATCTGGCACTCGATCAAGACCGGCCCGCCCTTGTGGGCGCGGGCTTTGCCGATCGCATCGGCCAGTTCGGCGGCGGTGGTTGCCGTCAGCCCTATGCCGCCGCCGTCTTCGGCGTTGAAAACGTCGACCAGTCCGGCGTAATCCCAGTTCTTGTAGTAGTTGTACGGACCGTCGTGGATCGCCGACTCGATCACATACCCGCGGTTGTTGACCAAGAAAATCAGGACCTCTTGGCGGTGGCGGATCATGTTGGACACTTCCTGGGCGGTCAGCTGGAAGGACCCATCGCCGATGACCGAGACCAGGCGGCGGTCAGGCTCGAGGCCCATCGCATAGCCGAAGCTGGCGGGCACGGACCAGCCGATGGAGCCCCACTGCATCTCGATTTCGAACCTCGCGCCGCCGGGCAGCCGCGTGTACATGCCGTTGAGCCACGAATCACCGGTTTCCACCAACAGGGTGGTCTTGGAGTCGAGGTCCTCCTCGATCTGACGCCACAGCTCGACCCGGCTCAGCGGAGCCGCGGGGTCGGCAGCCTCGCGGCGCGCCACCGAAGTCGTACCCCTGAGACGTTTGTACTGGGTCAGCGTCGCGTCGTGCGCCTGGACCTTCTTGGCAAGGTCGGACAGGAAGTCGGCCAGCGCGACGCCGGTGTATTCGGTGTCGCCGAACCGCACTCCCTGGGCCGTGGCGTTGATCAATCGCTGGCGCGGTGGCTCCGCGCTCCAGCCCACTGTCGTGTAGTCGTTGAACACCGGCCCGGCGGCCACGATGAGGTCGGACCAGTCGACGATGGCTTGGCACTGCGGGCTGCTGACCTCACCCCAGTAGATGCCCGCGTATTGCGGGTGGTCTTCGGGGAAGAAGCCCTTGGCGTTGGGCATGACCGCCACCGCGCAGCCGAGTGCTTCGGCCAGTTCACGGAACGCCTCGATGGCGCCATAGGGCCGCAGGTGAGCACCGGCCAGCAGAATCGGCTTTTTGGCATCCGCGATGAGGTCGGTGGCCCGACTGACGGCATCCGCCAGCATCCGCGCGTTGCTTACCTGCCCCGGCTGCAGCGTGGAGAATGGGGCCGGCGGAGAGCATGGTGCGGCCGACAGGTTGCACGGAATCTCGATGTAGGCGGGCTTGCGCTCGCGCAACGCGGTGCTGATCGCCTCATCGATCAGGGCGGGCGCGTTGGCTGGGTGCTGGATGCGCACCGCCACGCACGTCACCTGCCGAAACACCTCGTACTGAGCGGTGAAGTCGTGGGAACCCACCGTGTGGTGCAGGATGTGATTCTCACCCGCGTCGTTGGTGTTGGGGCTGGATGACACCATGATCACCGGCAGCCGTTCGGCGGCGGCGCCGGCCACACCGTTCAGCGCGGAATAGGCGCCGACGTTGAAGGTGGTGAGCACGGCCCCGGCCCCATTGACCCGGGCGTAGCCCTCGGCGGCGTAGGCGGCGTTGAGCTCGTTGCAACACCCGATCTGCTCGACGTTCTTGTTTTCCAGCAGCTCATCGAGCAGGACGAGGTTGTAGTCCCCGGGGACCATGAAGTAGTGCTTCAGCCCGATCTGCTCGAACCGGGTCGCGAGGTATTTCCCCACGGTGAAGTCAGCCATGATTGGTGTGTTCCTTCTGCTTTGGGTCATCCGACTTGGGCGATGATCACTCGGGTGCGTCGATCGGGACGACGTTGATCAGCTTCTTGTTGACGAACTCCTGGATGCCGAGGCTGGACAGTTCGTGCCCGTAGCCCGACAGCTTCACACCGCCGAACGGCAGGTCCGGCTTGGTCCACGTCGGGTGGTTGACGAACACCATGCCGGTCTCGATCCGCTTGGCGACCTCGACCCCGCGGTCGATGTCCTCGGTGAACACCGAACCGCCGAGCCCGAAGTGCGAGTCGTTAGCCAGCCGCACGGCATCGTCCTCGCTGCTCGCGCGGAAGAAGAGCGCCACTGGGCCGAAGAACTCCTGATAGTAGGCGGGGTTGTCCGGGGTCAGGTCGGTCAGGATGGTTGGCTGCACGAACGCGCCCGTGGTGGGCACCGGCTCGCCCAGTGGGATCGCCGTTGCGCCGGCTTCCACTGCCGCCTTGATCTTTTCGTACAACTCGTCGGCGGCACCCTGACTCGACATGGGCGGCAGCGTGGTCGCCGCGTCAAACGGATCACCGGCTTGCAGGGCGGCCAGCGCGGCCTTGAACTTCTCCAAGAACTCGTCGGCGATTTCCTCCGCGACGATGATCCGCTTGGAGGCCACGCAGCACTGTCCGCCGTTGTTCATCCGGCCCCACACCGCCCACTGCACCGTCTTGTCCAGGTCGGCGTCGTCCAGCGCGATCAGTGCGTCCGAGCCGCCCAGCTCCATGGTGGACTTCTTGAGGTTCTTGCCGGCCCGCGCCGCGACGACAGAGCCGGCGCCCTCGCTGCCGGTCAGCGACACACCGCGCACCCGCGGGTCGTCGAGCAGCATGTTGATCTGATCCTTGGTGGCGAAGAGGTTGGTGTAGGCGCCCTCGGGGGCACCTGCCTCCAGCAGCAGACGCTCGAAGGCGGCGGCCGCCTGCGGGACGTTTGAGGCGTGTTTGACCATGACCACGTTGCCGGCCATCAGGTTCGGGGCCGCCACCCGCGCCAGCTGGTACAAGGGGAAGTTCCACGGCTGCACACCCAGGATCACCCCAAGCGGGGCGCTGATGAGCATTGCGTCGTCGTTGGCGCTGACCGTGTTGATGCGCTCGGGCGCCAGGAACTTCTCGGCGTTCTCCGCGTAGTAGTTGAAGATGTCTGCGCTCAGCGCAACTTCGCCCAAGCTCTCCGTGTAGAGCTTGCCCATTTCCAGCGTCAGCAGGCTTGCGAACTCATCGGGCCGGTCGGTGAGGATGGCTGCGGCACGGCGGCACACTGCGGCGCGCTCGGCGTACGACATCTGGCTCCAGGACTCAAAGGTCTTCTGCGCCTGCGCAAGAAGGTTCATCGCCTCCGCATCGGTCAGGTCGTCAAAAGTAGCCACGACCTGGTTGTTGTACGGGTTAACAGTACGGTATGCCATGATCTTTGCTCCATCTGTTTGTCACGCGGCTCTTCAGCCGCTGCTTGGGCGTCTTGCATTCGTTCCTGAACATCGCTCGTGCAAGCGATTCCGCGCAGCTGGGTCGCTGACGCGGTGTTGTTTTTCAGCATCCGGGTTCGGCGACAGCATGTCGTTACCGCCACCGCCAAACGGGCATACCTGCCAGCAGGTAAAAGTGCCCGGATTGGCGATGTTCGGGCGAATCGTCAGATGCTCTGGCTCACAAAATATTTCACGTTTCAGTTGATGCGGGTGAGTCTATCTGCATGCCTGCGCCGTTGGCCTTCTGGTGGAGTGACGGACCGTGAAATTCCAGCTAGCCGGTACACAGGACTGTGGGTGGCATGAAGCTGTTCACCGCCGAAGATGCCGACAATGGTGGCAGAGCGTTTCGAGCCTGACAGCAGGTCACCAAGAGGAAACGCGATTCAAGCGAAGGAGAACGAGGACGTGAAGAACCTCAGAATTGCTCGGTCGGTAGCCACCGTGCTAGCTGTGGCGAGTGTCGGCTTGTCCGCCCTGCTGGTGCCTCCGGCGGCCGTGAACTTGGCCGACTGTCCTACGGGTTGGTACTGGGACAACGCGAGGCAAAACTGCCTCCCGCCTGGGTTGCCGAAGGATCCGCCCAACGGATGCCTTACCGGGGACGGCACGCATTTCAACGGCACCATCTGCGTCAATTAGCAACTGGCTAATCACTTCTGGGAATCAGCGATGCACATTGCAACTGTCGCCTTATCCACTCTTCTGGCTGTGGAGTTCGCATTCACGGGGATCATCAAGATCCTCGGCACCGGCACCGCACGCACCAATGCCGCGCATCTCGGCATTAGCTTGCGGCTCAGCCGCCTGATCGGTATCGCTGAACTCGCCGCTGTGGTGGGCCTGCTAGCCGGAATCGCCGTCAAACCTGTTGCCATCCTGACTGCCGCCGCGGTCCTAATCCTGATGGCCGGCGCCCTTGGTTACCACCTCAAGGCGCACGACAAGGGCGCCGTTCTACTTCCCGCAGCGATCACCGGACTGGCAGCCGCCGCCTTGGTGCTACTCACCATCGTGGCGTAAGACCACATCGTCCCAAACCTGAACCGATCCGGTCTGAGGATGATGCCGGGTTGGAAACGTTGTTTCGCAACGGAATTAGAGTTAAGGGCAGGCGCTTATGGCCGACCAAGCGGGCGGCCACGGCATCGGTGCGTCGCGGCGGCCCCGGGAGGTAGCAATGAGAACGCCCAAGCGCCACTGACCGAGTAGTGTTGCCGCAATAAATCCTGGGCGCTTGGCTGGATGAGGACGGTGGTTGCTGGTGGGCGATCGCCATCGCGCCGCGGACGCGTTGACGTCGTTGTATGGGCGGCGACGCGAATGTGCGGCGCTGGATGGGCTGCTGGCTCGGGTGCGTGGTGGGCGCAGCGGCGTGCTGGTGTTGCGCGGGGAGGCGGGGATCGGCAAGTCGGCGCTGCTGGGTTATCTGACCGAGCAGGCGGCGGGCTTCGGGGTGGCGCGGTGCATGGGCGTCGAGTCGGAGATGGAGTTGGCCTTCACTGGGCTACATGACCTTTGCAAACCGATGCTCTCGTGCCTGGACGCGTTGGTTGAACCTCAGCGTGAGGCGCTCAGCGCGGCACTGGGTTTGGCGTCCGGGGAGCCGCCGGAATCGTTTTTGGTGGCGCTGGCGGCGCTGAACCTGTTGGCGCAGGCCGCCGAGGAGCGGCCGCTGCTGTGCATCGTCGATGACGTGCAGTGGCTGGATCAGGCCACCGCTCAGGTGCTGGGGTTTGTGGGGCGGCGGTTGCTGGCCGAGCCGGTGGGGCTGGTTTTCGCCGCCCGAACGACGGCGGCGTTGGAGGATCCGCTGGCGGGGTTGCCGGATCTGCGGTTGTCCGGGCTGGATGAGCAGTCGGCTCGCGCGTTGCTGGCGTCGGGGACCACTGGCCGCCTCGACGAGAGCGTGCGTCGACGCATTCTGGAGGAGGCGCACGGAAATCCGCTGGCTTTACGGGAATTGGGCGTGGTGGATTTCGCGGGCGGGTTCGCGATGCCCGACAGCGGCAGCGTTCCGCGCCGTATCGAGGATCAGTATTTGACGCGGCTGCGCGGTTTGCCGCGGGTCACGCAACGGTTGCTGCTGGTGGCGGCCGCCGATCCGGTCGGGGACCCGGCGCTGCTGGCGCGTGCGGCTCACGCGCTGGACCTGGATGTGGGCGCGCTGGAGCTGGCGGTCGATGCCGGGCTGCTGGACATCGGTGCGGGGGTGCGGTTTCGGCATCCGTTGCTGCGCTCGGCGGTGTATCGGGCCGCAGAGGTCGACCAGCGGCGGGCCGCGCACGCCGCGCTCGCGGAAGCGACCGACCCGCAGCTGGATCCGGATCGGCGGGCCTGGCATCGGGCCTACGCCACCGAAGGAGCTGCCGATGAGGAGGTGGCCGCAGAGCTGATCGGGTCGGCAGATCGAGCCCAGCGGCGCGGCGGGGTGGCCGCGGCGGCGGCGTTTTGGGAGCGGGCGGTGGCGCTGACCCCCGATCCGGGTCAGCGGGCCACGCGTGCACTGGTTGCCGCCGAAGCCAAATACGCCGCCGGCGATTTCCTGGCCACCGGGAAACTGTTGGCAGCGGCCGACATTGGTCCCCTCGACGAGCACGGCCATGCGTTGGTGGAGCTCATGCGCGCGCGGATCGCTTTCAAGCTCAACCGCGGCGCCGATGCGCCATCACTTTTACTACATGTCGCGCAGCGCCTTCAGCCGCTGGATGCCGAGCTGGCGCGGCAGACCCTTCTGGAAGCACTCCTGGCCGCCATATACGTCGGGCGCCTGGCGGATGGGTGCGGCCTAGCGGAGGTGGCGCGGGGGGCGAAATCCGTGCCGTTGGACCCCGAGCCGCTGCCGCATTCGCACTTGCTGCTGCGCGGGCTTGCGGTACGGGCGCTCGACGGCTATGTAGCCGCCGCGCCGCTCCTCAAAGACGCGCTGCGCCAATACCTTGCCCAGCCACGGGAGCTGGATGTGCTGTGCCACCCGTACTGCTTCGTGGCTGCGGAGCTATGGGACGAGGAGGACTGGTTTGAGATTGCCAACGGTCAAGTACAGCTCGCGCGCTCCAGTGG
>CAWBSW010000043.1:0-94363 GCA_963791535.1 uncultured Actinomycetota bacterium | reverse complement strand
TTTTCTCTCGACAATGTCGACATTGGCCATATTTGGATCACCGGCCCACTCACTCCCCGACCACCCCAACAAAAAGCACAGTCTTACAGTTATGGGCCTTCATCCACGTAGAGATCTTTTCTGCCTTCTTTCGGCGATTGTAAATGCTGTAGCGGAGGACAGCCTGGCGCATGAGCGCGTTGAACTGTTTTTTGATGAACACTAGCGCCCCCAATTCCTATCCGGATTTAAACTTGGCCCGAGCCTACATGTCCAGCTTCAAAATTTCACGGTCACCCGAGTTCTCCCCCTGTCCCCCGCTAAGAGTAGCCATCTAGTCACTTAAGGATCAGTCCCGTCTCCACCGCACCCCTGATGTTCCTTACGACATCGTCCCAGGTCAGTTCGATCGCGCCGACTGCTGTGGCGCTTCCCAATCCCCGCAGGATGGCGGCAGCCATCTCGTCAACCGACCGCGGATCGAAGTATTCAGTGGCCAACTTGAGTTCTCTAAACACGGGAATGTCGCTAGCTATTGCGGGAGCACCCAGCGTGTTGGCCTCGAGGAGCGGCAGTCCGTAACCTTCGCCCAACGACGGAAACACAAACAGGTCGCAGTTTTCGTAGAGCCAGCGCAGTTCGTCATCGGTGACGTGGCCCAAGAAATGTATTCGGGACATAACGTGGGCTGGAATCGCATCAGGCGAGTACTTTCCGTCCTTTTCTCCAACGACTACCAAGTGACGAGTTAGGTCTTGCTGAGCAACGCGAGCGAAGGCCTCGATGAGCCGGCCCAAGTTTTTACGCACGTTGAGCCGACCGACGGTGAGAACGAATGGCGCCGCCCCGTTCCACATCGAAGGGCACTTCGCGCGCGCTGTAACTATGCCCGCCGGGACGCTTAGTCCCACTGGCACAATTCGTTCCTTCAATTCAGGCCACACAGAACCGATCCTTGCCGCCTCGGATTGGGACGTAGCCAGGACGGTCGTCGCCCTTCGAAGGGACGGACGCACTCCTCCCAGATATATCAACTCTTTCTTCGTAAACCACTCGGGATTTGTAGCGAAGATAGCGTCGTGGACAAGAACAAAGCGAGGCGCCCCAGAGAAAGGCGGACAGAAGTTCTGGGTAACCACGGCGTCGTATTCACCTCTGCGCACCGCGATGGTGGCGACTGCTACGGCGTGGTATCTAGCCCAAGTCGGATAGGGATTGACATCAGCCCTGAGCTGCAAGCGCTGAATCTCACCCTCGACGTAGGAAACGTCGTCCTTCGGGACTAGCAACGTTAGATCATCAGCAGGGAAAGCCTGCAACCATTCAGTAATTAGTGACCGCAACACATTGCGGTTTGATGGCGGCCCATCGACCCACCAGTGCGCATCAAACAGGAGCCTCATGATCGCAAAAACCACCGGAGCTCGGCACAACTGAGCCGCACGGCGGATATCTTGGCGGCCAGCATTGTCCTCGACTCGACCTTGCGCACTCCGGCATCGGCCCGATTCGCCGAGCAGTCGGCGCCGTGGGCCGCTCCATCCTGGTGATCGCCTGGCGCCTGCTGCCCGGCCCGGACACCCGACATCACGATCTCGGCCCCGCTCACTAGACCGCCACGTCGATCCGTCGGCCAAGACGCGTCGCCACATCCTCGTCAGGGGATACGGTTGTGTGCCTGAGCCTGGGAATGGGCCTACGTTCGGTCGCACGGAAATCGGGATCTGGCTGTTGTGCGCTTTTTGCGATACTCGGGATGGCTACGGTCGGCTGCTGTGATTGAAGTTGCAGCCGAGGATTTCGGTTTGCCCTGAGGGTGCCGGCTTCCAGAGATGCGCCGATGACGAGACCTAGTGCGGCGGAATTGCACTGGTCAAGGGGCAGAGGCACGACGCTCATGGCAAGGCTCAATCCAACGAGCGTGCCCGCTGCGCTCACGGACACCGGACTAGGACGGCGCCGGCCCAGGGCAGGCAGCACGCCGACCACAATGAGCATGAGGAAGGTAGCGGCTCCGACAACGCCCACCTTCACGTAGAACCAAAGGTAAGTATTGTGCGCGTATAGCTGGCCCGTTGCTGTTCCTGCGAAATCACTCGGATCCCGGATCCCGCCCCCTTCTGGGGGTTTGTACCGATAACCGAAGCCGGAGCCGAAAATCGGATGCGCGTCTCCTGCCTTTGTAAGATGTGCGTCCTCCTTCAGGCGGCCCTGCGCCGAGGTATCGTGTTTCACGTTCGACTGCTCAAATCCGGCTACCACACGATCCGCGTAACCTTTAACCTGGTCATCGACCCACTGACCGGCCCCGATCGCACCGCCAAGGATCGATAGTCCGAATACGGCGGTGCAGGTAACCACAGCCATCATTACGAAATGTCGAGCCGCTCGTGCCAGATGCCCATTTATGAGCGTGAATACGAGCGTAAATGCGAGAGCGCCGGCAAGTGCAAGAATTGTGTTCCTGGAGAAACTCAGGAAGCAGATCGCCAGCGAAGGGATAAGCATCGGCGCCGCATGCCTGGCGGTTACCCGTCCCAACACAAGCAGCGTCACGCACGCCAAAACGCCTGCCAGGGCTAGCGCTGTGGTCTGCGTTATGAACCGCGTCGCATTGCTTGTCGTTTTGTCATACAGCTCGGCGGTCTCCGTTCTGAACCCGACCGATTGACCGCTAACTGACGCATAAAGAATCATAACTGCCGAAAACGTCAATATTCCGCTAATAGTCTTAAGGTAACGGCGCCAATCGTCGAGAGCGAAAATAGCCGTCACCACGAATATAACGATCATCATATCCCCAATAGCACGCACATCTATCAGGATATCCTTAAGGAAGGACCCATGCACCAAACCGATGATCACTCCCGATACAACGGTAATTCCAAATAGTACCGTTGCCCAGACGCCAGCAGAATTCTGGAGTCTCGCGGTGGCGACCGGCGAAGCACGCAACAGCCCGATTACATAGAGGAGCGACCCGAAAGCAAATAATTCGTAGAAGAAGACGTAGTAGCCGCCGACCCGGATTCCGAAAGGGGTACCCAGCGGCGTGGTGGTGAATGCGGTGATGAGCATCGCGTGAACCATCCAGCCACGGTTCGGAGCCAGTCGAACGATCCGGCTGCGGTTCCCAGCCAGTAGGACGGCCAAGGGGAAGACTCCGGCGAGCACTACTGGAACCACGGGATCCGAGCCGGCCCTGAACGACAGATCAAAGGTCACAATTAACGCGGCGACCGTGGTCGTGATAGCACCGGCGTTCATACCGAATCGAAGGCCCCCGCGAACATGCGCTAGCGCCAAACCGCACCGCCGAAATAGCTCGACGGCAGGGGCGGGATCTAGTGGGAGATTCGGGCTAATCAACTAGCCAACCTCTGCTCCGGAGGCGTTCGCTGGCGTCGTGATCATGCTCGACGGTTTTCGGATCCGGCTCGGCCTCAGGCGAGATCCGCTCCACTAAGAGCGCGAGTCCCAAACCCACCAGGAGTCCAGCCAGTGCACCGGCCGCTAGGTTCCGTTTGGGGTTCGGCGATATGGGGTAGGGAGGAGGAGTCGCTTTCTGTACTAGCTTGACTGCGGTTTGTGAGTTCGGGCGTTCGATTTGCGCCGCGACGTCCACAAAGTCGGCGCAAACGGCGGTCGCCAACTCGGCTGATCGCTGCGAATTCGAATCACTCAAGGAAACATTTATCAAAACCGATTTCGGTTCCGCCGCAGCCTCGATCCGACCCTGCAAATCGGAAGCGGACATATTGAGCCCTAACCGATTTATCACGTCCCACGCAACCCAATCACTCTTTATCAACGGCAAATAGGATATAACGCGATCTTCGGCGAATTGGGATCCCGCCCATGTTTGGGTCGGGTCCGTTTGCGAATTAACAGTGACAAACAGCGAACACGTTGCCTTGTACGTCGGTGTCGTAAACGCCGTCGCCATGACGGCGCCTAAAAGGCCGACAACCATCACAATCGGAACTAGCCACCATCGCTTACGAATCGTCATCAGGTTGCGCGACGACATCTTTGGTCCCCTTTATCTCGTCCAGTCGGAAGTCGGTTGCCAGCCCATCAAGAATTCCCTCAGAGCACTCTTTCGCGTGCGTTGACGCAAAACCCCTCATTGTGGCCGTTCACGGGTTCACACTCGCTGAGCGAAGGGGGCGTGAGGGCTGATATTCCAGATCCATTGCGCTATACAAGGCAGCTTCGTACTGTGTGCAGATTGCCTCCCATGAGTACAATTCGCCTGCACGCGTCTGAGCCCGCGAACTCAGAGATTCCTGCAACATGGAATGGGTCATAAGGGTTTCTACTGCGTCGGCAATACCCCGGAAGTTCGGTTCGACAAACAGGCCCGCGCCCTGAAGGACCTCCCTATTGAATATCGTGTCCCGCGCGATTATCGGAGCTCCGCAGGCCATGGCTTGGACAAGGGCCGGGTTGGTCCCTCCCACACTGTGTCCATGGAAGTACGCTCCGCAGTTCTGCCATAGCGAGTAGAGCTTGCAATCGTCGGCAAGGTGACCTAACCATGTCACGGCCCTGTTCGATTCGGACAGGGAGCGAACTCGAGCTTCGAGTGGTCCACCACTGCCCGAAGATCCGACAACCACCACGGGATACCTCTGCGCTATAAGTTCCGCAGCGTCTAGAAACTCAGCGACAGTATTCTCTGGTACGAGCCGGGCGACTAATAGCACATATCCTCGCCGCGCGAGTCCATCCACCGGCGCGAGATCTCCGTTCGGAAGGTCGCCGCCGTACGGTATGAAGACGCTGCGACGATGAAAAGTCTTTTGCCAGAACGCGCCGATCTCCCGCGAATCGGAGATCAGAATGTCACCGAATCGGGCGGTGAACTGGGCGCCGAGCTTGAAGACGGCCTTGCCGAGCTTGCTCCATTTGTCCCGCTGCCACTCGATCCCGTCCACGTTGACCACTGACGGGACTCGGCGCCACCGAAGCATCGGAAGCCAGTAGCCGTTGGCAACGTTCATAACCAACGCGACGTCGGGCCGCCTCTTTGACGCATCAAGGATCGAGGTCGCGCCGAATGTCAAGGTGCTCAGCGACTTTGACTCGATGCCCGGGGTTGTCAGGCTTCTGATGTTCTCGCGCTGGTAATCGGCCGACATGACGGTGCCGTGCCGATGGCCATAGACGGTAACCTGCCAGCCGCGATCGGCTAGAAATGGCGCGAGTTTTCGCACTAAGGTCTCGAATCCGCCGTAGAAGCTGGGGTACCCGCGGGTGCCGATGATCGCAACTGAACGTGGAGGCGCCTTCCTGCTTGCGCTTCCTTCATCGTGGGCGGTCATGCGCATCCACCTCGTCCCGCAGGTTCCTTCAGTGTTGAGGCCGGCCCGCTCAGTGGTTCGTCGGCAGGGAGACGCGATACCACCGGTTGCTGCAGGCGAGCGAACCGGGACAACAGTCTGCCGTGCGATTGATTCTTGCCGCCGCCGCGAAAACGGGGCAGATAATCAAGCTGCCATCCCGGGATGACGTAGATGGTGCAGAAGATGGCGCTGGAGAGCAGGAAAGGTATTAGGGCCGATGCACGATCGTGTGGCATGGCAATAATACCGATCGGTAGCGCCGCTAACGTTGCGACAATCCCTAATGCGAATGGACCTCTGATGGCGCATAGATATTCTCTCATCGAAATTCCCATTCGGAATTGAAGGAACCACACCATCAGTAGGTTGCCGACGACGATCCCGCATCCGAATGCCGCGACGATTCCCTTGAATCCGAATGCTTGGCCGAGTGGCAGCGCCACTGCCACGGGGATGGCAGCAGCTGCGATCGATGTGGCGCCTAGGACCCCGGGCCGCCCGATCGCGAGCATGCTCGCGGTGCAGACACCCGTTGACACGCTGACCGCAATCCCGGGGGCGAGGGCAGCAAGAACCATCACGACGGCGTCGTGCCGCTCGCCCAGCCAGAGAGGAACAGCGCTAAATGACGTGGCGCACAGAAGTAGCGGCAGGAATATGGCGACCGCCGCGTTACGGCGTGTCAGGCGAGAATACTGGGGCAAGGTGGCGACCTTCCCGCCCAGCGCGTATGCCCTGGTGAAGTGGGTAGTCAGCGCCGCGGCAGCGGCGGCCCCGAACGCCTGGGCTCCCTGTGCCAGTCGGCTGCCTAGTTCGTAGGCGCCTGCAGCTGCCGGGCCGATGACGATACCGGCGATCAGCTTGCCGGATTGGAACATCACGATGTCGGCGCCGCCCTGTAGCTGCACCTTGATTCCGTAGGCCATGATCTCCCGCGCTAGGGCAGCCTTCGGCGGGCCGATGACGATCCGGCGCTCGTCGCAAAGAATAGTCACCACGAGCCCGCAGAGTCCTACGCCCGCTCCCGCGACGGTGCCCAGCGCGAAACTGCGCAGGGTAGGGCTGCCTGCCAGCGCGACCACTCCACCGACAACCTGCGCGACCGCAAGAACGGCGAGGCCCACGTTTGCCGCCACGAAGCGACCCCGGCCGAAAGAGGCCGCCGTAAGAACCCTGCCAAGCAGCCCACAGATCAACATGGTCATTGCGGACACAACAAGGAACTGGGCTAGCGCTACATCGCGCGTGCGCAGAATCTGGTTCAGGAAGCCAGGAATGAGCAGCGGAATCGCGTACAGTACGCCGCTCCATCCGATCACCGCGGTAAGGCAAATTCCGACGACGGAACGCTCGTTTTGAATATCCCCGCGTGCATGGAACAGAGCAACATACCGGGCGGCCGCGCCTTTGGCCCCCAGATCGAACAGTGCCGCGTACTGCGCGATCGCGACTGTGATCGCCCAGATACCGAAGTCGTGCAGTCCGAGCCGACAGACGATGTACGGGGTGGCGAGCAGGTTGACGCCGTACCCGGCGAGCAGCGGAAGCATCAGGGCAGCTGCGCCCAGCTTGAGCCCTTGCACGCCGCGCACGTTGGATTGCCCGGTCACGAGCCAGCGCTAACGCCGCCGCAGTCCCACGGCCCGTAGAACTCCCACCCGCTCCGGCAGACAGTGTCGGGACACGAGTTGTGTGAGGTGGGCCTGGAACTGCTAGTCACCGACACCTGACCCGAACTCGAGGCGCCGCCCGCTGCTCATCGCAGAGCCGATGCGCCGCAAGTCTCCAGCGGCGGCCGTCAGGGCCTCGGGCCGCGTGGTCACGAACGACACGTGCTTCTCCTAACAGGGCTAAACCGACGCGGAGTGAGGCCGCGACCGCTGCGGTGGTGTTCAGGCGCGGCGACCAAGAGGCGGCAGACATGCAAACCGGCTACCCACATCGAGTCGACGATACATACTTTCCGAATGATATTCAATCCCTGAACGGGCTCGCGGTATTTGCGATCTTGGTAACGAGACCTCGTAAGCTAGCAGAACACGGCAACGGTGTTTCCGGCGACGACGGTGCTCGTCGAGCATCACCGCAAAGGTTCTCGAGCGCACGCACCCACACCAGGAAGCCCGCGAGTGCGCTTCTCATCCCGGCTGCCCACTGCGGAACTGTCTCCGTCCGTACGGCGCCAGGCACCTCATCGCGGGGTGATGACGCCCCAAACGCAGGCGCACCAGGGCTGCCGACCTTCCGGTACCCAATCGAGGCCGAACGCGGCGAGAATCAGCGCAATAGCGCCCGCGACATGACCACGCGCTGAATCTGATTCGTGTCCTCATCGATCTGGGTGATCGTGGCGTCGCGCATCATCTGCTCGACCGGTAAGTTCGAGCGGGCGCACAAACGGGATTCATGGAAACTGTCCAGCGATCCGCTGTTCGCGGCCAAGGTCCGCGATGTCGTCCGGTTGTATCTGGACCCGCCAGAGCGCGCAGCCCTTATGTCTGGACCAGGACTGCAGACCAAATCCTGGCAAGCATTGCCAACTACTGCAGCCAAATTAACGCCTCACGGCACTAATTCGATGCGCCCAGCCAGGACAAGGAACCTCGCAGGAAAAAACCAAAGCACCACAGCCGTTGGGCTTGACCGGCCCCTCTCCTTCAGGAATTACCTGTGGAAATAGCTCGGGTCACCGGGATGGTGGTGAACGGTGTCGAGATGTCGGTGCGGAGCCGCCGGCTGGGGTCGTAGAGCCCCGACTGGCCATCCGGGGCGCTCTCCAGGTCCCAGCAGGACCAGGCCAGGGCGCCGTCGATGTCGGTTCGCGATGCGACGATGTTGCGGATCTGCTGGTATCGGGCAGTTCGCTCGTTGGATGATTGTGTCTCGTTGACGCCGAACTCCCCTATCATCATATGTTTGCCGACACCCCAGGAGTTGGCGAACGCCTGAGCCGCCTGCGCCGGGGTGGCCGATGCGTAGATGTGGTAGTCGAGGAAGTCGGACATTTCGAACAGGGTGGGGATCGGGTCCTTGCTAAGCGTCCACCAGCTCGAGTCGGCTAGCGGGAAAGAGTGGGCGATCGGCACGCCGGCTTCGCCGCGCACGATACCGCTCAGGGCGGCGAGTAAATCGACGTAGGATTCGGGCTGGTTGTAGGTTGTGGGACGCACACTGACTGGCTGCATTTGGCCCCATGCCTCGTTGGTGATGTCCACGCCCACCACGTTCGGGTATGTGCTGAGCATTTTGGCCCAGGCGGTGTAAAGGGCAACCGACTGTGACCATGTGAAGTTGCCCCAGTGGCCGAGGTCGCCGCCGCACGGATAGATGTACATGCCTTTGGCTACCGAGTAATCGAGGACCTGCTGCCATTGGGCGAGATATGTTGCCTGGGTGATGTTTCCCTGCGCGATGCAGTGGGTGTTGCCGAAGAATCGAATGGCGTTGCCGATCGCGGCGGCGTCATCGATCTGCGGTTTAATCCAGCCGCTCCAATTCCACACCCGCCACATCGCCGCCCACACCGAGTCTCGGTCGGCGGGGATAATTCCGGCGGCGAATGTGGGGACGATGTTGACGCCGCGGAGTCGGGTGCTTGCAGGGATTTTCAACCCCGCCTCGGAAGCCAGTGCCGGGCTCAGCGCCAATGCCGCGGCGTTCAGCCCGACGCCCAGGCCGAGTACGGTCGAGGCCCCGGCGGCAATCTTCAGCACGGCGCGCCGGGACATCGACACATGCGACACATGCGACGAATGCACCAAGGCGTTTACCTCATCTCTACTGGTCACATCCGTATCACTATTCTGACGGGTCTCGGCGGAACGCCGGGCGGAATCGCTCGGCGGTGGTGCCGGACAATCCACGTATGAGGTCGTCTGTTGTCGACACCAAGGTCACGCCCCGCTCAGTGTGTTCGGAGGCATTCAGGGTGACCACATAAGGGTAGCGCTTCGGCGCTAGGCTGAGCACCTGCTCGGGTTCGATCGGGGCCGGTTGCCGTTCGTGGTGTCGGGGCTCGCCGTGACAGCCCGAGTTGGCCCTGGAGGATTTGAAGTCGCTCCGAACTCGGTTGGATTCCAACAATTGATGTGCAGCGGTCAATTGAGATGACAGTTGAATGGGAAAAGGCAGTTGATGACGGGGAGCACGCTCGAACAGTCACCGAACGTCAAGTCGATGAGGTTCTCCGGCCGCAGTCGGAATAGCATCGATGACATGGGACACATTGCATTACTCGGCTCAGGAATGGCGGAATTTAGGGCGTTGCATCGACTCCGCGCTGAGGGTCTGGACACGGTCGTCGACGAGAAGTTCGAGCACTTCGGTGGCCACATCTTATCCCGCGCGAGTGAAACGGGTTCATGTTCGATGAGGGTCCACACGTGTCGTTATGGCGTTTGGCTATCGCGGCCGGTGGCGGATCGGGCGTAATTTTATGGATCCGTTTGAATACGATGTGTTTATAAGCTATTCCCGCGCTGATAATAAGGATGGTTGGGTGTCCGGCCTGCGGGATGCGATTTACGAGGATTTCCGCGAGTTCTCATCGGAGCCATTCCGTATTTTCTTTGACACCACCGAGATCACGAATCGCCAGGATTGGGAATTGCGGATGCGCCAGGGGGTGGTGACCTCGCGGGTACTGCTCGTGTGCTTGTCGCCGAACTATCTCCGCAGCTTCTATTGCCGGTGGGAGTGGGAAGAGTTCGCGCGGGTACAGGCCAGCCGCATCGGTGACGGGCATGCGGTCATCGGCGTCTATTTTGTGGAGTTGGGCGCCGCCGACCAGTACGACGTGGCCATCGCGACGTGGCGCCAGCAGGTGGAGCGGGTGCAGTTCGAGCAGTTGCAGCCGTGGTTCCCCAACGGGGTGGCCGCGTTGCAGGAGGCCGAGGTTCGCGAGCGTATCAAGGCGCTCGGCCAAGGTGTGCACAAGCAGCTGCGCCAGGCCCAGCTGGCCGAGGCCGCCTCGGGCAACCTGAAGCGGCACAACCCGTGGTTTGTGGGCCGGGCGGGCGAGTTGGGGGCGCTGCGCCACGAGCTAACTGATAGCGCGGTGGGAGTGGTCACCGCGGGGATCGCCGGGGTTGGCAAAACCGAGTTGGCAGTGACATACGCGCACGTCTACGCCCGCGCCTATCAGGGCGGCGCCTGGCAGGTCGACGCCCACGGGCAGACCGACATGCTCGAGGCGATCTCCGCGCTGGCGTTGTCGTCCGAACTCGGTTTGACGGTGGGTGAGCGGGATCTGCAGGACCGCCGCCAGTTGGGGCGGCGGGTGCTGACCCGCCTAGGCGAGTTCACCGCAGCGGCGCGCGCCCAGGACGCGGGCACGGCGGCGTGTTTGCTGTTGCTGGACAACGTTTCCGAGCCGCAGCTGCTGACCGACTCGCAGCTGGCACTGCTGCCCGAACGGTCGTGGCTTCATCTGGCGGTCACCACCCGCCTGGGTGTCGGCGATGTGGGGGCGGCCGGCTTCCGCGCCGCGGTGGCGATGATCGAGGTGGGTCGGCTGGACGGCGCGGACGCGCTGGAGTTGATCCGCCAGCATCAACCCGCCCGCGATCCCGCCCGGCTGCACCCCGAGTTCGGCGGTCCGGCCGAAGAAGAGGCGGCCCGGCTGATCGTGGAGCTGCTCGACGGCCACGCGCTGGCCGTAGAGCAGGCGGCGGTGCATCTGGGCTCGTCGGGGGTCCAGCCCACCCAGCTGTTAGGGCTGCTGCGCGCCGAGGAGGCCGCCGTGCTCGACGATCTGGGCGCCTGGCCGCACGGAACGCAGGCGATCCCGCACCAGGAGAGGATCACCGCGGCGATCGTTGATCAGACCCTGGAACGACTCCCGCAGCGGGCGCGGCACGCCTTGGCGCTGGCCGCCCTGCTGCCGCCGGACAGGATCCCGTGGCTGTGGCTGCAGCAGCTCACCGACGCAGCGGGCGGCCCACCACATGCCGGGCTGCCCGTACTCTTGGGCGGCGATGACTGGGCATCCACCGGGCGGGTGCTGGAGGGTCGGCGGCTGCTCACCCAGGCCGACGACCCACGCTTTGCGCGGCTGCACCGGGTACTTCAAGAGCATCTGCGTCGCCGGCTGGCCGACCGCACCATTCAACAGCGCCTCGACGCTCACCTTGGGCGCGTGTCGGACGAACTCCGGGCGGCCTCCACACCCGATGTAGCCCTGCTAGCCATCACCGCCACCACCATTGCCGGCCGGCTCGCCGACGGCAGCGACGACCTTGCCGCCGCCGGGCTCTGGCTCATCGACCCGGTTCAGTCTCACCTCGGCCTCGCCGCCGCGCACACCCTGGCCACCGCGACCCTGACCACCTATCAGCGGCTCGTCGAGGCCGACCCGGACAACACCGACTGGCAGCGCGAGCTGTCGATCAGCATCGACAGGGTGGGGGATGTGCTGGCCGGGCGCGGCGATGCGGCCGGCGCCTTGGAGCACTACACCCGGGCCCTGCACATCCGCGAGCGGCTCGGCGAGGCCGACCCGCACGACACCGGCTGGCAGCGCGACCTGCGCATTGCCGAGCGGCTGGCCGATGCCGATCCGCACAACACCGACTGGCAGCGCGACCTGTCGATCCGCCTCGAGCGGGCGGGGGATGCGCTGGCCGGGCGCGGCGATGCGGCCGGCGCCTTGGAGCACTACACCCGGGCCCTGCGCATCGCCGAGCGGCTCAGCGAGGCCGACCCGCACAACACCGACCGGCTGCGCAACCTGTGGGTCAGCCTCACCAGGGTGGGGGATGTGCTGGCGGGGCGCGGCGAGGCGGCCCGCGCCCTACAGCACCACACCCGGGCCCTGCAGATCGCCGAGCGGCTCAGCGAGGCCGACCCGCACAACACCGACCGGCTGCGCAACCTGTCGATCAGCCTCACCAGGGTGGGGGATGTGCTGGCCCGGCGCGGCGAGGCGGCCGGCGCCCTACAGCACCACACCCGGGCCCTGCACATCGCCGAGCGGCTCACCGAGACCGACCCGCACAACACCGACTGGCAGCGCAACCTGTCGATCCGTCTCGAGCGGGTGGGGGATGTGCTGGCCGGGCACGGCGAGGCGGCCCGTGCCCTACCGCACTACGCCCGGGCCTTGCACATCCGCGAGCGGCTCAGCGAGGCCGACCCGCACAACACCGACCGGCAGCGCGACCTGTGGGTCAGCCTCACCAGGGTGGGGGATGTGCTGGCGGGGCGCGGCGAGGCGGCCCGCGCCGTACCGCACTACGCCCGGGCCCTGCAGATCGCCGAGCGGCTCAGCGAGGCCGACCCGCACAACACCGACTGGCAGCGCGACCTGTGGGTCAGCCTCACCAGGGTGGGGGATGTGCTGGCGGGGCGCGGTGAGGCGGCCCGTGCCCTACCGCACTACGCCCGGGCCTTGCACATCGCCGAGCGGCTCAGCGAGGCCGACCCGCACAACACCGACTGGCAGCGCGAGCTCTCGATCAGCCTCACCAGGGTGGGGGATGTGCTGGCCGGGCGCGGCGAGGCGGCCGACGCCTTGGAGCACTACACCCGCTCCCTGCACATCGCCGAGCGGCTCACCGAGGCCGACCCGCACAACACCGACTGGCAGCGCGAGCTGTCGATCAGCCTCGACAGGGTGGGGGATGTGCTGGCCGGGCGCGGCGAGGCGGCCGACGCCTTGGAGCACTACACCCGCTCCCTGCGCATCGCCGAGCGGCTCACCCAGACCGACCCGCACAACACCGACCGGCAGCGCAACCTGTGGGTCAGCCTTTACAAGATCGCGTCCGTGCAGGAAGACTCTGGCGTCCCTATCGCCGTCGATCACTGGGCCAGAGCGCAGCGCATCCTTGCCGCGCTGGATGCGGCAGGCAAACTCCCCGACAGCGACCGGCAGTTTCTCCAGTACGTGTCGGGCAAACTTGGCTCGGAGTAGTGACACGCATAGCGCCACCGATAGCGATCTGGAGCACCCATTGAATCTTCGACCTGAGTTAGGTGGTGCGAGTTACATTCGCGGCGCCAGAATCCTGTTGAGCCGGAACATGGGTGGCGGCGACCGGCAAGCGCTCGAACCGAGCTTTCAGGCGCAGGAACGGAGTTTCCACTAGGCGCCACGAGACGGCGGCGGCCGCCAGCGTCAGCGGCAGCGCGATGGCCGCGATCTGCCAGTGCGTCAGCGTCGGCTGCCGGTACAGCAGCAAAATGATCGGATAGTGCCAGAGGTAGAAGGCGTAGGAGCGCTGCCCCAGCCACACGACCGGCGGGAAGCGGAGCGCCGCGGAGATCCAGCTGTCCCGGTGTAGCACGAGATGTGCCACCGGAGGCCAGCAGGCGATTGTGGCGACTGGGAAGGCCCACCAGTGGGCGGACAGTGTGAACTCGGCCACCACCAACGCCACGAGCGCTATGAGCGCCACTGGGAGACCACCCAGTCTGACGAGCCAGCGCTTGGGCTCGTGCAGCTCGCCCACCGCCAGCAGGATGCCGGCCACCAGTTCTACCAGATGTGAAGTCGGGAGGCACTGGATGACCACCTGATGATGATGGAGCGTGGACACCGTGGACGCCGCGTAGGTGATCAGCACGCTGACCGTCGCCAGGCCGATGAGAATGGGGCGCAGCGGAAGGTTACGTCGCAGGATGAAAAGCAGCGCGATGGGCCAGACGAGGTAGAACTGCTCCTCGACTGACAGTGACCAGGTGTGCAGCAGCAGCGTGAGATGGCCAAACGCGTTCGACCAGAAGTCCGTCACGTAGAAGAGCGCCGCAAGTCCGTCTGGGACGGGCCAGCCGATGTGGCCGACCGCGGCGATCGGCGTTACCAGCAACACCATCACGAGCAGCGCAGGGTACAGCCTGAGCGCTCGCCGCAGGTAGAACCGGGACACGCTGATGTCACCTGTCACCTCCCGCTCGCGCAGGAGCAGCGAGGTGATCAGATAGCCGGAGATGACGAAGAACACGTCGACGCCGATGAATCCTCCGGGGAGCACGTGCTGATCGACGTGGTGCGCGAATACGAGCAATACGGCGACCGTCCGTAGGCCATCCAGCGCTGTGAGGCGTCGCACCGGCTCACTCCGGTCGGCTTTGTTGTTGCGAGCGTGCATGAAAAGACGCGCTCGAGGGCGTGTCGGCGTAACCGCGCTGGCGTTCACTGCGCCACGCCAGTCGGTGTCGGTGTCTGTTCGGCGCCTGTCAGGGGCGGTGTCTGTTCGGCGCCCAACCGTTCCGTACGTCCCCGGCGGGTGAAGGCCATCGCCGACCCGGGGGCGAGGCCCAGCGTCAAGGCGGCGCCCGCCTTTTCGGGCAAGCGGAGTGACGGTGCAAATTCCGAGGAGGCCGACACTAACCGCCGCACTGATCTTGGCGGGCGCCGACGCGCCGCGCAGCGCCCGCAACAGCGGAGTTGAAGGCGCCGTGGGCGTCGGCATTGCCAAACCGGTAGTTGATGGTCATTGTCCACGTGACCTCAGTTGTGAGTGTTGGACACCGTCTCGTGTCCGTTGATCGGCAGGTATACGATCGCCGGCTGATATCCGCGGGGCGCGTGTCCGTTTGTCGGGAAGCCAGCTGGCACTGGGTATTTCGGGGCTGTCGGGCCTGTCGGGGCTGTCGGCTCAGCCGAATATCCAGCCTCTGGTGAGCGCGCCACCACGTTGAGGCGCGGCTGGTATTTGGAAGCAACTGCACCGCCTACGCCCGCCGCGGCGGCCACCCCTGCCGCCCCCGGTAGCCCGCCCATCATGAGTGGTAGGCCGGCTGCCATTGGTAACCCACCTGTCGCGCCCAGATTGACGCCCGGCAACGCGGACGCCAGCGGGACGTCACCGAGCAACGCCCGAGGTGTCGCGGCCCAGCCCCAGCTCTGCGGCACCGCCAACGCCCCGACTGAGGCCGCTTTACCCATGCCCGCCAATCCGCCCAACCCCGCAGAACCGCCGAGGCCACCAGCGAATCCTGACCCCAGCGCACCCTGGGCGGCCGCGCCGCCCCCCGCGCCCGCCGCACCGGCTGCTTGGGCTGCTGCTTGGGCTGCTTGGTTTGCGTTGCTGAAGCCAATCTGCATAGGGGTCCCCATGAGGGGCCCCATCGACATGCCCATGAACGCATTGACCGTCATCATGGCGAACCAGCCCGGCATCGTCGCGTAGCTGGTAACCACACCTTGCAAGACGCCTCCCCACGAGAAATCGGACGACAAGGACGTAAGCCCTCCCAGCCCTGACGTGGTCGTCGACGATGCGGCGGAAGACCCACCACCCAGAAGCCCACTCAGGATTCCCGAAAGTCCCGATGTCGACGAACTGGGCGACCCGAGGCTCTGTAGCGCCGTTTGTATCGTGGACATCAGCTGTGACAGCGTTGACTGCGCGCCCGTGCCAGTCGACGTGCTGGCGGCGGCGCTCTGCGCGGCCAATCCGGCCGGGTTGGTGGTCTGCGGCGCCGCGGTGAACGGCGTCACCTTCGCAGTGGCTGTCGCCGAGTTCGCGGCATAGCCGTACATCGCGGCGGCGTCCTGAGCCCACATTTCGCCGTATTGGGCCTCGGTGGTCGCGATCGCCTGCGTGTTCTGTCCGAGAATGTTCGTCGCGACCAGTGACGCCAGCTGGGTGCGGTTGGCCTCGATCACCGGCAGCGGCACCGTCATCGTTAACGCCGTCTCATAGGCGCCCGCCGCCGCTTGGGCCTGGGCGGCCGCCAGCTCAGCCTGTCCGGCGGTCGCGCTCATCCACGTCACATAGGGTGCGGCCGCGGCCTCCATCGCCGTTGACGAGGGCCCCACCCACGACCCGCTCGTCAGCTCCGAGATCACCGACCCGTACGAGGCGGCCGTCGAATGCAATTCGCCGGCCAACCCGTTCCAGGCGGCTGCGGCGGCCAGCATCGACCCCGGCCCCGGACCGGCATACATCCGGGCTGAGTTGATCTCCGGCGGTAACGCCCCGAAATCCATGCTGAAACCCCCTGCCCGCTTAGCGGGCCGCGACAGCGTTGGCGGCCTCGGTGGCCGCGTACGAACCGGCGCTGGTCCCGAGGGTGTTCACAAATAGTTCATGAATCGCCGTGGCTTGGGCACCGATCGCCTGGTACATCTGGGCGTGTGCGGCGAACTGCGCCGCCGTCAGCGCCGACACCTCGTCGGCAGCCGCGGGAACCACCCCGGTGGTCGGGGCTGCCGCCGCCATATTGCCGGCGGCCATTGCAGAGCCGATGCCATGCAGGTTTCCGGCCGCGAACGCCAGCGCCTCAGGCTGTGTGGTCACGAAAGACATGTGCTCCTCCTACCGGAAGCAGGCCGACCCGGAGGCGGGCCGGGGTTACCGCAGCAGCGCCTGGGATACCGATTATCCACCTATGAGAGCAGAATACATACTAATTGGCATCATGTAAACGAAAAGACAGACTGGATAGTATTTCTGAGGGTGTAAGACATGCATATACCCGGGATTAGACCTGAAAAACAGACCGCGGCCCAAGCGAAAACTCCGACGGAGACAGCGCCGCCCCCCGGCGGGTCAGCACCCGGCCCGCGCCAGCAAGAGAACCGCGACCACCAGCACGACCCCTGACGCCGTCGATTTGATCGCCCTTGGTGACTGCCGACGATTCACGCCGCCGCCAGTTCCAGAACCTGGTTCTTGAGAGCATCGGTGACATAGACGTTGCCAGCGCTATCCACCGCCACGCCTTCGGCTTGTTTGAGACCGCTGAATTGCAGCGCGGTCGGGGTGGTCGACCCCGCGGCCAGTTTCACCACCCGATTGTTGCCACGGTCGGTGACGTAGAGATTGCCGGCGGTGTCCACCGCCACACCGTCCGGGTTGTTGAGGCCGGTGAAGGGCAGCGCGGTCGCGGTGTTGGCGTCTGCCGCAAGTTTCAGCACCCGGTTGTTACCACTGTCGGTGACGTAGACGCCGGCGGTGTCCACCGCCACACCGGTGGGGTTGCTCAGGTCGGTGAAGGGCAGCACGGTCGGGCTGCTGGAGCCCGCCGCAAGTTTCAGCACCCGGTTGTTACCACTGTCGGTGACGTAGAGGTTGCCGCCGGTGTCCACCGCCACATCGGAAGGACGGTTGAGGCCGGTGAAGGGCAGCTCGGTCGGGCTGTTGGAGCCCGCCGCCAGTTTCAGCACCCGATTGGTCCCACCAACGTCGGTGACGTAGACGGTGCCGGCGGCATCCACCGCCACACCGCTGGGGTTGCCCAGACTGGTGAACGGCACCTCGGTCGGACTGGTGGAGCCCGGCGCCAGTTCCAACACCCGACCCGTACCAGCGGCGGCGACATAGACATTGCCGACGCTGTCCACCGCCACACCGTCGGGAGTGTTGAGGAAGGTGAAGGGCAGCACGGTTTGCGCCCCAGGCGGTGCGGGGGGCGCGGTTTGCCCCGGAGGCGGTGCGGGTGGCACGGGTGGGGTTTGGGATCCGGGCGGGTGCGCCGGCAGGAGGGAGCCGGCGTGTCCGGCGGCGGCCAGCATCGCGACGACCGCGACGATCAGCGGCCACTTCAGCCGCCGGCGCTGGCGGCGCCCCCACGATGGTGGCGGTGTGCCGATCTGAGGGGGCGGCCGGTCAGCGGGTTGCGCTCGTGGGGCAGGGGGCCGGTCGGGTGGGCCTTGTGAAGTCGCGGCGAGGTTCAGATCGCCAGCCTGTTGCCGCACCACGTCGGGGGCGGATGGAGGCGGGGGTAGCAGCTGATCGTGCCCGCTCATCAACACCTCTTGTCGTCCGGGCCAGCTAGGCATGGGTCGGGAGCCAGGAGTTTATCTCGTGGACGCTTTACATACTATAAGACTGTCTTCTGCCAATTTCCATAACGGTGAGTATTGATCCTGGCATTCCGTCGGGTACATCACTGAGTTGGCCAAGCTCAACGATCAGCCGCCGCCAACCGGCTGTCGTGCTAGCCGGCCTGGTAAGCGGCACCAAGTGCACTCGGGTGCCGGCCACGTCGCGCCGCCGAGGCTCCGGAATCTCAGCAGATCCACGCAACTTCGGAGGTGCAGGATGATGGCACCTTCGTTGGGTTAGGTAACCGCCTCCGCCAATGCATCGCTGTCGGCGATGAACGGCATGGGCAGATAACGCGAGGCCAGTAACGACTCCATGGCGTCGCTCGGGATCGGTCGCGAAAACAAGTATCCCTGGGCTCGTTGGCATCCATGCTGCATCAGAGTCGTTGCGGCAGAGGGTGTTTCGACGCCCTCGGCCACCAGTTGGAGACTGAATGCTTCAGCCAGGCCGATGATCGCGCGGATAATCGCGAGGTCGTTGGCGTTGGACCCGAGGTCACGCACAAATCCCGCGTCGATTTTGAGCGTATCGACTGGAAGTGACTTCAGGTGTGACAGGACAGCGTAACCGGTGCCGAAGTCGTCGATGGCAATCTGGACCCCGACCTCCTTCAACTCCGCGAGGGTTCGCCGTGTGCTTTCAATGTCGTGAACTACCGCGCGCTCGGTGATCTCGAGGCACAGCGATCCAGCATCGATGCCGAACTCCCCGATGGTCTCGGCGACAGTCTGGACGAAACCCCGGCCTGCCAGCTGAAGAGGCGACACATTGACACGCAATGCCGCATTTTGCCCTACCCCGCGCGATCGCCACCCGCTGAAATCGGCGCAGGCGTTTCGTAGCACCCATCGGCCAAGTTCATCGGCGAGGTTAATCGATTCGGCTACGCCGATAAAAGAATCCGGTAGCAGCAGCCCTCGCGTCGGGTGCCGCCAGCGGACGAGCGCCTCAGCGGCCACGATAGCGCCGGTCCGCAGGTCAACCTCGGGAAGGTAGTGCAGCAACAGCGCTTCACGGTCGATCTGGCCCTGAAGATGGAGTTCGATCTCGTTTCGGAACAGTCTTTTCAGCGAAAGGTCGTCGGACACCACGACCTGGTTGCCGCCCCCGCGCTTGGCCGCCAGGACGGCTTCATCGGCACGACGCAGTAAGTCTGCGCTGTCGTCACGGCCGGGCTCGCCGGCCGCCACACCAATGCTGACCGTTCGGGTGATCGTATGGCCGCTGATAGCCACTCGATCGCACACCATCGCCAGAAGTCGATTGGCGAGCGACAATGCCGAGTCGATCGTCATAGCGTGATCCGGAACGACAACGAATTCATCGCCGCCGAGCCTGGCAACCGTGCTTCGACTGCCGGCGCACTGACGAAGCCGCTCGGCGAACAGCTTGATGAACCAATCGCCGGCGCCATGGCCGAAACAATCGTTGATCGCCTTCAGCCGGTCAAGGTCGATGTACAAAATCGCGACGGGTCCGGGCGATCTTGCGCTGAGCCTGTCGGAAAGGTGGGCGACGAGCGCTCGACGATTGCGCAGATCGGTCAGGTCGTCGTGCTCAGCCAGATAGCGAAGCTTGTCTTCGGCAGCGATACGGGCCTGCAGTTGGGCAAACAGCGACGCGATCGCCTCAAGCATGCTGATCTCGTCCGACTGCCACGTCTTGCTGCGGAATTTGCCGAAGCCGAGCAGGCCGGTGGTTACGCCGCCCGAAAGCAATGGTGCGACAGCCACCGACGGCGACGAGATCAGGTCGGCTTCCTCCGTTGGGCCCAGGTAACCGTAATACGGAAGTGTTGCTGCCATCACGGTCGGTTCCCTGAGCGATTCGCACATCGCGAAGACGGGGTTGGCGTTGGTGAAGCGGGCAACCGCCAGCGGGTCGGGGTCTGCGCGATAGGGTCGCGGCGGCCATTCCGCGACCACCTTTGACACCTTGGCGTGGTGGTCGTTGTGGCGTAAGAAGCACACGTCGACGTCGAGGTGCTCGACGAGCTTCATCAGCACCTGTTCGCTCACCTGGGCGGCTGTCGATGCGGTCGCTTCCATCAGCTGGGTAGCGACTGTCGTGACGAGACCCAGGCTGGACGACAAGGTGTCCTCCGATCTACGCACGGCGCGGGGCCAGGCTGTCTCTCCGGGCCGCAGTTATACGGTTGTATAACAGGCGCTGCTCCATTCGCGCAGGCATTTCCGTCGAGAGGCGAGAAGTATATCCAGCCTGCGGTTATTGGATAAATGCGCCGACGTGACGCTGAAATTAAGCTCCGGGGTTGGCCAGTGATCGCGTTGGCCCAACGATACACAGATGCGCTCAGGTGGAACGCAATCGATCAAGCTGACCAGTGTCTTCGCTTAGGCTGGGCGTACGCCCGAAGTCACGATGTCCGTTGCGTGCATGCGTGGCCGACATCAAGGAGATAACTATCGCAGCCCGCACGGCACTGATGCTCGACCCCGCAGAACCCGCCGACGAAGCGGTGTTGGAACGGTTGCGCGCCGATCCAGTGATCGAGTTCATCGACCACAGCGACTCCCAACTCGAGGAAGTGCGCAAGCTTCTACCGCCGCCCGACCCCGAGCTTGTCGCCGAACCCTGCCGCTGGGCCTACTACCCCTGGCGGCGGACCGTGGTGGCGGTATTGGGTCCGCGGGCATTTCGGGCGGTGCGGTTGGACCGCAACCGGAACATGATCACCGCCGACGAACAGGCCCGGCTCGGCGCGCTGCGTATCGGTGTCGCCGGTTTGAGTGTCGGGCATGTCATCGCGCACACCCTGGCCGCGCAGGGTATGTGTGGCGAGCTTCGGTTGGCGGATTTCGATCGCATCGAGCTGTCCAACCTCAACCGGGTGCCGGCGACCGTATTCGACCTCGGGCGTGAACAAGGCCGAGGTGGCCGCCCGCAGGATCGCCGAGCTCGACCCGTACCTTAGAGGTCCGGGTTCTGGCCGTCGGGCTGACAGTCGAGACCGTCGACGAGTTTCTCGACGGACTGGACATCGTTGTCGAGGAATGCGATTCGCTGGACATGAAGGTCGGCTTGTCCGGGAAGGCGCGCGTGCCCGTCGGATTCCGGTGCTGATGGCACCAGCGATCGAGGCCTGCTGGACGTGGAACGTTTCGACCTGCAGCCGCACCGTCCGATTCTGCACGGTCTGCTCGGCGAGTCGGACCTCGCGCGGCTTCCCGCATGAGCAACCGGGAAAAGATTCCGCACATGCTGCGTTTCCTTGAGGCCGAACAATTGTCGCCACGCTTGGCGGCGTCGGCGGTCGAAATCGACCGCACGCTTTCGACCTGGCCGCAGGTGTCCGGTGATGTTGTATTGGGAGCGACCGCAATTGCCGAGGCCGTGCGCAGAATCGGATTGGGCGAAGACCTGCGGTCGGGTCGGACTGCGCATCGACGTCGACGGCCGGCTCGATCAGCTCGACGAGCCGGTAGATGGCCGCGAACGCCCTCATCGCCAGCCGACTATTCAGACCCGCCGCTGCCGGGTGTTTCGGGCATCATCGCCGCGGCCGCTATTCGGGCGCCGTCCGGCGGCAACGCACAGCCCTGGCATATTGAGGCCGGACCCGATGTCGTCACCATCGGCCTTGCGCCCCAACACACCTCGACCATGGACGTCGGGTTCCGCGGCAGTGCAGTCGCGCTCGGAGCAGCCCTCTTCAACGCCAAGGTAGCCGCTGCCAGCCAACGAGTGCTGGGGCCGGTGAGCCTGCAGGAGAACGTTGATGGCACGCCATTGCAGGCGACGCTGCATCTGCGTGACGGCGCTGATCCCGAACTTGCCGCACTCTACGAACCGATGCTGGCGCGGGAAACCAACCGCCGCCTGGGGACGGCCCGCCGATTCCCGCCGAGACGATCGGACGCTGCACGCCATCGCCGAGCGAGAGGGAGCTCGACTGCACCTCGTGACAGAGCGCGACGACATCGGCCGTGTCCGCAACGATTTTCGCCGCCGCCGACCGGATCCGGTACCTGACGCCGCGGCTGCACGCAGAAATGGTTTCTGAGCTGCGCTGGCCCGATGATCGATGTCCCGACACCGGTATCGACGTCCGTAGCCTCGAACTCGACCCCGGCGACCTCGCCGTGATCGACATCTTGAGGCGCCCGGACGTGATGGCTCACCTGGCGCAGTGGAACGCCGGGACCGCATTGGGCGAGGACACTCGCCATCGCGTGTTGGCGAGCTCTGCCATAGCCGTCATTTCGGTGACCGGCGGCACCTTGACCGACTTTGCGCGCGGCGGATCTGCGGTCGAGGCGGTATGGATTACCGCACAGCAGTGCGGGTTGGCTGTCCAGCCCATCTCGCCGGTCTTCCTCTACGCCCGCGATGCCGAAGGATCTCACCGAATTGTCGACGTCCTTCGCCGACGAACTGGGCGACCTGCAGCAACGAGTTCCGGCAGCTTGGTCGGCATACCGGCCGACGCGTCGCCTGCGCTGGTGCTGCGATTCGCTGTCAGCGAGCCCGGCTTCGGTGCGGAGCCGTCGCAGTCTTGATCGCGTTCGTTTGCTGCAGCGTTAACACCGGCTACCGTATACATGATGTCTGGCTCGCTGGACGACCTGGTGACGGCGGCGGCCGCCGAATTGATGGCGGCCACCGCGGACGACCCTGCCGCTATCAGTGAACGGGTGCTCGCCGATTTGGTTAGCCACTTCGGCGTGGACCTCGGTTTTCTGCGCCACAACGACCACACGATCCGCGCGACAGTGCTCGTCGCTGAATGGCCGCCACGCGAGAATGTTCCCGACCCTGACCCGCATCGGTGTGGTGTATTTCGCCAGACGCCGACTCGGTCTTTGCGAGTGGCCGAAACACCTCAAAGAGCCCGACGTTTTGCGTCCCGAGGCCGCGAACGCCGACTATCAACAGCAATATCGAGGAGGGCACCGGCGTTCCCGCCGTCTCCCTCGCGTGCGTGCCGCTGCTTTCCGGTGACGTCACCACCGGCACCCTGGGCTTCGTCAAGTTCGGAGACCGTGAATGGTTACCGGACGAGCTGAACGCGCTGCAGGCGATTGCCACGCTATTCGCTCAGCTGCAGGCCCGCATCGTCGCCGAGGAGCAACTCCGCTACCTCGCTGAACACGATGACCTGACCGGCCTGCTGAACCGCAGGGCGCTGATCGACCACCTCGACCACCGACTGGCTGAGGGACAGCCAGGTCCAGTCTCGGTATTGTTCCTTGATCTGGACCGTTTCAAGGTCAGTCAATGATCAACTCGGTCACAACGCCGGCGACCGGTTCATCGAGGTCTTCGCCGTGCTGCTGCGCGAGGCCACCGACGCTTCGTCGGTCATCGCCCGCTTCGGCGGTGACGAGTTTGTCGTCGTGCCGGCGTCCGCAGCAATCGACGTCGAAGCGTCCCAGGCGTTCGCGCCGGCGCTGCACGAGCGAGTTCACAAGCAGGTCGTGATCGACGGTGAGATGCTCACCCGCACCGTCAGTATCGGCGTCGCTGCGGGCGTACCGGGTCGCGACAGCACTTCGGACTTACTGCGCCGCGTCGATCAGGCCACTCGGTCGGCCAAGAACTCCGGCGGGTGCAGTCGCAGCTTTCAGCCCGGAGATGTCTGGAAAGTACAGGATCCGCAACGACATCGAACTCCACCTGGAAGGGAGCATCGATAGCGACAGCGGCGCACTGGTGCTGCACTACCTCCCGGAGTTTGACATGCGCACCGGTGAACTCCTTGGTACCGAGGCGCTCATCCGTTGGCAACACCCGACTCGAGGACTGCTGATGCCTGATTCGTTCATCGGACGTGGTCGAATCGATCAATCTGGCTGCGAAACTCGGCCGTCTCGTAATGCGCTCAGCCTGTGCGCAATTCGGTCTTTGGCGCTCACGGGGCCTCGGGCGCGATGTTGTGCTGCGGCATCAACGTATCGCCCGTGCAGCTCGTCGCGGACGGCATTGTCGACACGGTCGCCGCAACCCTCGACGAGTTTCGTCTCGATCCCAACGCGGTATGCCTGGAGATCACCGAAAGCGTCGTGGTCCGAGACATCGACACCACCCGCAAAACGCTTGTCGGGTTGAAGGAGATCGGCGTACAGATCGCCATCGACGACTTCGGTACCGGCTACAGTGTGTTGACGTACTTGAAGTCTCTTCCGGTCGACACGCTCAAGATTGACAAGGAATTTGTCCGCAACCTCGGACAGATGCGGGTGATCTGGCGATCGTGCGGTCAGATTGTAGCCTTGGCGATGCCTTTGGGCTCGACGTTATTGCCGAGGGCGTCGAGACGGTAGCCGCGGCCAAGGCACTGCTTGATTGGGTTGCCATCGGGCGCAGGGCTTTCTGCTGTCCCGCCCGCTCGACACGGCGGCGATGGGGTCGTTGCTCGGGCGGCGGTTCATAGAAATAGACCTTTCGAAGTAGGGACATTGTCACGCATGACGCGTCAGGCGGAACATTCCCTGGTACGCCGCAACGATTTGATGGACGCGTGTACCGATGTCGTTATCGCTCAGGGCTACCACTGCAGCGCTCCCGTCGCCGTTGTCACGTAACCGTGCGGACGCGGCCACCCGCTCGATGACGAGAAACGCTGCGGCTCAAGTGCTTACGCCTCCTCTGGCTCCGGGAATGCTCGCCGCACGCGGTGGGTCGTGAACACCAAGGACCGGCGCGCGACTACCTACCCGACATTCTGCGAGGCGAACTCCGTGTCGCGGCGGCTGTAGAACTCTTGGGTTAGTCGCTGCGTCTCCGTGAGGATCTTGGCCGCCTGCTGCGGTTCGGCGTGCCTAACGAAGTCGCGCCGATTCCACCAGATCATCTTGGTTTTGTAGCGGTCATCAGGGTACGGCGCAGCCGGAATGGCTGCCACCACCCCACCCGCCGAACGCCAGCGGTTCAGCACGTGTGACGCGGCGGTGGCCATCATAAACTGACAGTCGAGGAGAGCCGTAATGTGGCAACCGCTGCGGGCTAAAGCGGCGATAAGAGAACGATTCGGATCCGGGTCATCGATTACCCAGCCCGCCTTCATCTCCAGGACGCCAAAGGGAATCCGGTCGGTGATCATGTCGCGGACCGCCTGCTGGCCGGGCTGCCCCGCCCATTCGCCGACCGCATGGGTGTCGTCAGCCGTCCGCAGCGGTCCTTTGGCCCGCAGTCCCCCGACCATCCGTCCGGCATCATCGATCATTGCGAAGAACATGATGGTATCGGCTCCGCTGCGCAGCGCGTCGATGTCGAGGGCGCACTCGACACCATGCTTGCGATAGCTGCGCTCCGCACCTAGTGAAAACTCGGCCCACAGGTCGGGATCGACTGCCGGCTGCGACAGCACCAACGTGCAGCTTATGTCGGGATCACGCCAGCTAAGGCGCTGGCCGAGCTGGAACCGACCAACAGTCATGGTATCGAGTGGAACAACACTCGTTGGTATCCATTCCCGCATAACGTCAAACTCCAGTCTTGCTATTTACCAATTCGAGTACGAATCGGATTCATTATGGCGACATAGCCCACTTAATTCCTGTGCGGAATTCAATCATAACCCTCTTGGGTCTCTTTATAGATAAAGAAAAGACCGCGCGTGTCAGCGGTGTCCAGCCACGAACACGCTGGCAGCAAGGGCAACACAACTTTGTATGCACTCTGCGGCTAAATAACGTTCAACCCGGACAGGGATGCTACGGCTCGAAATGTACCGCGGCGCGGTGTGTCAGTGGTAGTAGCTGATACAGAGTCGTGTGCTTACACAGTCCCCGTTAAGAAATGACTCAGGTTCGCGGGCTTACGCATTAAAACCACATTAAAACGATGCTCAAGCGCTCCGAGCATTCGCCTGATGGGCCAATCAGAGGGTGCAGCAAACGCCGAGGAGGCGGTCTCGGATACTTAGCTGGCGCCGTCGGCCACCTGACGGGCGAGCTGCTCGATGGTCGGAAACGTGTACGGGAGAAAGGCGGATAGCGGGCGGCCGACGAAATCCTCCAGCTCACCCATCAGCGCGACTGCGTCTGCCGAATCGAGGCCGAGGTGATCGAAGCGGCGTGTGCGATCGATCTCGTCGGCCGGCGTTTTAGTCCGGTGCGCGACGTATCCGGCCAGCATCGCTTCGATCTGGTGGTAGCTCTTAATCTCGTCCTCCTGCGTGTTCATCGCTACCATCGCCCCGGTAGATCGATCCGTCGCATTGTCAAGCGCAGGAGTGTGAATGCGCCGAGCTCAAACGAGTAGGCGAACATGCGCAGGTAATGCTCGCAGCGCGCGACCACCTCCTCGCTGGACACTGCAACCGCGTCGGCTCGCTGAGCACGCAAGCGGTCGAACCATGAACGCAGCGTTCTGACGTAGTCACCGCGATCGTTTCGCACCCTTTCGATCTCGAGTTCCATTTCCGCGGCGCGCGCGATGTCCGCGAGCCGTGGCAGCTCCGAGTCGGGGAAGACCTCGTCAACGATGAAACGGTCGCGCAACGGTCGACCACGCGGAATGTCGCCGTACGAGATCGTCTGCAGCGAGAGCCGCCCGCCGGGCTTGAGCCAATCTCGGCACGAACGGAAGAATCTGCGGTAGGCCTCGATTTGTTCCTCCGGCGACAAACCCTGACGCGCAAAATGCTCGAACGCACCGACCGAGATGATGGCGTCGAACGGCGCAGGCGGTTCGTAGTCACTCCAGTTGCGCACCCAGACCTCAACGTTGTTCGGTGCGATCGCCCGCAGGTATTCGGCCTGCGCGTCGGAGAGCGTGAGCCCTACAGCATGTTTCACGCCATACGAGCCGACCAGATGCATCAGCATGGCGCCCCAACCGCAGCCGATGTCGAGCACGCGCGCTGCGCCGGCTGCGCGCGCCTGATCGACATGGAAGTCGAGCTTTCGTCGTTGCGCGCGCTCGAGATCGTCGCCGGGGTCCTCCCACATCGCGCACGAGTAACTCATCGTCGGATCGAGCCAGATCCGCCAGAACTCGTTGCCGACGTCATAGTGATGGCGAATCGCGGCCGGCCTGGCGCCTAGGTACGCCTCGCTCATTCAGGACTCCGTCTTGCTCAGCACGGGCTGCTTGAGGTCACTGGCCAGCCCGCACACCGACAACACGCGTACCAACGCGCCGCCGACGTCGATCTGCCACCAGCGCACCCGGGTGGTGTACGCGCGCGGAGCGTCGTGATGGTTGGCGTGATAGCCGCCGCCGAAGCCGGGTAATGCAAGCCACGCGCTGTTGCGCGCCTGCCCCGAATGCGGCAACTGCGCGCGGCCACCGAACGCATGGCCGAACGAATTGACGGCCCAGGTGACCTGGCTCACCACGAACACACGAATCATCCCGCCCCACAGGAAACCTGTGAGTGCGCCGCGCGCGCCGCCAGCGGCGAAGCCGATCAGCGTCGGGATCACCAGTCCCAACACGCTCCATAAGAGGTAGCTGCGGTGTAGCGCGACCGTGCGCGGGCTTTGCCACAGGTCCTTCACTTCGCCCGCGGAGATCGTCATCGCGGTGTGTTCCGGCCGAAAGATCCACCCGACGTGCGCGTGCACGAGCCCGTGCACACCGCTGAACGGCCAGTGCGGCGAATGCGGGTCACCCTCGCGGTCGGTGAGCGCATGGTGGCGGCGATGCGTCGCGACCCACCACATCACCGGGCCGAGGAACGCACTCGATCCGAGCGCGCCGAGGACCCAGATCAGCGCCGGCCGTGCGGTGAACGAGCGGTGCGCGAAATACCGGTGGAAGCCCAGCTCGACACCCAACAGCGTCGCAATCGCGCCGACTGCCAACACGATCAGGTCGGTTCGCGAGGGTGTAACTCCGCCGAACCACAATGCCGTGGCCGCGATCACGGCGGTGGGCGGTGCGAAGACTGCGAACGCGGCGAGCGCGTAGCCGCGTGTCATGTGCGTCGCTCGGTCAGATGACGATGCACCTCGACGAGCTCGCCTCGCGAGTACAGAGCGCGACATTCGCTGCGCCTGATCTTGCCGCTGGTCGTGCGCGGGATGCCGCCGCGGTTGACGAATACGACCGAGTCGGCCGGCGTCCCGTGTGCGGTCGCGACAGCAGCGACGATCTGGTCGGCCACGTCGCTCCATACCGCCACAGCGTCGCGCGCGATCTCGCTGACGATCACGAGCCGCTCGCACAGGCCGTCATCGTGGCTGAATGCCGCGCATCCGTTCGCATGCAGCGATCCATGGCGCAGCTGTTCGACGGTGGTCTCGAGGTCCTCCGCGGCATAGTTGACGCCGTTCTTGACGACCACGTCTTTGGCGCGGCCGGTGATGTACAGCTCGCCGTCGACGATGCAGCCGAGATCGCCCGTGCGAAGCCACCTGAGATTGTTGGGGGTGCCGTCGAGCGTGGCGGCGAACGTTTCGCGCGAGGCCTGCTCGTCACCGAAGTAACCGCCCGCGACGCTCGGGCCGTGGACCCAGATCTCGCCCTCAACACCGTCGTCGCAGCGAGCACCGCGCGCCCGGTCAACGATCGCGAGCTCGGTGCTGAGGCGCGCGTGACCACAGCTGACGCGTGCGGGACCGTTCGGGTCGCGCCACACGGCCGGCGGCTCATCGCGCCGCCCGCCCGATACGATCAGCGTCGCTTCGGCGAGCCCATAGCACGGGTAGAACGCTTCGCGGCGAAAGCCGACCTTGGCGAATGTCGCCGCGAAGCGGTCGAGGGTCGCCGCGCGCACCGGCTCGGCACCTACGAACGCGAGGTCCCAGCTCGACAAGTCAAGGCCGGCGAGGCTCTCTTCGCCGTGACGCTCTACGGCGGCGACGCACATGTCATAGGCGAAGTTCGGTCCGCCACTGCGGGTAGCGCGGTGCTGCGTGATCTCCTGCAGCCAGCGCAACGGGTGCTTGAGGAACTGCAATGGCGACATGATCACGCACTCGAAACCCACATACACCGGTTGCACCACGTAGCCGATGAGGCCCATGTCGTGCTGGAAAGGCAGCCAACCCAGGGCCACCGTGGACGAGGTGTGCCCGAACGCATCCTCGATCATCGCTTCATTGGCCATCAGGTTCGCGTGGCTGACCATCACGCCGCGCGGCGTGCCGCTGGAGCCCGATGAGTACTGGAGGATGGCGAGATCCTCGAGCGTGACGGTTGACTTGGGCACCGGCGCATAGGCGGGGGCGCCGAGAAGCAGGTCGTCGACCGCGATGCACGGGATATCGGCGAGCGCGGGGACTAGTTCTCGCGCGGGGAGTATCTGGCGGGTGGTGAGCACGACGTCGGGTCGTGCGTCGGCAACGATCGCCAACAGGCGCGGCAACGTCTGCTCCAGTCGCGACGGGATCGGGATGTGCGCCGGAACCGCGCACACGCCAGCGTAAAAGCAGCCGAACAACGCGTCGAGAAACGTCGCGTCGTCGGGCAGGAGCAGCAGAGCGCGCGGTTGCTGCTGCGTGCGCGGGAGGTCCGCCAAAACGGCGGCCACGGCGCTCGCGCCCGCGGCAAGCTCGGCCCAGGTGCGTGTCGTGACGCCGTCGCCGTCCGCGAGGAACGAAAAGACACGGCCATCCGGGCGTGTGCGGGCGTGGTGATCCAAACGGTCTGAGATGGTCACACGCGCGGGACCGCCGTACGCTTCCGAGCGAGTTGGTTCAGGGCCTCGCTCGTGATCTTTCGCCTCCAGCGCCGTCATCTCCGTGTCCCCCTTAAAGCCGGGCCCCTAACGGCTGCGTCAAAATTGCAGCATACCCACACTTACTTAACGACGTGCTGGTGAATGTGCCAGGTTATCGCGGTTAACCAGCCGCCGAAGCGGTGGGCCGTCGCTCCGTCGCCAGGACTCGAACCTGAACTCTCAGAACCAAAATCTGATGTGCTGCCGATTACACCACGACGGACCACGCATCAGCGGCGAGCGGATCTGCTCGCCGTCGGCCGGCCACCGGGGCCGGCCGCGCGCACTGATGCCTTCGTCAGACTGTAATGCAACCGATAACCTGGTAGGCGTGGCAGCGCCGGAGAAAGAGGTGCGCGCGCCGCGCGCCCGGATGACCGGCAGCGAGCGGCGGCATCAACTCATCGATATCGCCCGGTCGCTGTTTGCCGAACGCGGCTACGAGGGCACCTCGATCGAAGAGATCGCGCTGCGCGCCAACGTGTCCAAACCGGTCGTCTACGAGCACTTCGGCGGCAAGGAAGGGCTGTACGCGGTCGTCGTCGACCGGGAGATGTCGGCCCTGCTGGACGGCATCACGTCGTCGCTGACCAATAACCGGTCCCGGGTGCGCGTCGAGCGGGTGGCGCTGGCACTGCTGACCTACGTCGAGGAACGCACCGACGGCTTTCGCATCATGATCCGCGACTCGCCGGCGGCCATCAGTTCGGGCACCTACTCCAGCCTGCTCAACGACGCCGTCAGCCAGGTCAGCTCGATCCTGGCCGGCGACTTCGCCCGTCGCGGCCTGGACCCCGGGCTGGCGCCGCTGTATGCCCAGGCACTGGTCGGCTCGGTATCGATGACCGCGCAGTGGTGGCTCGATACCCGCGAACCGAAGAAGGAAGTCGTGGCCGCCCATCTGGTCAACCTGATGTGGAACGGCTTGACCCATCTGGAAGCCGATCCGCACCTGCAGGACGAATAGTTCTTTATCCGCGGTCGCGCGATAACAGGTCGGCGGTCGTTTCGCGGCGGACCAGTTCACGGGCCCGGCCGCCTTTCACCGCCACCAGCGGCGGCCGGCCAACCATGTTGTAGTTCGACGCCATGCTGTGGTGGTAGGCGCCGGTGCACGCGACCGCCAGCAGGTCGCCCGGGTGCAGGTCGACCGGAAGCTCGACGTCGCGGGCGATCTCGTCGCCCGCTTCGCAGTGTCTCCCGGCCACCGTGACCCGCTGCCTCGGTGCGAGGGAATGCCGATTGGCAAGTCCGACAGTGTATTTCGCCCCGTACAGTGATACCCGAGGGTTGTCGCTCATTCCGCCGTCGACGGCAACGAAGGTACGCCCGCCGGGTTGCGTCTTGATGCCGCGCACCTCATACAAGGTGACACCGGCCCGCGCGCTGATCGCCCGGCCGGGCTCGACCACGATGGTCGGCCGGGGGAAACGTTCCGCCGCGCAGGCCGCGTCCAGCGCGTCGTCGATCACCCGGGCCAGCTCGTCGATGGACAGCTCCGGGTCACCGGCCAGATACGGAATGCCATGGCCGCCACCGATGTTCAGCTCGGTCAGGATCACGCCGTGCCGGGCGCGGACGTCGGCCATGGCAGCGATCATCCGGCGAATCGCTTCGCCGTACAGCGCAGCATCGGTGACCTGGGAGCCGAGATGACAATGCAGCCCGATCAGGTCGAGCGTGGGGTGCGCCAGCACGCGCGCCACCGCGTCTGCGGCGTGCCCACCGGCAAGGGTGAACCCGAACTTCTGATCACTGACCCCGGTGTTGACGGCGCGGTGGCCGTGAATGTCGATGTCCGGGGTCACCCGGATCAGCACCCGCTGCCGCCCTTCCGCCAAACCCGCGAGGTCGGTGATTTCGATGCAGGAATCCAGCACAATGCGCCCGACACCGAAACGCACCGCAGCGCGCAGCTCTTCCTGCGACTTCGCGTTGCCGTGCATGATGATGCGGGCCTTTTCCACGCCACCGGCCATAGCGGTGGCCAGTTCACCGGCTGAGCAGACGTCGACACCGAGCCCCTCTTCGCGGGCCCAGCGCGCCACCGCGATGGTCAGCAGCGACTTGCCGGCATAGACGACCTCGGTGTTGGGCAGCGCGGTGCGATAGCGGCTGGCACGACACCGGAAGTCGGCCTCGTCGATCACATACGTCGGGGTGCGGAATTCGTCGGCGATGTCGGTCAGGGGTACCTCGCCTATGCACAGCCGACCCTCGTCGTCGGAATGGGTGCTAAGCGGCCAGATCGCCGGATGGAACCGCGGCGGAGCCGCATAGCCTATGGAAGGCAGGATGTCCGGCAACGTTGTTGTCATGACTCCAGCGTCCGCACGGTGTTATCGGACGCTGCTGCCCTTACAGATCCTTGATGGTCCCGGGTCTGAATTTGACGAATTTCGGACCCCATAGATCGGACCCATACAATGGCGGCATCTTGACGTCCTCCGCCGGCTTAAGCCGGCCAGATTCCACACAAACCGGGCATGCCGGCAATGTTCGGCCAACGCTCTGGCCTGCTCAGGGTCGGGAAGCAACCGAAACCTGCACACATCAGAAACATAGGCGCGACCACCGACAACCTGCCGAAAGGAGGCAGGCGGCGATTCCTCCTCCGGCTCAAGCCGGGAGACTTCAAGCCGCAAACCTTATGACGGCACCGGGGCCGGAATGCGTAGTTACCCCGATCGCGGGGCTGGTGGAGTTGGCGTTACGCGCGCCGACGCTGCAGCGACTCATCGACGTCGCCGCTGATCGACCCGACGAATTGACGCTGGTCGGACCGGCCAGCGCGCGGCTTTTCGTCACCAGCGCGCTGGCCCGCCAGGGACCGTTGCTGGTTGTCACCGCCACCGGCCGAGAAGCCGATGACCTGACCGCAGAGCTGCGCGGTGCCTTCGGCGACTCCGTCGCGATGTTCCCGTCCTGGGAGACGCTGCCGCACGAGCGGCTCTCGCCCGGTGTCGACACCGTCGGCGCCCGAATGATGCTGCTGCGCCGGCTGGCCCACCCCGACGACGCCCGGCTGGGCCCGCCGTTGCGGGTGATTGTCACCGCGGTCCGCTCGTTGCTGCAGCCGATGGCCCCACAGCTGGGTTTGCTGGAACCGCTCACTTTGACTGTCGGCAGCGACACCGGCGCCGACGGGGGTTTCGAGAGCGTCATAGCCCGGCTGGTCGAGCTGGCCTACACCCGGGTGGACATGGTCGGCCGGCGCGGCGAGTTCGCCGTCCGCGGCGGCATCCTCGACATTTTCGCCCCGACCGCCGAACACCCGATGCGGGTGGAGTTCTGGGGCGACGAGGTGACCGAGATGCGGATGTTCTCGGTGGCCGACCAGCGGTCGATTCCCGAGATCAGCGTCGATACCCTGGTCGCGGTCGCGTGCCGGGAGCTGCTGCTGACCGACGAGGTGCGGGCCCGCGCGGCCCAGTTGGCCGGGCAGCAGCCGCCGCAAGAGCACGGAGTCACCGGCAGCGTCGGCGAGATGCTGGCCAAACTCGCCGAGGGCATCCCGGTCGACGGCATGGAGGCCTTGCTGCCGGTGCTGAAGCCCGACGACCTGTCCCTGCTGACCAATCAGCTGGCCGACGGCACCCCGGTGCTGGTCTGCGATCCGGAAAAGGTCCGCACCCGGGCGGCTGACCTGATCAAGACCGGCCGCGAATTCCTCGAGGCGTCCTGGTCGGTGGCCGCGTTGGGCGGTGATTCGCCTATCGACGTCGAGCAGCTCGGCGGATCGGGATTCCGCGAACTCGACGAGGTGCGCGCCGCCACCCGGCATTCCGGCCACCCGTGGTGGACGCTCAGCCAGCTTTCCGATGAGTCGGCGATCGAGCTGGATATCCGTTCCGCGCCGTCGGCCCGCGGCCATCAGCGCGACATCGACGAGATCTTCGCGATGCTGCGCGCGCACGTATCGACCGGCGGAGTCGCCGCCGTCGTCGCGCCCGGAACCGGAACCGCGCACCGGGTGGTCGAGCAACTGGCCGAATCCGACACTCCCGCAACGATGTTGGATCCGGGGGCCGAGCCAAAAGCCGGCGTGGTCGGGGTGCTCAAAGGCCCGCTGCACGACGGCCTGATCGTAGGCGGTGTGCCGGGCGCAGCGCTGGTGATCATCACCGAGACCGATCTGACCGGCAACCGGGTCACGGCGACGGACGGCAAGCGGCTGGCCGCCAAACGCCGCAACACTGTCGACCCGCTCGCTTTGACCGCGGGCGACTTGGTTGTTCACGACCAGCACGGCATCGGCCGATTCGTGGAGATGACCGAGCGCACCGTCGGCGGAGCCCGCCGCGAATATCTGGTGCTGGAGTACGCGTCGAGCAAACGGGGCCACAACGAAACCGACAAGCTCTATGTGCCAATGGATTCGCTGGACCAGCTGTCACGGTACGTGGGTGGGCAAGCGCCGGCGCTGAGCCGGCTCGGCGGCAGCGACTGGACCAACACCAAGACGAAGGCCCGCAAAGCGGTCAGGGAGATCGCCGGCGAGCTGGTGTCGCTGTACGCCAAGCGGCAAGCCTCCGCGGGGCACGCGTTCGGGCCGGACACCCCGTGGCAGGCCGAAATGGAGGACGCGTTCGGCTTCACCGAAACCATGGACCAGCTCACCGCGATCACCGAGGTCAAGGCCGATATGGAAAAACCGGTGCCGATGGACCGGGTGATCTGCGGTGACGTCGGCTACGGCAAGACCGAGATCGCGGTCCGGGCGGCGTTCAAGGCCGTTCAGGACGGTAAGCAGGTCGCGGTCATGGTGCCCACCACACTGCTGGCCGACCAGCATCTGCAGACCTTCGCCGAACGGATGGCCGGCTTCCCGGTCCGGATCAAAGGCTTGTCCCGGTTCACCGACGTCGCCGAATCCCGCGCCGTTATCGACGGCCTGGCCGACGGTTCGGTGGACATCGTGATTGGCACTCATCGGCTGCTGCAGACCGGGGTGCGCTGGAAGGACCTCGGCCTGGTCGTCGTTGACGAGGAACAGCGTTTCGGCGTCGAGCACAAGGAGCACATCAAGTCGCTGCGCACTCATGTCGACGTGCTGACGATGAGCGCCACGCCGATCCCGCGCACGCTGGAGATGAGTTTGGCCGGGATCCGCGAGATGTCGACGATTCTGACCCCGCCCGAAGAGCGTTATCCGGTGCTGACCTACGTCGGGCCGCACGACGACAAGCAAGTCGCCGCGGCGCTGCGCAGAGAGCTGCTGCGCGACGGGCAGGCTTTCTACGTGCACAACCGGGTCAGCTCGATCGACCAGGCCGCAGCGCGGGTACGGGAAATGGTGCCGGAGGCCAAAGTCGCTGTCGCGCATGGACAAATGGCCGAAGATCTGTTGGAAACCACCGTCGAAGGATTCTGGAACCGCGAATTCGACATCCTGGTGTGCACCACGATCGTCGAGACCGGCCTGGACATTTCCAACGCCAACACGTTGATCGTCGAACGCGCCGACACTTTCGGGCTGGCGCAGCTGCACCAGTTGCGGGGCCGGGTGGGTCGCAGTCGCGAACGTGGTTATGCCTATTTCCTTTATCCGCGACACGCTCCACTGACCGAGACCGCCTACGACCGGCTCGCGACGATCGCGCAGAACAACGAATTGGGCGCCGGCATGGCGGTGGCGATGAAGGATCTGGAGATCCGCGGCGCCGGCAACGTGCTGGGCGTCGAGCAGTCCGGGCACGTCGCCGGGGTCGGCTTTGATCTGTATGTGCGACTGGTGGGTGAGGCGGTCGAGGCTTATCGTGCCGCGGCCGACGGGAAAACCGTTACCACCGCCGAGGAGCCCAAAGACGTCCGGATCGACTTGCCGGTCGATGCGCACCTGCCGCCGGATTACATCCCTAGTGACCGGCTGCGGCTGGAAGGCTACCGGCGGCTGGCCGCGGCGGCCGACGACGCGCAAGTCGATGCCGTTGTCGAGGAGCTGACCGACCGCTACGGCGCGCTGCCGGAAACCGCTGAGCGATTGGTGGCGGTGGCCCGACTCCGGCTGCTGTGCCGCGCCGCCGGTATCACCGAAGTGTCGGCAGCGACTGGAGGTACAGCGGCCACGGTGCGGCTGGCGCCGATTACACTGGCGGACTCCGCTCAGGTGCGCCTGGCGCGGATGTATCCGGGTGCGCGTTACCGTGCGACGACGGCGACGGTACAGGTTCCGATTCCGCGCGCTGGTGGCGTCGGCGCACCACGACTTCGTGATGTCGAACTGGTGAAAATGGTGGCCGATTTGGTCTCGTCGCTGGGCGGGGGAGAATCGAGCAGGATTGGTGTAAGGAATTCGGCAGACGCCGGGTGAGGAGGGGCAGACACAATGACTGTCGTCTTGGTCGACCCTCGCCGTCCGTCGCTGGTTCCGGTGGAAGCCATCGAGTTGCTCACCGGTGAGGTGCAGTACACCGAGGAGATGCCGGTGGCGGTGCCCTGGACGCTGCCGGCGGCGCGCCCCGCGCACACCGGGGAGGACGCTCCGGTTCTGCTGTCTTCGGACCCCGAACACCCATCTGTTCAGTCGCGATTGGCCGCCGGTGAGCGGCTGATTTCCGCGCCTGACCACCAGTCGGGGGAGCGGCTGGTCGACGCGGTCGCGATGATGGACAAGCTGCGAACAGCCGGGCCGTGGGAAAGTGAGCAGACTCACGACTCGTTGCGCCGGTTCCTGTTGGAAGAAACCTACGAGGTCTTCGACGCGGTCCGTAGCGGCGATGCCGATGCGTTGCGAGAAGAGCTCGGTGACGTGTTGCTGCAGGTGCTTTTCCACGCCCGCATCGCCGAGGATGCGCCACAGCATCCGTTCACCATCGACGATGTCGCCGACACGCTGGTGCGCAAATTGGGTAACCGGGTTCCAGGAGTCCTTGCCGGAGAGCCGATTTCGCTCGACGAGCAGTTAGCTCAGTGGGAAGAGCGCAAGGCCTTAGAAAAAAGGGCGAAGGCGCGGAATCTCGGTGTTGGACGATGTGCCTACCGCTCAGCCGGCTTTGGCGTTGGCGCATAAGGTGGTTCAGCGTGTCATTCGGGCGGGCCTACCGGCCGACCTGATCCCGGCAGAAATCACGACGATCACGGTGACGGCCAACATCGATGCCGAAAATACCTTGCGCACCGCGGTTTTAGAATTCATCGATACCGTGCGGGGCGCCGAGAAGGCGATCGCCGCCGACCGTCGCGGCGAGGACGTCCCGGCGGAGCTGGATGTCGCTCCGCTCGGTGCCATCACCGAGGAGGAGTGGCGCGCGCACTGGCTGCCTGCCGTCGAGGCGCTGGCCGACGAGGACGAGGTAGACGAGCCCGAGGCCTTGGAAGACACTGCCGACGAGCCGGCCGATGAGGCCGACGACCAGCCCGCGGAGGCGTCGGAAGAGCCAGAAGGTGAGGCCGACACGGCCGATGGCGAAGTGACCACGGGGGCGTCGGCAGAGGAGGACGAAGACTCGTCGGACGATCAGTCGAAGGCAACCGAACCCCAATAGCTCGACGAGTCACAGCGCGTCCGCGCCGTCTGCCCCGCCCGTTACTGACGAGAGATGGAATATCCGGGATTCCGGACTCGACTGGCTATGGCGCGATCGGCGGGGTAATTTCTAAATAACACGGACGTAACTGGCACGGACGTCCGGGACAGGGGCACAGTGCTTCGAAAGTTGCGGCATGAATTCGCTGCGGCTGCAGAGCTATTCGCCGTTCAGGGTACGGCGAACACGTCCTGGCCGTGGTGCTCGATGACGAGTTCGGCCATGGCCCCGAGCGCATTCGAGGGGTAGCTCGGGTTCGTGGATGACGCGTTCGCGGTCGCGTGTGCGACAGAGCAATGCGTCTAAAAGTGCTGTCGCAGAACAACTCCAGATCGACCGAGCGCGGTTGTCACCCGTGATAGTGTACGCCTAGCCACCAAACTCCTTGTAGTTTCCGGCGATTCCCCATCGGTGGGGGCGTGCGCACCGTCGAGGAGTATCGGTACACGACGGCTTTTTGCTCCTGTGGACGTCTTCGGCCTCTCGGCGTCCCCAGTCGTTCGGGCAGCCGATGCGCCGAATGCCGACCACCGGCCGCTTTAGTCAGGGGTTACCGGCATCTCTGTGGGTCGACGCGGCGTTTTGACCTGCGTGGATGACCGCCGGTAAGCTGCACCGTTGGCGTGCGGTACGCCGGGACTCGGGTCAATGTCGGTCGCCGAGATCAATCCCTTGCCGTCGACGCCTGACCGGCACCCGGGTCGCACCGGGATCCACCCGAGAAGAAGAGGTAAGCGCTGTGTCTACTTACACGCCGAAGGCGGGTGACACCACGCGGTCGTGGTACGTCATCGACGCCACGGACGTGGTGCTCGGCCGCCTTGCCGTCGCGGCAGCCAACCTGCTGCGCGGCAAGCACAAGCCGACATTCACCCCCAATGTTGACGGTGGCGACTTCGTCATCGTCGTCAATGCCGACAAGATCGCCATCAGCGGCGACAAACTGCACAACAAGCTGGCTTACCGCCACTCGGGTTATCCCGGCGGGCTGCGGAGCCGCACGATCGGCGACCTGATGCAGAAGCACCCCGACCGTGTGGTCGAAAAGGCGATCCTCGGCATGCTGCCGAAGAACAAGCTCAGCCGCCAGATCAAGCGCAAGCTGCACGTCTACGCCGGGCCGCAGCACCCGCACACCGCCCAGCAGCCGACTCCGTTCGAGATCAAGCAGGTGTCCCAATGACCGAAACCGCAGCATCTGAGACCGAAACCGCCGAAGCCGTGACCACCGAGACGTCCGAGGCCGAGGCGCCCGCGACGCGCACGGATTCCTTCGTCATCGACCGTCCGATCCAAGCGGTCGGGCGCCGCAAGGAGGCCGTGGTACGGGTGCGGCTGGTGCCCGGCAGTGGCAAATTCGAGCTCGACGGCCGCAGCCTGGAGGCCTACTTCCCCAACAAGGTGCACCAGCAGCTGATCAAGGCGCCGCTGGTCATCGTCGACCGGCTGGAAGCCTTCGACATCTTCGCCCACCTCGATGGCGGCGGCCCGTCCGGCCAAGCCGGTGCGCTGCGGCTGGCGATCGCGCGGGCATTGATCCTGGTCACGCCCGAGGACCGGCCCGCCCTGAAGAAGGCCGGCTTCCTCACCCGTGACCCGCGCGCCGTCGAGCGCAAGAAGTACGGCCTGAAGAAGGCCCGCAAGGCGCCGCAGTACAGCAAGCGCTGATCCCGGCGGCGATCACGGCCGCGTTTCAGTTGGGTGGCACTACGGGCAATCGTCTTGTCATGCGTGTGCGCGGTCATCAACTGTGAGAGGTTTGTCCGCATGGGTCGACTATTCGGCACCGACGGCGTCCGCGGAGTCGCCAATCGAGAGCTCACCGCCGAGCTCGCGCTGGCCCTGGGCGCCGCCGCTGCTCGGCGGCTGACCAGCACGAACAGCGCGCGCCGACGCGTCGCGGTGATCGGCCGCGACCCGCGTGCCAGCGGCGAGATGCTGGAAGCGGCGGTGATCGCCGGTCTGACCAGCGAAGGCGTGGACGCGCTGCGGGCCGGAGTGCTGCCGACACCGGCGGTGGCCTACCTGACCAGCGCCTACGACGCCGACTTCGGGGTGATGATCTCGGCGTCGCACAACCCGATGCCCGACAACGGCATCAAGATCTTCGGACCGGGCGGGCACAAGCTCGACGACGCCACCGAGGACCAGATCGAGGATCTGGTCGCGGCCGGGCCGGGGCTGCGGCCCGCCGGGTCGGGGATCGGACGGGTGATCGACGCCGAGGATGCGCTGGACCGCTACCTGCGGCACGTCGGCAAGTCCGGCACCGTCGGGCTCGACGGGCTGACCGTCGTCGTCGACTGCGCGCACGGCGCCGCCTCGGTGGCAGCACCGCGCGCCTATCGGGCGGCCGGGGCGCGGGTCATCGCGATCCACGCCGAACCCAACGGGCTGAACATCAACGACCGCTGCGGATCGACCCACCTGGATGCAGTTCGATCGGCGGTCCTCGCCCACGGCGCCGACCTCGGTCTGGCGCACGACGGGGACGCCGACCGCTGCCTGGCGATCGATGCCACCGGCCAGGTCGTCGACGGCGACGCGATCATGGTGATCCTGGCGCTGGCGATGAAAGAGGCCGGCGAACTGGTCGACAACACCCTGGTGGCGACCGTGATGAGTAACCTCGGGCTGCACCTGGCGATGCGCGCGGCCGGTGTGACCGTTCGCACCACCGGCGTCGGCGACCGCTATGTCTTGGAAGAGCTGCGATCCGGTGACTACAGCCTCGGTGGCGAGCAATCCGGCCACATCGTGCTGCCCGGGTTGGCTACCACCGGCGACGGCATCCTCATCGGCCTGCGGCTGATGTCGCGGATGGCGCAGACCGGTTCGTCGCTGAGCGGCCTGGCCTCTGCGATGCACACCTTGCCGCAGGTGCTGATCAATGTCGGGGTCGCCGACAAGGCCGCCGCCGTCGCCGCGCCCTCGGTTCGCACGGCGGTCCAGCAGGCCGAGGACGAGCTCGGTGATACCGGGCGAATCCTGTTGCGCCCCTCGGGAACCGAACAGATGATTCGCGTCATGGTGGAAGCGGACGACGAGCGCACCGCCCACCGGCTCGCCACCCACGTCGCCGAAACGGTCCGCGCCCAGCACTGAGGAGCGGAACCCCTGGACGGCGCGCTGCGTCGAAACCGGTATGGGACAACGAAATGCGGTCGTCGACGCCGCGGCGTTGCGGACGGTCGCTAACCGGTTCGATGATGCCGCGCAACTCATCGACGGCGCTGTGCGCACTCACTTCCGGAGTCTGGCCTTCGACGGCGCCACCGCCGGGCGGTCTTACGTCGGTCACGGCGACGCGTTGCGGTTGGCGCTGAATCGACTGGCAGGCGAGCTTGGGCAATGGGCACGGGCAACCGGGGAGATCGCTACCGCGCTGCGGGCCAGCGCCGACCGCTACATCGAGGCCGATCTGAGTGCCGCGGCGGGCGGGAGCGGCGAGACGAGCTGATGGCCTGGCAACGGTTCGACGTGCGCGGGCGCGGCTGGCCGAGGGCCGGCCCGCCGTGGAGCACACGCAGACCTACGTGCAGGCATGCCATGTGCTCGGTTATCAGCATCCCGACCTGACGGCGCACGGTTCACAGGTCCTGGACTGGTATGAGACCGAATCCGGACTCGACCTACGAGTGCTCGACGACGACAGCGCTGAGCTTCGCGCTCGCGCTCAACACGATCGACGAGGCGATGTGGCTGCAACGTGCGCAGCTCACCGAGATCGCGGCGGCCTGGACGGGTTCGGGGGCCGACTCCGCGACGCGGTTTCTGCAGCGGCACTGCGACATCGCGGCGGAGGTGGCCGCCCATGTCCGCGCGGCGGCCGAGGGCTATGCGGCGCTGCGCGACAAGCTGTGGCAGCTGGTCGACGGCAAGGTCGCGACGGCCGTCGCCATCGACGATCGCAGGCTGGGGGAGCGATCAGCCTGGCTGGCCGCCGCACACACCGTGACGGCCGGGGTGGGCGACCGATCGGCGGCCGAAGAGCTGGTCCGCCAACAAGTTACTCCCTACGTTGACAACGATATTCGTGTCGACTGGCTCACTGCGATGCGCTCGATCGCGGCGTCGGTGGAGGCGGCGTACGACGCGGCCGTCGAAGCGCTGAGCTCGGCGCGCGAGGTGTGCTTCGAGATTCCCGGTGAACTGGGTCCCAGTTGGCAGCCGGTATCCGATGAGCCGCCCGGTCGCAGGCCCTGCCGCGGCCAGCATCCCCGCGACGTCAACGCCGGCCCAGGCCGCGCCCACTGTGCCCGCTGCCGCGTCGGCTCCGGTTTCGACTCCGCCACCGACGCCTTCGCCTTCCCCGGACGCCGTCGACGACTGGCCCCCGGTACCTGCGGACCTCGCGGCTCCGCTAGGCGATGCCGCCGGCTTGTCCAGCGGCGCAGGCGATTTGGGCAGTCTTGGCGGTCTCGCCGGCAGTATCGGCGGCGTCGTCGGTCAGATCGTCAACGGGATCGGCGGTCTGCTGGGTTCGCTGGCCGACGGTTTCGCCGATCCGTCCGGAGTCCGGAGAGCCGCTGTTGGACGATCCTCTGGATGACGACGATCCAGTCGGCGACGACGCCGACGCCGAGGATGACGCTCACACCGGGGACGATGATGACACCGACAATGCCGACGACGTCGACACCGCGAACGCCGAGCCGGCCGGCGCCGACGACGACGCCACCGCCGAGGCGCCGGCCGAAAATCCGCCAGCCACAAGTGATCCCGTCGACGAGCCATTAGCCCAGCAGGTCACGGCCCCGGAAGCGCCGCCGCCACCGCCCGCCGAACCGCGGCCAGACGAGTCAACTCCGTGTGAGATCGCCGAGGACGAATTGCCGCAGGCCGGGCAGTGACCGCCGCTCAGCTGGGTAGCAGTTCGCGCAACGCCTCGACATAGCGCACCGATTCGTCCCGGTCGGTGCTCAACGGTGTCGCCAACAGTGTTGTCACACCGGCCTCCGCGAAGACCGCCACGCGTTCGGCGACGAATCCCCGCGGCCCGACCAGCGAGATCGACCGCACCAGTTCATCAGGTACAGCGGCGATGGCCTCGTTCTTGCGGCCGCTCAGGTAGAGCTCCTGAATCCGGTCCGCCACCTCGCCGAACCCGTAGCGGGTTGCCAGATTGTGGTAGAAGTTGCGGCCTTTGGCGCCCATCCCGCCGATGTAGAGCGCCAGCTGCGGTTTGATCCACGCCAGCCGATCCTCGACATCGTCGCCAATGGCCAACGACGTGCCCACCATCACGTCCAGCGGGCCCAGCGCGGGATCTCGTCTGACGCGCCCGGCATCTAGCGCCTCACCCCAAACCGATTTTGCTTTCTCCGGATAGAAGAAAATTGGTTGCCAGCCGTCAGCGATTTCGGCCGTCAACTCGACGTTCTTCGGCCCCAGTGCCGCGATCGACACCGGAATCCGTTCGCGCACAGGATGGTTGATGAGTTGCAGTGCTTTGCCCAATCCGGTCCCGCGCTCGGCCGGCAGCGGAACCTGGTAGTGCTTGCCGGTGTAGTTGACCCGCTCCCGGCGCCACACCTGCCGGCAGATCTCCACTACCTCGCGGGTCCGGCCCAGCGGGGCGTCGAACGCGACACCGTGGAATCCTTCGACGACTTGAGGCCCCGACGTGCCGATGCCGAGTTGGAATCGGCCGTCGGACACGTAGTCCAAGCCGGCGGCCGTCATGGCCAGCAGCGACGGAGTGCGGGTGAAGATCGGGAACACGCCCGACCCGAGCTCGATCGTGCTGGTCTTGGCCGCTAGATACCCGAGCTGGCTGACCGCGTCATAGGAATACGCCTCGGCGACCATCACGATGTCGGCGCCGACCTTCTCCAGTTCAACCACATGATCCACGGCTTCCTTGAAGCCGCCGGAGTAGTTCAGCGAAAGTCCGATCTTCATTGCGACTTTATAGCACCCAACCGGTTGGTTGGTTAGGTCAGCCCTTGAGTAACGCGACGAACTTCTCTTCGGGGGTGACCGGCGTCGACTCCTGCTCCACGGCCCCGGCGCCTGCGGTCTTGGGCAGCTGGACGTCTGGATCAGCGAACTCGCGATATGTCTTGTCGCCGCCGAGTGCATACAGCAGATATCCGGTCAGCAACGCGCGAACCGCCTTCTGCGTCTTGCGATCCGGACCGCCCAGGCCCAACGCCGTCGTCAGCCGGCGGCCCTCGGCGAGCCCGCCGGGCTGGGCCTTGCTGACGACCCGTAGCGTGGCCAGGTCCCAGGCCCGTGACAGTGCAATGGCGTTGGACCGCAATTTCTTGGCATCGCCGGCCGCGGTGAACACCACGCCGGGCACGTTCAGGGTGGCGGCCGGCTGTTCGGCGGGCGGGCTGGTGACGCTCGGGAAAATCGCCGCTACCGCCTTGGGCTTGACCTTCATCCCGGCCGCCGCAAACACCGCGGCCGAGCCGCCAAAGCCGTGGCCGATCACGCCGAGTTTGTCGGGATGCACGCTGATCTTGCCCGGGCCAAGGCGCACACCCGCGGCGATGTCGAGCGCGGTACCCAAATCGAAGGCCAGGTTCAATACCGACGGCGCCAGCCCTCGCTCGGTGTCGGGGGCCGCCGCGACGATGCCCCACGAGGCCAGGTGCTCCAGCAGCCCGGAATAGCGCTCGACCCCGGTGAGCCAGTCGTGGCCGAAAGCCAGGCCGGGCAGGTTCAGTCCCGTTTCGGGCGTGTAGACCACGCCGGGCAGGCCGGCAAAGGCAAGGTCGCCGCGCAGAACGCGATGCGGCCCAGGTCGGGTGAGGGCGGCGCGAAGCTTGCGGTTGCTGGCCACCCGTTGACGCTAGCGCACCGCGGCCGGTGTAAAACAGCCAACGCCAAGCTGATTCATAGAAAAGACGGCACGCGGGCAACGGGTTTAGTCGGCGGGCTCTGCGTGGTACCACAGCGGGGTGAAAAATATGATCCGCGTCGCTGCTGCGACGGCTATCACCACTGCAGGGTTGGGGTTCGCCGGTTTGGGTGCGGCGAGCGTCGCCGAGGCCGTTCCCGGGCCGATGCCCGACTATCACTGGTGTCCTGGTCAGTTCTGGGACCCGGCGTGGGGCTTCAACTGGGGCGGCGACCGCTGCCACGACGACTTCTACTTCGACGGCGAGCCGCACGACGGGGGCCACTGGCACGGCCCCGGCCCCTGGCACCCCTGAGTTATGCCGCGCTAAACCACGTCCCACGTCAGCCGAGTGCAGCCGTCCCAGCCGGGGCGGCTGCACTGCTTTGTTGGGGTTATAGCGCGTAGAGCTCCGGCAGGTTGACGACGATCGCTTCCTGCGTGCTACGCGCGATCACCACCGTGGCCGGCTCGTCCGGACTCGGATTCTCTTCCCGATGCGGCAAATACGGCGGTATGAAGACGTAGTCGCCGGGGTTGGTGGCGATGCGCACCTCGTGTTCGCCGTCATAAAACACGAAGTCGGGATGGCCGCTGAGGACAAATATCGCCGTCTCGGATTCGCCGTGGTGATGGTTGGCCGACACCGTCCGCGGGTGGACGTGCGTCTCGCCCATCCAGAGTTTTTCCGAGCCGACCGTTCGTCCACTGATCGCGGCGAAGCGCTGCATGCCCTCGCTTTGCGCGGTGTCGGCGTCAATCTCAGACGACTTGACATGGTGCACCCGGTTGCGAGCCACTCGTTCGCTTTGCTGCAAGTTGGGATGAAACCCGTCATCGGCCACTGGGTCGTCCTTCCTCTTGTCGACGGTGCCAGCTCACCATGTTTGTCACGCGTGCACTGTCGAGCAAGCGGATCGTGACTTCTCGCGGTAACGCGCTGGTTAGCCGCTTACGCGGGCGTCAACAATCTTGATACCACCTGCTGAAACATCGTTATTGCCAAGCGCATTCATAGAAATTCATAAGGAAAATCGCCGAGCGAGGTGTTTGGGCGCCCACGTTTGCGTGGTACTAAGACAAGATGAAAACTATCAAGAGGATTGCAGCCGCGACTGCCCTCACCACAGGTCTCGGACTTGCTGGTCTGGGCGCGGCGAGCGTTGCTGAGGCCTATCCAGGGCCGATGCCCGACTATCACTGGTGCCCCGGCCAGTGGTGGGACCCGGGCTGGGGTAACAACTTCGATTGGGGTCGCTGCCACGACGATTTCTACTACGACGGCGAGCCACATGACAGGGACCACTGGCACGGCTACGGTGACTGGCACCCTGACGGCGGTCCGGGCTGGGACCGGGACCACCCGGGTGGTTGGGGTCCGGGTGGCCCGGGCGGCCCCGGTTGGGGTCGGTAAACCGGCCCTGATCCCCGGCAGCGAGTCGACGCACAGATAGCGGCGGCTCGCCACCAAACCAAGATCAATTGCCCTGCGTGGCCGGCCTCGAGCCGCTTGCGCAGGTCAGACGAGTGCAGCCGTCCCATCCGGGGCGGCTGCACTACCCTGATGGGCTATGTGCGGAATCGTCGGCTATGTCGGGCAGCAGTCTGCCCGTGACGTCGTCGTCGACGCGCTGCGCCGAATGGAGTACCGCGGCTACGACTCAGCGGGCATTGCGCTGGTCGACGGAGTCGGCAAGCTGACGGTACGACGGCGGGCCGGACGACTGGCCAACCTGGAAAGCGCGCTGGCCGATACCGAGCCGACGGCGCTGGCCGGTAGCACCGGCCTCGGTCACACTCGCTGGGCCACCCACGGACGTCCCACCGACCGCAACGCGCACCCGCACCGCGACGCGGCGGGCAAGATCGCCGTCGTTCACAACGGCATCATCGAGAACTTCGCGAACCTGCGCCACGAGCTGGAGGCGGCCGGCGTCGAGTTCGCCAGCGACACCGACACCGAGGTAGCCGTCCACCTGGTCGCCCAGGCGTATCGGGACGGGGAGACCGCCGGCGACTTCGCCGGATCCGTGCTGGCCGTGCTGCGCCGCCTCGAGGGCCACTTCACCCTGGTGTTCGCCAATGCCGACGAGCCGGGCACCATTGTCGCGGCGCGCCGGTCCACGCCGTTGGTCGTCGGCATCGGCGACGGCGAGATGTTCGTCGGCTCCGACGTGGCCGCGTTCATCGAACACACCCGCGATGCGGTCGAGCTCGGCCAGGACCAGGCCGTGGTGATCACCGCCGACGGCTACCGGATCACCGACTTCTACGGCAACGACGATGCCGCCAACGCGCGGAAGTTTCACATCGACTGGGACCAGGCCGCCGCCGAAAAGGGCGGCTACGAGTACTTCATGCTCAAGGAGATCGCCGAGCAGCCCACCGCGGTGGCCGACACGTTGCTCGGGCATTTCGTCGACGGCCGGATCGTGCTCGACGAGCAGCGGCTGTCGGATCAGGAACTGCGCGAGATCGACAAAGTTTTCGTGGTCGCCTGCGGTACCGCGTATCACTCCGGGCTGCTGGCCAAGTATGCGATCGAGCACTGGACCCGGCTGCCCGTCGAGGTGGAGCTGGCCAGCGAATTCCGATACCGCGACCCGGTGCTGGACCGCAGCACGCTGGTGGTGGCCATCTCGCAGTCCGGGGAGACCGCCGACACCCTCGAGGCGGTCCGGCACGCCAAGGAGCAGAAGGCCAAGGTCCTGGCGATCTGCAACACCAACGGCTCGCAGATCCCACGCGAATGCGACGCGGTGCTCTACACCCGCGCCGGACCGGAGATCGGGGTCGCGTCGACCAAGACGTTCTTAGCCCAGATCGCGGCCAATTACCTCGTCGGCCTGGCGCTGGCGCAGGCCCGCGGCACCAAATATCCCGACGAGGTCGAACGCGAGTACCGCGAGCTGGAATCCATGCCGGATCTGGTGGCCCGGGTGATCGCCGAGATCAAGCCGGTGGCCGCGCTGGCCCACCGGTTCGCCCAGGCGTCGACGATCCTGTTCCTGGGCCGCCACGTCGGCTACCCGGTGGCGCTGGAAGGCGCGTTGAAACTCAAGGAACTGGCCTACATGCACGCCGAGGGCTTCGCCGCCGGTGAGCTCAAGCACGGCCCGATCGCGCTGATCGAAGACGATCTGCCGGTCATCGTCGTGATGCCATCCCCGAAGAGCTCGGCCATGCTGCACGCCAAGCTGCTGTCCAACATCCGCGAGATCCAGACCCGCGGCGCCATCACCATCGTCATCGCCGAGGAGGGCGACGACACGGTACGCCCCTACGCCGACCACCTGATCGAAATCCCATCGGTGTCAACACTTTTCCAGCCGCTGCTGTCGACCATCCCGCTGCAGGTGTTCGCCGCTTCAGTGGCGCAGGCGCGTGGGTACGACGTCGACAAGCCGCGGAACCTGGCCAAGTCGGTCACCGTCGAGTAACCGGCACGGCGATGACCTCTGTCAATGCTTAACGCGGCGGTAACTGGTGGCCCATACCGTTGGCGCATGCGACACATGTCGCCGCGAACGTTGGGTGTCGAAGAGGAGTTTCACCTTGTCGATCTCAAGACGAGGCGACTGACGGCACGCGCCCCCGAACTGCTGGCCGAGCTGTCCGACCACTACGTCGCCGAGCTGCAGCGCTGTGTCGTCGAGACGAACACCCGCGTGGTCGATTCGCTGGACGGGTTGCGCGGTGAACTTGTCGACCACCGCCGGGTATTGGTCGACACCGCCGCCGAATTGGGCATAGGCGTGGTCGCTGCCGGGGCCATGCCGCTGTCGGTGCCGGCCGAAATGCAGGTCACCAAGACCGCGCGCTACCGGCAAATGCTTGCCGACTATCAATTGCTGGCGCGCGAGCAGCTGATCTGCGGCACTCAGGTGCATGTCGGCGTCGACAACCGCGACGAGGCCGTCGCGGTCGCGCACCGGGTGGCCGCGTATCTGCCGACCTTGCTCGCACTGTCGGCCAGCTCGCCGTTCGCGTCCGACGGCTCAGACACCGGCTATTCGAGTATGCGCACACTGGTCTGGCAGCGCTGGCCGACCACGGGCCTGGCCGCCCCGGTGCAATCGGCCGAAGAATACGACGCGCTGGTCAGGGCCCTGGTGGCCAGCGGCGTCATCACCGACGCCGGGATGGTCTACTTCGACGTCCGACCGTCAAACTCGGCTCCGACGTTGGAGCTGCGAGTGTGCGACAGCTGCCCGTCGGTCGACACCATCGTGCTGATCGCCGGGCTGTTCCGGGCGCTGGTCGAGCGCGAGGTCGACGCCGCGCGGGCGGGCACCCCTGCGACGATCCTGTCCCCGGCACTGGGCCGGGCCGCGCTGTGGCGGGCCGCCCGGTCAGGGTTGGAGGGCGACCTCGTCGACGTCAGCGGTCCGGCCAGCAGGCCGGCGTCCGAGGTGGTCACCGAGCTGGTCGGATCGCTGCGCCCGCAACTGGAAGACAGCGGTGACTGGGACATCGTCAGCGAGTTGACCCGCCAGGTACTGATCGCGGGCACGTCGTCGGCCCGGCAGCGGCGAGCGCTGCGCCGCCGCGGGCGTCTCACCGACGTGGTCGATCAGCTGATCGACGAGACCGCCGGCCGCTGGCCGAGCACAGCAACGGCCGTCGGCGGGGACTCGACCCTGCTATTCGGCTACAAACCCGGCAGCGACCCGGTGGTTCGGGTCGCCCGTGGCAACACCGACGTCAGCTACGACGAAGCTGTCGATGCCGACGGTCACCCGCGCCAGCGCTATCGGACGGTCCTGGACACCATTGCCCGCGTCGGTGTGGCGCAGCTGCGGTTTCGGGAAGGAGTTATAGAGCAGGAGCAGCGCGCCGACAACATCACCTTCCGCGTCGCCGGCCAGAGCCGCGCCCAGCTGTTCCCGGTCGACCTGGTGCCGCGCATGGTGGCCGCCGACGAGTGGGCGCAGCTTTCGGTGGGCCTAGGGCAGCGGGCCCGGGCGCTGGACGCGTTCCTCCGCGACATCTATTCCGAGCAGGCGATCGTCGCTGACGGCATCATCGGTGTGCAGGCCCTCGACCGGGCACCCGGCTTCCGCTCGACGGGCCGCCTCGCCGGCGATACGGTGCGCGCGCACGTCAGCGGCACCGACCTGGTGTGCGACCGCGCCGGCCATTGGATGGTGCTCGAAGACAACCTGCGGGTGCCGTCGGGCACCGGGTATGCGATCGTCAACCACCGGCTACTGACCAAGCACCTCCCCGAGCTGCAACCGCCCGCCGCGATCGAGGACGTCGACCGGGCAGCGCCGATGCTGCTTGAGACGCTGCACGCAGCGGCGCCGCCGCGCGCCCCCGACGACCCCGCGGTGGTACTGCTGTCCGGCGGCTGGGACGACTCCGCCTGGTTCGAGCACACCTTCCTGGCCGAGGAAATGGGTGTCGCGCTGGTGCAGCCGTCGGACCTATCGGTGCGCGACGGAAAGCTGTTGCGTCACATCGGTTCTGACGTCCAACGCGTCGACGTCGTCTATGCGCGGATGGACGAGGACATGCTGCTGACCTCCACCGGATACGACGGCACTCCGCTTGCGACCCGGGATGCTCGGCGCGATCACCGACGGCCATCTCACCGTCGCCAACGCGCTCGCCAACGGAGTGGCCGACGACAAGGCGATCTACGCGTACGTCCCGGCCATGATCCAGTACTACCTCGGCGAAAAGCCTATGCTGGCTCAGGTTCCGACGTGGATTTGCGGCGAGCGCGCGCAGCGCGACTTCGTGCTGGCCAACTTGGGCGATTTGGTGGTGAAACCCATCGACGGGCTAGGCGGGAGCGGCGTTCTCATCGGGCCGGATGCCTCCGATGCCGCGCTGGAGGCGCGCCGACGTGAGCTGGTCACACAACCGGAGCGGTTCGTCGCCCAGGAGTTGGTCGCCCTGTCGACCCATCCCACGTTCGACGGTGAGGGGATATACCCGCATCATGTCGACCTCCGCGCGTTCGTCCATCTTCGGGCCGGTACCGGCGGATCGGTATCGGCGCACGTCTCACCTGCGGCGTTGACGCGAGTTGCCAGCCGCGGGTCGCGGATTGTCAACTCGTCGTATGGCGGGGGCAGTAAGAACACCTGGATTCTCACCGCCGGAAGTGCCGGCGAAGGTTAACGGGCAGACTTCACTCAACGGAAGCAGGAGACATGTGCGGTATCTGCGGTGAGATCCGCTTCGACGGGCAAGCGGCCGATGTCGGCGCCGTAGTCCGGATGACCGGCGCGATGACGTCGCGCGGACCCGACTCCGACGGCGTGGTGGCGCACGGGCCGGTGGCGTTCGGCCATCGGCGGCTGTCGATCATCGACCTGTCAGCCCACGGCGCCCAACCGATGGTCGACAGTGATCTCGGGCTGACGCTGGTGTTCAACGGCTGCATCTACAACTACAAGGAGCTGCGCAAAGAGCTTCAGGCCGAGGGCTATCGATTCTTCTCGACGGCCGACAGCGAGGTCGTGATCAAGGCATTCCACAAATGGGGGCTGCGTTGCGTCGACCGCTTCAAGGGCATGTTCGCGTTCGCCATCGCAGACCGTGACACCGGAGTGGTGACACTGGCGCGAGACCGCCTGGGCATCAAACCGCTGTATCTGGCGGCCTCGCCGGGCCGACTGCGGTTCGCATCCACGGTGCGTGCGCTGCTCAGGTCCGGCGGCATCGACACCGAACTGGATCGCCAGGCGCTGCACCACTACATGACATTCCACTCCGTCGTCCCGGCGCCGCGCACCATTTACCGCGGCGTGCAGAAGCTGCCGCCGGCAACGGTGCGGGTGATCCAGCCCGACGGTTCGCACACCGACACCGTGTACTGGAACCCCGAGTTTCGTCGCGATCCGGACAAGGCGTCCTGGTCGGCCGGCGACTGGCAGGCGGCCCTGATGGACGCATTGCGTGCCGGCGTGAAACGCCGGATGGTCGCCGACGTGCCGGTCGGCGTATTGCTCTCCGGTGGTATCGACTCCTCGGTTGTGGTGGCGCTGCTCGCCGAACAGGGCCAGCACGGCCTGGCCACGTTCAGCATCGGCTTCGACGCTGCCGAGGGCGAATCCGGAGACGAGTACTTCTACTCCGACCTGGTGGCCAAGACCTTCGACACCGACCACCACAAGATCCACATCGACTCCTCGCGGCTGGTCCCCGCGGTGCCGAAAACCATTGCCGCGATGAACGAACCAATGGTCAGCCACGACTGCGTGGCTTTCTACCTGCTGTCCGAAGAGGTCAGTAAATCGGTGAAGGTGGTGCAGTCCGGGCAGGGCGCCGACGAGATTCTGGCGGGCTACTTCTGGTATCCGCCGCTGGCCAACATCGCCCGCGAACAGACCACCGAGGCCTACGCCAAGGTGTTCTTCGACCGCGACCACGACGACGTGCTGTCGATCTTCGCCCCCGAGTACGGGATTGACGACGATGTGAGCCGTGAGTTCGCGTCCGCCCACCAGGGCGCGCCGGGCGCCGACACGGCGGTGGACGCAGCGCTGCGCCTGGACACTCAGGTCATGCTGGTCGACGATCCGGTCAAACGCGTCGACTCGATGACGATGGCGTGGGGCCTGGAGGCGCGGGTGCCGTTCCTCGACCACGACTTCGTCGAACTGGCCGCGACCTGCCCGCCCGATCTGAAGCTGGCCTCGAACGGCAAAGGCGTGCTGAAGGATGCGTCGCGAGCGCTGCTACCGTCTGAAGTGATCGACCGGACCAAGGGCCACTTCCCGGTGCCGAGCATCCGCCATCTGCGCGGTGAGCTGCTGGACATGGTGCGTGACGCGGTCACCAACGATGCTGCCCGCGGCCGTGGGCTGTATCGCGCCGAGAGCGTCAAGGCCCTGCTGGCCGCGCCGAACGAGACACGGACCAGGCTGGACGCGAACACGCTTTGGCAATTGGGGGTGCTCGAGATGTGGCTGCAGAGTATGGAGGGCTGATCCGATGGGACAGCAGGTGCGTGCCCTTTATGGCGCATCGTTGTCCCCGGACGCCACCGCGTTCGCCCACCTGATCGACGACGGCGGCTATCCGCGTGCGGTGCAACGGTTTCTGCGCGGCTGGCGGGCCAGCTCGTCGCGCGATGTCGAGCTGCCGGTGGAGGGTCCGGTCTCTCGTGTCATCCACTCCGCCGACGGTCGGTGGCTGGCCTGCGAGGTGGCACCCGATGGGGGCACCCGCACGCAGATCTGGGTCGTCACAACAGATCCCGACGATCGGATGGCCTGGCGCATCGATCGCGAGGACGCCGGGACCGCCGAGCTGATCGCGTGGGACGGCGTCCGGGTGGCGGCCATCCTGACCGGTGAAGACGGGGTAGGCCGGTCCTGCCTGATCGACCCGGCCGACGGGAACTACACCGTACTGGACTCCCGATCCGGCGGCCGGCTGGTCGATGCGTGGGCCGGGGCGTCGCTGATCCGGGTCGGGCCGCGCGGCTACCGCGAACTGATCATGCTGCACGGCCAAACCGAAATCGCTTTGCTGCCATCCGATCCGGGGTCGACGACGGCCGACGGGGTGATCCTCGACGACCACCATCCGCGCCGCCTTCGGCACGGGGCGGACGGCGAGCAAACCAAGCTGTACCGGCCGGCCAAGACGTACCGGGCTAACCGCAGTCGCCCGGTCACGCGGGGTGACCGCTTCGGCCGCGGATACGTGCGGGCCCTGATCCGCAGCGAGAATGGCTGCGAGCACGCCCGGCTGCTGGAGGTGACCGCCACCCAGGACGGCGTCAGCTACTTCGTGGTCGCCGAGCGCCCGGACTGCGACCTCGACGAGTTCGTGGTGAGCGACGACCTGTCAACAGTCGCATTGCTATGGAACATGCAGGGCCGCAGCGAGTTACAGATTCTGCAGTACACCGACTACACGCTGGACGAGCCGATCCCGTTGCCGGGCATGGTTGCAAGCGAGTTGTCGATCAGCGCGGGTGGCTCGATGGTGGCGATGACCGTCGAGGGACCGTCGTTGCCGCGAACCGTCGAACTGGTCGATCCGCGCACGCGAGAATGGGAACGGGTCGACCGCGAACCCAGCCAGGGGCCGATCGTCCCTGGGTTCTCCGCGGGCACGCGCCCGGAGACGATCACGGCGCGTGACGGGCTGAAACTGAACGCGTGGCTGTATCGACCGACCGGTAGTACTACGGGCGCCGTGATCTACCTGCACGGCGGCCCGGAAGGCCAGTCGCGGCCCGGCTACAGCGAGATTTTTTCCCATCTGGTCAACGACGGGATCACCGTGTTGACACCGAATGTCCGCGGCTCGGGCGGATTTGGCCGGACCTTCGGCCACGCCGACGACAAGGAACAGCGGTTCGCGGCCATCGACGACGTCGCCGACTGCGTGCGTTTCATCGTCGACAACGGCCTGGCCGAACCGCATCGGATTGCCTGCGCGGGCTGGTCGTACGGCGGCTATCTGACGATGGCGGCGATGGCCTTCCACCCGGCGTTGTTCGCGACGGGCATCACCATCTGCGGGATGAGTGACCTCACCACCTGGTATCACAACACCGAGCAGTGGATTGCCGACGCGGCCTATGCCAAATACGGCCACCCGATCAGCGACCGCGAACTGCTCGAACGACTTTCCCCGCTGCGATGCGCCGACGCGATGACCGCACCGCTGCTGGTGGTGCACGGGGCCCACGACACCAACGTCCCGGTCAGCGAATCGGAGCAGATCGTCGACGCACTGCGCGCGGCCGGTCGCGACGTGCGCTACCTACTGTTCGGTGACGACGGACACGCGATCACCAAACGCGAGAATCGGGAGAGGCTGGCAATCACCATGAGCGAGTGGCTCAATAGGGCGTTCGGCGCCACCGAGCGGCTTGTCGAGGTGTCATAGTCGCCGTAGTTGCCGGAGAATTCTCGCAAAGGGGACGGTCGCGGCAAGACCGCGGCGCAGGCTCGGCTGCACCGCACTGACATTGCAGATCACCACGTAATCCATGCCGTGGTTGCGCCATTCGGCGGCCTGCTCGACTACCTCATCAGAAGTGCCGGTGAGTACGCATTCTTTGAGGAGTGACAGCGGGACTTCTGCGGCGGCGGATACCACGGTCTGTTCGTCGAGGGTTTGCGGGACGAAGTCTTGCGCGCCGGTGAAGTCGTCACCGAACGGATGGCTGGCCCCGTGGACTGCCCACTCCGCGGCGGGCACATTGAGCGCGAACGCTTTCATCGCGGTTGAGCTCAGCGCTTCGTCGACCTCCGCTCTGCTGCCGCCAGTCACCACGAATAGCCAGTTCGCAGCGGTAACGGACAACGGATCTCGCCCGGCGTCGGAGGCGGCAGACCGCACCTTTTCCAGGCCGGCCGCGTAGTTCTTTGGCCGGAATGTCCCCGCGGGGAACCACGCGTCTGCGTAGCGGCCGGTGGCCCGCAGCATGCGCGGCCCGTGGGCCGCGATCCAGATTTCCGGCCACTTACCGCGGTAGGGCGGCAGCGCGAATGTCGCGTTGTGCAGCGGGAAAAACGGTGAATCGCGGGTGACGAGTTCACCGCCGGAGTCCCACAGCGCCCGGATGGTCGCCATGGCCTCTTCGAACCGCGCCACCGGTTTCGACCAGTCCACCCCGTAGGGTTCGTTGCCTTCACGCTCGCCGGTGCCGATCCCCAGAATGGCCCGGCCCCGGGTGAGCAGGTGCAGCGTCGCCGCGGCCTGTGCGGTGACGGCGGGGTTGCGACGACTCGCATCGGTGACGCCGATGCCAAGACGCAAGCGTCCGAGACGATTTCGGGCAGCGAAATTCCCGAGCACTGTCCAGGGTTCGAGATTCGCGTCGACATCGGGTGCCAGCCGTGCGGTCCCCACGTACTTCGGTGTCATCACCGCGCGCGGGAACAGTGAGTTGAGATGGTCGGGCAGCCAGAATGAATCCATTCCAGTGGCAACGGCGGTCAGATAACTGGCTCGCGCCGCCGCCGTCGGCGAATAGCGGGTGTTCAGCAGCTGTTCTGCCAAGCCGACCTTGAGCATGGGGCTCTCCTTTACCCGGATGCCTCCATTCGCGGCACAGTCTAGGCCGAACTGGTCACCGTCGAGTGGTTACGACGAATTGCGACCAGTCGGGCTCGCGGGTCGCCGCCCAGTATTCGTTGAGCCGCCACGGGCTCACAGTGTGGATTTCGCCGTCGGCGTTTTTGAAGTAGGAGTGTTTGACCGCCGGGTGCGACCACACCATCTGTTTGATTTCGGCCTGGGTGCGTTGATGCCAGGCGGTGGCCGCTTCGGCGGTCGGTTCGACCGAGTGGATGTTCGTTTCGACCAATTGCGCTAGGCACGCTGTTGATGTAGCGCATCTGCAGTTCGGAGTTGAAGATCAGGCTGCCGCCGTGGGCCAGGTGCGCGCCCGGTCCATAGACGAGAAAGAAGTTCGGGAACCCCGGGACCGTGATTCCCAGATACGCATACGGTCGTTGGCCCCACACGTCGTGCAAGTCGACACCGTCGCGGCCGGTGATTGTCATCGGCCACAGCACGTCGGTGTGCCGAAACCCCGTGGCGTAGACGATCACATCGACGTCGTGCGCGACGCCGTCGGCAGTGACGACGCCATCGGGTGTGATCCGCAGCGATCGGGGTGCGCACCAAGTCGACGTCGTCGCGGCGCAGCGTGCGCAGCCAGGTGCCGTTGTCCTGCAGCGTCCGTTTCCCCGTGGCCGGATAGTCCGGCAGCACCTTGGCCAGCAGATCCTGTTCTCCATCAACCTGATTGGTGATCCAGTCGGTGAACATCATGCGGGCAGCGGCGTTGATCTCGCTGACCGCGTAGTCCTGGTCGGTGTAGGCCGGGTCGACCCGCGCCGCGTCGAGGCCCTTGTCGGATCCGGGCCACAGCACCAGGTATCGATACCAGCGTCCGTAGTACGGCAGGTGGTCCATCGCCCAGCGCACGCCGTCGCCGACAGACTCGTGGTACATCGGGTTGGGGAACATCCACTGGGCGGTGCGCTGGAAAACGGTGAGGTGCTCGACGTCGTCGGCAATGGCGGGCGCGATCTGAAAACCACTGGCGCCGGCGCCGATCAGCGCGACGCGCTTACCGGTCACATCGACCGAATGGTCCCATTCCGCCGAGTGAAACGACGGTCCGCGGAAACTCGCAGCACCTTCGAATTCCGGTGTGTAGGGACGGTTTAGTTGACCGACCGCGGTGATGACGGCGCGTGCCTGCATCGTGGTGAGTCCCTCGTCGGGCTCCCGCACCGTGATCGTCCACAGGCCGTCCTCGTCGTCCCACTCGGCGGCAACCACCTCGGTCTGCCAGCGCACACGGTCGCCGAGACCGTGCTTGTCCATCACCGTCGTGAAGTAGTTCTGCAGCTCCGGCTGTTCGGCGAAGAAGTGCGTCCACGCGTTGCTGGGCTCGAAGCTGTAGCAATAGAAATGGTTAGCAACGTCGACCCGAGCTCCCGGATAGGTATTCTCCCACCAGGTTCCACCAGGGCCGCTGTTCTTCTCCACAATGGTGAACGGAATGTTGGCCTGCTTCAGGCGAATTCCGGCCAGAACGCCTGACTCGCCGCATCCGACCACGACGACCGGAAAATCGGCCGCGCGGTCGGGATCCAACGCCGCCGGGCGGCGCGGATCAACGCCGTCGAGGTCCATCTCTTCGGCCAGCAGCGGCAGGTAGTCGTCGGGCACGCTCTCGCAAACCGCCCAGTCCATCATTTCCTTGATGAGCTCGGCGGGCAGCGGCGCGGGCTCGGGGCAGCCGCGGTCGCGGTAGTCGACGATGACCGGTAGCGCTTCCGCGCGGGCGCGGGCCTTGTCCTCCTCGGACATGAATCCCTGGACCTCGTTGAGGAAGATCCCGGCGGGTTTGAAGTCCCGAACGAAACGCGGATCGCCGGTGATGTGCACCAGCGACAGCAGCAGCGTCGGGATGCTGACTTGCTCGAGCGCTGCGGCGATGTCGGCGGTGGAGGTGGTGAAAGGCTGGCCGGCGTAGCGGCTGCGCTTCAAGGCTGATCCTTTCCTGAACACCAATTACGATACGCATGGTTTCGTAATTGACGTTAAAACGATACGCTGGGCGTCCTACCGGATCAAGGGTCGATCCGAAGCGATCAGCGCTTAACCGTGCCAAGGTAAACGCCGTGGCAGACCCTTCGATCCAAGCGCGCCTGAAAGGGTGGCTGGCCGCGGCGTGGCGATTCGTCCGCAGCGCGCCGTTGACCTACCTCTGGCTGATCGTGCTGCTGATCACCACGATCATTCAGCACAGCCTGAACCGGCGGGCATTGCACTACGTGCTGATCCACAACTCCACCAACCTGCACGACTTGGCGACTGATCCGCTTCAAGTGCTGTTTCGAAAGCCTGCTCTGGATCGATGGCCGCTACTGGACGCCGTATCTGGTGCTGTTCACCTTGTTTCTCGCCCCGGCAGAGCAGTGGCTCGGCGAAATTCGTTGGCTTACAGTCGGATTGACTGCGCACGTCGTTGCAACGTATATCAGCGAGGGCTTGCTGTATCTGGAGATCCAGTATCACCAGGCGCCAGAGCGGCTGGTCCATGCCCGTGACATCGGGGTCAGCTACTTCATGGTCGGAGTGATAGCCGTGCTCGCCTATCGCGTCGCATCGCCGTGGCGTTGGGGTTACCTCGCCGTCTTGATCATCGTCTTCGCCGTCCCGCTGATCATCGATGCGAACTTCACTGCGATCGGGCACTTCTCGGCGATCTTCATCGGCCTGCTGTTCTATCCGATGGCCCGAGCACGTAATGGGCCACCGGTGAACCCGGCGAAGTTCCTCGCCGCGCTTAGATCCGCGTAGCGGTCACGTAGCCGAGCCCGGCGGAGATCTCTGCTTCTTCGTCGTGTGCCTGTCTGGACCGAAAGACCTTGAGCGGCAAACAGATCGGCAACGCTGATGGCGGAAACGTTCCAGCCGTGGCCGTCCAGATAGTCGACCACGTCGTTGCGGTCGCCGCCGTACCACAGGTCGGTCATCTCCACGTCGAATCCGTGGTCGCGCCAGCGTTCGGTGACCTGCCGCATCTGGTCTGCCATCTTCGGCACCGCCTGGCTTGCGTCCGGCACGTTTTCGGTGGCCAATTGACTGCCCGCCGCGCTGAGCATGGTGATGTTGTCCAGCAGCGCATCCTGGGCTTCCGGCGGCAGAAACGGCATCAGGCCCTCCGCGCTCCACGCGGTGGGTTGGGTGGGGTCCAGACCGGCGCCGCGCAACGCGGTCGGCCAGTCGTGGCGCAGATCGATAGCCACCGAGCGCCGGTCGGCGGTGGGGTTGGCGCCCAGATCGGCCAGCGTCGTGGTCTTGAATTCGATCACCCGAGGTTGATCGATTTCGTACACCGTGGTCCCGGCCGGCCACGGCAACCGGTAGGCCCGGGCATCCAACCCCGACGCCAGGATCACCGCCTGGCGGATCCCGCCGTTGGTCGCCTCGATGAAGAAGTCGTCGAAGAACCGAGTGCGCACGGCCATCATGTCCCGCATCCGCTGCATGCCCCACGCGCCGTTGTCGTCGACCTCGGCCGGATTCAATTCGCCGGTGGCCAAACGGGTGAAGAAGTCCACGCCCACCGCACGGACCAGCGGTTCGGCGAACGGATCGTTGATCAGTGGATTAGCCGCCCGGCTCGCCAACGCGCGCCCGACGGCGACGCCGGTCGCGGTGGCGCCCACGCTGGTGGCCAGGTCCCAGGTGTCATTGTCGTACGTGGTCCGTGTCATGTCGGCCCCCTCCTCGAGTAGTGCTGCCTGGATATTTAGCTTGTTTAATCGACTGTACCCGCGATCTGGGACACGTAATCTGGGCGAGGTGCGGCACTACTACTCGGCTGAGGCGATCCGCGAGGCCGAAGCGCCGCTACTGGCCAGCCTGCCCGATGGTGTGCTGATGAGGCGCGCAGCCTACGGGCTGGCCACCGCGATCATCGCCGAGTTGACCGCCCGCACTGGCGGAGTCGCCGGCCGCCGGGTGTGCGCGGTCGTCGGCTCGGGCGACAACGGTGGTGACGCGCTGTGGGCGGCGACCTTCCTGCGCCGCCGCGGCGCGGGCGCCGACGCGATACTGCTCAAACCGGAACGCACCCACCCGAAGGGGTTGGCGGCATTCCGGCAAGCCGGCGGGCGGATCGTCGAAAAGATCTCTGCGGGAACGGATCTCGTCATCGACGGCGTTGTCGGTATTTCCGGCTCGGGGCCGCTGCGGCCGGACGCGGCCGAAGTCTTCGAGGCTGTCGACGCCGACGGCGATCCCGGTTGTCGCCGTCGACATCCCCAGCGGCATCGACGTGACGACCGGCGCGATCACCGGCCCCGCCGTCCACGCCGCGCTGACCGTCACCTTCGGCGGCCTCAAACCGGTACACGCGCTGGCCGATTGCGGCCGCGTGCGTCTGGTCGACATCGGTTTGGACCTACCCCAGACCGATGTCGTGGGCTTCGAAGCCGCCGACGTGGCCGCGCGCTGGCCGGTGCCCGGACCGCACGACGACAAGTACACCCAGGGCGTGACCGGCGTGATGGCCGGTTCGTCGACGTATCCGGGCGCCGCGGTGCTGTGTACCGGCGCCGCCGTCGCGGCGCACCTCCGGCATGGTCCGCTACGCCGGCAGCGCGCACAGCGAGGTGATCGCGCATTGGCCCGAGGTGATCGCGTCGCCCACCCCGGCCTCGGCCGGGCGGGTGCAGGCCTGGGTCGTCGGGCCGGGCCTGGGCACCGACGACACCGGAGCCGCCGCGCTGTGGTTCGCGCTGGGCACCGACCTGCCGGTGCTGGTCGACGCCGACGCGCTGACCATCCTGGCGGCCCACCCCGACATGGTCAGCGGCCGTCGCGCCCCGACCCTGCTGACGCCGCACGCCGGTGAGTTCGCCCGACTGGCCGGCGCCCCGCCCGGCGACGACCGTGTCGGCGCCACCCGCAAGCTGGCCGACGCGCTCGGGGTCACCGTGCTGCTGAAGGGCAACGTCACCGTCATCGCCGAACCCGGCGGGCGGGTCTACCTCAACCCGGCCGGGCAGTCCTGGGCGGCGACCGCCGGGTCCGGCGACGTGCTGTCCGGCATGATCGGCGCCCTGCTGGCTGCGGGGCTGCCGGCCGCCGAAGCCGCAGCGGCCGGCGCCTTCGTGCACGCGCGCGCGGCGGCGCTGTCGGCCGCCGACCCCGGGCCGGGTGACGCGCCGACGTCGGCGTCCCGCATCGTCGGGCACATCCGAGCCGGCTCGCCAGCTTTGCCACCCTGTAGCCCACCACCGAAAGGAATCCATCGTGACCCTCAGCCACCCATCCGTCCCCGCACACTCGATCGCGCCCGCCTACACCGGCCGCATGTTCACCACCCCGGTGCCGGCGTTGCGGCTGCCCGAGGAGTCGATGGATCCCGAGGCCGCCTACCGCTTCATCCACGACGAGCTGATGCTCGACGGCAGCTCGCGGCTGAACCTGGCCACCTTCGTCACCACCTGGATGGATCCCGAAGCCGAGAAGTTGATGGCTGAGACGTTCGACAAGAACATGATCGACAAGGACGAATATCCGATCACCGCGTCCATCGAGCAGCGATGCGTGTGCATGGTGGCCGACCTGTTCCACGCCGATCACTTGCGCGACGACGATCCGTCCAGCGCCTGCGGGGCGTCGACCATCGGTTCCAGCGAGGCCGTCATGCTCGGTGGTCTGGCGCTCAAATGGCGCTGGCGCGAAAAGGTGGGTAAAGGCTGGGAGGGCCGCACCCCCAACCTGGTGATGGGCTCCAACGTCCAGGTGGTCTGGGAGAAGTTCTGCCGCTACTTCGATGTCGAGCCCCGCTATCTGCCGATGGAGGAGGGTCGCTACGTCATCACGCCCGAACAGGTTGTCGAGGCCGTCGACGAAAACACCATCGGGGTGGTGGCGATCGTGGGCACCACCTACACCGGCGAACTCGAGCCGGTCGCGGAGATCTGCGCGGCGCTGGACAAACTGGCCGCCGGTGGGGGTATGGACGTTCCGGTGCACGTCGACGCCGCCAGCGGGGGCTTCGTGGTGCCGTTCCTGCACCCGGAACTGAAGTGGGACTTCCGGCTGCCCCGGGTGGTGTCGATCAACGTCAGCGGCCACAAATACGGGCTGACCTATCCCGGTATCGGGTTCGTGGTGTGGCGCAGCAAGGAGTACCTGCCCGAGGACTTGGTCTTCCGGGTCAACTACCTGGGCGGCGACATGCCGACGTTCACGCTGAACTTCTCGCGCGCGGGCAACCAGGTGATCGGCCAGTACTACAACTTCCTGCGGCTGGGCCGTGAGGGCTACACGCAGGTCATGCAGAGTTTGTCGCAGACCGCCCGATGGCTGGGCCGAGCAGCTGCACGAAGCCGACCACTGTGAGGTGATCTCGGACGGCTCGGCGATCCCCGTCGTCGCCTTCCGGCTGGCCCGCGGCCTGGGCTACACCGAGTTCGACGTCTCGCACGAGCTACGGACCTTCGGCTGGCAGGTGCCCGCCTACACCATGCCCGACAACGCCACCGACGTCTCCGTGCTGCGGGTCGTGGTGCGCGAAGGACTCTCCGCCGACCTGGCCCGGGCGCTGCACGACGACGCCCGCACCGCGCTGGCCAGCCTGGACAAGCTCAAGCCCAGCGGCCACTACAAAGCCCACACTTCGCGCACTGACCTGCCGGAATACGGCTGCGGGAGTCGATTCTGGGAGAATATCGGCCGTGGCCGTTACGCCGATATCTCTGACGCCGGGCGTCCTTGCTGAGGCCCTGGTGGACCTGGGTGCCATCGCGCACAACGTCCGGGTGCTGTGCGAGCACGCGGGCGGTGCGCAGCTGATGGCTGTCGTCAAGGCCGACGGATACGGGCACGGCGCCACCCAGGTCGCCCGGACCGCGTTGGCCGCGGGTGCCGCCGAGCTGGGTGTCGCCACCGTCGATGAGGCGCTGGCCCTGCGCGCCGACGGCATCACCGCGCCGGTGCTGGCCTGGCTGCATCCGCCCGGTATCGACTTCGGTCCCGCGCTGCTGGCCGACGTGGAGATTGCCGTGTCCTCGGTGCGTCAGCTCGAGCAGCTGCTGGACGCGGCCCGTCGCACCGGCCGCGCGGCCACCGTGACCGTCAAGGTGGATACCGGGCTGAACCGCAACGGCGTCGCGCTGGACGACTACCCGTCGATGCTGACCGCGTTGCACCAAGCCGTCGCCGAGGACGCCCTACGGTTGCGCGGGCTGATGTCGCACATGGTTTACGCCGACGAACCCGACAACCCGATCAATAATGTTCAGGCTCAACGGTTTAACGAGATCGTGAAGCAGACACGTGACCAGGGAGTGCACTTCGAGGTGGCGCACCTGTCGAATTCGTCGGCCACGATGTCGCGGCCCGACCTGTCCTTCGACATGGTGCGGCCCGGTGTCGCGGTGTACGGCCTGAGTCCCGTGCCGACGCTGGGCGACATGGGTCTGATCCCGGCGATGACGGTGAAATGCGCCGTCGCACTGGTGAAGTCGATTCACGCTGGCGAAGGCGTGTCGTATGGCCACACCTGGATCGCCGAGCGTGACACCACCGTCGCGCTGATGCCGATCGGCTATGCGGACGGTGTGTTCCGAGCGCTGGGTGGTCGGCTGGACGTGCTGATCAACGGCCGGCGGCGCCCCGGCGTCGGGCGGATCTGTATGGATCAGTTCGTCGTCGACCTTGGTCCGGGACACGTCGATGTGACCGAAGGCGACGAGGCGGTCCTGTTCGGGCCGGGCACGCGAGGTGAGCCGACCGCTCAGGAGTGGGCCGATCTGCTGGGCACCATCCACTACGAAGTGGTGACCAGCCCGCGGGGACGTATCACCAGAACCTACCGCGAGGCCGGCGATCGTTGAGCGGTGCGAATCATGACGGCTCCCATGTGGACAGGGCGGGGTTGGCGCGGTGGCTGGCAGGTGCCGCGGGCGTGAGCGCGGTGGGCACTATCGCCGGTGTGACGGTGGCCCGCTCGATGACGCGGCGTCCGGCGATCGACGACCCGTATGCCAACGAGGATTTCGAGACGCTCGAGGGCGACCGCAGCTACGTGGTGACAACGCCCGACGGCGTGCCGCTGGCGGTGCGTGAGGTCGGGCCCGCTGACGCGCCACTGACCGTGGTGTTCGCGCACGGATTCTGCCTTCGCATGGGCGCCTTTCACTTTCAGCGTATGCGGCTGTCCGACGAGTGGGGTCCACAGGTCCGAATGATCTTCTACGACCAGCGCGGCCACGGCCGATCCGGCGACGCTGCGCCGGAAACCTACACGGTGACGCAGCTGGGCATGGACCTCGAGACGGTCCTGCAGGTGATCGCGCCGCGCGGTCCGATCGTGGTGGTTGGTCATTCGATGGGCGGGATGACGGTCTTGTCGCACGCCCGGCAGTACCCGCATCACTACGGCAACCGCATTGTCGGGGCGGCGTTGATTTCGTCTGCGGCCGAAGGGGTGACGAAGTCACCGCTCGGCGAGATTCTGAATAACCCTGCGCTAGAGGCCGTTCGGCGAGCCGCGCGGACCGCGCCCAAGCTGGTTCAGCGCGGCCGCAACGTGGGCCGCTCGGTGCTCGGGCCGATTCTGCGGGCGGCGTCCTTTGCCGACCTGTACGTCAGCCCGAGCGTCGTGGCGTTCTCCGAGAAGATGATGCTCGACACCGCGATCCCGACCCTGGTCGAGTTTTCGCACGCGTTGGAAGTACACGACGAAACGGCGGCGCTGCCAACGCTGGCGACGATCCCGACACTGATCGTCTGCGGCGACCACGACTTGGTCACCCCCGCGCGAGTACTCGAAGAAAATGGCCGACGCGCTGCCGGATTCCGAACTGGTGATCGTCGCCAGATCGGGCCATTTGGTGTTGCTGTCCAAGCCGAATCCGATCAACGACGGGTTGGTGCGGCTGGTCAAGCGGGCTACCCCCGGCAGATTCGCGGCGTTGAGCCAGCGGTTGCGCGATCGGGTCCGGCGTCGTGACTGACAGCCAGTTCGGCATCGCGACGTTGCCGCGGGTCGAAGACACCGTGGCGCTCGGGTCGCGGTTGGGCGGCCAGTTGCGCGCCGGCGACGTCGTCGTGCTCTCCGGCCCGCTCGGTGCCGGAAAAACCGTGCTGGTCAAGGGGATCGCGGCAGCAATGGACGTCGACGGGCCAGTCACCTCGCCGACGTTCGTGCTGGCGCGGGTGCATCCGGCACGACGGACCGGCGCCCCGGCGATGATCCACGTCGACGTCTACCGATTGCTGGAGCACACCGGCGCCGATCTGCTCGACGAGCTCGAATCCCTGGACCTCGACACCGAACTCGACGACGCCGTCGTCGTCGTGGAGTGGGGCGAGGGTCTTGCCGAACGGCTCTCCGATCGACACCTCGACGTCCGCCTCGAGCGCGTCAGCAACTCCGACGTGCGGACCGCGACGTGGCAATGGAGCTGCTCATGACCCGCCTCGTGTTGGCCATCGACACCGCAACTCCCGCCGTGACGGCGGGCGTCGTGGCCGATGGCGATCTGCTGGCCGAGCGGATCACCGTCGACGCCCGCGCGCACGCCGAACGGATCACCCCGAATGTGTTGGCCGCCTTGGCCGATGCCGGTCTGAGGATGGCGGATCTGGGTGCCGTGGTGGTGGGATGCGGCCCGGGTCCATTCACCGGCTTGCGGGTCGGTATGGCGACCGCGGCCGCCTACGGGCATGCGCTCGGCGTTCCGGTGCACGGGGTCTGCAGCCTCGATGCGATCGGTGGGCAGACCACCGGAGACACGCTGGTGGTCACCGACGCCCGCCGCCGCGAGGTCTACTGGGCTCGCTATCGCGACGGCGTCCGGATCGACGGTCCGGCGGTCAACGCCCCGGCCGATGTCGATCCCGGCGTCGCGCGAGCGGTGGCCGGCTCGCCCGAGCATGCGGCGGTGTTCGGCCTGCCGCTGTCTGAACCGTCGTATCCGACACCGGTCGGCCTGGTTGCGGCGGTTACGGAATGGTCCGACAACCCGGCACCGCTGGTGCCGTTGTATCTTCGCCGGCCCGACGCCAAGACGGTGGCGGAGCGAGAGGCCGCCCGACGATGACCGCTTGCAGCGAACCCGTCACGATCGGCGCGTTGACGGTGGCCGACGCCGACCGCTGCGCTGAGTTGGAGGCCGTGCTGTTTCCCGGTGACGACCCGTGGCCGACAGCCGCGTTCGTCCGCGAGCTTGCCGCCAAGCACAATCACTACGTGGCCGCCCGCACCGGTGCTGACGCCGCCCCGACACGCTGATCGGCTACGGCGGCATCTCGCGGTTGGGCCGCACGCCGCCGTTCGAATACGAAGTGCACACCATCGGCGTCGACCCGGCTTACCAAGGCCGCGGCGTCGGCCGCCGGCTGCTGGACGAGCTGCTGAACTTCGCCGCCGGCGCCGTCGTCCACCTCGAGGTCCGCACCGACAATGCGCCGGCGATCGCGCTGTACCGCAGCGTCGGATTCACCCAAGTGGGCCTGCGCCGGCGGTATTACCGAGTCAGCGGCGCCGACGCGTACACCATGCGCCGGGAGGCCTTATGACTAAGACCATCCTGGCCATCGAAACCTCCTGCGACGAAACCGGAGTCGGCATCGCCCGGCTCGACGCCGACGGCAGCGTGACGTTGTTGGCCGACGAGGTGGCATCCAGCGTCGACGAACACGTCCGGTTCGGCGGCGTGGTCCCGGAGATCGCGTCGCGGGCGCACCTGGAGGCGCTTGGGCCGGCCATGCGCCGCGCGCTGGCAGGCGCGGGCGTGCAAAAACCGGACATCGTCGCGGCCACCATCGGGCCGGGGCTGGCGGGTGCGCTGCTGGTGGGAGTGGCTGCGGCCAAAGCGTATTCGGCGGCCTGGGAGGTGCCGTTCTACGCGGTGAACCACTTGGGCGGGCACCTGGCCGCCGACGTCTACCAGCACGGGCCGCTGCCGGAGAGCGTGGCGCTGCTGGTGTCCGGCGGCCATACCCACCTGCTGCACGTGCGTTCGCTCGGCGAGCCGATCGTCGAACTGGGCAGCACCGTCGACGACGCCGCCGGGGAGGCCTACGACAAGGTGGCCCGTCTGCTGGGGTTGGGCTATCCGGGCGGCAAGCTGCTCGATGACCTGGCGCGCACCGGTGACCGGGACGCGATTGTGTTCCCCCGCGGCATGACCGGACCGCGCGATGATCCGCACGCGTTCAGCTTCTCCGGGCTGAAAACCGCGGTGGCGCGATATGTGGAGAGCCATCCCGACGCGGCGACCGCCGACATCGCCGCCGGCTTCCAGGAGGCAGTCGCCGACGTGCTGACCATGAAGGCGGTGCGCGCCGCCACCGGGCTCGGGGTGTCCACGCTGCTCATCGCCGGGGGAGTGGCCGCGAACTCGCGGCTGCGTGAGCTCGCCGAAGAGCGTTGTGCCGCAGCGGGATTGACACTGCGGATCCCGCGGCCCCGGCTGTGCACCGACAACGGCGCGATGATCGCCTCGTTCGCCGCGCATCTGGTTGCCGCGGGTGCGAGCCCATCCCCGCTGGACGTGGCCAGCGACCCAGGGTCTGCCGGTGGTCAAAGGGCAGCTGCCTTGATCGTCAGTTGCCGGTTTCCTGGGTGACGATCAGCAGGTCGTCGCTGGTTGTCCAGGCTTGGCTGAAGGTGGCCATCGGGATCTGCTCGTCGCGGCCAGTCGGGGTGCCACTGTCGTTGACGTGAATGATGTTGGTACCGGTGTCGACTCCGGTGACGACGACGGCGTGGTCGGGCGTGGTCCGGTCTCCATCGCCCGGGAGGGTAGTTCCAGATGGTTTCGGCGTTGAGCGCGGCGATGACCTTGTGGCCGCCGGCCAGGTCCTGCTCCAGTGTCCCCATGCTGTTGCCGGTCGTGAGGTCGGATTCGATGCCGTGTTTCTGCAGCAGCAGGACCATGTCTTGGGGCGAGGTGCCGTCAAAGTGGTAGACGTCGCCGCGGTGGGATTCGCTTTTGGTGAACACCCCGCGTAACTCCATGCCGATTTGGGACGGTTCTCTGCCGGTCAGCTGGCCGACCACATCCGCGACGGACATCAGGCCGCAGTCTTGCTGGTGCTGGTAGCGCCAGTAGGGGGCGGCAGCCTCGGGGTCGCCGTACATTTGGCCATCGGCGCGGGCGACTCCCGCCAATCCGATAGCGGCCGCGACAACCAGCGTGGCCACGCCGGCCGTGCGGGTCGCGTTTGGGATGCCGGTGAACATGACCCCATTATTGGGTCGTCGGCCTTGACGAATTCTTGAGAACAGCTGCTAGAGCGTCTGCCTGCGGTTTTGGTTCGGCGAGTGCCAGGTTTCGCGCCGAGGTCGGCTGGTCGGTGGCCAGTCGACTGGCTTACCGACCGGGAAGCAGGAAGGCGACCTTGAGTGCTAGCACTCGCATGTATAGAGTGCTAGGTGGCAATCGGACGAACCCCTGTGCCGGCACCCGCGACGACGACGCGAGGGCGCGGACGAATGCCGAACACCTGGTAATCCCAAGGTTCGGGGCAAGCGGCCCCGGACCCCTACCAACGAAACCAAGTGGAGGGCTCCAATCGTGGCGAGCGTGAACATCAAGCCACTCGAGGACAAGATCCTCGTACAGGCCAACGAGGCCGAGACCACGACCGCATCCGGTCTGGTCATTCCCGACACCGCCAAGGAGAAGCCGCAGGAAGGCACCGTCGTCGCCGTCGGCCCCGGCCGGTGGGACGACGATGGCGCGAAGCGGATTCCGCTGGACGTGTCCGAGGGTGACACCGTCATCTACAGCAAGTACGGCGGCACCGAGATCAAGTACAACGGCGAGGAGTACCTGATCCTGTCGGCCCGCGACGTGCTGGCCGTCGTCTCCAAGTAACGCAAAGCGTGTTCCGCCCCGGCGATCCCCACGTCGAGACGTGGGGGATTTCCGGGGCGGACCGCTTTATCAGACGGGACAAGAAAGACTTATGAGCAAGCAGATTGAGTTCAGTGAGACCGCGCGTCGGGCGATGGAAGCCGGTGTGGACAAACTCGCCGACGCGGTGCGGGTGACACTCGGCCCGCGCGGCCGGCATGTGGTGCTGGCCAAGGCTTTTGGCGGGCCTACGGTCACCAACGACGGTGTCACCGTCGCCCGCGAGATCGACCTGGAAGACCCGTTCGAGAATCTGGGCGCCCAGCTGGTCAAGTCGGTGGCCACCAAGACCAACGACGTCGCCGGCGACGGCACCACCACCGCGACCGTGCTGGCGCAGGCAATTATCAAAGGCGGACTGCGCAACGTCGCCGCCGGCGCCAACCCGATCGCGCTCGGCTCGGGTATCGGCAAGGCCGCCGATGCGTTGTCCGAGGCGCTGCTGGCGTCCGCCACCCCGGTGTCCGGCAAGACCGGTATCGCGCAGGTGGCCACCGTGTCATCGCGCGACGAGCAGATCGGCGAGCTGGTCGGCGAGGCGATGACCAAAGTCGGCCACGACGGCGTGGTCAGCGTCGAGGAGTCGTCGACGCTGAGCACTGAGCTGGAGTTCACCGAGGGCGTCGGCTTCGACAAGGGCTTCCTGTCGGCGTACTTCGTCACCGACTTTGACGCTCAGCAGGCCGTGCTCGAGGACGCCCTGATCCTGTTGCATCGCGACAAGATCAGCTCGTTGCCCGACTTCCTGCCGCTGCTGGAAAAGGTGGCCGAGGCGGGGAAGCCGCTGCTGGTGATCGCCGAGGATGTCGAAGGCGAGCCGCTGTCCACGCTGGTGGTCAACGCGATCCGCAAGACGCTGAAAGCGGTCGCGGTCAAGGCGCCGTTCTTCGGTGATCGCCGCAAGGCGTTCCTCGAGGACCTGGCGATCGTCACCGGCGGGCAGGTGGTCAACCCCGACGTCGGGCTGGCGCTGCGTGAGGTGGGGCTGGAGGTGCTCGGATCGGCCCGGCGCGTGGTGGTAAGCAAGGATGACACCGTGATCGTCGAGGGCGGTGGCTCCGAAGAGGCGATCACCAACCGCGCCAAGCAGCTGCGCGCCGAGATCGAGAGCACCGACTCCGACTGGGACCGCGAAAAGCTGGAAGAGCGGCTGGCCAAGCTGGCCGGCGGGGTTGCCGTCATCAAGGTCGGCGCCGCCACCGAGACCGCACTGAAGGAGCGCAAAGAAAGCGTCGAGGACGCGGTTGCCGCTGCCAAGGCCGCCGTGGAGGAGGGCATCGTCCCGGGTGGTGGATCTGCGCTACTGCAGGCCCGCAAGGCGCTCGCCGACCTGCGTGCGTCGCTGTCCGGTGACGAGGCCGCTGGCGTCGAGGTGTTCTCCGACGCGCTCACTGCGCCGCTGTACTGGATCGCGGCCAACGCCGGGCTGGACGGCTCGGTGGTGGTCAACAAGGTGGGCGAACTGCCCGTCGGGCACGGCTTCAACGCGGCGACGCTGACCTACGGCGACTTGGCCGCCGACGGGGTTATCGACCCGGTCAAGGTCACCAGGTCGGCGGTGCTCAACGCGGCGTCGGTGGCGCGGATGGTGCTGACCACCGAGACCGCGATCGTCGAAAAGCCTGCCGAGGAAGACGACCACGGCCACGGTCATCACCACCACTAGAAGCACCTTGTAACGAAGCACCCCCGGTCAATTGGCCGGGGGCGCCTTCGTTTGTTGGGCGTTGGAGCGGGCCGCGGTCAGTTAGCCCGCCCGTCAGGGTTGACGCGCTGCCGCACGCGGTGCAATGTGATACTCGTCATATGACCACTGGTCACCGGGCAGAAAGGCGGCAGCTCATGACCACGAGGGACAAGTACACGGACGTGCCCGCGCCCTACTCGTGGGAGGTCGCCAGTGCCGGCGACGCGCGCTTCACGTGGGAGTACGACGACGGGCGCGCCCGGCTCCTTTCCCTATACCAAAAGGGAAAGGACAAGCAGTGGGATGCCCAGTCGCGCATCGACTGGGCGCAAGACGTCGACCCGATGAACCCGATCGGGCTGCCCGACGAGTTCCATCCGCTGTTCGGCAGCCCGATGTGGGACGCCGCAGACGACGCACGTCGCGCCGAGATGCGCCAGCACTTCCAGGCCTGGCAGCTCTCGCAGTTCCTGCACGGCGAGCAGGGTGCGATGGTGTGCGCGGCCAAGATCGTCGAGGTCGTCCCGGACCTGGACGCGAAGTTCTACGCGGCCACCCAGACCATGGACGAGGCCCGGCACGTCGAGGCGTTCTCGCGGTTCCTGCAGGAGAAGGTCGACGTGGTCTACCCGATCAACAAGCACCTGACCGCCCTGCTGGACGACACCCTGCGCGACTCGCGCTGGGACATGCCCTACCTCGGCATGCAGGTCCTTATCGAAGGGCTCGCACTCGCCGCCTTCGGGGTGCTGCGGGACATGTCGGCGCAGGACTCGCTGGCCAAGCAGGTGCTGGCCTACGTCATGCAGGACGAGGCCCGGCACGTCGCCTTCGGCCGAATCTCGCTGAAGGACTACTACTCCGCGCTGACCGAGGCCGAGCGGGATGAGCGTGAAGAGTTCGTCGTGGACGCCTGTTACCTGATGCGCGACCGGTTCCGCGGCGAGGAGGTCTTCGAGACCCTCGGCATGGACGTCCAAGCGTGTGCTGAGTGGGTCGACACGTCGCCGCTGATGATCCAGTTCCGCTCGCACCTGTTCAGCCGCATCGTGCCGATCGTCAAGGACATCGGGCTGTGGGGCGACAAGGTGCAGAAGGCCTTCAGGGACATGGGTGTGCTCGACATGGCCGGCTCCGACATCGAGACGCTGATGAAGGCCGATGAGGATCAGGCCGACGCGCTGGACAAGGCACACGCCGAGATGGCCGGCCGGGCCCTCGAGGTGGACGAGGTGATCGCGGCGGGCGCGAGCTAACCCAATGTCCGGTTTGGCGAGGAGGGCGGCGCACCTGAACTGCTCGACGAGCTGAACACGGCGATGTTCGGCGCAGGCGGCAATTTCCCGCCGCCTGACGCGCCGCCCGGGTACCTGACACGCATCACGATCGAGAAGGTCGGCGGCGTCGGGCGCTGGGCATCCTGACGGCAGCGACGGCCATTGTCGAGAAGCCCGCCGACGAGGACGAGCACGGCCACGGTCATCACCACGGCCACGCTCACTAGGACGCTGTACACGGAGCACCCCCGGCTATATCGCCGGGGGTGTTTTCGTTTCTGGACTTCTACGCCTCGAGGGCAAGCAGTGCCCGCAGGTGTTCGACGACGGCCTCGGGCTGCTCCTGCTGCACCCAGTGCCCGGCGCCGGGCACCAGGCACACGCCCGTCATGTGGGTGAAGGCTTTTCCACGCATGATATCCAGGGCACCCGGCATTTGGTATGTGCCCCAGTCGCTTTGGCCGGAGATAAAAATCGAAGGCACGTCAATTGCCTTGCCCGAGAAAAGAATCAGGTCCGCAACAAGATGCGGTTCGAGGCTGGCCCTGTACCAGTTGAGACCACCCTGAAAGCCCGTGCGCTCGTATTCTTCTGCGTAGACGCCTATCTCGGCGTCTGGCAACCACTGATTACCGGCGATCTCGCTCGCCGATGGCGCGTAGGGACGCACCGTCTCGACCATCGTTTGGTCGCGATCCATCACGTAGTAGGTCGGCATCTTGGCCAACTCGTCGGCTGAAAAGCTCGCGAGCGGATGAGGCTTGTTTCCCTTCCAGTCAGCGCTTTTGTAATGGAAATAGGCGCGCAGGAATGTGCCGACACTCTCTGGGGCACACCACATGTCGTCGTTGGCGGATCTGGTCGTGTAATAGCGCTGGTAGTGCTTACGCGGGCGTGGCAAGCGACCCAGGTCAGCTTCGATGTCACCGATAGAGTTGCCCGGCTCGGGGCGGTGCGAGCCCGGGGCTGCTGTGCCGAACGGTAACGTCGGCGGCCCCGCGAACGGCGCGCTGAGGATGGCACACCGCGGGTAGACGTCAGGCCGGGTCAGAGCGCACCACGACGCAACGGGAGCCCCGAAATCGTGGCCGATCACGGCCGCCGCCTGCCGGTAGCCGAGCGCGAACGTCAGCGCCACCGCATCGCGAGCCAGGTTCAGCATCGAGTAGGGGCGCAGATCCTGGTCGTAGGTTGCGCTCCAGCCTGTGGTGCGGCCGTAGCCACGCTGATCCGGCGCCACGACGTGGTAGCCGAGCTCAGCGAGCGGGACCATCACCTTGCGCCAGCAATAGGCGAGTTCAGGAAAGCCGTGCAGAAGGAGCAACAGTGGCTGGCCCGGTTTCTCATCACCAGCCTCGAGGACATGCATGCGCAGGCCGTTAACGCTCTCGACGAAGCGGGAGTGCACGCCGGCGGGCAGGTGGCGAGTATCAAGGGGCGCCAGGGTCATGGTGGTGAACTCCATGTGGGACGGATACCCCTCTCGTCATTGCTAACGCTTAATCAGGTGTGCGCTACGTCGGCGCGGCGTTTCGGCCGATACGTTTGTTGATAACCAACAATCTGACACTCTTACGAGATGAGCGATGACGCGACCTACTACCGGGCTGATGTGCAGGGCCTCAACCCCGGAGACTCGACCACCCGCACACTGGACCCGCTCGATGGCAAGGAATACACATACGCGACAACCCGGCTAGACGTAGCGCGCGGGATCGCAGCGCGGCATGCTGATTTCTCCGTTTATCGCGTCTTCCTCGATGAGCCGCTTGAGGCGGACCCCGACGCGGCCCAGGACAACCTCGGTGAATATTTCGTCAGAGCTCCGTGGGGTGCTGTCGCGGAAGTCGTGGATGAGAACGAAACATAACGAACGCCCTGCCGGTGTCGTCCGTGGTTACCACGCCGCCTGATCGCCGACTCAATCCCTTGGAAAGATGAGACAGGACAAAATCGTGTTCTTCTTCAACGCGAAGGGGCGTGGGAATGTGGCACGATCGAGTTCCGCTATCCAGCTCGGCAGGACGGCTCGGGGACGTGCACCTCAGTAGTCATCACCGGGATACTCTCGGAAAGATCTTCAGTCATCCGACCAGCGGCAATATTGAGTGGCGTGACGTGTTGTCGCTGCTCGACTACGTCGGAACGACTACCGAAGAGCGCAACGGCAAATTGAGAGTGACGTTGGGTCCCGAAACCGAAGTGTTCGAGCCGCCGCGCGGAAAAGACATCGACGAGCAGATGGTCGTTGACCTGCGCCGACTGCTCAGGCAGGCGGGCCTCACACCGGATGATGGAGACGCCGAAACCAGATGAGGGCTGCCGCGGCGTTTTCGTCTTCATCGACGCGCCACCCCAAGACCGGTTGAGTCGACGACTACTTAGGCGCTTAACGACTATGTGCGGGGCTGCAATCTGCCGTCATCGAGACCGCGGTCGTCGAGAAGCCTGCCGAGGAGGACGAGCACGCCGGCCACCACCGACGGCCACGCTCACTAGAAACAGCACGAAACACCCCCCGGTTCACGCCGGGGGTGTTTTGTTTGTGCCTGACTCACCAACAGGTGTAGCCGCCATCGATCACGATGTCGGAACCTGTCATATAGCTCGACGCGTCGCTGGCGAGATAGAGGTAGAGGCCGACAAGTTCATCGGGCCGGCCCAATCGTCCGAGCGGGATCTTGGGTTCCCACAACGCGTGGTACTCGCGGTAGGGCTCGACCAGTTCGGTGAGGATGTAGCCCGGGCTGACGCTGTTGACCCGGATGTTGTGGGGTGCGAACTCCACGGCCATCGCCTTGGTCAGCTGGATGACGGCTGCCTTCGAGGCGCAGTAGTGGCCGACCTGCTGCGGAGTGTTGATGATGTGGCCCGACATCGACGCCGTGGTGATGATGGTGCCGGCGCGTTGCTGGGCGACCATCGCCTTTGCCGCGGCCTGTGCGGTGAGAAAGACGCCGTTGACGTTGGTGTTTTGGATGCTCTGGAAATCCTCCAGCGGCATGTCCAGCAGGCTTTTGAGGGCGATGATCCCGGCGTTGCACACGGCGATGTCGATCCCGCCCAACTCATCGGTAACCCGGTTCAGCATGGTGGCCACCGGGTTGGGCTGGGTTACATCGCAGGTGATAGGTACCGCGGTCCCACCAGCGGCAGCTATCTCTGCGGCCACTTCCTGCAGCGGCTCATGATGTCGTGCCGCGATCGCCACGGCGGCCCCGGCTTGCGCGTAAGCCAACGCCACTTGCTTGCCGATACCGCTGGAGGCGCCAGTCACGAGAGCGTTCTTGCCGTCCAGCTGGAACAGATTCATCACGTTCACCCGGGAACTTTATCGCTGCCGTTTGACCATCAACGGCTATTCCCCAACCTCTCGACACGCCCGGCGATGCGCCCAATCGCCCGGCCGATGGCGGCTGTGGCGCACATCATCGTGCCTGGACGAACGGGGGTATGCCGGGCGCAACGGGGCGGCCTCGGGTGAGGTAGTTGATTCCCATGGGACGATGGTCAGGTAATCGTGGGTGTAGGGGAGTGTTGTGTCGCCGGTCCGTTGGCTACGGGCATTCGCCGTCGTGGGTGCGACGGCGCTGCTCTTGGCATCGAGTTGCAGCTGGCAGCTCGGCCCCTACATCCCGAAGGGCGTGCCGCCGCCCCCCGGCCCTCCGGTGCCGCAGGTCGACACCCACGCCAAAGGCCGGCCCGCCGACCAGCTGCGCGAGTGGGCGGGCGCTCTTGCTCCGTCACTGAGAATCTCCGTCACTGCGTTGGAGGCCTACGCCTACGCCGCGCGGGTTGCCGAGGTGGAAAATCCCAGCTGCCACATCGCGTGGACCACGCTGGCCGGTATCGGCCAGATCGAGAGTCATCACGGCACCTACCACGGCGCGACGCTTTATCCGAACGGCGATGTGCGTCCCCCGATCAGGGGTGTGGTGCTCGACGGGACCAACGGCACCGTGCGCATCGTCGACAGCGAGATGGGCGGCATGGACGACGGCCCCAACACCGTGCGGGCCATGGGGCCGATGCAGTTCATCCCCGAGACATGGCGGGAATACGGGGTTGACGCCAACAACGACGGCGTGGTCAGCGTCGACAACATCGACGACGCCGCGCTGTCGGCTGCGGGTTATTTGTGTTGGCGCGGGAAGGATCTCGCCACACCGCGAGGGTGGATAACGGCGCTGTGGGCATACAACAACTCCGACGTGTATGCCCGCGCCGTGCGCGACTGGGCTACCGCCTATGCGGCGGGTCACCCGCTCTGAGCAGGCTCTAGGCTACTGATGGCAATTACGGAGGCCCGAGAAAAACTAGCAAGCCAGTGGCCGTGACGACGCAAGGAGAACTCAGTGCCGATTATCGAGCAGGTCGGAGCCCGCGAGATCCTCGATTCGCGCGGCAATCCGACGGTCGAGGTCGAGGTGGCCCTCATCGACGGGACATTCGCGCGGGCCGCGGTGCCCTCCGGTGCGTCGACCGGCGAGCATGAGGCTGTCGAGCTGCGTGACGGTGGCGAGCGCTACGGCGGCAAGGGCGTCAAGAAGGCCGTGCAGGCCGTCCTCGATGAAATCGCACCGGCCGTCATCGGACTGAACGCCGACGATCAGCGCCTGGTCGATCAGGCGCTGCTGGATCTCGACGGCACCCCGGACAAGTCCCGGCTGGGCGCCAACGCCATCCTCGGGGTATCCCTGGCGGTCTGCAAGGCAGCAGCCGATTCCGCCGATTTGTTGCTGTTCCGCTATCTCGGCGGTCCCAATGCGCACATCCTGCCGGTGCCGATGATGAATATCCTCAACGGTGGCGCGCACGCGGACACCGCTGTCGACATCCAGGAGTTCATGGTGGCCCCGATCGGGGCGCCGAGCTTCTCCGAGGCGCTGCGCTGGGGTGCCGAGGTCTATCATGCTCTCAAGGCGGTGCTGAAAAAGCAGGGCTTGTCCACCGCCGTGGGTGACGAGGGCGGCTTCGCCGCCGACGTGGCCAACACCAAGACAGCGCTGGATCTGATCAGCCAGGCCATCGAATCCGCCGGGTTCAAACCCGGCCCCGACGTGGCGCTGGCCCTCGACGCGGCGGCCACCGAGTTCTACACCGACGGCACCGGCTACAAGTTCGAGGGAAACACCCATACTGCCGATCAGATGACCGAGTTCTACGCCGGCCTGGTGAGCTCCTACCCACTGGTTTCGCTGGAAGACCCGCTGTCCGAAGATGATTGGGATGGGTGGGTCGCGCTGACCGCGGCGATCGGCGACCGGGTGCAGATTGTCGGCGACGACATCTTCGTCACGAATCCCGAACGGATTGAGGAAGGCATCGACCGGGGCGCGGCAAATGCGTTGCTGGTCAAGGTCAACCAGATCGGCACGTTGACCGAGACGCTCGACGCCGTCGCGCTGGCGCACCACAGCGGATACCGGACGATGATCAGTCACCGCAGCGGCGAGACCGAGGACACCACGATCGCCGATCTGGCGGTGGCCGTCGGCAGCGGGCAGATCAAGACCGGCGCACCGGCGCGCAGCGAACGCGTCGCCAAATACAACCAACTGCTCCGGATCGAAGAAAACCTCGGCGACGCCGCCCGCTACGCCGGTGATCTGGCATTTCCCCGATACGCGCCGGAAGCCGGATAGCCTGCAGGAACCATGCCCGAATCGAAACGGCCAGACCCGAAGCGGCGCTCACCGGCCTCGCGCCCGGGCCGGGCCGGCGATTCGAAACAGGGCCGGCCGCGCAAGGCGCCGGCGGCCCGTCAGGGCCCGAATGCAACTCGTGCCATGCCGGAGCCCGTCGAGCCCATCAAACGCGCGATCGTCGAATCGGCCGAGCAACGGTCCGACCAACGACTCGGTCTGACCGCACGGCGGGCTGCGATCCTCGCGGCGGTTGTCTGCGTGCTGACGCTCACCATCGCCGGCCCGGTCCGCACCTATTTCGCGCAGCGGACCGAGATGAAACAGCTGGCCGCCTCCGAAGCCGCCCTGCGGCAGCAGATCGCCGATCTCCAGCAACAGCAGGTCAAGCTCGCCGACCCGGCTTACATTGCGGCGCAAGCCCGCGAACGGCTCGGCTTCGTGAAGCCGGGCGATATCCCGTATCAGGTCCAACTTCCCCCGTCGGCGGCCGTAGCCGCGGGGCCGGGAAACCAGCCGACGCCCGCGGCCACCAATGACCCGTGGTACACGTCGCTGTGGCACACCATCGCCGATACCCCGCACGGCCCGCCGACGCCGGCCCCGCCGGCACCTGCCCCCCCGCCGGCGCCCGCCCCGGCGAGTCCGCTGCCGCCCGGTGGTTGATCGTGACGACCTCGACGCGGTGGCGCGCCAGCTCGGCCGCGAGCCGCGTGGAGTGGTTCAGATCGCCTACCGGTGTCCCAACGGCGAGCCCGGCGTGGTGAAGACCGCGCCGAAACTGCCCGACGGAACACCGTTTCCGACGTTGTACTACCTGACACACCCGGTGCTCACCGCCGCGGCGAGCAGCCTGGAGACAACCGGGATGATGCGGGAGATGACCCAGCGGCTGCGGTGCGATCCCGAACTGGCGGCCGGCTATCGACGCGCTCATGAGGCATACCTGGCCGAGCGGGACGCCATCGAGCCACTGGGAACGACGTTTTCCGCCGGTGGGATGCCGGACCGGGTCAAGTGCCTGCACGTGCTGATTGCGCAGTCGCTGGCCAAGGGTCGGGGAACCAATCCGCTTGGCGACGAGGCGCTGGCGGTGCTGGCGGTCGAGCCGTCGATGGCTGGCATTCTTGATCCGGGGGAGTGGACATGACGCGCGCCGGCGACGATGCAGAGCGGAGCGACGAGGTGGGGGCACGCCCCCTCGCCGCTGCGCGGCTGGGGGTACCCCCACCCGCTTGCGGGGGAGAACGGCGCATATGACCCGGGTTGGTGCAATTGACTGCGGTACCAACTCAATTCGATTGCTGATCGCCGATGTGGATGATGGGCAGTTGCGTGACGTGCACCGCGAGATGCGCATCGTGCGACTCGGGCAGGGCGTCGACGCGACTGGTCGGTTCGCGCCGGATGCGTTGCAGCGCACTCGCGCCGCGCTCGTCGACTACGCCGCCCGGTGCGCGGCGGACGGCGTCGACCGAGTCCGCATGGTCGCCACCTCGGCCACGCGTGACGCCGAAAATCGGGACGTCTTCTTCGCGATGACGGCCGATGTGCTGGGCGAAGTGGTCGACGGCGCGGTCGCCGAGGTGATCACCGGTGCCGAAGAGGCCGAGCTCTCCTTCCGGGGAGCGGTGAACGAATTGGACTCCGCTGCAGCGCCTTTTGTCATCGTTGATTTGGGTGGCGGGTCGACCGAGATCGTGCTCGGGACGGACACGGTGCAGGCGAGCTTCTCGGCTGACATCGGCTGCGTGCGGCTGACCGAGCGCTGTCTGCATTCCGATCCGCCAACGGCTGCCGAGGTGGCAGCTGCCCGTGAGGTGGTGCGAGAACGGCTCGGCGAAGCGCTGCGCGTCGTTCCGGTGGAGCGGGCGCGCACCTGGCTGGGTGTTGCCGGCACGATGACGACGATCGCGGCGCTCGCGCAGGACATGACGTCCTATGACTCTGCGGCCATTCATCTTTCGCGGGTCGGTGTGGAGCGGCTGCTCGAGGTGTGTGACGGGTTGATCGGCATGTCTCGGGCACAGCGCGCTGCGCTCGGGCCGATGCACGAAGGACGGGCGGACGTGATCGGTGGCGGTGCAATCGTGATCGAGGAACTGGCGTTCGCGTTGCGTGAGCGCGCCGGCATCGACGCATTGATCGTCAGTGAGCACGACATCCTGGACGGCATCGCGCTGTCGATAGCCGACTGATCGGTCGGGCTGCAGGGCTGCTCAGCCCAACGGGCGGTGCCCGATCGAGATTTCGAGCAGATGCTTCTTCTGCTTCTTGTACTCCTCCTCGGTCAGACGTCCCTCGTCGCGGAGCTGGGTGATTTCGCGTATGGCGGCCGCGACTCCGGTGACGACGGTCCTCGGCGCGGGCGTCAGCTTCGACCTCGTCGTCAGCCGCCGCGCCTGGACCGCGAGCTGCCAGGCGGGCGTGGGTCACCGGCTTGCCGCTGTCCTGGCTGTCGATTGCAGCCGGCGGGCCGGCCATGGCCTGCCCGGCCATACCCGCGAGCCCCATCTGGTTGAACGTGTTCGCCGAGGCCGCTTCCGTCGCCGGCGCGGCTGCTGCGCCTGGGCTGGTGAGTGGCGATGCTTTTGCGACGGAGCGTATTTCGGGCGCGGCGACGGTCCAGCCCGACGGCACCGACAATCCCCCGACCATGTTGGCCTCGCCCATGCTCGCCGACCACGGCGCAACGCCGGGGGGCACGTTCGACAGTGTCGCCGGGAACGTCCGACCGGCGCGCCGGCGCGTAGCTCGGCCACTCCTCTTCGCCCTTCCCAGCCGCTGATGTACTTGTCGGTATTGGCACCGGTCAGGTAGCCGCCAATCCCGTATGGAAGATCGATGGTCGCCAGCAGCCCCAGCGGGACGATCCGAAAAGCTAGCCAGAGCGCCTGGTGCACCGAAAAAGATGTTATCAGGTCGGACACCACGTTCAGGAAGTTCAGCAGGTTCGATTGGGCCGGTGCGCCTCGCTGCCGCGGACAACGCTTGCGGGACAGTCGATATGGTGCTTTGCACGTTGCCGGCGGACGTGCCGGCGGCCTGGCTGACCGCGGCTGCCTGGCTGGCCGTCCCGCCCGGATCGGTGTTTTGGTCAGGCGAGGTGAACGGCGTCAGCACCGTCGCTGCTGCCGACGAACCGGCATAGCCGTACATCGCTACCGCGTCCTGCGCCCACATCTCGGCGTACTGCGCCTCGGTGGCCGCGATCGCCGGTGTGTTGTGCCCGAAGAAGTTCGTCGCCACCAGCACCGCCAGCAGGCTGCGGTTGGCGGCGATCTCCGGCGGCGGCACGGTCATCGCAAACGCCGCCTCGTAACCGGCGGCCGCCGCCCGGGCTTGGGCGGCGGTCTGTTCTGCCTGCGCAGCGGTGGCGCTCAGCCATTCGACATAGGACCCGGCCGCTGCGCTCATCGACGCGGACGACGGACCCGACCACGCCCCATCAGTCAGCTCGGAAACCACCGATTGATATCCGCTTGCCGCCGTGTACAGCTCGTCGGCCAAGCTGCCCCAGGCTTGCGCAGCGGCCATCATTGGCCCTGATCCCGGACCGGTATACATCCGGCCGGAGTTGATCTCCGGCGGATAGATCCCGAAATCCATTGCTGCGCATTCCTCTTCCAGGCGACCGGCGCTTGTTCCGCACGGCGGCGGGTGGTTTCAGCGACCGAGCAGGCGGTTCTTCTGCTCGGTGTATTCCGCGTCGGTCAGAATGCCCTCGTCGCGGAGCTTGGCGAACTCGCGTAGCTCGGCCGCGACTCCGGTGACGACGGCCCGAGGTTTGTCTTGCGGTGCTGCGTCTTTATCAACAGTTGCCGCACTGTCTTTGGTGGTCGCCGCTTGTCTGGGGCGCGCCGCCGCCGGGGCGCCTTTAGCCGCTCTTGCCGGCGCCCCGGCCGCCGCCTGTGCCTACGGTGCCGGCCATGGCCCGCCCGGCCATACCGGCCAGCGCCATCTCGCTGAGCGTGCTGCCCGAGCCGGCTTCTGCTGCTGGCGCGGCGGTGGCGCCGGCCCCGGTTTCCGGCAGCGTCGGCAACGTGTACGAAATGGGCGTACCGCCGGGGTGGCGACGGCCCACGTCGGCGGCACGGACAAAGCTCCCGATCGTGTTCGCTTCGCCCAATCCGGCCGAAAGGGTCGGCGGCGGTAGCGTGCCCGCGCGCAGGTTCAACAGGGGCGCCGGGAACGGTTTGACGGGCGCGGGCCCGGTGTCCCGGCCAGGGCTTCTTCCCCGTTCCAGCCGCTGATGATGTCGTCCGTGTGCACACCGGTCCCGTAACCGACGATGTCGAAGGGAAGGGCCGATCCCCAAGGTGCCTAGTGGCACGGAAACAAAAATGTCGGCCAGGACGGCGGGCAGGTCGAGGAAGATGAAATTAGGTCGGCGATCAGGTCGTCAACGTCCAAAGGGGTAAGCGCCTGGGCCGGCGCCGCGGCGCTGGTCAGCGCGGTGGGTACCGCGGACAATGCCTGCTGAATCGACGACACCGTGCTCTGCACGTTGCCGGCCGACGTGCCGGCGGCCTGGCTGGCCGCCGCTGCCTGGGCGGTCGACCCGCCCGGGTTGGTGTTCTGCTGGGGTGGCGTGAACGGAGTCAACGATGTCGCGGATGCTGACGAAGCGGCGTAGCCGTACATCGCCGCGGCGTCCTGGGCCCACATCTCGGCGTATTGCGCCTCGTTGGCCGCGATCGCCTGCGTGTTTAGGCCGAACAGGTTCGTCGCCATCAGCGTCGTCAGCTGACTGCGGTTGGCGGCGACCATCGGCGGCGGCACCGTCGACGCAAACGCCGCCTGGTAGGCGGCGGCCGCGGATTTGGCTTGCGCGGCCGTTTCCTCGGCCTGCGCGGCGGTGGCGTTCAGCCATGACGTATAGGACGCCGCGGCCGCGGCCATCGACGCCGATGAGGACCCCAGCCACGGCCCAGCGGTCAATCCCGAAACCACGGATTGATACGAGTTGGCCGCCGAATGCAGTTCGGCGGCCAGTTCTTCCCAAGCCTCTGCAGCGGTGAGCATTGGCGCCGCCCCGGCGCCGGCATACATTCGACCGGAGTTGACCTCTGGCGGATAACTCCCGAAATCCATTGCTAAGCCACCCCTTTAGTTCAACGCCGTCGAGTTGGCCCGGTCAGTGGCGCGGGACGCCCCGACATCGATCTGGGTGGCGGATACGAACAACCCGCACCGAGCCCCGGCTGCGCCATCGACCGCTGGGTGAATGGTGGCATGCGACAACGCTTTTGTCGCTCGCCGATCCGGCGCGTCGTCAGCTGAGGTCAGAACCGCCAGCGGCGTTCGGGTGGCCGCATCCGCACGGCCCACCGCGCGGACGATTCCTCGCGAAATCGTCCGCTGCCGCTGCGGACATTCGTGCTCATCGGTCCCAGAAAGCATCGCCCTCCCTTTCCGGATAATGGTCGGGCAAACCGCCTAATTCGTTACATCAAGTTGTTGTTTGGGGAGCCCACCAGCACAGTGTCTTGGCTGCTGGGCAACCTCATTATCGGTTTTTAACGGAAGGTATCCAAAATACTAACGCTATCTTAACGACCCTTTGTGACGGCCATCACTTGTGTTTCTCAGGTTGACCGCTTAATTTCTCAGGTTTGACGACTTGTCAGGCGCCCAGTGACGTCTGGCGTCCCCGTGACATCGCTCTCGCCCCCTGGTTTGGAGCTTTAAATCGATTTAAGCAGGGTCCGCTGTGAGTTGGCTGTTAACGCAAGCCGGCCCAGGGGCCAGTTCAGCCGGCTCGTGCTTCGCGGCTGACGTCGGCTTCTTGCGCCTTTTTGTCCGGCCGGGCGTCGTGGCCGTCGCGGGACAGTTCCTCGTCGGTCGCGGGTTGGCGGGGAGGCAGCCCCCTGCGCAGAGTGCCCAGCAATTCCCGATATGGGCCGACCAGATAGACCGTGTCACCTGCGCAAAGCCGGTGATCCCGGCGCGGCCGCAGCTGGGGGGGTGCGTCGTCCTGCCGGTCGAATGCGATCACGCGGATTTGGGTGGACAGGTCGGAAATCTGCAGCCCGTCGAGGTCGCTGCCGGGCGCCACGCGCATTGCGCCGACCATGAAGGAGCTCTGCCCGACCGAGAACGTCCCCAGTACCGCGAGGCCGCTGGCGGCGCCGATGAACCAGGGTGCGGCCAGTTCGACGGAGGACCGGACGTTGTCGAACCCGAACCGCTGAGCGACGGCGAAGCCCAGCGTGCGGTCGTATACCCGCAGCACCAGCGGAACCTCGGCCCGCCGGTTGACCTCGGGCAGCACCCGTGGCCCTAACATCTCGGCCAGCACGATCCCGGTCTCGATATTGACCATGTCGTCGCGGGTCACCACCGCCACCGCACGGGCACGATCCACCCGCGCTGACTCCAGCGTCTGGAGTAGCGTCGCGTCTCCGAAGATCACCGGCACGTCGAGTTCTTGCGCCATGGACAAGAAGCGGTTCTCCTCGTCGCGCTCGATCACCGCGACGTCGTGTCCAGTGTTGATCAGATCGGTGACGACGCGGATCCCGAGCTCGCTTAGCCCGACGACGATGATGTGGTTGCGCAAGTGGCGGACCCGCGGGCGTGCGGCCGCAACGACGAAGCGCTGCGAGAGCAGCACATCTGCAATGAACGCGACCAGCAAAGCGATGGTGGTCGCCCCGCTGAACATCAACATGGCGGCGAACAGGCGTAGCCATATCACCTGATGGCCGAAGCTGAAGTCGCCGTAGCCCGTGGTCGTGATCGTCTCGACGGTGAAGTACAGCGCATCGATCCACGACATCCGCGGGCGCTGGTAGTTGTAGTGCAACACGATCATCGAGGTGGCCAGCAGGATGCCGGCAGCCGTCAAGGCGGGATAAAACGCGGGGTTGAAGTCATTGAGCACGACCCGAACGGCGTCGAGCGCTCGCCGCAGCCGGGGGCGCCGTGCGCGTGTTCCGGTCGGCTGGTGGACCTTGATGCCGCGATCCGCCGTCTCATCGACGGTCCCGATCGTCACCGTCCAGTCGCCGGCGTGCACCTGCTGATCCCGAGTCGGACGGATGTCGCGGGCCGACCAGTCGTTCATGGCGGTGAAGCCCGCGATCGTCCCGTCGCGGCCGATCACGGCGGCGACCTCGAGCTCGTAGTCGAGCTCGGCCGTGCCCGCCGGGTACGGGATATCGTCCGCCGGGCCGTACACGGCCGCGGGGTTCGCGAAGTAGAAGACGGGGAACTCATACCACTCCGCCGGCACCTGGGAGCCACGGTTGGCGCGCGCGGTGGCGACGTGCTGCTCGAAGGCGAAGAAGTCCCTGATGGACGGCGGCCGCGGGATGGGGGCGAGCAGGGTGACCGCGGTGAGCGGGTAGCGCTCGCCGTCGGCCGGCGGCGTGTCGGCCGCGAGGACGTCGACGAGGCTGGGGGCCGCCAGGCGGACCACCTCGTCGCCTTCGAGACGGCCCGGGGCGGGCTCGCCGGCCACTTTGAACGTGCAGTACCGCAACGCTGCGCTCCCCGAATCTCGACGGTCCGGACGAACGGGATGCTACCGCGACAGCCGTCCCGCCCGTTTGCGAAATTCCTTGCAGATATCTGTAGTATTCTTGCACTGTGCCACGAAGACTTGCGGATGTCGCGCAGAAGGCCGGGGTCAGTGAGGCGACGGTGAGCCGGGTGCTGAACGGCAAGCCCGGCGTGTCCGACGCCACCCGCGCGGCCGTCATGACCGCGCTCGACGTGCTCGGCTACGAGCGCCCGACCCAGCTGCGCCGGGAGCGCGCCCGGCTGATCGGCCTGGTCCTGCCCGAACTACAGAACCCGATCTTCCCGGCGCTCGCCGAGGTCGTCGGCGGCGCGCTGGCCCAGCGCGGTTTCACCCCGGTGCTGTGCACCCGCACCACCGGCGGGCTGTCCGAGGCCGCCTACGTGCACATGCTGCTCGAGCAGCAGGTCTCCGGCATGGTGTTCGCCGGGGGCCACTGCGCGGAAGCGGACGCGCCGCACGAGCACTACCAGCGGCTGATCGACCTGCGGCTGCCCGTGGTGCTGGTCAACGCGGCCGCACCGGACCTGGACTTCCCGGGCATCTCCACCGACGACGCGGTCGCCGTCGAGCAGGCGTTCGGGCACCTCGCCTCGCTCGGGCACGAGCGGATCGGGCTCGCGCTCGGCCCGGCCGACCACATGCCGTCGCGGCGCAAGCTCGCGGCGTTCATCCGGATCACCGAGCGCCTGGGCCTGCCGCACGAGGACTGCGTCGAGCGCACCATGTTCTCGATCGAGGGCGGCCAGGCAGCGGCGGGCCGGCTGATCGAGCGGGGCATCACCGGCATCGTGTGCGGCAGCGACATCATCGCGCTCGGGGCGATCCGCGCCGCGCGGCGCGCCGGGCTGGCGGTTCCCGGCCAGGTCTCGGTCGTTGGCTATGACGACTCGCCGCTGATGAGCTGCACCGAACCGCCGCTGAGCACGGTGCGGCAGCCGATCGAGGCGATGGGGCGCGCGGCGGTGGCCATGCTGGTCGGCCAGATCGAAGGCGCCGCGGTCGCGCACGAAGAGCTGCTCTTCGAGCCCGAACTCGTCGTCCGCGGCTCGACTGGGGCCGCCGTGTCCCGGGCCGCGGCCGGCTCGCGTTAGCCCCGCTGGTTACCTTTGGCGGGGCGGTTATCGAACTGTTACCCCGCGGCATCTGCTCGAACTGGTGAGCGAGAAGGTTTCGGTTTCATGAGCGTTAACGAGTCGGCGTGCGCATCTGGACGGGCTGTCGGTTTCTTTCATTATTCGCTCTAGTTATTGCTGAGTGAAGTCTCGATCTGTACCGTGCTCATTACCTGGGTTTCATTCATTTGTACCGTTCCGGAAGGAACCCGCCATGACAGACCTGAGACATCTGAGACGTCCCGCATCCGTGGCGCTCGCGGCGACCACGGTCCTGCTCGCGGCCGCGGCGTGCTCGAGCGGCAGCTCGTCCGGGACCGCCGCGGCTCGGCCGGCGGGCACGTGACGATCAGCATCGACTGCGCGCCGCCGGCCGCCTCGCCCGTGCAGCACGCCGAGTGGAACGCTGACGTCGCCGCCTTCGAGAAGGCGAACCCCAACATCACGATCGACAGCATCTACACGAGCCCGTGCGAGGTGCCCGCCACCTTCACGGCCATGCTGGACGCCGGCACGGAGCCCAACGTCTTCTACACCTACTTCACCGACAAGAACCAGGTGCTCGACGCGGGCCAGGCGGCCGACATCACCCCGTACGTGAACACCACGACGGTGCCCAACCTGAAGGACATCGCGCCGACCGCGATGGCCGCGGTCACCGCCGGCACGACGGTCTACGGGCTGCCGATCCAGAACTACACGCAAGGTCTCATCATCAACCGCAAGCTGTTCCAGGAGGCCGGCCTCAACCCCGACCAGCCGCCCACGACCTGGGCGCAGGTCGCGGCGGACGCCAAGGCGATAACCAAGCTGGGCAACGGCATCTACGGCTACGGCGACTACAGCGCGGGCAACAACGGCGGCTGGCACTTCTCGTCCGAGATCGACGCCGAGGGCGGCCACATGATCAACACCGCGGGTAACGCCGCGGCGTTCGACTCCGCGCAGGGCACGGCCGTCCTGCAGGCGCTGCACCAGATGCGATTCGCCGATCACAGCATGAGCCCCACGCAGCAGCTCGCCTGGGGAACCCTGCAGAAGCAGATGGCGGCCGGCAAGCTCGGCATGTACATCGCGGCGCCCGACGACATCTACAACGTGATCGTCCCGCAGGACGGCGGCAGCATCAACGACTACGGCATGGGCCCGCTGCCGAGCACCAGCGGCACGCCGGCCGGCTCGCTGTCAGGCGGGAACGACTACATGTTCGCCAAGCGTGACACGCCCGCGCAGATCGAGGCGGGGATCAAGTTCGTCAACTTCGAGGACCTGAACGTCGGCACCGGCCAGTTCAACTACTCCTGGCAGAAGGCGCACGGGCTGCCCGTCGGCTTCCCCGAGCCGCAGATGTTCACCGGCGCCACCGAGACCGCGCAGCAGCAGCTGATGGACAAGTACGCGACGATCAACCCGTCGTACTACAGCACGTTCACCAGTGCCAACGAGCTCCCGATGGGCGAGCCCGTCGACGCGCAGGCGGTCTACAAGACGCTCGACCCGGTGATGCTCGCGATACTCACCGAGCCGAACGCGAACATCAGCCAGCTGCTCGCCGGCGCGACTGGCCAGGTCAACCAGATCCTGGCCAACAGCGGCGCGTAACGGCAGATGGTCGCCACCCTGCGCAGGCCAGCGCAGCTGGCCCCGGCGCGCTCGCGCGCCGGGGCCAGCCTCGGGCCGAGGATCAGGCGCGCCGCGGGAGCGCACGCGTTCCTGCTTGGCGCCGTCCTGTGCTTCGCGTTCTTCTCCTGGTACCCGATGTGCCGGGAAATCATCATGAGCTTCCAGAAGACCCAGCTTGGCGTGACGAGCTGGGCCGGCTGGACGAACTACCGGCGCATCTTCGCCGACCCGACGTTCTGGACCGCCTGGAAGAACACGCTGGAGTTCACCGTCCTGGCGCTGATCGTCGGGTACGCCGTGCCGTTCTTCGTCGCGATCTTGCTCAACGAGCTGCGGCACGCCAGGGGGTACCTGCGCGTCCTGGTCTACCTGCCGGTGATGCTGCCGCCCGCCTCGGCGCTGCTGCTGTTCGTCTACTTCTATGACCCCACGTACGGGCTGTTCAACAGCGTCCTGCACACGCTGCACCTGCCGACGTCCCAGTGGGTCCAGTCGCCGGGCACGGGCCTGCCGTCGATGGCGATGATCTCGGTGGTCATCGCCGCGACCTGGATGAACATGGGCGGTGCGACCCTGATCTACCTCGCGGCGCTGCAGAACATCCCGGGCGAGCTCTACGAGGCCGCCGAACTGGACGGCGCCGGGCTCTTCGCGCGGATCCGCCACGTCACCATCCCGCAGACCAGGCTGATCCTGTCGATGCTGCTGATGCTGCAGATCGTCGCCACCATGCAGATGTTCGTCGAGGCCTTCATCTTGACCAGCGGCGGCGCCGGCGTGAACGACAACACGCTGTCCGTGGTGAACCTGATCTACACCTACGCGTTCGCGATGAGCGGTGCCAGCAACTACGACAGCGCGTCCGCGCTCGGCGTCGTGCTCATGCTCGTGCTCGCGGTGTTCTCCGGCGGCTATCTGTGGCTCAGCCGGGAGCGGAGGTAGCGGCATGGCGGCACAGGCGCACACCAGGACGCTCATCTCGGACGCGCAGCTAAGCCGCGGACGGAGCCGCGTCGTCTACCGCGTGGTGCTGACGCTGGTGATCGTGGCATTCACGCTGGTCTTCATCGGACCGCTGTACTTCCTGTTCAGCGACGGCCTGAAGTCGACGACGGAGGCGGTGCAGGTGCCGCCGACGCTGGTGCCGCACCACGTCCTGCCCGGCACCTACGCCAACGCCTGGAACCGGGCGGCCCTTGGCCGGCTGTTCGTCAACACGCTGTACTACGCGTTCGGCGCGCTCGTCTTCCAGCTCGTCTTCGACGTGGCGGCGGCCTACTCGCTGTCCAGGCTCCGGCCGGTCCTGGGAAACGTCATCTTCGCACTGATGCTCGCCACCCTGATGATCCCGGCCACCGTGCTGCTGGTGCCGCAGTACATCACGGTCGCCAACCTGCCGCTGCTGCACCTGAACCTGATCGGCACGCCGGAGGCCATCTGGCTGCCGTCGGTCGCCAACGCGTTCAACATCTTCCTGCTCAAGCGGTTCTTCGACTCCATCCCCGGTGAACTGCTCGACGCGGCGGCGATCGACGGCGCCTCGCCGCTGCGCGTCCTGCGCTCGGTCGTGCTGCCGATATCCCGGCCCATCCTGGGTGTCGTCTCGATCTTCGCCCTGGTCGCCACCTGGAAGGACTTCCTGTGGCCGATGCTCGTCGAGGCCGGATACTCCCCGACGCGGGAGACCCTCAACGTCGGCATCTGGCAGGCCGCGACGACCTCGCCGCAGAACATCGTGCTCGCCGCGTCCGCCATGGCGGCCGTGCCCACCCTGATCTTCTTCCTCATCTTCCAGCGCAACATCATGTCCGGCCTGACCGCCGGCAGCGTCAAAGGGTGATCCGCCCTGTCCGAGAGAATGGAGTACCAATCCGTGAAAGGCCCGTGGTGGCGGAGCGCCGTTATCTACCAGGTCTACCTGCGAAGCTTCGCGGACTCTGACGGCGACGGGATCGGAGACCTGCGCGGGACGATCGATCACCTGGACTACGTGGCCGAACTCGGCGTCGACGCGATCTGGCTCAACCCGTGGTACCCGTCGCCCATGGCCGACGCCGGCTACGACATCGCCGACTACCGGGACGTCGACCCGGCCTTCGGCAGCCTCGCCGACGCGGACGCGCTCGTCGCCGCGGCGCACGAACGCGGCATCAAGGTCATCATCGACGTGGTGCCTAACCACTGCTCGAGCGAGCATCCCTGGTTCAAGGCGGCGCTGTCGGCCCCGCCCGGATCGCCAGAACGCGGCAGGTTCTGGTTCCGGGCCGGCCGCGGCCCGGGCGGCGACCTGCCGCCCAACAACTGGACGTCGAGATTCGGCGGTCCTGCCTGGACGCGGGTGACCGGCCCCGACGGGCGGCCAGGCGAATGGTACCTGCACCTGTTCGCCCCCGAGCAGCCCGACTTCAACTGGGACGACCAGCAGGTCCGCGCCGAGTTCGCCGACGTGCTCAGGTTCTGGCTCGACCGCGGCGTGGACGGGATCCGCATCGACTCCGCGGCGATCCTGGTGAAAGATCCCGCCCTCCCGGACTCCGATTCCGTCTGGGAGCCCGGTCCCGGCCACCCGTTCATCGACCGGGACGGGATCCACGAGATCTACCGGGAGTGGCGCGGGGTCGCCGGCGAGTACCCGGGAGAGCGCGTGCTGATCGGCGAGATCTGGCTGCCGGACCACGGCCGGTTCGCGAGGTACTTGCGCCCGGACGAGCTGCACAGCGCGTTCAGCTTCGCGCTGCTGCAGTCACCGTGGGAAGCCGCTTCCCTGCGCGCGGACCATCGACGACACCCTGGCCGCGCACGCCCCGGTCGGCGCGCCGGCCGCCTGGGTGCTGTCGAACCACGACGTGACCAGGCATGTCACGCGCTACGGCCGGACGACAACGTCATTCGACTTCGGCAACCGCCGGCACGGCGAGTCGCTGGACCTCGACCTCGGCACCCGGCGCGCGCGTGCGGCCATCCTGCTCACCCTGGCGCTGCCCGGCGCCGTCTACCTTTACCAGGGCGAAGAGCTCGGGCTATGGGAGGTCGAGGACCTGCCCGACGATGCGCGCCAGGATCCCGTATGGCACCGCAACGGCGGCACCGACCCGGGCCGCGACGGCTGCCGGGTGCCGATGCCGTGGTCGGGAACGGAGCCGCCGTTCGGCTTCGGCGATGGCAGCCAGCCGTGGCTGCCGCAGCCGCGGGCCTGGAAGGACCACACGGTCGAAGCCGAGTCCGGGGATCCGGCGTCGATGCTGGAGCTTTACCGCTCCGCGCTGCGAGTGCGCCGTGCCGAGTCGTTCGGTGATCCGGCCGCGGCGATGCGGTGGCTGCCGTCACCGGACGGGGTGCTCGCGTTCGCGCGCGGTGGCCACTCCTGCTATCTCAACCTGTCCGCCGACCCGGTCGCCCTGCCCGCCGACGCCGCCGTGCTGCTGGCCAGCCAGCCGCTGACCGCGGGCGAGCTGGCGCCGGATACGGCCGTGTGGCTCCGGCGGCAGTCGGCGTGACGGTGGGGAGTCGCAGCGCTGCGGAGCGAAACGCTGGGCGTTTGCTCTGCGCTGGTTCTGACCGCCGGCCGCCTTGGCGGCTCAGAGGAGCCGCTGAGATAGCCGTCACGCGCTCCTGATCCTGCCCGGCCACGCTGGATGGCGTACCGAACTTCGCACGCGTAACAGGAGCGAGTCATGGCAACCGAGAACGACGACCTGTCCAGGGCCAAGAAGACACGGCGGCGCGGCAGGCGGCGGCTCGCCGCCGCCACGGCCGGCGCGGGGCTGGCGAGCGCGGCGGCCGCCGCGGCGATCGCGGTGGCGCTGCCCAGCTCGGCGCAGCACAGCGCGGCCGCGGCGTCGAGCACCACTAGCTCCGCTGCCTCGACGCCCGCGGCGAGCAGCTCTTCGTCCTCGTCCTCGTCCTCGTCTTCCTCCTCGTCGGTGTCGTCGACGTCCGGGAAGGCAGTGGCTACCTCAGGGGCGTCATGATGGCTGACGTGCCTGACCAGGGCGCCTGGCTCACGACGATCCTGCGGCCGGCCGGCGTACTTGACTCGCGCGCGGCGGACCGGCTGTGCGCGGCGCTTGGCGACCTAGCGGCCAGCAGCGACATGGTCATCGTCAACCTGACCGCGACCACCGTCAGCAGTTCGCGTTCGCTCGCGCGGAAGCTACTGACGCCGGCCAGGGAATTCGACAAAGCCGGACGGTGCCTGCTGGTGGTCGGCGCGTCCCCCGAGCTGACCGCCGAACTCGACCGGGGCGGCGTGCCGGTTGTCACGCTCGCCGCCGACATGCTTCCCGCCCAGGCTCGGTGGGCCTGACGGTTCTCCTGGCGGCTGGGCGGCAGGGCGGGGCGGCGGGGAGTCAGGCGTACACGTTCGGGATAAAAGGGAACTTATGCCAGCGTTTCCTGGGCGGCGCCCCCCTCGACCGTCGCCCAGGAAACGCTGACGTCACCTGCCCATATTGATTCACGAGCAGGTCCGCGTCCCGTCCGCGTACCGCCTCTATGGTTCACGCGGCAAGGGAATCTGTCATGCTGGGTTCATAGACGAAACATGTACGGTCTCGCGCTGAGAGGAGCGGGAACGTGTCTGACCGGTCCCCAGAGACGTTCGGCGACAGACTGGTGAGACTGCGGAAAGAGAAGTTTCTTTCACGTCAAGCCCTAGCCAGCGCCTCTGGAGTGCCCTACCCGACAATCAGGGATCTGGAACGCGGTGAGACACGAGCGGCCCGGCTGTCAACGATTAAGAGCCTAGCCAACGCGCTGGAGCTCAGCGGCGCGGAAAGATCCGAATTTGAGGCATCCGCGCAGGAGCACGCGAGGAAATATACACGGAAGGCCGACAAGGAAAGAGCGCCTGACAAAAAGGCGCCGGAAGACGCCGCCAGCGCAAGTAAACCTGTGGTGCGCACCCTCCCCCGCGACATCGCCTCCTTTGTTGGCCGGGAAACCGAGATTCTGAAATTGCTTGATGGTACGCGCGACACGGCGCGGGCGAGTGGCGTGGGCGGCCTGTTCGCCATCGAAGGGATGGGGGGAATCGGCAAGACAACGCTCGCAGTGCACGCCGCCTACAAGATCATAGCGGAGTTTCCGGAACAGTTTCCTGACGGGTGTATCTTCCTCGACTTGCGAGGCTACTCACACGGCTCGTCCGCGCTTACAGCCCACCAGGCACTGCGTGCACTTCTTCTCATGCTGAACGTCTCTAACACTGAGATTCCTGACGACCATACCCTTCGCGAGCATTTCTACCGAAGCACAGTTGCCGAGAAAAGCGCCCTCATCATCCTGGACAATGTGTACAACGCCGCGCAGATAAATCCGCTGCTGGCGGGAACGGCCAAGTGCATTGTCATCGTCACCAGCAGAGAAAACCTCCGCAGCATAGACGACGCGAAGGTCCTCCCGCTAGGAACGCTGCCGGAGGATGATGCGATCGCATTGTTCTGCGCCGTCGCCGGGCGTGACCGTCAAGCGACCAGCGGCCCGGACCTCACGGCGGAGATCGTCAGGCTCTGCGGTTATCTGCCGCTGGCGATCCGGATCGTGGCGGCAAGGCTGAGCCGACGCCCTGCCATGGACATAACCGACGTGATCGCAGAATTGCGTCATGAGCACAGCCGCCTCATGAATCTGCAGGATAAGGAGCGCAGCATCACGGCTGTGTTCCAGTCATCCCTCCGCCACCTTGCCGACCCGCGGGAACAGATGCTCTTCAAGCATCTTGCCCTGATACCTGGCCCCGATTTCGATGTCTATACCGCGGCAAGCCTTTCCGGCGAAAGCTCCGGCGTGACCAGGCAGCGGCTGGAATCCCTGCTGGACCACAACCTGCTCATTCAGCGCACGGCAGGCCGTTATCAGTTCCATGATTTGGTTCGGGCCTTCGCGCACAGCCTCAAGGCTCCTAATGAAGACCAGGCGATTGACAACCTGCTGAACTTCTACCTTTACTCCGCACGGCTGGCTGATCAAACATTCGAGCGAGGACTCGCGCGCGCTGACACCGCCGAGTCCGCAAGGAGCATCCCCCGCAAGCCGACGGCGGTACCGGAACTGCGAACTTCCGCGCAGGCTCAAGCATGGCTGTCCGCCGAGGTGGCCAACCTGACCGCCGCCGCCCACTTCGCCGGCCGCACGGGTCGCCCGCGAGTCACTATCGGCCTCGCCGCGGCGCTCTCGGATTACCTGCGCGCGTATGGCCCGTGGTCACAGGCCCTTGACCTGCACCGAGCCGCTCTGAAGGCCGCCGTAGATACTCATGATCGGCCAGGCCAGGCGGAAGCGTGCAGGAGCATCGGCGGGGTGCAGTCGCGAACTGGGGAGATCTCCCAATCGAAGGAAATGCTGGGAAGGGCCCTGGCCATCTATGGTGGGCTAGGCGACCACCGAGGTGCGGCCCGGGTCCTCATCGAGCTCGGCATCGCCCAGCGGGTAGCCGGCGACACCGAATGTCTCGACGGATTCACCAAGGCGCTGCACATATACCGGGAACTGGGCGACCTGCGCGGCCAGGCCGCTGCGCTAACCGAGCTAGGCAGCATGGGCTGGCAGATCGGCCCTATGCCGGAGGCAGAGCGAAATCTGCTAGAGGCGCTGCGCATTTACCGGGAACTCGGCAATCGCCAGGGAGAGGCGGCGGCGCTCCTCTACCTGGGCAACGTCCAGCTGGCGCGGGGCACACTCGCCGCCGCCATGGAATCTCTCAACGACGCCGAGACGATCGGCACAGACCTCGGGCACCCCGTACTAGTCGCCAACAGCCTGCTGTACAAGGGCGATGTCCAGCGGGCCGCGGGACTGCTGGACGAGTCGCGGAAATCCATTGACAGCGCGCTCCAGATCTACAGGAAGCTCAACCACCAGCAAGGGATCGCGACCGCCATCGACCTATCTAGGCGAGACCTTGACCCTGGCGGGAGAGCACGAGACGGCCGACGAGCACTTTCGGCAAGCGCTGGACATGTTCGATGCTCTCGGCGACCCGAACGGCAAGGCGGAAGCGCTGAACTCATACGCGGCGCTTGCCCGGGCAGGTAATCACCCGGACCTCGCGCGCGCACGGTATGCAGAGGCGCTACGTCTGGCAGGCGAAGCCTCGTCCGCAAGGGATAAGGCCGACGCGCTTTTCGGGCTCGCCGCTCTGAATGAGGAACTGGGCAGGAGAGACGAGGCGTTTAAGGGCTACCAGGAAGCCCTGGCCGCCTATCAGACCATGCAGACGGAACCCGACATGGTCCGCACCCAGCTAGCCCTCGACCGCCTCGCGGAAAATCGGCCCGAATAGCGGCCCCCAGGCCCTGCGGACGGCGGTGGGCGAGCGTAGCCAGGACGATGCCTGCGGGAGAGTCGGGTGGCCTGGAAAGAGTCGCCACGGCCCGTTCAGATGAATGATTTGAAGAACTTTCCTGAACGAGCCGAGGCGCCTGGCGCGTCTCGGTCCTACCCGAGCCCTTCGGACGATAAGAGATCCGCGGGTCCG
>CAWBSW010000042.1:0-39040 GCA_963791535.1 uncultured Actinomycetota bacterium | reverse complement strand
CGGGGGAGTTTGCGTCTGCTCGCCGGGCTTAGCCGGCCTTTTCCAACCGGAACGGCATCGAGATCACCAGCGCCTTATTGATGCCGCAAGCGCCGCTGTCGCCGACCGTCTTGTCGAAGCCGGCGAAAACCGTTGAACCCAAGGAGAACCAGCCTTTTTCGTCCACGGGATAGAACCGGTAGATCTGGTGTCCGGTGCGCGCCGTACCGTCGGGGCAGGGCTCCCAATTGGGAAGGTCACGCTTCACGACGTACTCGCTGCCGTGGATGCCCACGTCCGCGCTCCACCCGAGATCACTGGAGACCCGTCCGGTGCATTCGAGCGGAGTGCTACAGGTCATGCTGATCGTCCAGGTGCTGCGGACACTGGCCTCGTTGCGGTAGATGTCGTTGGTTTGCGCCCACTGACCGTTCGACGTCGCGACGTAGGTTCCGTTGAGTCCCCACTCGTCGTCGCCGGACGCGTCCGCCGTCGGTACCCCACTGGCGAGGATCAGCACCCAGAACCCCGCTCGCAACGACCGTCATTCGGTGCACCCTGCACCGCCTACCTGAGTCGGGGTGAATTGGATGTGGAGCTCGTTGAGCCCGCGCAGGATGTAGGACGGCGCGTAGCTGTAGCGACGGTCACCCAACGTCCCGTGCTTGTCTTCATTGGCCCGAATGTCCGCCATGCGGTCCAAAATTCGCTCCAGCGAGACCCGCCCCTCAACCCGGGCGAGCGGCGCGCCGGGGCAGGTGTGTACGCCGCGCGCGAACGCTATGTGCTCACGAACGTTGGGGCGGTCGAGCCGGAACTCGTGCGGGTTTTCGAAGCGATTGGGATCGCGGTTGATCGCGCCCGGCGCAACCATCACCGTGGTGCCCGCGGGCACGTCGACGCCACCCACGCAGGTCGACTTGCGCGCGAGCCGGTAGGTGGTCTTGACCGGGCTTTCCATCCGCAATGTTTCTTCGATGAACGCGGGGATGAGGCTGCGATCGTCACGCAGCTGCTGTTGCAGATCTGGCCGGTCGCAAAGGATTTGCAATGCGGCGCCGAGCAGCTTGGCGGTCGTTTCCTGACCGGCCCCGAACAAGAAGGTGGCCGTACGCACGACGTCGACGACCTCCGGCGTCGAGCCGTCGGGATATTTCGCCGCCGCCAGATCGCTCAGCACGTCGCCGCGCGGCTCGCGCCGCCGGTCTTCGATGTAGAAGTGGAACTTCTCATCGAGGAAATCCAGCGGGTTGATCGCGGCGGGATCGTGCTCCAGGTTGCCCACGGTGTGCGAATTCCCAAACACAGCACGGAATTCCTCGTGATCGGCTTCGGGAACACCAAGCAGGTTGGCGACAGCCAGCAGCGAGTATGGCCTGGAATACGCTTCGAGGAACTCGCACTCGCCGCGGTCGACGAACTCGTCGAGCTGCTCGTCGGCGAGGTTCCACAGGAACTCCTGATTCTCCTTCAAGCGTGCGGGCGTCAACAGCCGGCTCAACACCGATCGAGCCCGGGTGTGGTCCGGCGGGTCCATCGTCACCATGTGCTCGTGCAGCGGCATTTTCGTGCGGTACTGCTCGACCAGGCCGCTGATGTCGTCACCCGACGGTTCGAATGGCAGTGGCGGAAACGGGCCGCCCACCGCGATGCAGCTGGAAAACGAGTCGATGTCTTTGTACAACGCCATGGCTTCGTCGTAGCCGGTGACCGCGACGACCCCATGATGCGGCTCGCGGACCACCGGTGCCTTGCCCCGCAGATAGTCGAAATACGGGTGCGGATCGGGAACGAGCGACGGGTCGGTGAAGAAGTCGACGATCGTCGAAATCGTCCATTGGGCAACCTTTCTCGATCATCCTCGAACCCCAAGCGCAGTCCGGCAGAACTGCCAGAGGTTTTCTTTCGTGACATTCAAGTCGTCGCCGGTCTTGGCGGCGTAGGCGTAATAGTGGTTGACCGAGCGCAGTAGTTCGACGACGAACCACGCGTCCCATTCGGGGTTGCGGGGCTGCAGTAACCCGCATCCGCGGCGCTGTTGATCTCCGCCACGATCAGGTCGACGAAGGGCTGTTCGACCTCAGCGAGCTCTTTCGGGAAGATGCGGTGCAGGTGCCAGTGCGTGGAGACGATGAACCGCATGCCGGCGGCGTCCTTGCTATCGCTTTGGAATCTCTCCAGCGGCGCGGTGATGTAAAACCGCAACCGTTCCATGGGATCGGGTAGCGTGGCGGCGGCCTCGGCCCAATGGTCGCAGGCCTCGGTCATCGCGTCGCCGATCAGCGCCAGCAGCAGCTCGTCCTTGGAGGTGAAGTAGCGGTAAAAGGTCTGCAGCGCAACGCCGGCCTCGGCGACCAGCTCCTGGGTGGTGAAATCCTCCTTGTCGCGAATGAGCCGCCGGGCGGCGTCGAGCATCAACCTCACCTGGTTGGCGATGCGGGTGCGCGACCGCTGCACGGCCGCTGACCGATCGACAGCGCGCTCTACCCACGACTCGGACGGAACCGTCACAGCGACTCCTAAAGGCCAGTAACAGTAGAACGATATTCTGATAAATCTAAGAACACAACTCTCAAAATGCCTCCGCGCTGTAGACGACCGCGCCACCGAAATGCGGCGAGGAGTGGCAGGCCAGCCCAATGGTCGCGTGGTCGCGCTGCCGCTCACCGGCCCGTCGCGCCAGCTGCAGGTAGCACTCGAGCATCTGCGGTATTCCGTGCATGCGCCCGTTTCCGAGCGCGCCGCCACCCGAGAGCGCGGGTAGGGCATCCGGGCGATCGCTGTCGATGCCGCCCGCCTCGACGAAGCGATGTGCCTCGCCCGGCGGGCAGAACCCGAGCACCTCCAGCCACAACCACACAAACGGCGAGAAGCCGTCGTACACCTGCGGCAGATCAACCTCCGCGGCCGTGATGCCCGCGTTCGCCCACAGCCGCCGAGCCGTCTGCGCACCTCCGTCGAGGATGTCGTCGAGCGGCCAGTGCAACGGAAGGCGTCGCCGCGCCGGTGCGCCGGCGGCGTAGCCGGCGACGTAGACCGGCGGGTGCGGCAGGTCCTTGGCGCGCTCGGCTGAGGTGAAGACGAATGCGGCCACGCCGTCGACGGGAATGTCGCAGTCGTAGCGGCAGACCGGATCGAAAAGCATTGGCGCCTGCAGGTACTCGTCTGCGCTCAGCGGCCGGTCATGCCAGAACGACCACGGGATGCGCGCGCCGTTCTTGCGCGCCTCCACCACCACGGCCGCCATCGACTCCCGGCGTGCGCCGTAGCGCTGCAGGTACTCGTTGTAGGGCAGCGCGATCATGGCCAGCGGCCCGAAAAAGCCTTGCGGTGCAGTCCATTGCATCGGTCCGTGGGCCTGCCGCATGGGGTTGGCGTGGTATTTCCCGGCGGGGTTGTGCAGGGCGCGGTGGAACAACACGTAGTCGGCGGCGCCGCTGGCCACCGCGTTGACCGCGATGCCGACCGACCCGGTGATCTGGCCGATGCCGTCGAAGCCGGCGACGTAGCGTGGCTCGGCGCCCAAATGTTGGGCGAGCCAGGCGGATGACACGGTGCTGACGCCGTCCTCGGCGGCCTGTCCCCCTGCGCTCGGGCAACAAACTCGAGCTGACGAAGCCGTCGATCTGCTCGAGGTGCAGACCGGCGTCGGCGATTGCGGCGCGGGCGGTTTCGACGGCCTGCACGCCCAGCGTCCGATCGGCGCGGCGGAGCACCTGGCTGTGCGCGTAGCCGACGATGGCGACCTTGTTGCCGCCGCGAATCTGCCGCTCACCGGCTGAGCTCGAATGCCGGTACGGCCACGCCGGGGGCGAGGTCCTCGAAACCGACGACGACGGCGTCACCCACGTGCAAATCGGCATCCGGACCGTCAAGTAACCGGCCGATCAACCGGAGCTCTTGCTGCTCAACGAGTTCCACGTCGACGAGCACGAACGGCAGGTCGTCCTCGAAGCCCGGCAAGAACGCCTGGCGCACGACGGTCCACGACCGCACGGTGCCGCGGCCGCTGACCGGCGTGAACTCGAAGCGCGGGTCGCTGCTCCGGCAATGCGGACACACCACGTCGGGCGGCATGGCGAATTGACCGCAGCTGTGCGCAGCGGGCCACGGTGAGCACATGCTCGGCCGCGGCCGACCAGAACGGCGCCGACGCTTCATCGGGGACCGGCAGCGGACGTTCGGTCACGGAATCACCCCTTGCTCCGCCAGCTTTGAAATCCCATCCCAGTCGTAGCCGAGTTCCAGCAGCAGCGCCTCGGTGTGCTCGCCGTGCTCGGGTGCGCGGCGCAACGGCGCCGCCTGCTCGTCGAGCTGAACCGGAACCGCCGGCAGGCGATAGGCCTCACCGTCGTCGAGCTTGACCTCCCCCACATAACCGTTGGCGACCACCTGCGGATCCTCGGCCACCTCTTGTACGGATTGCACGGGCGCCCACGGCGCATCCAGTTTGGCGAGCAGTTCTTTCCACTCCGCGAGTGTGTGGCGGGCGAAGATTGAATCCAGTTCGGCCACACAGGCTTCGGCGTTGGCGCGGCGCGCGGCGAGGTCGGCGAAGCGCGGATCGTCGATGAGATCGTCGCGGCCGACGACCCGGCAGAATTCCGGCCAGTAGCGGTCGCCCTGCAAAAACATCAGCTGGATATGACGGCCGTCCTTGGTGCGGTAGTTCCCGACCAGCGGATTGACCGCCGGCCCACGGCCGCCCATCGGCGCGGCCTCGCCGCCGTTGAGCACCGCGAGCAGGTCGGACGACAACGTCCACATCGCGGTGGCCAGCAGCGACACGTCGACCACCGAACCGGCGCCCGTCTTGGTTCGCTTGAGCAGCGCGGTCGCGATGCCGAAAGCCAATGCCATAGCGCCATTTCGGTCGCCCATGGCACCGCGCTGGCTGATCGGGTAGTCCCGCTCGGGCGGGGTGAGGATGTGGCCCACTCCCCCGCGCGCCCAGAACGCCGAGCTGTCGTAGCCGGGCTGGTTGGCGTCCGGGCCGCGCACCCCGAAGCCATGGCCCCGGGCATAGATCAGGCTGGGATATCGCGCGCGCAACGTGTCGGCGTCGAGTCCCAGCCGACCCAGCGCGCCGGGGCGCAGGCTGGTGAGGAATACGTCTGCGGAGGCGAGCATTTCGTGCAGCACGGCCAATCCGGCCTCATGCTGAAGGTTCAACGCGACGGACCGCTTGCCCCGATTAGCCAGGGCCATCGACAAATTGACCCCGCCACGGTCGGTGCCGATCCCCTGCGTCGCCAGCCCTCGGTACGGGTCGCCCTCGAGGCGCTCGATGCGGATGACGTCGGCGCCCCAGTCGGCCAGCAGCGCCCCGGCCACCGGGACGAACACCCATTGCGCCAGCTCGACAACGCGTATTCCGTCGAATGCGTTTCGGCTCCATCTACTGCCTCCTGTCCGCGACGGCCGTGCCCAACCGAGTCAGCAACGTCGCGATGATCGCGGGCTCCACCTTGGTGGTGATGCCCCAGAGAAAGAATCCATGCAGCATGCCGCGCGCGATGGCGCGCCAGGCGTCGTCCCACGACGGCGGCGTGACGCCATAGGAGGCCAAGGCATCAAGGTAGTGCCGCAACAGATCTCGTTCGCTGCGTCGACGCTCGTCGACGGTCAGTGTCGAGGCGATGTGGTAGCCGACGTCGAAGTACCACATGCCGCGTTGGACGAGTTGCCAGTCGACCAGGGACGCTGTCCCGCGCGGCGTCGAGAAAGAGATTGCCGACGTGGGCATCACCGTGGATGACGCACCCGAATGTCGCCTCTGCCGCGAGGCTGCGGTACGCGTCGACGAGCCGGTGCGCGTCGCGCACCTCGTCGGGTACGCCCTGTCCGTTGGGACCGTTGAAGTTGCGGTCGATGATGTCGACGGTGGTCGACTCGCCCCACACTTCCAGCACGCGGCCCAGACGCGGCGCCAACCACCGCACGTCGGTATAGCGCGGGTCGGCCCACGTTGCCGCGTGCAGGCGGGCGAATTCGGCGAGCGTCTGGGCGGTTTGGTCGGGCGTGTAGGGGCTGTTGCCGTCCAGGAACGTTCCGCCCTGGGACACCACGTCCTCGGTGATGACGACGCCGTGCTGCGTGGTCGGGTCGATGTCGGCGTACACGCTGCGCAGCGTGCGCACCCCGGTCGCCGCGGCGAGGTCTCGGTAGAAGACTGCTTCCGGCGCGCCGACATAGCGGGCCGCACGGCCGATTTCGTTGAAGTAGCCCTTGACACACAGCGCCGGCGACAGTCCGTCGGGAACACCGCCGGCGCACTCGATGGAAAACCGTGCGTTGGTGGAGATCCGGTCGACGACCGGCCCCGGCACGACGCCGCATACCTCGATGCCGGGAAACCGCGGTTGCAGCGCCGCGGTGAGCCACTCCGGGGACAGCGCCTGATCGAGCGTGTCCGGCACGGGCACGGTCGTCACTGTCATGCGAACGCCGCCTGGGCTTTGGCGGTTTGGGCTTCCAGGATCGCCGCCCGGTCGTCTTCGAGCAGGAAGCCCGCCTGGATGATTTCGTCGAGGCTGATGGTGAATTCGGCGAGGTAGGTCTGCAGGTCTCCGTACCTGTTCGGCAAGCACCTCGTAGGGCAGCGCCGCCTCCCGGCCGGCGAGCGCGCACACCGGCCCCGGCGTCGAGTGCGCCTCATAGCGGGCGATCGGCACGTCGAGGAATGGTGACGGCACGCCGCCGCGCGCGTTGCCGAACCGGTCGACGGCCGCCTGGGCCACTACCATCGTCGATTTCCAGTTCGATGCGCGGCGCCGTCGGTGGAGTGATGTCGTCCTCGGCCCAACGAAATAGGTTGCGCAGCGCGGCACGGACAAAGGCCGCCAACGGGAAGCTGGAGCCGTCGCCGTCGCAGCCGACGATCTTGGCCGCATGGGGTGCCCCCGCGATTTCGTATAACCGGAAGCGATCTCCGGCGGCGTCGCTGTCCGCTCGCCGCACCGAGGCACTGCCGGGGTTGACGAACTCGTCGAAGCCGAATCCTTCGACGTCGCTTTGTGACTGGACTTCGATGACCGGGACTCCAACCGGTGGCATCGGCACGTACTCGAAGCGTGGCAGGCCTTCTCCGAGCGCGAGCGGCGTCAGGCTTGCCGCGTGTGAGGTGGGGAAAAAGCCGTCGTAGACGTCGCCAAAGGCCGCGGCGAAAGTGGCTGTGTCAAGGGCGCTTTGCGAATAGCCGCCCAGATAAACGTGCCGGACGGGGAGATCACGCAGCGGGCTGTGCTGGTCACCGTGCTTGACCAGTGTGCCGATCGCCCGCAGCAGGTCCCAGACCAGGTCGTTGGATCCGATGTCGACGTCGGCGTAGCGCTGCGGGTCGCGGCGCTTGAGTTCTTCTGACGACCAGGCGCGCACACTGATGCCGATCCAGGCGTCGCCCTGCGCCTGCAACAGGGTGGCGACGTGCAGCCACAGCGCATCCCGGTCGACGCCGTAGGTGGTGTTGAACGGCTCGATGACGACTCGGCCGCTGAAGCGGGCCAACTGTTTTGGATAGCGGACCAAAACCCGGGTGACGTAGCGGTGCCCGCGGCTAGCCACCTCGGCCGGGCCGGTGACGGGCCCGGTGTAGGTATTCGCGGTGCCGGAGAGTAGGTACTCAACCTCGGTGTATTCGTCCGAGAACTCGGGCAGGGCTTCGTCGAACTCGGACGGCGGCCGGGTCGCGCTGGTCTCGGGAACCCCTGAGCCGGCGGGCATCTCCCGCAACTGCGTCACGTCAGCTCGCGGTGAATTCGCTCACCATTCGGATGCCCCGTTCTAGACTTTACGAGAGTGATAATCTACTCAGCACGGATATAGCATTCCGGAAAATTCGGAAGCAAACAAGCGCCGGACGCCACCAAAGATGAGGAGCGTCATGGGTTCTCTGCGACAGGTCGCCGTGACACTGGCCGGCATCATCACCCTCGCGGCCATCGACCCTCGCGCCGGTCGCCCGAGCCAATATGGCACTCGGCAACTACAACCTTCAGATAGTGGGCAGGTACGACTTTCACACCTGGCTGTGGTCGATCAGTTGGTGCAACAGCGCCTGCGTCCATGTGAACGCCACCGCCATGCCGGTAGCCAAGGCGTTCAACTACGTCGGGGACGCGCAGCTTGTCAACGGCCGGTACACCTTGACCGTCGATGTTCCAGATGGCCTGCGGTGTGACAACATCTATTACGGCCCAACGATTCCCACGCACGACGTCTACACCTGGGATGCGACCACGCTGGCCGGTTCGCTCGACTCCTCCTTCGACGCGGGCTGTGACGGCGCGCCCGGCGGCACCCGCACGTATCCGTTCACGCTGTCGCGAATGTAGCCTGCCAGGCGTCTCTGGTTCTGGGTATATGAAGATTTGTCCACCTCACAGCGACAAGCACGGTTGACCGCGAGACTCTCTGGCGCGCAAAGAACTACATTGTCTGAGTTGTCGCTCTGAGGTGGACAAATCGTCACATACCAACCAGCCAGTGGCCAGTGTGGCAGTTGGGAATTCACGACGGTAAGTCACCTGCGAGAGTCGCCCTCTCCCCGGCCCTTAGCATCGCATCCATGCATTGCTGCAGCGCGAACGCCGGATTCAGCTCGAGCGCCCTGGTCGCTTCGGGGTAGATCAGAATGTGTCCGGCCGGAAAGAAATACACCTCACCGGCGGTGGCGACCTCGTCCGCCCAATCGGTGTTGGGATAGGTTGCGCGGATTGACCCTTCGAAGATATAGCCGTAGTGCGGACAGGTACACACCCCGCCGGGAAGTCCACCAATTTGGTAGAGCTGCGTGCAATCCAGCGGCCCGGCGGTCGTGTAGCCGACCTCCATGTCCCCCCACTGCACAGAGCGAAAACCGTCACCGGCCAAAGGCCATCGCCCTCCCCCGCCGCTGGGCAGCTCGTCCGGTTTCGCGTGCGGCATGGTTATCGCTCCCTCCCGCCGAGCGCAGTCAGGCAGAACTGCCACAGCTGTTCCTTGACGTCTTCCTGCCGCGGCGCATAGGCGTAGTAGTGGTACACCGACCGAACCAGTTCGGCGATGAACCAGGCAGCCGATTCCGGGTCCGCCGGGCGCAGCAGTCCGGCCTCCACAGCGGCGTTGATTTCACCGAGCAACAGTTCGACGAACGGCTTTTCGGCCTCGGCGAGTTCGTCGGGGAAGATGCGGTGCAGCCGCCAATGCGTTGACACCACGAACCGGGCAGTGCCACCGCCGCCAGTTTCGCTGTCGAGCACGTCGATGACCGCGGTGATGTAGAAGCGCAACCGCGCGACGGGATCGGGTAGTTCCCGTCCGGCTTCCGCCCACCGTGTGCACGCGTCGGTCATCGCGTCGGCGATGAGCGCGAGCAGCAGCTCATCCTTGCTGGCGAAGTAGCGGTAAAACGTCTGCAGTGCGACACCGGCCTCTTTGACCAGTTCCTGGGTGGTGAAGGCGTCGCCCTTTTCCTGAATGAGCCGCAGTGCGGCGTCGAGCATCAACCGCACCTGGTTGGCGATGCGGGTGCGCGACCGCTGTACAGCCGCTGACCGCTGGGCGGCCCGTTCCTCGGCACGTGACACCGAAGCCATGCTAGCCGGGGTCATGTCGGCGAGAGCACCACTACGGGAATGTCGCGGTCGGTGCGCGACTGGTAGACGTCATAGTTGGGCCACACGTCGGTCACGATCTTCCACAGCCGCGGTTTCTCCTCCGCCGACGCGGTGCGCGCCACGACCGCGAACGTCTGGTCCTTTACCTGGATCTCGGCGTCCGGATTCGCCTGCAGATTCAGGTACCACTGTGGGTGTTTCGGTGCACCGGCCAGTGGACGCAACCACCAGATAGTCATCGGCGTCGCGCGCGAAAATCAGCGCCGAGGTGCGTTTTTGGCCGGTGCGGCGACCGGTCGCGGTGAGCAAAAGCGTGGGCACGCCGTTCCAGATGTACCCGACCTCGCCGCCGGTTTCGCGATACGCGCGAATGTGGTCCTCGCCGAGCAGCAAGAGGTCGGGTTGTGTGTAATTTGATTCGCTCATATCCACCTCAAGCCTTATCGAAGAGCACGGGTATCGCAGTTGCCCCGCGCTCGTACATTCCGACGAAGCGGGGTGGTTCGGCGTCGGGATCCAGCCGTAGGTTCGGCAGCCGGTCGAGCAGCGCCGAGGTCGCAATGATCATCTCGGCGCGGGCGACGTGCATGCCGAGACAGATGTGTACGCCCTGCCCGAATCCCAACGACGGCCTGAACTTTCGGGTGATGTCGTATTCATCGGGACGGTCCCATCGGGTGGGATCCCTATTGGCGGCGCCGATCGCGAGATGCACGACCGATCCGGCGGGGATTTCGACGCCGCCAAGTTCGGTGTCGGCCATGACCCAGCGGGAGAACATCGGATCGGTTGGCATCCACCGAACCGCCTCCTCGATGGCGGGGCGCAGCAGCTGCCGGTCTGCCCGCACCGCTTCGAGGAGTTCGGGGCGCTGCAACAGCGCCGTGAGCGTGGTGCCCATCTGCTTCCACGTGGTGCCCGAGCCCGCGCCGAGCAACAGCAGCACGAAGGAGTCGATCTCCCGATCGGTGAGTCGGTCCGTGACGCCGTCGTTCGTCGGTCAGTTCGGCTTGGACGAGGATGCTGATCAGGTCGTCCCTTGGCTCCTCGCGGCGGGCCGCGACGACCGGCTTGAGTAGGTCGACCACCTTCTGCGGATCGGTTCCGACCGCTTGTCGGATATCGAGGGCCTGCTCGACGGGCACGCCGAAACTGCCGGTGATGGTGAGCACGGGGATGGCCGCGCAGAAGTCGACGTTGAGTTCGGCGTGTCCGTCGTGCACGAAGCCCGTCGATGAGCAGGTCCACGGTCTCGGAGATCCAATTGTCGATCCACCATTTGCCGTTCGCCGGCAGGAACGACGGTTGGACGAGGGCGCGATAACGCTTGTGCTGCTCGCCGCCCATCGAGAGCATGCTGTTGGTCAGACCCAGTGGACCGCCCTCGAGATCGACGGGCTCCGGAGACGAGGCGAACACATCCGGGTTGCGGTAGACGGTCATGCAGGAGTCGTAGTCGAACACCGTGAAATGGGGGCTGTCGGGGTACGGCAGCCCGTGGAAGAACAGCGGGTCGGTGGAGCCGGTCAGCTCGTGGAGAATGCCGGGCAGCACCGGCCCCTCTTCGCGCAACCGGTGCCAAACCGGGTACGGATCGTCCTCATAGGTGCCACCGGTGTACGCGTTGTAGGAACTTCGCAGGTCGAACAGCTCCCGCAGTCGATCGCGATCCAGCGTGGCTGAGGTCATCGGGCCACGAACCCACCGTCGATCGGCAGCGCCACCCCGGTGACGTTGCGTGACGCGTCCGACACCAGATAGAGGGCGGCCTCGGCGCAGTCCTCGGCCGTGATGGCACGCCCGAGCGGGTGCTGCCCGCCGACGGCTTTGGCAATCTCGGCCTGCTGATCCGCGTCGACCTGCAGTCCGCCCGCCGCCATGAAACCGGTCGCAGGCATGGCGGCCGGGCAGATGGCATTGACGCGAATTCCAAAGGGCGCCGCCTCAATTGCGACTCCCCGGGTGAGCTGGATGACCCCACCCTTGGTGGCGCCGTACACCGTGCCACCCCATCCGACCAGGCCTGCCACCGAAGCGGTGTTGAGGATGACGCCGCCGTCACCTTGCTCCTTGAAGCGCAGCACCGCGTACTTGCACCCGAGGAACACCCCGCCGAGGTTGACCGCGACCAGGCGGTTGAAGTCTTCGAGCGTGTGGTCCTCGAAGGTCATGCCGAGTCGCGGCGTCGGGATGCCGACGTTGTTGAACAGGATGTCGAGCCGACCGTACTGGTCGACCGCCGCCGCGATCATCGCCTGGACCTGCTGCTCGTCCGATACGTCGGTCCCGACGGCGATCGCGGAGCCGCCAGCCGATTCAATCTGGCGCACAGTCTCTTTCGCGTGGTCGAGGTCGATGTCGGCCGACGACCACCCGGGCGCCCTCCTCGGCGAAGCGCTCGGCGGAGACCCGGCCCACACCCGAGCCCGGCGCCGGTGACGATGGCGCTCTTGCCATCCAGTACGCCCGTCACTGGGTTACGCGTTCGCCAGGACGGGCGGCTCGGCCGGCGTGAACCGGTACAGCCGTTCGGCGTTTCCGCGCAGCAGCTTGTACTGCACGTTCTCCGGAAGGTCCTTCATGGTGTTGCGGGCGACGCTCGATGCAGTTCGGCCATGTCGAGTCCGAGTGCGGATAGTCGGTCTCGCACATGACGTTGTCCTCGCCGAGCTCGGCCAGGCTCTTGACCGCGTGGTGATCCTCGATGATGCAGCCGTAGACGTGATCGCGGAAGGATTGTCGGATGTCGAGGGTGTCGAGGTCGGCCCCATTACCAGCGTGGCCCATGAACGTCTGCCCGCGCTTCACCCAGTACCGCTGCTTGTCCAGCACCTGCTCGGCGCGCTCCAGGAAGTAGGGCATCCAACCGCATTCGCCCTCGGACAGGGCGATTTTCAGGTTCGGGTACCGCTGGAACAGCCCGCTGAAGAGCCAGGACAGCATGGTTCCCGACGTGCGCGAGGCACCCCAGGTGAGGTTGGCCATGAACGGCGCGTCGTTGCAGATCTTGGGCAGCGTCGACGACGAGCCCACGTGCATGCTCGCGACGAGTTCGAGTTCGTTGGCCGCCGCCATGACCGGTTCCCAGTAGCCATTGGTGTCGTGAATCGTCGGTAGCCCCAAGGGTTCCGGGTTCTCGGAGAACGCAAAGGCCGTGACGCCCTTGGCCGCCATGCGCTCCATCTCCTTGACGGCGAGAGCCGGATCCCACATGGGGATCAGCATCAGCGGGATGTAGCGTCCCGGCGCGACGCCACACCAGTCCTCGACGAGCCAGTCGTTGTAGATCTGCAGGCACTGGAAGCCGAATTCCCGGTCGCTGGCCTCCATGAACAGTTGCCCGCAGAACCGGGGCAGGGTCGGAAAGCACAGCGACGCAAGCACACCCGAGCGATCCATGTCTTCCAGACGCGCCTTGGCGTCGTAACAGCCTGGCCGCATCTCCGAGTAGTTCAGCGGTTCGGGGCTGAACTCCTCCTTGGACTTGCCGACGACGGCGCTCAAGCCCGAGCTGGGCATCCTCTTGCCGTCGTAGACCCAGACGTCCATGCCCGATGTCGTCGACCTCCATGTGCGGCGCACGGTCCCGGTCCTTGGAGGCGACGCGGTCGACCCACAGATTCGGCGGCTCGAGGATGTGATCGTCGACCGAGATCAGCCAGTCCAGGTTGTATGTCTTGTGTCCGTTGGCTTCTGGGCTCATTTCAGCTCCCCAATCGACATGTGCTTTACCTCCTGAAATTCGCGAATCCCGTCCGGGCCTCGTTCGCGGCCCAGGCCGCTCTGCTTGTAGCCCCCGCTGGGTGCGTACGCCGAAAAGACACTGGTGTTGACGTTGACCGCGCCGGTGCGCAGCCGGCGCGCCACGGCGACCGCGGCCGCCGCGTCGGCCCCGTAGACCTGACCGGACAACCCGTAGATGCTGTCGTTGGCGATCGCCACCGCGTCGTCGACATCGCGGTAGCCCAGCACACCGATCACCGGACCGAAGATCTCTTCCTGCGCAGCGGGATTGGCGTTGCTCGGCAGGTCCAGCACCGTGGGCTCGAAGTAGTAGCCGCGGTCCAGGCCCGCCGGCCGGCCGCCGCCGCAGAACACCTTGCCGCCGTGCTCTTCTGCCAGCTTGACGTACTGCTCGCACCTGTCACGCTGCGCGGCGCTGATCACCGGGCCCATCATCGCGGACTCGTCGGTGGGCGGGCCGACCTTGATCGACTTGTACACCTCGGAAACCGCTTGCAGCACTTCTTCCTTGCGATCCTGCGGCACAAGCATTCTGGTGGCTGCCACGCAGGCCTGGCCGGCCGTGCTCGCGACGACGACGGCGGCGCCGCCGGCGGCGCGATGTACCGCGTCCGGCAGGTAGATCTGCGCCGACTTGCCGCCGAGTTCCAGCGACACGCGTTTGACGGTGGGCGCCGCCTGGGCGAGGATCCTGCGCCCCGCCACCGTCGACCCGGTGAACGACACCATATCGACGGCCGGGTGGCTGGTAAGCAGCTCCGCGCCGGCCGTGCCCGACTCGACGACCACGCTCAAGACGCCCGGCGGCAGACCCGCCGCGTCGGCGGCCGCACCGAAGATCAGCGACGAGATCGGTGTCAGCGGGCTGGGCCGCAGGATCACCGAGTTGCCGGCCATCAAGGCGGGAATCAGCTTCTGAAAGCCCATGATTAGGGCCGCGTTGTACGGCGTGATGGCCGTGACCACCCCGACCGGTTCATGGCGACGAAGGCTGAGCGCCACTCGGCCCCGCACCAACTCGTCGACGGGCACCGGGCTGGCCTGCTCGTGTGACATCGACAAGAACAGTTCGATCGTTTGACGGCCGATCGTTGCCCCGGCGCGCAACTGCGTGTAATCGGCGAAGAAGGTCGATTGACCGGCCTCGGCGACGAGCGTCGGCACCAGCTCATCGCGGGCGGCCTCGATGTGGTCAATGAAGGCGCGCAGGACCCGCGCGCGCTCGGTGGGAGCCGTTTCGGCCCACACGCCTTCGTCGAAGCTGCGGCGTGCCGCATCGATCGCGCGCTGCACCTCGGCCAGCGGGGTGGCGGTGATATCGGCGACGTGGCTTTCGTCAGCGGGGTTCTCGACGCTGACCACATCATCGCCAGTGATCCACCGGCCCGCGACATAACTGCGTTGCTCCGCGAGGATAGTCACCCATGGCTCCTAAACAAGAAGGTGGCAGTAGAACGATATTCTTCTCAACTCAAAAGTTCAACTCTCACTTTTGCCCCGCCTGCTCCCGAATACGCTGGCGCACCACGTATTTCTGCACCTTCCCGCTGGCGGTGCGGGGATAGTCGTCCACCTCGTGCAACTCTTCGGGCCATTTCTGTTTGGCCACCCCGGCGCGCTCGAAGTGCTCGCGGACCTCGGACAGGGTGGGCATGGTCTGACCTGGCTTGATGCGCAACACGGCGGCGGCGTGTTCGCCCAGCCGGGAATCCGGTGCGGACACCACCACGGCCTCCGCCACCGCCGGCAGGGCGAGCAAGATCTCCTCGACCTCCAGGGCGCTGATGTTCTCGCCGCCGCGGATGATGATGTCGGACTTGCGGTCGGTGATGGTGACGTAGCCGTCGTCATCCATGACCCCGATGTCGCCGGTGTGATACCACCCGTCGTCGTCGAAGGCCTGGGCGGTCAGCGCAGGATCGGTGTAGCCGATGAACAAATCCGGTCCGCGAGAAAGTATTTCGCCGTCCTCGGCCAGCCGGACCTCCACACCGGGCCGCGCTTCGCCGTCGGTGAACAGCCGCTTGTCCTCCGGTGCGGTCCAATGCGAACCAGTGATCGACGGGTGTTCGCTGCTGCCGTAGGAGCGGTGGACGAGGATGCCGAGATCGGTCAGCCGCTGCGTGACGGCCGCTGGAACGGTGGACCCGCCGAGGCCGAGGTACTTGATGTATTGCAGATGCTCGGCGGTGAATCGCGGGTGGTCGAGCAAGCTCGTGACGAAGTAGGGCGGTCCGCCACCGAGTGACACGCCGTCGCTTTCCATCAGGTCGATCGCGAGGCCGGGATCCCAAACGTCGCACAGATCGATCGGCGCCCCCTCGAGGACCGGGATCAAGAACGCGCCGAGCATGCCGATGAAATGGCCGACCGGCAGCGCGGTGAGTTGCCGCCCCGGCCCGGCGGGTAGTTCGCCAGCAGTTGATGGGTCTCGAAGCTCAGCGTCTGATGGCTGTGGATCACACCCTTGGGATTGCTGGTGGTCCCGGAGGTGAACGCAATCAGCGTGGGGCCGGCGGGGTCGGCCGCCAGCGTGCCCTCCATGGGCTCGGCGTCGACCAGTGCGTCGAAGCTGGCGCCGACCACCGCGACAACCGGCACGGCGGCGCAGACGTCGGGATCGAACACCATCCGCCCGAACCCCTCTGCGGTGATGAAGGCGCGCGGTTTGACGGTGCCCAGGATGAACCCGACTTCGCGCGGGCCGTAGAAGTGGACGATCGGGACCACCACCGCACCCAGGAATGCCGATGCCCAGAAGGTTGCCGCCGCCTCCACCCAGTTCGGCAGCTGGAAGGCGACCACGTCGCCCGCTCCGACACCGCGGGCCCGCAGCCCCGCCGCCAACTTGCGGGCCAGCAGTTCGACGTCGGCGAACGTGCCGGCGTAGGGCCGCTGCGCGGAGTGGACCGTGAACGTGACGTGCGGGTTGTCTTTGAGACAGCGGGCCAGCAGATCCCCGAGGGTGTCGCGGGTCCACCATCCTTGGTCTGCGTAGCGTTGCGCCAACTCTGGCGAGACGGTCCGGACGGGGAAACCGGTCACGATGCTCCTCTGCTGGCGTGTCGGCAGTGGCCAGTGTAGAACGACACTCTCGTCGTAGAGCAGTCTTGTACTTTGAGCATTTACAGATGTATCGTTCTGCTCGCTACTAACATGAGATTTGTATCACATCACGGGCGGCGGCCCGAATGACTCTGGATCGGGCAGCGTCATGCGGTTCGTGGCCGGCTCGACTGCACGTAAGCCGTTGAGGCACTTGGCATTCCGTGCGGACGACTAGCTCCCCTGCAGCGAAGGAGCGTAGGTGACCCAGAGTGTTCCGGCCGGACCGGCGCCGCACAGCGCGCAAGTCATGTTGCCGGCCGGTCACCGGGGTCTTCCTCGAGGTCCCCGTCGGCACACCTACGTGCGCCCGCTCGCGGGTCTGGCCACCGTCGTCGTCATTGTCGCGGTCATCGCCCTTGCGCTGACGCAGTTCCGCGGCGGCTTCACCGAGACGGTGCCGGTGACCGTGCTTTCCGATCGTGCGGGTCTGATGATGAACCCCGGCGCCAAGGTCAAACTGCACGGCGCACCGATCGGCACCGTCGCGTCCGTCGAGGACAATGCCAATGGGCAGGCGGCGATTCATTTGGCCATCGACCCGTCCCGGATGCGCCTGCTGCCGGCCAATGTCCTCGTCGACATCGTCGCGACGACGGCCTTCGGCGCGAAGTTCATCCAGCTGATTCCCCCCGGAAGACCCCTCGCCGCAGCGCCTGCGCGCCGGCCAGGTGCTCGATGCCGACCGGGTGACCGTCGAAATCAATACCGTGTTCCAGCAACTCACCTCGGTGCTGGCGAAAATCGACCCCGCCAAACTCAACCAAACGCTCGGTGCGATCGCCACCTCCCTCAACGGCCGGGGTGGACGACTCGGCCAGCTGTTCAGCGACCTGAATGCGTTTCTCGCCAAGATCGAGCCGAGTCTGCCGAATCTGAGCCACGACATCGCGGCCACCGCCGACGTGTCCATCGCCTACGCCGACGCGGCGCCCGATCTGATCAGAACCGTTGACAATACGACGAGGGTCAGCCAATCCATCGTCGAGGAACAGCGCAACCTCGACGCATTCCTGATCAGCGCGATCGGGTTGGCCGATATGGGTAACGACGTCGTGGGCGCTAACCGCCAGGCACTCACCGACGTCATGCATCTGCTGGTGCCGACCACAGACCTGACCAACGAATACCATTCCGCGCTGACCTGCGCGCTGCGCGGAATGCTGCCGTTGGCCAAGCAACCTCCTACCCAGGTCCCCGGTCTTGAGGTGCTGGGTGGCATAACCCTGGGCTCCGAGCGTTACCGGTACCCGGCGAACCTACCCAAGGTAGCCGCCCGGGGCGGTCCGCAGTGTGATCACGAAATCCCCGTTGCCTACAACACCTTTCCGCCCTTCGATGTTGCCGACGTCGGCGCCAACCCGTGGCAGTACAACAACCCGGGAATCCTGCTGAACTCCGACCTACTCAAGCAGATCCTGTACGGACCCATCGACGGACCGCCGCGCAACACCGCGCAGATCGGACAACCAGGATGAGCGCGTGGGGCCGGAGCGCAGGGGGGACGCTGCTCAAATTCGGCATCTTCGCCGCCGTGATGCTGATGCTGTCCGTCTCCCTCTTTTTCATCTTCGGCCAGTTCCGCAATGGTCCAACCCACGGCTACTCCGCCATCTTCACCGATGCCTCGCAGCTGAAGACGGGAGATTCGGTGCGGGTAGCCGGAATTCGAGTCGGCACGGTCAACGCCGTGTCGCTGCAGCCGAACAACAGCGTCCTGGTGGAATTCGACGCCGACGACGACGTCGCACTCACGACGGGTAGCAGGGCGGCCGTGCGCTATCTCAACCTGGTCGGGGATCGCTACCTCGAAGTGATCATCGGGCCGGGATCGATGCGAGTGCTGCCAGCCGGATCACAAATTCCCGTCGACCACACGATGCCCTCGCTGGATCTTGATCTGCTCCTGGGCGGGCTGAAACCCGTTATCCGCGGCCTGAATCCGCGTGACGTCAACGCACTGACGGCAGCGTTGCTGCAGGTGTTTCAGGGCCAGGGTCAGACATTGCAGTCGCTGCTGGCGAAGACGTCGTCGTTCTCCAACGATGTCGGCGAGAAGAATCAGGCCGTCGAGCACCTGATCGACAACCTCAACACCGTGGTGAAAACCCTTGCCGAACAAGGCGACCAGTTTTCCGGCGCGATTGAACACCTGCAGCGTCTGGTTACCGATCTTTCGCACGACCGCGACACCATCGGCGACGCCATCCAGGCGCTCGACACCGGTACCGCGTCGATATCCGACCTGCTGGGCGCGGCGCGCTCACCGCTGGCCGGAACGGTCGATCAGTTGAATCGATTGGCTCCTCTGCTCGAAGGCGGCAAGGGACTGCTCGACGATGCCTTGCAGCGGGCACCCAACAACTTCCGCAAGCTGGCCCGCACCGGCGCCTACGGCAGCTTTGTCAACTATTACATCTGTGGGTTGGCCTTCCGCGTCACCGATCTGCAAGGCCGGACGGCGGTCTACCCGTGGTTCAAGCAAACAGAAGGAAGATGCGCGGAGCCCTGATGCTGAAATACCGTGACGCCAAACATATTCGATCAGGCTTTATCGGCGCGGTTCTGATCATGCTGATCATCGCCGTCGGGCTGGCCCCCGAGCGGCTGGTGTCCTGGGCGACGACGATCCGCTACCAGGCGTTGTTTTCCGAAGCCGGCGGCATCGCCGCGGGAAACAATGTGTTGGTATCAGGAGTCAAGGTCGGCACCGTCTCGGAAGTCTCGCTGCACGACGGCGATGCGCTGGTCACATTCGGCGCCAGCGGCAAGGTGCGGCTCGGCTCACAGACCACCGCACACATCCGTACCGGTTCGCTGCTGGGCGCACGAGTGCTGACCTTGGAGCCGGCCGGCAGCGGCCGGATGCATCCATCAGATGTCATACCGCTGTCCAGGACATCCTCGCCCTATTCATTGAGCGAGGCCGTCTCGGACGTGACCACGAACTTGGCCGCCACGAGCACCAATACCCTCAACCAATCGTTGGACGCACTGTCGACGACGATCGACCAGATCGCTCCACAATTGGGCCCGACGTTCGACGGGCTAACCCGACTGTCGCGGGCAATCAACAACCGTGGTGAAACCCTCGACGCGCTGCTCAAGAGCGCCGCCGATGTCACCGGCATCCTGTCGGGGCACAGCCAGCAAGTCAACACGCTGCTCCTCGACGGGAACGTCCTGCTCGAAGTGCTGGTGCAGCGACGCAACGCGATCAGCAGGCTGCTGGCCAACGTGTCCGCCGTCGCCAAAGAGCTGTCCGGACTGGTTGCCGACAACGAAGGCAAGCTCAAGCCGACGTTGGACAGATTGAATTCCGTTGCCGCAATGCTGGAAAAGAACCGCGACAACATCGCCAAGGCGCTGCCCGGTCTCAAGAAGTACGAGTTCACCGTGGGTGAGTCCGTGTCCAACGGCTTCTATTACAACGCCTTTGTGCCCAATCTTGCGATACCAGAACTGATTCAGCCGTTCTTCGACTATTACTTCGGATTCCGCCGCGGAGACCCGAACATGCCGCGGGCTCTGTTCCCCTGGCCGCACAATGGCATTCCGGGTGGATCACGATGACCGGCAGAAAGCGGCTGGCGACAGCGGTACTCTTGGTGGGGCTGATCGCGGCCGCGACCGCGTTCATCGTTCGCGAGACGTTCTTCCGTCCGCAGACGATCACCGCCTATTTCACCTCGGCCACCGGGATCTATCCGGGTGACGACATCCGCGTGTCCGGTGTGAAAGTCGGCACCATATCGTCGGTCCAGCCGCAGCCGAACCGGGCCAAGCTGCTCTTGCAGGTCGACCGCGACGTGCCGATCCCGGCCGATGCCAAGGCCGTGATCGTCTCGCAGAACCTGGTGGCGGCACGCTACGTCCAGCTCACGCCCGCCTACCACAAAAGCGGACCCAAGATGCGCGACGGGGCTGTGATCGATCTCGACCGCACCGCGGTGCCCGTCGAATGGGACGAGGTCACCACGCAATTAAATAGGCTGGCAACGGAATTGGGCCCAAATGAAGCCGTCTCGACAACATCGGTCAGTCGCTTCATCGACAGTGCCGCCAACGCACTCGACGGTAACGGCGAAAAGCTCCGCCAGACCCTTACACAGCTATCCGGGATCAGCCGGGTCTTGGCCAACGGCAGCGGCAACATCGTCGACGTCATCAAGAATCTGCAGAACTTCGTCACCACACTGCGCGACAGCAATCAACAGATCGTGCAGTTTCAAAACCGGCTGGCGACGCTGAGTAGCGTGATCGACGACAGCCGATCCGACCTCGATGCGGCCCTGTCGAATCTGGCGATCGCGGTCGGCGAGGTACAGCGATTCGTTGCCGGTACCCGGGACAAGACCGCCGAGCAGGTCCAGCGGCTGGCCAATGTCACCCAAACCCTGGTCGACGATCGGCTGGATGTGGAAAACATCCTGCACGCCGCACCCACCTCATTCGCCAACAGCTACAACATCTACAACCCCAACACGCCCGGGGCCATGGGGAGCTTCATCATCAACAGCCTCGCTAACCCGACACACTTCATCTGCGACGCGATCGGGGCCGTCGGCAACGTCACCGCACCGGAAACGGGGAAGCTATGCGCCGAGTACCTCGGCCCTGGAGCGCGAACCGCGACCTTGAATTACCTACCCATTCCGACCAACCTGATTCTGCAACAAATCGCGACTCCCGGGAAAATCATCTACGCCGAACCACGTCTGGCGCCCGGCGGAGAGGGCCCTTCCCCGACGCCACCGGAGACGCCACCGTCGGTGTCGGCGTATACGGGTTTGAATGAGTCGTCGCCGAAGACCATGCTGGAGCTGTTGCTGCCGCCCGAAAGTCCGCCTCCCCCAGCCAATCAGCCAACCACTCAGCCAGCCGACCAACAACCGCCGCCCGGCGGAGGGGCGCCACCGCCATGACCGTAACTCGAGCACTGTGCATCGTGGCCTGCGCCGCGACCGTCAGCGGCTGCGCATTCCAAGGCGTCAACTCGCTGCCGCTGCCGGGCGCGGTGGGCCGCGGCCCGCATGCCAACATCTATCACATCGAGATCGCCAATATCGGTACGCTGGAATCGAATTCGCCGGTGATGATGGCCGACGTCATCGTGGGCAGCGTCGGCAAAATGCGGGTCAAGGGCGACCACGCCGACATCGAGGTCTCCGTCAAACCCGATGCCGTGGTGCCGGCGAACGCGGTAGCCGTCGTCGGCCAAACCAGCTTGCTGGGTTCGATGCACGTGGAACTCAATCCCCCGCTCGGTCAGCGGCCACAGGGACGCCTCGCGTCCGGGGCCACCATTCCGCTGGACCGCTCGTCGTCGTATCCGTCGACGGAGCAGACACTGTCGGCGCTGTCGGTCGTGCTGAATTCCGGTGGCCTGGGCCAGATCGGCGACGTCATCCACAACTTCAGCGCGGCGTTGTCGGGTCATGAGAACGATGTCCGCGAACTGTTGACACGGCTCGACGAATTCGTCGGAGTGCTGGATCAGCAGCGCGAAAAGATCGTTGCCTCCATCGAAGCGCTAAACCGGCTGGCTGGCACGTTCGCGTCCCAGCGTGAGGTGCTCTCGCAGGCGCTGCGCAAAATACCGCCCGCGCTGGACGTGTTGATTCGGGAGCGCCCGCGCATCACCACCGCGCTGGACAAACTTCGCGTCTTCAGCAATACCGCGACCCGGCTCGTCAACGACACCCAGGCCGATCTGGTCAAGAATTTGCAGAATCTCGAACCGACGCTCCGTGCGCTGGCCGATGTGGGACCGGATCTCAGCACTCTCCTGGGCTACCTGCCGGCATTCCCGTTCACGCAGAACTTCATCGACCGAGCCGTCCGCGGTGACTATTTCAATGTCTTCGCGGTCGTCGACATGACCGTTCCCAGGCTGAAGAGAACACTGGGCGCCGGCACCCGCTGGGGAGATACCGACGCGGCGCTGGTACCTGCCCCGGGCGATCCCTGGTACCTGGGCTATACCAGAGACCCGTTCGCAGCCGGCATCACGCCGCCACCGCTACCGGCATCCGGGCCGCCTCCCGGGGCTGCCCCGCTGGCACCTGGGTCGGCGCCGACACCCGCTCTCGGGGGATCCGATATGAGTCCCATTGCCCCACTGGACCATCCGGGTGGCAACTGATGCTGACACGTTTCGTCCGTATTCAGCTGACCATCTTCATCATCGCGGGGATCGTCGGCTTGGCGGCGATGGTGTTCGAGTACATGCAGGTGCCGACGCTGCTCGGGATCGGGCGGCTCACCGTGAAGTTGGAGTTGCCGGACACCGGCGGCGTGTACCGCTTCAGCAATGTCACCTACCGGGGTGTGCAGATCGGCAAGGTGACCGCGGTCGGACCGACTGCGACGGGCGCGGAAGCCACGCTGTCGATTGACACCTCACCGAAGATTCCGGCGGACGTGCACGCCTCGATCCGCAGCATTTCGGCGGTGGGCGAACAGTACGTGGACCTGGTCCCGCGCTCGGAGTCGGCGCCCTACCTGCGGGACGGGTCGGTGATCGCCGCGCGTGACACGACCATCCCGCAGCCGGTGGGACCGATGCTCGATCACCTCAGCGCGTTGACCAACAGCATCCCCAAAGACAAGCTCTCCCAACTGCTCGACGAGTCGTTCCAGGGTTTCAACGGGGCCGGCTATGACCTGCAGTCTCTGCTCGACTCGTCGGCCAAGGTGTCGCACGACGCCAATGACACCGCCGACCACACGCGCGGCTTCATAGATGACGCCGTCCCCTTCCTGGATGCGCAAGCCCAGACCGCCGATGCGACACGGCGCTGGGCGCACAATCTCGCCGGTGTCACCGAGCAGCTGGTGACCGACGACCCGCAGTTCCGCAAACTGCTGCAAACCGGACCTGGCTTCTCCCAAGAGGTTTCACGGCTGCTCAACCAGCTCAAACCCACCCTGCCGGTATTTCTGGCCAACCTGACCACCATCGGTCAAATCGGCGTAACCTACCATCCGTCGCTGGAGCAACTGCTGGTGTTGCTGCCCCCCGATGTCGCGGCCTACAGCTCCTATGGCGTAACCAGCAACCCGACCGGTCTGGCCGTTGGTGGATTCACACTGACGATCGCCGACCCGCCGGCGTGCACGGTGGGATTCCTGCCACCCTCGCAGTGGCGTTCGCCGGCCGAGCTGGACACGATCGACACCCCAGACGATCTGTACTGCAAACTGCCGCAAGACTCCCCCATCGCGGTGCGTGGCGTTCGCAACAATCCCTGCATGGGCCACCCCGGAAAACGCGCCCCCACCGTCGAGATCTGCAACAGCGACAAGCCCTTTGTACCGTTGGCGATGCGGCAGCACGCGTTGGGTCCGAACCCGCTGGACCCCAACCTGTTATCGCAAGGCGTGCCGCCCGATGATCGGGTGACGGTCCCCGACCACATTTTCGGTCCGGTGGACGGGACGCCTCTGCCGCCGGGAGCGGCGCCCGCTGGAACACCGCCAGGGCCGCCAGCGCCGGGTTCGGTCAACCAACCGCCGACGGCGCCAAGCGCGTTTAATTCCAACGGTTCTGGTGCTGGCCCGTCGGTCGCCACCGCTCGCTATGACCCGGGAACCGGTCGCTACGTCACCCGCGATGGCCAGATGTTCCGGCAGGCCGATCTCGCGCGGTCATCGAAGCCCAAGACGTGGAAGGACATGCTCGTAACCGCGGGATGAATTCTCATTCCGACGCTCACTACCCAAAGGAACTCGCCATGCCCCGCGGCAAACTCATCGTCTTCAACGAGCCGGCGTCGCCCGAAGTCGAGCAGGAGTACAACTCCTGGTACGACGGCGACCACCTACCGCAGATCCTCGCGAGTGTCCCGACGATCACCGGTGCCAAGCGCTACCGGATCGCCCCGGGGCAGAACTCCTCCATCCCGGGCGCGCCGCGCTACCTCGCGATCTACGACATCGAGGCTGACGACGTCATGGACGCCTTCAGACAGCTCGGCCGGGCGACGATGGACGGTAAGGTGATCATGACCGACCAGATCCGTTCGGACCCGCCCAGCACTTTCCTTGTCTACGAAGAGATCTGAGCGGCCGATAACTGAACAGCAACTGGAGAGGCCGCGGTGTCCATCGAGGTGGCTCAGGGGCCCTGTGGTGTTCGGTCAGCACGGCGGCCGACGACCTGCTCGACACCGTCGCCCGGGGAACCGCCGACGGCTATATATTCCGCGTCGCGCCCGACAGATCGTCAGCGCGGTCGTTGCCAGCGACATCCAATTTCCCAACTGCATGGCACTTGACCGCGATGAGGGCTATCTCTATGTGGCTCGCACTCTCGCCGCTGATGCGGTGCGGTTTCCCATCGTCGGCGAATCCCTCGGCGAGCAGGAGCAGTTCGGCCCAGCGCTGGGGGCGCGACGGGCCGACGAATTCGGGGCCGACGCGGCGGCGCTACTCGGCGACGCCCAAGCCAGTCGGCGGTGGGGAATGGCCGACGGTTGCGCGCTCGATGGGCAGGGAAACCTCTGGGTCACACTGATTCTCGCGAACAAGATCGTGGCGATCACGCCTGAAGGACACGTCACGGTGGTGATCGAGGATCCCGAAGGCAAGGTCGTCAACGCGCCGACCAGCGTCGCGTGGGGCGGCGCGGACATGCGCGATGTGTACATCGGCTCGATCGCGACGCCCTACGTCCTCAAGGGGCGAAGTTCGGTGCCGGGTATGCCGATGGTTCATCAACGATAGTCACCGCGCGGCACGCTTCGGGACGAGCCGAGACGTTATCGGCGGCAGGTCGGCGTAGGTGATGATTCCTGGGGGTGCCGATACGACCAGCGGAATCGCATTCACGGCCGGCATTGCTGTCATCAGCCGGCCGGTTCCGGCCATCTCCTCAATCGTCATTGACTCGATGTCGGCCGGGAGAATGTCGAGACGTAATGTCACGCAGGGGTTTCCGCGCAGCTCCAGCAGGAATCCCTGTCCGACTTCCCACGCCGGTTCCAGATTCGAGCCCAGCGTCCATCGCAGATTCACTTCGACCACGTCGACGTCGGCCGAGCTCCCGATCCATCGGATGTCGATCCCGGCGACGTGCCCTGCGCGTATCGGGCGGCCGGGGATATCGAGATCGGCGCCGGCGACGGCGAATTCAACCTCGCATCGGATGTCGGTCAGTTCAAAGCCGAACAGCACGGCCAGAACGTCCAGGGAATCAATGTCGACGGCGGTCGCCTTCTCGATGTCTTCGGCGTGGCCGGGGTCACCCGCCGGTCTCCCCCAACCGAATTCATCCTGATTGGCGTCGGCCGCCCACAGACTCAGATCGATGCTCTCGAGCACCCGCACGTAGTTCACCTCAGCGGACATGCCGGACGCCACGGCAGCAAGGTAGTCGGTGTGACCGGGATGGATCCCGGTGCCGAACAGGCTCGCGCCACCGGCCAGCGCGGCTTCATGCAGCTGGGTACGCGCCGCCGCACCAACCGCGCGACCGGTCACGAAGCCGGCCGTGGTGACGATGTTGATACCCGCCCGCAGCAGACGGGTCATGTGCTCGAGATCCAGATGCAGCGGCATGTAGAGGACGCAATCGGGTTTGAGGTCGATCAAAGCCTGGATGTCGTCTGTCGCCTGAACGCCGACCGTACGTCCCAGCCCGATGAGGTCGCCGACGTCGCGGCCGACTTTGTCAGCGCTGAAGGCGTAGGCGCCAACGAGATCCAGACCCGGTCTCTCCAGCACTGACTTCACGGCGTGGCGGGCGACCTGGCCGGTCGTCCATTGAACAATCCTTGTGCCAGCCACCCAAATCTCCCTCCACCAAGCACTACCGCGCCAAACCGCACCGGCGTCCGCTTTTTGCATGTCAGGCGAGAATAACAATCTTGTTTCCTAAAGAGCACTACTCTCGGCCTTTATTTCGCGAGCGGGACGTCACAACCTCTGGCCATTCGCTGCACCTCGAGACCAGACCACCGCGTCGCCAGGATCGTCAGCACAACGCTTTCCGCCGCTGGAACCGCCGCACACAACTAATTGGTTCGTCGCAGCCCATATTCGCGGCGCGACAGTCACAATTCGAGATGCAGCCGCAGCGCGTCATCGAGTAGTGCGAGCTCAGCCGGAGAGACTCGGCCGATCCGGCGGCGAAGTCGTTCGGTGGCAACGGATCTGATCTGCTCGGCCTGCGCCTTGGAGTCGACCGTGAGACCGGTCGTCGCGGCAGGCAAAAACACCTGGAACGGGTAGGTCGTGGCGATGTTGCTCGTTACCGGGACCACGGTCACCACCCCGCGTCCAAGCCGCGAAGCAGTCGCGTTGGCCCGATCATTGCTGACCACGATGGCCGGCCGACTCTTGCTCGCCTCGCTGCCCCGGGCAGGATTGAAGTCCACCTGCCATATCTCACCGCGCAGCATCGCCGAACCCGTCGTCGGTGGCTTCCTCCCACACGTCGCCTTCGCCGACTGTGGCCCACTCCGCCCAAGCGTTGCCATAGTCCTCTTCGAGGGCGGGATAGCGAAGCATGCGAATCGCTCGCTGAACGGCTGCTGAGCGCGACGGTAATCCGGCCTGTTTGACGTATGCATCCAACACACGGACATCTTCCTCAGAAAGACTGACACTGAGCTTCATACCGTGATGCTACCCTGGTAGGAAAACGGTAGTAAGACTGCACCACCGGCCATTCGTCATCAGAATCCTGAGCAGCGGTCAGTGCGCGGCTTGACGAGTGCCGATGGCGGTCAGCCCTTGACCGGGGCGCGCTCGAGGATGGGAGCGAGGTCCAGTCCCGTCGGCAGCGTGCCGAACGCCCCTCCCCACTACCCGCCCATGCGGGTGGCCAGGAACGCCTCGGCGACCGCGGGGTGTCCGTAGCGCACCAGCAGCGAGCCCTGCAGCGCGAGGCTGATGTCCTCGGCGATCTTGCGGGCGCGGTACTGGATGGTGTCCATGTCCTGCAGCGCGGCTCGCAGCGCTGCGACGTGAGCATCCAGCCGCGCGTCGTGGTAAGGACATGCTCGTCAGCGCGGGATGACCTGAATCGTTGCGGTCACATCTGCCACACGCGTATCGGCTCGAGGAGTGCTTGAGTCTTTGTCCGCCTCGCAGCGACAGGCGCGAGACGACTTGACAGATAGGAGATTTCAAGTCTTGCGCTGCGGCCAACACTCAGCTGAAGCTGTCGCTGTGAGGTGGGCAAATTCGCACACACCACCCAGCGCGTGGTCAATGTGACGGTTGGGAATACTACGACACCTGGCGTGGTCGCCATGCACCTCAGCGATCAACTCACCTTTGGTTTCGAGCCCACCGGTCACTAGCCATCGTCGACGACCCGGCTAGCCGCGGCATAGGGTGGTCGCCGTGGCGGAACCGTTCGACCCGATGGGGAACCTGGCGAGAATTCTGGCCCAACAAGGCCCATTAGATGAGGATGACATCGCGCGACTATTGCGAGACAGCGGCTGCGCCGACGCCGATGCCGTCCTCGACGAACTTCTCGACGAAACCGAATGTCCGGCAAGGCAGTTGGTGGATGACCGGTGGATATGGCTGCCGACGCTACTGGCTGGGCGAGTGTTCACACACCGGCTCCGCGCACACGAGGCGGCCCACGACATTCTCACTGTGACCCCGGATCTGGACCCGGTCACCGCGCTGTGCGAGCACGAGCAGTACCGGCGACTCGCCGACGGGTCGGCGGCCGAGATCGTGCTGGCGGGCTTCGACGACGAATTGCTCGAGCAGCGCGGCATTCCGGCCGGGGTAATCGACCCGGCCGGGGCGCTGCTCCTGGCGCCGGGCACACTGCAGGCGGCGGGCGCGGGCGAGGGGGACCTCGTCGGGGTGCGGCTGACCGACGAGGGGCTTGTGGTCGAGCGCGTCACCACCCGCGTGCATTCCGAGGTGGGCGCGCGACTAGCCGCGATGCTGGACGCCGACGAGCCGGTGTACTTTGCTGCGGCTGTATGGGCGGCATGCGTCGAGGACCCAGAGGTGTTCACCGAGCCGCTGCCGCCCCTGTGCGAGATCGTCGACGACCACGGTCTTGCGCACCACGGCGAATGGCTCGCACCCGACGGATTCGATTTCGACGGTTGGCTTTTCGAGCGGGGGTGCGATGCGATGGCCGACCGCCATGACCTCGACCCTGAAGACGCCGTTGCGCTGTACACGCTGGCCACGCTCTACGACCAGGTGTCGCAGGTGCTGATCGACGCCGTCGACCCGGACGAGCCGCTGGACGATGCGTCGGCCGCGACCGACGAGGCCGATGAGACCGCCGAAACAGCCGATGCGGCCGAGTTCCTCGATTTGGTGGCTGGGGTCGGTGCCGCACTGGCCGACCCGCTGCTGGCCCAGTTGCTGCTGGACGAGACGATCGGCACCGGCCGGGCCGGGGCGGCTGCGCTGGGCATGTTCGCCGAGATACTGGAGCCGAAGGTGCCGCGCGCGGCGCAGGTGGCGTGTCGGTGGCTGCGCGCGGTGGCGCTGGAGCGGATCGGCGACATCGATGAGGCCGAACGGGAGCTGTTGGCGGCCGAGTCGATGGATCCGGATTGGCCGCTGCCATTGTTGGATCTGGCCCGTATCGCCTCCGATCGCGGCGACGTCGAGCGCGGGTTGGAGTTGCTGCGCCGCGCCGGTGCCGAGCCGGAGCACCCGCTGATGGAGCTATTGACGCGGTACCGCACCGAGGCGCGCCGCGACATTGGCCGCAACGAGCCGTGCTGGTGCGGGTCGGGCCGCAAGTACAAGAAATGCCATCTCGGGCACGAGGTGTTGCCGTTGGCTGATCGGGCGGCCTGGTTGTACTCGAAAGCCGTCCAGCACATGCTGGTCAGCGACTGCGATGACCAGCTGCTCGAGGTGGGCTACGAACGTTGCCGCTACACCGACGGCGACGATCCTGACGTGTTGATTGCCGCACTGGGTGATCCGCTGGTGATCGACGCCATCCTGTTCGAGGGCGGCGCATTCGCGGAGTTTCTCGAGCTGCGCGGGTCGCTGCTGCCCGACGACGAGCGGGCGCTGGCGGAGCAATGGCTGTTGGTGGACCGGTCGGTGTTCGAAGTCAAGCAAGTGAACCCCAGCCACAGCGTTACGGTGCGCGACGTGCGCACCGGCGACACCCACGAGGTGCGCGAGCGGACGGCCAGCAGGCAGCTCAAGCCTGGGCACCTGGTCTGCGCGCGACCCGTGCCCGCCGGGGACACCATGCAGTTCTTCGGCGGTGTGGAACCGGTCGCGCTGCACGAGCGTGATCCGCTGATCGACGTGATCGACAGCGAACCCGACGCGGTGGAGCTGGTGGCGCAGCTGAGCCGCCGATTCGCACCGCCGGCTCCACTGTGATATTGCGAACGTCGCTGCGGCCAGGTGGCTTTCGCGGATGCCGCCGCCGTTCTCCTAGAGCGTGCGGCGCGTTACCCGAGCGTGACCGCGGCCGCGACGATGGGCTTCGCCCACTCCGGTGTGGAGGCTAAATCGGGAGGCCCGACGATGCGGCCGCGCTGCATGTGCAAAACCAGGACCGGCTGCGGTGCCTGCCCGGCTGCGGGATCGGCGGTCGCGGAGTTGTCGTACACCCGGAGTTCGGTGAGCGTGGGCAGTAGTTGCACCAGGTTCAGCCGGCCGTGGCGGTAGCGACGGCGGATGTCGTCTTCAGGAATGTCATGGCCGCCGGCACGGACTCGCTGTCGGACCCGTTCGATGTGAGCGTCGGCGCTGGCCAGCCCGACGTACAAGACGTAGACCTCGATGCCGCGCGAGGCGGCGTCGGCCAGCAGCCGCGGCATGGTAGTGCCGCCGAGTGTGGTCTCGAACGCGAAATCGAGCCGTTGATCGATCGCCCGTTCGAGCAGCTTTCGTCCCTGCCCCCATGCCGCCGCGTTGGCATCGGTCTGGCTCAGACCGGGGTTGGCCGCGATTAGCTCGCGGGCCGCCTCATCGGGGTTGTAATAATTACCGCCCGCCGCGCGGATCGCCGCCCCGCCGATGCTGCTCTTGCCGGCCCCGTTGACACCTGCCAGCACGTACAGCCGCGCCGGGACGGTTGTTTTGCGAGCCATCAGCCGCGCTGAATCACCGTCGCCGCTTGGCGCGCGCCGCCTTCACCGCGGCGGCGCCGAGTTCCTGCGGTGTGGCGTTGAATGCCGCAGCGACTCCGGCTTTGGCTTCCGGTGTCTGCATGGTGGCCAGCAGCTCGTCGAAGCGTTCACTGAGGTCATCAAGTACCGGTGTTGCCGATTTGGTCAGGGCCTCGAATTCGGCATACGACAGCAGCACCGCCTTGGGGGCGTCGTGCTTGGTGATCAGCACCGCCCCGTCGACGGTGGCCTGCTCGAAGACCGTGCCGAACTCGTTTCTGAGGCGAGTCGCGGACACCGTGGGCACATCGACCAGCCTGCCGTCGCGGTTGCGGAACGTGACGGTGGACGCTGCGCTCCCCGTGGTTTGTGTCGGCATGCCGCTATTGTAGACGTTTTGTCTATTTTGTACGAATTGCACATTTTAATGGCAGCCTGCGCGGCAGCGCAGCTGCCTGGTTGCGACGCGGGCAGCCCGGACGGTGACGCAGCCCTGGCTTTGGGACATCAGCTTGCCGTGGGAATGAGTACCGCGACATCGTTGTGGAGGTGCGCCAAGCCGCTGTCGAGAGTGACCAACTGCCCGTTGTGGATCCGTGCGAGCTGAGCAAGGTAGGCGTCTGTTACCTGCCGATGACCGACGATCCCATCGACCTCTATATCGGCGAAAGAGACTGTGTCAGGCCAGAATTCGTGGCGGTTTGCACTCGCGACGGCGCCGACGACATCCCGAGCAACTACCGCGGACTGACCCGTCCGCACCAGGAAACGTACAAGGCTCCCTTGTGTGATCGGGCACGTTGCAAATGCAGTACCGGATACCGATAGCCATTCCGCGGCGGTGTCATGATGTACATGCTCGGCAACGACCAGCGCAATGAGCACGTTCGCGTCGAGCAGCGCCGTCACTCCTCATCCTCCAATGAGCGCACATCCTCGGACGTCACGACCGTCCCCACGCTCACCAGAGGCAACCCCGTCCTGGGGTCTGTGGAGATCGCGGCGGGGCCGCCGGCGCGCAGGCCGCGTCGCATGAGGTCGGCGACAGTCTCGCTCAACGTGCGGTGCGTGTCCCGTGCGATCGACAGCGCCTGTTTGTGCAGGTCGTCGGGGAGCTCAATGGTGGTACGCACACCCAATCCTAGCATCGCTGCATCATGATGCATCTGTGCACTCGCTGCCGGTGCGCTTGCTCAGGCTGACTCAGCACGGACTGTTCGCTGTAGATGGCATGCGTCGACGAAGCGGGCCCACTCGGCCTCGGTTGGACGGACCGCACCGTAACCGTGCGGCGCTACCCACGTCATTGCGTGGCTGGGATGATGAGTCTGTGATACGTCTCAGGGACTCGGCAGTCGCTCTTGACAGCGGCTCAACTGTGGGCTCGATCGCCACCATGGACAGCGTCGCAGTAGCCGGGTCGGTCGCCACCGCAGGCAGCGTCGCGGTGGCGGGCTCTGTGGCGACCGCGGGCAGCGTCGCGGTGGCGGGCTCGGCAGCGACCGCGGGCAGCGTCGCGGTAGCCGGCTCGGCAGGCACCGCGGGCAGCGTCGGGGTGGTTGGCAGTCTGTTGACCGTGCTGTGTCTTCTTATGCGGGAATGCGTGGCGTGCGTGGCATGCATTGCTTGCACCCGCTGTGTTGGCTGTGTTGCCTGCGTGCGCTGCGTCGACTGTGTAGGGTGCATCGGTTGCGTGAACTGTTCGGGACTACACAACGTCAAGGGCGCCCGCAACCTTCAGGTTGAGCCGCACGAGTGATCGCGACGGAAGCCCCCCTCCTCGCCAGCGTCGCTGGGCAACGGTGCCGACACTGCGGTCCCGGCGATCCCGTCTCCGGTGTCAACGTCCGGGAGGCCAGTTAGAAGACCGTCCTGCCGCCCCCCGGGTGCCGTCGTCGTGCGGCTGGTACTAGTGCGACCACTGCTCGTCCCGGGTGAATTCCTACCCAATAGACGGCGAACCGGCGGATTTGGGTGCAAACATGGGAGTAACATCCGCACTCGCTAGCCGCCGAAAACCTGCTAACTCTCGGCCTGCTTGCTTGCATGCCGAAGGATCAGGGGGTGCCATGAGCACATCCGAGTTGTCCGAAATGTCGGCAACAACCGATACCGACCACGTCGTGGTGTCGTTCCAGGACGAGGTCCTGCTGCTGGGCGGTGACCCTGCCGCTGTCGAGTCCTATCTGACGCGGCTGCGGGCGATCGCCGGGCAAACCCTACGAGTCGCCGGGATCGACAGCGCCTCGCTCGCGAAGGCGGCGAGCGGGCTCGCCGGGCTGACCGCTGTACTGGATAACCTCGGCAAATACGTTCACCTGGATCCCGACAGCCTGAACGCGTTGACGAATGGCAATCTAGTTCCCGGCAGCGACGGCTTCTTTCGGATGACGACGAGCGCTGATGATGGCCAGTTCCTGCCGCAACTTCAGTGGTGCCCTGTAGCGCTCGGCCCAGAAGCGATGATGTCGGCGCAGATGATCGCGGTGCAGATGGCGTTGAAGTCGGCGATCGCCCAGGTGGAAGACGCCGTCCGGCGCGTGGAAGGCAAAGTCGAATTGGTGCTCGAAGTCGCCCAGGCCCACCGCGCCGGCGACGTTCTCGGCAATAACCTGACCATCTCACGGATGGTTCACTCGCTGGAAAAGTACGGGTCGCTACCCGACGCTTACTGGGATTCGGTGGCCGTCCTAGGGCCGGCGCTTAACGTAACCGTCGAGCAACTACGCAACCATGTCAGGCGCATCCTGGCATCTTTCGATCGCACCCTGCCCATGTCGCAGCGCGCCGAGAAGCTGCGAAACGCGGTCAACCACAACCGAGTTGGTGACACTCTGAGCCTGCTGGTGATCGCGGAAGAAGGGCTGCACAAATGGCAGCGTCTGAACCTCGCGCGAATCGAGTCGACACAACCCGAGCAGCTGCTGCGAGCGATCGAAGAAGCTCGCGAGCTCGTCGACCATCATCTCCGCGAAGACGTAGACATCTACCGGAACGCGAAGGAAATACTCGACCGGTTCGCGAAGCCAGGGGCCATCGACGGCTTCCGATTCTTATCGGTGCGAGAGCTGGCGAAACACCGCTGCGCCCTTCGCGACGAGCTGGACAATTTCGCGACGGCCCGCCAGCACCAGGTTGCGACCTGGGAGGACTTCCACATTCCGAGCCTGCTCGATGCTGCCTTCGCCACCATCGAAGCCGCCGGAACCATCACGAACCGTGCACTCGCGGTCGTGGGCCGAGGGCTCGTTTGCTTGGGTGCACAGCTAGTAGAACCGTTACGGGACAAACGCACCGACGACAACGAAACATAGGCCGCGGCAAGGACTCTGAATTCCTAGCCGAGCAAGTAGCCACCGACTTCCGTGAACTCAGTCGCGGCGAGACGTTCCCACCTCGGTCGGCTTACGACAACGCACTGCTGACCGCACACCTTCGGATCGAAGCGGACAACCAGTCGGGGGACGCTGCCGACCTACCCCCATCAGAGAACACGGGATAGGCAGTCGGCTCGCCCGTCACCGTGACACCGGCGGAAATACGACGTCCCAGTCTCGGGCCATGCTCACCACGGTCCATCCCAAGCGTGCCCCGACGTCGGTGATCGGCTCGGACTCGGCGAACGTCTGAGCCGTGCTGGTGTAGTGAAATTCGCGCTCGGCGTCGTCGTGGTCGATCAGTAGCGCAAGGCTGGGAGAGCCGCTGGCCTGCGCCCATTCCAGCATCTCCCGGTCACCCCCGGAGTTGCCGGCGGCCAGGATCGGCCGGCGGCCCAGCTGAGTCTGGATGTTGGCGACCTTGGCGCTGCCCTCGTTCGCGACGCCGAGCAGGCCGCTGGTGCGCCGGATGACCGGTGGGCCCTGACCGTCACGGCCGTCGCGGCTGACGTCGTACCCGATCAGGGTGCCCACCACCAACTCGGCCGGCACACCGTAGAGGTCGTCACTGATCGCCCGGACGAACTCGGTGCCGCCGCCGGTGACGATCCCGACCGTGAAGTCGCGGCGCCGCAGTTCCGCGATGAGCTCTAACATCGGCTGATAGGTCACCGAGCGCGTTGGCCGGCCTAGCGTCTGGTGCGTTGCACCGCCCATGAATTCCCTTGCCGCGGCGGCGAACTCCTCCGGCGTCATGCCCTCGAACAGACCGGCGAGTGCGAGCGCGATGCGTTCCAGCCCGATCCCCGCGACCGCCGCCTGATCACCGCAGAGCAGGGCGGCGAACTCGGCACGCTCGCCGATCGACGGGTCCTGGGCCACGCGTCGGCGCAGCGCGTCGAGGAAGAAGTCGAGCTGTACATAGCTCGGCCGCTCGCACCACAGCGTGCCGTCGTTGTCGAAGTAGGCGACCCGATCGGCGACCGGCACCGCCTCGGCCGCCGCCAAGAACGCCTCCAGCGCGTCCCGCGTGCCGCCGGGGCGCCAGGACGGCAGCGGGTCGTCGCGCTCCATCGGACTCGCTCAGCTGCTGCCGGTAGTGGCGTCCTGCAACTTGGCCATCACCTGGTCCAGGCTGAAGCTCGCAGATTTCTGTCGCTGCGGGAACTCGACCAACGTCTCCAGCATCTTCGCGACGTAAGCCTGAGCCGGAACGAACAGGAAGATGCGGTCGATCATCCAGTCGTAGTACGTGTTCGACGTGATGTCGGCCCGCTCATAGGGATCGGTGCGCAGGTTGAACAGCTTGGGCACGCGCAGTTGAACGTACGGCTCCGCCCAGATCTGCAGGGTGCCCACGCAGCGCTGCTCGAGGAAGACCAACTTCCAGTTGTCGAACCGCAGTGCGGTGAGGTCGCCGTCGTCGGAGACATAGAAGAAGTGCTTGCGCGGGCTCTCGTCGGTCTGGCCGGTGATGTAGGCCAACTGGTCGTGCCCGTCGAGGTGCACCTTGTAGGTCGTGCCGTTCAGGTCTGTGCCCGCGCGCAGCCGCTCAGCGATGTCGGGCACACCCGCCGCCGACAACAGCGTGACGAACCAGTCGTTGTGGCTGACGATGCCGTTCAACACCGAGCCTGCCGGGATGTGCCCCGGCCAGCGCACCAGCGCCGGGACGCGGTAGGCGCCCTCCCAGTTGGAGTTCTTCTCGTTGCGGAACGGGGTCATGCCGGCGTCGGGCCAGCTGTTCATGTGGGGTCCGTTGTCGGTGGAGTACATGACGATCGTGTTCTCGGCGATGCCCAGCTCGTCGAGCAGATCCAGCATGCTGCCGACCGTGTCGTCGTGATCCAGCATCGTGTCGTGGTAGCGCGACTGCCAGCGCCCTGCGCGGCCCACGCTCTCGGGCTGGGTGTGGGTACGGAAATGCATGTGCGTGGTGTTGAACCACACGAAGAACGGCGTTTCGGCTTCGTGCTGTCGTTTGATGAAATCGACTGCGGCGTCGCGGAATTCGCGGTCGCAGGTTTCCATCCGCTTCCTGGTGAGCGGGCCGGTGTCCTCGATGCGCTGGGTGCCGTCGCCGTTGGCCCAGGTGTGCAGCACGCCGCGGGGCCCGAACTTCTTGCGGAACTCCGGATCCTTCGGATAGTCCGGCAGTTCGGGTTCCTCTTCGGCGTTGAGGTGATACAGGTTGCCGAAGAACTCGTCGAAGCCGTGCATCGTGGGCAGGTGCTCGTCGCGGTCGCCGAGGTGGTTCTTGCCGAACTGGCCCGTGGCGTAGCCCTGCGCCTTGAGCGCCGTCGCGATCGTCGGGTCCTGCGCCTGCAGGCCCAGCGGCGCCCCGGGCAGGCCCACCTTGGTCAGGCCGGTGCGGTACGGGTTCTGGCCGGTGATGAACGCTGCCCGTCCGGCGGTGCAACTCTGCTCCGCGTAATAGTCGGTGAACAGCACCCCTTCGGCGGCGACGCGGTCGATGTTGGGGGTCCGGTATCCCATCAGCCCGTTGCTGTAGCAACTGAGGTTGCTCTGCCCGATGTCGTCGCCCCAGATGATCAGGACATTCGGCTTATCGCTCACTGGTTGGCCTTTCGCCGTGGAAGCCCCGAAGCCCTCGCACCCGGCCAGCTGACACTGGCGCGTACCAGGCGCCCCCACAGGGATCCTAGACCCCGTTACCGCTGGCGCCACGAGCTTTCGACTCGCAGGTGGCCGTCGACGCAGCTGCCTGGTGGAACATCATGTGGCGCAGCGGTGAATCCTGCTCGCCGGCGGATTGGTCGTCGTTTCTCTGGATTTGAGCCGCTCAGATCGCGACGAACCCAAGCTCTTCGGCGACCTGGCGTTGTGCTTCGTCACGCGAGGCGAACGACCGCGACTCGCCGGGCCCCAGCAGCGGCGGGACGACGATGGCTGCGACTGCCAGATGCCAGGCGTCCATCGCACGCAGCGCATGCTGGCGGACGAGTTGCAGGGCGTGCTGCTCAACCTGGTCTTGTGGCGCACCGAGCACGATCACCGGGCCCGCTAGATCGCCGTCCAGCAGCGCGAGCAAGCCCTTCTCATCACCGCGGCCTGCGCGCGCGGCCCGCACCAGCGCGCCCGAGACCTCGATCCTTGTCCACGTCCCGGTAACGGTTGCAATGTCTGGGTCAGCTAGCAGCGCGCTTGCCTCCTGGTGCCCGTCCTCATCGACAAGATACGCACGGGCCAGAACCGAGGAGTCCAGGTAGGCGATCACGGCCGCTCGCGCTCTTGCGCGAGCAACTGGTCGATCTGCGGACCGAGGCCGCGGGTCGACTCGATGATTCGCCGCCGTCGGTCCGCACTCACTGAGCGCGCGTTCACGCGGCGTAACGTGCCCGCGGCGGCCGCCGCGGCGCGCAACTGCGCGCGCCGATCGCCACTGTCGGCGTCGGCGGCCGCGTCGAGGATCTCGGTTGCGACCGCGTTCAGGCTGCGCCCCTCGCGCGCAGCACGCGCGACCAACCGCCGGTGAATATCCTCGGGCACCCGGAGCAGAAGCTGCTTCACGCCGCCAATGATATCACAGCCATGCTGATGATAGCATCATGCGCGACGATGGCGCAGCGAAGCGTTCGGACACGCCATGTGAGACGGGAACGCGGATCTTCGACCGATCGAGAAACGCACTGGTCGGCATCGACGACCATGACCGCATCGGCCCACCATGGTATCGCCGTCCGACCGACAATGTGCAACGGCTGGACGAGCACCTGGGCGTGCACAAGCGCCCGTGATGGCGGGATCAACGCGGGCGGAGAAACTTTCGTCACGGCAGACTCCCAAACCTCATCTCCACCACTTTCGCCTGTCGCGCGGCGTGGTTGGGCCTTCTTGTCGGACCGGGTCGTTACGGTGCGGACGTGCAGTCGCTGATGTATCCGTCGATCGACCTCACGAGCGCGCTCGAGCTGGTTGGCGGCGATACCTATCGCCGTGGCGTGGCCTATGCGCGACAGGGACGGGTGCTGCGTTGCCTGTGGGACCCGGACGTTCACAACCTTGCCGGCAATGTTCGCGGTAGCCAAGGCCGCACCTACACCACAACGGTGCAGCTTTTGCCGGTAGACATCGATAACTGCAGTGTCGAAAGCGGGTTCTGCAGCTGCCCGGTGCACGTGAACTGCAAGCATGTAGCGGCAATCGTCATCGCCGCTGCAGGGGCGACAAAGATGCGCGCCCAACCTACGCCGCCTCCGCCACCTCCAACGGCGTGGCGGCGGTCGCTGGATGCGCTGCTTCCCCCGGCCTCGACGAACGATCACGTCGGGACACCACTGGCGATCGAGCTGAGCCTGTCGGTGAGCGGGCCGTCGCCGACTCTTGACGCGCGGCTCGTGCGGCCCGGAAAGCGCGGTGGCTGGGTGGCCGGCGATCTGAGCTGGGGCAAGCTGCACATGCTGCGCCACTGCGGTTATCCCGACGCTCAGCTTCGGCTGCTGCAGGAGCTCTATGCGACCTATCGGGCGTCGAGCTCGAATTCGACTGGCTACTACCGCTATTCGTACGGGGGTTATACGTACGGGGACGTGAAGACGATCTCGCTGTTGCGATTTGAATCCCCGCAGCTGTGGCCGCTGCTGGACGAAGCGCGCCGAGTCGGGGTGCAGCTGGTGCAGGCGCGGCCACAACAGGATGTGCCGACGTACGCCACGGCGCAGTTGTGCCTGGACGTCACGATCGACGAGACGGGCGATCTCACTGTCGAGCCCGTGCTTCGGGTCGACGGCGCCGCAGCACGGCCCGTGGCGTTCATTGGATCGTCAGGTCATGGCGTGGTGTATGTCGACGGCGGGTTGCGGCTCGCCCGACTGGACAAGCCGGCGCCCGAGGCGTTGCAGCGCATGACACTCAGTGATGAGCCGCTGGTCATACCCGCGGACGAGGCGCCGCGGTTCGCCGCGGAGTACTACCCCAGGTTGCGCCACATCGCGGCCGTCACGTCGTCGGACGAGTCGTTCACGCCGCCAGCGATCGTCGGGCCGACGCTGGTCCTGCGGGCCGACTACCAGGCTGAGCATGAGCTCGAGTTGACATGGGAATGGGCATACCGGTTAGGCGACAACGACTTTCGCGCACCGCTCGGCACATCGGCGTATGTCGCTTACCGCGACCTGGAGGTGGAGAACACGCTCGCCTC
>CAWBSW010000041.1:0-157353 GCA_963791535.1 uncultured Actinomycetota bacterium | reverse complement strand
TCGGGAAGCTCGAATCCCTCGCGGTGGAACAACTCCGCACGAGGCGCGCTGGCGACCTCCCACCCGTTGGCGCGCAGGTATTCGATGACGTGGCTGCGCTCGCCGGTGTATACCAGTGACGGCATTCGATGTCCAGGTGCTCGCGAAACGCCGCAGTCTGCTCCGAACCCGCTCGGGGTCCAAATCCTTTAGGCCTGGCACGTATTCGGTGGCGACGGTGCTGCCCGGCCCGCTCATCGCGGTGACGTCGTCGAACAGCCGGTCCTGGGCTTCGGACGGCAGGTAGATCAGCAGACCTTCGGCCAGCCAGCGGTCGGAGCTCCGGTGTCCAGGCCGGCGGCACGCAGTGCGCGTCGGCCAGTCGTAGCGCAGATCGATGCCGACGGTACGGCGCTCGGCGGTCGGCTGAGCGCCGATGCCGGCCAGCGTCGTCGTCTGAACTCGATCACCTGCGGCTGATCGACCTCATAGACCACGGTGTCGGCCGGCCACTGCAACCGATAGGCCCGAGAGTCCAGGCCGGACGCCAGGATCACCACTTGACGCACACCCGCGTCGACAGCCGCCAGCAAGTAGTCGTCAAAGTACTTGGTGCGCACCGCGATCCCGTCGATGATCGCTTCCGTCCGGGCCGGCGATGCGTTGCCGATGGTCGAGAAGTCGACCGAGCCGTCGATCACCTTGACGAAGAAATCCAGCCCGACGGCGCGCACCAGCGGTTCGGCGAACGGGTCGTTGATCAGCCCGCGGGGATCCCTCGTCGCCATCGCGCGGCCGGCGGCGATCATCGTCGCGGTCGCACCCACACTAGAAGCCAGATCCCAGCTGTCGTCATCCGTGCGCGTCATGGCAGCCCTATCCGAGGGTGGCGGCGACGTAGCTCATGTTCCGGAATAGAGCCATCGACTCGTCATCCGGGAAGGTGAATCCATTGCGTTGGTACAGCTCCGGGGCCGGATGGGCGGCCACCTGCCAGCCGTGGCCGGTCAGGTAGTCGATCACGATACTGCGCTCGCCTTGATAGAACAGGTCGGCGGCGTTGAGGTCGAAACCGGCACGCTGCCATCGCTCGCTGATGCGCCGCACGCTTTCCTCGGAGAAGGCGTCCGGGTCGGAGATGTGCTCGGTGGCGAGCTGGCTTCCCGGCGCGCTGAGCGCGGTGATGTTGTCGAACAATCGGTCCTGGGCCTCAGGCGGCAAGTAGGGCAATAACCCTTCCGCGCTCCACGCAGTCGGCTGATTTACGTCGAAACCCCTCTGCCGCAACGCTGTTGGCCAATCTTCACGCAGGTCGATGCTGACCGTACGGCGCTCGACGGTTGGGTTGGCGCCAAGATCGGCCAAGACGTTGGTCTTGAAGTCGATCACCTGTGGCTGGTCGATCTCGTAGACCACCGTCCCCGCGGGCCACGGTAGCCGGTAGGCCCTGGTGTCCAGGCCAGACGCCAGGATGACCGCTTGCCGAATTCCACCTTCGGTGGCGCTGATGAAGAAGTCATCGAAAAATCTTGTCCGCACCGCCATTTGCTCAACCCGGGTTCTGCGGGTCAGCCCCGAGTCGTCGTCCAGGCTGACCTCTCCGTCCAGAAGGCGGATAAACGGCGGCAAGCCCACCGCACGGACCAGCGGGTCGGCCAGCGGATCGTCTAGCAGCGCATCGGGCCCTCGTGAGGCCAGCGCCCGCGACGCGGCAACCATCGTCGCGGTCGCCCCCACACTGGAAGCCGGGTCCCAGCTGTCGCCGTCGAACCTTCCCGATTGGGCGTGTGTCATGCTGATGCTCCTACTTGTCGTTAGAAGCGAGTCGTCGGTCAGCGTGCCGCTGACATACAGCCGGTCGGCGAACGGCAAGTCGTCCTGTTCGATGGGCGGAAGTCCGTTGGCCGCGAACATTTCCCGGATGCTGTTGCCACTCATCTGCCAACCGTGGTCGGACAGGAAGGTCGCCGCCTCGTTGCGGTCGCCGAAGTAGACGAGCTCGGTCATGTCGAGATCGAGCCCATGCTTACGCCAGCGCTCGGACACCGTGCGCATGCGGTCTTTGATCCGCTGCTCGTGCTCGGGGTCGCGGGTGGGCCCGCTCTCGGTTGCGATGCGGCTGCCCGGCGCGCTGAGCGCGGTGATGGTGTTGAGCAGGCGATCCTGCGCGTCGGGTGGCAGGTAGCCCAGCAGGCCTTCGGCGCTCCATGCGCTGGGCTGGTCAGGGTCGAAGCCCGCCGCACGCAGCGCGGCCGGCCAGTCGTCGCGCAGATCGATGGCAACCGCGCGCCGGTCGGCGGTGGGCTCGGCGCCCAGCTCGGCCAGCGTGCGGGATTTGAATTCGATGACTTGCGGCTGGTCGATCTCGTACACCGTGGTGCCGGCGGGCCAGGGCAGCCGGTAGGCACGGGCATCCAGCCCGGACGCCAGGATCACCGCCTGCCGGATCCCCGCGTGGGCGGCATCGAGGAAGAACTCGTCGAAGAATTTGGTGCGGACCGCCATGTTGTCGGTCATCCGCTGCACGCCCGGTGGAGATCCGTCGCCGTCGTCCTCGAGGTCGGCGGAGGTCAACTCGCCGGTTGCCAGTTTGGTGAACAGGTCCAGGCCGACGGCCTGAACCAGCGGCTCGGCGAACGGGTCGTTGATCAATGGGCGCTCGGTCTTGCTCGCCATCGCGCGGGCCGCCGCGACCATCGTGGCGGTCGCCCCGACGCTCGATGCCAGATCCCAGGTGTCGTCATCGGTGCGTGCCATTGCTAGCCCTCCGCAGGAAGCCGGGTTTGTTATTTAGCCAATGTAACGAGCTTACCATGCCGCTCAATTCCCACTTGTCCACCCATATTGCCGAAACCCATGTCACAGCTGGCCATTCGCGCCACGCTTTGGCCATGGCGTATTCGGTAGCGGGAAAGCGGGTGGTGATCACCGGCGCGTCATCGGGCATAGGCGCGGCCCTGGCCCGGCGGCTGGCCGGCCACGGCGCGGTGGTGGGACTGATCGCCCGCCGTTCGGAGCGCCTTGCCGAGGTGCTGGCGGACTGCCGCAGAACCTCGGCCGATTCGACGATGTGGGTGGCTGACCTCGCCGAGACCGCGACGTTGAGCGAGCTGGCATTGCGGGTGTGGGACGACCTGGGCGGGATCGACGTGTTGGTCAACAACGCGGCGATGCCGAAGCGCCGGGCCGTCGATGCGCTGGATCCGGCCGAGGTCGAGGACGTCATGCGGGTCAACTTCCTCGCCCCGATGCGGCTGACGTTGGCCGTCCTGCCGCGGATGCGCGAACGCGGGCACGGCGTCATCGTCAACGTGTCCAGCGTGGGTGGCCGGTTGGGCATCATCCACGAGGCCGCCTACTGCGCCAGCAAGTTCGCGCTCTGCGGGTGGAGCGAGTCGATGGCCGTCGACCTGCACGGGACCGGCGTGCGCGTGCAGTTGATCGAGCCTGGGCCCGTCGACACCGAGATATGGGATCAGCCGGGCAGCGAGGAACCCCTCTATCAGGGGCCCAAGGTGCCGGTCGACGAGGTGGCCGACGGCATTATCGCCGCGCTGGGCAGCGAGGGTTTCGAGCACTATCTGCCGGACATGAAAGCGGTCGTCGACGCCAAAAACGCCGACCTCGATGGCTACATCGCCGGCGCCGCGGCCATGGCTGCCCGATGAAGGCCCTGGTTTTCGGGGTGCCACCCGAGCCGTCTGGATGGACCCGACGACGCGCTGACGCACAGTCCGGTTGCGCTGCAGCAAGTAGCGGATCCTCAACTGCTGCACGACGATTGGGTAATCACCCGACCACGGCTGACCGGTATCTGCGGCTCGGACTCCAAGCAGATCCTGCTGGACTTCGGCGAAGGTGACGCCGACAACGCGATGGCGGCCTTCTGCTCGTTTCCCACAAGTCATGGGCCACGAGGTGGTCGCCGACGTGGTGCGAGTGGGGCCGGAGGCGCGCGGGCTGGAGGTAGGTCAGCGCGTCGTGCTCAACCCGTGGCTGTCCTGCGGGCCGCGGGGCGTCGACCCGCCCTGCCCGGCCTGCCAGAGCGGCGACTACAGCCTGTGCTGGAGCTTTTGCGACGGCGACATCAAACCCGGGATCCACACCGGCGTCTCGGCCGATGTCACCGGTGGCTACGCCGAGCTGATGCCGGCCCACGACAGCATGCTGTTCGCGGTGCCCGAATCGGTGGACGACGAGTTGGCGGTCTTCGCCGACCCATTCTCGGTGTCGCTGCACGCCATCACCCGCCATCCGCCGCCGCGATCGGGCCGGGTCCTGGTCTACGGCGCCGGCTCGCTGGGATTGTGCGCACTGGCGATCCTGCGGGCCCTCTACCCGGACGTGGCGGTCGCGGTGGTCGCCCGTTTCGATGCCCAGGCGCGGCTGGCCCGCCGGTTCGGCGCGGACATCGTGTTGGCGCACGAGCCCCGGCTGGCCGTGATCGAAGAGTTGGTGAGCTGGGGCGGCGGCCGGCTGTGGCAGCCACTGCAAGGTCTGCCGATGGCACACCCCGGCGCCGTCGACGTCGTCTACGACACCGTCGGAAAACCCGAGACGTTCGAAGTCGGGGTGCGGGTGCTGGTTTCGCGCGGGACGTTGGTCAAGGCCGGTGTGCACGCGCCCGGCCGGTGGGAGTGGAGTCCGTTGTACTTCAAGGAGATCAACTGGGTCGGCAGCAATGCGTTCGGGGTCGAGGAGGTCGACGGGCAGCGCAAGCACGCGATCGCGCATTACCTCGATCTGGTTGCCGACGGTCGAATTGACCTGCGCCCCATGCTGACTCACACTTTCCGGCTCGACCAGTGGCGGGACGCCTTCCTGGCGATCGCCAACCAGGGCGAAACCGGTGCGGTGAAGGTGGCCTTCGACCAGCGCTGTGGGCGCAACCGGACGCTTGTTTTCCACGTTGGCAACGCCCCCTATTGCGATACCGATGGCGTGTTCGACCGCCGCTTGTAGCTGTTCGGTGGTATTGCCTTCCTGCAGGCAAACGAGTGCAGCGGCAATCGCTGCACCCATGACTGCCCCGATGACAGCGGCTGCGGCCGCTGGTTCTAGCGTGTCCGGGTAGGCGCTGTGGAGCGCATGTGCAAGTCGTTTTTCGGCAAGAAAGTAGCGGTGCAGGGTGGCCGCTTGGACCGCGGGCACCGACAGGATCATCGGGAGCCGCACCGCCGCCAGGCCGCCGTCGACTTCGTCCGTCGAGGGCGTCGGCCAGCATGTGCTGCATCGCCGCCACTACGACGTCGGACAGCTGGTCGCCGGGGCCCCGCTGCGCGATGAGTGCCGCCGCTGCGTCAATCCGGCCGGCTAGGTGAGGGAAAAGAGCCTCATCCTTACTCGCGAAGTAGTTGAAGAAAGTCTTGGTGGAAACCCCTGCGGCTGCGGCGATCTCGGCGACTGTGGTCTGCTCGTAGCCCTTCTCCTCGAACAGCCGCATGGCCGCGCCGATCAACTCGTGCCTGGTCTGCTGGCGCTTGCGTTCCCGCAGGCCGATCTCGTTAGCCGTCGTCGCTCCTTTCGAAATTTACAGTTAGTGTAAGATTACATCAAATGTAAATTGTCTCATGTCGGCAGAGGATCTACTCATGCAGCGGTTTGCAGACGCGGTGGCGGTCGTCACCGGTGGAGGAATGGGCTTGGGCGAGGCGCTGTGTGAGGAGCTGGCGCGTCGGGGCGCGACGGTCGTGGTTGCCGATATCGACGCCGCCGCCGCGCGCCGGGTAGCGGCGCGTCTGGCAGAAAGCGGCGCACCGGCGGTTGCGGTGCGAGTCGATGTGGCCAACGACGCCGAGGTGGCGCAGCTGATCCAGGGCGCCGTGGCCGAATATGGACGCCTTGACTACATGATCAACAACGCAGGCATCGCGATCGGCGGAGATTCTCGCGACCTCTCGATGCAGCAGTGGCGTCGAGTGCTCGACGTCGACCTGCTGGGCGTCTTGTACGGGACGGTGCACGCCTATCAAGTGATGGCGCGCCAAGGCCACGGGCATATCGTCAACATTTCCTCGCTCAGCGGGCTGGTTCCCCAGCCGGGCAATATTCCCTACTGCACGAGCAAGCATGGGATCGTGGGACTTTCGCTTTCGCTGCGGGCTGAAGGGGCAGATCTCGGAGTAAAAGTAAGCGCAGCGTGTCCGGGGGACATGAAAACCAACATCTACGACAACATGGTCGTGGTCAATATGCCACGCGAACAGGTGGCGACGTTAAGTCGGCGCACCCACTATCTGATGCCACAGATGAGCGCCCAGGCCGCTGCCCGCGCGATCCTGCGGGGCGTGAATCGCAATCGACCGCTGATCGTGTTTCCCACCGCAGTTCAAGTCATCTGGCACTTATATCGCCGGTTTCCGGGGCTATTTTATCGGATCAACGTCCACCGGATGAGACTGTTCCGCAGCCTTCGAGGCGTCGCCGACGAAGGCACGACGGGCGGCACGCACTGAGCCCAGCGCCGAATTGCTACATCGGGTTGGCGCGCAGATACGTGTAGACGCCCGCAAAGTTGGCGTTGATTTCGTCGGGAATCGGGACGGGTCCACCGAGGGCCCTTGCACCCCAGGCGATTTGAGCGGTGCGCTCGACCAGGGCGGTGACGTGCAGCACCTTGTCCGGCCGCGGCCCGACCGCCACCAGACCGTGGTTGGCAATCAGCGCGGCCGCCCGGCCTTCCAACGCCTTTACCGCGTTGCTGCCCACCTCGGGCGTGCCCGACGCGGCGTAGTCGGTGCATCGGATGTCACCGCCGCAGTAGACGGCGAACTCGTCGATGCACGCGGGGATCGACTGGTGGGCGATCGCAAACATGGTGGCCCACACCGGGTGACTGTGGATCACGCTGCCGATGTCGTCGAACGCCTGATAGCAGGCCAGGTGCAGCTTCATCTCCGTTGACGGCGCGCGGCCGTCGGCGGCGTGCAGCACGCCGCCGTCCGGATCGACCAGCACCAGGTCGTCGAGCGTCATGTCGGCGTAATCGACCGACGACGGCGTGATGACGAGGTTGCCGTCTTCGCGTCGGGCCGAGATGTTGCCCGCCGTTCCCTCGACCAGCCCGCGGCGCAGCATGTCCTTCGCCGCGGCCAGCACCGCGGCCTCGGCGTTGACCACGGATTTCACGGATGTCACGGTCCTAGCACCTCCGGGTTGACGATATATGCGGGCGTCTTGCCGGACAGCAGCGCTTCCAGGTCGTCGGCCACCATCTGCGCCTGCCGCGCCTCAGTGTTCCACGTGGCCCCGCCGATGTGGGGCGTGAGCACCACATTGGGCATCGCCACCAACGGGTGATCGGTCGGCAGCCATTCCCCGACGAAGTGGTCCAGACCCGCGGCGGACACCTTGCCGCTGCGCAGCGCCTCGACCAGCGCGTCGGTGTCGTGCAGCTGAGCCCGGGCCGTGTTGAGGAAGACCACACCGTCGCGCATGGCCGCGAACTGCTTGGCGCCGATCAGCCCGGTGGTGTCGGCGGTGACCGGCGCGTGCAGCGAGACGATGTCGGCCTCGGCGAGCAGTTCGTCGAGGCTGTGGCGGGCCTCGTCGTTGTACGGGTCATAGGCGATGACTCGCATGCCGAGCCCGGCCATCCGCCACTGCACTGCCCGCCCAACGGCGCCGAGGCCGATCAGCCCGGCCGTTCGGCCGGCGACCTCCCAGGCGCGGAAGCGCTGATAGGGAATGCTGCCGTCGCGGAACACCTCGCCGGCCCGCACGTCGGCGTCGGCGCCCAGCACCTGGCGGGTGGCGGCGAACAGCAGGGCGAGCGTCATCTCGGCGACCGCGTCCGCGTTGCGGCCGGGGGTATTCAGCACCGGAATTCCGGCCGCAGTGGCACCGGCGATGTCGACGTTGTTGGGGTCCCCGCGAGTGGAAGCGATGGCGCGCAATCCCAAGTCGAACACCGGCCCGCTGACCGAATCGCTTTCCACCACAACGATATCGGCGGCCTCGGCGGATATCCGCTCGGCCAGCTGCTCGGCGGTGTAAATGCGCAGCGGGGTCTGCTCGATCCACGGGTCGTAGACGACGTCGGCCAGCCGTCGCAACTTCTCGAACCCCTCGCCACGCAGCGGAGCCGTCACCAAAGCACGCGTCACGACTGCCAATGCTGGCGTACGGTGACGCCCGTGTCACGCGAAGAGGTCACAATCGGCATCGACATCGGCACCACCGCCGTCAAAGCGGTGGCCGCCGACGAGGATGGCCGGGTGGTCGCGCGGGCACGAATCCCGCACGAGTTGCGGGTGCCGACGCCAGACCGGCTGGAACACAACGCCGACGAGGCGTGGCGGCTGGGTCCGCTGGCGGCGCTGGAGCAATTGGCACGGCCGGATGCACTGGCGGTCGCCGTTTCCGCGATGGTGCCGTCGCTCACCGCGGTCGACTCCGGCGGTCATCCGATCACGCCGGGGCTGCTGTACGGCGACAGTCGGGGCCGGGTTGCCGCCACGGACGACCGAGGCCCGTTCCCGGTGGGCGAGGCCGCCGAATTTCTGCGCTGGACGGCCACCCAAGCGCCCGATGCGGCCGGGTATTGGCCGGCACCGGCGGTGGCCAATTACGCGCTGGCGGGCGAGGCCGTGGTCGACTTTGCCACCGCCTACACCGCCTCATCCACTCTTCGACGGCGGCGGCTGGAACGCCGAAGCCTGTGCCGAACGCGGTGTGACGGTCGACCGGATGCCCCGGATCGAGGCACCGGGTGTTGCGGCCGGGCGGCTGCGCGACACCGGCGCCGTGCTGGCGGTCGGTGCCATCGACGCCCTGTGCGAGCAGATGGTGGCCGGCGCCGACGACGACGGCGACGTGCTGGTGCTGTGCGGCACCACCTTGATCGTCTGGGTCACCATCCCCGAGGCGCGAGAGGTGCCGGGCCTGTGGACCATCCCGCACATCAGCGGAAAGAGTCAGATCGGCGGAGCGAGCAATGCCGGCGGGCTGTTCCTCGGCTGGGTCGACCGTGTGCTGGGACCGGGCGACCCGGCGGCGGTAGATCCGCGGCGAGTCCCGGTCTGGTCGCCATACCTGCGCGGCGAGCGCACACCGTTCCACGACCCGGACCGTCGCGGCATCCTCGACGGCCTCGATCTCACCCACGATGCGGCAACGCTGCGCCGGGCCGCCTACGAGGCGTCGGGCTTCGTCGTCCGCCAGCTGATCGAGCTGAGCGGCGCGAACGTCTCGCGGATCGTTGCGGCAGGCGGCGGTACCCGAGTCGAGCCGTGGCTGCAGGCCATCGCCGATGCCACCGGCCGGCCGGTGCGAGTGTCGGGAGTGGCCGAGGGTGCAGCGCTGGGGGCGGCGTTTCTCGGCCGGATGGCAGTCGGTCGGGAGTCGTCGATCACCGACGCCGCCCGGTGGGCTGCTTCCGAGCGCGTCGTCCAACCAGATCCGGCCTGGATCGGCCCGATGGACGACCGCTACGGTCGTTTTCTCGAACTTTCCGGGCGGCCTACGGTAGCTCCGCCGAGACGTATTTGATATCGCCGAAGGCCACCATCGTCGGGCCTTCGGGGAACTCAAAACCGTTGTCGGCGTACAGCTCTGGCGTGGAATGCACCGTCGCCTCCCAGCCGCGGTCGGTCAGATATTGCACGGCGTCATTACGCTCGCCGTCGTAGACCAAGTCGGCCCAGTTCAGGTCCAGTCCGAGGCGGCGCCAACGCTCGCTGATCTCTTTGCCCCGTTTGGCGATGCGGCCGCGGATATCCGGGACGTAGCCGGTACCCAGCCGGCTTCCGCAGAAACTGAGCGCGGTGATGTTGTCGAACAACCGATCTTGGGCTTCCGGCGGCAGATAACCCAGCAACCCCTCGGCGATCCAGGCTGTCGGCCGTTGCGAGTCAAAGCCGTTGTCCCGCAATGCTTGCAGCCAGTCATCGCGCAGGTCGATAGCCACCGCCCTGCGGTCGGCGGAAGGAGTCGCACCCAGATCGGCCAGGGTGCGGGTCTTGAATTCAATGACTTGGGGCTGGTCGATTTCGTAGACGACGGTGTCCGCCGGCCACGCCAGCCGGTACGCGCGCGTGTCGAGTCCCGCAGCCAGGATGACGGCCTGGCGTACCCCCGCCGCCGCGGCGTCGAGGAAAAAGCTGTCGAAGAACCGGGTGCGCACCGCCATTCCCTCGGCCAGCCGTTGCGGGGTGAATGCGGGATCGTCTTCCACCAGCTCGATTTCGCCGTTCATCATCTTGATGAAGGCGTCAACTCCGACGGCGTTGACCAGTGGTTCGGCGAACGGATCGTCGATCAGCGGGTTCGGTCCTTTTGACGCCATCGCGCGCCGGGCGGCCACCGCGGTGGCGGTGGCGCCGACGCTGGACGCCAGGTCCCAGCTGTCGCCGTCATGTCGTTTGGTGTCGCTTGCGGCCATGATTAACCCTCCTTTTTTGCCAGCTAGCTCCGGGTTGCGATAAGCGAGACGATATTGCGAAACGCGGCCAGCGCTTCGTCGGTGGGGAAAGCGCGACCGTAGTCAGCGAACAGCTCCCGTCGTGGGCGGGCGGCCACCTGCCAACCCCGATCGCCGAGGTACTCCGCGACGTTGTTGCGCTCGCCCTCGTAGAACAGCCCCGACAAATCAACGTCGCAGCCCAGATCGGCCCACCGATCGTTCATCGCCCGGCCGCGTTCGGCCATCGACGGACCGCTGTCCGGGTGGTATTCGGTGGCCAGTTGACTTCCCGGGGCGCTGAGCGCGGTGATGTGGTCGAAGAGCCGGTCTTGGGCTTCCGGCGGCAGGTACATCAACAGCCCCTCGGCGCTCCAGGCCGACGGCTTGGTGTCGTCGAAACCGCTGCGGCGCAACGCAGTCGGCCAGTCCTCACGCAAGTCGATGCTGACCGTGCGGCGCTCGGCGGTCGGTTCGGCGCCCAGCCGTGCCATGGTGTCGGTCTTGAACCTGATGACCTCCGGCTGGTCGATTTCATACACGACGGTGCCGGGTGGCCATGCCAGCCGGTACGCCCTGGCGTCCAGGCCGGCGGCCAGAATCACGACCTGGCCGATCCCGGCCGCGGTCGCGCCGGTGAAGAAATCATCGAAGAACCGGGTGCGCACCGCCAGCGAGTCGGTTTCTGTTTGCAGTTCCATTTGGCCGGTCTCGGCGATGTCGGTCGGTCTGACCTCCCCGTCGATCACGCGGGTGAAGAAATCGATCCCCACCGCCCGCACCAGCGGGGCGGCGAATGGGTCGTTGATGATCGGGTCGGCGTGCTCGGTGGCCAGCGCACGGGCGGCGGCCACCATCGTCGCGGTCGCACCCACGCTGGATGCCAGGTCCCAGGTGTCGCTGTCGCTGCGCGCCATAATCACTTACCCCCGAAAATTCCCAGCTGGCACCCGCAAATCGTGCCCTCCCCACTGTGCCCACGCCCGTCATCCCCAACCCTTCGAGCGATACTGCCGTCGACTTGATATTTAGCCAAGGTAAAGAGCTACTGAAACTGTACCCCTCGTTGCTATGTTCGGACCTACCCGTTTGCGAGGTAGCGCTCCCACCGCTGTTAGGCTCGTAGACTGTCTGACGCGCGCCGGACAGCTCCTGGCCTGCGAGTGCTTGGCGCGTGACGCAGGACCACCCGACGCTGGTCACACCAGCCCCGTTTGCACGCCGCGAGAGAGACCGGCTGCGCAGGAGGAAGAGTGCTTTCGGCTTTCATCTCATCGTTGCGAACAGTCGACCTGAGACGGAAGATCCTGTTCACGCTAGGCATCGTTGTGCTTTACCGGGTGGGCGCGTCGCTTCCGTCGCCCGGGGTGAACTACCCGAACGTGCAGAAGTGCATCGCGCAGGTCAGTGGCGGGGACGCGGCCCAGGTCTACTCGCTGATCAACCTGTTTTCCGGCGGTGCGCTGCTGCAGCTGACCGTGTTCGCCGTCGGGATCATGCCCTACATCACCGCGAGCATCATCGTGCAGCTGCTCACGGTGGTCATTCCCCGGTTTGAAGAACTGCGCAAAGAAGGCCAGTCCGGGCAGGTCAAGATGACGCAGTACACCCGTTATCTGACGATTGCGCTGGCCATCCTGCAGTCCACCAGCATCGTGGCGCTGGCCGCCAACGGCGGCCTGTTGCAGGGCTGCAACCTGGACATCATCTCCGACCAGAGCATCTTCACGCTGGTCGTCATCGTGTTCGTGATGACCGCTGGTGCGGCGCTGGTGATGTGGATGGGCGAAATGATCACCGAGCGCGGCATCGGTAACGGCATGTCGCTGCTGATTTTCGCCGGTATCGCAGCCCGGATCCCAAGCCAAGGCAAGAACATCCTGGATAGCGGTGGCGCAGTGACCTTCGTCGCGGTCTGCGTTGCCGCGCTGCTGATCGTCGTTGGTGTGGTGTTCGTCGAGCAGGGCCAGCGCCGCATCCCGGTGCAGTACGCCAAGCGCATGGTGGGCCGTCGCATGTACGGTGGCACGTCGACGTATCTGCCGCTCAAGGTCAACCAGGCGGGCGTTATCCCGGTCATCTTCGCGTCCTCGCTGATCTACATTCCGCGACTGGTCACCCAGTTGATCCGCAGCGGCACCGGCGGTGTCGGTAACAGCTGGTGGGACAAATTCGTCGCGAATTACCTGTCGAACCCCGCCAGCCCGGTCTACGCAAGCGTCTATTTCGGGCTGATCATTTTCTTCACGTACTTCTACGTGTCGATCACGTTCAACCCCGACGAGCGCGCCGACGAGATGAAGAAGTTCGGTGGCTTCGTCCCCGGCATTCGGCCAGGTAAGCCGACCGCCGACTACTTGCGTTATGTGCTCAGCAGGATCACGCTGCCGGGTTCGATCTATCTCGGCCTGATCGCTTCGCTGCCAATCCTGCTCATGCAGGATCGGGAATGCCGGGTCGGTGCAGCAGCTGCCGTTCGGTGGCACCGCGATACTGATCGCGATCGGCGTCGGCTTAGATACGGTGAAGCAGATCGAAAGTCAGCTCATGCAGCGCAACTACGAAGGGTTCCTCAAGTGAGGATTGTCTTGCTTGGTCCGCCCGGCGCGGGTAAGGGCACGCAGGCCGCGAAGCTGGCGGAGAAACTGCAGATACCGCACCTGTCCACCGGTGAGCTCTTCCGGGAGAACATCGGCAACGGCACGAAGCTGGGGCTGAAAGCCAAGCGCTACCTGGACGCCGGCGATCTGGTGCCGTCCGAACTGACCAACGAACTCGTCGACGACCGGCTGAACAATCCAGATACCGCCGAGGGTTTCATCCTGGACGGCTACCCGCGCTCGGTGCCCCAGGCCCAGGCGCTGCACGACATGCTCGAGCGCCGAGGCACCCAGCTCGACGCGGTCGTGGAGTTTCGGGTGCCGGAGGACGAGCTGTTCGAGCGGCTGAAGGCGCGCGGCCGCGCCGACGACACCGACGACGTCATCCGCAATCGGATGAACGTCTACCGCGACGAAACCGCGCCGCTGATCGAGTACTACAGCGGTGAGTTGAAGACCGTCGACGCGGTCGGCACGGTCGACGAGGTATTCGCTCGCGCGCTACGGGCCCTGGGATTGTAACCGTGATCGCCCTCGGGGGCCTCCGCAGTCGCAGGCTGGTGCCGCAGCGCAGCGCCGGCGAACTCGACGCGATGGCCGCCGCGGGCGCCGTGGTCGCCGCCGCGCTGCGGGCGGTGCATGAGGCCGCGGTCCCCGGGGCGTCGACCCGAGACCTCGACCAGATCGCCGAAGCGGTGATCCGCGACGCCGGCGCGACGCCGTCGTTCCTCGGCTACCACGGCTACCCGGCCTCGATCTGCTCGTCGGTCAACGACCGCGTCGTGCACGGCATCCCGTCTGCCGGCGAGACACTCGCCGCCGGTGACCTGGTGTCGATCGACTGCGGGGCAATCCTGGACGACTGGCACGGCGACGCCGCGATCACCTTCGGTGTCGGACCGCTCATTCCCGCCGACGAACTGCTGTCGCAGGCGACCAAGGAGTCGATGGAGGCCGGGATCGCGGCCATGGTTCCCGGCAACCGCCTGACCGACGTCTCGCACGCCATCGAAACCGCCACCCACGCGGCCGAGGCCCGCTACGGGCGGGCGTTTGGCATCGTCGAGGGCTACGGCGGACACGGCATCGGCAGGCAGATGCACATGGATCCATTTCTGCCCAACGAAGGATCTCCCGGGCGCGGTCCGCTGCTGGCCCACGGATCGGTGCTGGCCATCGAGCCGATGCTGACGCTGGGCACCGGCAAGACGGTCGTGCTCGATGACCAGTGGACCGTCACTACCGCCGACGGTTCGCGTGCCGCACACTGGGAGCACACCGTCGCGGCCACCGACGACGGGCCCCGCATTTTGACCCTGGGGTGAACCAAACGATCACCTGAACCGTGTCATCACCGAGAGGCTGGTGATGGACATACCGGGCACCGGCGCGGATGCGGACGCTATGCAGCGGCTGTGGGACCAACATGCCGCTGCCTTGTGGCGCTATGCGTGGCGATTGACCGGTGATCGCGCCCATGCCGAGGACGTGGTGCAGGAGACCTTGCTGCGGGCGTGGCAGCGTCCGCACGTCCTCAACAACGGGCAGTCTCCACGCGGTTGGCTTTTCACCGTGGCCAGGAACATGGTCATCGACGATCGTCGCAGCGCCCGGTTCCGCAACGAGGTGATCTCGTTGGACGGGTCAGGCCCGCCGGAACCGGCGGGTCCCGACGAGATGACCGGGACGTTGAACCGAGCGTTGATCGGCGACGCGATGGCGCAGCTGTCCGAGGAACACCGCGCGGTGGTGGGCCGTTCGTACTACCTGGGCTGGACAACTGCGCAGATCGCCGCCGACCTCGGGATTGCCGAGGGCACGGTGAAGTCGCGGCTGCACTACGCGCTGCGAGGACTGCGCCAGGCACTATTGGAGATGGGGGTGACGCAATGACCGACTCTCTGGACCGAAACACGCCCCGAGACGGTGAACCCGACGCCCTCGACATGCGGGCGGCGCGCACGACTACGCGATGTGGGACGCGGCGTATGTGCTGGGCGCCTTGTCGGATCCCGACCGGCGCGAATTCGAGGCGCACCTGGACGGCTGCACCTCGTGCCGCCAGGCGGTGACCGAGCTGACCGCCATCTCGCCGCTGCTCTCGGTGCTCGACTACGACCACGTTGTCGCGCCCGACGGCGCCGACGGGTCGGCGGCCGCACCGCCGTGCCCTGACCTGCTGACGTCGATGCTGGCCAAGGCCGAGCGGCAGCCATCGCCGGCGCCAGTCGCGGCCGTGGTGGATGTACAGACCGTGTTGCCGGTCTTCCGTACCGGCAACTACACCCCGGTGCCCGACGAGCTGACCGCTTTCGATCTACCGGTAGAAGGCCGCATCCCCGCCGAATTGAACGGCTGGTATCTGCGCAACGGTCCGAACGCCCGCACGGGTGCGGCCCACTGGTGTGTCGGTGACGGAATGGTCCACGGGGTTCGGCTGGAGAACGGCCGCGCAGCGTGGTACCGGAACCGCTGGGTGCGCACCGAGAGCTTCGAGCATCCCATTGCGCTCTACAACGACGACGGCACCCGAAACCTGCACTCCAGCATTGCCAATACCCACGTCGTTCGGCACGCAGGCAAAACCCTTGCGCTGATGGAATTCTCGCTGCCCTATGAAATCAGCAATGACCTGGAAACGATCGGCGTCTACGACTTCGGCGGCAAGTTGACGGATTCGATGACCGCGCATCCGAAGATCTGCCCGACCACCGGCGAATTGCATTTCTTCGGATCCGGCAACATCTTCGAACCCCATGTCGTCTATCACCGTGCGGACGCCAACGGCCGGCTGACGGTCAACCGCCCCATCGACGTCCCCGGGCTGACGATGATGCACGACTTCGCGCTGACCGCCGAGCACATCGTCTTCCTCGATTTGCCGCTCGTGTTCAACCTTGACGTTGCGCTGGCGCAGCAAGACGTACGGGAATTGCGCGACTTACCGTACCGATGGGACGACGAGTACGGTGCCCGCCTGGGCGTGCTGCGCCGCGACGACCCCTATGGACCGGTGCGCTGGCTCGACATCGACCCGTGCTACGTCTTCCACATCGCCAACGCCTATGACGTGACGTCCGCAGGCGACAACTCTGTCGTGCTGGAAGTGGTCCGCTATCCCGAAATATGGCGTGACAGTAGCAAATTCAGCGCCGATGCCGCACTGTGGCGCTGGAAGCTCGACCTGGACACCGGGCTGGTCGAGGAGACTCAGCTCGACGACCGTGGGGTGGAGTACCCGCGCGTCGACGACCGGCTCGCCGGTGCGGCCGCCCGTTACCCGGTGGCCGTCGCCAGCAACGCGCTGGTCCGCTACGACCTGCAGCGCGGCACCGCGTCCGAGCACCGGTTCGAAGGCCACGGCGGCCATGGAACGCCGAGTGCGCCGAGCGAGGCGGTCTTCGCGCCGGCCGCCGGTCAGTCCGATGAGCTGAGCGGCTGGTATTTGACGTACGTCTACGACCCGGTCACCGACAGCAGTGACCTGGTCGTTATCGACGCTTCGGACTTTGAGGGTGACCCGGTGGCTCGCATCCGCCTGCCGCGCCGGGTACCGCACGGATTCCACGGAAACTGGATTCGCGGACTGAATGTCAGACCCGTGGGACCGCGGCCGCGATGAACTGGAAGGGCGGCCAACTCGTATCACTTATCAGGAGGTGATCGAGTGAGTCGCGTCAGCAGCTGCAGCAAACGCCGAAGAGGCCCTGATGAAGGCGCTCTACGACGAGCACGCCGCGCCGTTGTGGCGTTATGCGATGCGGTTGACCAGCGACGCGGCCCGGGCCGAAGATGTGGTCCAGGAGACGCTGTTGCGGGCATGGCAGCATCCAGAGGTCATCGGCGACACCGAACGTTCGGCGCGTGCATGGCTGTTCACCGTTGCCCGCAACATGATCATCGACGAGCGACGCAGCCCGAAATTCCGCAATATCGCTGGTTCGCTGGATGAGTCAGGCGCACCCGAGCAGTCGGCCCCCGACGAAGTCGATTCGGCACTGGACCGGCTGCTGATTGCCGACGCGATGGCGCAAATGTCGCCTGAGCATCGAGCCGTTGTGGAGCGGTCCTACTACCGGGGCTGGAGCACGGCCCAGATCGCCGCAGATCTTGAGATCGCGGAAGGGACCGTGAAATCGCGGCTACACTACGCTGTGCGAGCATTGCGCCTCACTCTGCAAGAGATGGGGGTGACCCGATGACGACGCAACGGGCCATTTGGACGGCCGCGGATCTGCCCATCCGCGCCGCCGCCGATTCCGAATACTTAATGATGACTGCACATGGGGATATGCGATGAGGCTGATCCAGGGCTTCGGTCCGCCGGGCGAGAGCGATTTGCCCGCGGGCGACAGCCACGAGTACGCGACGTGGGACGCCGCCTACGTGCTTGGATCGCTGTCACCGGCCGACCGACGCGAATACGAGGCGCACCTGAGCGTGTGCCCGTCGTGCACGCAGGCCGTCGCGGAGCTCAGCGGCATGCCGGCCCTGCTGTCGAAGCTCGACACCGAGACGGTGGCCGCAATCAACGATCAAACGGCCGAACCCCCGATGACTCCGAACCTGCTGCCGTCGCTGATGTCCGCAGTGCGCCGGCGGCGGCAGCGCACGCGCCTGGCGACGTGGTCATCTGCGGCCGCCGCCGCCGCGGTGTTGACGGTCGGTGTATTCGTCGGCATTTCGAGCCATTCGCTGACATCCCCGACGTCTCAGACGTCCCAGACGCCGCAGGCGAGCGCCTCGGCACTGCCGATGGTCCAGATTGGAACGAAGGAGCTGGCCTCGACGGTGTCGTTCAGCAGCCAAAACTGGGGCACCGTCATCGACCTGCGGTGCGTGTGCCTGGCGCCGGCGTACGCCCACCACGACAGGCTGGCGATGGTGGTGGTGAGCCGCGACGGCACCCACACCCAGCTGGCGACCTGGGTAGCCGACCCGGGCCATACCGCGACGCCCGCCGGCAGCATCTCGACACCGGTCGACCAGATCGCGGCGGTGCAAGTGGTTTCCGCCGACAACGGCAAGGTGCTGCTCGAGCGCTCGCTGTAAGTCTTAGTTAGACAACAACCTTCGGCTTGTGCAGGCTACTCGCTGGCCATCCAACTGTGGAACATGCCATCCGGGTCGTAGGTAGCGCGCACCTGATCCAGCCGCGCCATGTTCGGATCGGTGATGAACTTCGACGGACGTCGGGCCAGATTCTCGTCGGCGAGCGATATGCCGGTTGCCAGATGCGACATCGCCGCCATATTCGATGGGGCCCAATCGGAAAAGCGTTCATCGTCGGCCGGATCGGGCCAGGCGGTGTACAGCGCCAGGTAGATCTCGTCCTCCACGCCGTAGACCATGTCGGTGCGGTCCGCGGACGTTTTCCAACCGGTGAAAATGAAATGCGACGGGTGCGGCGGCATCGTCTCGATGATCTTGCGGATGCCGGGAAGCAGCTCTTCGGCCGAGGCTGACGTGAACATGTTGTCAACGCTGTACCGGTGGCCTTCGGGGTACTTCGTCATCACCGCCGTATACCAATTGGCCAAGGTTGTCGGCATGAACGGAAGGCTGACGGTCGCGCGGTCGATCACCGGGCAGGTGCCCAGGGCCGCAAGCGCTTTCGTGGCCTCTTCTTCAGTATCGGCAAAGACCGGCGAGGCGATCGTGATGCTGGGCTCGTCGGACCCGGTTTCCGGGGCGCCGCGCGAGGTCAGGATTTGCAGTTCGACCCGGTCGTCGAGTTCGCCGGCAATCGAGCGTCCCCAAGTGAACACCTCGTCGGCGACGTCGATCGGGTACATGTACAGACATGTGCCCAATACCGGCGAGCGTGGGTAAATCCGCAAGGTGAACGAGGTGACCACACCGAAGAAACCCGGGCCCGAACCGCGAGCGGCCCAATACAGGTCGGGGTGATTCTCGGGATCGCAGTAGATCTGTTCGCCGTCGGCGGTGACGAGCTCCAGTCCAAGCACGCTCTCACACGCCGGCCCGACGACCTTGCTGTTCCAGCCGTATCCGCCCTGCAGCAGATAGCCGCCGAGGCGAATGCCTTCGCAGTGCCCGGCGGGAAAGAACAGGCCCTGCGAGTCAAGCTCATTCGCGAAGACACTGGCGATCTTGCCGGGCCCGACGCGCGCGATCATCCGATCGGTGTCGACGTGGCAGTGATCGAGGCGGCTGACGTCGAGCAGCATGCCGCCGTCGCGCAAATGGCTGGCATTCCAGCTGTGCCCGCCCGAACGAACACCGACGCGGTAGCCGTGAGCCCGTGCGTGGCGCAGTGCTGCAGCGACGTCTCTGGCCTCGCGCGCCTGCATGATCACAGCCGGAAAGCGTTCCGGCAGAATACTATTCCACACCGTTGCGCGGCGGGCTGCTTCATATTCATCCGTACCGCGGAAGAAGAACCGCTTTTCGCGGAGCAACGTCATTTTATCCCCTTAAACCGCCGCTGAACGCTCAACCCGGTTGGCAGTGCACGATCTGGCAGCCAGGTATTCCGCGACCTGACCGGCTAACGGCGTTGCGGCCAGGCGGATCGCCCGCAGCGGACCGTTGGGCGGGATGCCGTAACCGATCGAGAACAACCCGTCGCCGAGATGCGAGGCGAATCCGCCGTGCGGGTCGCCGTGCTCGTCGAGGACACCGAGGTGCCCGACCAGACCGTCGAGGTCGGGGCCGAATCCGGTTGCGGCGACGATCACCTCAGGTGTGACGGCTGTGCCGTCACCGAGAATCACCCGGCCGGACTCGATCGCCGACACCGCGGCCACCACCTCGACGCGGCCGGCCCGTACGGCGTCGACAAGCTCATCGGCCAGGGTGGGAATCCGGCCGCGTTGTTCCACCGTCGCCTTCAATCCAAGCGGCGGCCGACCGAATCCGTAGACCGAAAGGTCGCCGAACAGTAGACGATTGAGCCTCGCGATCAGCGGATCGACCACGCGTGCAGGCACCCGCGCAAACAGCTCGAGGAAGATGTCCGACGGAATCGGCCCCATGGCACGGCGCACCAGATGTGGTGGTGTGCGGACCGCGAGCCAGACCTTGCGGGCGCCGCCGTTGGCCAGCTGGACCGCGATGTCGGCGGCCGAATTGCCCGCGCCGACAACGAGAACGTCGCGCCCCCGATAGGGCCAAGCGTTGCGAAAGGCGCCGGAGTGCACCAGCACGCCGTCGAAACCAGCGAGGCCAGGCCAGGGCGGCACGACGGGCGTGTGGTACTTGCCGGTGGCCAGCACGACGGCAGATGTGCGGATTTCCCCCGACGAGGTGTCGACCAGCCAGCCCCCTGCCGCGCGCCCGATACCGTCGACCTCGCATCCGAGCCGAAGATTGATGTCCTGCAGCTGTACGTAGCGGTCGAAGTAGCGGACCATGTCCTCCTTGGTCGGCCAACGGCCGGCCGTCAGAGGAATCCGCTGCCCCGGAAGATGCGACAGGAACCCGTTCGTGTTCAGGCGGAAGTTGTCGTAGCGATTCCGCCACGAAACCGCAGGTGCTGCTGCCTTCTCGACGACCAGAGCCGAAATCCGATGGCGATGCCCGAGCTCGCGTGCGATAGCGAGACCGGAAGGCCCGGCTCCTATGACGACGACGTCAGGTCTGTTCTGGCGGTCACTGCGCACAGGCGGCATCGCTCCTCATCCATGGGTCCCGAGAGTTAACACGGTTGGCAACGCTGTGTGGTTCATCGCGACTGCGCGTGAACCCAAGCCGCCCGCGAGTCGTGTATCTGGTATGCCGAGCAAACACCGCGTGGTCGACCACATCGTCGGGCATCTCGCGGGAATCGGAGTCGATTACATATTCGGGGTCGACGGGGCCAACATCGAGGATCTCTACGACGCCGCCTACTTCCGCTCCGATATCATCGCGGTGCTGGCCAAGCACGAGTTCTCCGCCGCCACCATGGCTGATGGATACAGTCGCAGCGGCGCCGGACTAGGTGTGGTCGCGGCGACGTCGGGTGGGGGAGCGCTGAATCTGCTTCCCGGCCTGGGTGAATCATTCGCCAGCCGGATACCGGTGCTGGCGCTGGTTGGTCAGCCGGCGACAACCATGGATGGTCGCGGCAGCTTTCAGGACACCAGCGGCCGCAACGGTTCGCTGAACGCGGAGGCATTGTTCTCGCAAGCGTCGGTCTTCTGCCGACGGGTCATGACGCCTGCGGACATCGTCTCGGCGTTGCCGGCCGCCATTGCCGCCGCACGTGCTGGCGGTCCGGCAGTGTTGTTGCTGCCCAAAGACATTCAACAGTCCGCCGTGCCCTTCAATGGTCGCAATGGTGGACGCGCAGCGGACATCGAGCAACCGCGATCCATCGGTGACCCGCATCCCATCGTGCGCGCATTGCGGCGCGCGACCGGACCGGTGACGATCATCGCTGGTGAGCAGGTGGCCCGCGATGATGCGCGAGCCGAGCTTTCGGCGCTGCGCTCGGTCCTGCGCGCCCGGGTGGCTTGTGTGCCAGACGCCAAGGATGCCGCCGGAACACCGGGCCTTGGTTCGTCGTCGGCCCTCGGGGTGACCGGTGTCATGGGTCATCCGGGTGTGGCCGATGCGGTGGCCGGCAGTGGGCTGTGTCTGGTGGTGGGCACCCGGCTATCGGTGACCGCGCGCGCCGGTCTCGACGAGGCGCTGGCGGCGGTGCGCACGGTGTCCATCGGGTCGGCACCGCCCTATGTTCCTTGCACTCACGTCCACACCGACGATCTGCGTGCCTCGTTGCGGATGCTGACCCGCGCACTTTCCGGCGCCGGGCGGCCCACCGGGCTTCGGGTACCCGACGTGGTGGCGCGCACCGAGCTGACGCCGCCGCCCTTCGACGGCGAAGGTGTGCGCTACCGCGACGCCATGGCCGAGCTCGACGAGGTCCTGCCCGACGAAGTCGACATCGTCGTTGATGCCGGTAACACCGGCGCGGCGGCCATCCACTACCTGCCGGTGCGGCGGAAGGGCCGCTTCGCGGTCGCGCTGGGCATGGGCGGAATGGGCTACAGCTTCGGAGCCGGTATCGGGATGGCGTTCGCCCGCGCGAAAGCCCAAGCGCCGGGTCGGCGTGTGGTGGTGATCGCCGGCGACGGCGCGTTCTTCATGCATGGCATGGAGGTGCACACCGCCCTGCATTACCGGCTGCCGATGACCTTCGTGTTGCTCAACAACAACGCCCACGCCATGTGCGTGACTCGCGAGCAGCTCTACTACGACGACCTCTACACCTATAACCGATTCGCTCCTAGCCGGCTCGGGGCCGGCCTGGCCGCGATGTTCCCCGAACTGCCGTCGGTCGATGTCACCGACGCGGACGGATTGGCTGCCGCGGTACGGGGCTCGCTCGACGTAGACGGCCCTTCGGTGGTCAGCGTCGAATGTGCCGCCGACGAAATCCCGCCGTTCGCACCATTTCTCGACGGACAGCTAATCAACAAGGTTGCCAAACAACAAATCACGCTCACACAGGAGGACCACATAAATGTCGCTGCCAGCGCTTGACGATATCGTCACCCACACCGGCACCACCGTTCCGATCGAGGGGGTGGTTCGCATCGAGACCACCCCGCTAGAGGAGACCGCCGGAACCTTCTTCTCGCAGATGCGGTCGGTGTACCCGCACGAAGAGGTTTTCGGTCAATACTGCACGGTCAACGACTACGTCGACTGCCCGCCCGACGAACTGTTCGAGTGGCTGTCGGACACCAGAAGCCTCGAGGAGTGGACCTACACCCTGCGTGACTTCACGCCTACCGAGGAACCGGGGCTCTGGCTGGCCTACGACCGGCTGCTCCCGGACACCAAGATCTACACCCGTACGGTATCCAACGCCGAGGCGCGTACCGTCGACTACCACTGCGCTTGGGACCAGGGCGCGCACCTATGGATGATCTACGTGATGCGGGTCCTGGACGCGCAGGTGGTGTTGAACAAGCCCGGTTCTGTTGTGCTGTGGACCAATTGCCGTCATCCGTTCTACGACGAGAACCCGTACCCCCACGCCGCTCCGTCCGAGCGCACCGGCTGGGTCGGCGACTTCTGGGACTTGTTCGGTGCGGGCCACGGCATAGAGCTGCACAACCTCAAGACGATCGCCGAATACCGCCACCGCAACGGGCTGCCGGTCACGCCGGCCTGGATGAGATGAGAATGAATCGTGAATCGGCCTTTTGATCAAGCCAATGTCAGCCTGACCGACGTTTCCACCTACCTGCCCGGCGAACCGATCGGCGCAGACTATTACGCGCAGTTCGCCGGCTCGGATGACCTGGCGGCCAACCTGATGTTCCGCGCGCCCAAGTTCCGCCATCACGTCGGGCCGGACGAAACCGCGACCGACATGATCGAGCGAGCCGCCGCCGGATTGATCGAACGGCACGGCCAGGACGTCCTCGCTAACGTCGACGTGCTGATCACCCACACCCAGGTGCCGGACATGGCGTTCTACGGCGCGGGCGGCGGCATCGCGCACCGCTTGGGGATGCGTCCCAACTGGGTGCTGGATCTGCACAACGGCGGGTGCGCGGCGTTCGTGCTGGGCCTTAAAGTGGCTCGTCAACTGCTGGCGTCCGGAGAAGGGCACACAGCGCTGATCGCGATCGCCCAGAACGCGGCGGGCCAGGTTTTCGACCAGCCCGGGGTGCGCCGCAAGGCGCAATCGTCCGTACCCGGCGACGGGGCCGCGGTCGGTTTGGTCGCGCTGTCGGACGAGTCGCCCATACTCGACATCGAGTGCCGCACCTACGGCGAATACGCCGGCGACATGACGCTCGCCATCGACCCACCCCGCAAGTGGTGGGCGGCCGGACCCGGTGAGGCCTCCATCGGGTTTACCGAAACCAAGATCAGCAAGGTGCTCGCTCGCGGCAATCGGCAGGTCCCCGAAGTGGCGCTCGCCGTCTGTGATCGAACCGGGCTGTCCTCCAAGGACATTGATTTGCTCGTGACCAATCAGCCGAACCGGGTGTTCCTGCGTAACTGGCGAGAAGCGCTCGAGGTGCCCGAGGAACGTCACCGCGACACCTTTGACGACTGCGGAAACCTGTTCGGAGCCGGCATCCCGGTCAACCTGGATCGCGCGATATCCGACGGTCAGGTCAAGACCGGTGACGTGATCATGATGGCCGCTTTCGCGCACGCGGGCGACTTCGCCGGCGCGGCAGCGATCCGCTGGGGCGGGCGTGACTGATGGCCCAGCCGGCGCACGGGACTTCGGTGACCGCAGAGATTCTCGCTACCCTGCCGCAGGCGGTTGATCCACTCGCGTTGTCGCTCAACGAGAGCCCGTTTCCGCCGCTGCCGGCGGTGCGGTCGGCGCTGGTTCACTGCATCGATACGGTCAACCGCTATCCGGAATTCCTGCCCGGGCAGTTGCGGCGGTTGGTCGCCGACCGAGTCGGAGTTGGCGAGGAGCAGGTGGTGCTCGGGCCGGGGGCGTCGGGCGTGGCGATGCAGGTTCTCCATGCGGTCACCCGGCCCGGTGACCGGATTGTGATGAGCCAGCCCACTTTCGACGGTTACCCGATCTTCGCGCAAATGGCCCGGCTGGAACCGGTCACCGTCGAGCTCAACAAGTACGGCCATCACGACTTGCCGGCAATGGCTGACGCCGCCACCGACGCCAGCGTCGTCGTCTTATGCCGACCCCATAATCCGACCGGCACGTTGGAGCCCCTCTCGGCGGTCGAATGGTTCCTCGGGCAGGTTCCCAGCGACGCGATTGTGCTGCTCGATGAGGCTTATATCGAGTTCGTTGCCTCCCGGCATCGCATCGACGGACCAGACCTGGTCCGACGCTTCCCGAATGTTGTTGTGCTGCGGACCTTCTCCAAAGCATATGGGCTCGCCGGGTTGCGGATCGGCTACGGGTTCGCCGCGCCTGAGCTGGCGAGCAGGCTGTGGACCATGCAATTGCCGTTCGGGATGAGCAACCTGAGTGCCGCGGCGGTAGCGGCCTCCTACGACGCCGAAGCCCAGCTTGTGCACCGCATTCGCCGGATCGCTTCTGAGCGCAACCATCTGCGGCTGCGGTTGATGGCGATGGGTGTTTACAGCACGGATTCGCATGCGAACTTCGTATACCTGCCGGCGGGGCATCGGCAGTGGCGCGGGGTGTTCGCCAAGGGCGGGGTGCAGGTCCGCTACTACCCCGATGGCGGCGCGCGGATTACCGTCGGTGACCTGCCGTCAACGTTGGCAGTGCTCTCCGCGGTCGAAAAGTCTTCATAAACCTCGGGGTTTGAGCGTGTAGGTGGCGGCCTGGGTGCGGTTGTCGACGCCGAGTTTGGCCAACACCGAGCCGACGTGCGCGCCGACGGTTTTGATGCTGATGTGAAGCGCCGCAGCGATGTCGGCGTCGCTGCGCCCCTGGGCAAGGAGTTCCAATACCTGCCGTTGGCGCGGTGTGAGGCCGTCGGGGTCGGCGACTGTTTCGGGACGGTTGTCCCTCGGTGGGGACAGCGCTGCCAGCCGTTGGTGCGCGCGCCGGGCCGCGGCCCGCGCACCCATTGTCCGGAACGCGGCCAGTGCCGACTCCATCGCGTCGGCATCGCCGCTGAGTTGCGCGATGGCCGCATCGTAGGGGCGGCCGCGGTCGGCCCATGCGGTGGCGGCCGCCCGCCAGTCCCCGGCGATCTCCAGCCGGTAGGGGGTGTCTTCGGCCGCATCGGTGGTATGCGACGTGTCGCCGCACAGATGTGCCCAGCGTTGCAGGCAACCTACGAACCACGGGTTGGGCGTCATCTTGGCGGCAGTGAGGCCGCGCCGTGCGGCCGAGCGCGCGGCTGCCTCGTCGCCGGCCAGCCAGGCGGCCTCCGCGCGCGCCGCCCACGCGAGCAGACCAAGAACGTTGTCGTCGTTGCAGTCCAGGGCTTCATCGAGCAGACCATCGAGTGACTGGCCGCGGCGTGACCGGATCAGCGCGAGCGTCACCGAGGGCATGTTCCGGTGCCTGGGAGGAAGTTCGGTGCGGGTCAGGATCTGTTCGGCGACAAGCGCGGCGTGGTCCCAATCGCCGCGGTCGAGGCTGCTGAGCGCGTCCACGCCGGCCACCAGCGCCTGGAACATGCCGAGGTCGTGATCACGGTAGAAAGCCGATGCTTCTGCCACGTAATCCTGGGCACGGTTGGGCTCGCCGTGCAGCACGGCCACCGTGCTGACCAGAACGCCCAGTACTGCGGCGTGTTCGATCAGCTGCGGCTTGTGCATGGCCTCTCGCCAGATGGCCTCGAGATCCTCCCAGCAAGCCCTTCGAGGTGGACGTCACCTGCCCCTAGCGGTAAGAAAAGGGGCGTGGCCGCCTCGAAACCCGACAACCGCGATCCGATCGCTGTCGCGCGGGCCAACTGGGAACGCTCCGGATGGGGTGAAGTCGCGCAGGGCATGGTCGCGGTGACGTCGGTCATGCGGGCTCACCAGATCATGCTTGCCCGCGTCGAAACCGCTTTGCGCCCTTACGATCTGAGCTTCTCACGGTTCGAATTGCTGCGGCTGCTGGCGTTCAGCCGCAGCGGCGCGTTGCCGATCACCAAGGCGTCCGACCGGCTGCAGGTACACGTCACCAGCGTCACCCATGCCATCCGCCGGCTGGAAGCCAACGGCCTGGTGCAACGTGTCCCGCACCCTACCGACGGGCGAACCACGCTGGTGCAGATCACCGACCTGGGCCGCTCGACCGTCGAGGACGCCACCGTCACGCTCAACGAGCAGGTGTTCTGCGACATCGGGATGTCCGACGGCGAATCGAAGGCGCTGGTGTCGTCGATCGAAACCCTGCGGCACAACGCCGGAGACTTCTAGTCGATCGTCGAGGGCACCGGAATCGTCGCGGTGACGGTTGTCCCGGCGCCGGGCCGCGATCGGATGTTCAACCTGCCCCCGACCAGCTCGGCGCGCTCGGCCATCGACAGCACACCGTAGCCGCCCATCTCGTCGCCACCCAGCGGATTCTCGAAAGTGTCGAAACCTATTCCGTTGTCGGCGATTTCGAGTCGCGCGGTGTCGCCGTCCACCCTGAAGAGCAGCCGCGCCACCGAGGCGCTGGCATGTTTGACGATGTTTTGCAGGCCCTCTTGTGCGATGCGGTAGAGCGCGATCTCGATGTGCTCGGGCAGCCGGACATCGGCCAGCTCGATCTCCGTGTCCAGTTGCGGTATCGACCGGGCCAGGCTGGCCAGCCCGCCGGCCAAGCCCAAATCGTCGAGAACCGGCGGGCGCAGCCCGCCGATCGCCGCTCGCGCCTCCTGCAACGTCAACCCGGCGAGTTCTCTGGCCGCATCGAGTTGCTGCGAGGCCTCGGCCGGATCGTCGCTGACCGCTCGCGCGGCGGCGTCGAGCCGATACGACAACGTGATGAGGCGCTGCGAAATACCGTCGTGAATATCACCGGCGAGGCGACGGCGTTCGATCTCCTGGGCCTCGATCACCTGCTCGACGAACAGCTCGTGTGCCCGCTCCCTGGCCACCAGCTGCCGGTGCAATCTGGCCTGGTGCATGGCACCGGCGATCAGCCGGCCGATGACCCGCAACAGTTCGACGTCACCCTCAGTGAACTCGCGGCGTGCGACCGTGTGCACGTTGAGCACGCCGACCAGGCCGCCCGGGTCGGTTTCCATCGGCATCGACACCATCGAGGTGAAGTCGCGTCCGCGTAGCGATTGGATCGGCAAGTAGCGCGGGTCGGCTTCCTTGTCGTCGGTGATGACGACGGGCTCACGGTGCTTGGCCACCCAGCCGGAGATGCCGGATCCCAACGGCAGCCGAATCTTTCCCACCTGGCCGTCGAAGGGCGGTGTTGCACCGGCAAGGGTCAGCGAGCGGTCGGTGTCGTCGAGCACATGCACGAAGCACACGTCGGTGCCGGTGGCCGCGGTGATCATTCGTGCGGCGGCGGCCGCCAACGGTTCCACCCCCGGGCCGCTCGAGGCGGCCCGGATGAGTTCGCGCAGCAGTGCCAGCTCGCGGTCGGTGTCGACAAGATCGCGTACCGCGTTCGAGCCGCTGCCGCCATTATCGGGCGCTGCGGGTTGCGAGGCGGTCATTGGTAAATGCCTTCGCGCAGCGCAGTTGCCACCGCGCCGGTCCGGTCGCTGACCCCGAGCTTGCGGTAGATCGATCGCAGGTGGCTCTTGACGGTTTCCTCGCCGATGACGAGTTTGTTGGCGATGCCGCGGTTGGACAAGCCAGTGACCATGCAGGACAGGATCTCGCTTTCGCGTTGCGTCAACCCCTGGCGGGCGCCCGGCCAGAATTCGTCGCGCTGCATCCGGGCCGCGGTGTCCGCCGCCCGAACCGCCATCCCCGGGTCGATCACGGTTTCGCCGTTGTGCACTAACTCCAGCTGGCGCACCAGATCGTCGCTGTTGATGCTTTTCAGCAGATAGCCGCTCGCGCCCACCCGCAAGGCCTGGAACAGGTACTGCTCGTCGTCGTAGACCGACAGCATCACGACCTTGCGGTCGGGCTCGTGCTCGCGCAGCACCTTGCACAGGTCTAACCCGCTGAAGCCCTGCATGCGTACGTCGCACAGCACGATGTCGGGTTGGAGGTCGTTGACCACGGTGACCGCCCGGTCGGCGCCCACTGCCTGCCCGACCACCTGCACCCGGTCCTTGAAGGCCGCCAGCATCGCCTTGAGTCCCTCGATGACCATCTCGTGGTCATCGACGAGGACAAGACGCACCGGCGTAGCCGCCATGGCAACACCCTAGAGCTCAGCATCGTCACCGGGCAGTTGGCCTTGCCAATCCCCCGAATGGGGGAGGTTGGCGGTGCTCGGCTTAGGGCAACCTGTGGGCGTGCGAGCCATGAGTCAGACTCGTCCAGCCCGGACCTTTTGGTGGGATCGGGAGCCTACGCCCGAAGCCGATAGCCTGCGGGCGGTGATTTTCGATGCCGATTCCGCGCTGGCCGATATCGAACGCGACGGCGACCTGGCCGCTAGGACCGATCTGATCGACTTGGTAATGAGCCTGTTCGTCGCCGGCATCTGGGTGGGGGTGGTGAGCACCCGGCGGCGGGAGTGGGTCGAGACGCTGGTGCGGCAGTTGATCGGTGACGGCCTGGTCGAAACGATTGTGACCGTCGATGACTTGGCCGACACCGAGGCCGGCCCCGAGAATGACGCCGAACTGTACCGGCTGGCGTTGTGGGAGCTGGGCATAACGCACCGCAGCGCGCTGGCCGTCGCAGGCTCCGGACGTGGGTTGCGCGCCGCGGTCGCCGCCGAACTGCCCGGAGTGGTCGTCACTACTCCGCTGCGGGCGGTCGGCTGTCAGCAAGCGCACCGACGGTGGTGGATCGCCCGGCAGCGGGCTGCCTAACTGCCCCGAAGCATTTCGATGATGGCGCTGAAGTCTTTGTCGGCGTGGGCGGCTGCGAATTTGGCGTAGATCTCGGCGGCGTGACTGCCCAGCGGGGCCGCCGAACCGGTTGAGCTGACCGCATCCATTGCCAGACCCAGGTCCTTGTTCATCAGCGCGGTCGCGAAGCCCGGCTTGAAATCGTTGTTGGCAGGCGATGTCGGCACCGGGCCTGGTACTGGGCAGTTGGTGTGAACTGCCCAGCAGTTTCCGGTCGCGCCGGTGATGACGTCGAACAGCGACTGCGCCGAGAGCCCAAGCTTTTCGGCCAGCAGGAACGCCTCGCCGATGGCGATCTGCTGCACAGCAAGCACCATGTTGTTGCACACTTTGGCGGCCTGGCCGGCGCCGGCCGCACCGCAGTGAATGATCTTGCCCGCCATCGGGTCCAGCACCGGCCGCGCCCGTTCCAGCGCGGCGGCGTCGCCGCCGACCATGAATGCCAGGGTGCCCGCGACCGCGCCCTTGACCCCACCGGAGACCGGCGCGTCGAGCTGAGCCACGCCGTGCGAGGCCGCCGATGCGTGGACTTCACGGGCGTCATCGACGGAAATCGTTGAGCTGTCGATGAACAGCGCGCCTTCGCTTGCGGCAGGCAGGATTTCGGCGTAGCAGCGCTTCACCGCCTCGCCGTGCGGCAGCATGGTGATAACGACATCAGCGCCGGCCACCGCCGCGTGGCCGCTGTCTGACACCACGACGCCGTTGTCGGCGGCGGCGACGGCGGCGGCCGGCACCGGGTCGAAGCCCTGCACGGTGTGACCCGCGGCGACCAGGTTGGCCGCCATCGGACCGCCCATGTGGCCCAGCCCCAAAAACGCGACCGATAAAGACTCAGTCATTCGCAGCCTTCCTACGCGCTGGCCCGGACCCGTGCGGCCTCGGCTCGGCCGATGACCACGCGCATGATTTCGTTGGTTCCCTCCAGGATGCGGTGCACCCGGAGATCGCGCACGATCTTCTCCAGACCGTACTCGCGCAGATATCCATACCCACCGTGCAACTGCAGGGCCTTATCCGCGACGTCATAACACGCGTCGGTGACGTATCGCTTCGCCATCGCGCACAGCTCGACTTTGTCGGCGGCATCGCCGTCGAGCGCGGACGCGGCCCGCCACAACAACATTCGTGAGGATTCCAGCGCGGTGGCCATATCGGCCAAGGTGAACCGGATAGTGGGCTCGTCGAGCAATGCGGCCCCGAAGGCTTGGCGGTGGGAAAGATAGTCGGCCGCCTTGTCGAACGCGGCCTGCGCGCCACCCAGCGAGCATGCGGCGATGTTGATCCGGCCACCGTTGAGGCCATTCATCGCGATGCCGAAGCCGGTGCCTTCGCCGTCGGCGCCGCCCAACATCGCATCGGCGGGCACCCGGACGCCCTCGAACACCACCTGCGCGGTCGGCTGCGCGTTCCAGCCCATCTTCTCCTCGTGCGCGCCGAAACTCAGTCCTGCACTGCCCTTTTCGACGATGAACGCCGATATGCCACGCGGGCCCTCACCGCCGGTGCGGGCCATCACCACATAGACATCTGAGGCGCCCGCCCCGGAGATGAACTGTTTGACGCCGTCGAGCACATAGTCGCCGTTCTGCTTGACCGCGCGGGTGCTCAAGGCGCCGGCATCCGAGCCGGCACCGGGTTCGGTCAGGCAATAGCTGGCGATGGCATCCATCGTTGCCAGCCGCGGCACCCAGCCCTTGCGCTGCTCATCGGTGCCGAACGCGTCGATCATCCAGGCGCACATGTTGTGGATGGACAGGAACGCCGCGCTGGTGGGGCAGGCCATGGCCAGTTGCTCGAAGATCCGCACCCCGTCCAGGCGGCGCAGCGCGCTGCCGCCCACGTCGTCGCGGCAGTAGATCGCTGCCATGCCGAGCTGCGCCGCTTCGCGCAGTTGGTCGACCGGGAAATGTTGGGTGGCATCCCATTCCAAGGCGTACGGTGCGAGGCGTTTGTCGGCGAACGCGGCCGCTGTCTCGGTGATGACCCGTTCGTCGTCGTCCAGACCAAAAAATTGCATTCCAGTCGCTACTTCATCGTCGGGATGACGAACTCGGCGCCGTCTTTGATGCCGGACGGCCAGCGCTCCGTGACGGTCTTGACCTTGGTGTAGAACTGGATCGACGCGGGGCCGTGCTGGTTGAGATCGCCGAAGCCGGAACGCTTCCAGCCACCGAAGCTGTGGTAGGCCACCGGCACCGGGATCGGCACGTTGACGCCGACCATGCCCACCTGGACGCGGGACACGAAGTCGCGGGCGGCGTCGCCGTCGCGGGTGAACACCGCGACACCGTTGCCGTATTCGTGTTCGGTGGGCAGCCGCAGCGCCTCTTCGTAGTCGTGGGCACGCACGATGCACAGCACGGGGCCGAAGATCTCGTCGGTGTAGATCGACATGTCGGGGGTGACGTGGTCGAACAGGGTGGGCCCGATGAAAAAGCCTTTTTCCAGGCTGACGTCATCGAAGGTCAGCTCGTCGGTGGTGCGCTCGCGGCCGTCGACCACCAGATCGGCGCCCGCCTCGACGCCCTGGCCGATGTAGTCGCGCACACGCTTGAGTGCGGCGTCGGTGACCAGCGGGCCGTAGTCGGCCTTGGGGTCCAGGCTGTGCCCGACGCGCAGCTGGTTGATGCGCTCAACGAGCCTGTTGCGCAATCGATTTGCCGTCTCCTCACCCACCGGCACCGCGACGCTGATCGCCATGCAGCGCTCCCCGGCGCTGCCGTAACCGGCGCCGATCAGTGCGTCGACGGCCTGGTCCAGGTCGGCGTCGGGCAGGACGACCATGTGGTTCTTCGCGCCGCCGAAGCACTGCGACCGCTTGCCGTTGGCGGCCGCGGTGGCGTAGATGTACTGCGCGATATCGGAGCTGCCAACGAAACCGACGGCCTGGATGTCGGGGTGGGCCAGGATGGCGTCGACGGCTTCCTTGTCGCCGTGGACGACCTGGAACACGCCTGGGGGCAGGCCGGCCTCGAGGAACAGCTCGGCCAGGCGCACCGGCACCGACGGATCGCGTTCAGAAGGCTTGAGGATGAAGGCATTTCCGCATGCCAGCGCGGGACCGGCCTTCCACAGCGGGATCATCGCCGGGAAGTTGAATGGGGTGATGCCTGCGACCACGCCGAGCGGCTGGCGGATGGAGTAGACGTCGATACCGGTGCCGGCGCCTTCGGTGAACTCGCCCTTGAGCAGATGCGGGATGCCGATCGTGAACTCGATGACTTCGATACCGCGTTGGATGTCGCCCTTGGAGTCGGCGACGGTTTTCCCGTGTTCCACACTGAGCAGCTCGGCGAGTTCCTCAACGTTTGCGTTGACGAGCTCGACGAACTTCATCATCACCCGGGCCCGGCGTTGCGGGTTGAACGCCGCCCACTCTTTCTGCGCCTCCTTGGCGGAGGCGACCGCGGTGTCGACGTCGGCGGCGGACGCCAGGAGTACCTGTGCCTGCACCTCGCCCGTGCTCGGGTTGAACACGTCGGCGGTCCGGGTCGATGAGAGGTTGCTGCGGCGTCCGTCGATGAAATGCGGAATCTGTGTGGTCATGGGTGTCCTCGGAGCTAGAGAAGAACAGGCGGGTTTACTAGGACATCCTAGTAAATGTGACGCGTGCTGGCAAGCGGCCCCGCACCTCGCCGAGGCCGAATGGAGTCCCCCGGTTTGTTGAGTGCTGGCGCGGATAGATTAGTGCGATGACATCTGGCATCCTGCTCGCCATCGTCGTGGTCGCCTCCGTCGCATTGACCATCTGGTTCGTCCAGCGGGGCGGTCGCTGAGGTTGCCGCACCGCTAATCTGACAAAGGTACGAAACTGCCGGAACTAGCCCGGTAGGCTCCCGCTCTCTTTCTGCGACGCGCCGCGAATCGTAGAATTCGCCGGCGTCATGTACCGGGACTCCGGATTGTGTTGCTGCGCGTGCTTGCCGACTTCGCCGGCGACAACGAGATGGCGTCGGCGCCGATTGTCATCCGCACGCGGCTTTTCGACGAGGCGCTGCTGCAGGTGCAATCCGACGGTGTCGCGCAGGTGGTGATTCTTGCCGCGGGCATGGACGCCTGCTCTTACCCACTGCCATGGCATGACGGCACAACCGTTTACGAGGTCGACCAGCCGCATGTGATCGCGACCAAAAATGAGCGACTAGCCGGAGAGCGGCCCAGCTGTCGTCGTGTCGCAGTCGGCGTCGATCTGACCGACGACTGGCCGAAAGCGCTGCAATCCCATGGGTTTAACTCGTCGTCAAGAACGGTCTGGTTGATCGAGGGGCTGCTGCAGTACATCGACGCGTCGGATGTAAACCGGCTGTTCGCGCGGGTCGACACGTTATCAGCGCCCGGTTCGGTGCTGCTGTACGACGTCGTCGGCACAGCGCTGCTGGGGGCGCCGTTCCTGCGATCAACCCTGGAGTTCATGAAAAGCTAGGGGCACCATGGATTTTCGGCAGCGACACACCGGCTGCCCTCGTCGAGGACCGCGGCTGGACCGCGACGGTCATCGATATCGCCGAGCCCGGAAGCCGTTGGCAGCGCTGGGCACACCCGGCGAGTCCCGCCGATGTGCCCAGCGCGTCGCGCGGCTACTTCGTCGAGGCGATAAAGACCTGAGGCCTTATTCGCCGCCGCCGCTTTTTTTCTTCTGGCCGGGCTCTTCAGACTCGTCGAGTTGCTTCGGGCAGTACGCCTTAGCCGAGATCGTCGCGAACTGAGCAGCGCCGTTTTCGGTGAGTGCAGGGTTGGTTTCCTGGAGGTGCTTGAGCAGGTGAAGACCGGACATGCCGTTGTGGATACACCCGCACACTGCTTGGCCGGCGCTGATGGCCTGGTTCGGGTCGGAGTAGCCGATACCCACTTTCTGCAGGTCAGCGAGGAAGACGCCATTATTCTCGTCGCTCGGCGGGTCTTCGATGCCAGGTTCGGAGTGCGCCGGCGCCGCGAGAACGATCCCAAGCGCCACGCCGATGACGGCTAGCAGCGGTTTCATCGATCCTCCTTGCATGTGTTGCGTCAAGGTGTTCGTCCTCATAACGCGCTGGCTTCGGGCTTCGCGGCGGTTACCGCGGCCTTCTCGTCGACGAGGTGCACCGCATGGATGCCCGGTTTGGTCGACAGCCGCGCGACCAGATCGTCGAGACCGGCCTGATCGACGGACCAGTGCTGCACCGCGTCTGGCTGCTCCTGCAGTTGCGCGATGACTTTGTCGAGTTTGACCGGACCCTTGCTGCGCTGGCCGGCGGGGGTTACGCTGGGCCCGGACGCCGGTTGAGCTGACGACGCGGGCGGCCGGGCTGCCCAGCGCGCCTCCCGTCAAACTGCCCAGCGTCCCCTGGTTGAGCAGGCCCAACGGGATATCTGTCGCAGGAGCCGCCGCGAGACTGGTGTCCGGCAACGCCGTGGCAGTGAGCCGGATCGCCGGAGTGGCGCTGGCCCAGCTGGGCGGTACTGACAACTTGCCGACCGTCTGCGCGCTACCGATGGCCGCCGATGCCGCCCTCGCCCCTAAGCCGGGGGCGAGATGCCCCGGCGAGGACAGCCCGCCGTTCAGTGACCCCAACCCGATTCCGTGGCTCCACGGCTGGTAGACGAAGAAGTTCTTCCACTGCGAAATGCCAAGGCTTTGCGTGCTGTTGATGACGTTGGTCCAGGTGGCCTGGCTGCCGGCGCCCGAAATCATGGAGTACAGGTTCGTCCACGTGGTAGACGAGATAAGAACCGCCCGGGAGGACGTTGGTCAGGTCGGTGAAGAAGTTGGTGTAGTCGGTGTTGACCTGGCCTACGTCGGTCAGAAATGTGTTGAAGTCGGTCTCCACCTGTCCGATGATCGTTTCGAGATCGGTGGTCCCGGACGTCGTGCTTGCGGCCGCGACGGCGGCCGACTGGGTCGCCTGGCCGCTGTCGTTGGTGGTGGGCGGCGGCTCGGTGAAAGAGCCCAGCCCACTGGTGGCCGCCGACGACGAGCCGGCGTAGCCGAATAACGCGGCGACGTCTTGGGCCCAGAACTGGCCGTATTCGGCTTCGGTAGCCGCGATTGCCGACGTGTTCTGTCCAAAGATGTTGGTCTGCAACAACGATGCCAGCTGGGTGCGGTTTGCCGCGATCTCCGCGGGCGGTACGGTGGCCGCCAGCGCGGTCTCATAGGCACTGGCCGCGGCCCGGGCCTGGCTGGCGGTCTGCTCTGCCTGAGCCGCCGTGGTCGATATCCACGACGTGTACGGTGCCGCCGCCGCCGCCGCGGCCGCCGACGACGGACCTTCCCACGACCCGGTGGTCAGCCCGGAAATCACCGATTGGAAGTTGGAGGCGGTTGACTGCAACTCGCCGGCCAGACCCTCCCAGGCCGTCGCGGCGGCCTGCAATGACTCGGCGCCCGGGCCGGAGTAAATCTTGGCGGAGATGACCTCCGGAGGTTGCACTGCGAAATCGAAAACCATTGCCGACCTTCCTTATTCCGCGCTCGGCGGTATCACGATGATGGTGGCGGTGGTGGCGATCTCGTCGGTCGCCACAGCACCGGGCACGCGGTAGGCCTGTCCGCCGACGGCGCGGGTGGCTGTCCCGCCGATGGCGCGGCCGGCCAAACTCGCTAGCGCCGTCTCGCCGAACATTCCGTTCTGGGCGATCGAAGCCATCTCGGGAGCTGCGTCTGTCGCGGGCGCCTCCATCTCGGCCGCAACCGTTCGCACCGCCGGGACCGCCGAGGCCCAGTTGTTCGGCACCGACAGCGCTCCGATGGTGCCGGCGCGGGCCAACGACGCCGACACCGACCCCGCACCGGCCGGCTCGAACGAGCCGGAAAGCAGGCCGCTGTGCAGTAGTGGCGATAACGCCCCGACGATGGGCTTGGGGTTGAGCAAGGGACCGATACCTTGGATGCCGACACCCAGGTTCGGGATGCTGATGGTCATCTGGTACCAGTTCTTGATTAGCCCCCCGACTCCGATCAGGGACCACGGCCCGGCGGCGTAGGTGCTGAGGGTGCTGGTGAAGGTTGTGATTGCTTTCTCAATATCCGAGATCCCGTTCGTGGCCCAGGTTGGGAGCGTGATGGTCGTCCCCAGCTCCTTGATCAGCTGCGTCTCAAGGAGTGAGAATTCCGTCGAATAGCTCGTGAGCTGGGTGTCAAGACTGGTCAGTTCGGTGTTCAGTTCCGTGAGGAACGCCTCGATGCTGGTCGTGGTCGAATCCGCCGCTGAGTTCGCGGCGGCGGCCGACTGAGTGGCCTGCCCGCTGTCGTTGGTGGTCGCCGGTGGTGTGCTGAACGAGGTCAGCTGACTTGCGGTCGTCGCCGCCCCGGCGTAGCTGTACATCGCGACCGCATCCTGAGCCCAGAACTCCGCGTAGGTCGCCTCGTTGGCGGCGATCGCCGGGGTGTTCTGACCCAGCAGGTTGGTCGCGACGAGCAGCGCCAGCGTCGCGCGATTGGCGGCGATCACCGGTGGCGGCACGCTGGCAGCGAAGGCGGCTTCGTAGGCGCCCGCTGCCGCTTGGGCTTGGGATGCCGTCTGCTCGGCCTGCGCGGCGGTGCTGCTCAGCCACGCTGTGTAGGGCGCCGCCGCATCGGCCGCGGCCACCGAAGAGGGCCCCTGCCAACCTGAGCTGGTCAACTCTGTAATCGTGGATGTGTAAGACGCTGCCGTGGTTTGCAATTCACTCGCTAACGCGTCCCATGCGGACGCTGCCGCCAGCAGTGGCGCCGAGCCCGGCCCGGTGTAGATCCGGCCGGAATTGACCTCCGGCGGCAGCGCTCCGAAATCCAACACCATTGGCTTTCCTCGCTCCTTCACCGATACCATTGAGCTCCAACAAGATTGCGGCAGCGGCCATCAGCTGCTTGCAATTGGGTGCGAGTTGCCTGGCAGCTTTCTGAATCCGTTTGCGGTTTAGAAGATTAGCCAGGTCTGCGGCAACAGTCGTCGGTCTATGTCGTCCGGTGCGGCGTCGTCGTCGCGCTGCAGGGACAGCAGGGGCTGTTTGCCGCGCCCGGCAAGCACGGCACGAATCGGCCCGCTACCTGGCGAAATCCCCGGCTTGGAAGCAGACCGATAGACCCGACGCGGGAGGTGAACCACCGGTGTCTGCGAATAAAAATCTGGGCATCCAAAATTCCGGACCCTGGCACGCGCCGGGGAAACCCGCAGGAAGTCGCAGGCACCACGCTTGGGTGGACGGGCTGCGGCGGTTATTCGCGACGAGATTCTTAGTCGCGGTTGAGCTGTCATGGTTACCGCGCCCATGCGCGTTTCGGCAAGCCGCGGCGGGTTTTGCCAAAGTTGCCGAACCACGAACGGCACGCTCGCTCGGGCGAGTGACCGGACCTGATGCTCGCGTCGGTGGACCCGTGGCCCGGGACGGCCGGTCTAGAGTTTCGTCCACAGCAACGTCAGTCAACCCACACGCCGAGTTCGCGTCTGGTGTCGAGACACCACTACTCGAGGAGACAGCCACCATGTCATTCGTCACCACGCAGCCCGAAGCACTGAGCTCGGCGGCAACTGCTCTGGGCGGGATCGGCTCGTCGTTCAGCGCTCAGAACACCGCCGCCGCAGCCCCGACAACCGGCGTGGTTCCCGCCGCAGCCGACGAGGTGTCGGCGCTGACCGCCGCGCAGTTCGCCGCGCACGCGCAGCTGTACCAGGCCGTCGCCGCCCAGGCCGCGGCGATTCACGAGCAGTTCGTGAACACCCTGGCGACCAGCTCTGGGTCGTACGCAGCGACCGAAGCCGCCAACGCCGCCGCCACCGGCTAACACCTGACCACGCCGCATATCGGCCGGGCACCGCAAGGGTGTCCGGCCGATAGCTATTTGTCGGAGCGCCGGTGAGTGCAGATGTGGTGCACTGGAAAGAACAGATAGGAAGACGAGTGCCGCAACCTGTATCGCCATGAAACGGCCGCCCTCGGCGAAGCCGAACGTCTGATGCGTGGTGGAGATTTTCGAGTCAGCAGTGGAGATCCTCCAGGAGATCGTCGACCGGGGGGCTACTCTTGAAGGAATAGGCTTGCTCGCTGCGTCGTATCTGGAACTCGGAGAATATGACAAAGCACTTCGTCACGCCTCAGCCGCGGTAGAATACAGAACCCTCCTCTGTACCGGCCAGAGATTTACTTGCGAGGGTGAACTTGGCTCTCGGGGACTACGCTTCCGCTCTGTCAGATTACGTCGCTGTTTCGGCCCTTTCTCGTGAACAGCAACCGATACCGCCCGATAAGTATTCGATTCCCGCACACTTCACTTTGCGTAACGTTGAACAACTTGACCACATCCTGGCTACCGAAAATTACGATGCACAAGCGTTCGCGGGCGTTTTCACCGAGGAACTTGATGGCCTACGCCGCCGCCTGACAGACGTTATCGACGGGGCAAATGGTAAGGCGCCTCTGGTGTCCGTGCAGGGTAGGAACAGTCGGATTCTCGCCGACCTGCCTTACGTGAGGGTTTCGGAGGAAAAGCTGCCAAGATATCTGAACACGAGTGTCGATTACCGACCAATACGAGAAGGCGTCTCGACCGGCCGAAGGAAGGTACAGGTAATAGATGACTTTCTGACCCACGACGCTTTAGAGCAAGTGCAAAAATTCTGCCTGGAGTCCACAGTCTGGCGTCACCCGTATAAGTTCGGCTATGTGGGCGCGTTTCCGCAAGACGGGTTCGCGAGCATCTCGCTGTTCGCTATAGCAGAAGAGTTCCAGGCAGCACTCGGTGAAGCATTCAATGGATATCAACTGGCACAATGGTGGGGATTCGAGTATGACGCCAAGCTGCCAGGGACTGATATTCACGGTGATGATGCCGATTTCAGTTTGAACTTCTGGATCACTCCCGATGCTGCGAATCTTGACCCGGATACGGGCGGCTTGGTTATTTGGGACAAGAAGGCGCCGAGCAATTGGAGCTTCAACGACTATAACTCCGGAGGGGATCGGGTGAGGCAGTTCCTCCGAGATCAGAGCGCCGAATCGATGACCATTCCCTATCGCGCGAACCGGGCAGTCCTATTTGAGGGGCACCTCTTTCATAAAACTGACGGATTCGCATTCGTACCCGGATTCGCTAATCGGCGACGCAGTCTGACCTTCTTATTTCGACGCCGCAAGCGGTAACTCGTAGTCACGCGTCAAACGTGGCTGCTCTCCGCGAGGCGGTCGTATACCTGCCACCAAATAGCTTCGTGCCCGGCCGGTGAGACTGCGCCGGCCTTCAACATGTCGTCGGCGCGAATCAGCATGTGGGCCATAGGTTTCCACTCGGCGCACCCGCTTGGCTCATTTGCGTTGGTGGCTCCAGGTATGAGGATGCCTGACATAGCCCTGACGTGCGCGCGGTTGGGCCCGGCGAGCAGGAAGAGCAGTACGCGGATGCTTATGTAGGCGCCGCGGCGGACCGCCGGCACCAGGTAGGGCGAGGACATCGCGTCGCCGATCATCATTGCCAGTAAAACCGGCGCGGCGCCACCCAACGGCCATCCTCGCTGCAGCCGCGCCAACCAGTAGACGACCAACCGATACCGCCGAACACCGTAGTGGCCGATCTTCATGTCCAGCGATCCCCATGGGTGGTCACCGTCGAGCAGGCGCGAATACCATCGCGCGTCCGGTTCGGCGATTTGACGTTGGGTGTTAGCCATCAGTAAGGAGTACGCGGAACTTCAGACGCCGGCTTCCGACCCAAACGGCATCCGTACGCCTAACGGGCCACTTTTGCGAATCCTTATCGCACACGTCACGGCGCGGAACCGCTCCGCGCGTTGAGCCTGCGGCAGCCCGCACCGTGTAACCCGAGCCGCTATACACCGATGGACGCGGCACAATTCTCAGTAGAGCGACGCTCTTGAACAGGCAGGCGACATGTGACGGCACACGGCGAACCCGTCGACCCGCGACGCTTGCGGGTGGTGCCCGACGGCGGCTATCCGGACTGGGAGGCGGTCTACCAAGACAACGCCACCTGGGTGTATCGCACCATCTTTGCCCGGGTGGGCAACCGTGCTGACGCTGAGGACCTCACCGCCGAAGTATTCCTGGCCGCGCTGCGACCCCTGCGGTTGACGGCAAGTGTTGGTGAAGTTCGCAGTTACCTGCGGGCCACCGCGCGCACCGTGCTGGCCGCGCATTGGCGCGAGACGCTGGGACGCGAAATCACCTCGATCGACGACATCGAGCAACCGCCGGAGAGCGAAGAGGCGATCAGCACCGCTCCTCAGCGGGTGGCCGAGGTCCTCGAGCTGCTGCCGGACAATTATCGGCGGATCCTGGAACTGCGGTTCCTGCAAGGCCGTTCGATCAAAGAGTCGGCCGCCGAACTCCGGGTCAGCGTCGCGAACGCCAAGGTGCTCCAGCACCGCGCATTGCGACTGGCCGCACAGGTCAACGAGAAGGGCGAATCATGAACGCGCGTGGGTTGCGCAGGTATGTCGATGACCTGTTGCGGGGTCATCGCCCCAAGCCGTTCCGGCCCGACGACTTCGAAGCCGCGCAAATCCGGACCGCCATCGACCTCCAGGCGGCGCGGCTCGGCAGTGACGCCCCGCGCGAAGAATTCCTCACCGATCTGCGCCGTCGTCTTGCCGCACAAGCGGATGGCAGCCCGCTGCCTGTGGCCAAATCCGGGGCCACCCGCCGAAACGTCATCGTCGGCACGTCGGCCGCCGCGGCCGCGGCGGTGGCGGCGGTGTCCATCGATCGAGCGCTGATCGATAGCGGGCAGGTCGCCACCGGCGACTACAACGGCGGCTCCGGCGAACTCACCCCGAACACCGGGCGCTGGCAGCGCGTCGCGGCCAGCGCAGAGGTGCCCGAGGGCGTCATGCACCCGTTCGACCTCGGCTCGGTCGTCGGGTTCGTCCGCCGTGTCGACGGCAAGCCCGAAGCCGTGTCGGGGGTGTGCACCCATCAAGGGTGCCGGTTGTGGTTCGACGCGCCCGATGACCGGCTGCGCTGCCCGTGCCATTCGACATCGTTCTCACCCGCCGGCCAGGTGCTGACCCACCAGTTACCGATCGCGCCGAAGCCATTGCCGACGTTGATGGTTCGCGAACAAGATGGCGCAATCGAGGTATTCGTCCCGCCGCGGCCGAACGAGCCGGCCTGACGGTCTGTAACCCGCCGCCCTATCTGTTGGCGACGCGTACTTTCGCGCTGTCTCGCCGACGATGGAGGTGCATCGGTATGCCCGGACGACATCAGGGCGCTCGTGTTGTGCTGCTGGCAGTGATGCTGCTGGCCGGATGCTCGTCGCCGCCATCGGGGACCTCTCCGTCGGTGACCTTCGGGTCGGGCGCGACGACGCCGGGAATGCCCGGTATGAGCGGCATGCCGGCGATGACGGGCCCGCCGGCAGGCACCTCGGCGCCCGCGACCGGAACGGCAGCGCCGGCCGCCGGCAACGCGGTCAGCATCGACAACTTCGCCTTCGTCCCCGCGACGCTGACCGTCCCCGCGGGAAGCACGGTCACCTGGACCAACCACGACGAAGAACCCCACACGGTGGCCGCGAGCGACGGGTCGTTTCACTCTCCCGGGATGGGCTCGCAGGGCACGTACTCCCACACGTTTGCGACCGCGGGCAAGTTCGACTACGTCTGCTCGATCCACCCGTTCATGCACGCCACCGTGGTTGTGACGCAATGACTGACGCTCCGCACACGATGAGCCGCCGCCAGCTCATCCGGCACAGCGCATGGTTCGGCGCGGCCGTCGGCCTCGCGGTGGTCGGCGGTGAAGTCATCTCCCACGTCGCCGGAACCGCGGATGCCGCGCGGGTTGCGGGCCGGCCCACGCTGCGATTCGCTCAAGTCAGCGACAGCCACATCGGTTTCCTCGGTAAGGCCAATTCAAATGTCGCCGGCTCGTTCAACCAGGCGATCGATCGGATCAACAACCTCGGCTATGTGCCCGATTTCGTCATCCACACTGGCGATCTCACCCACCTGGCCACTCCCGATCAGTTCGATCACGTCAAGCAGATGATGACCGGACTGCGCACACCGCACGTCTTCACCGTGCCCGGCGAGCACGACTCGGTCGACGATGCCGGCCAGAAGTACCGAAGTGCGTTCGGCGTGGGTACCCGCGGCGACGGCTGGTACAGCTTCGACATCGCCGGTGTGCATGTGATTGCGTTGGTGAACACGCTGAACTTGAAGAAGCTTGGCCACCTGGGTGTCGATCAGCTGGACTTTGTCGCCAAAGACGTTGCGGCGCTGCCCAGTGACACCCCCATCATCGTGTTCAGCCATATCCCGCTGTTCGCGATGTATCCGGATTGGGGCTGGGGCACCGACGATGCCGCCCAGGCGCTGAGCTATCTGCGCCGGTTCTCATCGGTGACCTGCCTCAACGGCCATGTCCACCAGGTGTTCTCCAAGACCGAAGGCAACGTGACGTTCTACAGCGGAACCACGACCGCCTATCCGCTGCCTCACCCCGGAGATGGCCCGGCGCCCAAGCCGGTTACCCTTCCGGCCGGAATATTGCACGACGCGCTGGGCATTCGCGAGGTCAGCTATACCCGGGGCAAAAGCACTCTTGCGCTGAAAGAGCGGACACTGCAATGACATTCGCAGGCCTGATAACAAGAATCGGTATACCCGTGGCGCTGGCCGTCAGCGGGATCAGCCATGCCTATCTCTACATCCATGGCTACCGGCATATTCCGACGATCGGCACTTCTTTTATTTTGCAGGCCAGTACTTCGTTTGCTGTCGCGGCGCTTATTCTGGCCGGTGGGCCCGCGTGGCTTCGGTGGGCGGCGGCCGTGCTGGCCGGCGGCTCACTGGTCGCATTCGCGTTGTCGCGCACCGTCGGGCTCTTCGGGTTTTCCGAGCAAGGATGGCAGCCGTCGCCGCACGCGGCGGTCGACGTGGTCGCTGAGCTGCTGACCGTCGCGTTGTGGGCGGCTTACCTGGTCGGGGGACGGCGCGCCCGCGAGTAGGGTGGGCGCATGTTCGTCCGTGCGATCCTCGTTGCGGCAAGTATCGCCGCAGCCGCGATTAGCTCGCCCTCATTGGCCGGCGCGGCGCCTACGAGCTCCAGCCCGTCATATCTGGACGGCTACAACAGCGAGCACACCTTCTACTCGGATCCAAGGAATCGCAATTTCCTCAAGAGCGAGATGCTGCAGGGTTATGACACCGGCAACGTTTGCCGCCTTGAGATGGCCGGAGGGCCGCAGCCCCTCAATCCGAACGACTGGATGCGTGGCTGCATAGACGCCCTGCACGATCTGGGATTCAAGCCGTGAGCACCCTTCGGCCGACCAGATACCAGGTATGCATGACGCCTTTACCTTTCACGTCGACCTCACCGCGTTCCTCGAACACAAAGCAATTGCGGAGTCGCTCGTAAACCGGCTGCGGCACTTGGATACATCCGACAGCCACGGTGGACTCCATCCGGGACGCGACATTGACGGCGTCGCCCCACCGAGGTGGTGGTGTTTCATTCCGCCGCCGATCGGCTTCGCCGTTACGTCGCCGACCTTCCGTTCGCCGTGCTGGGCGATCCCAACCGCAAGCTTTACGACGAGTTCGGCGTGCCCCTATGACATCCGCCGAGCTGCTGGCCCGGGCGTCGGTGGGATTTGCGCTTCGGCGTCTGCCCTTACGCCTGATCGCCAAAACGGGCGGGCGATAGGCGAGCGGTTCTTGTCGGACGCTCGTGTCATACTCGAACGTATGTTCGAAGAATCTTCGTCGTCGGTGGTGCGGCGGCTCTGTGCCGCGGCGCGGGCGGAGAGCCGGGCGGCCGGGCAGCGGAAGTCCGCGAGGCAATTAACCAGGTCTCGGCCGCCCTGGAGGAGCCCCAACCAGAGGATATTAGCCACACTCACCAGACGTTAATGCAGTCAATACATTGAATGGGGACCACTGAACTCCACGCTTTGCTAGCCCTCGTGGGGCCAAGAGCCTTGCGCGTCAAGGCCATCGTCCCAGTCGTTCCAAGTCTCGCGACGTCTGTCGCGGGGGTGGACGATGCGGCGTCGCAGCTCTAGCAGCAATTCCTCGGTGGAGGCGCGGGATAGTGCGTCGGAGGTGTAGGCGTGGGTTCGAGGGGCGGGGGTGTTGGGGCGCAGCTTGACCACGAGCTCTTTGGGTTCTCCGCCGGCCAGGATGGTGTCGATGCTTCCGGGTGCCCAGGCGAGCTTGTTTTCCAGCATGGCGTACGTGCCGGGACTGGCCTTGCGCACGCCGTTCTCGATGTCGGAGAGGGTGCGCACAGTGAACTGCAGGCTGTTGGCCAGGTCGGTGCGGTTGCGGTAGCCCAGCGCGACGCGCCGGCTCACGATCTGGTGGCCGAGCCGTCCCAACGCATGCTGGTCCATGAAGCGATCATGACGCACCGCGAGTGGCAATGTCGAACCACCACACGCAAATTTTTCTATCCGTTACGCAACCGAGTGGAAACTATTTCCGGGGCACTCCCGCGAGATCGGCCCTGACCTGGGTGATCGTGTCCCAGAACAGTTCCTCAACCTTCTCCCGCGACAGGCCCACCACCTCCACCCTGGGCACGCCCGCCAGCTCACGGCGCACCAGCTTGGCCTCGGGTAGGGCCTCGCCAGTCCACCACTCCTGGCGGATGTCGAAGTCATCGAAGCGCTCACCCTCGCGGGTATGCCGCAGCTGACCTCGGCGCTTACTGGCCGGCACGCGCGCCCACCACTCCGCCCGCCAATACGGACCGTCGTAGGGCCCCGGCGGGGCACCGGTCTCCCATTCCTCCACCTGAACGGTTTCGTTGGGCGCGATCCCGTTGTAGTCCTGCGCGAACCCGTACGCCTGGTCGGGGTCGAGGTAGACCCGCTCGATGCGGTAGGTGTCGCCGCTGCCCGCGGTGACCACGTACACCGTCGTCATCGCCACCTCCCGTTTCCGCTGGTGCTGGACCTCAAGTCTCCCACCACCTGCGTGGCCACGTCCGACAAACCGCTGGTCGCGCTTGGGCAACCGGCGTAGCTCTACCGCCAGTTGTCATCGTGGTCGCCGTGTGAGCGGAATCATACGGAAACAATTTCAATATTATTGACATAATTGCCGCTTATTTCCTACCGTTGCAAGCACGCCGAACCGTGCCCTGGACGCCGAGGGGATCCAGGCGCGGTTCGGCGCTGCCGTCGTCAACGATCACCACGCAACAAAGGGGAAACCGTCATGCAGAAGGTGATCGTCGGCGGCCGAGCCGCCTTTGCCGCCGCACTCGGTATCGCCGCAGCGGGATGTGGTCGGTGTTGCCCGGCGAAATGCCCTACCTCGCGGTGCATCCCAGCGGTGAGTGACGAGCTGATCGGCTGCATCGGGTCGGTGACGACGGCGACCCGCGGCGCGGCGGTCCTGGGCGAGGTAATGCTCGCCGTGGCCGGTCACCAGCAGGCGTACCTCGCCTGGTCAGCCGAGCCGCTGGACCGGGGCGAGCGGGTGGTCGTCACCGGAACGCGCGGGCTGCGCACGGTGGAGGTGGAGCCGTGGAATGACCTGGGGATGACCCTCTGGGGCTGAATGCGAAATTCGCATTTGGAAACAAGAAACAAGAAGGGAGCCGGATGGTCTGGTATGGAGCTGTCGGAGCTGAGCAGACATGCCCGGAACATCGGCCCGATTGTGGTGATCGGGGTGGGGATCGCGAAGGCCGACGTGCTGCAACTCGCGGGCTGAGCGCGGGGCCGGAATGCGACCGACCCCAACCGAGGGGCGAGAGAAGGAGATGGCATTGAACGGACTCGGCAGGCGGCAGCGTGAAGTGCTAACGCTGATGCACCAACACGGCGGCGTCTGGCCGCCGCACTGGCGGATCTTCCTTCGCCAGAAGCGGACCATATTCGCCAGCCTGGAGCGCCGCGGTTTGATCCGCAAAGTGCTGGCGCACACGCCGACCGGGCGGGTCCACACCTACCGGCTGGTGACCGAGTACCGGCTGGTGACCGAGGGAGGCGGGACATGACGAGGGCGCAGGCGTGGCTGTTCATCGCCTCAGGTCTGGCCTGGCGCATCGTCACAGCCGCGCTGGCCGGTGGTGCGGTCGCCGCCGGGATCGGGCTGGCCGCCACCGCCCAGGCCGACACCGGGTACCGCTACTACGACAGCGACACCCGCAGCTATCTCGAGACGATCCGCGACTACCCGCAGGGAGCGGAGTTCGTCAACTTCTCCGACGTGTGGCTGATCCGCGAGGGGCAGGAGGTCTGCAACTCGTACCGGGCGGGGTGGAGCGACGACCAGGTGTGGGCGGGTATCCAGCGGGATGAAGGGCTGCACTACTTCTCGCCAGGCCCGGCCTACCTGTCCGGGGCTGCCGCTGCGACGTGGTGCCGGCAGTACGGGGGCGAGAACAGCGGCAGCGAGCCACCGGGAGCCCCATATACTCCGCCACCACCGCCGCCGCCTCCGCCGCCGTCGCCGCCGGGTCTGACTGGCGGTGAGACGGCATGATCGCCGTGGATCTCGACGGTGAGGCGACCGTCCTCGACGACGACTGGACTATGTTCGGGCCGCAGTTCGACGCGCCGGCGTGGTCTCAGCAGCAGCAGGATGATGAACAGCTTGAGCGGCTGGCCGACTTCCCGGAGCAGCACGGCTGGTCGCGGGTGATGAAGATCGCCTCGGCTGTGACCGCCGTTGGGATCGGCGCGGTGACGGTGGCGCTGTGGTTCAGCCCGGGCGGTCACACCGAGCCGGTGCCGACCCCGCCACCGCCCGCTGCGGCTGCCCCCACGACGCCGTTCGTGATGCCCGACGAGAGCCCGACGGTGAATCAGATCACCCCGGACGGGGAGTACCTGCACGTCATGGCGGAGGCCGGGGTGAGATGGACTAACCCGGATCGGGTCATCCACGACGGGCACAACATGTGCGACTACCTGGAAACCAACCCCACCATCCCCCTCGCCGACCTGGTGTCCCAGGTGGCGGCCAAGTCACCCGGCCTGAACATCGACCAGGTGCGCGCCGTCGTGATCTCGGCGATCGACGTGTACTGCCCACAATTCAAGGAGCAGCAATGACCGAGCTGGACAACGGGTGGGCTGGTCGAGGTGGCCCGCCAGTTCCTCGGCGTTGCCGACCTGGAGTGCCGCACCGCTGACGCGATCCGCGAAGGCGACCGCCGGTTCACGGCGGGCTGGCCCCGATCGATCAGCAGAACATCACCCGGTCGGCTATCGCCACCCGGATCTGGCGTCGCGGGACGCTTCGTGTGGGCCGTCAATTGACCCGAATCCGATCCCGCATATACGGGTCAAGTTCTGCGACCCGAACGGTCGGCCAGTAACGCACCCGTGAGTCAACGTCCAGCCCATCCGCCTTGCCGCCACGTCTTGACCGTGACGGCGACGGCATCGCCTGAGTAGAGAGAAAAACACGATGAACCAACCAGCAGCGGGCTGGTTCCCGGATCCCAGCGGCCAGCCGGGGCAGCGCTTCTACGACGGTCAGCGCTGGACTCAGCATTTTGCGCCCACCCCACCGCCCATCGCTCCGCCGCCTCCGGCGATGGCGGTCGCGGTGTCGACCGGCGGCGGGCCGAATCATGCGCTGCACACGGTGCTGACGCTGTTCACCTGCGGCATGTGGCTGCCGGTCTGGATTCTGGTCGCCATCTTCGGTAGCTCGTCGCGGTCGGCGGTGGCGGTGGCCGGGCCGGGTGCCAGCGTGTCGCCCAACCGGAAGCCGTTGATCATCGCCGGGGTGGTCCTCGGCTGGATCGCGCTCGGCGTGAGCGTGCAGCACCCGTGGGTGCTGCCGGTCCTGGTCCTCGTGGGCGGGATCGGCGGGGTGATCTGGTGGATGCGTCGCGACGAGTGGATGCGTCGCGACGATGCGAAGAGCGCCCGGCTGGCGGCGCACGCCGACTATGAGGACCGGCTGTACTACGAGGGCGACCCGCGCGGCACCTACGGGCAGTTCCCACCGCCCCCACCGTTCCGGGAGGAGCCCTGAGAACCCTGCATCAGCGATTGGGTCTGGGCCGCAGTTCCCGTCTGCTGCCCGGAGGTGGTCCGATGAGATCCCGAACCGAGACCTATTGGCGGCGGATCAAGGCACGGAAGCGCCGGTTCTGGGAATCCCAGCGGTTCTGGGTCGCGGTCATGTGGGTGGCCATCGCCTTGTTCGCCGTCTGGTACTGGCAGCACCCGCACGTGATGGAGGCGGTGAGTCGATGGCGATGAGACGGCTCACGATGATCGCGGCGGCGCTGCTGCTCTGTCCCGTAGTGCCCGCGCACGCCGACGCCGACCCGCTGGCCGGGATCGCGCTGACACTGCAGCATCACCGCTACGACTACCGGCGCGCCGCGTTCGGCGAGCCGTGGGAGAGCGGCGGGCCGTGCGACACCCGCGATGAGATCCTCAACCGGGATCTGACCGACAAGACGTATGTGTCGGTGAAACGCTGCCCGGACGCGGTGGAGACCGGCACGCTCTTCTAGCGGTCGAACAAGGTTGTATTTCGCCGAGCACGACACCCCGGGAGATGTACACGGATCGCTGCGATAGTGCGTTTAGACGTGGGTGGTGTCCTCGAGACGGTCGTATGCCTGCCACCAAATAGCTTCGTACTCGACCGGTGAGATCGCACCGGTCGACAACATGTCGTCGGCCCGGGTCAGCATGTGAGTCAGGGTTTTCCATTCGGCATGTCGGTGTCGCTCGTCCTCATCGGTGATTACCGGCATGAGGACGAGCGACATGGACTTGACGTGCACGCGCTTAGGTCCGGCCAGCAGCGCAGAGCAACACGTGGATGCTCAGGTAACCTGCGATGGCTACCGCCGGGACGGCATACGGCGAGGACACCGCGTCGCCGATCATAATTGCGAATAGGATGAGCACGGCGCCGCCCAACGGCCACCCCCGCCGCAGCCGCGCCAGCCGCCGATCAGCGATGGTGGTGCCGGGCGGGTAGATGATCAACCGGTAGCGCCGAACAGCGTACTGGCTGATTTTGACGTCATAAAATCCCCACGGGCGGTCACCGTCGAGCACCCGCGAAAACCAGCGCGCGCCTGGTTCAACGGGTTGATATTGGGTGTTGCGCATGGAGTCAGGCGTACGCGAAATTTGAGACGCCGACCCCCAGCTAAACGGCATCCTTACGCTTGAAGGACCAAACCTTTACGAATCCTTATCGAACACGTCTCGGCTGAGAACTTCCCGCGCAGCCTCTGCGCGCCGACAGGCAGGCTAAACCCGGTTCCCAGGATGCGATGCGTCGACCGCACGGTGAGGATGCCCAAGCGGCGACGTACCCGCGCCCAAAACCGCACAGCACGCATCAACGCCGAGCGCCGGCACAATCAGCGTGTCCGACTGCGGGAACGGCACAGCGAACGACTACGGATCATCGCCAATGACGAACCGCCACCCTTCCAGGTGTGGAAGCGCTTGCGTCAGTTCTTCTTGGACGGGATTACGATCACCACGACTAGCGTCAGAATGCTGAAGAACAGTCCGAGAATGCCCCAACCTAATGGGTTGCGGCCCTTCATTGCGGCGACGGCTCCGCAAATGATCGCCGCGATAACGCTGCCGATGGCGACGAAAATGCCTTTGATACCGCGCAGAATAAATCCTGCGGCTTCCGGCTGGCTGGATGCAGCCAGCACCAATTGGTGAAGAATGATGACCTCCTCAGTGCCGCACGGGTTCTCACTGCGTGCTTCGAACGCGGGTACCCGCGAAAGCCGGAATCAAAACGTGTCGTTTAGCTGTCAGGCAAGCCTCGAACGAACGCTTGGGTTTCCTCCCAAGTAGGTAACAGACCGGCGGCGCGGACCTCGTCCAAAGTGGGTGCCGCTGCGTCGCGATCGGACAACACCAATTCGTTCCCGCGCGGCCAGTCGATTGCCAGCGTCGGATCGGTGGGGGTAATGGTGTGTTCACGTTGCGGGTTGTATTCCGCTGAGCACAAGTACATCACCGTCGAGTTGTCCTGTAGCGCAAGGAAACCATGCGCGAGGCCTTCGGAGATATAAATCGTGCGGTGGTCGCGGTCGTCGAGCAGCACCGAGTCCCACTGCCCGAAAGTCGGTGAACCCAGCCGGATGTCGACGACGACATCGAACACCGACCCGGAAAGGCAGGTCACATACTTTGCCTGGCTCGGCGGCAGCTGGGCGAAATGCAAGCCACGCAGCACGCCGGCCGCCGATACCGAACAGTTGGCCTGCCGGACATCCAGCCGGTGACCGGCGAACCCAGTGAACGCTCGGTCGGTGAGCCACTCGAAGAACAGTCCGCGCGAATCGGAGTTCAGTTGCGGGGAGATCTGCCAGGCGCCGGCGATGTCGAGTTCGCGAACCTGCATGTCATTGACCCCATTGTTCGTAGCGGGCTTCGACGGCGGCTTTCAATGGACCCCACCAGGATTCGTTGTCGCGGTACCAGTCGATGGTGGCGCGCAGGCCCTCGGTGAAGTCGGTGTGCTTGGGTGCCCAACCCAACTCGGTGCACAGCGGGGTGGGATCGATGGCATACCGCAGGTCGTGGCCGGCGCGGTCGACGACGTAGTCGAAGTCGTCGGGATCGCGGCCCATCAACTCCAGCAGCGTGCGCAGCACCGTCAGGTTGTCGCGCTCACCCTCGGCGCCGATCAAATAGGTTCGGCCGATCTGACCGGCCTCAAGGATGCGCCGCACCGCATCATTGTGATCGGCGACGTGGATCCAGTCGCGCACGTTGGCCCCTTTGCCGTACAGCTTGGGCCGCCGCCCGGTGAGCACACTGGTGATCTGGCGGGGAATGAACTTCTCCACATGCTGATACGGGCCATAGTTGTTCGAGCAGTTCGAGATCGTCGCGCGCACCCCATACGAGCGCACCCAGGCCCGCACCAACATGTCCGAGGCGGCCTTGGTCGACGAATACGGACTCGACGGGTTATACGGCGTGGACTCGGTGAACCGCTGCGGATCATCAAGGGAGAGATCGCCGTACACCTCGTCGGTGGACACGTGATGCAGCCGCGCCCCGTGCGCGCGTACCGCCTCCAAAATGGTGAACGTCCCCATCACATTGGTCCGCACGAACGGCGCCGGATCGGCCAGCGCGTTATCCACATGGGTTTCGGCCGCAAAGTGCACCACCGCATCGCACTCGGCAACCAGCCGAGACACCAACTCGGCATCGGTGATATCACCCTGCACCAGCGTGATGTCGTCTTCGACGGGAGCCAACGACTCACGGCTCCCCGCATATGTCATGGCATCCAGCACCGTCACCACATCATCGGGATGCTCACGCACGGTGGCGTGCACGAAGTTGGCACCGATGAAACCGGCGCCGCCGGTGACCAGCAGCCGCATGGTGGAACCCTAGCTGAGCGGTCCCTATCAGGTCGGGGGTACCAGCCCTAGCGGCCCAGCCAGTTCGCTCAGGACGGGCAGTAGTGTGTCCGGGGTCCAGCCGCCCAGCACTTGGATCGCCACGTGATCGGCGCCGGCCTCCAGATGCTCGTTGAGCCGCTTCGCGATGGCCTCCGGCGTGCCGTAGGCCACCACCGCGTCGATCAACCGGTCGCTGCCGGGCTTGCGCACGTCGTCTTCGCTGAACCCCAGCCGCAGCCAGTTGTTCACATAGTTGCTCAGACCCAGGTAGTGGTCGACGGTCTCGCGGCCAATCCGGCGAGCCTCGTCAACGTCGGTGGTGAGCACCACCTTGTGCTCCGGCGCCAAGAACACAGAGCTGCCCATCTCTTCGCGTGCCTTGGCCGTGTGTTCCGGCGTGGTCAGATACGGGTGTGCGCCCGCGCTGCGCTCGGCGGCCAGTTTCAGGACCTTGGGACCCAGCGCCGCCAGCACTCGACGACTGGTCGGCACCATCGCGCTATCGAGCTCGTCGAGGTAACCGACCAGCGCGTCGTAGGGCTTCACGTACTCCTCGGTGTGCTCGCGGTGGCCCACCCCGATGCCCAGCAAAAACCTTCCCGGATAGGCGTTTTCGATGCGCTCAAAGGATTGAGCGACCACCGGCGCCGGTGCGGACCAGATATTGACGATTCCGGTGGCCAGCTGCAGCGAATTGGTCTGCGCCAGAGCAGGATCCACCCACTCCAACTCCGCGTCTGGCGATCCGCCGACCCAGGCGGCGCCGTAACCCAGCGATTCGATCTGCGCGGCGAGTTCGGGTGCCAGTGAGCGGAAGGCCAGAAACACGCCGTACCGCCCCAGGTCAGGTTTCAGCGAGACTCTCTCGGTCATCTAGATCCCCCTCTGCTTCGTCACGACTGCTTCAGTCCAAGCGGCCCAGCCAATTCGGCCAGCGCCGGAACCAGGTTCTCATTCTTCGTCAGCACCTGAACGGCCACATGGTCTGCGCCCGCGTCGAGGTGTTCGTTCAGCCGGGCGGCTATCGAGTCGGTCGTGCCGTAGGCGACCATGGCATCGACGAGGCGGTCACTGCCGGGGCGAGTGATGTCGTCGTCGGTGAAACCCAGCCGCCGCCAGTTGTTCAGGTAGTTGGCGAGGTTGAGGTAGATGTCGAGTGCCTTACGTCCGACGGAGCGGGCCTGGTCCGGGTCGGTGGTCAAGACCACCTTGTGCTCGGGCGCCAAAAACGCCGACGGGCCGATCAGTTCCCGGGCCTGCGACGTGTGCTCCGGCGTGGTCAGGTAGGGATGCGCTCCGGCGCTGCGTTGCGCCGAAAGCTGTAGTACCCGCGGGCCCAGCGCGGCGACCACGCGACGTTCGGCGGGCACGCCGTAGTCGTCGAGGCGGTCCAGGTATTCCACCAGCGCGTCGTAGGGCTTGCGGTACTCGCTGACCGCTTCGGGATGCCCGACGCCGATACCCAGCAGGAAGCGGCCGGGGTAAGCCTTGTCGATGCGGTGGAAAGACTCGGCGACCGGCTTGGCCGGCGCCGACCAGATGTTGACGATGCCGGTGGCCACCTGCAGCGTGGTCGTCGCTTCGAGGATGGGCTCGACCCACTCCAACTCGGCCGGCGGTGAGCCGCCTACCCAGACCGCCCCGTAGCCCAGGGCCTCGATGTCTTTGGCCTGCTGCGGGGTGACGCCGCGGCCGAACGATCCGAACCGACCAAGGTTGGGGCTTACTCGTACCAGCTTAGCATCAGTCATGGTGTCTCCAACCGGTCGCGTGATGCCGCTATTCCGTCAGTTCTGCATCCAGATCGGGATCCGCCAAATCCTCGACGCGCGGTTTCTCCAGCGGCAGCAACACGATGAAGCGGGTATTGCCCGGCACCGACTCGACGCGCAAATCCCCGCGATGCTTCTTCACGACGATGTTCCACGCCAGATCCAGCCCGAGGCCGGTGCCCTCGCCGACCGGTTTGGTGGTGAAGAACGGCTCGAAGATGTGCTCGCGCGCCTCCTCGGGGATACCCGGTCCGGTGTCGCAGATCTCGATGCGGGCCAGCCTCTCGCCTTCCCTGCCGGTGCGGACGGTCAGTGTGCCGCCCTTGTCGCGCATCGCCGCCAGCGCGTTGTCGATAATGTTGGTCCAGACCTGGTTGAGATCGCCTGGAAAGCAAGGGATTTCGGGAAGCGATTGGTCGAATTCCTTGACCACTGTGATCGCGCCGGTGTGCTTGCCGCTGTCTTTGCCGAATCGGTCGGCGAACATCACCAGCGTGCTGCGCAGCAGTTCGTGCACGTTGGCCACGTCGAACAGGGCCCGGTCCATCCGGGAATATTGCTTGGCGTCGGCGACCAGTGCCGAAATCCGTTTGCTCGCTTCCGAAATCTGGTTCATCAGAAGCTCGCTTTCGATGGTGTAGCTGATCCAGCGGACCGCCTCCTCCAACGAGGCCGAAGCATCCAATTCCTCGGCGGTTGCGGCAATCCGCTCCAGCCAGTCGGTATCGACGCCGCCTTCGACGAGTGTCGGCGCGATGTCCCACCCGCCGTCGATGTCGTGGTCCTCCAGCCACTCGCCGACGGCGTCCTCGCGGTCGGCGGATTCGAGCGCGGTCAGGTGCTGCGACGCCGATTTGGCGACCTGCTCGGCGACCGCCTCCTGCAGCCGCACCAATGCGTTCAGCGTTTCAGCGCTGACGGTGCCGTCGGCGAGCATCACCAGTTTCCCGCGCATGCGGGCGATCCGGCCGCGCAGCTCGTCGGCGGCCCGTGCGATGGCCGCAGCCGGATTGTTCAGCTGATGGGTCAGCCCGGCCGACAACCGGCCCAGCGCGAGCAGCTTCTCCCGGTTGTCGATGATCCGGCGGGTCCGGTCGGTGCCCACGGCGATCCCGTCGAGCAGGTGAACCGCCATCGGAAATTGGTCCTTCATGAACTTGGCGAACACCGGGGCGTCCATGACGAAGAACCGCGACGGCTTGGTCACGTGCACCGACGCGTCGTAGAGCTTTTGGTTCCCGCCGGTGAACGCCCGCCAGGCACCGCAATACACCCCGCGCTGGGACGTCCGGTTCGTCTCGATGGCCTGACCACCGGAGAGCTTCGACATCGCCAGCTCCCCTTCGATCAGAACGTAGAAGCAGGTCGCCGGCTCGCCCTCAACGATGATCGGTCCCGGCTCGTAGTTCTGGATGTGGCCGTTGACGCACAACGTCATCGAGCTGCTCGTCGCTCAGCGCCTCGAACAAGAACAGGGTGCGCAGCTCGTCGGCGTCACACGGGAGTTGGCGGTCATGATTCCGCCAGGTAGCGGTGGACCAGCATCACGGCCATCGATCCTTCGCCGACCGCGGCTGCGACCCGTTTGGCGGAGTCGGCGCGCACATCGCCGGCCACGAACACGCCCGGCACGCTGGTTTCCAGATGGTGCGGTGGACGGTCCAGCGTCCATCCGCACGACGTTGCGCAGGTCCGGACCGGTGAGGATGAAGCCGCGGTCGTCGCGGGCGACGACCCCGTCCAGCCAGTCGGTGCGCGGCGCGGCGCCGATGAAGATGAACATCCGGCCGCAGGTGACATCCTCGGTGTCGCCGGTCCGGTTGTCGATCAGGGTCAGCTTCTCCAGGTGATCGTCTCCGGTGGCGCAGTGAACTTCGGTACAGGTGCGCACGGTGATCTTGGGGTTCTGCTCGATCTGCTGGATCAGGTAGTACGACATCGACGCCTCCAACGACGGGCCACGCACGACGATGGTCACCGAGTTCGCCTGGCGGGACAGATACATCGCGGCCTGGCCGGCCGAATTGGCCCCGCCGACCACGTAGACCTCTTCGTCCTGGCAGTCCGACGCGATCGAGACGGCGGCCCCGTAGTAGATGCCGCGGCCGGTCAGCTCGGCGCAGCCGGTCGCCGCCAGCTGGCGGTAGGCGACGCCGGTGGCCAGGATGACCGCGTGCGCGTCGATGGAGCCGCCGTCGGCGAAGCGGACGGTGCGCTTGGACCCGTTGACCTCCAGCGCGGTGGCCGCGCGGGCGGTGATCAGTTCGGCGCCGAACTTCTCCGCCTGTCTGCGCGCCCGATCGGCCAACTGGCCGCCGGACACCCCGTCCGGAAAGCCCAGATAGTTCTCGATCCGCGAGCTCTGGCCGGCCTGACCGCCCGTCGCGGTGCGTTCGATGAGCACCGTGCGCAGCCCCTCGGAGGCGCCGTAGACGGCGGCGGCCAGGCCCGCGGGTCCGCCACCGACCACGATCAGGTCGTAGAACTCCTGCGACGGCGTGGTGGTCAGGCCCAACGTGTCGGCCAGTTCGGCGTCGCTGGGTTCGATGAGGGTGTCGCCGCGCTTCGGTGACGACGACCGGTAGCCGCAGGCCGTCCTCGCCGGCCGCCCGCAACAGCTGTTCGCCGTCGGGCTCGTCGGCCATGAACCAGTTGTAGTAGAGCCCGTTGCGGGCCAGAAAATCGCGCACCTGCCAGGACCGCGCCGACCAGCGGTGCCCGATCACCTTGGTGTGCGGGATGGGGTGTTCCGGCGCCCGCTTCCACGCGTCCAGCAGGGCGTCGATGACGGGGTAGAGCTTTTCCTCGGGCGGATCCCACGGCTTGAGCAGGTAGTGGTCGAGGTCGACGACGTTGATCGCGTCGATGGCGGCGTGGGTGTCGGCATAAGCGGTGAGCAGCACCCGTCGCGCCGACGGATACAGGTCCATCGCGTGCTCGAGGAATTCGATACCGGTCATCTGCGGCATCCGGTAGTCGGCGACGAGCGTTGCGACCGTCTCACCCCGCAGTTTGAGCTGCTTGAGAGTTTCCAGCGCGTCCGGGCCCGACTCCGCCCGCACGATCCGGTGGGCCTCGCCGTAGTGGCGACGCAAATCCCTGGCGACCGCCCGGGATACCGCGGGATCGTCGTCGACGGTCAGGATCACCGGTTTGCGGGTCTGGGGATCGGGACTAGCGGGGTTGGTCATTGGCGTTAAGTATGCGCTTGTCAGGGAGCGTGCGCGGGGTCAGGTTGGCAGGTCCCGATTCCGCCCAGAGCGATTTTGGCCAGCCGGTAATGAGCGGGTATCGTGGACCAACGGTGCGTCATCGCGCTGGTTTCTCGCGTGCCCAGTCCTAGGAATTTCCTGTCACCGGCTCACGTTGTTAAGCCAGCCAATGCTGCGCCGATCCGGGCCGTAAAGAAGCAACGAAACCAAAGACGAGGATTTCTGGAAAGTATGGCCAAGAAGGACGGCGCCATAGAGGTCGAGGGCCGCGTGGTCGAGCCCCTGCCCAATGCGATGTTCCGCATTGAGCTGGAGAACGGCCACAAGGTGCTTGCCCACATCAGCGGCAAGATGCGGCAGCACTACATCCGCATCCTGCCCGAGGACCGGGTGGTGGTGGAGTTGTCTCCCTACGACCTGTCCCGGGGCCGCATCGTGTACCGCTACAAGTAAAAGCCCGAACCAAAAACCAACGAGTAGACAGAACAGGATCGAAACAGCCGTGAAGGTGAACCCGAGCGTCAAGCCGATCTGCGACAAGTGCAGGGTGATCCGTCGGCATGGGCGGGTCATGGTGATCTGCTCCGATCCACGCCACAAGCAGCGCCAGGGCTAGCGGCGATCGCAAGCGCGGCGTAGCCGGGCGCAGCGGGTCGACGCCATGTACCCAGCCCGGCCTACCGACAACTGAATGCAGACCTCCCAGCACCAGTGAGCGGCTGGCATCTTTTGAGATGGGCCGCTCATCCACGTCCGGAACGGAGGCCGGACCCCGGAGCAGTCAGCCGGGAACGGACTGGGATCAGACCTCCGCGAACAGAAGGAATGCCACCCATGGCTCGAGTTGTGGGCGTTGACCTCCCGCGCGACAAGCGCATGGAGGTCGCGTTGACCTACATCTACGGCGTTGGCCGTACCCGGTCGAATGAGATCCTGGCCGCCACCGGGATCGACAAAGACCTGCGCACCAAGGACCTCACCGACGATCAGGTGACCCACCTGCGCGACTACATCGAAGCCAATCTCAAGGTCGAGGGTGACCTGCGCCGCGAGGTGCAGGCCGACATCCGTCGCAAAATCGAGATCGGCTGCTACCAGGGCCTACGGCACCGCCGCGGCCTGCCGGTGCGCGGTCAGCGCACCAAGACCAACGCGCGCACCCGCAAGGGTCCCAAGCGCACCATCGCAGGCAAGAAGAAGGCCAGGTAAGTCATGCCCCCAGCCAAGAAGGCAGCCGCTGCCCCCGCCAAGAAGGGTCACAAGACCCGGCGGCGGGAGAAGAAGAACGTCCCGCACGGCGCCGCCCACATCAAGAGCACGTTCAACAACACGATCGTGACGATCACCGACCTGCAGGGCAACGTCATCGCCTGGGCGTCGTCGGGCCACGTCGGCTTCAAGGGTTCGCGCAAGTCGACGCCGTTCGCCGCGCAGCTGGCCGCCGAGAACGCCGCCCGCAAGGCGCAGGAGCACGGCGTGAAGAAGGTCGACGTGTTCGTGAAGGGCCCGGGCTCGGGCCGCGAGACCGCGATCCGATCGCTGCAGGCCGCAGGCCTGGAGGTCGGCGCGATCTCTGACGTCACCCCCCAGCCGCACAACGGCTGCCGTCCGCCCAAGCGGCGGAGAGTCTAGCGGTCCAGGAGGAAGAGACAGACAATGGCTCGTTACACCGGACCCATCACCCGGAAATCACGCCGGCTGCGCACCGACCTCATCGGCGGCGACCAGGCGTTCGAGAAGCGTCCCTACCCGCCCGGCCAGCACGGCCGGGCGCGGATCAAGGAGAGCGAGTACCTGCTGCAGATGCAGGAGAAGCAGAAGGCCCGCTTCACCTACGGCGTCATGGAGAAGCAGTTCCGCCGCTACTACGAAGAGGCGGCGGGCCGTCCCGGCAAGACCGGTGACGAGCTGCTGCAGATCCTGGAGAGCCGGCTGGACAACGTCGTCTACCGCGCCGGGATGGCTCGCACCCGCCGGATGGCCCGCCAGCTGGTCAGCCACGGCCACTTCACGGTCAACGGCGTGCACGTCAACGTCCCCAGCTACCGGGTGTCGCAGTACGACATCATCGATGTGCGGGACAACGTCAGCTCAACAGCGTGCCGTTCCAGATCGCACGCGAGACCGCCGGCGACCGTCCGATCCCCAGCTGGATTGCAGGTGGTCGGCGAGCGGCAGCGCATCCTGATCCACCAACTGCCCGAGCGGGCCCAGATCGACGTGCCACTCACCGAGCAGCTGATCGTCGAGTACTACTCGAAGTAAGACCCCCTGCACTGAACCCAGTGCAGGTCTTAGCGGCATCAAATAGCGGGTGCCGAGAAGGAGAAGAAGACACCATGCTGATCTCACAGCGACCCACCCTGTCCGAAGAGGTCCATCAACGACAACCGGTCGCAGTTCGTCATCGAGCCGCTGGAGCCGGGATTTGGCTACACGCTTGGTAACTCGCTGCGCCGCACGCTGCTGTCGTCGATTCCCGGCGCGGCCGTCACCAGCATCCGCATCGACGGCGTGCTGCACGAGTTCACCACCGTGCCAGGCGTCAAGGAAGACGTCACCGACATCATCTTGAACCTCAAGAGCCTGGTGGTGTCCTCGGAGGAGGACGAGCCGGTGACGATGTATCTGCGTAAGCAGGGCCCGGGCGAGGTCACCGCGGGTGACATCGTGCCGCCGGCCGGTGTGACCGTGCACAACCCCGAGATGCACATCGCGACGCTGAACGACAAGGGCAAGCTCGAAATCGAGCTCGTCGTCGAGCGCGGCCGCGGCTACGTCCCGGCCGTGCAGAACAAGGCGTCGGGAGCCGAAATCGGTCGTATCCCAGTCGATTCCATCTACTCGCCGGTGCTCAAGGTGACCTACAAGGTGGACGCCACCCGTGTCGAGCAGCGCACCGACTTCGACAAGCTGATCCTCGACGTCGAAACCAAGAGCTCGATCGGCCCGCGTGACGCGTTGGCGTCGGCGGGTAAGACGCTGGTCGAATTGTTCGGCCTGGCACGCGAACTCAACGTCGAGGCCGAGGGCATCGAGATCGGGCCGTCGCCGGCCGAGGCGGATCACATCGCGTCGTTCGCGCTGCCGATCGACGACCTGGATCTGACCGTGCGCTCGTACAACTGCCTCAAGCGCGAGGGTGTGCACACCGTCGGCGAGCTGGTGTCGCGCACCGAGTCCGACCTGCTCGACATCCGCAACTTCGGGCAGAAGTCGATCGACGAGGTGAAGGTCAAGCTGCACCAGTTGGGTCTGTCGCTCAAGGACAGCCCGGCCAGCTTCGACCCGTCGGAGGTCGCCGGCTACGACGTGGCCACCGGCACCTGGTCCGCCGAGGGCGCCTACGACGACCAGGACTACGCGGAAACCGAACAGCTCTAACAGCTTTGAAAATCTAGACAGGAGCGTCAGCAATGCCCAAGCCCACCAAGGGTCCTCGCCTCGGCGGGTCGTCTTCGCACCAGAAGGCGATTCTGGCCAACCTGGCGACGGCGCTGTTCGAGCACGGCCGGATCAAGACCACCGAGACCAAGGCTCGGGCATTGCGGCCCTACGCGGAGAAGCTGATCACCCACGCCAAGAAGGGCACGCTGCACAACCGGCGTGAGGTGCTCAAGAAGATCCGCGACAAGGACGTGGTGCACAGCCTGTTCGCCGAGATCGGGCCGTTCTTCGCCGACCGCAATGGCGGCTACACCCGCATCATCAAAGTCGAGGCACGCAAGGGCGATAACGCCCCGATGGCGGTGATCGAGCTGGTGCAGGAGAAGACGGTCACCTCGGAAGCCGACCGTGCGCGTCGGGTGGGTGCGTCGAAGGCCGCTGCCAAGGCTGCTCCGGAGCCTGCAGCTGAGCCGGAAGAGGTTGCGGCCGAGGCCGAGGCCGAGACGCAAGAGGCCGAGGCCGAGACCGCAAGTTGCCGCCGAGGCTGAGGCCACGGCGCCTGAGCCCGAAGCCGACAGCCGGAAGCCGCTGAGTCGGAAGCCGAGGACGCTGACAAGTCCTAGCGATTTGCCGTTGAACGACGTGCCCGCCATCGACGCCGATGGCGGGCGCGTTCGTCTTCGGCTCGATATCGCCTATGACGGCACGGATTTCGCTGGTTGGGCAACGCAGTCAGGATCAGCGCACGGTCGCGGGCGTTCTCGAGGAGGCGCTCTCGACGGTGTTTCGGACCCCGGTGCGGTTGTGGGCGGCCGGGCGCACCGACACCGGCGTGCATGCCACCGGTCAGGTCGCCCATGTCGACATTCCGGTGGACGCGCTGCCCAACGCCTACCCTCGTTCGCCCCGACCGACTGAACCGGAATTCCTGCCGCTGGTTCGGCGGCTGGGCCGGCTGCTGACCGCCGACGTTCGGGTCCGCCGGATCATCCGTGCGTCAGCGGGTTTCGACGCACGATTTTCGGCGCTGCGCCGCCACTACGTCTACCGGCTCTCCACCGCCCCGTACGGGGTGGAGCCGCATCAGGCCCGCTACATCACCGCGTGGCCGCGCCCGCTAGATGTGGACGCGATGACCGAGGCGTCTCGAAACCTGTTGGGGCTGCACGACTTCGCCGCATTCTGCCGTTACCGCGAGGCCGCTACCACGATTCGCGATCTGCAGCGGCTGGACTGGACCCACGATGGTCATCTGATCACCGCATACGTCACCGCCGACGCGTTCTGCTGGTCGATGGTGCGGTCGCTGGTCGGCGCACTGCTGGCCGTCGGCGAACACCGGCGCACCGCCACCTGGTGCCACGGGCTGCTCACCTCGACGCGGCGGTCCAGCGACTTCGCCGCCGCGCCGCGCGCGGGGTTTGACGCTGATCGGCGTGGACTACCCGCCGGAGAGCGAACTGCAGGCGCGGACGCTGATCACCCGCGAACTACGTACGCGCGACTGAGCTTTGGCTACAGCTTGCCGGCGACGAAGTTTGCGGCCTGATCGACCAGCCCGGAGGTGATGTACGACGGCTGCAGATGCGACGACCAGTGCAGACCGTGCACGGCTCCGGGTGCAGATCGGGTCGCCGGCGGCGCACAGGTCGATGGTCTTACCGGCGAAGGCCGGGCTGAAGTCGGGGACCGGACCGAGCACGGCTGGGTGCCGTTGCCGAACAAGGCGACCGCCGCGATGTGCTGGTCCATCGTTCGGCGGCAGGACATCGGTGTAGCCGAATCCCGGTTGGTTCATCGCGACCACGACGTCGGCCGCGGCGGCACCCAGCGAGTAGCCGCCGAGCACCAGCTTGGTGTTCGGGCAACTCGCCGCCATCTGCTGCACGTGGGCGCTCATGTCGTTGGAGCCCTTGGTGACGCTGACGTCGGCGGGGTAGTTCACCCCGTAGGAGCCGATCGTCATGTGCGGCACCTTCGACTGCAGCGAGTTGATGAAGGCCTGGCCGACCTCGCCGACGCCGGGGGCTTCTTCGCGGCCGCGGGCGAAATCCACTTCGGCGTCCGGGCACGCCGCCGACGCCTTCGGAATCGGCCCGCCTGCCGGGAAGGGCGCCAGCGCCGGGGCGATCAGCAGCCCCGCGGCGAGCAACGCGGCAGCCACGAAGCCGGCCAGCCGGTTTGCCGCACTCGGAGCAAATTTCATGAGCGGATGTTATCGAGCCAAGCTAATGAATTGCTGATACCGCCTGCAGGGTTGGCTTAGCTCTCTCGCGCGCCACCGGCAGCTTGCAAACGATTACTGCAGCTTGCCCGCGACGAAGTCGGCGGCCTGATTGACCATGCCGTCCTGGATATACAGGCTGCCAGAGTGTTGCGGCCAGTTTTCGTTCCAGGTGTGCGGGTCGGCCGGGTTGCAGATCGGGTCGGTGCCGTGGCACATGTCGATGGTCCGGTCGGTGTAGACCGGGTTGAAATTGGTGATCGGCCCGACCCACTGGGTGCCGTTGCCGAACAGTGCGACGGCCGCGATGTGCTGGTCAGAGCCGGGCGGCAGCGGATTGGTGAAGCCGAATGCCGCGATGGGAGCCGCCATCACGACGTCGGTGACTGCCGCGCCGAGCGAGTAGCCGCCCAGCACCATCCGGGTGTTCGGGGCAGCCGTTGATCGTGGACTGGACGTGGGCGCTCATGTCGTTGGCGCCGACGTCGACCTCGGTGTCGGCGGGGTAGCGCACCGCGTAGAGGCTGACGTTCCGATTGACCTTGGACCGCAGCGCGCTGACGAAGGCGTTGCCGACGACGCCGGCGCCGGGCGACTCCAGCCGCCCGCGGGCGAAGTCCACCTCGACGTCCGGACAGGAGGCCGATGCCGTCGAGGGATCAAGGTCACGGTTGTCGCGGGCGCAAGCACCATCGTCGCGGCGAGTAACCCTGCGGCGGCGAACCTGCCCGGAACCGACCGTGGCGGTGGGTTTATCGAGCGCAGCTTCATGGGCCGATACTATGCGCCGACGCGAGATCAGCGCAGTCGAGTTGCCCGTCAGTGGAATACCGCTGGGCTGATCGACCACGACGTTCGCCGGCGGTTGGCCACCGGGACCGGGCGCCAGGCCCAGGCGGTACGCCCATCGGCCCAGGCGGCACGCCCATCGGCCCAGGTGGCACGCCCATGGGCCCTTGGGGCGCGGTGGGCGCTAGCACCGACAACAGCCGGTCTGGACGAAGCTGGCCGCCTGGCTGGTGTAGACGGGCACGTAGCCCTCGGTGTGCCCGCTCCACTGGTTGCCGGGGCCCGCGTGACAGATCGGGTCTTCGGGGTTGCAGAAATCGACGGCCTTGGCGGCGAACAGCTGGCTCTGCTGCGATATCGGGCCGCCGCTGCGGTCGGCCGGGTTACCGAAGGTGGTCACCGCGACGATGTTGTTCGCGTACTGGGGCGGCAGCGAGGCGCCCCAGCCGATGCCGCCGATGGGAACGCCGGTGACGATGTCGATCACCGATGCGCCCTGCGAGTATCCGCCGAGCACCTGCGGGGTGTTCGGGCACTTGTCGGCCACGTCTTTGATGTGCTTGATGGCGTCGTTGGCGCCGTCGCCGCCGTGCAACTGCAGCAGGCTGGCCTTGTAGTTGACCGGGTAGGCGTCGATGTTCTTGCCGGTGTTCTGGCGCAGGTCGTCGGCAAGGGACTGCCCGACGTGGCCCAGCCCGGCCGGCTCGTCGGTGCCGCGGGCGAAGGTCAGCGCGACGTCCGGGCAGTTGTCGGCGCCGGCCGACGGGACGGCGCGCGGAACGGCGCTGGGGGCGACCAGCAGGACACCGGCGGCCAGCAGCGCGGCGGCGCTCAGGCCGACCCAACGCAAGCCGCGTGACCAGCGACAGACGGGACACCGAACGGCTGAGGTGGTTAATGCTCACCAGGCGATTTTAGCGAGAATCGGGCCGACGGTCACATCGGCGGTTGTCGGGCCCCGGCCTGTGGATGACGGCGAGACGCGCGCCATGACCACGGAATATCGTGAAGCCGACTGGCCCCGGGGTTGAGGGACTGATGGCATGGCAACCGACCACTCGGCTGCACGTCAGCGGGTATCGATTTCTGCTGCGCCGTATCGAATGCGCGCTGCTGGGCAGGGACATCCGCGGGGTGAACGAACCGATCCGCGCGTCGATGCAGTCGCTGATGGCCGGCTCGGTGCTGGCGATCATCGCGCTGGCTGGATGCGCGGTCGTGGCCATCGTGCGCCCACAACCAGCGGCGACGAACGCGCCGATCGTGATGGGCAAACAGTCCGGGGCGCTGTACGTCCGGGTAGGTGAAACCCTCCATCCGGTGCTGAATCTGGCCTCGGCCAGGCTGATCGTGAGAACGAACGCTGACCCGCAGCCGATAGCTGAGTCGGAATTGAGCCATAGCAAGCGGGGACCCCTGCTGGGCATCCCTGGCGCTCCGCAATTTCTGGCGGATGCCGCTCGCCGAGGACGAATTACGGTGGGCCGTCTGTGACAGCGGCGATCGCGCCGCGCCGAGTACGACGATCGTCATCGGCCGGGCCGAGGGACCACTGTCGCATCTTCTGGCGAGCGAACAATCCGTGCTGGTCAGGCCGGTCTCCGGCGGGTCGACCTACCTGCTCTACGACGGTCGCCGGGCAGTGCGTGAATCTGGACGAGCCTGCGGTTGTGCGTGCACTGGCGCTGGACGGTCAGATCCCACTCGCGGTGTCGCCGACGCTGTTGAACGCCGTCCCAGAGGCACCGCCCATCACGGCGCCGCGGATTCCTGACGCCGCGCGGCCGCGGACCGGCGGCACTGCCGGGATTTCCGGTCGGCAGCGTGCTCCGCGTCGCCCGCGTCGACGGCGACGAGCACTACGTCGTACTCAGACACGGGATTCAGCGGATCGGGCAGGTTGCCGCGGATCTGCTGCGATTCACCGACTCGCGAGGCACCCGCACCGCCATCTCGGTCGCGCCCGACATCATCCGCGCGACTCCGACTGTGACCGAATTGCCGGTGGACACCTTTCCCGACCGGGCGCCGTCGACGCTGAATGGCGGCGGTTCGGCGCTCTGTGTCAGCTGGGGGCACGCCGCGTCGGGCGGCGTCGAAATCTCGTTTTTGGCCGGCGGCCTACCGATCCCGGCGGACCACGAGCCGGTGAAGCTATCGCAGGCCGACGGAAAGGGCCCAGCGGTCGACGCCGTCTACCTTTCGCCGGGGCGCAGTGCATATGTACGTGCCACCGGACTGTCCGGAGACAACCCCCGCGCCGGCACCCGATACCTGATAACCGACACCGGTGTGCGATTCGCCATCCACGATGACGATGCGGCACACGACCTCGGTCTGCCCGATACAGCGATCCCGGCGCCGTGGCCGGTATTAGCCAAACTGCCCGCAGGTCCGGAATTGAGTAGGGCGAACGCCTCAGTCGCCCAGGACGCTCTCGCCGTCGGGATTTAATCCGGTCGACTCCCGGCTCGCGGTAGTCGGGCCGTCAGTGCGCCGATGATCAGCACTACCGCCAACACGCCACCGCAGATCGCTGCGCCCATGAACGCCGTGTCTCGCGAACCGTGGTGCGCCGGCGCAGGAAGCGGCGGCGGCGCAATCCGCACCGGTGTGCGTGGTGGCAGACGAGCCGGGCTTGCCGGTGGGTCGGTGCTGACGGCGGCAAGGAAGTCGACAACGCCCGCGCCGACCAGAGGATCCCACCCGCCGGGCGGATGATGCGCGGTGGCCTCGATGCGTTGCATCACCTGGCGAGCCGTCAGCTTCGGGAACCGGGATCGGATCAACGCCGCCAGACCCGCTGACCACCGGAGCGGCGTAGCTGGTGCCCGAAAGCGGACTCGAACCATTCGGCCCACCAAGGCTATTCACTAATCCATCGCCCGACGAGCTCAGCGATATCACCCCCTCGCCAGGGGCAGCGACATCCACCCAAGGTCCGGCAAGGGTGAACGACGACGGTTCGCCGCGCGCGTTCACCGAGCCCACGGTCAGCACGTAGTCGTCGTACCAGGCCGGACTGACAACAACCGTGACCGTGTCCCACGTCGGTTGCGGTGACTGAGCGGGACACTGCCCGGTGCCGGTATTGCCGGCGGCGACCACCACGACGACGTTCTTGACGTCAACCGCGTAGGAGAGTGCGGCGCCGAGTGCGCGGTCATCGAGCGTCGATCCGGTGCGGATGCAGGCGACCGAGGAGATATTGATTACCGAAGCGCCGAGATCTGCCGCGGTACGAACGGCTTTCGCCATGGTGCTGACATCACCGAAGCCGGAGTTGGACGGATCCGCCACTGCGCCGAACTTGGTGCTGGACTGGCGGATGCTGATCAAACTGACGTCCGGGGCGACCCCGCTGAAATCGTCCACACGATGAGGATCCGTTGCGGCGGCGATGATCCCGGCCACGGCGGTCCCGTGTCCGTCGCAATCTTGGGTGCCGTCGCCGGTGAATACGTAGTCCCCGCCGGCCGCCGTCTTGGGGAGTCGTGAGTGCGGCGCAACCCCGGTGTCGATGACAGCGACCCGTTGGCCCGAACCACGTGTCAGCTTCCAAACCTGTGGCAGGTCGAGCCCGGAGAGTTGCCCGGAGGTGTTCGCCCTTCCCGCATCGGGAGTTATCGAGGGCACCGCGCACATCTCCCGCTGCACGGTGGGCTGCGGCGGCCTTGGTGGCGCCGGCTCGGGTAACTGGCTGCTGTCGATCGGCGGTGGCGAGACCGCACGGGCGGCTGGTACGCCGCATTGGGGCAGTGCGGCGACTACCACCGCCGTTGCACACCGCAGCGCCCTGGAATGCGCTGTGGTCATAGCAGGTTCATGCCGCGCGCAGCGCCGTAAAGCCCGCAGATCCAGCACGCCAGCGGGCCGATGAGGGCCAGCGCGAGATAATCCAGCAGTTCTACGCTTCGTCGCCCGATGGGAGACAACGTCATCGTTTGGGTGATGAAGCCGAGGCATAGGGCGAGCGCGGCCAGCATCATCGACGCGGCGGCTATGTACGGCGTGCGCACCGGATAGGTAACGGCCGCGATCACGAATGTCGCGCTGAGTGTGATTGTTCCAGACACCGCCAGCGGTACGGATCGCGCGAGGTCACGGTGTGAGCGTGCCCGCAACAGCAATACGCAGCCGGTTACGGTGGCGAACACGATGGCAAGCAAGCCGCGGCTACCGGCGAAATACGATCCGGCCGCCGCGCCGATGGCGCCCAGCGCCGCCGTCCCGGAGAACGCGGCGACGAGGCTGGTTAGCCAGCTATTGGCGCGAATTGCTCTGATGTTCAGCCGATGTCGAGCGAGCGTAAGCTCCTCGCGAGCGGGATTCGGCTGTAACGTCACTTGTGAGGACAGTCCCGCGAGCATGATCGACAATGGTGCAGACGCTTCGACCAGCACCAGCGAAATCGCCGCGGACACCGCACCGATCGCCTGTAGCGGTGCGGCGGTGACCGCGCCCACCGCGGCCGCAGCCGCTTCGATTGTCGCGAAACATGCCAATGCCGTGAATACGGTTGCACAGCAACCCATCACGCGGAGGGCGGTTGCCGATGTCGCCGTGGCCGCCGACGCAAGCAGCGCGTTCGGTGCTCCCACCTCGCCGGGAACCACCAGGAAGCCTGCGAGTGCGGCGAATCCGCTGACCGCCAGACCCAGCGCGAGCCCGGCAGTCCTGTCGCGGAAACACGCGATAGGCCAGTACCGCCGCGGGCAGAGCAAGGAGACCGGCCACCGCGGCTACGACGGCACAACCGGTGCGTCGGGCATCGTTGGTATCAAAAGCCGTTCGAATCAACACCGCTGCACCCGTGCCGGCCAGGCAACTCGCTGCCAGGATGCTAACGAACCGGGCCGCTTGGCGGGTCCAAGGTCGCACGCGAGGGGCTAGCGACATCGATACCGCCTCCGCAACGTCATCGAAGCGCGGTGGCGTTAAAACTGTCGCCGAACTCGTCAGAATCAATGTGGTGCCGTCACGGATTCCTAGCTGGGCCAATGTCTTCGACGGGTCCAGCGCGATCTTCCCCGGCAGGGAAAGCTGATGCCGAGCTGCCACGGTCTGGGCGCGACGACCACCTTCTGCCAGGATGTCAACGATTGGCGCTATCAGCGACCCAAGAGGGCACTAACGCCGATAACGCCAAGTCGACGTGAAGAGAGTCGGCATGAACCGACACCCGGCGCAACCCTCCGCCGAGGTGGCGGGGTTCACTGCTTTGGAGTGCTTCCACCGCTTGGTGCACTGCGACCTCCATTCGCCGATGCGGTTGCTGATCCGGACGCTAACCGGTGGTGCGATACCCGCGTATGCGTTGATCCACAGCCGACTTGCGGCTGATTGCGGTCGCGCCTACGGTGCCAATCGCGTTTGGCGCCGTGATGATGCGGGACGGCGCAGGAGGGTTACCTGGTGCAGTTCGATGATTCTGCGACCGTGGAATTCGTGCCGTCGGCACGACTGCCCACTCCGGTCTTCGAGACGGCCGACATCGTCGTTGCCGCCCCGCCGACAGTGACGGGATCGACAGGGACGAACGTGATGACGCGTTTTCTGCCGGTCGTCATGGCCATCGCGACGGTGGGAATGATGGTTATGGTCTTCCTTTCACGGTCGGCCGTCGCGCGGAATCCGGCGTTCATGACGTTTCCGCTGATGATGCTGTTGTCGGCGGTGGCGACGTTGATATCCGGCGCGGATCGGCGCCGCGGCGAGATCAACGCCGAACGCGCCGAGTACCTGGGCTACCTCTCCGACCTGCGCGACGACGTCGTCAAGACCGCTGCGGCACAGCGCTGTTCGCTGATGTGGTGTCATCCGGATCCCGACACGTTGTGGACTTTGGTGGGCGGTTGCCGGATGTGGGAGCGGCGGGCGGCGGACTCGGACTTCTGCCATGTCCGGATCGGTATCGGGACACAGTGTCTTGCCAGCCGTTTGGTGCCTCCGCCGACCGGGCCGGTGCAGCGGTCCGATCCGGTAACCGGAAGCGCGTTGCGTCGATTTCTCCAAATGCACTCGACGGTTCCGGACGCGCCGATCGCGTTCGACCTACGCGGACCGCACGCCGTGACGGTGGGCGGGAACACTACCCAGGCGCGTGCGCTGTTACGTGCGATGATCTGTCAACTTGCCGTGTTGCACAGTCCGAGCCTGATTTTGGTTGCCGCAGTGATCAGTAACCGCAACCAAGCCCACTGGGACTGGTTGAAATGGTTGCCGCATAATCAACATCCGCTCGCTGACGACCGTCTCGGGTCTGCCCGGATGGTTTACCCCTCGCTGGTCGCGGCTCAGCAGGGCCTCGCCGGCGTGTTGACGGACTCCACGCCGGCCCGGCTGGTCGTCGTCGTCGACGGCGACATCGGTGACGGATGGGTGATCGAAAGCGGCGCCTGTCGCGTGACTTTGCTGACGGTCAACACCTGCCCTGACGGCGCGCCAACACCTGGGGAGCTGCGGCTGCAGGTGAGTGAGAACGAGCTATCCGGCCACGGGGACGCGTCCGCATGCCCGGACCAAATGAGTTACGCCGCTGCGCTGGTGTGTGCGCAAAGGCTGGCCGGGTACCGGGCCGGCGGGGTGGATGCGTTCGGCGGGGCGCCCGGCGGGGGCTCGGGCTGGCAGGGTCTCCTCGGGATCGGCGATCTCGCGTCCTACAGCCCGACTGATTCGTGGACCCGCAGAAACCCCCACGATCGCCTTCGTGTGCCAATCGGCACGACGGACATGGGCGCACCGCTCGAGCTCGATATCAAGGAGGCCGCCGAGCAAGGCATGGGGCCGCATGGGCTCTGCATCGGGGCAACCGGATCGGGTAAGTCGGAGTTCTTGCGCACGGTCGCTCTCGGGATGATTACGCGTCATTCACCAGAAGAGCTCAACCTGGCGCCTATCGACTTCAAGGGTGGCGCGACCTTCTCCGGCCTGGAGCCAGCGCCGCACGTCGCGGCGGTCATCACCAACCTGTCCGACAAGGCGGCAATGGTCGCTCGCATGCGCGACGCGCTAACCGGTGAAATGAACCGCCGACAGGAAGCGCTGCGCTTGGCCGGCAACCTCGACGGGATTGGCGCTTACAACGGGATACGGCGTGCCGGGGCGCGATTGGCGCCCCTTCCGGTGCTGTTCATCATCGTCGACGAATTTTCCGAACTGCTCAGCCAGCATCCGGATTTCGCTGACGTCTTCGTGGCGATCGGTCGCCTCGGGCGATCGTTGGGCATGCACCTGCTGCTGGCCAGTCAACGTCTGGACGAGGGCAGACTTCGCGGGTTGGAATCGCATCTCTCCTACCGCGTATGCCTGAAAACCTTGTCGGCCAACGAATCGCGGCTTGTCTTGGGCACGTCCGATGCTCATGAACTGCCAAGCGCGCCGGGTGCAGCCTATCTGCGGGTCGGAACAGATGGGTTGATTCGCTTCCAAGCCGCATATGTTTCCGATCCATGCACTGCGGAAATCCGTTGCGCTGCGGAGGCATCCGATTTACCCGGACCGACGGATGAGTCCGGTGCTCGCCCGATTGTTCACCGCTGGACCGGCAGGGCCGGTCATACCGACCGGCAGGGCCGACCCGGATGTCGTTGATCGGCGCACCGTTCTGCAGACGGTCGTGGATCGGCTGTCCGGGCATGGTCCGCGTGCGCATGAGGTGTGGCTGCCGCCGCTCGGCGCGACGCCGGCGCTGGACACCGTGCTGCGCGACGCCGAGTCCACCGGCAAACCCATGTCCGCGTTGACCGTCTCCATAGGTGTCGTCGATCGCCCGTTCGAGCAACGGCGAACGCCGCTCGTCGTCGACTTGTCCGGGGCCGCCGGCAATGTCGCTGTTGTCGGTGCACCTCAATCCGGCAAATCTACAGCTTTGCGTACATTGATCACTGCGCTGGCCATCACCCACGATCCGAGCTTGGTGCAGTTCTACTGTCTCGACTTCGGCGGCGGGGTGTTGGCGTCGTTGCGAGACTGGCCGCACGTTGGTTCGGTCGCCGGCAGACCAGACTCGCAGTTGGCTCGACGCATGGTCGCCCAGCTCGAAGCAATCATCCGGACCCGCGAGACCGTCTTCCGCGACCATGGGATCCAGTCGATGGCGCAGTACCGCCTGCTGAAGGCGAGACGAGATCCAGTATGCGACCGCTTTGGTGATGTCTTCCTGATTGTCGACGGGTGGGCAACTCTGCGCCGCGAATTCGAAACGATCGAGACATCGATCACCAGCCTTGCTGCGCAAGGACTCTCATTCGGTGTGCATATCGTGATATCGGCGTCGCGATGGGCTGAGATTCGTCCCGCGCTCAAGGATCAGATCGGGACGCGAATCGAGTTGCGGCTCGGCGATCCCACGGATTCCGAACTGGACCGTCGGCGCGCTCAGCAAGTCCCGGAGGGTAAGCCGGGTCGAGGGCTCTCAGACGACGGGATGCACATGGTGATCGCCCTACCCCGGATGGACGGCGTCGGCTCAAGCTCTGATCTGGTCGAGGCCAGTGCGCGAGTGGGGGAGATGTTGCGGGCGCCGTCATAGCGGATCCGCCGCGCCCCCGATACCGCTACTGCCTGCGCGCGTCGACTACCACAGCGTGGTTGAGCGGGCGGTCGACGGGCGAGGCGCCGATATCCTGATCGGTCTGGAGGACAGTGAACTACGGCCAGTGGCAATCGATCTTGCGCAGCAGCTCCATGTTCTTATCCTCGGGGACGGCGAATGCGGAAAGACAGCCGCATTGCGCGTCATGTGCCGCGAATTGTTACGCACCACGACCGCCGCCCAGTCCCAGTTGTTCGTCGTCGATTTCCGGCGCTCACTCCTCGGCGTCGTCGAACCCGAGTCCGAACATTTCGGCGGATACCTTGCCTCGGCGGATGCGGTCGACGCGGTAATACCGCGCCTGGCCGACCGGTTGCGCGGCAGAGTGCCGCCTCCGAACGCTACCCCTGTGCAATTGCGCACCAGGTCCTGGTGGTCGGGACCCGAGATATATGTCGTGATCGACGATTACGATCTGGTCGCCACCGATCGGAGCAATCCGCTGATGCCGCTCTTGGAATTTCTGCCGCACGCCAAAGACCTGGGTTTGCACCTACTGGTTGCACGACGCAGCAGCGGCGCCGCCCGCGCTATGTTCGAGCCGCTCCTCGCCAGGTTGCGCGACGCCGGCTGTATGACATTGATGATGAGCGGAAGCCCCGACGAGGGCGTGCTGATTGGCGTCGGTGCGTCAGTCGCCTATGCCGCCTGGCCGCGGCACGTTGATCACTCGTCAAGGCAACGCACAGCTGGTGCAGGTCGCCTGGAGCCCGCCGCCATGAGCACGCACGTAGTCGAGGTTGGTCCGAATGCGATCCGCCAATTATGTTGCGGGGCGGATGTAGTCGCTCGACGACGAGATGGTGAGGGCCGCGTTCGACAGCATCGACGATCCGGTAACCCTGGTCGACCTGCGTCCGGTCACGGTCGACTCACTGTGGCGGACGGTGCTGGGGTCGGTGGACTGCGGAAGCCCTGAACGTGCGATCGTCGTCCACCCGTCGTGGTGGGCGTCAACGCGCGTCGATGTGGTCCGCGCCGCAGCACAGGTCCTCGCCGGTGAGGTTGTCATGCGACCCCGGTCGTGGCTGCTGACCCAGGCGTCTCCGATCGAATCCCGCCACGCGACGGTGGTTGTAGAAATCGCTGACCAATTCGTGGTGATCACCGGTGCCGCAGTGGTTGCCGAAACCCGTCGCCGAGAACCCGCAGTGTGTCGTTGAGGCGGTTGTGCGTTCCGTCCTCGAGATGACGTCGGACACGACCGCGTGCAGTGGTGATTGACGCACCGAGCACGGTCATCGGGGCCAGCGCGCTGGCGCCGATGATTGCCGAAGGCTTGCGCACCAGCGGCGGGATCGGCGCGGCACAAGTCGACGATGTCCGGTTGAAAAGGATTGCCGCAGAGATCATTCTGGGTGAGGACAGCACTTGCGCGTCGCACTACACCGAAGCTACGGGGCGCGACCACCGTCGTCGCTGGAGGCTTGCGCTGGTCGTGCTGCTGGTCGTCACTGTGCTCGGCGCGTTCGGGGCGCTCGCGTCGGCCCGTCGGGGGACGCCCGCTGGCGGTGGCGTTCCGACCACGTTTCTGGTGGAAGGTCGCCTAGCCCTCGAGGTTCCGGCGCGGTGGCCGACGCAGCGCGTCGTTGCCGGACCCGGATCGGCGCGCGTGCAGGTCACGTCGCCGTCGGATCCCGAAATGGCGCTGCACGTGACGCAATCGCGGGTTGCCATAGAAGCCTTGAGCGCCACCGCCGAGTTTCTGAAACAGGCGATCGACGCCGAGCCGACCGGGGTGTTCGTCGACTTCAACCCGGCTGGAAACAGTGCCGGCCGCCCGGCGGTGACCTATCGGGAGGTCCGGCCTGATCACGACATCAGCTGGACTGTGTTGGTCGATAAGGCCGTCCGGATCAGCATCGGATGTCAAAGCCGCCACGGATACGAGGCCGCGATGCGGCAGGTATGCGAGCTAGCAGTGCGATCGGCCCGGGCGTTGAGCTGATTTATGCGCTGAGCCGAATGGCGGGAACCGGAGCAGACCCGCGGCAGTCCTACATGTCGTTGGCGCGGTGAGGTCCGCGGCGGTCGGACAAAGGGGGACATGTGACCACACCCGCAGGTGGCAATACGCTCAGCACCGATTTTGATCTGATGCGCTCGGTTGCGGGCGTGATCGAAACCCGCAATGAAGAGATCCGGACGACGCTGCAGGCATTCATCGGCCGTATGAGCGACGTGCCGCCGTCGGTATGGGGTGGCGCCGCGGCGGCGCGTTTCAAGGACGTGGTGCATCGATGGAACGCGGAGTCGATGAAACTCCACCATGCGCTTCAGAGCATCGCGGAGACGATTCGCCATAACGAAGCCGCACTGCGCGAGGCGGCTGACAACCATGCGCACCGCATCGGTAGCGCCGGCGGGAATTTGTGAGGCCACCACCCATGGACCCGCGGCTGTCATACAACTTCGACGAGATCGAATGCTCGGTTCGCCAGGAGATCCACGCCACCTCCGCCCGCTTCAACGCCGCGCTGCAGGAGTTGAAGTCTCAAATCGCGCCGTTGCGTGAACTGTGGACCCGCGAAGCCGCCGCTGCTTACGGGCTCGAGCAACTGAAGTGGCATCAGGCGGCCACCGCGCTCGACGAAATCCTTATCGACCTCGCAAACGCGGTGCGTGACGGCGCCGAGGATGTCGCGACTGCCGATCACCGTGCCGCCGGGGTATGGGCGCGGTAGCGGCGGCAGGCACGTGAAGACTCTGCGCGGTCCCGACGGAGGGAGAGACCGCGGGACCGCGCAGTCATTTTTGGCGGGGTTGCTCGCGGTGTGGCCACGCGGTCACCGCAAGGATGTGAGGATGTTCACCTCGGAGGTGAGGGTCTGATGAACCGGGCAACGATTGGCGATGTGCAGCAACCGTTCCCGTTGCGTGTCGTCGAGGTCGCCGACCAACTCGATGTCGCGATCGATGTGATCAATCCATCCGCTGGTGGTTTCGCATTCGGCGCAGTCTTCGGCGTGAATGCGGTAGTGCTGCAACGTCACTCGAACACGCTCGAGTGGCCAGTCCTTGCGGTTGGCGTACATCCGCACTGTCATCGAGGTGCATGCCCCGAGCGCGGACAGTAGTAGATCGTAGGGTGTTGGCCCTGCGTCGGCGCCGATCGGATGTGGCTCGTCGGCGGCGAGTTCGTGGTGCCCCGCAGTGATCCGCTGCATATACGTGCCCGTGCCTGTCTCCGTCACCGTCACGGTGCCCTCGGATGCCGCGCCGTCGCCCGTCTCGTGTGTGGTCAGTGAGTTGCTGTCGCCCATGGCGAACATGATCGCAGCCGACCAGAGGGGATGCGGATAGCTTGACGCCCGTTAAAGGCCGATTGAGTCCCCGCTAACGTGACAGGCCGAGTGGTCCGGCGAGTTCCGACAGCGTCGGCAACACCTTCTCCGGGCCGCCGAACACAAGGATCGCGACATGGTTGGCCCCCGAGCTCAGATACTGGGTCAACCGCGTGGCGACGTCGTCAGGCGTGCCATGCGCGATCACGGCGTCGATGAGCTTGTCGCTGCCGGGCGCGGTGACGTCGGCGTCGCTGAAGCCCAGCCGTTTCCAACTGCTCACGTAGTTGCTCAGGTTGAAGTAGGGGGCCAGCGCCGTGCGGCCGATCGCGCGCGCCTCTTCGGCGTCACTGCTCAGCACCACGTTGTGCGCGGGCGCCAAGAGTGCGTTCGGCCCGATGATCGCACGGGCCTGTGCGGCGTGCTCGGGCGTCGCGTTGGCCGGGTGCAGCCCCGGCGGCGCGTTCGGCCGAGAGCTTCAGCACCCGCGGACCGAGCGCGGCGAGCACACGCTGGTCGGCAGGTACGCCGTATTCATCGAGCTCGTCGAGGTATGACACCAGTGCGTCGTAAGGCTTGCGGTATTGCGCGTCGCCTTCGGGATGGCCGACCCCGACGCCGAGCACGAATCGCCCCGGGTAGGCGCTGTTGATGCGGTGGAACGACTCGGCCACGGGCTTGGCGGCTGCCGACCAGATGTTGACGATGCCGGTGGCCACCTTCAGGTCGGTAGTTGCCTCCAAAAGTGGCTCAACAAAAGACAATTCGGCCGGCGGCGAACCGCCGATCCAAATCGTCCCATAGCCCAGCCGTTCGATCTCATGGGCTTGCTCGGGGGTGGCGCCGAGCCCGAAGAATCCGAATCGGCCGAGGTTGCTTGTCTCTGCTGCGGTCATTGCCACTGCAACCCGCGCAGCGCGCGCAGCTATTCCGCCGCTCGCCACCGAAGAAACGCCCCGCCCCGGGAGACCGGGGCGGGGCGTTGTCTGCTGAGTAACTAGGCGGTGCGGCGGATACTGCGCGTCCTGCCGATGTCACGCTTGAGCAGCAGTTCGCGTTCGGTCTCCGACAGGCCGCCCCAGATGCCATAGGGCTCGCCGACGTCCAGGGCATGTGCGCGGCACTGCGCCATGACCGGGCACCGGCGGCACATCTCCTTGGCGCGCCGCTCGCGCTGCAGGCGGGCCCGACCGCGCTCGCCGTCCGGATGGAAGAACACCGACGAATCGACCCCACGGCAAAGGCCTTGTAATTGCCATTCCCAAATATCGGCGTTGGGGCCTGGTAGCTGCTCCGGTTGTGGCATTGAAGTCCCTCTCTACACGCCCAAGATCAGGCCAGTTTGCGAACAGGTACGTCGTCAACTGAATCGAGCGGGTCGTCGGTGACTAACTCGTCGGCCTTAAAGGTAGGGGGCCTACGGAAATTTCGTCAACACTCGGTGATGTGCCGAATGCTCAACGGCGGCTTGACAATTTACCCTGAGTTCATCGACGTGCGGAGTCTGCTCACCTCCGCGTGCAGGGTGACGCGGTGTTATGAGGGAACGTCCCAGCTCGCGGCTGGTCGCGGGGTAGGCACACTAAATATAATCTGCGTCAGATTTAATACCCGTGTAACTCAGAAACCATGAAATTTTAACTGGCGGCCTTGGCGTGACAGATATCTCTTGCGGCCCGACAATCGAGGCCGACCTTGACGGCTGCGGCCTTCGGAAATGAGCCCGGGCGCTGGCCGCTGCCGTCGGCGGTCACACCTCGTCAGCTGTGGCTCCGCGCGGTTTGCGCCGGCGGGCAGGGCCGCTACGGCAGCGCGCGCAACGACCTCGCGACGCTGCTGCGCGGTGCGCCCGCCGACCGGCTCGCCTCGCTCGCGCACAGTACCCAGGCCTCGTTTCTGCGCCAGCTTGGCTGGCACCGGCTGGCCCGCGGCTGGGACGGTCGCGCCTTGGCGCTGGCCGGCCCCGACCCCGACCCCGAGGCCGCCGCGGATGCGTTGATCGGGCTGGCCGCCGACGCGCTCGGCACCGGTCGCCTGGCCGCCGCGGCGACGTTGCTGAGCCGGGCAGAGCCGTTCGTGGCGGAAGCGCCGCAGCATCGGCTGTCGGTGCGCCGAGCCTGGGTTGCCGCCGAGCTGGCGATGGCGGCCGGCGACGGTTCCGCCGCGGTGCGCAACGCAGAGCTCGGCGTCGAGTTGGCTGCGGCCACGGTCGACGGGTCGGTGTCCGCCCGGCACGGCGCCAAGAGCGACGTGGTGTTGGCGGCGGCGCTGTGCAGCGCCGGCGCCGTCGACCGGGCCCGGACCCTCGGTGCGGCGGCGCTGGAGCTGACCGGCCGGTTGGGCCTGGTGCCGCTACGCTGGGCGGTGGCCTGCCTACTGGTCGACATCACGGATACGGGGAACCCGACCCGCCCGATCGCCGAGCTGTGTGACATTCGCGACGAGTGCGCCCGCCAAGTGCGGCACTGGGGCGGAGCCTGGAACCAGCGCTAACGCCGCATTTGCTGCGACGGGTCGTTATTGTTTTACTACGTGCCACCGTGCCGGGCCGATGCCCGGTTCGTAACGCTGGAGATGTTGCCGCCGATGACAACGCTGGAGGAACGTCTCGACGCTGTTGTAGCTGATGCCGTAGCAGGTGATCGGGACGCGCTTCGACAAGTGCTGGAGACGATCCGCCCGATCGTGATCCGATACTGCCGCGGACGAATCGGCACCATCGAGCGGAGCGGCCTCTCTGCTGATGACGTGGCACAGGAGGTGTGCTTGGCCGCCGTAATGGCGTTGCCGCGCTACCGTGATCGCGGGCGCCCATTCCTGGCCTTTGTGTACGGCATCGCCGCGCACAAAGTGGCCGACGCCTATCGTGCGGCCGGCCGCGACCTGACGTATCCCAGCGACTCGATTCCCGACCGCAGGTCAGCCGAGGCCGGTCCCGAACAGGCGGCCATCGAAGCCGATTCCGTTAACAGGATGAGCGAATTGCTCAACGTGCTGCCCGACAAGCAACGCGAAATCCTCATCCTGCGAGTCGTCGTCGGTTTGAGCGCCGAAGAGACAGCCAGCGCCGTCGGCGGTACCGCCGGCGCCGTCCGGGTAGCCCAACACCGCGCCTTGGCGCGGCTGAAATCCGAGATTGTTGCAGCGAGACAAGATTATGTTTGAACCAACCCATAAATCGTTTGATCAGCCCGATACGGGTGCGGTGGCCCGCACCGATCGGTTCATCGAAGCGCTGGCGAAACGTGAGCCGGTCGAGTTCGGCGATGTCGCGGACCGGCGAGACAGTGGAGAGCGCGCGCTGGCCGGGCTGCTGGAGGACTGGCGCGACGAGTTGAGGGCCCCGGTGCCAAGCGGGCTGTGCCCGGAGCGGCGAGGCCGTCCGCGCGTTGAATCGCGGGCTCGCGGAGCGTCGTCACGTCCGGCGCCGGATGGCGCTGGTAGGGACGCTGGCCGCGACCCTGCTCGGCGTCGGCGGGTTCGTCGCGATCATGGGCGACGCCCAGCCCGGCGATACGCTCTACGGCGTCCACACAAAGATGTTCGGCGAGCCGGCTTCGGTGCAGGATGAGCGGATCGCTTCGTCCGCCCAGAGCGATTTGGACCTCGTTGAGCAAATGATCACGCTGGGCCAGTGGGATGAGGCGCAGGACAAGCTCGCCGCGGTCAGCGACCGGGTGCAGGACGTCAGAGACAACGATCGCAAACAGGACCTGGTCGAGCGGGTGAACCGGTTGAACGCGAAGGTCGCCAACCGTGATCCCAACGCCACGCGCGGTCATCCATCGACCGCGGACCCCTCTGCCCCCCAACCCGGTGGGTGGTTGAGGCGAAAACGCCTGGTTAGCCCGGGTTAGCGGCGCCCGTGAAATCCCTCGGTGTCCGAGGTCGCCTCGTTGAGCGAGGCGTCGGCGTACCCCCGGCAATAATCCCAGGTGACGTAGGCGTCGGGCTCGGGGTCATAGGCAGGCTCGTGCGGACGAACAGTGCCGTCGACCAACAGCTGCAGCAGGTTCGCGCGCAGCATGTCCCAGTCGTGGTAGTGGTCCTGCTGACACTCGTCGCAACACACCACCAGGCCGCGAACACCCTTGTGCGCCAATAGGGCCTCGTACACCGCGAGGTCTGCCAGGTCGGCTTCGACCGCCATTCGCTCCTGCGGGTCGAGCGGTTGACCGGGCTCGACGGCGTCCAGCGCCGCCGACGGATCACATGGGTCGTCGGCAAATGGATCGGGCGGCAAACCCGGCGGGAGGTAGTCGCGCACGGGTCCACACTACGCAGCCGGGCGGGCATCACGCCAGCGCTATGCCCGCAGACCAGCCCACATGTCGCGTCTGCTCACGCCCGCTACGCGGCGCGCATCGTCGCCAGGTCTCAGCCTGATTGCCCGGCTCGCCCCCTAGCCGCTACGCGGCTGGGGGTACCCCCACGTCACGCCGCTGCGCGGCGACCAGCGTCGCCGGGCGGCGAGCCGATAGGATGAGATCCTCACTCCGCATGCGTATGGGAGGGCCCCGGCAATGTCATCTGGCTTGTCCCGTCTTGAAGGCAGCGGCGACCTGATTGTCGAACCTTATGTCCGCGTCGGTGGTCTCGCCGACGACCCGGTACCCACCGGAGGTGACGATCCGCACAAGGTCGCGATGCTCGGACTGACCTTCGACGACGTCCTGCTGCTGCCGGCTGCCTCCGATGTGGTACCCGCCACTGCGGATACCTCCAGCCAGCTCACCAAGAAGATCCGGCTCAAGGTGCCGTTGGTCAGCTCGGCGATGGACACCGTCACCGAATCGCGGATGGCGATCGCGATGGCCCGGGCCGGCGGCATGGGCGTGCTGCACCGCAACCTATCGGTCACCGAACAGGCCGGCCAGGTCGAGATGGTGAAGCGGTCGGAGGCGGGCATGGTCACCGATCCGGTCACCTGCCGGCCGGACAACACGCTGGCCGAAGTCGACGCGATGTGCGCGAAATTCCGGATCTCCGGGCTACCGGTGGTCGACGGGTCCGGTGCGCTGGTCGGCATCATCACCAACCGCGATATGCGCTTCGAGGTCGACCAGTCCAAGTCGGTCGCCGAAGTGATGACCAAGTCCCCGCTGATCACCGCCCAGGAGGGTGTCAGCGCCGACGCGGCGCTGGGTTTGTTGCGCCGCAACAAGATCGAGAAGCTGCCGATCGTCGACGGTCATGGCCGACTGACCGGGCTTATCACCGTCAAAGACTTCGTCAAGACCGAGCAGCATCCGCTGGCCACCAAGGACTGCGACGGCCGGTTGCTGGTCGGGGCGGCCGTCGGCATCGGCGACGACGCCTGGGTGCGGGCCATGACGCTGGTCGACGCCGGGGTTGACGTCCTCATTGTCGACACCGCGCACGCGCACAATCGGCTGGTGCTCGACATGGTCGGCAAGCTCAAGGCCGAGGTCGGCGATCGGATCGAGGTGGTCGGCGGCAACGTCGCCACCAGGTCGGCGGCCGCGGCGCTGGTCGAGGCCGGAGCCGATGCGGTCAAAGTCGGTGTGGGGCCGGGTTCGATCTGCACTACCCGGGTGGTGGCCGGCGTCGGGGCGCCACAGATCACCGCGATCCTCGAGGCGGTCGCGGTCTGCGCGCCGGCAGGCGTGCCGGTGATTGCCGACGGCGGGCTGCAATACTCCGGCGACATCGCCAAAGCCCTTGCGGCAGGGGCCTCGACGGCGATGCTGGGGTCGCTGCTGGCCGGCACCGCCGAGGCGCCCGGCGAGCTGATCTTCGTCAACGGCAAGCAGTACAAGAGTTACCGCGGCATGGGCTCGCTGGGTGCCATGCAGGGCAGGGGAGAGGGTAAGTCCTACTCGAAGGACCGCTACTTCCAAGACGACGCGCTCTCCGAGGACAAGCTGGTGCCGGAGGGCATCGAGGGACGGGTACCGTTCCGCGGGCCGCTGGCGTCGGTGATCCATCAGCTCACCGGCGGGTTGCGTGCGGCGATGGGATACACCGGGTCCAACACCATCGAGCACCTTCAGCAGGCGCAATTCGTCCGGATCACACCGGCGGGCTTGAAAGAAAGCCACCCGCACGACATCACCATGACCGCCGAAGCGCCCAACTACTACGTGCGGTGAACCGATCGAGAAGGGTCGCTCATGCGTGACATGGTCGAGATCGGCATGGGCCGAACTGCAAGGCGCACTTACGAACTCGAAGACATCAACATCGTGCCGTCACGGCGCACCCGCTCCTCGCAGGACGTGTCGACGGCATGGCAGCTCGACGCGTACCGGTTCGAGATCCCCGTCATCGCCCATCCGACCGATGCCCTGGTGTCGCCGGAATTCGCGATCGAGCTCGGTCGGCTCGGCGGTCTGGGAGTGCTCAACGGCGAAGGCCTGATCGGCCGGCACGCGGACGTGGCCGCCAAGATCGCTCAGGTCACCGAGGCAGCTGCCAAGGAGCCCGAACCGTCGGCAGCGATCCGGCTGCTGCAGCAGCTGCACGCTGCGCCGCTGGATCCCGAGTTGCTGGCCGCCGCGGTAGCCCGCATCCGCGACGCCGGGGTGACCACGGCGGTGCGGGTGAGTCCGCAGAACGCCCAGGCGTTGACACCGGGGCTGGTCGCTGCGGGCGTCGACCTGCTGGTCATCCAGGGCACGATCATCTCCGCCGAACGGGTCGCCAGCGACGGCGAGCCGCTCAACCTCAAAACCTTCATCTCCGAACTCGACGTCCCGGTGGTGGCCGGCGGCGTGCTCGACCATCGCACCGCACTGCACCTGATGCGCACCGGAGCGGCCGGCGTCATCGTCGGCTACGGGTCCACCAGGGGAGTGACGACCAGCGACGAGGTGCTCGGCATCAGCGTGCCGATGGCCACGGCGATCGCCGACGCGGCCGCGGCCCGCCGCGAGTACCTCGACGAAACCGGCGGCCGCTACGTCCACGTGCTGGCGGACGGGGACATCCACACCTCCGGCGAACTGGCCAAGGCCATCGCCTGCGGCGCCGACGCGGTGGTGCTGGGCACCCCGCTCGCCGAGGCGGCCGAGGCAATGGGTGACGGCTGGTTCTGGCCGGCTGCCGCCGCTCACCCGTCGCTGCCGCGGGGCGCGTTACTGCAGATCGCCGTCGGTGAGCGACCGCCGTTGCGGCAGGTGCTCGACGGCCCCTCCGACGACCCGTTCGGCTCGCTGAACCTCGTCGGCGGGCTGCGCCGCTCGATGGCCAAGGCCGGCTACTGCGACCTGAAGGAATTCCAGAAAGTCGGCCTGACCGTCGGCAGCTAGATTGTCACCGATGGGTACGTCCATACTGGTCCGATGGAACCGGATTACGACGTCCTAGTTATCGGGTCGGGCTTCGGGGGGAGCATCACCGCGCTGCGGCTGACCGAAAAGGGTTACCGGGTCGGCGTGCTCGAGGCCGGCCGCCGCTTCGCCGACGAGGATTTCGCCAAAACTTCGTGGAATCTGCGCAAGTTCCTGTGGGCGCCCCAACTGGGCTGCTACGGCATCCAGCGCATCCACCTGTTGCAGGACTGCATGATCCTGGCCGGCGCCGGTGTCGGCGGTGGATCGTTGAACTACGCCAACACGCTTTATGTACCGCCGGATCCGTTCTTCAACGACCGCCAGTGGTCGCACATCACCAACTGGCGCGCGGAGTTGATGCCGCACTACCAGCAGGCGCAGCGGATGCTTGGCGTGGTCGAGAACCCGACGTTCACCGACGCCGACCGCCTGGTCAAGGAAGTCGCCGACGAGATGGGTTGCGGCGACACGTTCGTGCCGACCCCGGTCGGGGTGTTCTTCGGTCCGAACGGAACCAAGACACCCGGCGAGACGGTGCCCGACCCGTTCTTCGGTGGCGCCGGCCCGGCCCGGACCGGCTGCCTGGAATGCGGGTCCTGCATGACCGGCTGTCGCTACGGTGCCAAGAACACGCTGCTGAAGAACTACCTCGGCCTCGCGGAATCGGCTGGGGCGCAGATACATCCGATGACGACCGTCACCAACTTCACACAGCGGTCCGATGGACTGTGGGAGGTTCATACCAAGCACACCGGCCGCTTGCTGCGTCGCAAGAGGCGCACGTTCACCGCGAATCATCTGGTGCTGGCCGCCGGCACATACAACACGCAGAAGCTGCTGTTCAAAATGCGTGACACCGGCAAGTTGCCCGGCCTGTCGGATCGGCTGGGCGTGCTGACCCGCACCAACTCCGAATCAATCGTCGGTGCCGCGACGTTGAAGGTCAATCCGGACCTGGACTTGACCCATGGGGTGGCGATCACCTCGTCGATTCACCCGACCTCGGACACGCACGTCGAACCGGTCCGGTACGGCAAGGGCTCCAACGCGATGGGGCTGTTGCAGACGTTGATGACCGACGGGTCCGGTCCGGAGGGCACGGATGTGCCGCGATGGAGGCAATTGCTGACTCAAGCCGGCGAAGATCCGCGCGGCATCCTTCGAATGCTCAATCCGCGCCAGTGGAGCGAGCGCACGGTGATCGCGCTGGTGATGCAGCATCTGGACAACTCGATCACCACGTTCACCAAGCGCGGACGACTAGGACGGCGCCGCTACGTCAGCAAGCAGGGGCACGGCGAGCCGAACCCGACGTGGATTCCGGTCGGCAACGAAGTCACCCGTCGGCTCGCGGCCAAGATCGACGGGGTGGCCGGCGGCACCTGGGGCGAGCTGTTCAACATCCCGTTGACCGCGCACTTCCTCGGCGGCGCGGTGATCGGCGACAGCGCCGAACACGGCGTGATCGACCCGTATCACCGGGTGTACGGGTACCCGACGTTGTCGGTGGTTGACGGTGCGGCGATCTCGGCGAACCTCGGGGTCAACCCCGCGCTGTCGATTTCAGCGCAGGCCGAGCGGGCCGCGTCGCTGTGGCCGAACAAGGGTGAAAACGATCTGCGGCCACGCCAGGGCGAGCCGTACCGGCGGCTGGACCCGATTGCCCCGCAGCATCCGGTGGTGCCGGCCGATGCGCCCGGCGCGCTGCGCTGGCTGCCTTCCGCCGACGACGATGCAGAGCGGAGCGATGCTGAGGAGCGGCGTATCAGGCCTGGACCGATCAGCTCGGCTGGCTAACCGACCGGTAAGCGTCCCGGTGCAGCGGCTGGCGTCCGGGTGGTTGCTGCGGCGTGGGCAGCAGCGGCTCACGCTTGTGCAGCGTGATCGTTGTCGGAGCGCTGGTGCTGAGCTCGACGTCCTCCCCGGCATGCCGGATAGTCAATCCACCCCCGGGGCCGTCGCGCAGCGTGTAGGTCACCTCGTCGTGGATGACGTCCACGGTCACCCGGAAGTCGTGCCAGCGCAGCCGGAATCGCAGCCGTGAGATGGCCTCGGGCAGATACGGGTTGAGGTACAGGATGCCCTCGTCGTCGCGCAGGCCGCCGAAGCCGGCGACCAGAGCAGTCCACGCGCCGGCCAGCGACGCCATGTGCAAGCCGTCGCGGGTGTTGTGGTGCAGGTCGCGCAGGTCGACCAGAGCCGCCTCATAGGTGTAGTCGTGCGCCAGCTCCACATGGCCGACGTTGGCGCACATCACCGCTTGGGTGCAGGCAGACAGCGACGAGTCGCGCACCGTGCGCCGCTCGTAGTAGTCGACGTTGTGCGCCTTCTGCTCGTCGCTGAATTTGTGGCTTTGCCAGTGCATGGCCAACACCAGATCGGTCTGCTTGACCACCTGCGCGGGATAGAGCAGCGCGTACGGCTCGTGCAGCAGCAGCGGGTAGGTTGTCTTCTCGTTGAAGTCCCACTCGGCGTAGGTGGTGAAGCCTTCGGACTGCTGATGCACGCCGAGCTCTTCGTCGAAGGGAATGTGCGCGGCGTCGGCGGCATCGCGCCACGCGGCGGTCTCTTCGGTGCTCACGCCCAGCTCGCGAGCGACCTCGGAGTGCCGGGCGCACGCGTCGGCGGCAACCCGCAGGTTGTGTGCCGCCATCATGTTGGTGAACACATTGTCGCGCACGATCGCGGTGTATTCGTCGGGACCGGTAACCCCGTCCAAGTGCCACACTCCGTGGCGGTCGTGATGACCGAGTGAAAGCCACAGCCGGGCCGTCTCGATGAGGACTTCCAGCCCGCAATCCCTCTCCAGCGACTCGTCGCCGCTGACGATCCGATAGCGCTCGAAAGCCATGGCGATGTCGGCGTTGATGTGCCACGCGGCGGTTCCGGCCGGCCAGTAGGCCGAGCATTCCTGGCCGCGAATCGTTCGCCACGGATAGCTGGCACCCTTGAGGTCCAGCTGTGCGGCGCGCTCCCTTGCTAAATCCAAAGTCGTTGCGCGCCAACGCAATGCATCGGCAGCTGCGTGCGGCAAAGTATAGGTCAGCACCGGAAGAACGAATCCCTCGGTGTCCCAGAAGATGTGGCCGTCGTACCCGGTGCCGGTCAAGCCTTTGCTGCCGATGCCGCGCCGCTCGGCTCGCGCACTGGCCTGCAGGAGGTGGAAAAGCCCGAACCGCACCGCCTGCTGGCATATGGGGTCGCCTTCGACCTCCACATCGGCGCCGTCCCAATAGTCGTTGAGAATCTTGCGCTGGGCGTCCACCAGGCCCTGCCACCCGCTGTAGCGTGCGCTGTGCAAAGCGGCGGCTGCCTGGTCGCGCAGCGCCGGACGTGAACGCTGGCTTGACCAGCCGTATGCCAGGTATTTCACGATGCGCAGGGGCTGGCCCGGCCGCAGCCCGCAGATCACGGTCGTGCGGGCGAGGTCGTCGCCCGCGTCGTTGGTGATCTCCACGCGGCCTTCTACCTCGACTTCGTGGTCCATCGCCGCTGCCATCATCAACGCACTGGCGCGCGTCCGGTGCATCAGCAGTGCCCCGCATTCGGTGTCCTCGTGTTGGACGGCCTCCAGCGGTTTGTCGAGGATGGCCGCAACCCGCGGATCACCTGACGTAACGGGCTGGTCCTCGTTGGCGACCAGCTCGGATTGCACTGTGACACGGACGAATTCGTCTACCGCCTCGACCACGTACTCGATGGCGACAACGCTGCGCTGTGCCAGCGATACCAGCCGGGTCGAGGTCACCAGGACCTGCTTGCCGACCGGTGACTGCCAGTGCGCGTATCGGGTCAACGTGCCGGCCCGCAGGTCGAGCACCCGCTCGTGGCTCAACAACTTGCCGTAGCGAACGTCGAACGGCTCGTCGTCGACCAGCAGGCGCAGGATCTTGCCGTTGGTAACGTCGACGACCGTCTGCCCCGCCTCCGGGTAGCCGTAGCCGGCCTCCGCATACGGCAGCGGCCGGACCTCGTAGAACGAGTTCAGATACGTGCCGGGCAGGCCGTACGGCTCGCCTTCGTCAAGGTTGCCGCGAATTCCGATGTGCCCGTTGGACAGCGCGAACAGCGACTCCGATTGCGCCAGCACGTTGAGGTCCAGATGGGTCTCGCGGACCTGCCAGGGTTCGACGGGGAAGGTGTTATCCGGGATCATCGCGGCGCCTACAGCAGATCGCCGAGGTCGGTGACCACGACATCGGCGCCGTGGCTGCGTAATTCGTCGGCTTGGCCCACGCGGTCGACACCTACCACGTAACCGAAGTTGCCTGCGTGGCCGGCCGCGACACCGGACAAGGCGTCTTCGAACACAGCAGCCTCGGCGGGTGTGACGTTCAGCAGCTCGGCGGCACGCAGGAACGAGTCCGGTGCCGGCTTGCCGGCGATGTGTTCCTCGCGCAGGGTCACGCCGTCGACTCGCTGCTGGATGAACTTGTCGAGCCCGGTGATCTCCAGCACCTGGCGGGTGTTGGCGCTGGAGGACACCACCGCCGTAGCGAGACCCGCGGCGGCCACCTTTTCCAGGTAGCGGCGCGAGCCGTCGAATACGTCGACGCCGTCGTTTTGCAGCGTCTCTTGGAAGGCATCGTTCTTGCGGGTGCCCAGCCCGTAGACGGTGTCCTTATCGGGCGTGTCGTCGGGGTCGCCGTCGGGCAGTTGGATGCCGCGGCTGGCCAGAAACGACCGAACGCCGTCTTCACGTTTCTTGCCGTCGACATATTTCAGGTAGTCGTCGACCGGATCAAAAGGAACGAACGGCTCGCCGGTCTGTTCGGCATGTTGCTGCAGGAACGCGTCGAACATGACCTTCCAGGCCTTGGTGTGGACACTCGCGGTGTCGGTCAACACACCGTCGAGATCGAACAGACAGGCGTGCACCGTTTCGGGTAGACCCAGCACGGCGGACCTCGCTTCCGGGGGTGTTTTCGACCGTGGCAATTACACCTCACCATGCCCGACGCCGGTCCGCCACACGTTCAGCTGACCTACTGTTTCCCCGCCGTTTGGCTATGCGACCCGTCAGCTTGCCGCGGCCTGGAGAGCCCGCAGCGGAGCGCCGCTGATCACGCGGCTGCATTGACCGTGCACGTCGACGGGCACGTCGCCCATCACGGTGACCCGGTGCATCAGCCGATACTGGTCGTCGTAGTCGTCGATCGCGCGGTGCTGGGTCGCTCGGTTGTCCCAGATGGCGACATCACCGGCCTGCCAGTTCCACCGGATCGTGTTCTCCGGCATGGTGATTCGTCGTTGTAGCAGCTCCAGGAGCACGTGCGACTCGTAGTTGTCCATACCGACGAAGCCGCGCACGAAGTCGCCGGCCACCAGGGTCCGCTCGCCGGTCTCCGGGTGGACCCGCACCACCGGGTGCTCGGTGCGGAAGTCCGCCTTTTCGAACCGGGTCCGATGCGCCCTTTGCTCTTCGGTCTGCGCCTGGGCAGCAGCGACATAGTCGAAGCGGTTGCTGTGCAGCGCCCACAGATTGTCGGTCAGATGTTTGAGCGGTTCGGGCAGCGCCTGGTAAGCCGCCGCGGTGGATGCCCACAGCGTCGATCCGCCGTAGCTGGGCAGGGTGACGGCGCGCAGGATCGACGCGGCGGGGTAGTTCGCGACGAACGTGACGTCGGTGTGCCAGCGGTTGGCCTTGCCGTAGTCGGAGTTGATCGGCGTAATGATCGGCGCGTTTTCATGCTGCACCGAGGGGTGGGCGATCGGAGTGCCCAAGCGCGCGGCGAAAGCCTGCTGCTGGGCATCGTCGAGGTGGTGCTGATTCCGGAAGAAGATCACCTTGTGGCGCAGCAGCGCCTCCCGGATCTGTCCGACCGTGGCGGCGTCAAGGTCGCCGGCGAGGCGGACGCCGTCGATGTGGGCGCCGATCCGGCCGCACAGTTGCGTCACGGTCAGGGTGGATGTGGACGGAAGTGGGGACGGAATCGTCATTGCAGTGATCCTCTCACCTGGTGTGTAGTCACTCGACTACACCTGCATGACGGTAACTGTAGTCGATCGTCTACGCAGGTGTCAAGACGCGCCGCGCCGGACGGGCATCCAGCAGGCCGCCAGTGGGACGGTGGTGATCACGCCGAGGGCGAGTACGCCCGCGACGTGCTGGTGCTCGTCGGGCATGGTCACCGCCATTGCGAGCATGACGGCGAAATGGGCGCCGTTCGCGGCCAGATTGAAATCGAGGAACAGTCGGTTTGCGCTCGGGTCGTGCGCGGATGCGAACAGAAAGATCGCCCAAACGATGTAGACGGTGGAGAACATGATGGCGACCGCTGGATCGTCAGGGCCGCCCGCTCCCCAGTCGAACAGCCTGCCAAGCATCGGCGGCAGCGTGCCGATGCGATGGGTTGCCGCGAGGATCAGGTTGGGCACGAAGAAGGCCAGATACCCGAGCGCGGTGAGCCGAATCATTAAGGGCAGCCACGTCGCCGCGCGGCGCGTCATGCCGAGCTGATTGCGCGGGCGACACCTTGGATCGCGCGGAGTCGTCCATCGGTGAGGGCGGCGGTGAGGTTCGTGGCTTTGGCCGTGAAGTCGGTGACGAAGGCGTGCAGCCCGAGCGGGTTAGGGGGCAGGGTCAGAAATGTCTGCATCAGCGCGGTCGCCTGGTCGGTGTGATCGTTCCAGTGTTCGATCGCGAACCCTGAGCCCTCGATGACGCTACGCAACTCGTCGGAAGTGACGAGGTGGCTGTACCCGGGTTTGTCGGCCCAGGGCAGTGGATAGTCGAGCTCGCCCTGGCCGTCAGAAGTAATGTCCCAGATCGCGATCCGGCCGCCATCGCGCAGGACTCGGCGTGCTTCGGTGTACAGCCGGGACTTGTCAGCCACGTTCATCTGGACGTGTTGGCTGAACGCGACATCGAAAGTGGCTTCTGCGAAGGGTAATTCAGTGACGTCTGCTTCGCGAACGTGAATGCGATCGCCCAGCCCGACGAGTCGATTCAGCCAACGGTTGACGTCGCAGTACTCTTCGGTCAGGTCGACGGCTGTCACTCGGCAGCCGCACCGGTCAGCGACGAAGCGGGCGGTGCCGCCGATCCCGCTGCCCGCGTCGAGGACCTCGTCCGCAGTGGTGATTTCGAGCAACTCGACCAATTCTGTTGTGGCGAAGCGGCCCATCGTGTGGAAGTCCTCCAGTGGCGCGAGGTCGGCGGGCGCAAGATGATCGAGGTCCTTTCCGGCGGCGACGAGGGCCTGCTCGATATTCGGCCGGGACAGGCCGGTCGAGTACTGGTCATGGATTCGGGTGTCGGTCATTTCGGTTTCCTCCTTGCTAAGCCGACGCGGCGATTTGCGCGGTCGGGCCGATGTGTTCGTTTCGCCAGAACGTGGACTGGCCCGACAGCCGTGGATGCGCCGGCCGGGGATGCTGTTGGAGTCGGTCGAACTTGTCCAGGTCGTGCATCGGTACCAGTCCGGTCAACATGAAGTTCCAGACCTGGCGGATGAGATTGGCTGCGGTACGGTGAGATTCCGGGCCGCCGACGTAGCGGCGTGCGATCGTGAGGAAATCCTCCGGTTCGACGCCGGCGACATCACGGACATGCGTGGTCGGGCCGCCCACTTCGAAGGTTCCCAGGGCGTGCTCGGGGAGGTAGTGGCGCAGGCTGGACTCGAAGAACAGGTCGGCGCCGAGCCGCTTGGCGTTCACCCGCACGGCGCGCATGAACATCCACGGCGGAATATCGATGTGGCGGACCTTCCGGCCCAACGCCTCGCCAACCGCGTCGGCGATCTCTGCTCCGGACAGCAGCGTCGGTCCGGTCGGGCGGTAGGCGCGTCCGTCGTGACGGTGCGGGTCGAGTAGCGCACCGACAGCGACGCGGGCGATGTCTTCGTTGGAGGGCGGCGCATTTCGGCCCGCTCCGGTCGGAGTCGGCAACACTCCCAGTTGGGCGGCCATCGGGACCAGCTGCAGATAGTTGTCGGCGAAGAATCCCGGATCGACCGCGACATGGGCGGTGTCCGGCAGTAGCTCGAACAACTTGTCGGTCAGCCAGGCGTGCCTGGTCATCAGCGACGGGTGCTCGGGGCTGGCCAGCCATTGCCCAAGTGCCACAACCGCGTCCACCCGTGATCGCCGCGCAGCCACGGCGAAGGCAACCGCGCTGTCGAGCGCGTGCGGATGGTACGGCGGGTTGAAGTACAGTCGGTCGACCCCGTCCAGCGCAGCCTGAATCTGCTGGATGTCAAACATATCGCCGACCACGACTTCGGCGCCGGCGGCCCGCAATCGAGCACTGCGTTCGTCGTCGCGATGCACCAGAGCACGAGTCGCGATGCCCTGCTGCAAGAGCTGGGCCGTGACCGCGCTGCCGATCCTGCCGGTGGCGCCGGTTACCAGTACGCGTGGGTGTGTCATTGGATTTCCTTCCCTAGTTGGATGATTCGAGCGCTTCCGCCAGCTCTGCTGTTGTGTCGATGGCTGGCGCCTGCCGGGCCCGTGCCGGCAGTAGTACGACGACGACGATCGCGGCCGTCAACGCGATGCCGGCGCAGATCAGCGATCCCACCTGAAGACCGTCCAGGAACGCGTGGTTGACCGCATCGCGGATGCCGGCGACGCGGCCCGCCGGTGACTGTTCGATCACCCGGTGCGCCACCGCCATCGAGCGCTGCATCGCCGAGCGGACATCGACCGGCAATCCAGCCAGCGCCGATGCGGAGCCGACGCGGCTGGAGTAGACCGATGCGAAGACGCTGCCCACGATCGCTACGCCCAGCGTGCCGCCGAATTCGCGAGTGGTGTCGTTGACCGCCGAGCCGACTCCCGCCTTGTCGGCCGAGAGGGATCCCATGATCGCCTCGGTGGCCGGCGCAAAGGTCAGGCCGAGGCCGCCGCCGAGCAGCAGCATCTGCATCGCGATCTGGCCGTACGGCGTCGCCGCATCGACCGTGGATGCCCAGGCCAGGCCGGCCGCAAAGACCGCCAGCCCACCGGCGACGACGGCGGTGGTGCCGATCCGTTCGACCAGTCGCGGGCCCAGGACGCTGGCCACCGCGATCGAGACGGCTACCGGGAGCAGCCGCACGCCGGCCTCGAATGCGCTGTAGTCCTTGATGAATTGGAAGTACTGGGTGATGACGAAGATGAATCCGAACAGCGTCAGGAAACCTGCGGTCACGGCCACGCTGCCGCCCGAGAATCGACGGTTGAAGAACACGGTCACGTCCAGCATCGGATGCGCGCTGTGCCGCTCCCACAAGGCGAACGCCGTGAGAACGATTGCGGCCACGGCGAAGCCAACCACGGCGCGCGTGCTGCCCCACCCCCAACCGGGCGCTTCGATGACGGTGTAAATCAACGTGGTCACCCCGAGCGCGGACAGCAGCAGCCCGGGCACATCGACCGGTGGGGCGGCGGGGTCGCGAGAGGTCGGAACGAACAGCATTCCACCCGCAATCGCGACGACCGCGGTCGGAACGTTGACCAGGAAGATCGAACCCCAGCTGAAGTGTTCGAGCAGCCAGCCGCCGCTGATCGGACCGACCGCCACTCCGACGCCGACCATGGCCGCCCACAGCCCGATTGCCTTGGCGCGAGGAATCGGGTCGGTGAAAATGTTGGTGATCAGACCCAACGTGGTCGGGAAGATCACGGCCGCGCCGACGCCCATGGCCGCACGCGAGGCGATCAGCGCGTCGGCCGAACTCGCCTGCGCCGCAACAGCGGAAGTGATCGCGAACAGTGCGAGCCCGCCCGACAACCAGCCCCGCCTGCCGAAGCGGTCGCTGAGGCTGCCGACCGAGAGCAGCAGGCCCGACATGACGAGGGTGTACGCGTCGACGATCCACTGCAATTGCGCGGTGTCGGCGCCAAGGTCACGCGACAGCGTGGGCAGGGCGACGTTGACGATCGTGGCGTCGACGCTGATGACGAAGACGCTCAGGCAGATGACGGCAAGCGCGGCGACGGGGTGATCGCGGAACAGTGGACGAGATCGCATGGACAGGACTCTAAACTTTATAGACAAAAAAATCAAGTGACTAGTTGAAAAACAAGTCTCACCTGTTAAAGTGATGGCATGTCCGTCCGCAAGAGCTACAACCAGAACTGCCCGATCGCCAAAAGCCTCGACATCCTGGGTGAGCGGTGGACCCTGCTGATCTTGCGCGAGCTGCTCGGAGGGCCGCGCCGATATAGCGATCTGCGCGCCGAACTGCCTGGTATCGCGACCAACCTGCTGGCCGAACGCCTCAAAGAGCTCCAGGACGCCGGGCTCGTCGACCGCGCCGAGTTGCCACCCCCGGTCGCGCGGACTGTCTACTGCCTCAGCGACCTCGGGTGGCAGCGGGTGCCGCCCATCCTGCAGAGCATCGCCTGGCTGGGACTGGACCGGCTGGACCTGATCGGAGCCGGCCCGGTCTCACCCCTGACCGGATTCCTCGCCGGATTCGTGATTCCCGCAGACCCGCGCAGAACCGCGGGCTTGACTGGGGTATATCGCGCCGAGATCGACGGCCGCCGTTTCGAGTTCGCCATGGACCAGGGCCGCATGGCGGCCGCTCGCGGTAAGCCGGACGTCACGGTCACCGCCAGCGCGGTAGATCTCGCCACCGCGCGATTGGGCTCCACCGAAGCCAAGCGCAAGACGGCGCTGCGCCACATCACCTTCGAGGGCGGGCACGACGCCGTCGCAGCCCTACGCGATGGGTTTTCGCTGTAGGCGCGGGTCGAGGTTGCCGACAGCGCTGTCACGCCTGTAGTGCGTTTATCCACTTTTCGAGGCGCCGGGCCTCATGGGCCATGAGTTCGGGTTGGGCAAGCGCGTTGGTGAGGACGGCGCTGCCCTCGTAAGCGATGATCAGCTCTAATGCCAAGTCGCGGGCGTCGCGGCGGCCCATGGCATGGAATTGCTGCTCGGTCCAGTCCAGCAGGGTTTGCATGAGTGGAGCGGTGAGGGGATGTGACCTGCCTGATGTTCGCGAGCTCGGTGCAGAGGGTCCCTAGCGGGCAGCCGTGGTCGGCGATCGTCTCGCGCGACTCGGCCAGCATCGCCACGAGTGCCTTGAGCCGGGCCTTGGGGCTACCGTGTCGGCGCTGCAATGCCGCGGTTGCGGATCGGATCTCCTCGGCACGTGCCTCGACGACGGCGGCGACGATGTCGTCTTTGGTCTTGAAGTAGTAATACACGTTGCCCAGCGGCACCTCGGCAGCCTCGGCGATGTGCGCGAGTGTGGTGCCCGCTATGCCCTGGCGGTAGAACAGGTCGCATGCGGCGGCGATCAGTCGCTCTCGCTTCCCGGAAGCCTGCGACGATGCGGCTCCGTCGGCGTCAGTTAAGTCAGTCATCTCACTCACCGACTATAGACGGCACGCGTCCATGCTCAAGTTCCACAACATGTCCCGGTTCTCCCGAGTGTTGAAGGCGGTCTTGATTTTCTGCACCTTGCCGTTCGCGAGGTACTGTCCGGAGATCTGGGCCGCATCTGGGGAGCCCGCGAGGAACACCGACGTGGCGGCGCCTTTGTCCGGGGACCGCGAAAAGGGCAGAGCCGCATAAGAGATCGCACGGAAGACTCCTGGTGCCCCGCGCATCATCGGCGTTCTGACGATCCCGGGATGCACTGCGTTCGCGACGACGCGGGTCGGTTTGAGTCTTTGGGCCAACTCGATGGTGAACAGCAGCACGCAAAGTTTCGACGCCGCATATGTGCCGATGGTCGAAAACTGTTGTTCGCTTTGCAGGTTGCCCGGGTTGAACTTGCCAGCGCGGTACACGCTCGAGCTCAAGTTGATGACCCTTCCCCGCGGGCTCTTTTTCAATTCGCCCAGCAGCAATTGGGTGAGATAGAACTGCGCTAGGTAGTTGACCTGAAACGTCGTCTCGTAGCCGTCCGCGGTCAGTACGCGTTGCGGCATGACGATGCCGGCATTGTTGATCAGGACATCCAGTCGCGGGTAACACACCATGAACATCTCGGCGAGGCGGCGCAACTGGGCAAGCGAGCTGAGGTCGGCGATGAGGTAGTCAACATTGCGGTTGCCCGTGGACGCGACAATTTCGGTTGTGACGGTTGCCGCCTTGGTCTCGTTCCGCGCGGCCAGCACGACGGCGTAGCCCTTCCGGGCGAGCTCGGTCGCGGTGACCTTGCCGATGCCGTCAGTGGCTCCGGTGATGAGGGAGATTGGCTTGCTCACGAGCGCTCCGGCGGCTATTCGGCGGCGGCATCGACCGAGGCGGGCCGTGACAACATGCGCGCCATCATGGAGCGGGTGAGCGCCGGTGGCGCCAGCGCGGCGGTCACCCGGTTGATTCGGCCCGGTATGCAGCGGGCCCGATTGCGCGCCAGTGCGCGCAGCGCCTCGCGGACGCAATCGTCCGGCGCCATGGGTGGCATCGGCATTTTGTCAGGATCCAGCCCCAACTCGGCCATCGTTGCGGTCCGCGTCGGTCCCGGGTGTAGCACCGTCACGTGTACACCGTGCTTGGCTAACTCGACGTGCAGGCCGGCGCCCAGGCTGGCGACATAGGCCTTGGTCGCTGCAGTGTTCGCCATGTACGGCACGCCATGGATCGCGCCGAGCGCGGAGACCAGCACGATGCCGCCGCGGCCGCGCCGCGCGAGTCGTTCGGCGAAGTGGTGGCTGAGGCCCAGATGTGCGGCGGTATTCAGGCGCAGGATCGCGCGCTGCGCTTGCAAGCCCGAATCCAGGAACGGCCCGGGCAGCGCCGCGCCGGCGTTGGACACCAAAAGGCCGACATCGATGTCGGCGGTGGCGTCAGCGATCAGGGTCAGCGCGGCCGGATCGGACAGGTCGACGCCGACGGCGCGACTGTCGACGCCGTAATGCCCGGCCAGCGCGGCGTCCAGTTCCTGCAGCATGGCCAGGCGCCGCGCGACGAGTACCACATTGATGCCGGCGGCGGCGAGCTGATGTGCGAATTCACGCCCGATTCCCGATGACGCGCCCGTCACGACCGCCCACGGGCCGAACTGATCTGCATTGACACGCATGGCCTTTGACCCCTCTTCCTCTGCTACCGGCAATCCCTGCTTCGTTAGCTAGTTAGCCAACTTACAACCGCAACAGGTATCTTGACAAGGCCTGGACGCTACGTTGCTTTGCGGTTCGCCGCTTATGCGGGATCGTAGCAGGCTGAACATGTGCGAAACATCTGCAGCGGAGCGATTTTGCGGTGGACGTTGCATCCGTAGATAAGCGCGGTTGTTCAACCGCGCTGGTGTTGATAACATCGCATCAAGTTAGTTGAATGACTAACTTATGACGGATGCAGGAGATGGAACCAGGGATGGTGGTCGTCAAGCGCGGGTGGGTTCTTCTGGTCATCATGGTCTTGGTGGCTGTCGCGGGTTTCGCCGTTTATCGCCTGCATGGGGCGTTCGGCATACACGGCGCCACGTAGGCCGCCAGCGCCCGTACCGACGACATCAGGCCCTTCAACCCCAAGCATGTGATGCTGGAGGTCTTTGGCGCGGCGGGGACCATGGCCGACATCAACTACCTCGACGTCGACGCTGCGCCGCAGCGTGCTGATGACATTCAGCTGCCATGGACTTACAGCGTTGCGACCACGGCCCCGGCGGTCAGCGTCAATGTCGTGGCGCAGGGCGATGGTGACATCATCGGCTGCCGAATCACGGTAAACGGCCATATCAAGGACCAACGGACGGTCGCGGGAATTCACCCTCAAACCTTCTGCCTGGTGAAGTCCGCGTGAGCGACGCACCTACCCCGGCGCGGGAGCCGATCGCACGGGCAATTCGCGTGCTGTCGGTGCCAATCCTATTGTTCTGGCTTGGACTTGCCGCGGTGACGAATATTGTTGTACCGCAACTAGAAGCGGTCGGAGAAGCTCACGCCGTGTCGATGAGTCCAAATGACGCACCGGCGATACAGGCCATGAATCGCGTCGGCCAAGTATTCAAGGAATTCGACACCGACAGCGCGGTCATGATCGTCCTGGAAGGCCGGGCCCCGTTGGACGGTGCGGCGCGCCAGTTCTACAACGACCTGATCCACAAACTGTCACAAGACCACAAGCACGTCGAGCACATCCAAGACTTCTGGGGTGATCCACTCACCGCGGCCGGGTCGCAAAGCCCCGACGGGAAGGCCGCCTACGTTCAGGTCTATCTCGCCGGTCACCAGGGCGAGACATTGGCCAACGAGTCCGTCGACGCCGTCCGGCGCATCGTGTCGACCACCCCGGCGCCCAACGGCATCCGAGCTTATGTCGCCGGCTCCGCCGCCGTCACAACCGACCAGTTGGAGTTCGGCAACAAAAGCGCGCGCAAGGTCATGGGGGTGACGGTCGGCGTCATCGTGCTGATGCTGTTGATCGTTTACCGCTCCTTGGCCACCGTCCTGCTGACGCTGCTGATGGTCTTCATCGAACTGCCCGCCGTGCAAGGGGTGATCGCGTTCCTCGGCAGCCACGGCGTCATCGGGCTTTCGACCTTCGCGGTTCAAATCCTTCCGATACTTGCCATCGCGGCGGGTACCGACTACGCGATCTTCGTCGTCGGCCGATATCAAGAAGCCCGTCACGCCGGACAGGACCGGGAAGCCGCCTACTACACAATGTTTCGCGGCAGCGCTCACGTGGTCCTGGGCTCGGGTCTGACTATCGCCGGCGCGATGTTCTGCCTTAGCTTCACAAGATTGCCCTATTTTCAAACCCTGGGCGCGCCGTGCGCGATCGGGATGTTCACCATGGTGGCGGCCGCCCTCACATTGGGTCCGGCCATCCTGACCCTGGCCAGTCGATTCGGTCTGTTCGATCCGAAACGGAAAATCAAGACGCGGGGATGGCGGCGGGTAGGGACCGCTGTCGTCCGGTGGCCCGCGCCGATACTCGCGGCGACGTGTGCGACGGCTCTCGTCGGGCTGCTGGCTCTGCCGTCATTCACGACCAGTTACAACGACCGCAACTACCTACCCCGGACCACGCCGTCCAACATCGGATACGCCGCGGCGGACCGGCACTTCTCGTCAGCGCGGTTGAACCCCGACCTGTTGTTGATCGAGACCGACCACGACATGCGTGATCCCGCCGACATGCTCGTCCTCGACAGGGTCGACAAGAGCGTCTTCCAGGCCGACGGGGTCGCGCGTGTTCAGGCCATCACCAGGCCGTTGGGTGCGCCAATCGCGCACACTTCCATTCCATTTCAGATCAGCATGCAAGGCACCACGCTGACCGAGAACATGAAGTACATGCACGACCGCATGGCCGACATGCGGTCCGTCGCCGATCAGATGGCGGGCGTCATCAACACCATGCAACGCATGCTCACCCTGATGCGCCAGCTCGCCGACACAACACATGACGTCGCGGTCCGAACTAGGCAAATCGTCGCCGACACCAACGATGTGCGCGATCGCATCGGCGATTTCGACGACTTTTTCAGGCCGCTGCGCGGCTACTTCTTCTGGGAACAGCACTGTTTCGACATCCCCGTCTGCTGGGCGTTGCGCTCAGTTTTCGATTCGCTCGACGGCGTCGACAAGCTCACCGACGACCTGGGCGGTCTGGTCAAGGACACCGACAAGCTAGATATCCTTATGCCGCAGCTGATTTCGCTGCTGCCGCCGATTATCGACGCGACAACGACCATGCGCACGATGACGATGACCATGTACAGCACGTTCTCGGGTCTGCTGGATCAGATGGACGCCGCACAGCAGAACGCGTCCGCAATGGGACAAGCCTTCGACGCGGCCAGAAACGACGATTCCTTCTACTTGCCGCCGGAAGTGTTCGACAACCCCGACTTCAAACGCGGCCTGACGATGTTTCTTTCACCCGACGGCAAGGCCGCACGGTTCATCATCACCCACGACGGTGATCCTGCTACCCCGCAAGGTATCTCGCACGTCGATGCGATCAAAAAGGCCGCGCGCCACGCCGTCAAGGGAACGCCCTTGGAAGACGCCAAAATCTTTCTGGGTGGCACCGCCGCGACCTACAAGGACATGAGCGACGCGGCTAAATACGATCTGCTGATCGCCGGGATCGCCGCGGCCTGCCTGATCTTGGCCATCATGCTGATCATCACCCGCAGTGTGATTGCCGCACTGGTCATCATCGGCACGGTGTTGCTGTCGTTGGGATCCTCGTTCGGACTGTCGGTGCTCGTCTGGCAGGACATCCTGGGCATTCCCTTGCACTGGCTGGTGATAGCGATGGCGCTGATCGTCCTGCTGGCGGTGGGATCGGACTACAACCTGTTGCTCGTCTCACGGTTCAAGGAGGAAATCGGCGCCGGTATCAAGACCGGAATCATCCGCGCGATGGGTGGAACGGGAGCGGTGGTGACCTCTGCGGGCCTGGTGTTCGCGTTCACCATGTCTTCCTTTGTGTTCAGTGACCTACGGATGATCGGCCAATTCGGCACAACCGTCGGCATTGGGCTTCTCTTCGACACGCTGATCGTGCGGTCCCTCATGACACCGTCGATTGCCGCCCTGCTCGGACGCTGGTTCTGGTGGCCCCAACGAGTGGGCACTCGGCCTCGCGCCTCGAGACCCCATGAACCCGAGAATATTTCTGCCCGGGCTGCCATCGAAAGCGTGCATCCATGATCCTTACGCCCGCCAACGGCCACACGCTGTCCAGGTCGATAGGCATCGCCGCACCGCCCGCCAAAGTCTGGGAGCTGATCACCACCGTCGCCCGGGTCACTGAGTGGTACGACACCTGGGACGCCGTGGAACACGCTACTGGTGACGAACGGCTACAGGTGGGCATGTCGTTTCGACTAATCCGTCGCCGCGTCGGCCGCGATGACACCGCGCTGTGCCGCGTAACCTCGCTGGAGGCACCGCGGCGTTTGTGCTGGCTGCAGCAAGCCCGCCGGCTACCCCTCGTCTTGGTTGAGTTCCAGCTAGTTCCCGGCACCGAAGACGCCACCGGCACGTGGGTGAATCACACCAGGACCTGGATCGAGCCCAGCTAGCCACTAAGCTGACTGGCATGGCCGGAGCTACAGACGTCGACGTGGCCGGATCGTCCGCCCGTCCCGTGCTGGTCGTCGATTTCGGTGCGCAATATGCGCAATTGATTGCTCGCCGGGTGCGCGAGGCCCGGGTGTATTCCGAAGTGATCCCGCACACGGCATCGGTCGACGAGATCAAGGCCCGCGACCCGCAGGCGGTGGTGCTCTCCGGCGGCCCGGCCAGTGTGTACACCGAGGGCGCGCCGCAACTGGATCCGGCGCTGTTCGACCTGGGTGTGCCGGTGTTCGGGATCTGCTACGGATTTCAGGCGATGGCGCAGGCCCTCGGCGGTGCCGTCGCGCACACCGGAACCAGTGAGTATGGCCGGACGGAATTGAAAGTCGTTGGTGGTGAACTGCATTCGGATCTACCCGACACGCAGCCGGTATGGATGAGTCACGGTGACGCGGTCACGTCGGCCCCAGACGGATTCGAGGTGGTGGCCACCAGCGCGGGTTCTCCGGTGGCGGCCTTCGAGGACCGGTCCCGGCGGTTGGCCGGTGTGCAGTACCACCCCGAGGTCATGCACACCCCGCATGGACAGCAGGTGCTCACCCGGTTCCTGCACGACTTCGCCGGCATCGTCGCGGATTGGACGCCGGCCGGTATCGCCAGTGCACTGGTTGCGCAGGTGCGCAACCAGGTTGGCGACGGCCACGCGATCTGCGGGCTGTCCGGCGGGGTCGATTCCGCGGTGGCCGCCGCGCTGGTGCAACGTGCCATCGGGGACCGGCTGATCTGTGTCTTCGTCGACCACGGGCTGCTGCGCGCCGGCGAACGCGCGCAGGTGCAGCGTGACTTCGTCGCCGCTACCGGCGCCAACCTGGTGACCGTCGACGCGGAAGCGACGTTCCTCGCGGCGCTGTCCGGGGTGACCAATCCCGAGGGCAAGCGCAAGATCATCGGGCGGCAGTTCATCCGCGCCTTCGAAGGTGCCGTGCGGGATGCGCTGGGGGATAAGGATATTGAATTCCTGGTGCAGGGCACGCTGTATCCCGACGTGGTGGAGTCGGGTGGTGGCAGCGGGGCGGCGAATATCAAGAGCCACCACAATGTCGGCGGGCTGCCCGGCGACCTGAAGTTCAAACTTGTCGAGCCGCTGCGGCTGCTGTTCAAAGACGAGGTGCGCGCGGTGGGGCGTGAGTTGGGCCTGCCGGAGGAAATCGTTGCGCGCCAACCCTTTCCGGGTCCGGGTTTGGCGATCCGGATCGTCGGTGAGGTCACCGCGGCGCGGCTCGACACGCTACGCCGTGCGGACTCGATCGCGCGCGAGGAGCTGACGGCTGCTGGTTTGGATCAGCAGATCTGGCAATGCCCGGTGGTGCTGCTGGCCGACATCCGTTCGGTTGGTGTGCAAGGCGACGGCCGTACCTACGGGCACCCGATCGTGTTGCGGCCGGTGTCCAGTGAGGACGCCATGACCGCCGACTGGACTCGGGTGCCTTACGAAGTGCTGGAGCGGATCTCCACCCGGATCACCAACGAGGTCGCCGAGGTCAACCGGGTGGTGCTGGACGTCACCAGTAAGCCGCCCGGCACCATCGAGTGGGAGTAGCAGTGTCGATGGCTGCTGCTGTAGACCCATCGGTGCCGCCCAGCGGTATTGGCTGTGTCGAGTGTGATGCCGCTGGTGGTTGGTGGGTGCACCTGCGGCGGTGTGCGGCCTGCGGCCACATCGGTTGCTGCGACGATTCGCTGGCCCGGCACGCGACACGGCATTGGCGAGAGACGGGACATCCGATCATTCGATCGTTCGAACCGGGCGAGGACTGGTTCTGGGACTACGAAACCAATGACTACTGCGAAGGTCCCGAACTTGCCCCACCGAAATGCCATCCCGAGGACCAGTCGGTCCCCGGTCCTCGCGATCGAGTGCCGCGCGACTGGGCCGTCCTGCTCGGTCAGCGAGACGTCTGAGAGTTCACCTCGCCGAATCGACCTGGTCGGAGGAGTAGCCGATGACGGGCGCCGACTCGCCGTAGACGTCGAGGGTGTGGATGAAGCGGTGCAGTCCCATCACCCCGGCGCAGGTGAATCCGAGCTCGACGATCTGCGCCGTGGTGAAGTGCTCACCCAAACGCTTGTAGAACTCGTCGTCCATTGCGTGGTGATCGGCGGAGAGCAGGTCGATGAACTCGACGGCCATCTGCTCCTGAGACGTCAGCGCATCGTGGCCCGGCGCGAGCAGGCAGGCGACGTCTTCGTCGGTGATCGAGTCGTGCTTGCGTGATTGGCTGCAGGGCTCACACTCGCCCAGCTGGGCGCTGCGGATGCGCAACAGCTCCAGGATCCGGCCGCCGAGCAGGGTGCCGGCGCCGAGGTGGGTCCTGGCCATGTTGACCTGTTCGAGCTGCGCGCTGCGATACGCGAAGATCTGCAGGGGAACCGGGGTCGCGTAGAGTCCGGCCGCGACGCCGGCCTCCACGATCTCGCGGGAGTGTGAGCTGAGCTCATGCATCGGGATTGGCGCAATACGCGGCATCGAATCAGGCTAACTTTCTTTAGCGTCACCGAAAAGAACCGGCCTTGGGAGCACTCGATGTCCAGACTTGCCGGAAAGGTCGCAATAGTCACCGGAGGTGCCGGCGGGATCGGTGCGGCAACGGCGCACGAGTTGGCGCGTGAAGGCGCCGCCGTCGCGGTCGTCGATATCGACGAGGCGAAGGCCGCCGAGGTCGTGGACGAGATTCGGCGAACGGGGGCGCGGGCGATCGCACTCGGCGGCGACCTCGCAGAAGAGCAGACGGCCAGACATGTCGTGCAATCCACGGTGGCGGAGTTCGGCCGCCTCGATGTCCTGCACAACAATGCGGCGCTGACCACCAGTAGCTTCCTGTCGCGGGATACCACCGTCAGCGAGATGGCGCTGGACGTGTGGCAGCGGTCTTTGGAAGTCAACCTGGGAAGCCAGCTGCTGACGTGCAAGTACGCGGTGCCCGAAATGCGAAAGAGCGGAGGCGGTTCCATCGTCAACATGTCGTCGGGGGCGGCGCTGTCGGGTGACCGGACCCGGCTGGCCTACGGTGTGTCGAAGTCCGGGGTGCACACCCTGACGATGTACGTCGCGACCAGTGAGGGAAAGCGCGGCGTGCGGGCGAACACCGTCGTGCCCGGATTGATCCTGACCGACGCCGTACGCGCGCATCTGTCCGAGGACGTCATCGGTCGCCTCGGCCGCGCCACGTTGACGCCGTATCTCGGACAACCACAAGACGTCGCTGACCTCGTCGTTTTCCTGGCTTCGGAGCAGTCTCGCTACATCACCGGACAAATGATTTCGATCGACGGCGGAATGTCGGCACACGTCATGCTCGACACCGGCGATTAGAAACGCTCGCGCGCAGATGGTGTCGACCCGCTGCGCCCGGCGCTTGCGCCGCGCTTGCGATCGCCACTAGCTCGGACCGAGCACGTACGCGGCGGTTTCCGGGTGGTGGTACCAGCCGCTGGCGGCCTGGGTACCGCCGTCCACGTGGATCGTCTGCCCGGTGATGTAGCTGGACATGTCGGACGCGAGAAATACTGCTGCGCCTGCCATCTCGTCGACATGGCCCGCGCGTCCCATCGGGACCGTGCGGCCGAACCGCTCTTCGGAACCCGGCGGGGCTATTTGCATGATCCCCTCGGTCAGGGTGATGTCGGGCGCGAGCGCGTTGACCCGAATGCCGTGCGGGGCGAGCTCGAGTGCCGCGGTCTTGGTGTAGTTGATGACGCCGGCTTTGGCCGCCGCGTAGGTCGCGTAACCCGGTGCGGCGCGGACACCTTCGATCGACGTGACGCTGATGATGCTGCCCGCCAATTTCTGCTCGACGAGGACGCGGGCCACGCGCTGCGTGCACAGGTAGATGTGGCGCAGGTTCGACTTGTACAGCGCGTCCCAACCGTTCTCGGTGGTGTCGAGGATCCCCGACCAGAAAACGCCGCCGGCATTGTTGACCAGGATCGTCACCGGCCCAAGCTCGGCGGAAGTCTGCGCCAGCGCGGCATCCACCGCAGCACTGTCGCGCACGTCGACCGTGATACCCAGCGCACCGATCTCCGCCGCGGCGGACGCGCACGACTCGGGGTTGCGTTCCCAGATCGCCACCTGCGCACCGAATGCCTTGAAACCCGCCGCGATGCCGCGGCCGATGCCCGCGCCGCCGCCGGTGACGACCGCGACGCGGTCGGTGAGAAGGACGCTTGAGGGGTCGAGTGCCATGAAACTGAATATAGAACAATCGCACGTCAAGGTTTACAGTCTTGACTAAATATGTTCGATATGTAACAACCGATGCGGAGGAGGACGGCCATGCCCAGCACGATCTTCGTCACCGGCGCGACCGGGCAGACCGGCGGCAACGTCTGCGAGCAGTTGATCCAGCGGGGCGATCAGGTTCGGGCACTGGTCCGCAATCCGGACGAAGCCTCCGCGCTTTCCGATATCGGAGTCGAGCTGGTCAAGGGCGACATCCGCGACGGCGACGACGTGCTGCGCGCGGCCAAGGGCGCTGAGGCGGCCATCCACTGTGCGGCGTTACTGGGCGGCGCGAGCCAGGACCTCGAAGACTTCAAGGCCGTCAACATGGTCGGCACCACCAACGTCCTGGATGCGGCGAAGGCCCACGGCATGCGTCGGGTGGTGGCCCTGAGCACTGCCACCTTCCTCGATCTGAGCACCGGCGTCGACTTCGAAGAGGCACCCGTGCTGGACAACCCACCCAAAGACCCCTACACCGTCACCAAGCTCGCCGCGTTTTCAGAAGCACACCGGCGCGCTGCCGCGGGCGACGACGTGCTGACGTGTCACCCCGGCGCGATCTTCGGCCCTGCCCCGGTCGTCGAACGCGCCTTGCACCGAACCAGCTTCAACCGGGTGCTGCTGGCGGGTATGCGCGGAAAGATCAAGCGCTATCTCGCTTTTCCGGTGACGTGGGTGGCGGGCAAGGACGTCGCGACGGGCTCGATTGCCGCGCTGGACCGCGGCGTGGCCGGTGAGCGCTACCTGTTGGTCGGCCAGCCGCAGGAAAGCTTCAGCACCGCAGGCGGAATCAATCGTGCCTGCGAGATCGCCGGAATCGACCATCGTGTCGACGATCTCGATTACCGCACGGATCCCGAGGCATTGACCGCCGAATTCGGGCCCACCTTGATGGCCATCGCGAAAGCTACGGCCAAGAGCGAGCGCAAGCTGAGAACCAACGACAACCTGACCACCCGCCGCCTCGGTTATGAGCCCATGTCCTTCGACGACGGGCTGCGGCTGCTGATCTCGTGGCTGCGTGGACTCGGCCGGCTCGATCCGGTGGCCGCCTGAATTCCGGGCTGAAACGCAGGAGTTGCAATCGTGTCGATCGCCGCATCGCACGGATCCGGTTCAGCTCGCGGCGATCTGGCCGATCGGATACTCGAGGCGGCTCGGCGGCTCGTGCTGAGGACGGGTGCACGTAAGTTGTCGTTGTCGGATGTGGCAACTCTGGCTGGGGTGTCACGGCCGACCATCTATCGCTACTTCGTCTCCAAAGAGGACCTGATCGATGCGCTGGGAGCGCATGAACGACGGCGTTTCGACGCGGCGATGGAACGGGCGATGAGCGGGGTCACCGGCATCGCACGACTGGAAGCCGCGGTCGACCTTGTGGCGACTTTCGTGGAGGATCAGCCGCCCGGGCGCCAGCTCGATCTGGATCCGGGTTTCGCGCAGGACCAGATGGCGCGGGCGTTGCCGATGATCAGCGAGAGGTTGATGGTGGTCTTGGAGCAGTGCGCTCGTGAGGACGGCTTCGATGCCGTGGCGAGCGCCCGTGATCGTGCCGGTGCAATCGCACGAGTCGCGTTGAGCCACTACATGTTTCGAGAGACCGACCCGGCGGCGGCGCGTCGGGAAATTCGCGCTACGGCCGGTCTTCCGGTCGTCCAGGATGCGCGTGATTGATCGGTGCGGGCCAGTCGGAAAGCACCAGAAGCCACATGAGTACCGGTTGCATGCAATAGCCTCTCACGTTTCTTGACGGTGTCGGTGGGCGGGTGTTGACTGACTCTATCGAACATACATTCGAACATCAGTGGTAACACCCGCGACACCAGGAGGTGGTGATGACGGCGATTCTCGCCTCCGATCAGCCTCATCACAACCGTGCTGAGCAGCTAAAACAGCTACGCCGCCAGATGGCGGCGGTGTCCGGGAAAATCGGTTCTCCCCGGCTTAATCATCAAAGCCATGCGCATAGTCACCCCGGCCCGGATGACCTGCTACCGGATTCGGAAACCAGGCTGCCGATCCCGCAACTGCTTGCCGATGTGTTGCCTGATGCGTTGCCACGGGGAACGGTGGCGGTGCTGTCGGGAGCCCGGTCGCTGCCGTTGAGCATGGTGGCCGCGGTGACGGCCGCCGGTGGGAACGCGGCCATCGTCGGCCAGCCGGATATCGGGCTGCTGGCCGCCGTGGAAATGGGAGCGGATCTGAGCCGGCTCGCGGTAATCCCGGATCCCGGTTCCGATCCGGTGGAGGTGGCCGCGGTGCTCATGGACGGAATGGATCTGGTCGTGCTGGCTCTGGGCGGGCGCTCGGTGCCAATGACGCGGGCGCGGGCGGTGGTGGCCCGCGCTCACCACAAGGGCTGCACCCTGTTGGTCACCGATGGTGACTGGCAGGGGGCATCGATACGACTATGGGCCCGGGTCTGCGGCTATGAGACCACGGCAGGTACGCCCGGTTTCGGACGGATCAGCAAGGTGCGCCTCCAAATCAACGGGGTGTGTGCGGGGGGACGGGCAATCAGCCGGGTGCGGACTGGGTAGTTCGGTGGCCTCCCGGGTACTGGCGATTTGGTGTATGGACTGGCCTGCGGTGGCCGCGGCGGCGGCCGCGGGCCTGCCCGCGACGGCCCCGGTCGCCGTCACGCTGGCCAACCGGGTGATCGCCTGCTCATCGGCTGCCCGTTCGGCGGGAGTTCGGCGAGGATTGCGGCGACGAGAGGCGGCGGCTCGCTGTCCGCAACTACACGTCGTGACTGCCGACTCCGACCGCGATGCCCGCTTCTTCGAAGGGGTTATCGCGGCGGTGGACGATATTGGTGCCTCGCGCCGAGGTGCTGCGGCCGGGGCTTTTGGTGTTGCCGGTGCGTGGGGCGGCCCGCTTTTTCGGGTCCGAAAAGCAGGCCGCCGAGCGGCTGACCGATGCTGTCGCCGCAGCCGGCGCCGAGTGTCAGGTCGGGGTCGCCGACCAGCTGTCTACCGCGGTCTTCGCCGCCCGTGCCGGTCGTGTCGTGAAGCCGGGAGAAGACGCGCGTTTCCTGTCGGCGCTGTCGATCCGGCAACTCGCCACCGAGCCCAGCCTGTCCGGTCCCGGCCGAGACGATCTAGCAGATCTGCTGTGGCGGATGGGGATTCGGACCATCGGACAGTTCGCCGCATTGCCGCGCACCGACGTGGCCTCCCGGTTCGGCGCTGACGCGGTGAGCGCGCACCGGTTCGCCCGCGGTGAGCCGGAACGCGGACCGTCCGGGCGTGAGCCGCCGGCCGAGCTCGACGCCGTGCTGCAATGCGATCCGCCGATCGACCGGGTTGACGCCGCGGCATTTGCCGGCCGCTCGCTGGCCAGCACGTTGCATCAGACGTTGATGGCCGCCGGAGTGGGATGCACTCGACTGGCCGTTCACGCCGTCACCGCCAACGGCGAAGAGCTGACCCGGGTGTGGCGATGCGTCGAGCCGCTGACCGAGGACGCCACCGCCGACCGGGTGCGCTGGCAGCTCGACGGGTGGCTGAACACCCGGACCGTCATGGATCGGCCCACCGCGCCGGTGACGCTGTTGCGGCTGCAGGCGGTGGAGGTGGTGTCGGCCGGGGCGTTGCAGTTACCGCTGTGGGGTGGCCTCGGTGACGAGGACCAGGATGCGGGCCCGTCGGGCGCTGGTGCGGGTGCAGGGTCTGCTCGGTCCGGAGGCAGTGCAGGTGCCGGTGCTGTCCGGCGGTCGTGGGCCCGCCGAGCGCATCACGTTGACGCCGCTGGGCGACGAGCCGGTGCCGCGGGCCGATCCGGGTCTGCCGTGGCCCGGTCAACTGCCCGAGCCGTCGCCGACGGTGCTGCTCGATGATCCGGTGGAACTGCTTGACGCCCAGGGTAACTCGATCCGGGTGACCAGCCGCGGGCTGTTCTCCGCCGATCCGGCACGGCTGACCTCCCGTGGTCGTGACGAGCGGCTGCGCTGGTGGGCCGGGCCGTGGCCGGTCGACGAACGCTGGTGGGATCCGGATCGGGCGGCCACCGGTACCGGGGGACGTACCGCCCGGGCCCAGGTGCTACTGGCGGGCCGGCGGGCGTCCGATCCCGGGACCGCGATGCTGCTGTGCTACCGCCAAAGGAGATGGTATCTGGAGGGAATCTACGAGTGACGGCCCGGGGATGACCCCTTTCCGCGTCGAGTGTGAAGCTATTGCGAGAAACCTTGAACTCACCGCGGTTTCTTCGCAACAGTTTCACGCTCGGTGCATGACGCGGGTGCTCAGCCCAGCTGCGCGCGAACGGCCCGACCCGATCGATGAACCGGTCGAAGAACACTGCCGGGTCAACTCCGACACCGATCAGCGCGTTGGGTTTTCGGCCCCAGCGTCCCGACCAGTCGGTCACCGTCATGCCGCGGGTCAGGGTCCCCGTCAGCTCGACGTCCACCGTCGCCGGCCGGGTGGTGAGCAGCTGCGGGTCCAGCGCGACCGCCGCGGCCAACGGGTCGTGCAGATGCGCCTGGTAACCGTGGCCGAGGTCGTGATACGACTCCAGGTAGAACCGCGTCGCGTCCTCGATCACCCGGATCAACGGGTTGGACGCCGACGACCGGGTGCCCCGCTCGTCGTCAACGCTCATCGCGGTCGTCGTCGTGTCCGCAGCGGCCGCCAGGCGGACCAGTATCTCCGGCGTTATGGAGATGTTCCAGGTCACATCCAAGCCGCACAGAATCGGAAGCGATTGCGGCTCAGCACCTTCCGCCTCCGGTGGGGACCAGGCGGCGAACACTTCGGCCGCCGCCTCGGGATCCACGCCGATGTTCCATTCCGCCACCGGGTTGGTGTTGCCGCGGTAGTCGTAGGCACCGCCCATGATCACCAGCCGGCGCAACAGCGTCGGCAAAGCGGGTTCCTTGCGCAACGCCAGCGCGAGGTTGGTCAGCGGGCCGGTAGCCAGCCCGATCAGCTCTCCCGGATGCGCATGCGCCGCCTCGACCCATGCCGTCGCCGCATCGTCGCCGGTGAGCCGACGATCGGTCGCCGGCAGCTCCGCGTATCCCAGACCCCTTGGCCCATGGACTTTCCCGACCGGAAGCGTGGGGGAGTTCAGCGGGTGCTCGACACCTTTGGATACCGGCACGCCGTCGATCCGGCACAGCTCGAGCAGGCCGAGGTTGTTCTCGCACACTTGATCCACGCCGACGTTCCCGCCGGTCGAGGCGATGCCGACCAGCTCGGCCTCCGGGCTGGCCAGCAGGTAAATCAGCGCAATGGCATCGTCTACACCGGTGTCGACGTCGGCGAAAACTGGTGCGCGCCACAGCGCGCACGATACCGGCAGTGACTACCAGTGCACTCCGGGAACCAGCCGCACGGCCCGCTTGAGCGGTCCGGGAACCCTCATGCGGGCAACGGCGGCGCGTGTCGGTCGCTTCGGTCGACGCGAAGGATGCTCGTTCACAACAGGTTTCGAGGCAGCCTCGCCGCGGGCTGCCGCGGAATCGGGATATCCGAGGTAGAGCTGGTGCAAGATCCGTCGCGACAGCTTGGGGGTGAAGTAGTTTCCGGCCTCGGCAAGGGTGCCCACCGGGGTGTCGATACGGGCCGGCTTCTCGACCAAGCCGCGCACCACCATCGCCGCGGCATGCTCGGCACTGATCGGCGGAACCGGGTTGAGCCGCCGCGACGGCGCGATCATCGGGGTCGCCACCAACGGCATGTGGATGTTGGTGAACGTGATGTGGTCGGAAAGCGTCTCGGTGGCCACCACTTCGGAGAACGCGTCCAGCGCGGCCTTGGTCGGCAGATACGAGCTGTACTTGGGGCTGCGGGCCTGCACTCCGGCGCTGGACACGTTGACGACGTGACCGAAGCGGCGCTCACGCCAATGCGGCAGCAGCGCAAGCACCATCCGCACCGCGCCGAAGTAGTTGACCGCCATCACCCGTTCGTAGTCGTGGAACCGGTCGGTGGCGTTGACCACCGAGCGGCGGATCGACCGCCCGGCGTTGTTCACCAGGTAGTCGACGTGGTCGAAGCGGCCAAGGATGTCCTTGACCGTGTGCTCCACCGATGCCGAGTCGGTGACGTCGCAGGTGAAGGCGTAAGCCTCGCCGCCGTTGGCGCGGATGTCGGCGACCAGGTCGTCGAGCGCATCACCGTTGCGTGCGAGCGCGAACACTGTCGCGCCACGTTCCGCGACGGCGATCGCCGCGGCCCGCCCGATGCCGCTGGACGCGCCGGTGATGATGACGTGGCGCCCGACCAGTGCTCCGGCCGGATCGTTGCGCCGGGCCCGGTCGGGGTCCAAGTGCTCGGCCCAGTACTGCCACAGCTTGGGTGCGTAACTGGCGAATTCGGGAACATCAATGCCGGTTCCTTGCAACGCTTCTCGTGTGTTGTCGGAGATGAAAGTGGGCGCCAGGTCGACGACGTCGAGCACCTCGGCGGGAATGCCGAGTTGGGTGGCCGCCATGTTGCGCCACACCTTGGCCCGCCCGCGCACCTTCGTCACGGGCGCGGCAACCGACCGGGGCAGCGATCCGCGCAGCGGCGGCAGCCCGGCCGCGTCGGCAATCCCACGGTAAATGCCGCGCAGGCCAATGGTTTTCGGTGCGGTCAGATGGAACGTCTGGCCGTCGCGACCGTCGGCGTGCATGAGGGCGACCAGCGCGTCGACGACGTAGTCGACCGGCACGATGTTGGTGCGGCCGGTGTCGGGCAGCATGATCGGGGTGAACTTGGGTAACACCGCCAGCTTGGCCAGCACGCCGAAGAAGTAATACGGTCCGTCGACCTTGTCCATCTCACCGGTGCGCGAATCACCCACCACCACCGCCGGACGGTAGATCCGATGGCGCACGCCGGTCGCCTCACGCACCAGCAGCTCGGCTTCGAACTTGGTCTGGTGATAGGGCGTCGGCAGCTGTTGACCGACGTCGAAATCGGACTCGGTGTACTCGCCGCGGAATTCCCCGGCCACCGCGATCGACGACACGTAATGCAGCATTGCATCGAGCCGGCGCGCGAGGTCGATCACGGCGCGGGTGCCCTCGACGTTGGCGACGCGCTGATCGGGTTCGGGGACGGTGATGTCGTAGATCGCGGCGCAATGCACCACGTGCTCGACGTCGCCCAACTCGGCGATGGCCTCGTCGGTCAACCCGAGATCGGGCTCGGCCAGGTCGCCGACCAGGGGTTTTGCTCGTTCACCCCATTGCTCGGCCAGGCGTTCGAACCGGCCCAGTGACGGGCGACGAACCATCACCCAGCACCTCGGCGTCCGGCTGTTGGTCCAGCAGACGTGACACCACTCGGCGCCCGATAAACCCGGTACCGCCGGTAACGACATAGCGCATGCAAGCCATGGTGACTCTTGGTGCGTCGCACGTCAACGCAGTGTGACGCGATCGTGCAGCGCGTCCAGCCAGCGTGGTCGAACTTCACCGCGCATTGACGTGGCCGCTCCCCGCGTGAGCTATTTCAAGAAACGTTCCGCAGACGCCCTTTCAACGCTGCAACCCTGAGTAGGCGAATCGTTACGTTTATGGCCCCGAACATGGGGCCCAATCCGATATAGATTCGAAGGGAGTGGATTCCATGCAGTTCAACGCTGCCGAACACGTAGAAACATCCGAGGGTGAAAATTGCGGCGGGGATGGAGTAGGCCAGCAAGGATCCACGATCAGCGATGGTTTGCGTCGCAAGATCTAGCTCTTCCTTCGACATTGGCTCGTCTTTACGCACTTTACCGAGGACTTTTCTGAAACCCCCAATTTCTTCGCTTGTCGGCGTAGGGGGATGCCCCAGGAGCCGTCTTACGAAAATAAAGAAAAAAGTCGCAAACACTAATTCGGCCACGCCCGCGAGTATCATCAGATAACCGAAAAGGTCCAACTTAATTCACTCCTAGATAAGACAAGACCCTGTGGTGTTTGCACAAGAACCGCATGCGAATGATCCGTGGCCTTTCAGGCGCGGGATTGGCTTGGGCCTGCTGGTGATTGAGGAGGCACTGCGGGGTCGTCGTCTTCCCACAGCAGCAGTTGACGAACCGCAGAACGCGGCCCGTACGGACGAAGCATGGTGCTGGCCGGGCGGGGGCGCACGCGTTGTGGCCACCAGAACCACCGCCCGAGCAGCGCGGCGACCGACGGCGTCATAAAGGAACGCACGATCAGCGTGTCGAACAGCAGCCCGAGGGCGATGGTGGTCCCGATCTGGCCGAGAACCAATAAAGCGGCGAACACGAAGGACGACATGGTGAAGGCAAACACCAGGCCGGCAGACGTCACTACCGCCCCACTGCCAGCCATCGCACGGATAATGCCTGTCTTTAAACCGGCGTGGATTTCTTCTTTGAACCGGGAGATCAGCAGCAAATTGTAGTCGGATCCCACCGCCAAAAGGATGATGACGGACAGCGCAAGGCAAATCCAGTACAACTTGATACCCAAAATATCCTGCCAGACCAGCACAGAAAGCCCGAAAGAGGCGCCTAATGAAAGAGCCACCGTGCCCACGATAACTATCGCGGCGACCAGACTTCGGGTAATGAACAGCATGATAAGCAAGATCAGGCCCAGTGCGGCTATCGCTGCGATCATGAGATCGTATTTGGCGCCGTCGGCGATGTCCTTATAGGTGGCTGCCGTGCCGGCGAGATAGATGTTGGAGTCCCCCAAGGGGGTGTTCTTCACGGCCTCTTTCGCCGCGTTGCGGATGGGATCGATATGGGAGATGCCCTCGGGGGTTGCGGGATCACCTTCATGGGAGATGATCATGCGCGCGGCCTTACCGTCCGGCGACAGGAACAATTTGAGGCCGCGTTTGAACTCAGGGTTGACGAACGCCTCCGGGGGTAAGTAGAAGGAATCGTCGTTCTTGGCGGCGTCATAGGCTTGCCCCAGGGCGGTCGCCGTGTCGGTGTTCGCCCGGGTTTGGGCGTTGATTCCGGAGTTCGTGGCATAGTTGGACAGCGTCAGTCCTAGGTTCTTCTCCTGGTCGGCGATCTGGGGCGGCAGCAGCTTCACCAATTGCTGCTGGCCCGCATCCAATTTATCCAAACTCGCCGACAGTGTTGCAAACTCTTCAGCGAGCTGGTCAATAGTGTCGATTGATTCAAATACGTTTCTGAGCGCATAACAGACCGGGATATCGTAGCAGTGCTTTTCCCAATAAAAGTAACTGTGAATCGGCCGGAAGAAGTCGTCGAAATTCGCGATCTTATCGCGCAGGTCAGTGATGATGGCCAACGTATCGTGAAAGCCTTGGGTTTCGGTGTCCGTCGAGGCGGCGAGATCTTTCTGCAGCGAATACTGCCGGTTCAAGATGTTGATCGTATCCTTCAGGGTGCCGGCCTGTTTCATCAAGTCGTCGGCGCGGTCTTTCTGGTACTGCAGGTTCTCGACGTTGCCAATGCTTCCCGCGCTGATCTGAAAAGCCAATCGACGTGTGCTCGATTGGGGTCCCCAAGGGCCTGGTCATGGACTGCACCTGGGCGATGCCGGGCAAATGCGCGACAGCTTTTGCCACCCTTTCCAAGTTGATCATGTCGGCCGGATTACGCATATCGTGATCGGTTTCGATCATCAGCAATTCGGGATTGAGTCGGGCCTGTGAAAAGTGCCGCTCCGCGGCCGCATACCCTAGATTGGCCGGGGCGCTGGCCGGCATGTAGGCGCGAGCGTCGTAATTCGTCTTATATCCCGGCAGGGCAAGCAGACCGATGAGGGCGACCGCGGTAGCCACTACCAGGATGGGCCCGGGCCAGCGAACGATGGCGGTGCCGATGCGCCGCCATCCTCGAGTCGCCACCTGGCGTTTGGGGTCGAAGAGCCCGAAAAGACTACCCACGGTAATCACGGCCGGGGCTAACGTGAGCGCGGCCACCAAGGCGACCACGATTCCTATTGCGGCGGGAATACCCAGACTTTGAAAATAATTCAGCCGGGTAAAGCGCAGACAGAACACCGCGCCGGCAACGGTCAGTCCCGAGCCCAAGACGACGTGGGCGGTCCCGCGATACATGGTGTGGAAGGCGGTTTCGCGATCCTCGCCGGCGTGGCGCGCCTCGTGATATCGGCCGAGGAAAAATATCGCGTAGTCCGTGCCGGCCGCGATGACCAGCAGTGTGAGCAGATTCGTCGAATACGTCGACAGCCCGATCAACCCGGCGTTTCCCAAAAAGGCGACGATACCCCTGGACGCGGCCATTTCAATAACGACCGTGAACAGCACGACGACTGCAGTGACCACAGAACGGTAGACCCAAAACAACATCGCCAAGATCACCAATATCGTGATCACGGTGACCTTGAAGATGCCTTTGCTGCCCACCTCGAACTGATCGGCGACCAGTGGCGCCGCGCCGGTCACATATGCCTTGACCCCAGCAGGTGCTGGCGTATGAGCCACCAGATCGCGGATGCTGTCGACGGACTCGTTGGCCAACGCATCGCCCTGATTACCAGCCAGATACACCTGAACGTAGGCGGCCTTGCCGTCCTTGCTTTGCGAACCCGCCGCCGTCAACGGATCCCCCCAGAAATCCTGGACGTGCTCCACATGCTTGGTGTCTTGTTCGAGCTTGCGGACCAGGGCGTTGTAAAACCGGTGGGCGTCATCGCCCAGCGGCTTATCACCTTCCAGGACGATCATCGCCGCACTGTCGGAATCGAACTCGTGGAACACTCTGCCCATATGTTTCATTGCTTGAAACGAGGGCGCATCCGGTGAATTCAGCGACACGTTATGGGCTTTGGCCACGTCCTCCAAATTCGGTACCGCAATATTGCTGATGGCGGCCAGGCCCACCCACAGCAGCAGGATCGGCACGCAAAGCCGACGGATGGTGTGCGCCAACGCAGATCTCGGCGCGCGATCGCCGCTCATGCCGACTTCACCAGGCAGAAGGTGTAGGCGTTTACTGCGTTGACGATCCTTTCGTCCTTGACTTCACCATCCACAGTGATGCGACAGCCCAGGGAACCGCTATTGCCCTGCGCCACAAGGTTACTGAAGGCACCCGGCTGTGTCGTCACCATGGTCAACGACCACGGCAGGGCCGCGTTCAAGACTTGCCGCGGCTGAACATTGATGTCCACGTAATTAATGGTTGCCACCTTCCCGGGGTCACCAAAGACCTCTAGGGTGATGTGCTTGGGATTGAACGGCTCAGTCTGTTCTGAGATGCCGCCGCCAGCCGACGTGACGTTGTGCGAGCCGAAGATCCCATGAAGTCGATAAACGCAAAACCCGGCGACAGCCACGACGACGACGGCGACCAGCACTATCCACCATTGTCTGATCGCGCGGGTAAGTGAAAACCCTTTCACCCGTTCGCCTTTCGCCGACTAGGGGCATGATGCTCGCGTAAGGCGGTCTTGACAGCGCCTTGGGTGGACTGCCAACGATGACAGTACGGTACCGGACCGGACGGCACAAGAGACGCTAGCGTGCACATTCGGGCAGTCACTCACTCGGTAGGTCGGGTCAGGCTGGGGATGATGACCTCGTCGACGAGGGCCTGCACGGTGTCCTGAGTGGGGGGCCGGTTTTGGATGATGGACCGGAAGATGAGGTAGCCGGGCAGCAGGTCCCAGAGTTCGTCGTTGATGGCGGCCGCGTCGATCTCACCACGGTCGACCGCCTGACGCAGGACGTCGTGGATCAAGGCCTTTCGCTGCTCGAGGAATTGGTGCTGCATGACGTCGTTGAGTGCGGGGTTGCGCGACACCTCGACAAGCACCGCGCGAATGGTGCTCGCGTGCTGCTGAGCCTGCTGGCAGATCAGCTCTCCCATGCGCAGCAAATCGTTCCGCAGCGTGCCGGTATCGGGCGGGACGGCGACCTGGCGGATGCCCTCGATGAACGCGGCCAACACCAATTCGGCTTTCGACGGCCAGCGCCGGTACACCGTGGCCTTGCTGGCGTGGGCCTGGGCCGCCACGGCGTCCACCGTCAACCGGTCATACCCGTGTTCTTGCAGGAGCTGCAACGTCACCGCAAGCAGTTCGGTCTCCCGCGGCGACCACGGTGTCGGCTCCGCGGCGCGATCGGCAGTCTGGGTCACAGCGTTCACGATAGAACCGTGACGGCAGTACTGTCCAGTACCGTACCGTCAGAGTTGTTCGGGCTCAGTAGCTGAAGTCGCGGATGCCGTCCCAGTCCACCAACGTCCATCCCATCGCCGGGCTGCCGGTGACCACCACGCGGCCGACGTTGGACAGGGGATGGCTCGTCGCCAGGCTGTCCTTGGGGTTTTTCACGTTCATCAACGTCCAGTACATGATCGACTCGCTCGTGCGAGAACGCCACCGGTTTGGTGGCACCGCTGTCGTAGATCTTCTGCACGGCGGCGGTGAACTGGTCGTTGAAGTCGTTGCCGCTGATCGAGCCGGGGATGGCGTCCTTGCGGTCGCCGTTCAGCCAATCCATCGGCGCGACCAGATACGTCGTGTCGGCGTCCTTGGTCGGTGTGTTGTTGTACCAGCCGGCGTCGATTTCCCGCAGACCGGGCAGGATTTCGACCCGCTTGCCCAGAGCGTGGGCCAGCGGCGCCGCGGTCTCCTGGGTACGGACCATGTCGGAGGCGTAGACGGCGTCGAAGTTGTTGCGGGAGAGCTGGTGGGCCAGCTGCTCGGCTTGCCCTTGGCCTTCCTCGGTAAGACTCGGACCGGGAATGTCGGTGTTGCACATGCTGGCTGCGTTGGCCGCCGACTCGGCGTGCCGGATAAAGGTCAGCGTGATGCTGCGCACGTGCGGTGTCCCCGAGCAGGCGCCGATGGTTATCGTCACGACGAGCGCGACTAGTGCTGCAGCAGCCTTGCTGATCACGGTGCGGTTGCGCATGGCGATAGCCTGCCTTGTCGACGGCTTCGGTGTGGTGGGTTTGCATAGGTTCGCCATGGTTGGCCGTATGAATCTGATTGAGAGGAGACCCGCATGGCGATTGACCCGAAGGCCGTCGGCGCGACGACCGAGCCGATGTTGTTCGAATGGACCGACCGGGACACCCTGCTGTACGCGCTCGGTGTCGGCGCTGGAATCGAGGATTTGTCGTTCACCACGGAGAACAGCCACGGCATCGACCAGCAGGTACTGCCCACCTATGCGGTGATCTGCTGCCCGGCGTTCGGCGCGGCGGGCAAGCTCGGATCGTTCAACTGGGCCATGCTTTTGCACGGTTCACAGGGCATCCGGCTGCACGCGCCGCTGCCGGCCGCGGGCAAGCTGTCGGTGGTCACCGAGGTGGCCGACATCCAGGACAAGGGCGAGGGCAAGAACGCGATCATCATGTTGCGCGGTCGCGGTAGTGATCCTGACACCGGAACGCTGATCGCCGAGACGTTCACGACGTTGGTGATCCGTGGCGAGGGCGGTTTCGGGGGAGAGCCGGGCGAGCGGCCGGCCGCGCCGGAAATCCCCGACCGCGAGCCCGACGCCCGGGTCGCGCTGCCCACCCGGGAGGATCAGCCGCTGATCTACCGGCTCTCCGGCGACCGCAATCCGCTGCACAGCGACCCGTGGTTCGCCAAGGAACTCGCGGGCTTTCCGAAGCCGATCATGCACGGGCTGTGCACCTACGGCTTCTCCGGCCGAGCGTTGATCGCCGAGCTCGGCAATGGCGACGCCAGTGCCATCACGTCAATCGACGCACGGTTCACCAAGCCGGTCTTTCCGGGCGAGACGTTGACCACCTTGATCTGGCGCACCGAACCGGGCAAAGCGGTGTTTCGGACCGAGGCTTCCGGCGCCGACGGCGCCGGAGATGGGGCCGCGCGGCTGGTGCTCGAGGACGGCGCGGTGGAATACACCGAGGTTTAACGGGGCCGCCATGGTGGCAGCCTGCGTCATGGCATTCAAACTCACGTACAGCGACGGGCAAGAGACGGACTACGACGACAGCACCAAGTGGGAAGTCGAAAACGGTGTCGTCAAGATGGGCCGCGAGGCCGGGAAGTGGACGGTCTTCATCTCCCCGAGCCATTGGGCGACCCTCGAGCTAGTGGCCGGCAAAGATCGAGACAAGGAAGACAAGGACCACGACAAGGGCAAGCACGAAGCGGACCACGAGGACGACCACGGCGACGAAGACGATAAAGACGACAAAGGACAAAGAAAAGGGCGACTGAGCCTCCGTCGAGGTCGCCGCGCCTTTGGTGCCGCATTACCCGGAGGTAATCGTGGCGGCGAGGCCACCGCGGCTAGCATCGGCACGGTGACGACTTTGGCCGCGCGGGCCCCGGCCAAACCCCCGGTCGGTCAGCTGCTGCGCGAGTGGCGCGAGCGGCGGCGAATCAGCCAGCTCGACTTGTCAATTCAGGCCGACATCTCGGCGCGTCATCTCAGCTTCGTGGAGACCGGACGGTCGCGCCCGACTCCCGGGAATGATCCTGCGGCTCAGCGAGCAACTCGACGTGCCGCTGCGTGAGCGCAACGCGCTGCTGCTGGCCGGCGGATACGCGCCCGCCTATCCCGAACACTCGCTCGACGAGCCGGAACTGACCCGACTGCGGGTCGCATTGCGTCAGATCCTCACCGGCCACGAGCCGTATCCGGCACTGGTCGTCAACCGGTGGTGGGAAATGCTCGACGGCAACGCGGCCGTCGCGGTGCTCACCGAAGGATGCGACCCCGCACTGCTGACGCCGCCGATAAACGCATTGCGGGTGTCGCTGCACCCGGACGGCATGGCGCCCCGGATCGCCAATCTCGCGGAGTGGCGTGCGCATATCCTCGAACGGCTGCACCGCCAGGTCCAGGCCACACGCGACCCGCGGCTGGACGAGCTGCACGCCGAGTTGTCGGCCTACCCGGGTGGCGTGGCCGAGCGCCCCGGGCTCACCGACGTCGCGGTGCCGCTACGCCTGCGCTATGGCGATCAAGAGTTGGCATTCTTCAGCATGACCGCCGTCGTCGGCGCGCCGCTGGATATCACGGTCGCCGAGGTCGCGATCGAGTCGTTCTATCCCGCTGACGCGGAAACCGCTGAGACGCTGCAGGCCATTCGCGCGCGGGAGGGATCATGATCGACAACGCCGCCACCGAATTCATCCAGACGCAAATCCCGCTGTGCGCAACGCTGGGCATCACCGCGGACGCCGCCCGGCCCGACGAGGTGGTGCTGAGTCTGGATTGGGCACCGAACCTCTGCACAGGTAACGACGTGCTGCACGGCGGGATGGTCATGGCCCTGGCGGACTCGGCGGGCGGGGTATGCGCGTTCCTGAATCTGCCCGAAGGGGCGGGCGGAACCGCAACCATCGAATCCAAGACCAATTTTCTGGCCGCCACCCGCTCAGGAACGATCAAGGCGCACTGCCGCCCGCTGCATATCGGAAAGCGCGTCATCGTGCTCGAGACGGAAGTTCGCGGCGACGACGGCAAGCTGGCCGCCAAAGTGCTGCAAACCCAAGCGATCCTGTGATCAGCGAGCGAGCTGACGCGCCAGCTGCTCGGTGAATTCGCGCACTCGTTCGGGATTGTCCAATGCGTACGTCGCGGCGGTGGCGCGATCGCCGTCGTCGGTGTGCCGCACCACGATGCGCGATACCGTCGTCGTGCACCGCGTCGAACGCGTCCTCGTCGGTGATGTCGTCGCCGAGGTAGATCGGTGACAGCGGACCGGGCTGTTCGTCATCGCGGACATAGTCGAGCACCCAGCGCAGCGTCTTGCCCTTGTCCCAGTCGACATCTGGACGTAGCTCGATGACTTCGCGACCCGTGGTGACGCGAAGCGCGGTGCGCTGACCGGCGCGTCGCACCGCCGCGGCCACCTCGCCGATTCGGTCACGCGTCGGCGTTGCGGTAGTGCACGGCAACACCAAACCGCTTGTGCTCCACCACGACACCCGGGATGTGACCGAGCTGATCGGCCAGCTCGGCGGCCGCGCGCTCGAGCACCGGGATACTCGCCGCCGCCTCGGCGTTTTCGTGGTGTGCGCCGTCGGGTCCGGTCAGCTCGAAACCATGACTGCCCGCGTACCAGATGCCGGGCAGGCCGATCCGCTGCCGCACGTCGGCGAGGTCGCGGCCGCTCAGGATCGCGACGGGGCATTGCGCGGTCAGCGATTTCAGCGCCTCGGCAGCTCCCTCGACCAGCCGGGCGGCGTCGGGGTTCTCGACGATCTCGGACAGCGTCCCGTCGAAGTCGAAGAACACCGCAGGGCGCCGGCCGGTGATGACGTCGAGGGCGTGGCGCCCGTCGGGCAGTTCGGACATCCGGCGGTCCCCGGTGCGCACGCTGATGTCGTGCAGATCCGTGATCACCGCGTCGGCCCCGCGGCCGATCAGCTCGTCGCCGTGTCCGGCCGTGTCGATCGCGATCACCAGCGCGAATCCGCCGGCCCGGGCGGCGGCGACACCATTGCCGGTCGCTGTGACGACGGCGCACCGGCCCGGCCGCACCGACAACCGATTTGCCGTCTCGAGAAGGGGTTGGCGGCGGTCGTCGGTGGCCACACCGGCGTCGTGCAGGTGCGTTACCAGCGGTTCGTCGGCGGCCAGGTCACCGAGGTCGAAGAGCACCGCGTCGTGGCGGCGCGGGTCGATGGTGACCGACATTCGCCTGCCCTGCCTTCCCGGCATGCCGTTGCGATGCCGGTTGCCAGGTTATTGACGTGCTCCTCGGATTGAAAGTCCGAGTGTTCCCGTGGCGGCTTAGGCCGCGGTTGGGATGCTTCCTGATTCATCGCCGCGTGCCCCCCGTGGGGTGGGGGGACTTACCGGGCTCCACCGAAACCGCTCGCGCGGTCGCGCCCACTTTCGTGGGAGGCGTTTAATCTCTCCGCCCGCCCGGCGGCGAGAATGACTTTGGCGGCGTTGTAGTCGCGATCGTGAACAGTCCGGCACACCGGACACGTCCACTGCCGCGCCTGCAGTGTTAGCTCGTCGAAGCGATGTGTGCATGTCGAACATGTTTTGCTGGAAGCCAACCAGCGCGACACCGAATAAAGTGTGCGCCCATATCGTTCGGCTTTCTCGCCGATGATCCGCATGAACTGGCCCCACCCCGCATCGCTGATGGCCCGGGCGAGACGACGATTCTGGACCATCCCCACAATGTTGAGGTCTTCGACGTAAATCACTTGGTTGTCGCGAACCAACGCCAAAGCTTCCTTGTGGTGATAATCGCGTCGCGCCCGCGCCACTTTCCCGTGCGCGACGGCAACCCTGCGCCGAGACTTGTCCCTGTTGAGTGATCCTTTCTGCCGGCGGGACTTCTCCCGCTCCAACCGCCGCAACTTTCGTAGCCTGCGGGCCAAATGCTTTGGGTTCGGAATTTCCGTCCGCATCCCATCGGTGGTCGCGACCGTCGCCAGCCGGCTGATCCCGACATCGACACCCGCTTCTCGCGCTGTACCGAGAACGGCGCCACCGACACCTCGACAACAAAGCTCGCATAGTAATGACCGTCGGGTTCGCGGATGATCGTGACCGAAGATGGTTCGCCGGGCAGCTCTCGGGACCAGCGCACCCGCACTGTACCTACCCAGTCAGACCGATTTGTTGGCGAACAGCAAGATCGAGTCTTGGCTGAGCATTTCCAGGCGCGCCACGGCGATTTTGATGCCGTCGGCCAGTTCGTCGACGTCGGCTGCGGCGCCGTAATCGGCGGTGATGCCGAACACCAGGTCGTCGGCATAGCTCAGCACTGCGACACCCGTGCGCAACCGTAATGCGATCGGCGGAATCGGCAGCAGGCGCGCTACCTTGCGGCCCATCATCTCCAATTGGCGACATGGTCCGGGGACATTGGTTGCCAGCGTCACGATGCCGCGTTGCGGCAGACGCGTGAGGAATCGAATTGCCCACGAGGAGAACATGAACGGGACGTAGTCGGTCAGCGACACCGCCATCTTTCCGGCTTGCCGCTGACCGCCTTGCTTCGCGCGGTTGAGCCGGCTGTGGACGATGCGCAGCTGCTGGATCGGGTCGTCCTGCTCGACGGGAAGATAGGGCAACATGACCGAGAGGCGATTGCCCGGCTTGTCGAGTGCGTCGGGAGAGCGCACCGATACCGGCACCAGGGTGCGCAACGAGTCCGCACGGGGCTCCTCGCCGCGATGCAGCAAAAGCGAGCGAAACCCCTCGGTGATCGCGGTCAGCGCCACATCGTTGACGGTCACGTCGAACTTCCGGCAGACCTGTTCGACCTCGGCGAGCGGGACGCGAACTGCGCGATAGCACCGCATCGCGGTGACGGGCCCTACCAGCGACGAGCCGGCGGATGGGCGGAGCAGGCCGGCGGCGATTTCGGCGGCGCCGGCTGACCGTCCGGGTGGCCGCATTGGTGATGCTGGTGGCCGCACTGGTGATGTTGGTGGCCGCCCGCCAGAGGTTGTCCAGCGGGTTGCTGAGCGGTTTGGGGTCCGGCACCGGCTGCAGATGTGGGTGGCGGGAAACGGTCCGTTTGGCGGGCGCCGGACGCGCAAAAGCATCCCCGTCGATGTGATCGCAGAGGCGGGTGAGAATGCGAGTCGCCGAGATTCCGTCGGCCATGCAGTGGTGGATCTTCATCAGGATCGCCCAGCGATTGCCTTTCAGGCCCTCGATGACCCAGCACTCCCACAGCGGACGGTCCCGGTCGAGACGGCGTTCCAGCACGTCGGCGACGACCCGGAAGAGTTCGGCGTCGTCACCGGGCCGCGGAACTGCTATCCGGCGCACATGACGGCTGAGGTCGAATCCCGGATCGTCGACCCACTGCGGAGCAGCCGACGTCGAAGGGTTGGGTGCGCAGCATCTGCGTACACCGCGGTATTGCTCGGATCCGTTCTGCCATAGTGTCTTTGAACTCATCGTGATCGGGAGCAGAACCGTCGACTATCGCGATTCCGCCGATCGCCAGACTGACGTTTCGGTCCGAATCCTCCGCCATAAGAAAACCCGCATCGAGCGTCTTGAGTTGCTCCACGAATCGTCACCGCCGTTCACCGCTGGGACTTTGTACGAGTATTCGCGGGCGCCCTCGACGGGAGGTGGCCGTCACATTAAATCGTGTAAACAACTGGAGTCGATTGTGTGGCAACGTAGTTCACGAGTGTAAAGAGCACTGCTCTGTCTGAGAATTTCTGAGCAATTTCTCAACTCCCGGCAGTGTTCACCCGCCGGGTTTCTCCGGTGGCGACGTCGGCGCCTCCTGGTGGTTGCCGCGGCTGATCGGTTTCGCCAACGCCGCCGAAATGCTCTACACGGCAGAACCTTTCGATGCTCAGCGCGCACTCCAAATCGGATTCGTCACCCACCTCGCCGCCGACGGCGCAGACATCGATACCGCCATCGGTATCGGAGAAAAGATCGCCGTCAACGCCCCGTTCGGCGTGAGCCAGACCAAGAGCCTGCTCAACACAGCCTTTGACATCGGGGGACTGCGTCAGCACATGACCGCCGAAATCCGCGCGCAAGTGCTGTGCTCGCTCACCGGGACGCCGGCGAAGGAATCAGCGCCGCCGTCAGCGCCGCACACCCACGTTCAGCAATAGCTGCAGTCTATCGAACATATATTCGATAGACTGGTCGCGTGGGTTTCAGCAATGGTCCGCCGGGCTGGGCGGAGATGGAGCGGGTGCTCGCCGGTAAGCCGCGCCGTCCCGGCACGCCATCTGTGTGGGGACCGGCCGATGACGTCCCACTGTCGCGCAAGCGAGTGAGCTACCAGCCGCCGGACGATAACCGGACGGTTCGCTCATCCGTCCCGTACGCCGAGTTGCACACGCATTCGGCGTTCAGCTTCCTGGACGGGGCCAGCACGCCGGAGGAGCTGGTCGAGGAGGCGGTGCGGCTGGATCTGCGCGCCATCGCGCTGACCGACCATAACGGCCTCTATGGGGCGGTGCGGTTCGCGGAAGCGGCCGCGGAATTGGACATGCGTACCGTATTCGGCGCCGAACTCTCGTTAGGGCCCGGCGCCCGAACCGACGACCCGGATCCGGCGGGCCCGCATTTGCTGGTGCTGGCTCGCGGCCCGGAAGGTTATCGACGATTGTCGCGGCAGCTGGCCGCGGCCCATCTGGCCGGCGGCGAGAAAGGGCAAACTGCGCTTCGATTTCGATGCGCTCGCCGACGCGGCGGGTGGGCACTGGCACATCTTGACCGGTTGTCGTAAGGGTCATGTCCGCGCTGCGCTGGCCACCGGCGGGCCGGACGCGGCCTCGGCGGCGTTGGCCGACCTGGTGGACCGGTTCGGTGCAGACCGGGTCAGCGTCGAGCTGACCCAGCACGGCCATCCGCTCGACGACGAAATCAACGCCCAACTAGCCGAATTGGCTGGCAGATTCGGCCTCCGATGTGTCGCCACCACCGGCGCGCATTTCGCCGCGCCGTCGCGTCGTCGGCTGGCGATGGCCATGGGCGCGATACGGGCCAGGCAGTCGCTGGACGAGGCGGCCGGCTGGCTGGCCGCGCTGGGCGGTTCCCATCTGCGGTCGGGTGAGGAGATGGCGCGGCTGTTCGCGCAGCGGCCCGACGTGGTGACCGCCGCGGCCGAACTCGGCGAGCAGTGCGCCTTCGGCCTGGCGCTCATCGCCCCGCAGCTGCCGCCGTTCGACGTCCCGCCCGGCCATACCGAGGACAGCTGGTTGCGCGAACTGGCGATGGCGGGTGCGGAGCGCCGCTACGGGCCGCGATCGCGGGCACGGCAAGCGTATGCCCAGATCGAGCACGAGTTGGAAATCATTGCGCAGCTGACATTTCCAGGCTATTTCCTGGTGGTCTACGACATCACCCGATTCTGCCGGGAGAACAACATTCTGTGCCAGGGCAGGGGATCGGCGGCCAACTCCGCAGTCTGTTATGCCCTCGGTGTCACCGCGGTCGATCCGGTGGCCAACGAGCTGTTGTTCGAGCGTTTCTTGTCGCCGGTCCGCGACGGGCCACCCGATATCGACATCGACATCGAGTCGGATCAGCGCGAAAAGGTCATCCAGTACGTCTATGACAAGTACGGCCGTGACTATGCCGCTCAGGTCGCCAATGTGATCACCTATCGCAGCCGAATCGCGGTGCGCGACATGGCCCGGGCCCTGGGATTCTCGCAGGGACAGCAGGACGCGTGGAGCAAGCAGATCAGCCACTGGAGTGGACGGCCGTCGGACATCGAGGACATCCCCGAGCAGGTGATCGACCTGGCCACCCAGATCCAGAATCTGCCGCGGCACATGGGCATCCACTCCGGCGGCATGGTGATCTGCGACCGCCCGATCGCCGATGTCTGCCCGGTGGAATGGGCGCGCATGGAAAACCGCAGCGTATTGCAGTGGGACAAAGACGACTGCGCGGCAATCGGTTTGGTGAAATTCGACCTGCTCGGGCTGGGTATGCTCTCGGCGTTGCACTACGCCATCGACCTGCTGGCCGAACACAAAGGCATCGAGGTCGACCTGGCCAAGTTGGACCTGTCCGAATCGGCGGTGTACGAGATGCTTTGCCGCGCCGATTCCGTCGGGGTGTTCCAGGTGGAGTCCCGCGCGCAGATGGCCACCCTGCCGCGGCTGCGGCCGAGGGTGTTCTACGACCTGGTGGTCGAGGTCGCGCTGATCCGCCCCGGGCCCATCCAGGGCGGCTCGGTGCACCCGTACATCCGGCGGCGCAACGGTATCGACCCGGTCGTCTACGACCATCCGTCGATGGAGCCGGCGTTACGGAAAACATTGGGAGTGCCGTTGTTTCAGGAACAGCTGATGCAGCTCGCGGTGGACTGCGCCGGCTTTTCCGCCGCCGAGGCCGATCAGCTGCGGCGCGCCATGGGGTCCAAGCGGTCGACCGAGCGTATGCAACGGCTGCGCGGCCGGTTCTACGACGGCATGCGCGCGCTGCACGGTGCCACCGACGAGGTGATCGACCGCACCTACGAAAAGCTGGAAGCCTTCGCCAATTTCGGTTTTCCGGAAAGCCACGCGCTGAGCTTCGCATCGCTGGTGTTCTACTCGTCGTGGTTCAAGCTGCATCACCCGGCGGCGTTCTGCGCTGCGCTGCTGCGCGCGCAGCCGATGGGCTTCTATTCGCCACAGTCGCTGGTGGCCGATGCGCGACGGCACGGGGTGACGGTGCATGGCCCGGATGTCAATGCCAGCCTGGCGCACGCCACTTTGGAGAACGCCGGTATGGAAGTCCGGCTGGGGCTGGGCGGTGTCCGCCATATCGGCGATGACCTGGCGGAAAAGATGGTTGAGGATCGAAAAGCCCACGGCCCCTTCGCTTCTCTGCTGGATTTGACGTCGCGGGTGCAGCTTTCCGTGCCGCAGACCGAAGCACTGGCCACCGCAGGAGCACTGAGCTGCTTCGGGATATCGCGGCGCGAGGCGCTATGGGCTGCCGGGGCGGCCGCCACCCAACGGCCGGACCGCTTGCCGGGGGTGGGCTCGTCGTCGCACATCCCGGTGTTACCGGGGATGAGCGAACTGGAATTGGCCGCCGCCGATGTGTGGGCCACCGGCATCTCCCCGGACAGCTATCCGACCCAGTTCCTGCGGTCGGATCTCGATGAGATGGGGGTGCTGCCCGCCGACGCCCTGCTGTCGGTGCCCGACGGCGACCGCGTGCTGATCGCCGGGGCGGTCACCCATCGGCAGCGACCGGCCACGGCCCAGGGAGTGACGTTTATCAATCTCGAAGACGAAACCGGGATGGTCAACGTGCTGTGCACACCGGGGGTATGGGCACGACACCGCAAGCTGGCGCAGACGGCGTCGGCACTCCTGATCCGGGGTCAGGTCCAAAATGCCAGTGGCGCAGTCACCGTCGTGGCCGAGCGGTTGGCCAGGCTCACCATGAAGGTCGGATCGAAGTCGCGCGACTTCCGCTAGTCACAGCATTAACTCAAGTCACTCGGCCAGGGATTAGTGCCTTTTTCAATAAGAGGTCACATGCGATATCACTGGGTGCTGCCAAGGCGGTGATATCGCCTGCGCTTCGCTTTGCAAATCCATCACACGCCAAGTTGACGGTGCAGGAGGGGCCGGTATGACTCCTCGTGTTGGGAAGGATCGGTGCCAAGCGACTGTTAGTTCCGGGCATGGCCCTGAATCTGTCCGTCGACGAAGTCCTCACCACCACTCGATCGGTGCGCAAGCGCCTCGATTTCGACAAGCCGGTATCCCGCGAAGTGCTGATGGACTGCCTCGAATTGGCGCTCCAGGCGCCCACCGGTTCCAACTCGCAGGGTTGGCAGTGGGTGTTCGTCGAGGACCCGGACAAGAAGAAGGCGATCGGCGAGATCTACCTGGCCAACGCCCGGGTCTACCTGAGCTCGCCGGGAACCGAATACGCCGAGGGCGATACCCGAGGTGAGCGCATGGGCGCGGTCCGGGACTCCGCGACCTATCTCGCCGAGCACATGCACGAAGCGCCGGTCCTGATGATCCCGTGCATTGAAGGCCGCGAGGACTCCTCTCCGCTGGGCGGCGTCTCATTCTGGTCGTCGCTCTTCCCGGCGGTCTGGAGTTACTGCCTTGCGCTGCGCTCCCGTGGGTTGGGCTCTTGCTGGACGACGCTGCACCTGATTCGCGACGGTGAGAAGAAAGTGGCCGACGTGCTGGGCATTCCCTACCAGCAGTACAGCCAGGGTGGGTTGTTTCCGATCGCCTACACCAAAGGCACGGATTTCCGGCCGGCCAAGCGTTTGCCCGCCGATAGCCTCACGCATTGGGACACCTGGTAGTCGGTTAGACGGCACCGCTGAACCCGTGCTGACGCCACGCCTCGTACACGGCGACCGCCGCGGCGTTGGCCAGATTGAGTGAGCGTCGTCCGGTCAGCATCGGGATGCGGACGCGGTCGGTGATATGACCGTCGGCCAGGGTCGTCGAGTCCAGTCCGGTGGGCTCCGGGCCGAACATCAATACGTCGCCGGCCTGATAGCTGACGTCGGTGAACAACGACGTCGCATGCGCGGTAAAGGCGAACACCCGCTGCGGCGAGAGCGCCTTCCAGGCGGCCGTTAGTGACGCGTGCACAGTGACCGAAGCCAGGTCGTGGTAGTCCAGCCCGGCTCGGCGCAGTTTGGGTTCGGACAGGTCGAAGCCGAGCGGCTCGACGAGATGCAGTTCGGCGCCGGTGGCCGCCGCAGTCCGGATTGCATTGCCGGTATTGGGCGCGATACGCGGCGAGTAAAACAGCAGCCGGAACATCTGTCGATCATGACAGTTGTCGTCGCGGAATTTGCTCGGCTATGCTTCGCGGTGTCTGGCACGAGTCGGCGATCTCTGTCTGTTCAGTAAGAATTGTGGTTTCCATAGCCGCAGGCTGGCATACTCGCAGAATTGCCAGGCGTATATCGCCCGCCCGTCACTCGGGGCGGGTGTCATCAGCAGGAAGTCTCATGAGCGACGCGCCAACACTGCATATCAGCGGAGCGGTGTCCCGCATGGACGTAGTCCGGTGACTATGTTTGCCCGCGCTACGCGGGCGATTCTCCCGGCTAAAAGTCACACCGCAGACAGCAGGGCGCCGAGTCCTCATCGGTTAAACGACCGGCGTCATGGTCGCTGCGAAATTGGCCGGTTCGGTGGAAAGTCGTGGCCATTGTCGTTGTGCCTTTGGTGCTGGCGATGGTTTTCGGGGGATTCCGTGTCGCGAGCGCACTGACCGACGCGCGTAACCTCCGGTTGGCCGCTGATCGCGCCGAGGTGGTTCCGGCCATTACCAAATACATGTCGGCGCTCGATGTCGCATTGCTGGCGAGCTCGACCGGTGGCGACGTCGAGGGCGTGAAGAAGAATTACGACGCCCGCAAACACGAGCTGCAGGCCCGACTGGCGGAAACAAACGTCGCCTCCGATGTCGGGGCAGGGGTCAACGCCATGCTGAACGGCGGACAGATGTTGCTCGACGCGGTCGCGTCGAACGCCATCGGTTTGCGAGAGCGAGTGACCACCTACGCCCCGATCTTGTTGACCGCCGAGAACGCGATCGACGGATCGGTGCGCGTCGACAACGTGCAAATCCGGGCCGCGGCTCAGGGGCTGAGCCGCGCGATCGGGGCCCGCGGCCAAATGACGATGCAGCAGCTGCTGATCACCCGCGGCGCCGACCTGCCCGAGCCTGAGCTGCGCACGTCGATGATCACCCTGGCCGGTACCGAGCCGTCGACGCTGTTCGCGTTGGCTCAGGTGGTTGGCGTCGGTTCAGCGGAAGCCAAGACGCTGCAGCAGCAGATGGTCACCCGGATGGCGATCATGTCGGATCCGACCAGCCTGCTGGTCAACAACCCGGCGCTGCTTCGCTCGGTGCAGACCACCGACGGGATCGCCGCGCAGGTGATCAAGGACGCCACCGCGTTCGTGACGAAGTCGGTGGAGGACGAGGCGCACCAACGACGCGATGCCGCGATCCGCGACACCATTGTCGTGCTGACGGCCATCGTCGCCGCACTCGGCATCGTGCTGCTGGTGGCGCGTTCGCTGGTCCAGCCGCTGCGCGTGCTGCGGGACAGCGCTCTGAAGGTCGCGCACGAAGATCTCGAGCGTGAGATCACCCGCGTTCGGGCCGGCGACGAGCAGCCTCCCGAGCCGCTGCCGGTCTACACCACCGAAGAAATCGGCCAGGTCGCGCACGCAGTCGACGAATTGCACACCCAGGCGCTGCTATTGGCCGGTGACGAGGGCCGGCTGCGGCTGTTGGTCAACGACATGTTCGAGACCATGTCACGGCGAAACCGTTCACTGGTCGACCAGCAGCTCTCACTCATCGACCGGCTGGAGCGCAACGAGGAGGATCCCGATCGCCTCGACAGCCTGTTCCGTCTCGACCACCTGGCCGCCCGGATGCGCCGCAACGGTGCCAACCTGCTGGTGCTGGCCGGAGCGCAGAGCTCGCGGGGAGAGCAACGCGCAGCGGTGCCGTTGTCGTCGGTCATCCACGCCGCCACCTCGGAGGTCGAGGACTACCGCCGCGTCGAAACGTCGATGGTGCCCGACTGCACAATCAACGGCGCCGCCGCCGGTGACATCGCTCACCTCCTCGCCGAGTTGATGGACAACGCGCTGCGTTACTCACCGCCCGCGTCGCCGGTCCGGGTGTCGGCCTCACAGCGCAGCGACGCCGCGGTTCTGCTCGAGATCCTCGACGTCGGGCTGGGCATGACCGACGGCGACCGTCGCATCGCCAACATGCGGCTGCGCGCCGGTGGCGAGGTCACCCCTGACAGCGCGCGCCACATGGGTCTTTTCGTGGTCGGCCGGCTGGCCGACCGACACGGTATCCGGGTGCGGCTGCGCGGTATGTCGACCGAGCAAGCACGTTCGGGTACGACGGCCGAGGTCTATCTGCCGGCGGCGTTGTTGGTCGGTGCGGACGCCGGCTACGCCGCACCGCGCGCAACGGCGGCGGTGGGGCCAGACGTTTCGGCCCCGGCCGATCGCTCGCCCGCGCCGGATGATAGCGATACTGCAGGCCTCGCTGCGCTGGTAGATACGCCGGAGCGCAACGGCTCGCATTCGACCGAATCGCCGATCACCTTGTTGCCGCGGCGCCGGCCCGGATCCAGCGGCATCACCGCTGCCCCGACCGACCAACCGGATCGGCCGTCACGGCGCGTCCCGCCGCTGCGCCGGCGGGAGAAAGTAGTCGAGCCGACTGCAGAAATCCCGGAAACCCCTGCGGCTCAACCGGTGTCGAACACATCGTCGTTCTTCGGATCACGGGTGCGCTTCAACCGCCAGCAGCCTGCCGAAGCGGAGCCGGCCGCGCCGGAGCAGGTGGCGCCCGAGCCGGCGGCCCAGTCGGATCCGCAGGAGATCGATGAGGCCTGGCCCGCCGAAGCCCCCGCGCCGACGACCGAGCCGCCGGATTCGGATGATCTGATCTATCAGCGGATGCTTTCCGAGTTTCTGGTTGACCCAACCGACTTGGGACGCAGCACCGACCTGGATTGGAAGTCGGTTTGGGACCACGGTTGGTCGGCCGCTGCCGAGGTCGAGAACGTGCCCGTGCAAGCTCACACCGACCATGGGCTGCCGGTGCGTGACCCGGGCGCCCGGCTGGTGCCGGGCGGCGCCGGCCCCGAACACAACGGCATCGCACATCACCGCGCCGACGAGGACAACGGGTCGGCATCGAACGGCGGGTTCCAGCCCGGCCGCAAACCCGCCCACGAGGCGCCGGCGCGAGACCCGGAGGCGATCCGCGCCTCGATGAGTAGCCATTTCGGCGGCGTTCGCGCAGGACGATCGCACGCCCGCGACACAGATCAAGGATCCGATCACGAATGACTTCTGCTTCCGATGCCTACGATTCAGCCCGCTCGGACAACTCCCTGGACTGGCTGGTGTCGAATTTCGCACGCGAGGTTCCCGGGGTGACGCACGCGGTGCTGGTATCCGTCGACGGGCTGCTGATGGCCGCCAGCGAGCACCTGCCGCAGGAGCGGGCGGATCAGCTCGCCGCGGTGTCGTCGGGCCTGGCGAGCTTGGCCAACGGCGCGGCCCAGCTGTTTGACGGCGGCCAGGTGCTGCAGTCGGTGGTGGAGATGGAAAACGGCTATCTCTTGTTGATGCAGGTCGGCGACGGCTCGCATCTGGCAACGCTGGCCGCGACCTCGTGCGACATCGGTCAGATCGGTTACGAGATGGCCGTCCTCGTCGAGCGGGTGGGCAACGTCGTGCAGTCGACCCGACGTGCTCCGACACACTCGTGAGCCGCAATGGACAGTCGCGAGCCACTGGGGCCACTGGAGTCACAGCCACCCGCAGCTGAGGCGAGCCTGGTCCGTCCTTACACTTTGACCGCCGGACGGACCAAGGCGAGCGTCGAGCTCCCCCTTGAAGCGCCGGTGCAGACGTTGCAGTCGGCGCTCTATCACCGATGGCCACCCAACGACGTGCGAGGCAGGATCGTCCAACTGTGTGTCAAGAGCCCGTCGGTTGCCGAGATCTCGGCCCGGCTAGATTTACCGCTCGGCGTCACGCGCGTGTTGGTCGGCGATCTCGTGACTTCGGGTTACCTTCGAGTTAACCGGACCTTGACCGATCACTCGACCCGCGATGAACGCCGCGAACTGATAGGAAGGACGCTCCGTGGCCTACGAGCCCTCTGAGCGAACGGCCCGACCCCATCCGAAGGCGCGAGATACCGCGTCGACGAAGATCGTCATCGCGGGCGGGTTCGGTGCCGGCAAGACGACGTTCGTCGGCGCGGTGTCGGAGATCATGCCACTGCGAACCGAGGCGATGGTCACCGACGCTTCCGCGGGCGTCGACATGGTGGAGGCCACTCCGGACAAGCGGACCACCACGGTAGCGATGGACTTCGGCAGGATCACGTTGGAAGAAGATCTGGTGCTCTACCTGTTCGGCACTCCGGGGCAGCGCCGATTCTGGTTCATGTGGGACGACCTGGTGCGCGGCGCGATCGGCGCGGTCGTTCTGGTGGACTGCCGGCGCCTGCAGGACAGCTTCGCCGCGGTCGACTTCTTCGAACACCGCAACTTGCCATTTCTCATCGCGGTCAACGAGTTCGACGGCGCCCCAACGTATCCCGTTACCGAGGTGCGCAAGGCGCTGACGCTGGCCGAACACGTCCCGGTCATCAACATCGATGCGCGCGACCGTAGATCGGCGACCGATGCACTGATCGCGGTCAGCGAGTACGCGTTGACAAGCTTGACTAGCGCTTGAGCCGGATGCTCCAGCGCACGTAGCTCGCATAGAACAGCGACAGCGCCGCGAGCATGGCCATATCGAAGAGGTAGATGTGCTTCGAGTGCTGCCATATCGGGTCGTTCGTCGGAATCTGCTTGACTTTGACCAGGCTCGGGAAATCGATTGACGACGCTCCCGCGGCGTAACCCCACCGTCCGGGCGTCACCCAGGACAGCTGGTTGAGACCCGCCCGGCCGCTCACCGGGATCATCCCGCCGGCGAGCACCAGCTGCGACATGATCGACACCACCAGCAGCGGCATGATCTGTTCATTGGACTGGGCCACCGCCGACAGCATCAGGCCGAGAATGGCTGAGGCGACGCAGGTGCCGGCGACGGTGACAAACAGCGAGAACGTCGAGTTGTCGAAGAACGGCGGATGCGCTGTGGGAGCACCCTTTCCGAGCCGGACGATAAAGGTCGCGATCGCCGCCTGGACGGTCGCGAAAACAAAGAAGACGAAGACTTTGGCGAGCAGGTAGGCCGTGGTGGACAGACCGACCGCCTGTTCCCTGCGGAAGATCGGACGCTCGCCGATCAGGTCGCGAATGGTCAACGCCGTACCCATGAAGACGGCGCCGATATTGAGCAGGACCATGATGTACTGCGGTTGGGTCGGTGCCAGCCCGAGCGGGTCGGCGGGACCGAGTCCCGGTTTCGGTCCTTTCACGGTCAGCGACAGCGCACCGATCAAGAACGGCAGCACCGCCAGGAACACCGAGTAGCCGCGATCGGAGATGACGAGTCGGACCTGACGACGGGCAATCGTGGAGAACTGGCGCACCAGGTCGGTGTGCACTGGTTCGCCCAAGTCCGCCGGGCTTTCCAGCGCCGGGGCCGCCGACTGTCTTCTGCCGTCGCGTTCGATGAAGCGCCGATTGGCTTCGTCGGGATCGGCGCCCACGTTGGCGAAAATGTCCGCCCAGTTGGTGGTTCCCAACGCCGCGCCGACCTGGCTGGGCGGCCCGTTGAAGGCGGTCTTGCCGCCAGGCGCCACCAGCAGAATCTGGTCGCAGACGTCGAGGTAGGACACCGAGTGGGTGACTACCAGCACCACGCGACCGGCGTCCGCGAGCTGGCGCAACATCAGCATGACCTGACGGTCCAGTGCCGGGTCCAGACCAGACGTCGGCTCGTCGAGCAGCAGCAGTGACGGTTGGGTGAGCAGTTCCAGCGCCACCGACGCGCGTTTGCGCTGGCCGCCGGAGAGCTTGTCCACCCGGGTGTCGGCGTGTTTGGTCAGGTCGAGTTCCTCGAGCACCTGCGCGACCACCTGGGCGCGCTCTTGCTTGCTGGTGTCGGGCGGTAGTCGCAGCTCGGCGGCGTAGCCGAGCGCCTGGTTCACCGTCAGCTGGCGGTGCACCACATCGTCCTGCGGGACCATTCCGATCCTGCTGCGCATGGTCGCGTACTCGGCGTGGATGTTGTGGCCCTCGAAGGTGACCGAGCCGGCGCTCGGGCGCGTGTATCCGGCGATCAGCCGCGACAGTGTGGTCTTGCCCGCACCGGAACCCCCGATGATCGCGGTGAGTGTGCCCGGTCGGGCGGTCAGGGAGATGTTGTCCAGCAGCTCCTTGCCGTCGATCTTGAAGTGGACGCCGTTGACCTCGAGGCCACCGCTGCGGGTGGCGGCTTCGGTGCGGCGGATCAGGTTGCCGCCGGTGAATACCAGGTCGATGTTGCCGATCGTGACCACGTCGCCCTCGTTCAGCACCGCCGAACCGACGCGCACGCCGTTCACGAAGGTGCCGTTGACGCTGTGGGCGTCGCGGATTTCGGTGCCGAGCGGCGACTGGACCAAGAACGCGTGGTGGCGCGACGCAAGCACGTCCTGGATGACGATGTCGTTGTCGTTGGCGCGGCCGATGGTGGCCGATCCCGGTGGCTTCTCCGGTGTGCCGGATCCGGGGAGGAACGCCTGGATCATCTTGGTGGCGAGGTTGCCCGTCTCGGGCTTGCCGGTCGGCCGGGCCGGCTGAGGTTTCGGCGGGAGGCTCGGCGGCGGCGCCGACGGGGGTTGCCGGTTCGGCGGCGGTTGGTAGGTGGGCGGCCGCTGGCCACCCTGGTACATCGGCTGCGGCGGTGCGGGAGGGGCGCCCGGATACGCTCGCGGTGCGCCTGCCGGTGGCCGGAGCAGGCCCGCCGGGGGCCCGGCTCCCGGGCGTGCCGGCGTCGGCGGGTGTGCCGCAGACCGCGCAGCCGCTGACGCTTGGACGGCACGCATCGACGCGGTTTGCGGCGGCCGGCCGGCTGCCCCCGCGTGGTGACCGATCTCGAAAGCAAGCTGCGGCCCGTCGGGATTGCCGATGTGGATGGTCTGGCCGTCGTGGATGTCGACCACCGGTACCCGACGCCCGTTGACGTAGGTCCCGTTCAACGAACCGTTGTCGATGGCGAGCCAACGACCCTGATCGAAGCGGAGCAGTAGGTGAGCCCGCGAGATGAGCGGGTGTGTGATGCGCATGTCGGCGCGCAGATCACGTCCAACGACCACGTCATGGCCTGCGGCGAAGGTGCGTTGGGATCCGTCGTATCGGACTGTCAGCACGGGCGGCGCTGCTTGACTCATCGCCTCAACCTTAGCTGCTCGGCACACTGCACCGACCGCGACACGGGAGGCGGACCCGCATCGTCAGCGGTTGTCGGGGGCGCCGGTTACCACACAGCGGGTGCGGGTGTAGATCGTCGGCATGCATCGGTTGCAGTGCGTGCATGCCGAATGCACCGTGTGCGCGGCGCCGTCGGCGGCGATCCGGTTGATCAGATCGGGCTCGGCCAGCAGGGCCCGGCCCATCGCCACGAAGTCGAATCCCTCCGCCATCGCCAGGTCCATCGTGTCCCGGTTGGTGATCCCGCCGAGCAGAATCAGCGGCATCGTCAGCTCGGCGCGGAACAGCTTGGCGTCGCGCAGCAGATAGGCCTCGTGGTAGGGGTACTCCCGCAGAAACTTCTTGCCCGTCATGCGCATGCCCCAGCGCAGCGGCGGCTTGAAGGCGCCGGCGAACTCCTTGAGCGGTGCGTCGCCGCGGAACAGATACATCGGGTTGACCAGTGAGCTGCCGGCGGTCAGCTCGATCGCGTCCAGCCCGCCATCGTCCTGCAACCATTTGGCCGTGGTCAGCGCCTCCTCGACCCTGATTCCGCCGCGCACCCCATCGGCCATGTTGAGCTTGGCGGTGACCGCGATCGGCGTTCCCTCTTGTTCCACCGCGCGCCGAACGGCCAGCACCATCCCGCGGGCGAGCTTGGCCCGGTTCTCCAGCGATCCGCCGAACTCGTCGGCGCGCCGATTGATCAACGGAGACAGAAAGGCGCTCGCCAAATAGTTGTGACCCAAATGGATTTCGACGGCGTCGAAACCTGCCTCGATGGCGAATCGTGCGGCGTTGGCGTGTGCGGCGATAACGTCATCGATGTCGTCGCGGGTCGCCTTCTTGGCGAACCGCATGCCGATGGGGTTGAAGAATCGCACCGGCGCCAGGGCGGTGGCCTTATTGGATTTGGCATTGGCCACCGGGCCGGCGTGGCCGATCTGCGCGCTGACCGCCGCGCCCTCGGCGTGGATCGCATCGGTGAGCCGGCGGAACCCGGGCACGGCCTCCGGACGCATCCAGATCCCGTTGCCTTCGGTGCGGCCGCCCTGCGAGACCGCGCAGTAGGCGACCGTGGTCATGCCGACGCCCCCGGCGGCCGGCAGTCGGTGGAACTCGATCAGGTCGTCGCTCACCAGAGCGTTGGGCGTGCGCGCTTCGAAGGTCGCCGACTTGATGGTGCGATTGCGCAGCGTGATCGGACCCAGCTTGGCGGGGCTCAGGACGTCCGGAGGGCTAGACATACCGGGAGCGTGCCAGACTGTGAGACGTGGGCGCAATCACGCTGGACGGCAAGGTCACGCGCGACGAGATCTTCGTCGACCTGAAGGAACGGGTGGCGGCTTTGACCGCGGCGGGTCGCACGCCCGGCCTGGGCACGATCATCGTCGGCGATGACCCTGGGTCGCATGCCTACGTTCGCGGAAAGCATTCCGACTGCACCAAGGTCGGCATCACCTCGCTGCGTCGCGACCTGCCCGCCGATATCAGCCAGGCGAAGCTCAACGAAACCATCGACGAACTCAACGCCAACCCCGAGTGCACCGGCTACATCGTGCAGTTGCCGCTGCCCAAGCACCTGGACGAGAACGCCGCGCTCGAGCGTGTCGACCCGGACAAGGATGCCGACGGGTTGCACCCGACGAACCTGGGTCGGCTGGTGCTGGGCACCCCGGCGCCGCTGCCGTGCACCGCGCGCGGCATCGTGCACCTGTTGCGGCGCTTCGACGTCGAGATCGCCGGCGCGCACGCCGTGATCCTCGGTCGCGGTGTCACGGTCGGTCGTCCGCTGGGGCTGATCCTGACGCGCCGCTCCGAAAACGCCACTGTGACGTTGTGTCACACCGGGACTCGTGATCTGCCCGCGCTGACCAGGCAGGCCGACATCATCGTGGCTGCCGTCGGCGTCCCGCACATGCTGACCGCGGACATGGTGCGTCCCGGCGCCGCCGTTGTCGATGTCGGTCTCAGCCGTACCGCCGACGGGCTGGTCGGCGACGTGCACCCCGACGTGTGGGAGGTCGCCGGCCAGGTATCGCCGACTCCCGGCGGCGTCGGTCCGCTGACCCGCGCATTCCTGTTGACGAACGTCGTCGAATTGGCCGAACAGCAATGAGTTTGCGTTCACTGGTTCGCGCGCAGTGGCCGATCGTGACAGTCGTGCTGATCTTTGCCGTGGCGTTCACCTTGGTGGCGGCGAATTTCTGGCGCCGCGGCGCGCTGTTGATCGGCATCGGGGTAGGGGTTGCCGCCGTGCTGCGGCTGGCACTGACCGAAGACCGCGCCGGGCTCTTGGTGGTGCGCAGCAAGGGAATTGACTTGACCACGATGTCGCTGGTCGCCGCGAGCATGGTCTATATCGCCTGGACGATCGACCCGCTGGGTACCCGTTAGATCCCTGGGATCATCCCCGGCATGCCGGGCATGCCGGGCATGCCCGGCGTGCCTGCCATGCCAGGCAGCTGCTGGAAACCAGATACGTTGCCGCCGAGTATGTTTGCCATCTCTTCCGGGCAGTAGGTCTGGATCGCGATAGTGGTGAACAGCTGGGCGATCTGCGGTGACATGCCGCGGTGAGAGACGCCCGACGCGGCCGCGGCGAAGCTGCCGCCAGGCTGGGCGAGCATCGGGCAGATGGACTGGCCCACCGCCATCGCGTTTCCCGGTTCGCCGTACTCGATGCCGGCGTGGCTCAGCGCGTCGATGAAGTCATCGTCGTGCGGATCTGCCTCCACCGGAGCCGAAAACAGTCCGGCCGCGGTGATCAGGCAACCGGCGCCCAGCAGCAAACGAACGGCCAGTGGTTGGTTGTTCAAGCGCAAGATCCAGTTGCGCGTGATCTCAAGCGTCGCCATGTCCTGCTCCTCACGTGGGGGAGTGCAACCACGGCACTCAAGAGTTCCGCTTAAAACCCTCGTTCATCGCGGTCACGTTCACAACACGGCGAGGTCAAGCTTCGCGCACGTTTCGGTTTTCCCGCGACACGTCATGCGGCACCGCGGTTCTGGTGGTTGACAATGCGGGACGTGACGCAATCGCGGGAGGCGTGAGTTGACGCGTGAGATCTCGCGCCAGACGTTTCTGCGGGGTGCCGTCGGAGCGTTGGCCGCCGGCGCGATCCTCGGACCGGGACGAGCCGGATCGGGCCGAGCCGTCGCCGATCCGATTGCCTCCGGCTGGGGCCCGCTTTCGTCCGCCATCGGTGGCCAGGTGATACAACCGGGCGGTCCGCAATTCGCCACTGCCAAACAGGTTTTCAACACCAACTACAACGGCTTGAACCCGGCGGTGGTTGTTGTCCCGACATCGCCGGCGGACGTACAAAAGGCGATGGCATTCGCTGCCGCCAACAACCTCAAGGTCGCTCCGCGCAGTGGCGGACACTCCTATATCGGGGCGTCCACCGCAAACGGAACGATGGTGCTCGACCTGCGCCAGCTGCCCGGCGGGATTAATTACGACGCCGCGACCGGCCTGGTCACGGTCACGCCAGCGACCAGTTTGTATGCGCTGCACCAAGCGCTGGCCGCGGCCGGCCGGGGAATTCCGACGGGTACCTGCCCGTCGGTCGGTGCCTCCGGCCACGCCCTGGGCGGCGGGCTGGGCGCCCATTCCCGGCACGCCGGCCTGATGTGTGACGCATTGAGATCGGCATCGGTGGTGCTGCCCAGCGGGCAGGCGGTCACCGCGTCCGCCGCCAGCAACCCCGACCTGTTCTGGGCGTTACGCGGTGGTGGCGGTGGCAATTTCGGGGTGACCACCTCGCTCACCTTCGCCACCTTCCCCACCGGCGACGTCGACGCGGTGAACCTTAATTTTCCGCCGCAGTCATTCGCGCAGGTCCTTGTCGGTTGGCAGAACTGGCTGCGGACCGCCGACCGAAGCAGCTGGGCGCTGGCCGACGCCACCGTGGACGGGATGGGCACGCACTGCCGTATCCTCGCGACCTGCCCGGCCGGTTCGGGTGGCAGCGTGTCGAACGCCATCGTCTCGGCCGTCGGCATGCAACCGACCGGCACCGAGAACCACACGTTCAACTACTTGGACTTGGTGAACTACCTGGCCGTCGGGAACCTCAACCCGTCGCCGCTCGGATATGTCGGCGGATCCGATGTTTTCCCAATCATCAACGCGGGCGCGGCTCAGGGCATCGCCGCCGCCGTCGACGCCTTTCCTCGTGGCGGCGGGCGCATGTTGGCGATCATGCACGCGCTCGACGGCGCCCTCGCCAGCGTCCCGCCGGGCGCCTCGGCGTTCCCGTGGCGTCAGCAGTCCGCGTTGGTGCAGTGGTACGTCGAAACCGGTGACCCTTCGGCGGCCACCAACTGGCTCAACACGGCGCACCAAGCGGTGCGCCCGTATTCGGTTGGCGGCTATGTGAACTACGTCGAGGCGAATCAGCCGGCGTCGCGCTACTTCGGCCCGAACCTGTCCCGGCTGAGCGGCGTACGGCAGAGATACGATCCCGGCCGAGTCATGTTCTCGGGCCTGAACTTCTGACGCCGAGTGTGGGCTTGCGTCACGGTACGGGCGGAAAACCGTGTAACAACAACACGTTCGGCGCGACTGCTAAAAGCGAATCTCTAGCGCTCTGTTCAAGTGCCCGCGCTACCCGCTCGCCCTTGTCCGTGAGCTCCATCCAAGCGCAAAACACCCAGGCCGGTGGATCGTCATAGTGGGCCACATACACATCGGAGATCCTCTGTATCGACTCATCGAGCGACCCGCTCCAGACAACTAGACTTCCACCTTCGCCGGACAGGTCGCCCAGTTCGAAAAGCCCATCGCTGACCAAGGAGCGGATCATCGCCAAGGTTTCGCGCTGCACGTCCGACGCCCCTGCCTGCGGATTGTGTCGGGTAACTTGGGAGTCGACGGCACCGAGGTCTACGTAGTCCGCGAGCCCATCGGTGAGCAGTTCGGCGCGAACTTTGTCACGTCCGGTGGTCATCGCTTAATCCTGCCTGTAGGTGTGTTGCTACCCGCTTGCCCTCCTCGGTCAGCTTCATCCACGCGAAAAATACCCAGGCTGGTGGATCGTCATAGTGAGTGATGTACACGTCGGAGATTTTTTGGATGGACTTCTCCAACGGCCCGTCCCAAGTCTCCCATCGTCCTCCATCACCGGACATGGCTCCCAACACGATCAGTCCGTCGTCGGCCAGGGAGCGAATCGTCGCTAAGGTCTCGTTTTGTACGTCCAACACCGGTGCCGACGGATACTGCTGCTTCACGTAGTAGTCAACCTGGGTAATCGGCAATTCGCCGCCCGCCGCTATATCGAGAATTAGCTCTGTGCGTACTTTTTCGCGTGCGGTGGTCATCGCTGGATCCTGCATCTGAACTGTGCTGCTCCGCTATGTGGGGCCCGGTGTCACGGTGGTCGATGACCACAATCCAGGATCTGGCGCGCGACTGCTAAAGCGAATCTCCAGCTCTCTGTTCAAGTTCTCGCGCTACCCGCTCGCCCTTCTCGGTGAGTTCCATCCAAGCAAACCAAACCCATGCAGGCTTATCCTCGTAATGGGTCACATAGACATCGGAAATCTTCTGCATCGACGCATCGAGTGACTCATTCCAGGCGGCGAAACGCCCATGCTCGCCGGACAGATCGCCCAGCACGAACAGCTCGTCTCGCACCAAAGAGCGGATCGTCGCCAAGGTTTCGCTCTGCACCTCCGACACCGACGCCGACGGACGTTCCTGTTTGACGCGACAATGGACGGCATTTAGGTCGACCCAATCGGCAAGACCGGCAGTAAGTAGCGCCTCACGTACTTTCTCGCGTGCGGTGGTCATCGCTTAATCCTGCCTCTACAGTGTGTAGCTACCCGCTTCCCCTCGTCGGTGAGCTCCATCCAAACGGACCAAACCCATGCGGGAGGGTCGTCATAGTTGCCCACGTAGGCGTCGGAGATTTTCTGTATCGACTTATCGAGCGGCTCGTTCCAGAGAACTAAACGCCCAGTCTCGCCGGACAGGTCGCCTAGTACGAATAGGCCGTCACCGACCAGGGAACGAATCGTCGCTAGGGTTTCGTGCTGTACCTCGGTCGCGGACGCCCCCCGGTTTTGGTGGGCGACACATGAATCAACAGCAGTAAGCGGCAAAGCGCCCTCTAAAGCGCCGAGGAGTAGCTCTGCATGTACTTTTTCGCGTGCGGTGGTCATTCGGTCAGTCCTTGGTCTCGTCTCTATGGTTCGTATTCGGGCAAGTCGCCCAGGTCGTCTTTCCCGAGTATCGGCGGGGCGTGGTGGCTGTGGGGTGGAGGAACGAAGTGCGGGAACGAGTTCGGATCGAGCGGCCCCATGGGAACAAAGTGTTCTGGCGCGACTGGTGCAGGTCGTGGCGCTGGCGCCTCCACGGGCGCACGCTCGACCGGCGGAGACTCAACAGGTGGAGACTCAACCGGCGCACGCGGTCCAGGCTCAGCTCCTTTCGGCGGCTCCGCATTGACGGGAATGTCCGGCACGCCGCCCCGATCGGTATTGACGTGAACCTTCGCGTTTGTGTCATCCGGAAAAGAGATGTCAATCGCTGGTTTTCCAGTCGAACCGGCCTGATCGCGCATCCCGACGATGGTTCCGTCGGGAAGCACACGCTGGGTTCCGGGGTAGCCGCTGCTGGTACGTTCCTGCGCGCCTTGTGTGAGCCAGTTCCAAAAATTGCGCAGATCCTGCTCGCTGTGGATTTCTTTAATGGATGGTTGGGTGCCCTTCGGGAGGTTCTTGATCGCGTCGCGTGCGTCTTGGCCCGTGTGCACGGGGCTGGGTGTCGGGGTTGGTGCTTGTTTCCAGTCGACGAGCTGAATGGTCCCGTTCCGCGGGTCGGCACCGGCGCGAGTGCGTTTGCCGTCGTAATTGATCGGCTTCTCGTCGAAGGTGAGGCTGCCGACATCGCCTGCGGTGGCGGTGAGCTTCGTGCCGACTCCACTATCGGTAGCGACGAGCTGCGCGGCGCGGCTACTAATCTCAGTCGAAAACGCCCGTGCCTGTGCCTGGCGCGCAGCCAGCTCGGCAGCGTTGCTTGACGTTTGCGTGTCGGTCACCGAAAGATTCTCGCCCACAACGAATCCGGCCTGGTGAGCGTCGTCGATTTTGTAGAGCACCGAGCGCTGGACCCTGCTGATATCACCCGCACCTTCACGGGCTATCTGCGCTGCCTGACGTAACCGGTCAGATTTCTGGGTGACCATCGCCTTGTCGGCGGTGGTCCGCTCGACCAGCGCATCGCGTGTTTGACCTTCCCAATCGATCCCGAGCGACTGCTGCCAAATCTGTCCGTACACGTCATCCCAACGGTTCGCGGTGGAATCCCAGTGGTCGGCCGCTTCGCTCAGGTGATCGACATCCCGGCATAGATCTTCGGAGCGTCGGCAATCCGATCGTCAACATCTCGGCCTCACAGGGATTCGGTCAGGTCGTTGAGCAATGCGCCGAGCTTGCCTCGCTTTCGGTATAGGCGTTGGCCGCTGCGGTGGTCTTGACTTCGGTGATCATGGTTCGTGCGGAGAGGACGCCGCTCGCTGCGGTGACCCCGGCATGAATCGCAGTGACCGCGGCGGCGCTGGACTGAAACGACGGACCCGACAGGCTAGGTGCGGTGCCAGTCAGCTCACCGGCCAGGATGTGCCATTCGCTAGCCATGTCGTGCAGCTCGTCGGTAGCTGCCCGCAAAATTCCCATTCCGCGAAGCTTAACGAGAGCCCCGGAGGTATCAAGTCAGTCGCTAACACTGCGAGGTCCATCACCCAAAACAGCTGCCCGACGACGACGCCGAGTGTGGGCTTGTGTCACGGTACGGGCGGAAAACCGTGTAACAACCAGACGTTCGGCGCGACTGCTACGTCGACAGCGTCGCCCGCACGCACACCGTGACGTACGGCAGCGCAAGGCCTCCCGCGTTCGCCAATGCCGGATGGGTTGCCAGCAACTCGCGTACCTGGTCCAGCGTCTTGACGCGCACTTGGGTCGGCGAGGTGATGCAGTAGCTACGTGAAGCGACCAAGTCGATCAATGCTTGTGGCGTAAGGTAATTCGTCCACTCGACCTGATGACGCTCTACTCCGGTGAACGGGTCCGGCAGCGTCACCTTGTCACGGACCGGGTCCCCGTCGCGGCCGATGATGTTGCCCAACTCGCGCACCCAGCCAAGCCGCTCGTCGCGGGTATTCCACACCAAACCCAGTCGTCCGCCCGGCCGCAGCACCCGTGCCACTTCCGGAATCGCCCGCGCCGGGTTGACCCAGTGCCACGCCTGCGCGACGAGCACCGCATCAACACTGTTGTCCGCCAACGGGATCTCTTCCGCCGTGCCGAGCAGTGCCGGCGTATCCGGCAGCGACTTGCGCAGCATCTCCAGCATCTCGGCGATCGGATCGACGGCGACCACATCCAGTCCCCGTTCCACCAGCCGGGTGGTCAGCTTCCCGGTCCCGGCGCCGAGGTCCAGCACGGCTTTGGCCCCGGCCGGTAGCAGCCAGTCGATCGCCTCCGGCGGGTACGACGGGCGGCCGCGCTCGTACGCGGCCGCTTCAGAGCCAAACGACAACGAGCGGGCCGGCGATGATTGGGTCACCGTGGACACGCGCCTTCACCGTTGGCCAACTCGAGGGTCTGCCGCACCAGCTCACCGACCGCCTCGGATTCCACCAGGAAGCCGTCGTGGCCGTAAATCGAGTCGACAATCTGCAGCCCGCGACATCCGGGCAACAGTGCGGCGAGTTCCTCCTGTAAGCGCAGCGGGTAGAGCCGGTCGGAGGTGATTCCGCCGACCACCACCGGCACCGGGCAATTGTGCAGCGCTGCGGCGACGCCGCCGCGGCCATGGCCGACGTCGTGACGCGACAGTGCCTCGGTGAGCACCACATAGCTGCCGGCGTCGAAGCGGGACACCAGCTTGCTGCCCTGGTGCTCCAGGTAGCTCTGCACCGCATAGCGGCCGCCCGCTACCGGATCCACTGGGTCTTCTGGGTCTTCTGCGCCTTGCGCTTTGTTGGCGAACCGGGTGTCCAGCTCGACCTCGCCGCGGTAAGTCAGATGCGCGAAGCGGCGGGCGATGTGCAGGCCGGCGTCGGGGCTGCGCCCGGTGCGGTAGTAGTCACCGCCCTGCCAGTCGGGGTCGGCTTTGATGGCCGCGATCTGGGTGCACTGTGTGCCGATCTGGTCGGCAGTCGCGCGCGCACCCACCGCCAGCAGCAGACCCGCGCGCACCCGCTCGGGGTGGCCGACGATCCATTCCAGCGCCCGGGCGCCACCCATCGATCCGCCGACCACGGCGGCGACCTCGGTGATGCCCAGCGCCGCCAGTGCGGCGACGTCGGCCTCGACCTGGTCGCGCACCGATATCAATGGAAACCTTGAACCCCAAGGCTTTCCATCGGGGGCGGTCGAGCTCGGCCCGGTGGAGCCGCGGCAGCCGCCCAGCACGTTGGTGGCCACCGCGCACCAGCGGTCGGTGTCGATCGGCGCGCCCGGGCCCGCTATGCCGTCCCACCAGCCCGGCGTCGGATGTCCCGGCCCGGCGGGTCCGGTGATGTGCGAATCTCCGGTGAGCGCGTGCAGTACCACCACGACGTTGTCGCGGGTAGGCGACAGTTCACCCCAGCGCTGCACGGCGATGTCGACGTCGTCGATCACCGCACCGCTTTCCAGCGTCAGCGAACCGATGTCGACAACGCCCACCTCGCCTTCGGCGGGCAGCGTCTGGGTGGGCACGTCAGAGATCGTCATCTCGGGCTCCTCAGAACGCCGCCACGGCGTGCGGGTCACCGCTGCCGGACTTCGCGCCGCCGTACTTTCGAGCTGCAGCGAAGCCCAGCTCGAGGTCGGCGAGGATGTCGTCGATGCCCTCGATGCCCACGGCCAGCCGCACCAACCCGGGGCTCACGCCGGTGGACAGCTGCTCGGCTGGGCTGAGCTGGGAATGCGTTGTCGACGCCGGGTGAATCACCAGCGATCGCACATCACCGATGTTGGCGACGTGGCTGTGCAGCGTCAGCGCGTTGACGAACGCCTTGCCCGCCTCTACACCGCCGGCCAACTCGAAGGACAACACCGCTCCGGTTCCCTTGGGCGCCAGCTTCTTTGCCCGCTCGTACCACGGTGAGCTGGGCAGGCCCGCGTAATTGACCGAAAGCACGTCGTCGTGGCCGGCGAGGAATTCGGCGACTCGCTGGGCGTTGGCGACATGGCGCTCGATACGCAAGCTCAGGGTTTCCAGGCCCTGCGCGACCAGGAACGCGTTGAACGGCGACGCAGCCGACCCGTAGTCGCGCAGCAACTGCACGCGTGCTTTCACTGCGAACGCGGGCGGGCCCAGCTCCGCGTACACCACGCCGTGGTAGCTGGGGTCGGGGGTGGTGAAGCCGGGGAAGCGGTCCTGCGTCCAGTCGAAGGTGCCGCCGTCGACGATCACACCGGCGATCGCGGCACCGTGCCCGCCCAGGTACTTGGTGGCCGAGTGCACCACGATGTCGGCGCCCTGGCTGATCGGCTGAATCAGGTAGGGGGTGGCGACGGTGTTGTCGACGATCAGCGGTACACCATGCTCGTGGGCCACCCCGGAGACGCCGGGGGTGTCCAGCACGTCGATCTGCGGGTTGGAGATGGTCTCGGCAAAGAATGCCTTGGTGTTCGGGCGCACCGCGGCCCGCCACGAGTCCAGGTCGTCGGGATCGTCGACGAAGCTGACGTCGACGCCCAGCTTCGGCAGCGAGTAGTGGAAAAGGTTGTAGGTGCCGCCGTAGAGCCGCGGGCTGGACACGATGTGGTCGCCGGAGGCGGCCAGGTTCAAAATCGCGAACGTCTCGGCGGCTTGCCCGGAGGACAGGAACAGCGCGGCCACGCCGCCTTCCAGCGCGGCGATGCGCTGTTCGACAACGTCGGTGGTCGGGTTGCCGATCCGGGTGTAGATGTTGCCCGGGACTTCCAGCCCGAACAGCGCCGCGGCGTGCGCGGTGTCGTCGAACACGTAGGACGTGGTCTGGTAGATGGGCAGGGCGCGGGCGTTGGTGGTCGGGTCCGGCTGCTGACCTGCGTGGATCTGCTTGGTCTCGAACGACCAGTGCGCGGTCGGATCAGTGTCGCTTTCAGGGTTGGTTTCGGAACTCACGTGGGTTGCTTTCTGGGAAGGAAGTCGGGTGGGTCGAGTGCTCGCAGGTGCGCGGGACGCCGTCTGGAGGTCCTAGACGTCGACCGGCACGATGCGGTCAGCAACTGCGACGCACGATGGGCCAGCCCCAATAGGTGCGCATCAGGTTTCCCTGTCTACTCGGGGGGCCCGTCACCACGGACCCGCGCTTGCCGACGTAGCCGGTTTTGGCTACTCAACCTGGTCATCACCCGGGGCACCCCACCGCGGTTGGAGGGTTGCCGGCCAGCAAGCCGGGGCTTGACGCTGGCGCTCATGACCTGCCGGAAGCCTATCGCACGTTGCCGACTTTGTGCCACTGCCCCGCGGCCGAGCGGGGATTTGCCGGCGTACCCCTTGATGGCCGCCGATTCCCTGGTACGGGATACTGGCGGTCAGGGTTACAACGCGAGGCACGTGAAGAAATCCGACCGAACAGTGACGCCGGGAGAAGAACTGTGTGCGCCGAACAGCCGACCATCATCTACACGCTGACCGACGAGGCGCCGCTGCTGGCGACTTGTGCCTTCCTGCCGATCGTGCGCGCCTTCGCCGAGCCCGCGGGCATCCAGATCAAGACCAGCGACATCTCGGTGGCCGCACGGATCCTGGCCGAGTTCCCCGACTACCTGACCGACGAGCAGAAAGTCCCGGACAACCTCGGCGAACTTGGCCGGCTGGCGAAGCTGCCCGACACCAACATCATCAAGCTGCCGAATATCAGTGCGTCGGTGCCCCAGCTGGTCGCCGCCGTCAAGGAACTGCAAGGCAAAGGATTCAAAATTCCGGACTATCCGCAGAGTCCGAAAACCTACGAGGACAAGGAAATCCGCGACCGCTATGCCAAATGTCTTGGCAGTGCCGTGAATCCAGTTCTGCGGCAGGGTAATTCGGATCGCCGCGCGCCCCATGCGGTCAAGGAGTATGCGCGCAAGCATCCGCACAGCATGGGGGATTGGTCGCAGGCGTCGCGCACACATGTCGCGACCATGCGCGGCGGCGACTTTTATCACGGTGAGAAGTCGATGACGCTGGACCGCGCGCGCAACGTGAAGATGGAGTTGGAGACCAAGAGCGGCAAGACGATCGTGCTCAAACCCATGGTGTCGCTGCGGAATGGCGACGTCATCGACAGCATGTTCATGAGCCGCAAGGCTTTGTGCGAGTTCTACGAGGCGCAGATGGAGGACGCCTACAAGACCGGCGTGATGTTCTCGCTGCATGTCAAGGCCACCATGATGAAGGTCTCGCACCCGATCGTGTTCGGCCACGCCGTGAAGATCTTCTACAAGGAGGCATTCGCCAAGCACCAGGCGCTCTTCGACGAACTCGGCGTCAACGTCAACAACGGATTGGTCGACCTCTACAACAAGATTGAGTCGCTGCCCGCATCGCAACACGACGAGATCATCCGCGACCTGCACGCCTGCCACGAACACCGGCCCGAGCTGGCGATGGTCGACTCGGCCAAGGGAATTACCAATTTTCATTCGCCCAGTGACGTGATCGTGGACGCGTCGATGCCGGCGATGATCCGTGCGGGCGGCAAGATGTACGGCGCCGACGGGCGGCAGAAGGACACCAAGGCCGTTAACCCCGAGTCCACGTTTTCCCGTATCTACCAGGAAATCATCAATTTCTGTAAGACGCACGGCGCAGTTTGATCCGGCGACGATGGGCACGGTCCCCAACGTCGGGCTGATGGCGCAGCAGGCCGAGGAGTATGGCTCGCACGACAAGACGTTCGAGATCCCCGAGGACGGCGTCGCCAACATCGTCGACCTCGACACCGGCGAAGTCCTGCTGACGCAACACGTAGAAGACGGCGATATCTGGCGCATGCCGATCGTCCGGGACGAGCCGATCCGCGACTGGGTCAAGCTGGCGGTCGACCGGGCGACGAAACTCGGGCATGCCGGTGGTGTTCTGGCTGGACCAGGAGCGTCCGCACGAGAGCGAACTGCGCAAGAAGGTCAACACGTACCTGGCCGACTACGACACCGAGGGCCTCGACATCTCGACCATGTCGCAGGAACGAGCGATGCGGCACACGATCGAGCGTGCGATGCGCGGGCAGGACACCATCGCCGCCACCGGAAACATCCTGCGCGACTACCTCACCGACCTGTTCCCGATCCTGGAGCTGGGCACCAGCGCCAAGATGCTGTCCATCGTGCCGCTGATGGCCGGCGGCGGAATGTACGAGACGGGGGCCGGCGGCTCAGCGCCTAAGCACGTCCACCAACTCGTCGAGGAGAACCACCTGCGATGGGATTCACTTGGTGAATTCCTTGCGCTGGGAGCGTGTTTCGAAGACATCGGTATCAAGACCGGTAACGAGCGGGCCAAGATTCTGGGCAAGACGCTGGACGACGCGATCGGCAAACTGCTCGACAACAACAAGAGCCCGTCGCGTCAAGACCGGTGAGCTCGACAACCGTGGCAGCCAGTTCTACCTGGCGATGTACTGGGCGCAGGAACTGGCCGCGCAGACCGATGACGACGAGTTGCGCAAACACTTTGCCGCACTGGCCGATGCGTTGACCAAGAACGAAGACGCCATCGTCGCCGAACTCGCCGAGGTCCAGGGCGGGCGGTGGACATCGGCGGCTACTACGCGCCCGACACCGAATGACCACCGCGGTGATGCGGCCGAGTAAAACCCTCAACGCTGTCCTGGAGGATGCACAGCGGGCTTAGTCGAGCAGGTTGCGAAGTGTCTCGATGAGCTTGACCCGATCGGCGGCGTTGCAGCGATCGGTACCACGTTCAAGGTGGTCACGCCCGGCCTCGCGGAACGCCGCCACACGTTCCTTGACGAATCCGGGTGCGCCGATCAGCGAGATGTCTCGCACGAGTTCGTCGGGCACCAGCCTTGGCGGCGCCGTCCTTGTCGCCGGCCAGGTAAAGCTCTTGGATGCGGTCGGCCTGCGCGCCGTAGCCGTACCGGGTGGCCAGCGTGTGATAGAAGTTCTTGCCCTTGGCGCCCATGCCGCCGATGTAGAGCGCCAGGTGTGGTTTGACGAATTCCCGTAGCGGCTCGACGTTTTCGCCGATGGCCAATGCCGGGCCGGCGTAGCACGTCGAGCTCCCCAAGGCCGGGATCGCGCTCGGCCTGGCCGGCGGCCAGCGCCTCGCCCCACACGTCCTGCGCCTTCTCCGGCAGATAGAAGATCGGTTGCCAGCCCTCGGCGATCTCGGCGGCCAGCTCGACGTTCTTGGGCCCCAAGCGGCCGCAATGAGTATCGGAATACGTTCCCGGCACAGGCTTATTGATGAGCTTGAGCGGTTTGCCAAGTCCGGTGCCCTGGTCGGCGGGCAGCGGGATCGTGTAGTACTTGCCCTGGTGTTGCAGGGTCTCGCGACGCCACACCTGGCGGCAGATGTCGACGACTTCGCGGGTGCGGGCTATCGGGGCGTCGTAGGGCACGCCGTGGAAGCCCTCGATGACCTGCGGGCCCGAGGCGCCAAGACCGAGGATGAACCGGCCGTCGGAGACGTAGTCCAGGCCCGCCGCGGTCATCGCGGTCAAGTGGGTGTCCGGGTGTAGAGCTGCAGAATGCCCGAGGCCAGCTGGACCCGTTCCGTGCTGGCCGCCAGGTAGCCCAGCGCGCTGACCGCGTCGAACGAATACGCCTCGGGGACAAAGACAATGTCCACCCCGGCGCGTTCGAGGTCGGCGACTTCGGCGGCCACCTCCTTGAAGCCGCCCGCGTAGTTGATGCCCAATCCGATCCGCATGGTCGCCACTCCTACGCCGCTACTGAACTGCTCGGCGAGTTCGAGCGCCTCCTGCTGGATCCGATCGAACTGGGCGCCCATCGCCTCGGACAACGCCGTCGCACCCGACAGCGGCCGCACCATCACCATGAAGTCGTCGATCAGGCCCTCGTCGTTGAAGTGCAGGAAGTCGCAGCCGTTGACTCTTCTTGCCCGAGACGGTCGTTCGAACACCAGCGCGTGGTCGCGGCCGTTGCTGTCATGGATCTCGCGGACGTAACGGAAGTCCTCGAAGACCCGCAACACGCCGCGCAGGATGGCCGCGGTGATCGGCTTGCCGACATAGGGCTTGAACGCCACCGGGCTGGTGAACACCACGTCGTCGGCCAGCATCGCTGCGATGCCCGCCTCGTCGCGTTCCTCGACTGCCTTGCGGAACGGATGCTTAGAACTCACCGGACACCTCGCATAGTCGACTTTGTTGAGTAGGTGTGACTGACGCTAGAGCCTGGAGCCGCGTATGTCCAGAGTGCGATTAATCACTTTGTTGACTAGTCCGATCGCTTGTACCATCGACCGATGTCGGTGCGTGACGCGGTGTTGGCGGCCCTGCTCGAGGGCGAGTCTTCCGGTCTACGACCTGGCCAAGAGCTTTGACGCCTCGGTCGCGAACTTCTGGATGGCCACACCGCAGCAGTTGTATCGCGAACTCGACCGGCTGGCCGAGCAAGGCCTGATCCAGGCCCGAGTCGTCCACCAGGAACGGCGGCCCAACAAGCGGATGTACTCGCTGACCGAGGCGGGCTACGAGGCGATCCACCAGTTCACCTCCCGGGCGCCGAAGCCTCGGTGATCCGCGACGAACTCGCGGTCAAGGTGTTGGCCGTTGATGTCGGTAACGCCCAGGCCGTGCGCGACTTCATGGTCGAACGATTGCAATGGGCGACAGCCAAACTGCAACGGTACGAACGGATGCGAGCTCGCATGCTCGACGGCCGCGACGAAGACGAATACCTGGCCTTGGCAAAGCGGGTGGGCCCCTACCTGACCCTGATGCGCGGAATCTCGTTCGAACAAGAGAACATTCGATGGGCCGAGCGGGTGCTGACGATCATCGAGCAGCGTCAGGGTGCCGGGTCTGCCAGGTAGTGGGCCAGCACCGGCCGCAACCATTCGATGAGGAGGGCGTCGTCCATGCCGGCGAGAGGCGGGACGCCGAGCATGTAGCGAGCCACCGCGAGTCCGAGCAGTTGGGATCCCACCAGAGCGGCCCGTTCGGCAGCGTGATCGGGAACGACCGCGGATAGCGCCGGGGCCACCTGGTCGACGAAAACCTCAAGCAGGGCCTCCGCGGCGACGCGATTCGTCGCGGCGGCGCGCAGCAGCGGGAGAAACGGTCCCTGCGGCCCCCAGGCTCCGATGAACATCGGCAACAGCACGTCGGCAACACGGTCGGGTGCGACATCCGAGAGATCCGGAAACGTGATGTCGAACCGGGAAGCGGCGGCGAAAAGCTCTGCCTTGCTGCCGAAGTAGTGCATGACCAGCGCCGGATCGACGCCGGCCTCCGATGCGACCGAGCGGATCGTCGTGCGTTCAAAGCCGTGGTTGCCGAACTGCGATCGCGCGATGTCCAGGATCACCGCCCGGGTGGCCTGTCCATCGCGTCCGTCACGCGCCTTCGCTGGCATGCCAACAGTGTATTCAACAACTGTTGACACGGCTGGGGTAAAAGCCTACCGTCGAGTTCAACAGTTGTTGAACTCATGCCGAGAGGTCGCCACCATGACCGTTACCGCCATCCAAATCGGACTCGACCCGGACGTGATCGACTACTCCTCGCCCGACTTCGCCCAATTCCCGGGCCTGGCGAAGGAGAAGCTGCGCGCCGCCAACCATGACAACGTGGCCGCGCTGCGCGCCGCCGGCTATCGCGTCGACAACTGCCTCATCGACTTCGGCGATGCGGGCGCCGACAAAGCCCTTCGGTGGCTGGAAGCCAAACGCTACGACGCGGTGCTCATCGGCGCCGGCGTGCGGCTGGTCGCCGCCAACACGCTGCTGTTCGAGTGCATCGTCAACGCCGCGCATGTCACCCAGCCCGGTTGCCGCTTCGTCTTCAATCAGGCACCCGTGGCCACCGCCGACGACATTCGTCGTTGGTACCCCGACCCGGAGGCGGTGGCCTGATGCCCGTCCACCGGGTCGACGTCCTGGTCGTCGGGGCCGGCCCGACGGGTCTGACCGCGGCCGGTGACCTCGCGCGAGCGGGTCGGTCGGTTGCCGTGCTCGAGCGCTGGCCAGCGATCAACCCGTCCAGCCGTGCGTTCGCCACCATGGCGCGCACGCTCGAGGTTCTGGATGCCCGCGGAATCGCCGACGACCTGCTTGCGCACGCGCACAAGGCGCCGGGCGTCACGATTTTCGGCGGTGCGCGCATCGACCTGACGCACCTCGATTCGCCCTACCAGTTCGCGATGATCACCCCCCAGACCAATGTCGACCGGGCGCTGGGGGCCTACGCCGTCGCGCAAGGGGCGGAGATCGTGCGTGGCATCGAAGTTGTCGGACTCGATCAGGACACCGACGGCGTGACCGTCACCGCGCGGCCACACGGCGACCGGGATGGGCGTCGAACCTACTGGCGGGCAAGGTATTTGATCGGCGCCGACGGTGCGCACAGCACGGTCCGCACGCTCGTTGGTGTCGACTTCCCGGGTAATACGATTCTGTCGTCGATCGTGCTCGCCGATGTCAAGCTGGCGCATGGCCCTACCGACGGCGGCCTGACACTCGGCAGTACCCGCGACGAGTTCGCGTTCCTGGCCCCCTACCACCGCCACGACGCAGAAGGTTCGTGGTATCGCGCGATGGTGTGGGACCGCAACAACCAGGCTCCCGACACCCAGCCGGTAGACGCCGACGAGATCGTCGGGGTCCTCACCCGGGCGATGAACGCCGACCTCGGGGTGCTCGATGTTGGGTGGAAGTCCCGATTCCATTGCGACGAACGACAAATCACGCAATATCGGCATGGTCGGGTGTTCTTGGCCGGAGACGCCGCACACGTCCACTCGCCGATGGGCGGCCAGGGCATGAACACCGGCATCCAGGACGCGGCGAACCTCGCTTGGAAGATCGACGCGGTGCTCGATGGTGCGGACGACACCGTGCTGGACAGCTATCAGGGCGAGCGCCATCCGATCGGAAAACGGGTCCTGCTGCAATCGGGCATGATGGCGCGCGGCGTTACCCTGCACCCGCGGATCGCCCGTGGATTGCGAAATCTACTGGTGCCCAGGCTTCTTCATATCCCCCGGATACGCGACGAGGTGGCAGGGAGCTTCGCGGGCACGACACTGCGCTATCCCCACCGGGCAGACGAGAGCGCGATGGTGGGCACCCGGGCAACGCAGATTCCGCTGATGCAAGACCGTCTCACCGAGCTGCAGCGCGAGCCCGGCTTCGTGCTGATTCGTGAGAACGGCAGGCCTCCCGTCGATGTGATCGACCTGCACCAAGCGGAGCGCGCCGATCCCGGGCCGGCGGTGCTGGTGCGACCCGACGGCTACATTGCCTGGGCCGGCGACTCGGCCAACCGATCCGAATGGCTTGAGGTTCTTGTCCGCTGGACCGGCCTTGTAGTCTGGGCTGCATGTCCAGCGGTGGAAAGATCAAAGTGGAAGGCACGGTCGTAGAGCTCGACGGCGACGAGATGACGCGGGTCATCTGGAAGTGGATCAAGGACATGCTGATCCTTCCGCACCTCGATATCAAACTGGACTATTACGACCTGGGCATCGAGCACCGCGATGCCACCGACGACCAGGTGACGATCGACTCGGCGTACGCCATCAAGAAGCACGGCGTCGGCGTCAAGTGCGCCACGATCACCCCCGACGAGGCCCGGGTCAAGGAGTTCAACCTCAAGACCATGTGGTCTTCGCCCAATGGAACGATCCGAAACATTCTGGGCGGCACAATTTTCCGCGAGCCGATCATCATCTCGAATGTGCCGCGGCTGGTTCCGGGATGGAAGAAGCCGATTATCATCGGCCGCCACGCTTTTGGCGACCAGTACCGTGCCACGAACTTCAAGGTCGACCTGCCCGGGACCGTCACACTGACCTTCACCCCGGACGACGGCAGCGAGCCGATCGTGCAGAAGATGGTGTCCATCCCCGAAGACGGCGGCGTCGTGATGGGGATGTACAACTTCAAGGACTCGATTCAGGATTTCGCGCGCACGTCGTTCGCGTACGGGCTCAAAGAGAACTACCCGGTGTATCTCTCGACGAAGAACACCATCCTCAAGGCCTATGACGGGATGTTCAAAGACGAGTTCGAGCGGATCTACGACGAGGAGTTCAAGGACAAGTTCGAGGCGGCCGGGCTGACCTACGAGCACCGGCTGATCGACGACATGGTCGCGTCGTGCCTCAGTGGGAAGGCGGTTACGTGTGGGCGTGCAAGAACTACGACGGTGACGTTCAATCCGACGCGGTCGCACAGGGGTACGGCTCACTTGGGCTTGATGACGTCGGTGTTGACGACCGCGGACGGCAAGACGGTGGAGGCCGAAGCCGCCCATGGCACTGTCACCCGGCATTTCCGCCAGTATCAGGAGGGCAAGCCCACCTCCACCAATCCGATCGCCTCGATCTTCGCCTGGACGCGCGGGCTCGAGCACCGCGGCAAGCTGGACAACACGCCCGAGGTGAGCGAATTCGCCGAGAAGCTGGAAGAGGTCGTCGTCGCGACGGTCGAAGGCGGTCAGATGACCAAGGACCTGGCCCTGCTCGTCGGCGCAGATCAGGACTGGCAGACCAGCGAGGAGTTCCTCGAACACGATCGCCGAGAACCTGGACAAGGCGCTCGCCGATTAGCTGGCCGGCGACTTGACCTCCCGGACCGGCGGATGTGCTCGTCGAGGAAGCTGGTGATGACGTCGGTGACTCGTCCCGGTGCCTCGAACATCGGAATGTGGCCGACGCCGTGAGTTTGGTCAGTTGGTCCCGGGGGGCAGATGGGCTGAAGTACCCGCTGAACCTCGGCCCGGGGGCACGACCCGGTCTTTCTCGCACAGCACCAGGTGGGTGGGAACGCAAGTGTGCGTCAACTCCACCAGGCCGGGCAGTAGCAGCGACTTGACCAACAGCTGAAAGTACGCCGGGCAATGCTTCGTCATCGATGACGCCGATGAGTTCGGGCTCGCTGATGCCCTCCGGAGATGCGCTAATTGGCAGGGTGCCGATCCGGCGGCTGAGCGGTAGCCGCAACAGGCGCTGCCCGAGCAAATGGGCTAGCACCCCAAGACCGGCATACCACCGACGAACTTGGCGATCACCTCGAACTTTGTCGGGCTCCAGCGATGCCAGCCACCAGCCGGCGCGATGCCGGTGACGGTGCGCGCCCGCCCGCGGCGTTCCAGCTCGAAGGCCACCCAGCCGCCCAGTGAGTTGCCCACGATGTGGCAGGTGCTCCAGCCCAGCTGGTCGAGTTGCCGTTCGACGTGGTCGGCCAGCGCCGCCGAGCTCAGAAACCAGGTGCCGGCGCGCGGGCCGCCGTTGTGGCCGGCCATCGTGGGCGAACACTTCATAGCGGCCGGTGCCAGCCAGCTGCGGGGCCACGTCTTTCCAGACCAGCTGCGACATCAGGAACGGGTGCAGCAGCAGCACCGGTTCGCCGGACCCGAGATGAATGGGCGCGCGCGTCGTCATGCAGCCGACACTAAAGGCGATACCCACCGGTACCGCAAGAAGCGCCGTTCGCGGACCGACGCCAGTGTCGCAGCATCCAGACTTAGGATCCGGCCATGACGCCGGACATCTCACGCCAGGTCTTTTTGCGTGGCGGGCTCGGGGCAGTTGCCGGTTTGCTCTTGGGATCATGCGGAGAAACGGACTCGCCCGAGCCGCAGGCATTGGCAGACGCACCAGACTGGGGTGCCCTCGGCGAGAGCATCCAGGGCCAAGTCACGCTGCCGTCAAGCGCTGACTACGCCGGCGCGAAGAGCCTCTTCAACTCCCGCTTCGACAACTCGACACCGGCTGCCGTCGTCACGGTGCAATCCACCGGCGACGTGCAGCAGGCTGTTGCGTTCGCTGCGCAGACGGCCTCCAAATTGCCGCGCGTAGCGGCGGACATTCCTATATCGGTGCCTCGGCGGCAAATGGCGTCATGGTCGTCGACTTGCGTCAGCTGCGGCAGGAGCACCTACGACGACAAGAGCGGTCTCGTGACGATTCCGGCTGCGGCAGATCTGGATTCGGTGCAGACCATACTGGCCGCACAAGGACAATTGATCCCGAGGCAGCTGTCCGACGGTCGGGATCGCCGGTTTGACCCTGGGTGGCGGGCTTGGTTCTGATGCCCGACAGTGGGGTCTGACGTGTGACGCGCTGGTGTCAGCGTCCGTCGTCTTGCCCAGCGGCGACGCGATCACCGCAACAGCCACCGACAATGCCGATCTGTATTGGGCGTTGCGGGGCGGCGGAGGCGGCAATTTCGGTGTGGTTACCTCGTTTACGTTGCGCACATTCCCCACCACCGACCGTGATGTCGTTTACCTGGTATTCCCTGCGGGTTCGGCTGAGCAAGTCATCCTCGGTTGGAATCAGTGGCTGAGCAGCGCCGACCGGGCAATCTGGGGCATGGTCAACGTAACGGCGGGCCAGGCTTCGCCGGGGTGCAGCGTTACGTTGGCGACACCCCCGGGCGACGGGCTGGGTCGAGCAGGCGACATCATCGCCGCTATCGGTGTGCAGCCCACCAGCAACACAAACCAAACGTTGAGCCGTATGGACTTCGTCCATTACTTCGAAGGTGGCGACCAGGCATGGCATCCGCGCGTTTTCGTTGCGGGCTCGGACATTGTCGGGGAGATGACGCCATCCGCAGCGCAAGCCATCGTAGCCGCGGCAACAGCGTGGCCTCAGGATGCGGGCCCGGCGGCGGCGGTGATCGAGTCTGGAGCGGTGAATGACGTAGACCCCGGGGGCACCGCGTTCCCGTGGCGGCGGCAGGCGGCGTCTATTCAGTGGTACTCAGGGCCCAGTAGCCGCCGAACACGGTTGACGTCGGGGATGCGTGGCTGGTAGCGGCGCACCAGGCGATGGGGGCCAATTCCGTTGGCGGCTACGTCAACTACGTCGAGCTGGGCAGTACGGCGTCGCGGTAGATTCGGCGGAAATCTGTCGCAGCTCAACGCCGTTCGTCAACAGTACGACCCGGGCGGGTTGATGTACTCAGGCATCCAGCCGATTTGAAGACGCCGCTGCCATGGCGCTTTGCATCGCGAGATGTGTGGGAAGACGGTGACCGTGTCCTATGGCGCGGTGTCGGCGTGAAAAGATCCAGTCATCATGAGCACCACGCCAGCGACGATGCAGAGCAGGAGAGCGATGTGGGGGCACCTCCCGCTTGCGGGGCAGAGGAGCGGCGGCAATGAGTAACGCCGGATCTCGCCGGGTCTTCTCCGGCGTGCAGCCCACCTCCGACTCACTGCACCTCGGAAATGCGCTGGGCGCCGTCACGCAGTGGGCCCAGCTGCAGGACGACTACGACGCGTTCTTCTGTGTCGTCGACCTGCACGCCATCACCGTCCCGCAGGATCCCGACGTGCTGCGGCGCCGGACCCTGGCGACCGCCGCGCAGTATCTGGCGCTGGGGATCGACCCCGGCCGCAGCACCATCTTCGTGCAGAGCCACGTGGCTGCGCACACCCAGCTGGCATGGGTGCTGGGTTGTTTCACCGGTTTCGGCCAGGCTTCGCGCATGACGCAGTTCAAAGACAAATCGACGCGCCAGGGTAGCGACGCGACGACGGTCGGCCTGTTCACCTACCCGGTGCTGCAGGCCGCCGACGTGCTGGCCTACGACGCCGAACTGGT
>CAWBSW010000040.1:0-154205 GCA_963791535.1 uncultured Actinomycetota bacterium | reverse complement strand
AGCCGCGTAAAGAACGCAAAGAACGCAAAGAAAAGGCATCGCAGACTTGAACGCTCAACCCGTTGTCGTCATCACCGGCGCCTCTCAGGGGATCGGCGCGGGTCTGGTCGCCGGCTACCGCAGGCTCGGTTACGCCGTCGTCGCCAACTCGCGGACCATCACCGCAAGTGACGACCCCATGGTGCTCGCAGTTCCCGGCGATATCGCGCAGCCGGGCGTCGGCCAGCGCATCGTCGATGCCGCGCTGGAGCGGTTCGGATGGATTCAGACGGTGGTCAACAACGCGGGCATCTTCATCGCCAAGCCGTTCACCGACGAGGACTATGACGCCATAACCGGAGTGAATCTCCGTGGCTTTTTCGAGGTTTCCCGTGCAGCGGTGTCGGCGATGCTGACCCGCGGGGAAGGCGGCCACCTGGTTAACGTGTCCACCAGCCTGGTGGACAACGCAAACTCCGCGGTTCCATCCGCGTTGGCATCGCTGACCAAAGGCGGGTTGAATGCAGTGACGAGGGAACTGGCCATCGAGTACGCGAAGCACGGCATCCGGTGCAACGCCGTCGCTTTGGGCGACATTCGCACCCCCATGCACGCCATATCGACCTACGAAGGACTGGCCAAGATGCATCCGCTCGGGCGGATCGGCGACATCGACGATGTCGTCGATGCCGTGCTGTACCTGGAGAACGCGCACTTCGTCACCGGCGAGATCCTGCACGTGGACGGTGGTCAAAGTGCCGGACACTGACGCGCTGCGCGATGCCCTGGACCGGTGGAAGGCCGCCATCGACGCGCAGCAGCCCGAACGGGTCTCCCAGGTGTTCACCGAGGACGCCATCTTCCAGGGCCTGCGCCCGTATAGCGTTGGCCGCCAAGGCGTCACGGACTACTACGCGAGCCAATCGCCGGGCATGACGGTCGACTACCAGATCCTTCAGACCCGCCCGCTGGCTCCGGATTTGGTGCTCGGATACGTCCATGCCGACTTCGCATTTCCCGATCGGCCCACGGTCGGCGTCTCCATCGGAGTGGTCGTCAAGCGCACCAAGGACGGCTGGAGCATCGCCTACTACCAGGCGTCCCGGCTCGACTAATCGATGTCGCCGTCGTCGTCGCCGGGGCCGCCATCCCCACCGCGGATGGACATCAGGGTAGCGGCCAGCTCATCGGGCTTGACCAGCACGTCGCGCGCTTTCGATCCCTCACTGGGGCCGACGATCCCGCGAGTTTCCATCAAATCCATCAACCGGCCGGCTTTCGCGAACCCGACCCGAAGCTTGCGCTGCAGCATCGATGTGGAGCCGAACTGGCTGGACACGACCAGCTCGACGGCTTGCAGGAAGACGTCCATGTCGTCGCCGATATCGGGGTCGACATCGGTGCGTTCGCCGCTGGGCTTGGCGTTGGTGACACCGTCGGTGTACTGCGGTTCGGCCTGCTCTTTGCAGGCGGAGACGACGGCGTGGATCTCCTCGTCGGTGATGTAGGCGCCCTGCAACCGGATCGGTTTGCTCGCACCCATCGGCAGGAACAGGCCGTCACCCATGCCGATCAGCTTCTCGGCGCCCGCCTGGTCCAGGATCACCCTGCTGTCGGTGAGCGACGACGTCGCAAACGCCAGCCGGGACGGCACATTGGTCTTGATCAGACCGGTGACCACATCGACCGACGGCCGCTGGGTGGCCAGCACCAGGTGAATGCCGGCGGCGCGGGCCTTCTGGGTGATCCGCACGACGGCGTCCTCGACGTCGCGCGGCGCGGTCATCATCAGGTCGGCCAGCTCGTCGACGATCGCCACAACGTAGGGGTAGGGCCGGTATTCGCGCTGGCTGCCCAGCGGCGCGGTAATCGCGCCGGAGCGCACCTTCTCGTTGAAGTCGTCGATGTGACGCACCCGCGACGCCTGCATGTCCTGGTAACGCTGTTCCATCTCCTCGACCAGCCAGGCCAGCGCGGCGGCGGCCTTTTTCGGCTGGGTGATGATCGGCGTGATCAGGTGCGGAATACCTTCGTACGGCGTCAGTTCCACCATCTTCGGGTCGATCAGGATCATCCTGACTTCTTCCGGGGTGGCCCGCGCCAGCAGCGACACCAGCATGGAGTTGACGAAGCTCGACTTACCGGACCCGGTCGAACCGGCCACCAGCAGATGCGGCATCTTGGCCAGGTTCCACGAAATGTATTCGCCCTCAATATCTTTGCCCAGCGCGATGACCAGCGGATCGTGGTCGCGTCGCGTCGACGGCGCGGTGAGCACGTCGGCCAGCCGCACCATCTCGCGATCGGTGTTGGGCACCTCGATGCCGACGGCGGACTTGCCCGGGATCGGCGCCAGCATCCGGACGCTCTCGGTGGCCACCGCGTAGGCGATATTGCGGTGCAGCGCAGTGATCTTCTCCACCTTCACGCCCGGGCCCAGCTCCACCTCGTAGCGGGTGACCGTCGGCCCACGGGTGCAGCCGGTGACCGCCGCGTCGACCTTGAACTGCTGTAGCACTGACGTGATCGCCTCGGCCATCTGATCGTTGGCGGAGCTGCGTTTCTTGGGCGGATCACCGGCCACCAGCAGGCTCAGCGACGGCAGCGTGTAGGGCCCTTCGACGACACGGTCAACCACCAGGGTGTCTTGCCTGCCGGTCGATTTGGCGCGACGGCGGCTGCGCGACACAGTGGGCTCCGGCACCGTCGGGCTGTCATCCGCACCAACGGGCGAGCTGCCAGAGGGCCAGGCCTGCGCTTCGTCGTCGCCGTAGGACGACGGGTCGTCGTAGTAGCCGTCGGAAAAGTTTTCGGCGAAACCGCTTTCCACGTCTGGCTCGGCCTCATCGGCCCCGTAGCCCTCGCCCTCGGGCTCGAAGCCATCGAACATCCGGGTGCCGAACAGCGATCGCAGCGTGTCGGGCACCTCGCGGATTGTGGTGCCGCTCAACAGCAGCACTCCGAATAGTGCGCCGATGAACAGCAGCGGCGCGCAAATCCATGGGGTCAATCCGTCCGAGAGCGGTCCGCCGATGGCGAATCCGATGAATCCCGCCGCGTGTGCGCGTCCGACCGGACTGTCCGGCGAACCGGCCCACAAATGCCACAGGCCCAGCACCGGCAGCGCGACCATCGCCGCACCCAGAACCAGCCGCGGCCGTGCCTCCGGATTGGGTTCGGTGCGCATCAACACCACCGCTATGCCCGCCATGACCACCGGCAGCAGCACCACCGCCGAGCCGATGAATATCCGCAGCACCGAGTCGACCCACGCGCCGACCGGGCGGGCGGCGTCGAACCACGAGCTGGCGGCGACGACGACCGCGAGCCCCAGTAGAGCCAGCGCAATCCCATCCCGGCGGTGCCCCGGGTCGATGTCGCGGGCCCGGCCGACCGACCGCGCCGCGCTGCCGGTTCCCTTGGCCACCATCAGCCACGTCGCCCGCACGGCCCGCCCGCAGGTCAGCCCGACGCTGGTGACCAGCGAGTGATTGCGGCGCCCGGCCGGCCTGCGCGGCGGCTTGACCGGCCTTCTAGCAGGCTTCGACCGGGGCTGCGCCGACCGGGATCCGGCCCTTGACCTGCTCGTTCGGGCGCTGGACCGGGCGAAAGTCTTGCTAGCCATGCAGGCAAGCCTAATCGCAAATGCACCATCTGCACCATCCGCCACACTGGTTAACACTGTCTCGCGGCCCAACCGGCCGCTTAATCCCTGCAACGGCGCAGTATGGTGACAGCCGTCACGTCGCGATCGACCCGAAACCCGTCCAGGAGGCCCGCATGCCCGTCGTCGTTGTCGCCACGATGACCGTCAAACCCGAATCCGTCGACGCCGTCCGCGAAATCCTCACCAGCGCGGTCAAAGACGTGCACGACGAGCCGGGTTGTCAGCTGTACTCGCTGCACGAAACCGGCGACACCTTCGTCTTCGTCGAGCAATGGGCCGATGCAGAGGCACTCAAGACCCACAGCACCGCGCCGGCAATCGGCAAGATGTTCAGCGCGGTTGGCGAGCATCTGGCCGGAGCCCCGGATATCAAGACATTGCAGCCCGTTCCGGCGGGCGATCCCGGCAAGGGACAGTTGCGCGCCTAAATGGTCCTCTCGCCCGGAGGGCAGCTAAAAGGGAAGGTTGCCTTCATCACCGGCGCCGCCCGCGGCCAAGGCCGTGCTCACGCGGTGCGACTGGCCTCCGAGGGCGCCGACATCATCGCCGTCGACCTGTGCGATCAGATCGCCAGCGTGCCATACCCGCTGGCCACACCCGACGATCTGGCCGCGACCGTCAAGCTCGTCGAGGACACCGGCGCGCGCATCGTGGCCAAGCAAGGCGACGTGCGGGATCAGGCCGCGTTGGCGACCGCGCTGCAAGCAGGTCTTGACGAGTTCGGCCGGCTCGACATCGTGGTGGCCAACGCCGGGATCGCGCCGATGCAATCGGGGGCCGACGGTTGGCGCGACGTCATCGACGTCAATCTCACCGGTGTGCACCACACCGTCGAGGTGGCGATACCCACGATGCTGGCCCAGGGCGACGGCGGATCGATCGTGCTGATCAGTTCGGCCGCCGGCCTGGCCGGTATCGCCAGCCCCGACGCGGGCTCCATCGGCTACGCGGCGGCCAAACACGGTCTAGTCGGGTTGATGCGGGTTTACGCTAATCATCTTGCCCCGCACAGCATTCGGGTCAATTCGGTGCATCCGGCCGGTGTCGACACACCGATGATCAACAACGAGTTCACCCGGGGTTGGCTGGCTCGGCTGGTCGCCAAGTCCCCTTCGCCGCCGGACATGGGCAACGCGATGCCCGTGCAGGTGCTCACCCCGGAAGACGTCGCCAATGCGGTGGCGTGGCTGGTGTCCGATCAGGCACGTTACATTACTGGCATCGCCCTGCCGGTCGATGCCGGCTACCTCAACAAGCGGTAGCATGCCGCGAAATCCCGCCGCGCAGACCGCTTTTGGCCCGATGATGCTCGCCGCCATGGAACAAAGCGAACCGCCGGAGCGACGGCTGGTAGACGACGACCTCGCGGCGCGGTTTTTGCCGGCGCCGACCCGATGGCTCATCACCGCGACACCGCCGAAGCTGATGCGACGTCTGACCATGCATGCGATAGAACGCAGCGGCCCGGGAATGTGGGCCAACTTCGTATGTCGTAAGCGCTATATCGGCGACAAGATCACCGAAGCGCTCGACGACATCGACGCGATCGTCGTCCTGGGCGCCGGACTGGACACCCTCGCCTACCGATTGGCGCGACACACTCGTATCCCGATCTTCGAGGTCGACCAACCGGTGAACATCGAACGCAAGGCCGCCGCCGTCCGACGAGTGCTGGGCGAACTGCCGAGCTCGGTTCGGTTGGTAGCGTTGGACTTTGAGCGCGACGACGTGCTCACCGCGTTGACCGGGCTAGGTTACCGCGCCGACTACCGCACCTTCTTTGTCTGGGAAGCCGTGACCCAGTACCTGACCGCCGATGCCGTGCACGCCACCCTCGAAAGCCTACGGCCGGCGGCGTCGGGAAGCCGGCTGGTGTTCACCTATGTCCGGCGCGATTTCCTCGACGGCGTCAACTTCTACGGCGCGAAGCGGTTGTATCGGAGGTTTCGGGAACGCCAGCAGCTGTGGCGGTTCGGATTGCAGCCCGAGGAGGTTGCGGCGTTTCTCGACCGACACGGGTGGCGGCTGGTCGAGCAGCTCGGACCCGAGGAGATCGTGCGGCGCTACGTCGAGCCGACCGGTCGCAACCTGACCGCATCAGAGGTTGAGTGGTCGGCGTACGCCGATAAGGCCTAGACACCCGAGCCACCCCGTCACCGCGAACCCGAATCGGCGTAATTCCGACACGCCGCGGCAGAAGCATCCCCAGGTCAGCCCCATAACGGCGTCATACTCAGGCCGTGGCCAGCAACGAAGCTGCCCGCTCGACCGGCTCGTTGGCGCCGATTCCCCGGCGCCAGGTCTCCGGTGTCTACCGATTCCTGTCGCCGCACCAAGCCGCGGTGCTCGACGCCGCCACCGGCCGCTTAGCTCCCGGGCCGGAAAGCGGCGCGGTGCACGTGGTCAGCTTCGTGGACCGGCTGCTGTCGCTGTTCGACACCCGGACCGTCGCGGGCCGGATGCGCGTCGCCGACCTGCGCGACCAGTACACCAAGGGCATCACGCTGCTCGACCAGCTGGCCGGCGGCGACTTCACCGCGGTGCCGCGACTGTGCCAAGACCTCATCCTGTCCCACACCCAGGTCGCCCCGTTCGCCAACTTGCTGTTCGACCACATCGTTGAGGCGATCTACGCCCCGCCGGTAAACATTCAACGCAACGCCGCGGACCGCTACCACGAAACCGGATAGCAAGTCCGACACGCCGGACGCGGGGGTTCCCTGGTCGGCTCCAAATCCACGTCATAATCTGCCCGTGGCCAGCGACGGGCCAGCCCGCAAATACGGTCTGTCGGCGCCGGTGTCCCGGCGCACGGTGCTCGGCGGGCTAAGCCTGCTGCCGCTGGTCGCCATAAACGGCGTCCCCCTGGCCGCTTCCGCCGATCCTCCCGTTGTTGCCGATGCCGCCGACACGCCGTACCTGTACCTCTCTCCGCACCAGGCCGCCGTGCTGGACGCCGCCACCCGCCGCCTGGTCCCCGGACCGGAAGATGACGCGCAGGAAACGAGTCCGGGGGCGCACGAAGCGAACGTGGTCCGCTACATCGACATCATGCTGTCGGCGTTCTCATTCTCGCCGGCCAAGGTGCACGCGGGCGGACCGTGGAGCAACCGCGCCGGCGGCTCCGAGGACTTCATGGCCAATTTCGTCCCGCTCGACCGCGCCCAGAACTACGCCTGGCAACAGCGGATTACGAACCTCCGCACCCAATACACCAACGGCATCGCGCTACTTGACCAGCTGGCCGGTGGCGACTTCAGCACGGCGTCGCAGACGAAACAGAACAGCATCCTGGCGACTGGTCAGGCCTTGTCCTTCACCCAATTGCTGTTCGGGCATGCCATCGAGGGGATGTACTCCGTCCCGGAGTACGGAGGCAACGCGAACCTCGTGGGTTGGCAAGACATCGCCTGGCCGGGGGACATCCAGCCGCGGGGCTACACCGACGCCGAAGTCGAGGCGCCCCAAGGGGACACGCTGGCCCAAAGCGGAATCATCGGCATGCTGGTGCAGGGAGGGTGGGCGCAGGCCATCGCCAGGATGGGCGGTAAGGCCGGCGTCAATGCCCGGTAAAGCGATCGTCGTCGGCTCGGGTCCGGGAGGGTCGGCGATGGCGATGGAACTCGCCGAGGCCGGCTGGGACGTCGTGATCTTCGAGATGGGACCGAACTACTACTCCAACCTTGAGGGGCAAGGGCCGTTCCCGACGGTGTTCTCCAACGACGAGCTCAAGTCGCAGTACCGCTACTTCGAGCAGCCGGACCCACTGGCCTACCCGCGCACATTTCGCCAAACCGCCAGCCAGAATGCCGCAACGACCTACGTCGGCGACGTCAACGATCTCCCTAACCAGGTCGGTGGCGCATTCCCGCACTCGGACGTGAAGGTCACCCGGATGTGGGACATCGACTTCAAGGGACTGTCGCTGCTCGGCCCGGTGCCCGGCGCGGACATGGCGGATTGGCCGTTCGAGTACAGCGAGCTCGCGCCCTACTACGACGAGGTGGAGACGCTGATCGGAGTGCAAGGCGACGTCACGTCGATACCCGCGTTCGTACAGCAGCACCAGCCGCAATCCAAGCCCTTCCCGATGCCGCCAGGGCCGCAGATGCGCTCGTCGATGCTGCTGGCCGCGGGGGCGAAGCGCCTGGGACTGCATCCCTTTCCGTTCCCGATGGCGGCCAATTCGGTCGAGTACAACGGCTCCCCGGCGTGCAACAACTGCGGGTTCTGCTCGGGCTACGGGTGCCCGATCTCCGCCAAGCCGGGCAACCTCATCATGCTGCGGCGGGCGCTGCAAACCGGGCGGGTGCACTTGCGGCCACAGACGACCGTCACCCAGGTCAACTACACCGGCCGTCGGGCCACCGGCGTCTCGTTTATCGACGCGGCGGGCAATGCCGGTGGGGAAAGCGCCGACGTGGTTGTGCTGTCCTGCTCGGCGGTCTTGACGCCGCGTCTGGCGTTGCTGTCCAACTTGCCCGACCCGTACGCCCGCATCGGCAAGCGGATCATGTTTCAGAACTTCTACGACGGCTTCGCCATCTTCCTCAACCAGCGAGTGCACGCCTACCGCGGTCGTTCGAACACACAGGTCATGTTCGACTTCAACGATCCCAACTTCCCAGGGGCCCGAGTCTTCGCACGGCTGGCCGGGCTGCCCTACATCCGTGCCGGCCTGTGCGAGCTCGGCGGCAGCCAGAACCCGATCGCGGAGGGCAAGTTCTACCAGGAGATCCTGGGGATTCTGCCGGGCGTGCAGTTTTTCGGCCGCCCGTTCAAGGAGCTGATGCGCGCCTCGCTGCTGCGCGACCGACTCGCCGGCGTCGACTGTTTCGGCACCGACATGCCGTACCTGACCAACAACGTCACGCTCGACCCGACGATCAAAGACCTCAACGGGCAGCCGGCGCCCCGGGTCACCTACAAGATCGGCAAGTTCGAGAAGGCCTCGCAAGACTTCTTCATTCCGCTGCTGTCCACGATGTGCGGCGCATCCGGGGCGCAGCTATACGCCGCCGTACCGCAGAGCACCGCAAATTCCCTGACCGGCACCGCACCACCGACCGGCCTGCACACCATGGGCGGGATGCAGATGGGCGTGAACCCGATGACGAGCGTCGTCGATGGGAATGGACGAATGCACCAGATGGACAACGTGTTCTGCTCCGACGGCAGCGTGTTCGCCACCTCCGGCGGATCCAACCCCACCAACACGATCATGGCCGTCGCGCTGCGCACCGCGCGCGGTATCACCGGCAGGCGATACCCCTCAGCGGCCGCGCCGGCGTTTCAGCGGTAAAACTGGCGGTATGCCAATCATCGGTGTCGACCACGTGCAGCTGGCAATGCCCGCCGGCGGGGAGAACCGGGCGCGCTCGTTCTACCGCGACGTGCTCGGCCTGCCAGAGCAGCCCAAGCCGCCGAACCTGGCCAAGCGCGGCGGATGCTGGTTCGGCACTGGCGCCGTGCGCATCCATTTGGGGGTGGACCCGCATTTTCACCCCGCCACCAAGGCGCACCCGGGGCTGCTGGTCGCCGACTTGGAGTCGATGCTGCGCACGTGCCGCGAGCACGGCCTGGACATCGCCGACGCCGAGCCGCTGGATGGGTTCACCCGCGCCTACGTCAACGACCCCTTCGGCAACCGGCTGGAATTGATGGAGTCCGACGCCTGAAGGCTCAGACGCTTGGCCCACACTTCCTAAGGAGGGACCCATGTCGAACGGTCAGGCGCTAGAAGAACTGCGCACCGACGGATACGTCATTCTTCGCGGCGTCCTTCCGGATCCGGTTCTCGAGCAAGCGCGCAACGCGCTTCGTCCACTCTTGGATCGCCAAACCTGGGCAAAGGGAGAGTTTTTCGGCAATCGGACCCGGCGCGTTCACAACATTCTTGCCAAGACCCGCGCCGTCGACGCTCTTGTCGCCCACCCCGCCGTCCTGGAGCTGCTGCGGGGCACGCTCGTCCACCCTCAGGTTTCGATTGTGAACGCGATCGAGATCCACCCGGGCGAGACGGCTCAGTTTCTTCACCAGGACGACGTGGTGTTTCCGATCGTTCGTCCGCATCCACCACTCATCGTGAACACCATGTGGGCCCTAACCGAGTTCACGGCCGAGAATGGCGCGACCCGCCTGGTGCCGGGCAGTCAGGACGCGACCGAGTTGAACGAGGATCCTTCGATCGTGACCGCGGAGATGGAACCGGGGTCGGTGCTTTTGTGGAACGGAGGGCTCTTTCACGGCGGGGGCGCCAACCGCGCCCGAGCACCGCGCCTCGGATTGAACGTGAACTACAACTGCCCCTGGCTTCGACAGCAGGAGAACCAATATCTCGCAATCCCGAAAGAGGTCGCCGCGACCCTTTCTGACGAGTTCCTTCGTCTCCTGGGCTATGACACCCATATCGACATCTACGGCCTGGTTGACCACCGTCATCCGCTCAGCGCGCTCGGTCGTGATGTGCTGGCAATCGCTTCGGGGGGAGGCGACATTCTCGCCGGTGTCACCGCTGGTTCCGACGAAGCGGAAATCGACACGACCTGACGATTGGGGCGTACCGTGAGCCAGGTCAGACTGGGCCGGAGTTCTGCGATGGGTTCTCGTCGTCGTGTAACGCCCACCCGCGGCGTGGCTGCCGGTGGTCTATTGGCCCTCGCGTTTTTTCCGATGGCCTGGATCAGCTCCGCCTTTGCCGACGACGCTTCCGACTCGTCCGTTTTCGACCCACTGTTCAACGATTTCTTCGGGTTCCAGGCCGTAGCGTCGGAACCAGCAACGGTTTATTCGGTATCTGGGGAACCGCCAATTTTTCAGAGCATTCATGAGACCGAGTTCTTCGACATCGGGTCTGCCGGCACGCTTCCGACCGGATCGTTCCAGGTTGACGACGAGGTCATCACGAGTGCGTTCGGCCCTGCCAGCGCCGAACTCCTCGTCACCAACTCAACGGAAGGCACGAGCGTGCCGCCGATCGGGTCGGTGTACGACGTCATCTACATCGGCGCCGGCTTCGAGAATGTCTACTCCGACATCGCACCAACCACGCCCGGCGGCGCGGACACGCTCTCAGACACCTTGGTGACGCCCTTCGGGAACATCCCCATCACGACCGACCTACACGCATATCTGGATCCCACGGAATCGTTCTTCCTCTACGGGCCCACGGATCCGTCAACCAACCTCACGGATTCTTCGGCGGTCAGCTCGCTGGACGACATCACCAACGCCTCAGCCTTTTTCAACCAATACTTCGAGGATGTCTTTGGGTTTGAACAAGACACGTCGCAACCGACAACGGTCAGCGATATCGCGGCGATCCCGCCCCTTTATCAGAGCGTTCACCAAACCGAATTCTTCGACACCCAATCCACCGGCACGCTCCCGGCTGGGTGGTTCGAGGCTCAAGACAACGTTTTGGCGAGAACGACGGGCCCTCGTTTCTCCGAACTCCTCGTCACCAATTCCGAGCAAGGCACCAGCGCCCCGCCGGTCGGATCGGTATACGAGATCAACAACATGGGTGACGGGTTCGAGAATGTTTACGCCGACATCGCGCCGACGACGCCCGGCGGCCCGGACACGCTCTCAGACACCTTGGTCACGCCCTTCGGTGACATTCCGCTCATGACCGACTTGCACTCGTTTTTCGACTCCGCGTACTCGTTCTACCAATACGACCCCACCGATCCATTGGCCGTCATCTCCGCCGACGACACCACCGGCTTCGATCCCACCCAACCCTTCGCTTTCTTCGGATTCGAGCAGGATGCGTCGGAACCGACAGCGGTCACTGGGGTATCAGGGATCCTGCCGTCGGTCGACAGCGTTCACCTCAACGAATTCTTCGACACGGGTAGCACTGGCACGGCCTTGCCCGGGTCTTTTCAGGCCGACAGCGACGTCGTGACGAAAGCGACGGGCCTGACGAACGCCGAAATCCTCGTCACCAGCTCTGAGGACGGCACGAGCGCCCCACCGGTCGGATCGGTGTACGACGTGATCAACATCGGCAGCGGCTTTGAGAACTTCTACTCCGACATCGCACCGACGACGCCGGGCGGCGCGGACACGCTCTCAGACACCTTGGTGACGCCCTTCGGCGACATTCCCCTCATGGTCGACTTTCACTCGCTGTTGGACCCAGCGGATTTGTTCTTCTCCTACTAAGCCACCAGCGGGTCTCCCGCTCAAAGAGAATCAGATTTCGATAACCGTTGGCACGATCATCGGCTGCCGGCGATAGGTCTCCCCCACCCACTTGCCGATTGTGCGGCGCACCGCCTGCGCGATCCGGATCGGGTCGGTGACGTTCTCGGCCGCCAACGACTCCAGCTCCGCCTCCACCTTGCGGACGGCCGGCTCCAGCGCCTTGGGATCTTCGGAAAAGCCGCGCGAGTGCAGATGCGGCGCGGCCGCTGCACGCCCGGTACCTCGCCGCACGACCACCGTCACCGCCACGAAGCCCGACGACAGAATGAGCCGCTCGCCCAACGTGATATCGCCGACGTCACCGGTGATGAGCCCGTCGACGAACATCTTGCCGACCGGCACCGCACCGGAGATGGCAACCTTGCCGGCGACCAGGTCGACGCTGACCCCGTTCTCCGCCAACACAATCGACGACTCGGGCACTCCCGTGCTGGCGGCAAGCTTGGCGTTAGCCCGCAGCATCCGCCAGGTGCCGTGCACCGGCATGACGTTACGGGGCCGTATCCCGTTGTAGAGGAACAGCAGTTCGCCGGAGTAGGCGTGGCCCGAAACATGCACGCGGACTTGCTGATTGGTGACAATCCGGGCACCGATCTTGGCCAGTGAGTCGATGACACCGTAGACGGCTTCCTCGTTGCCCGGTATCAGCGACGACGACAGGATGATGAGGTCCTCGGCGGTCAGCGTGATGCTGCGATGCTCACCGCGCGACATCCGCGACAGCGCCGACATCGGCTCGCCCTGGGTTCCGGTGGTGATCAGCACAATCTGTTCGGGCGGCATCATCTCCGCGGCACCGATGTCGATCAGATCGGAATCCGCCACCCGCAGAAAACCCAGCTCCCGGGCGATGCCCATGTTGCGCACCATCGACCGCCCGACGAACGACACTCGTCGGCCCAACGCGACCGCGGCGTCGATGATCTGTTGCACCCGATCAACATTGGAGGCGAAACACGCCACGAGGACGCGGCCATGCGCACCCCGGATCAGCCGGTGCAGCGTCGGGCCGACCTCACTTTCCGACGGCCCGACACCGGGAACCTCGGCATTGGTCGAGTCGCACAAGAACAGGTCCACGCCCGCGTCGCCGAGCCGGGACATGCCCGGCAAGTCGGTGGGGCGCCCGTCCAGCGGCAGCTGGTCGAGCTTGATGTCGCCGGTGTGCAAAACGGTTCCGGCAGCGGTACGCACCGCGATGGCCAGCGCGTCGGGAATGGAGTGGTTGACGGCGAAGTACTCGCATTCGAACACCCCGTGCGTGCTGAGCTGTCCCTCCGCCACCTCCACGAACACCGGTTTGAGCCGGTGCTCACGACATTTCGCCGCGACCAACGCCAGGGTGAACTTCGAACCGACGACCGGGATGTCGGGACGCAGCCTGAGCAGAAACGGAATCGCCCCGATGTGGTCCTCGTGCGCGTGGGTCAGCACCAGCGCCTCGACGTCGTCGAGCCGGCCCTCGATATGACGCAGATCGGGCAGGATCAGGTCGACACCGGGCTCGTCGTGGGTAGGAAACATCACCCCGCAGTCGATGATCAACAACCGGCCCAGATGCTCGAAAACCGTCATATTGCGGCCGATTTCGCTGATCCCGCCCAACGCGGTGATCCGCAGACCGCCAGTGGTCAGCGGACCCGGTGGCCGAAGGTCTATATCCACTTGCGAGCCACCGTAAGGCTCACCGCAGCACCGAAGCCGCGCGCATGTCGGTAGCCAGTGCGTCGATCTGCTCGGCCGTCGCGGCCACCTGCGGCAACCGCGGGTCGCCCACCTCAATGCCCTGTAACCGCAACCCCGCCTTGGACAACGTGACCCCGCCGAGACGGCTCATCGCGTTGCACAGCGGGCTGATCGCGACGTTGATCTTGCGGGCGGTGGTGACGTCTCCGGAGGCGAAGGCGGACAGCAAGTCCCGGAGTTGGCCGGCCGCCAGGTGTGAGATCACGCTGATGAATCCGGTGGCCCCCATCGCCAGCCAGGGCAGATTCAGCGCGTCGTCGCCGGAGTAGTACACCAGGCCGGTTTCCGCCATCAGCTGCGCACCGGCGTGCAGGTCACCCTTGGCGTCTTTCACCCCGACGATATTGGGGTGCGCCGCCAGCGCGCGCAGGGTCTCGGACTCGATCGGTACCACGGAGCGTGGCGGGATGTCGTAGAGCAGCACCGGCAGCGGGGTTGCGTCGGCGACCGCGGTGAAGTGGGCGATCAGCCCGGCCTGCGGCGGTCTCGAGTAGTACGGCGTCACCACCAGCAGTCCGTGCGCGCCCTCGGCGGCACACGCCTTGGCCAAATGAATGCTGTGCGCGGTGTCATAGGTGCCCGCGCCGGCGATGACCCGGGCCCGGTCGCCTACCGCCTCCAGCACCGCCCGCAGCAGCGCGAGCTTCTCGGCATCGGTCGTGGTCGGCGACTCGCCGGTGGTGCCCGATATCACCAAACCGTCGCAGCCGGCGTCGACCAGGTGATTGGCCAATCGCGCAGCGGCCTTGATATCCAGGGAGCCGTCGGGTCCGAACGGCGTCACCATGGCGGTCAACAGCGTGCCCAAGCGTGTATAGACGTCGAATCCGCTGGTGCTCACGGTCCCAGGTTACCTGGCGGCGCCAGCCTTTTTAGGTAGCGGCGGCTCAGGCCTCGGTGGCTAGCGGACTCGTCGCCACCTCCGTGCCGTCGGCCAGCGTGGCGATCTGGAAATCGCCGAACACCGCGGGCGCGACGTCGACGAGCTGGCGCAGACATGCGATCGCCAGCCGCCGGATCTCCACATCGGCGTGCTCGCTGGCCCGCATCGCGATGAAATGCCGCCAGGCTCGGTAGTTCCCGGTGACGACGATGCGGGTCTCGGTGGCGTTGGGCAGCACGGCGCGGGCGGCCTGACGAGCCTGTTTGCGGCGCAGTATCGCGTTGGGCTGATCGGCGAATTTGGCTTCCAACCTGCTCAGTAGCTCGGTGTAGGTGGCGTGGCTGGCGTCGGCGGCCTCGGCGAGGATCTGCTGCAGCTCGGCATCGTCTTCCAGGCCCGGCGGAACGACGACCTGGGTCCCTTTTTCCGGCACGTAGCGCTGCGAGAGCTGCGAGTAGGAGAAGTGCCGGTGCCGGATCAGCTCATGAGTGCACGACCGCGAGATGCCGGTGATGTAGAACGACACACTCGCGTGCTCGAGCACCGAGAAATGCCCGACATCGATGATGTGTCGCAGATAGCCGGCGTTCGTCGCGGTCTTGGGGTTGGGCTTGGACCAGCTTTGATAGCAGGCCCGGCCGGCGAACTCGACCAGCGCTTCGCCGCCGTCGGCGTCGGTGCTCCACGGCACATCCGGCGGCGCGAAGAACTCGGTCTTGGCGATCAGTTGCACGTGCAACGGCGCGGTCTCGGCCACGGCGATCACCTTAGCCTCGCGGACAGCCGGGTTGGCACTTCGCCAGCGGCGATTAGAAGCGGTCGGCCGCGAAGCGAGCTGTCTGAAGGATCCCGCGCGCGATTGGGTCTGCCGGCGCTAGCCTTCCAGATCGAGTCACGCGGACGGGCAGCCGCACGGGGAGGCGCAGCCACCACTGCAGTTGGTCCAACGCCCGAAACGGCGCCAGCACCCCAGGCTCTTGCAGCTTCCACACCCGACAGCGCTTTTCTCGGCTTCCGGTCGCATCGAGGATCCCGTTGACCGCGCGCCGCGCCGCCTCGTTGGCTCCTTCCATCGTCGCCAGATCCGTGTAGGTGCGGACGAAATCGGCGGCCAGGAAAAAGTTGGGTATCCGGGTCACTGCGCAAGGCCGGTCGGCCCATGAACCGGCGGTGTTGATGAGCAACGGCTCGAGGTTGGTCGCGCCGGTCGGGTTTGGAAGCTGAATATCAGGATCGAGGAACCAGCTGGCGACGTTGGACTGCTGAAGCGATTTATCCTTGATCGCGTCGGTGATTTGACCCCACACCTCGTCGTGGATCTCACTGGGGGAACAGGCCATCGCCACCTTGCCGGTAAGCGGTCCGGGCTCGTTCCAGTCCGAGATATCGACCGACAGAATGCCGCGCACCTGTCCGTCGCCGCGCTTTGTGAGATCGACTTTGGGCCAGAACTGTTTCTGCGAAATGGCGGTAAGTGCCCACGGCGAATCGATGAAGATGATGTGACCCGGCACCAGCGGCACATCCTGGTGTAGGTAGAACATCGCGCCGTTCATCCAGCGCACCACGAGCCGGGGCAGCGCGACCAGCCGCGGCTCGGCGGCGCGCAGCCCAGCAGAAACCAGCTCCCGGAACCGCTCGACCGGCAGGGCGGCTATGTAGTAGTCGGCGGTTATCCGCTCTAGGCCGGCGGCACCCTGCACTGTCACCCCGGTGACGCGGCGTCCGTCGCAGTCAATTCCTGCTACCGCACAGTCGCCGCGCAGCACAACACCAAGGTTGCGAAGGTGCGTGATCCACGGGTCGATCCACACCTCGCTAGTGGGACCGTCAAGTACGCGATCCACGTGCTCACCGGGGGTCACCATGTCGAGCAGTAGCTGACACAAGATAAGGCCACCGGTGCGCGCCGAAATCTGTTCGGCTTGGGCGGCGACGAGCGTCCGCGTCAGCCCGGTGGCCAGGAATTTTTGGAAGGCCGGCGACTTGTTGGCGGCATCGGTGTAGTCCCACCAGCTAACGAGATCCCACTGTTGGTACCGGCGCTCGTCACACGAGCACAGCAAAGTCAGCAGCCGCCCGAAGAAGAAGGTCAGCTCGGAAGGTTTGATGCCAAGCTCGGTGCCGAACTCCCACATGAAATTGAGCACCGCCTCGAGATCGTCGAGCGACGACGGGGGCTCCGTTGGTGCGACTATCTTGCGGCGGCCACCGGCCTGCGCGATAAGCATCTTGTGAGTCGAGGTCAGGTGGTCGAAGACTGTCCCCGTTCCCGACGGGATCCGCGCCATGGTGTCCGGCAGATGGCGATAAAAGCCGGGGAAGAATCGGAAGCCATGTTCTGCAGGCAAATCGGCGCGACGGTTTATGCCTGATTTCGGAACCGGCATTGATCGAGCTTTTCCGCCGAAACTATTGCTATCGCGCGCCTCATACACCGTGACGTCAAACCCACGCTCGGCAAGTTCATGGGCGGCACTGAGCCCCGCGACTCCACCGCCCAACACCGCCACAGACACCACGGGTTGAAGATACGGAAATTACCGACGCGGCAATGCTCCTTGCTCAAATCGGCTTCCGACGCGGGACTTGTTAAGTCAGGTCATCTGGTCGGCTATCGCCATGTGACCGGCGAAGCCGCACGACGTTGCCTTCCCGCGGTAGCGATCTACCCACTGCTGGTAGCCGGCTCGATCACCGCGGTGCTGCGCCACCAAGGCCCGCAGTCGCATCAGCGGGATCTCGTTCAGCACAAACCCCGGATCCGTTGGCGCCGCGGCCAGTCGGTCGATCACCGCCTGTGCATGCTCAAGGTCGCCGACGGCATCGCGCTGCAGCAGCGATTCCACCAGAACCGACGCGGATGAGCCACGGTAGATCATCTCGCCCACGTCGAACTCGTCCTCGAGAACCGCCTGCGACATGGCGATCGCGCCGTCAAGATCACCGCTTCGGGCTTTCTCCTTCGCGATTTCGGTATCAACGATCGGTAGGGCTAGGAGGTAAAAGCGCCCCCGCACGGCCGTTTCTCGCGCCTTGGCCAACAATTCGAAGCCCGCCGCCCGGTCCGCGCCGTCACTGTGCAGCAGGACAAGGCCTCGGGTCAGGCGAGCAATGACCAAGTTGAAGTCGTCCGCGGCTTGCTCGGCGATGCGCAGCACCTCCTCGGTATGGCGCAGCGCGACCGCATCTAGCAATATGGTCCCGTTCGGGACGGTCCAGTATTTGAACCAGGCCGCGATGACCCTGGTCGTCGGATCAAATGAGCTAACCATCTCGATGCCGTCATCGAGATCATTGAGCCATCCGGAAATGCCCAAACTACATTTGGCGACGCCCCGTCCACTGGTCATCAGCGCCAGTGGCGACCCCAGAACCAGGTTGCCCTTGGTGAGATCGCCGGCGGCGAGGTCGATGACGCGCTCCGTCAGTCGCGAAGCCTCGAGCACCTCGCCAGCGAGGTACTTGGCGTAGCTGGGCCCGTAGAGTAGGCCGACCGTCAGGTCCGGGTCGCCGATCGATTCGATGAGGTCGACGCACTCGGAGGCGAGCTGCGACGCCTCCCGGTAGCGCGCGCGGAAATTCAGCGCCGGCACCACACCGGCCATTGCTATGGCCAGCGAACGCCGGTCCCCGGCGGCCGCGGTCAGCTCACGAAGCTCCTCGAAGCCGGCGTCGGCAACGCTGCCGGCGATGCGCCAAGCACTTCCGCACAGCAGAGTCCGTGGTGCGATCCGCATCGAGATGCCATCCGGGTCGGCCGTCGACAGCCGATCCGCAACGTCGCGCGCCCGCTGCCAGCTGACCCGTGTCGCGCCGATGTCGCGGTAAATTGACCATGCCCCGGCGCGCATGTGCCAGCTGAAAGCGTCTCGGTAATCGCCTGCCGCCTCCAAATGGACTGCGATCAATGCGGCGTCCTCCTCGACCGAACCCGGCCCACGCTGCTCGAGAGTGCGGGCAAGACGTCGATGTGACTCGGCACGGCCGGCTTTCAGTTGAGACTCGTAGGCCACGGTGCGGATCAACGGATGCCCGAATGAGTACTCGGTGTGCGGCATGAAGGTCACTGGATAGATGAGTTCCGCGTCAGTCAACTCCTCCAGCGCCACGTCGTCGAGCAGACTGACCAGTGTCTTCTCGTCAAACCTGGAACCGATCACAGCGGCCGCGTTGAGCGTGCGCTTGGCAGGAGCGTTGAGGCGGTCGATGCGCGCCGCGATGGTGGCCTGAATGGTGACCGGCACACTCACGTCGGCGCAATCGCCGACGGACACATAGCGGCCCCAATCTCCTTGCACGACACCGCGTTCAACAAGGTCTCGGACGATTTCCTGGGCAAAAAGCGGGTTGCCCGCTGCGCGCTCGGTGACCTGCCCGGCCACTTGCTGCACTGATGGGTGCGGACCCAGCATCTCGGCGGTTAACTCGGCCGCCTGCGAATCACTGAGCGGAGCGAGCGCAATCGTCTGAGAACCCGACATCCGGGCCAACACACCGCGGTACTCCGGCCGGTAGGTGAGCACCACCATCGAGTGGGTGCGAGGTATCACCGAAAAAAATTCCGCGAACATCGCCTCGCTGGTTTTGTCGATCCAATGCACATCGTCGATCACGTACAACGCAGGCGTCCGTCTCGCCAGCAGGGCGGCTTTGATCATTTGAGCGAGTCGGCGCCGCCGGGCATCCGGATCAATCATCGGCAGCGTGACATCACTGTCACAGATACCGATCAGGTCCTCGAGCAGCACCAAATCTTCTGGATTTGCCTTGGGAAACCTGGCTTCGACGATGGCCCTCGCCGCCGCGTCTTCCAGGTCGTTCACCCGTAATACCGCCCGGATCATTCGCCCGAGGACATGGAACGGCACCTGGATTGCATGCGATTCGCAGAAAGTCGAATGCACTTCCACGCCAATCTCGTTGGCAATTGCCGCGACCTCGTGGGCGAGCCTTGTCTTGCCGACGCCCGGCGCTCCGACAATACCGACCACGGATCCCCTGCCGGCGACCGACTCGTCGAGTATCCCGGTCAACGCGCGCATTTCCCATTGCCGCCCAACCAAAGTCCACATTCGCCGTCGAGCCAGCACCGGGTCTGCCATCGTGTGCAGCAGCCGGCGTGCCGGGACCATGACATCGGTGCCCTTGATGCGCACCAATTCGGTTTCGTCCAGCACTGCAGCGTTTTCGACCAGCCTGGCCGTGGATTCGCTAACCATCACCTCGCCCGCCGGCGCCACGGATTCCATCCGTTGCGCGATCCCGACGTGCTCCCCGAACGCGGTGTACCTGATGGGACCGGAACCGATGTTTCCGGCAACCACCTGGCCCGAGTTCAAGCCGACGCGAAGCCGCAGGGTGGCGTGATCACGGTTGGCGACCTCGGCGGCCAGATCCTTGGTTTCCTGTTGAATGCCCAACGCCGCCAGACACCCCCGCAGCGCGTGGTCTTCCAATGCGACCGGCGCCCCGAACAAGGCCATCAAGCCGTCGCCGGTGAATTTATCGACAGTGCCCCCGTATCGTTGCACTACGACGGCCGAGCGCTCGAAGAGCGCGGTCATGACGTCGCGGAATCGCTCCGGGCCCAGCGCCTTGGCCAAGTCCATGGACCCCACGACATCGGCGAACAGCACAGTTACCTGCTTGTATTCACCCGGGTCATGCGCCAGTGGCACCGGCGCACCGCAGGTGTCGCAAAACTGAGCATCTGCCCTAGCGGGTCCGGCGCCGCAGGAAGGGCAAACCCGCGCCATGGAACCCATCCAAGCCTCCGCGCATCGGCATTGCACACCAACGGCAAACTCGGGACGCCGCCATGCGTCCCTCGCGGCGAGCCGGGTCACCGCTTCGACAACAATACGTTGTGCCGACGCATTCTCCGTGGTCTATCGGGTTATTTCCAGAGTCGATATACAAGCTTGCCGAGCGGATCGAGTACGTTTCGGTGATTTCCGCCGGCAAAGTTGATCGCCGTTTCGGGTGCCTTACTACCCCTTACTAGCCCGCATCCCACTCCGCGGTCATCGCTCGACTCTTAGCTCTGACGCGCGCCGATTTGACCCGCTCGCGAACCGCGGATCGGCCGCCCTCATCGCTTTGCGCAGAGTGATCAAAGCCGAATTCTCTGGCACATATCCGCCTTACTCCGAGCTTGATTGAGCCGATCGGCCGTCATCCGGCTCACCGGCAGCGCCGGTCAGCGGCTCGCCGCGGCGCAGTGAGCCGATCCAACCGTCGCGCCGCTCCCCGCGCTGTTCGAGCAGACCGCGAACCGTCCCCTCCATCCGAAACCCGCACCGTCCGGCGACCCGTCGCGACGCCCAGTTGCCCACTTGCGCCCGCCAATACACCACCTCGAGGCCCGCTACCTCGAAACCCCACGCCAGTGCCAGCCGCAGCGCACGAGTCATCAGGCCCCGGCCCCGCGCCCATGGCGCCAGCCCGAAGCCCACTTCGGCGCCACCGAGGCCGTCGAACCGCAGGTCCACGCTTCCAGCGAAGCGGAGCTGGTACGCGATCGCGAATCGCGCAACGTTGGCCCGCCAGCCCTCGGCGACCCGTTTCAAATAGTCGTCTGCGTCTGACTCGTGGTAGGGCACTGGCACGGTCGTCCAGCGCTGGAACTCCGGGTCGCGGCACTGCGCAATGATGTCGTCCACGTCGGTGGGAAGCGGAAGCCGCAACACCAGGTCCGGCGCGTCGGTCAACTCGGGAGCGGCCGGCAGCCGCACGCGTTTACCCGTTGTCATGCTGAGACCGCCGCCCGCAGTTCGCCGGCCAAATCGCCGCGGTCGCCGACGGTCACGCCAGCCAATCCCAGCCACGACGCCATCGTCGCAAGCTCCGACGCTAGCGCCGCGGCCACCCGCGAATGCGAGCGATTCGGCTCGACGAACGCACCCACGACGTGCAGCGCATCCGCGGCGCGGTCGGCCTTGAGGTCGACCCGCCCGACCAATTCGCCGTCCAGCAGAAACGGCCAGACGTAGTAACCGTATTGGCGCTTATTCGCCGGCGTGTAGATCTCGATGCGGTAGTGAAATTCGAACAGCCGCTCCACCCGCGGACGGAAAAATATCAGCGGGTCGAACGGGCACAACAGTGCGGTGCCGCGGTTGTGCCGCGGAATCGTCTGCCCCGCAACCAAATACGCTGGCGCCGACCAACCGTCGACGTCGACGGGCTCCAGCTCGCCGTCAGCCACCAGTTTGGCGATCGCCGGCTTGGTCTGTCCTGGGGCCAGCCGGAAGTAGTCGCGGAGGTCGGCCTCGGTGCCCACGCCGAGCGCGGTGGCCGCCCGTAGCGTGAGCTCGCGGACGGCGTCGTCCTCGTCGACCTGTCGCGCGAGCACGTCGGGCGGCAGCACCCGCGCGGTCAGGTCGTAGTGCCGCGCGAACCCGACCCGGGTCGCGGTGGTGAGCACCCCGGCGGCGAACAACGCCTCAGCGACCCATTTGGTGTCGCTGCGGCTGCCCCACCACGCTCCCCGCGGACCGCGCGGGCCGGTGGCCAGATGCGCCTCGATTTGCCCCGCGGTGCTCGGGCCGAGCTCGGCAACGGTGGCGACGATCTTGTCGGCCAGCTGCGGGTTGGCCTTCACGATGTGGGTGCCCCACCGGCCGTGCCGGTATCGGCGCATCCGCCAGCGCATCAGCGGCCAGTCGTCGACGGCCATCAGTGCGGCCTCGTGCGCCCAGTACTCCACCAGCAGCCGCGGCGAGCGGGCGGAGTGATCCCACGCCGCACGGTCCACAACAGCCCGGTCGTACGGACCGAGTCGGCTGAACACCGGCGCATAGTGGGCCCGCACGGCGACCGACACCGAGTCGAGCTGCAGCACCTGGATGCGTGAGATCAGCCGCCGCAGATGCGCGCGATTGACCACGCCACGCGGGCGCGGCTCGCTAAATCCTTGGGCCGCAACGGCTGTCCGCCGGGCCTGCGGGGCGGTCAGCCTAACGGGCCGGGTCACGGCGCGCAGAGTATCGTGGGTTCAGCCAGCGCTGACTTTCTCGTCCGAAGGCGCCTCGGCACTCGCCTCCGCCGCGTTCTTGACTTCGCGGTAAGCCGACTCAAGGGTGGCCGGCACCGATTCCAGGTCGCGGTACACACCCATCAGTTGCTCGAGGATCTCGATTCGCTTCTGACTTGCCTCGTCCACGGCCCGCAACGCCTGCTCACGGTAGTGATCGGCCTCCAGCTTCGCGTCGGCGAGAAGTTGCTCACGTTCCTGCTGGGCGTTCTCCCGGGCCTCATCAATCGCCGATTGATTTTCAGCGCTCATCCTGTCCAATTCGGCCGCGACCTTTGCTTTGGCTTCGTCATATTCAGCCTGGCGGGCGTCTAGCTGCGCGCCCAGGTCCGCCAGTAGTTCTTTGTGCCTTTGCTGCTCGGCATCCGCCTCGGCCTTGGCCTCCGCGATCAACGCCTCTGCTTCGGCCTGCGCCTCGGCCTGCATCTCGGCGACCTCGTCGACCGCTTGCCGCAGCATCTTTGCCATCCGTTGTTGGACCGCGTGCGGCGACGGTGAAGTGTCCGTGAGGAGGGTGACCTCCTTGCGCAACGCGGTTGATTCATCGTCGAGGTCTTTCAGCCTGGCCCTCAGGCTCTCGACGTCGTCAAGCAGCAACTGCTGCTTGGTGGTCAGCATCTCGATGTAGGCGTCAACCGCAGCCGGTTTATAACCCCCCAACGTGCGAGAAAACGTCCTCGCGGCTTCGGGTTCCATCGCCAATTCCCCCTTCTGAAATCGCCTGCTCGACACCTTGTGACCGGCCTCAAGTCGAGAGTATGTCAGGTCGCGGCGTCGGCGCAGAGCGAGCGCTCACGAGCGAAGGTAGCTGTGGAACCGGTACCGCAGCCCAGTGCGGCTGGTTTCCCACTCCCCTGTCGTACCGACCCACGTCTCGTCGAGCAATGGGGCTACGACGTCGCCGTCGTCGCGGGGCAGGTCGATGTCGACCTCGGTGATCTCGCAGCGGCCGGCCCGTGGCATCGCGAGGGTATAGATCTGTTCGCCGCCCACGACCCAGGTATCCGGCTCGGTCAGCGCCTCGTCGAGGCTTCGTACCACCGTTGCGCCTTCTGCCATGAAGCCAGTCTGGTGGGTCAGTACGACATTTTTGCGGCCCGGCAGCGGCCGAAACTTCGCCGGCAGCGACTCCCAGGTATGGCGGCCCATCACCACGGTGTGACCCATCGTCAGCGCTTTGAAGTGGAGCAGGTCCTCCGGCAGCTGCCATGGAATGCCGCCGCTACGGCCGATGACTCCCGACGTCGACTGAGCCCAGATCAGACCCAGTTCATTCATGCGTGGCTCATACGGCGACGGGAGCTTTGATCGCCGGATGCGGATCGTAGTTCTGCACGACGACATCGTCGTAGGTGTAGTCGAAGATCGAATCACGATGCGCCAAAACAAGTTTCGGGTAAGGCCGCGGGTCGCGGCCCAGCTGCTCGGTGACCTGCTCGACGTGGTTGTCGTAAATGTGGCAGTCACCGCCGGTCCAGATGAACTCACCGACGGCCAAACCGGACTGCGCGGCCATCATGTGGGTCAGCAACGCATAGCTGGCAATGTTGAACGGCACACCGAGGAACAGGTCGGCGCTGCGCTGGTAAAGCTGACAACTGAGCCGGCCGTCGGCCACATAGAACTGGAACAGCACATGACACGGCGCCAGCGCCATCCGCGGGATCTCGCCGACGTTCCACGCCGACACGATGATGCGTCGGGAATCCGGGTCGGTCCGCAGCAGCTTCAACGCAGCGCTGATCTGGTCGACCTGTTCACCGGACGGCGTCGGCCAGGACCGCCACTGCACGCCGTAGACGGGCCCGAGATTGCCTGTGTCGCTTGCCCATTCGTCCCAGATCGTTACTCCGTGCTCGTGCAACCAGCCGACGTTGGAGTCGCCGCGCAAAAACCACAGCAGCTCGTACACCACCGACTTCAGGTGCACCTTCTTGGTGGTGATCAGCGGGAAGCCGGCCGACAAGTCGTAGCGCATCTGGTGGCCGAACAGGCTGCGAGTGCCGGTGCCGGTGCGGTCGGCTTTGGGGGTGCCCCGCTCGAGTACCAGGCGCAGTAGATCCTCGTACGGCGTGGAGATCGGCACGCGTTCACCATACGTCCAGACCCGGGAGTTGCGTGTGTTGTTGCCCGTGGTTCTTGACCACTGTTGTGTCGGCGTATTCGCCTAACGCTTGTATCGCGCCGCTATGAGAAAACAGCTGCGCCGCCGAAAGGCGAGGGCTTGTCGGTGGCCTCGGATACGGTGCCGGGATGACCTCGATGACGGTGGCGCGCCGATTACCGGTGTGCGGGTCGGTGAATGCTGGCAAGGCCGCGACACTGGCGAGCATGGGTGCCGAGCTGGATCTTGTCCGCGCCGTGGTGTGGGCAAGGTTTTCCGGCGCTAAGACCGCGCACCTGTCAAAGCGGCAGATCCGGGATCGGTTGATGGCCGAGGATGCGCCCGCCGGTTTTGGTGTGCCCCAGCGGTTATGGCGGGCCACCGTAGAAGACACCGTCGATAAGATCCGCGCCTTTCAGCAGGCGGTGATCGCCACCGAGGTACGCCCGAAAATATATGCCCGTGCCGGCAACGACAAGGCTGAACGTAAGCGGTTGTTGGTATTGGCTAAGAGCGGGCGTTGGCGTGAGGACCCGCGGCTGTCGCGGCACATCCGAAAAGCCTTTGCCGGCAAGACGCCGCGGCCGCGCGCCTCAGGGCGGATCGTGGCCGACAATTGCTCCTACGACATTGCACGCGACGAGAAGGACCAGGTGTGGCTGGCGATCATGACGACCAACCGGGGGCAGCGTCTGCGGGTGAATCTGGGACCACTACCTGAGGAGATGGTGCCGACCTCGACGATCCAGATCAGGTCTGATGACCGGGGAGGCTGGCAGGTGATAGCCGCCTACCCCGCCCACCGGGTGTCGAGCGTGCGCCCGCAACAGCCCAACCCGACCTCGGTCGAGGGCATCGACGCGGGGGTCAGCGAGGTGTTCACCGACACCAGCGGGCGCCGCTACGGTGCCGGCCAGTATGAGAAGGTCGCCGCGCGCGCCGAGCGTGACCGTGCCCGCGGCAAGGCCCGCAACAAACTGCGCTCGGTGCGAGACCGTCACCTGGCCCGCGCCGCTGCGGCCGTCGAAGCGGGTAACCAGGCCGCCGCGTGCGCTGCGCGGGCAAAGGCGGCGCGAATCGAGCGGCATAACCTGGGCCGCAAGAAACTGTCCCGCCAGCGTGTCCATGATCGAGCGGTCACCAAAGACGCGGTGTATCAAGCCGTGCACGACCTGGTAGACACCACTTCACATGTGGTGGCCGAAGACCTGTCCGGTTTGCGCGGCAAAAGCAAATTCGGTCGTACCGCCAGCCGAATCTACGCAGCCTGGCAGCGCTCATTTTTGGCCGACGCACTGGCGTCGGTGCCAAGCCGCAGAGGTTCTGCGGTGACATTGGTCAACCCGGCCTACACGTCACAACAAGTACACCCGTGCGGACACCTCGGTGTGCGGCGCGGGAAGAACGTTTACTGTCAGACTGCGGGCTGCCCGCAGCAGGGGATCGTGTTCGATACGGAGATCAATGCGGCCCGCGTCATCCGTGACCGAGCCACCGACCCTCAGATTAGCCGCTACACCACTACGCACGAGGTCAAGCGGAACCTCATCGAGCGGGCCGGGACGGTGGAGAACTGCCCCACCACGACACAAGCCACCACCACGCCCGGCGGTCGCTGTGAGCGAAACAACTCATTTCCCAAGCGAACAACAACACAAAAGAGATGAGTAGCAGTAGAACGGATGGCATGCCGAATATCACCGACACCGTCACCACTCCCGACGGCACCTGCACCGTCCGCCTGTTCACCCCCGAGGGCGACGGCCCCTGGCCCGGGGTGGTCATGTACCCCGACGCCGGCGGCGTACGCGATACCTTCGACGAGATGGCCGCCAAGCTGGCCGACTTCGGTTACGCGGTGCTGCTGCCCGACGTCTACTACCGCCTGGGCGACTGGGAGCCGATCGACATGAAGACCGCATTCGGTGATCCCGAAACAGCGCAAACGGCTGATGTCGATGATCGGCAGCATCACACCGGACACGATGGAGCACCGACGCCCGCGCATTCTTCGACTACCTCGCCGGTCGCCCCGAGGTGAGCGGGGACAGATTCGGCACCACCGGCTACTGCATGGGCGGGCGGACCTCGGTGGTCGTCGCCGGCCGGGTGCCCGACCGAGTCGCTGCCGCGGCGTCCTTCCACGGCGGCGGGCTGGTGACCGACAGCGAAGACAGCCCGCATCTGAAGGCCGACCAGATCCAGGCCGCGGTGTATGTCGCCGGCGCGGAGAACGACGCCGGTGTTCACCGCCGATCATGCCGAGCAACTCGACAAGGCGCTGACGGCGGCCGGTGTCGAGCACACGATCGAGACCTATCCGGCCGCGCACGGGTTCGCCGTCCCGGACAACGCGTCCTACGACGCCGCCGCCGCCGACCGGCACTGGACGCGATGCGTGAGTTCTTCGGGGCGCACCTGGGGTAACTTGCGGGGACGAGTCGAGCGGTCGTCCTAGGCTCCCACCATGCACGTCGACGCGATGACGACCCCGGCACCGCTACGGCCGGATCGGCGACCTCGCCCGACGAGCCCAATCCGCCGGGTTCTCCGGTCTGTTGTTCACCGAGACGGGCCGCACGGCCTACCTCAACGCCGCCGTCGCCTCGCAGGCCGCGCCCGAACTCGAGATGTCCACCGGTGTCGCGGTGGCCTTTCCGCGTAGTCCGTTCGTCACAGCGGCCACAGCATGGGAGCTTCAGGAAGCCACCGGCGGCAAGTTCCGGCTGGGCCTGGGCACACAGGTGCGCACGCACGTCGTGCGGCGCTACGGCGTGGACTTCGAGCGGCCCGGTCCACGGCTGCGCGACTATCTGCTCGCCGTCAAGGCGTGCTTCTCGGCCTTTCGCACCGGAAAGCTCGAGCACCACGGCGAGTTTTACAACCTCGATTTCATTACGCCGCAATGGAGTCCGGGCCCCATTGACGCGCCCGATCCCAAAGTGGATATCGCCGCGGTGAATCCGTGGATGCTGCGGATGGCGGGCGAAGTGGCCGACGGGGTGCACATCCATCCGCTCGGCGAGCCCGGCTACCTGACCCGTCACGCGCTGCCGAACATCTCCGAAGGAGCGGCGAAGACGGGACGGTCGCCGTCGGACATCGCCGTCATCGTGCCGGTGATGACGATCGTCGGCGACAGCGACGAAGAGCGCAACAAGGAACGAGAACTCGTGCGAGCCAGCATGAGCTTCTACGGAAGCACACCGAACTACTCGTTCATCTGGGATGAGGCCGGGTTCGACGGGACGACCGCTCGGATTCGCGAGAAGCAAAAGGCCGGCGACTTCGCCGGCATGGCGGCCCAGATCATCCGACGAGCACATCGCCGTCTTCGCCACCGAGTCGACCTGGGATGGCTTGGCCGACGCGCTGACCGAAAAGTACGCGACAATCGCGACCCGCCTGGTGCTGTACAACTCTCTCAGCGCCCTGGGCGATCCGGACCGCGTCGAGCGGTACGGCGAGGTGGCGCGCCGGGTCAGCGGCCGATCAACCGCTGCATGAAGTCGGGATAGCGCGCACCCTGCACCTCGATATGCGCTGCGGCATCGTCGATCTCGCGCAGGTCGTCGGCACTCAGCTCGACATCGGCTGCCCCGAGGTTTTCCTCCAACCGTTCCAGGCGCCGCGTGCCGGGAATCGGCACGATCCACGGCTGCTGTGCGAGCAGCCAGGCCAACGCGATCTGGCCGGGTGTCGCGCCCTTGCGGGCCGCGATCGTCTGCAGGAGGTCGACCACTGCCCGGTTTGTCTCGCGGACGTCGGCGGCAAAGCGCGGAATGCTGCTTCGGATGTCTGAGCTGTCGAATTGTGTGCTCTCGCCGATACTTCCGGTGAGAAAGCCTTTGCCCAGCGGGCTGTACGGCACGAAGCCGATGCCGAGTTCGGCCAGCGTCGGCAGTATTTCCGTCTCGGGTTCGCGCCACCACAGCGAGTATTCGCTTTGCAGGGCGGTCACGGGTTGCACCGCGTGGGCGCGACGAATGTTCGTCGCCGACGCTTCCGACATCCCGAAATGCTGCACCTTGCCGTTCACCGATCAGCTCCTTGACCGTCCCGGCCACGTCCTCGATCGGAACCTCGGGGTCCACCCGATGCTGGTAGAGCAGAGTCGATCGTCTCGACGCCAAGCCGCCGCAGCGAATTGTCGGCAACGTCTTTGATGTGCTCGGGCCGGCTATTCAGTCCGTTGACGTTGCCGTCGGCGCCGAAGGCGAAGCCGAATTTGGTCGCGATCACCACCTGCCCCGCGAATGGCGCCAAGGCTTCGCCGACCAGTTCTTCGTTGTCGCCATAGGCTTCGGCGGTGTCGAAGAAGGTGACACCGCGGTCGACCGCGGCGCGGATCACCGCGATCATCTCGGCCCTGGACCCCGACGGTCCGAAGCCGCGGCTCATGCCCATACAGCCCAGTCCGATCGCCGAAACCTCGAGGTTGTCGCCGAGGATGCGCTTGTCCACTTGTTGCTCCTGTCGTTTGGCTCAGGACACCGGCAAGTCGACCAACTCGGCCAACCGGGCGCGGTGACGGTAGGCGGTGCCGAACGCCAATTGATCGCTCTTGGCCCGCTTCAGGTAAAGATGCGCCGGGTACTCCCACGTCATTCCGATGCCGCCGTGCAGCTGAACACATTCTTCGGCGGCGTGCACGGCGACTCCGCTGCAATAGGCCTGCGCGACGGCCGCGGCGATCGTCGCGTCGTCGTCTCGACGAGCGCAGGTGTCGGCGGCATATCGGGCCGCCGCCGCAGCGGAATTGACTTCGATCCACAGATCGGCCAGCCGATGCTTGATCGCCTGGTAGGACCCGATCGCCCGGCCGAACTGCTTGCGCTGCTTGGCATAGGCCAGTGTGGTGTCGAAACACCACTGCGCGATGCCCAGTTGCTCGGACGCGAGCAGCGCCGCACCCGTCTCCAGCGCCGCCGCGCACCGCAGCGTCGGCAGGCGCACGCGCCGACGCGCGACGACGCAGCCGCGGAAAAGTCAATATTCGCAAGGGGTCTCGTCATATCCAGGGTGAGCACCGGCGACACGTCGACGCCAGCTGCGTCACGGGCGACGATGTGCAACTCCAGTCCGTCCGGCCCGGCCACCGGCACCACCAGCACGTCGGCCTCGTCCGCGCCGGCCACGCTGGTGACCCGTCCGGTCAGCCCATCGCCGCTCCAGCTGACACCGGCCACCGCGTCACCCGGCGCGGTGGACAGCGGCACCACCAGCGCAGCGGTCAGCGATCCCGCCGCCAATCCCTTGACCGTCTCGGTGTCGCCGGCCTCCAGCAGCGCGACGGTGGCCAGCACCGCACTGGACAGAAACGGCACCGGCGCGACGGCGCGGCCGATCTCCTCCATGACGACGGCCGCCTCGCGGGCACCGCGCCCGCGCCGCCGAGTTGCTCGGGCACCAGCAAGCCGGCCATGCCCAGGTCGGCGGCCAGCGCGTGCCAGACATCGGAGAAATCATGCGGCGCAGCGTCATAGGACTCATCACCGCTTCCGGCGGGCACCGGTCGGCGAACAGACGGCGCACACTGTCCCGCAATGCTTCTTCGGTGTCGGAGTACAGCAGATCGCTCATCGGTCCAAATCCTTCAATGCGATGTCCTTGTCGACCCGGTGTTCCGGCGGCAGGCCGAGGATGCGCTCGGCGATGGTGTTGCGCAGGATCTCCGACGTGCCGCCCTCGATCGAATTGCCCCTGGCCCGCAGGTAGCGATACCCGGGCTCACGCCCGGTGAAGTCGACCCCTTCGGGTTGACGCATGGTCCAATCGTCGTAGCGCAGGCCGGATTCGGGGTGCAGCTCGATTTCGAAGCCCGAAATCGCCTGGGCCAGACGGGCGAACGTCACCTTCATTCCGGCGCCCTCCGGCCCGGGCTGACCGGCGGTGAGCCGCTGGCGCAGTCGCAGCCCGGTCAGCCGGGCAACCTCGGCTTCCACCCACAGCCGCATCAGCTCGTCGTGCATCGCCGGATTGCGCAGCTGCGGTTCGGCCCGCCAGGCGTCGGCGACCTTGCCGATCATCCCGGTTTCGCGGCGCGATGCCGGCCATCGACCCGATGGCAACGCGTTCGTTGTTGAGCGTGGTGGTCGCGACCTTCCAGCCGCCGCCCTCGGGGCCGAGCCGGTTCGCGTCGGGCACCCGGACATCGGTCAGGAATACCTCGTTGAACTCGGCTTCGCCGGTGATCTGGCGCAGCGGACGGACGTCGACGCCGTCGTCGGTCATGTCGCACACGAAGTAGGTCAGGCCCTGATGTTTGGGAACCGTCGGGTCGGTCCGTGCGACCAGGATCGCCCTCTGGGCTTTCTGCGCGCTCGACGTCCAGACCTTCTGCCCGTTGACGATCCAGTCGTCGCCGTCGCGCACCGCGCGGGTGGAAACCCCGGCCAGGTCGGATCCGGCACCCGGCTCACTGAACAACTGACAGTAGAAGTGCTCTCCGGTGAACAACGGCCGCAAGAACTTTCGCTGCTGCTCCGCGGTGCCGAAGGCGGCAATGGTCGGCGCCGCCATGCCCATCCCGATGCCGTTGTGTGGTCCGCCTCCCGGCGGCGCGCCCGCCGCGGCGAGGTCGGCTTCGACCTGCGACTGAAAGCCTCGCGGCAGTTCCAGCCCGCCGGAACCGCGCGGGAAGTGCACCCACGCCAGGCCGGCGTCGAACCGCGCCGCCAGGAAATCCTGCGGGTCACTGCTCGCCGGATCGTGCTCGTCGAGCAGCGCCCGCACCCGGGCGCGTAGGTCCTCGGCGATCGCCCGTTCGGCCTGCTCGGCCCTTCGGCCTGCTCGTCAGTGCTCATCGGAATCCTCCCGCATCACCGAGGACCTGTCCGCCGTCGATCACCATGGTGTCGCCGGTGATCCAGCTCGCCTGGTCCGACACCAGGAAGGCGACCGCGGCCGCGACGTCGGGCGGCTCGCCGACGCGGCCCAGCGCCGTCCGCGCCGACACATCCTCTTCGTGGTCCTTCCACAGCGCCTCGGCAAGTCTGGTGCGAACCACGCCCGGGCAGATCGCATTCACCCGGACCCGCGGTGAAAGTTCTAGCGCCAGTTGCTTGGTGACGTGAATCAGCGCGGCCTTCGTCGCGTTGTACATGCCCATGTACGGCGACGAATGCATGCCGCCGATCGAGGCGGTGTTGATCACGACGCCGCCGTGCTCGCCCATCCACGCCTTGACCGCGAGCGACGTCCACAGCAGCGGCGCCCAGAGGTTGACCTCGAAGGTCTTGGCGAACCGGGCGTGATCCTGCTCGATCAGCGGGCCGTACGCCGGGTTGGTGCCGGCGTTGTTGATCAGGATGTCGATGCTGCCGAAGCGGTCGAGCGTCAGGTCGACGCAGCGTTTGGCGGCGTCCTCGTCGACGGCGTGCGCGGCCACGCCGATCGCGCTACCGCCGACCTGTTCGGCCGCGGCGTCAGCGCTTTCCTGCTTGCGGGCGGTGAGCACCACGTTCGCGCCGTCGGCGGCCAGTCGCTGCGCAATGGCCAGCCCGATACCCCGCGAGGCGCCGGTGACGATCGCGGTTCGGCCGTTGAGGTTCTGGGCGTTCGTGTTTTGGGCGGTCACAGCGTGTCCCTTTGCAAGCTGCGCTGGTAGCGGCGCATGCCGCTCAACCAGCGGTCGTAGTCGGTGGCCTTTTGCCGGTACATGTCCAACACGACGGTGTGCGGGAGGATCAGGAAGCGTTCCTCGTCGATCGCCGCCAGCACGCTGTCGGCGACGTCCGCCGGTTCCAAGCACGTCGCCCGCGGTGGTCACCGCTCGGGTGGCCAGGTCGCCGAGCGGGTGACCGGTCTGCTCGCCTTCATACAACAGCTTGGTGTTCACCCCCATCGGGCACAAACAGCTCACCCGCACCCCTTGGTCGCCGTAGGTGATGTTCAGCCACTCGGCGAAGCCGACAGCGGCATGCTTGGTCACCGCGTAAGTTGCCGATCCCAGTTGGGTGAGCAGCCCGGCCGCCGATGCGGTGCTGATGAAGTAGCCTTCGCCGCGTTCGACCCAATCGGGTATCAGCAATTGCGCGGCGCGGATATGCGCCCGCAGGTTGACGTCGATGGACCGGTCCCACTCCTTCTCGGTGGCCTCCAGACCCACGACGCCGGTAATGCCCGCGTTCGCGAAATACAAATCGACCGGGCCGAATCCGCTTTCCGCCAGCGTGATCAACCGCTGGATCTGCGTCGTGTCGGCGACATCCGCGCCCGCAGCGATTGCCGCGCCGGGCCGCTCGGCGTTGATCCCGTCTGCCACCGCTCGCGCAGCGTTGGCGTCCAGATCGGCGACGACAACGCGCGCATCCTGCTGCGCCAGCTTGGCGGCCAACGCGCCGCCGATGCCGTTGCCGCCACCGGTGACGATGGCGACCTTTTCGGCAACCTTCACAACCGACTCCCTTCATTTCTGGATAGCAGCCGGGTGATCCACGCCCGGGACTCCGCCGGGTCGATCACGTCGTCGAGTTCGAAAGTGGTAGCCGAGGTGAGCGCCTTGCCATGCTGGTAGGCCGCCTCGACCAACTTGTCGAACAGGTTCTGACGTTCGATTGCGTCGACGACCGCGGCCAGCTCCTTGCTGAATCCCAGCCGCACAGCACCTTCGAGGCCCATTCCGCCGATCTCCCCCGTCGGCCAGGCCACCGTGAACTCGGGGGCATGGAATGAGCCGCCGGCCATGGCCATTGCTCCGAGCCCATAACCCTTGCGCAGAATGATCATCCCGAACGGCACGGTCAGTCGAGCGCCGACGATGAACAGCCGGCTCATCCGCCGGACCGCGCCATGCACTTCGGCATCCGGCCCGACCATGAAGCCGGGTGTGTCGCATAACGAAATGATCGGCAGCCCAAATGATTCGCACAGCGTGAGGAAGTCGGCGATCTTGTCCGCCGCCTCGGCGTCGATGGCCCCGCCCAGATGATGACTGCTGTTGGCCAGCAATCCGAATGCCACGCCTTCGACGCGGACGAGCGCGGTGACCACTCCGACTCCGTAGTCGGCGCGCAATTCCAGCACGGATCCGACGTCGACGACCGATTCGATTGCGTGGTGCACATCGTAGGCCCGTAACCGATTCTCCGGCACGACATGTCGTGCCAGCCGCGGGTCCGGAGCCTCCCAGTCGTCGAGCTTGCCGTGGAAGTACGACAGGTACTGCTTGGCCAGTGCCACGGCGTGCGCCTCGTCGCGTGCGACCAGGCCGACGACCCCGTTGCGCCGCTGTACGTCGATGGGCCCGATGTCCTCGGGCCGGTACTCGCCGAGCCCACCGCCTTCGATCATGGCCGGGCCGCCCATGCCGATGTTGGCGTCCGGGGTTGCGATAATCACATCGCATGCTCCGGCCAGGGCGGCATTGCCGGCGAAGCAACGCCCGGAAACGACCGACACCAACGGAACTCGGCCACTGAGTGCGCCGAGCGCGCGGAAAGTCGGCACATCGAGACCGGCGACATTGGCGACGTCGGTGTCGCCGGGCCGGCCACCGCCGCCCTCGGCGAACAGCACCACCGGCAGCTTTCTGCGGGCGGCGATGTCGAAAACCCGGTCGGTTTTGGCGTGGTTGCGCATGCCCTGTGTGCCGGCGAGCACGGTGTAGTCGTACGACAGCACGGCCGCCTCGGCTCCGCCGATTCGTGCTACCCCGGCGACCAGGCCATCGGCCGGGGTGTTGGCGATCAGGTCATCCTCGGAACGCCTACTGCGCTGCGCCGCGAGCGTCAGCGCGCCGTATTCGACGAAGCTGCCCGGGTCCACCAGGTCAGCGATGTTCTCCCTTGCGGTGCGCCGATTCTGGTTGTGCCGCTTGGTGATCGCAGCCGGACGGCCTTCGTCCAGGGTGAGCAGGTGACGACGACGCACCTCGTCGAGGTCACCACGGTCCCGGTCCAGGTCGAGGTCGGCAAGTATGCCAAGACCCTTCGCCCCTGCGCCCGCGCCGGTGCGGGTGAAGACCACCAACGGATCTCCGGTTCCGACAACCTGCCCCGGCGTCACGAGAGTCCGGACCGTGCACACCGCGTCCGGTGCGGTCAGCACGTGCTGCATCTTCATCGCCTCGAGGACGACCAACTGCGCGCCCGCCGCGAACTCCGCGCCTTCCGCGGCCGCCTCGACCACGGTGCCGGCCAGCTGTGCGCGCAGCACCTCCTCGCCCGGATACAGCTCGAGCGGGGCGACTCGGATCTCGTGGCGACGAGACTGCACGGCGCCGACCAAGGTTGCAAGATTCTCGTCGACGAAACCCGTGGTAACCGGACTCGAATGGCTTTCACTGTGCGACAGAATTTCTCGTAAGAATCCGATATTGGTACGGATTCCCTCGATATCGAATTCGGCCAGCGCCGTCTCTGCTTTACGCAGCGCCGCAGAAAATGAAGCAAACGACGATCCGCGAACCCGGGTAATAACTTTGGCCAGCAGCGAGTCGTAGCGCGGGCTCGGCGTCAGCCCGGGACGACCGAAGGTGTCGACGCGCACACCGGGCCCACTCGGCGGCGTAAACACCGTGAGGGTGCCCGCGGTGGGTATGACCGAGCCGTCGGCATCCATGGTTTCCATGTTGACCCGCGTCTGGATCGCGATACCGCGCACCGCCGCGGGCGCACCGACCACTTCGCTGCCGTCGGCGACGATGCCGGCCGGCAAACTCAGCTGGTGGAAAGCTGCTCCGCCGGCGATTCTGAGCTGCACCGCGACCAGGTCGATCCCGGTGACCTCCTCGGTCACGGTGTGCTCCACCTGTATCCGGGGGTTGACCTCAAGAAAGACGAACTCCTCACCTGTTACCAGAAACTCGACCGTGGCGATTCCGCAGTAGTCGACCTGCGCGCACAGCCGAGCAGCGGCCCGGTGCAGGTCACGGCGCAGCGTCGTGGAAATACCCTGTGCCGGAGCGATTTCAACCAGCTTTTGATAGCGCCGCTGAATGCTGCAGTCCCGGTCACCGAGCGCCAGTGCGCGCGACGGCGTTGCAACGATCTGCACCTCGATGTGTCGTGCGTTGGCCAGATGCGCCTCGGCGAACAGCGCCGGGTCGCCGAAGCCGAGCTGGGCTTCGGCGGCGCACTGCCGGTAGGCATCGTCGATTTGGTCGGCGCTGCGGACTATCCGCATTCCCCGGCCACCGCCGCCGGCAAGCGCTTTGATCACGATCCCGTCGTCGTGGTCGGCGGCAAATGCACGGATGTCCTCGACGCTGCTGGGCCCGCCGGTGGCGGGAAGTACCGGCACCCCGGCGGCGACTGCTGCTCGGCGGGCCGACGACTTGTTGCCGAACAGTTCGAGCGCGGCAGCATCTGGCCCGACGAACGTATACCCCGCCGTCGCGCAAGCACGCGCGAATTCCGCCTGCTCGCTGAGGAACCCGTAACCGGGGTGGATCAACTGGGCACCGGACTTCTTGGCAGCCGCTAGCATCGCAGCGTGGTCCAAATAGGCAGCCGGGCCGGCGCCGGGCAGGCCGATCGCTTCGTCGGCGGCGTGCACGTGCGGGCTGTCGGCATCGTCCTCGGCGTAGACGGCCACCGTGCCGAGTCCCAATTCGGTTGCAGTTCTGATGATTCGGAGCGCGATCTCACCACGGTTGGCGATCAGCAGTCGCGTCACATCCGGTCCTTCGTCGGGTTGACCATACCGCATCCGGATCACATCATCCGCTACCGTGGTTTTACGTCTGCGGCGGGGCGAGTCAGCAAACTTCCGTCAAACGCAGCAAACGCGACCCACCTAACCACTAATCTCATTGCCAGCGGCGATGCAAAGGAGAGAGCCGTGAAGCAATACCTCGTCGCAGGATTGGCCGGCATGGTGGTGGCGGGCGGACTGATCAGTGCGGCACCCCCGGCCAGCGCCGGCTGCCGGTACGGAGGATGGATGGCCGCCAGCAGATGCGACGGACCCGTCCAGCCTGACGGCACCTGGCAACGCTGCGTGGTATTCAACGCGAGGTATGACGACCTGCCTGGCTCCGCGTCCAACTACGGCGCGCTCGACCACCGCTGCGATGTGATGGGCCCTGACCTGCATCCTTGGGGTGCCGCCTTCACTGACCCACCCACGCACATCGACGACTGAGCCGAAAACCCTTCGCGGAAAGGTCACAGCAGTATGAAGCAATACATCGTCGCGGGACTGGTTGGCATGGTGATGGCAGGCGGGCTGATCACCGCGGCACCCCCGGCAAGCGCAGGATGCATGAACCCCGATTGGCCGGGGCACCCACTTGCACAGATGTGCGACGACCCCGTCACCTCTGACGGGATGTGGCAACGCTGCATGACGTATTACCCGAACGGGCTTCGGTTTCAAGGCGAGACCGACTGCTACCTGATGAGCGCCGGCAATCCACCTGCGGGTGACCCCGTGTTGGCCACGCCACCAACGCATATCGACCCTTAGCCGCGAACTTCGCGAAAGGGAAACGCGAAGCAATACATCGTTGGAGTGCTAGCAGCCACGCTGATCGGCGCCGGGCTCATCGCCGCGGCACCCCCGACCGGCGCAGGATGCCGGAACCCCCTGTGGGCGGAGCACCCGTTTGCGCAGGAGTGCGACGGACCCATCGGGCCTGACGGCACCCGGCAACGCTGCATGACGTACATCAATAGCGGCTTTATACCCCAGAACAGCTGCGCCCAGATGAGCGCCCACCAACCGCCCTGGATCCCAATATTGAGTTCGCCACGGACGCACATCGACGACGACCTGTCGAACTAGCAGACGCTGCCGCTTTGCGTGCTTGAGGGAGCCGCCGGCGCGAATGTCCCTTGTCCAACCGACTTTTGGCGCTCCGCGTCGGTGTCGGCCGCGCACCGGTTGCGTAGCGGCCAGGCAAGCTGACGCAGGTAGCCGGTCGGCTCGATGTCGTCGATACCGTACTGCGCCGGCCAGCGGTCTGCGGGAAGATACAGAGTCCCGAATAAGGCGTCCAGAACCGGGAACTCGCCGGCGAAGTTGGTGTTGTACGCCTCCGGCTCTCGGGCGTGATGCCAGTGGTGGAACTGCGGAGTGGCGATCACCCAGCGCAGCGGGCCCCAGCTGATCCGGATGTTGGCGTGGATGAAGATGGCCTGCACCGTGATGAGGATGACGAACGCGCCGAGACTGACCCGGCCGAAGCCCAGCGCATAAAGCGGCAGCACCGCCGCGGAACGACCAAAGGTCTCGTCCAGCGGGTGCAAGTGATTGGCGGCAAGCCAATCCATGTCGCGGATGCTGTGGTGCACGCGGTGGAACCGCCACAGCAGCGGCACCTCATGCGCGGCGCGGTGGCCCGCATACCCGCCAACCGTGGTGATGGCGAATCCCGCCACGATCTGCACCCAGGTTGGACTCGCGGCGATACCGAGACGCAGCGGTGCGGGCACGAACGCACGCAAAACGCTGCCCACAACCATCACCGAGACCACCAGCCCGACCTTCAACGCGGCACCGTTGACCAGATAGTGCACCAGGTCGGTACGCCACCCCCGGCGCAGCACGCGGCGGGGGTGCAGCGCGAACAGCCGCTCGAGGGAGATGAAGATAACCGCCAGAATCGCCAGTCCGAACACGATATTGCTGCGCACACTCAGGGCGGCCAAGACCACCAGTACCGTCAGCACCGCCAACACTGGTCCGCTGACCCCGATCTGGGTGGCCGGTCCAGCCGCTGCGACTTCTACGGTTCGCGGCGACGGCGCTACGCCGACCGGATCGGTCTTGGCTGAACCGGTCTTGGTCAGCCGGCCCCAACCCGCGAGCACCGCGCATCCCAACACGATCCCGATTGCACCGGCGGCCGGGTTCTGTGTGGCCACCGCGATAGCAGCCATCACCACCCCCGACTGCACGGCCAGCCCGGCGACGTCCAGTGACCTCCGCCCGGCGAGCGGTCGGTACCCCTGCCATCCGACCGGCACGGCCGCCAGCAGCAGCAACAGCGCCGCTAGCCCCATGCCGCGACCAGGATTCGCGCGGGCCAGACCCGCGGTCACGGCCACGGCACCCAAGAGCCCGACCATCTCGACTGCGTGCAGCATCACCAGCGCTGCCACCACACGGCGTTCGGACTGCATGACGTCAAGCATGCTCACCCCATCAGCGTCGCGGCAAGCGTTCCACCCAGCTCGTAGGCACGCTCTCGGGCTCCGGCGTCGATTGCGCCGCTGATCTCCAGTGCGTCGGCGGCTTTCGCCAGTGACATTCCGGTGGCCACTTTTTCCACCGACGTCGTCGCACCGACAGTGTCGTTGTTGCCGTGCACCCACAGGCCGTACGGGCGGCCCGCTACGTGATCCAGACTCGGGTAGTAGACAGTGTCGAAGAAATGCTTGAGCGCCCCGGACATGTAACCGAGATTGGCTGTGGTACCGAACAAGTAGCCGTCCGCGTCAAGGACATCGGGGACGGTCGCCGCGAGAGCGGGCCGCACTACCACGTCGACGCCGTCGATCTCGGGGTCGTTGGCTCCCGCGAGTACGGCTTCGAGCAGCTCCCGGGTTGCCGGCGACGGGGTGTGGTGAATTACCAACAGCGTCTTGCTCATTCGCGGCCTTGCAGTGCTCGATGCAGCTCCAAGGCGGTCTTCATGGCTTCCCGCGCGCGGCCGCGGTCGCCGGCGTAATCGTAGGCGCGCGCCAGCCGGTACCAGCGCCGCCAGTCGTCGGGATCGCTGTCCAATTCAGCACGGACCGCGTCGAACAGGGCGTCGGCCGCGTCACGCTCGATGCGACCAGATGGTCGGCGCGGCAGCGCGCTGACGTCAAGCTCCATTCCGTCGTCGGCAACGAGTCGGGCCAGCTTCTGATGGGTGAAGCCGGCGCGCAACGTGGCGATCATCGCCCACAGTCCGATCGCGGGCATGATCAGCAGCGCCACGCCCAGGACGACGGCAACGGCACGCCCAGAGGTGATCATCAACACGGCGGATCGGCCGAGCAACACGATGTACACCAGCAGCGCCACGCACATGAACGCGATCATCAGCTGGATGCGCACACCGCCCGACGCCTCGGTCATTTCGGTCATTGCAGGTTGAGCAAAGATTCAATTCCCACCGTCAGGCCGGGATGCTCGGCGACCCGACGCACTGCCAACAGCACACCGGGCACGAACGACGTGCGGTCCATGCTGTCGTGCCGAATGGTCAGGGTCTCCCCCGCGGTGCCGAACAACACTTCCTGGTGGGCCACCAGCCCGGCCAACCGCACCGAGTGCACCGGGACACCGTCGACATCGGCACCGCGTGCGCCCGGCAAGCTCGTCGTGGTGGCATCTGGGTTGGGCGGCAGCTCTTTTCGCGCTTCGGCGATCAGCGCGGCAGTGCGAGCGGCGGTACCCGATGGGGCATCGGCCTTGTGCGGGTGATGCAGTTCGATCACCTCGACGGACTCGTAAAAGGGAGCGGCCTGCTTGGCGAAATGCATGGACAACACCGCCCCGATCGCGAAGTTGGGCGCGATGAGCACCGCCACATCCGGTTTGGCGGCTAGCCACGCCCGCACCTGCTGCAGCCGTTCGTCGGTGAAGCCGGTGGTTCCGACGACGGCGTGAATCCCGTTGTCGATCAAGAACTTCAGGTTGTCCATCACGACGTCGGGATGAGTGAAGTCTATGACGACCTCGGTCTTGTTGTCGGTCAGCAGGCCCAGCTCATCACCGGCATCCACCTCTGCCGACAAGGTCAGATCCTCGGCGGTCTGCACCGCCTGGACCATGGTCGCGCCGACTTTGCCCTTCGATCCCAGCACTGCTACCCGCATGAGTTCACCCTAGACGGGCCGGGTTATCCGACTTGTGTGGGTGTCACGGGACGGTGTGTGGGATTGCAGCCCATTAGCGTGTCGTAGCAGGCCGCAGGGATGACTCAGAGTTGTCCTGTCACCCGTGGTTCGGGTTGACCCTACTGTGGTGTGTCACCCCTGCGGTCTGCGTTCGCGGCGTGACTGAAGAGAGGCCTGACCGCAAGCTGCTGTGAGAGGTACTTGAAGTCGGATTGTCCGCCGCGGATTCCCCACCCACATGAGCGAAGGGAACCCGTATTCCATGATCGTCATCGGCATCGATCCGCACAAGACCACTCACACCGGCACCGCACTGGACCCGGCCACCAACTCTGATGTCGGTTCGCTGCGCATCGAAGCATCCCTGGCCGAATACCAACGTCTGATCCTCTGGGCGAAACCATGGCCCGAACGCACCTGGGCGATCGAAAACGCCGACGGTCTCGGGCATCACTTGGCGCTGTGGTTGCTAGCTCGCGGTGAGGTCGTCCTCGATATTCCGACCACAGCGACTGCACGGGTCCGGGAACTCTCCCGGGGAGGTCGCCGTAAGAACGACCGCATCGATGCCGCGGCGGCGGCTAGTGTCGCAGCGCTGCAGGGCGATGCCCGTCAGGTCTACCCCGAGACCACCACCGACGCGCTGGCGCTGCTGGATGAACGTCGAGTCAACCTGTCACACAGCAGAACCCGCGCAATCAATCAATTACACGCGCTGCTGCGCGAGTTGATGGCCGGCGGCGCACCGACGTCGCTGACCCCCGCCAAGGCTACCGCCGCACTCGGTGGATTCCGCCCCCGCACCGGCCCAGACCGGACTCGGGTGGACCTTGCCAAGGAGCTCATTGCCGACGTCCGGCGCTTCGACAAGCAGATCAAGGCCAACGAGGCCAAGATCGCCGTTCTGCTCGACGAGCACGGCACCACTCTGCGCGAGGTCGACGGCGTTGGATCTGTCTTGGCCGCCCGCCTGCTGGGCCGCACCGGCCAGGCGACCAGGTTCGCCTCGGCTGCCGCATACGCGAACTACACCGGCACCGCGCCCGTCCAAATTGCGAGCGCTGATTCCTCTAGGCACCGGCTGTCCCGCTACGGGGACCGGCAACTGAACTCCGCGATCTACACCATCGCAATGATCCAGATCCGGATGCCTGCGAGCACCGGCCGCGCCTACTACGACAAGAAGATCGCCGAGGGTAAATCCCCCCGATATGCCACCCGTGCGCTGAAGCGTCACCTCGCTGGCCATCTCTGGCGGATCATGCTTGCCGACGAGACCCGCACCCAACGAGCAGTTTCGGAAGCAGCGGCAAATGCCTCTTGACAAATAGAGAGGCACCACAGTTGGGTGTTGCTCCACAGGTCGCCCATTCGTGACCCTGCCAAAAAGGTTGAGTCAATGGCCCGCCGACGCTGGCCGTCGGAAGCACAGCGTGAGCGGGATGCTGAGATTATGCGGCTGCATCGCGCGGACGTGCCGCAGCGGGACATCGCCGAGATGATGGATTGCAGCTTAGGCAGCGTGCAGCACGTGCTGCGGCGTGAACGGATGCGGCGGCCTGCGGCCGCCGCATCCGCGGCGTCCGCCACCGACGAGCTGCCCGACGAGCTGGAGTCCACCAGTACCTATGGTCTGGACGCCGACGAGCTGGCCGAGCTGGAACGGGCAATGTGCATCGCCGAGCTGGCCGCAGACCCCGGCAACGAATTGGCGCGGCACCGGATGCGGCACCTGCCGTGGTAACCGGCACCGTCGAGCCGGTCGCCGTGGCGGCCTGGTCTCCCGCGGCAATTCCAGCGTGAAGCTGTGGATCTGCATATCCCGACCCGTAGCGGTCATCGGCGCGCCCTCGCTGCGAGGATGGACGGATGGACGACGCGCCCTCAGCCGATCGCGTGGCGGAGGGGTGGCCGCTGGAGGGTCATTTCGTTGTCGGCGGCTCAGGCTTATACGTGAGCACAGATTGCTTAGGTCGCGCCTTCACGTCGCGCACGGCGAGTTATGACCTCACTATCGGTTTACCGCAGTTCGAGATGGATTCGACCCCTCCTGAGGTGCGGCGGGCTCTGCGTCTGCCTCCGCTGCCCGATCCGTCTCTAGTCCCGCCGGTATGGGCTTACGGCCCACGAAGCGAGGGCGAGCGCGTCGAGGAAAGAATGATCAGCCCTGTCTGGGGGACGACGTTCGGGGTGGGTGCCAAAAAGGTGTACCCGGAGTCCATGCGGGATACCGCGCTGGTCGTCCGTTGCCGGTTCTTCACGACCGTCACCGCTTCCGACGTGGCGGGGTTCGACGCTGCTTCCGAGGATTTCCTGCGTGAGCTTGACGATTGGTGGGCGCGGTTCACGTCGTGGGTGGGCGTTCTGACAGGACAGGACTTCGTCGGGCTTGGCGGATATCCGGGGGGCGCAACCAGATCCAGGCCGCTGCTGACCTGGACCTCTGACGCGAGTGGACAGCGAGACCGCATGCAATACCGGTCGTACTTCCCGCCGCCGAGGCAGGGGTTTCCGACGAGCACGTTGCAGTTGCAGGAGCTGCAAGCGTGCGTAGCTGCCACCGGCAACCAAGATCCGCCTCCCGCAGAATGGCTGTTCATTCGCGATGCGCGTTCGCTTGTGAACGCAGGTCAGAACCGGCGGGCGGTGATCGATGCTGGAACAGCCGCAGAGCTTGCGATGACGACACTGATCGACAACTACCTCGTCTCAGCCCACACCGACGAACCGGTAAAAAAAGCACTCTTGAAGAGGTACACCGGGCTTGAGGGGCGCTCAGCGTTACTGAGGAGGCTGCGCCCAGGGTTGCTGTCAGACCAGTTGGGGCGCGACCTAATCGAGCCACGCAACGTTGCGACTCATGGCGGCCACGCGTTGACGGACACCCAAGCGCAGACGGCGGTCGACATGGCAATGAACATTGTCGAGGGGGCGTATCCCCGCGCTAGCCTCTTGCCTGCCGGTGCCTGGTGATTTTCGACGCCAGCGCATACATCGCCACTGGCGCGATGACCGCCAGCGCGAGCCAGCGGAGCCACCCTGCGGCCCCGTCCGCCGAGGCGCGCCGCCAGAGCCAGATCGCCGCGACGACCCACAGCGCCATGAGAATGACCGTCATCGTCGTACCCTTCTCGCGTGGGCTCCTGCCATGCTCTGCTATCCATCATGCTCGCCGCGGTGACAGTGCCGGGCTGAGATAGTATTTCGCGGAATCGGTGCCAGTTACCGGGTGCACAAGCCGTTTCGGCGGGCGACATGGGTTTGGCCGAAATCCATTGTTACGCAGAGGCGACGGCGAAGAGATGCCACTCGCCGGGCACGCCCTTGAGTTGGTGTGCGCCGCGGTCGTCGAACTCGAGCCCTGACCCGATCACGAGGTCGCGCAGCGTGCTGGACACCAGCACGTCGTTCGGCCCTGCCAGTGCGCTCACCCGCGCCCCGATGTGCACAGCGATCCCGCCGATGTCGTCGCCGCGGACCTCGCACTCACCGGTGTGCAACCCGGCACGCACCTCGATGCCGAGCGCCTGCACCGCGTCGCGGATCGACACCGCGCAGCGGATCGCCCGCTGAGGTCCGTCGAACATCGCGAGGAAGCCGTCTCCCGACGTGTTCACCTCGCGACCTCGAAAGCGTGCGAGCTGCGACCGGACGACAGCGTCGTGCGCATCAAGCAACGCATGCCAGTCCCGGTCGCCCATCTCCGCGGCCCTACCCGTCGAGTCCACGATGTCGGTGAACAGCACCGTGGCGAGAACCCGATCGTCGGCCACTTCGGCTCGGTGGCCGGTGAGGAACGCGGCGATCTCCTGGAAGGACTCGCGCCATGGTTCCACGAAGTGCCACATGTTGCGGCCCGGTAGCTCGACGTATTTCGCGCCCGGTATGTGGTCAGCGACGTACTTGCCCATCGCGGCCACGAGTATCGGGTCGTCAGTGTGCTGGACGACGAGGGTAGGCACGCGGATTGTCGGAAGCACCGCCCGCACGTCCAATTCGGACACGAGCGGCCACACGAGAGCTACTGTCCCTGGGCTCGCCGCCAGGCGTTCCATCCGAGCCCACGCTGCCCGGATCTCCTCGTTCCACGGCATGTCCGGATTCCAAAGACGCTGCATCTTCCCCGTGCCCCAGATCGCCGCTATCGCAGCGATGGCTTGCTCGAGATCGCCGAGGCCCGACTCATCCGCGTAGCCCTCAAGTACGACCAGAGCGGTGGTGCGGGACGGATGTGTCGCCGCGAACAGCGCACCCGTCGCGAACGCGCCGTCGGCAGCGACGAGGACTGCTTCGCTACTCCCGAGATCGTCCAATACCGCGGTGATGCTGTCGGCCCATTGCTCCAACGTCGGCAGCGCGCCCGGCGTGACAGGATCGGACGCTCCCGTGCCCGGCTGGTCGAAGAAGATGAGCCGCCCTAGCGATGTCATCGCCTGGACCCATCCTTGAAGGGACGGCAGCTCCGGAACGACCTCGCAGCATGTGAACCAGTTCGGGACGAACACGATGTCGCACGGACCTTCACGCGACGCGCGATAGGCAACGCGCAAGTTCCCGTTCAGCGCATAGCGCGTCTCCGCGAACATTGCCGAAGTGTAAGCCGAGGAGCGGGTCGAGCGGTGCGCATCCGCAGCGTTTGTGCTGTTCAGAAGCGTTCCCTTGAAGTGTTCTTCAGCCAGTCGGTGTCAGCTCCGGTCTCCCCGTTTTACACAGCGGCGGTGCGAAGCGAGGGAAGATGACCAACATGGGTGAGGCGAAGGGCCCGTTCGGCGGGTCGTCCCAGTCCTCGGCGAGCGCTGAGGATGTGTGGGCGGTGTGGACGAACCCCGCCGAGTGGCCAGGTGATGTCATTGTGATGGCCAAGATCGACGGCCTATTCGCGGTGGGGGCGAAGATCACGATGCGGGTAAAGGGCCATCCGCCGCTGAGATTGACCGTCACCCGAGTAGAAGCGCCGGTGTTGTGGACGGGAGCGGCGAGAGTGCCCGGATTGACCGAGACCATCGATCACCTCATCGAGCCCACTGACTCGGGCACATTGATTACACAGCGCACCGTCTTTACCGGCCCGTTGGCTTCGATCGCGGCACGAGCACTGGGGGGAACAGTGCGGAAGACTTTTGAGGCGACGACGGCGCACTTTGGGCGGCTGGCCGAGAGACGCGCGTCCCACTAAGCGTTAATCCGCAGCAAGGTGAGTCATAGAGTGTTCTTCGCGTAATCGGTGTCATCGGCTACCGAATGTGTTTCAGGGGTGGCTTGCGCACTGCTCAAGTTACAGTGCGGCTGTGACTCGTTACAGTGCGGCTGTGACTCGATGGTGGCAGCGAATTTTGTGGCCGACTCTGGCGGCGCTGGGCTGGGGCCTTGCCGCCATCTTCGGAGTCATCGCCGCAATCCAGCACGTCGGGCCGCGAGACCACGAGCCGAACTGGGCGGACAAATTGACGGCCGTTGCGACAGCCGTTCTCGCTCTGGCGGCGGTCATCGCGCTGGTCCAGGTTTACTTTGCGCTGGCCCAGACGAGGGAAGCGCGGCTGGCTAAGGACGCGCAGGCAAGATCCGAATTCTGGCGGAGATGGGCTGCCCTTCGGCCCGTGCGTCGGAAAGTTCGGATCTGGGAGGAGGCCGGCGGCCCGGAGGCGCTTAGGGACAAGGCGCTGGGGTTTCGCAGCGCCAATTCACCTGAGTACACGGAGCTAATGACTTTGCTGGACTTTTTTGAGGACCTAGCGATATCGGTCCGTAACGAAGAGATTCAGTTCCGCACCGTGGATGACTTTTGGGGAGATTTCGTCACCAAGTACTGGGTCTTTTGGAAGCCGTACGTCGACGAGGTACGTCGGGAGAATAGGAACGCTAACAGGCATTTTCAGAGTCTCGCCGAACAGATCCGAGAACGACGATCGCGGTAAGGGCGAGCGTTGGGCACACGGTTGACCGTGGACCCCGCTCTCCGCAACGACGTCGTGATCGGCATAGCAGCCGTACCCGCCTGACGAGCGGTGTCTCCAAGATCAAGAATGTATTTCAGCCAATCGACACCATTATTTCCAGAAAGCATTCATGGGTTGGGCGTACATGTCGTTGGCAGTGAGCGGGTCCAGAGTTCCTGGCGTAGCACGCAAGGTGTCTTCAATAGTGGCCATCAGGCTGTACTCGTTGTAGTAGGCGTCGGTGGTGAACGGGCCGGATTCCATCCCCCCATTCGTCACGGCGTCCTGGTTCGGGATGACGATCATCGGAACGTTGTTGCCTTCGTTGCCGAAGCCCAGTGACAGGTTGTTGTTGTCCTCGTCGAACGTGATGATGATCGCGTCCTTCTCGTTCGGGTCAGTCCACGTTGGCGAGTTTTCAATGGTGGACACCTCTTGCTGGACGAACTGGTCGCCGGCCGCGACGTTGTACTGCTGGTTCGTGAACTGGCTGACAAGGAACTGGGCAAGGCCAGAAGGAGTATCGATAGGGCCTTCCATGTTGTTGGCCTCGTCGGCAGCGATCCACGTGAACTCCGGGAAGGTGCTCGGGTCCTCGAGATTGGTGGACAAATCCGTCAGCGGGAGCAGGTGTTCCTGCAGGTAGGCGGGGGTGTTGTCGTAGACGTAGCTGAATTCGGCAAAGGGTAATTGGTCGACGGCGTAGTCGCCCGATGACGTGAGGTCACCCGGGAAGGGCATGCCTTGCGCGTAGCCGGCCCACGATATGCCCGCCTGATCCATTTCTTGCATGAGGCTGGGTGCGTCGATGGCGTTGGAGGCGGGGTTGTAGTCGATGCCGAAGTCCGACCCACCCATGATCCGGAAGTAGTTGGGGTCGCTGGGGTGGCCCAGCGCGAAGTAGTTGCTGTCATAATCTTCTGTGTTGATCAGGCTGTTGATGTACGGCGCGTTGGGACTGCCGACGATGTCGCCGACGCCCTTGTTCTCCATGTAAATCAAGAACACGTGATCCAGTTGGCCGACGTCGGACGTCGGTGGGGTGAGCGGCGCCGCGGTGAGGCTCGGATCGCCGACGGTGAACGACTCGTTGTCGGCGTAGGCGCCATTGTAGTTGCCGAGGAACGTGTCGTTGTCGGTAAAGGTCGTGGTCACCTGCGCGGAGGTGGTGCCCTCCGGGACCGTCCCGCTGATGTCGCGTTGCTCAAACGCGGTGAAACCCAGGCGATCCCATACCGTGACCGGGTTGAGCGAGTCGGTGCCCAGAACGTCCCCATGGGCGTCGAGGAAGGTGACCTGCACCGAGGCGTCGGACGGGTCCCAGCCTTGGCCGCCGAGATCTGCACTCAGCGTGAACGGCGTTCCGGCTGCGCCGGTGAGGTCGACGGTTTGGCTGATGGTGGACGTGGCCACGGGTCCGCCGCCGGCGAAATTGTCGCCGCCGCCCGGGGGCGCGTCCTGTGGAAAGTCGAAGAACTTTGGGAACGCAGACGAGAATCCGAACGGATAACCGCCCTGGGTGCCGTATTGGATCACGGTCGGGGTGCCGGTCTCCGTCCAGCCTGGAATGGTCACCCCGCTGTATCCCGACCCGGACGGGTCGGCCGTTTCGAAGCCGGGGTCGACCAGCAAGTTCTGGCTCATCGGCTGCGCATCAGCGCCCACGTCACCGAAGATCAACCCGCCACCTTGACCATCAGCGCCGTCACAGATCAACCCACACGCACCGGTGGTGGGATCGACCAGGTTGAACCAACTATTGATGGCGGCGTCAACCTGCTGACCAAAGCCGCTGTTAATCCAATCCTGCTCTAGCCCATGCAACCAGACATCAACCGGACTGGCCGCCGCCACCGACTCGGTGGCACCCAAGCCCAGACTGCCCAGCTCGGGAACGGCCGCCGAACCGGCAGCCACATCACCCAGCGAACCCGTGATGGAATTGATGATCGGCTCAAGAATCGCGTCAAACTCATCGGCCTTTACCGTCGGCGCAGCAGCCAACTGCGTCATGCCCAACGCCAAAAACGCACCGACACCGCTACTCAAACCGACTACCCGACGACGGGCCTTCGCGCTGCGCGACCGACGATTGCGCTTCCTGTCCCGATGACCAGCCATGGGTCCGACCTCGTTGTAGGCCCCCGCCAAAATCCCCTATTAGTAATAGAGGTGTCGTTCGGACCCGGACGGTCTGGGCCGCCCGTCACCGTGACGCCATCTCAGGTTTCGTTAAGGTACTCCTCAGGTGGCGGCTGTGGACGCGAAAGGGCAAAAATTTCTACACACTCTGGACGGAGCCACCGCTGCCGGTGCCATCGACGTTGGTCAAGCCACCAGTCCACGACAATCGCAGCAGCCGGTGCCGGGCGAAGTGCACCAGACGCACGCCGCACGCGGTGACCGTGGCCGAGGTGGTGCCGCAGGACGAGGAGCATGGTGCATCCTCCCGGAACTTGCCAGGCCAACCATCGCTCATGTGGCGCACCCGCGAACCGTACCTGTGCTTGGGCCTGGTGATGCCACAGCAACTCGACCTCGGATGGGTGCCGCGTGATGAGCAAGTAATTGAATACGTGTTCTTCACCTTCACCGATGCGCGGGGCGCTCGATGGCAACGGCTGGGGAGTGAGCAGCCCGAGCCGCAGGTTGACTGACCGGGCGAGACTGTCAGATAGTAATTCGCGTAATCGGTGCCACCACCTGCTCAAAACATTTTGGGGAGGTACAAACGGCTGGCGCGATGAACAGCTACCCGACGGCACTGTCATCTGGACCGCGCCGACCGGGCAGCGGTACACCACTCGCCCGGGCAGTCGCCTGCTATTCCCCAGCTTATGCCTGCCGACTCGCGAATTGCCTTCTGCCCCAACGGTGGATCGACCGCCGGGCGACCGGGGGGTCATGATGCCGGTGCGCCGACGAACTCGAGAGCAGGACCGCGCGCATCGCATCGATGCTGAACGTGCACTGAACAACGCCCATATCGCCGAACGCAACCAACCGCCGCCTTTCTAAGCCGGCCTGGGTCTCAATCCCTCGGCCTGTGCTGCCGCCGCGCGAGCCATTCGCGGCGCGTTACGGCCGCTCGATGTGGCTGCGCCGGATTGCCTCCATGTCGATCGCGGTTGCGTTTTGGGAACCGCATCGCTGAACGAAGGTGGTTTTGGTCTAGCCTGCGCTGCTCGTAGTGCGCAACGATGGACTAGGACGAGTGGATGGAGCGGAGATGCGTGAATCACGGTTGATGGGCGGTGTACGCAGCGCCCTTGTCGTCGGCGGTGCAGTGTTCGGTATCGCCCTGTTGAGCGCTGGTGTGGCGGGTGCCGCCGACCCGGTCCAGTTGAAGAGTCGATTGGGCAATTGGTGTCTAGACGCTCCGGGTGGGAACAACACTGCGACGATGGTCAACTCTTGCGATGGGTCGAAATCCCAGCTCTGGAATCGCAACTCTGCCGGTCAGATCGAGAGCGTTGCCTTCCCCGGGGCTTGCCTTAGCATCAGTAACGCGGCAGATACCACCCCGGTAATCCTCTCGACCTGTCAGGTCAATTCGAACAACCAGCTTTGGAGCACCCAACCCAACGCCCAGGTGACGAGTGCGCTCGGTCCCTGCCTGAACATCGACGGCGGCGTCGCGAACCCGGGGACTGCGGTAATCGCCTACCACTGCATCCCCGATGTGACAGACGAGGAGTGGGATAGCGTGCCGTGACCGGCCTCCCTGCTAGCCGGCGGCCTCTAATCCGTTGGCGGCCCCTACCGCCGCACGGGTCCATTCGTCGCTTCGCACAGCGGGCGCGATCCGATCCTTCCGAATCAGCTCAGCATTGACGCGAGTTCCGTTGGTTCCGTTGGTCATTGCGACCGGCGGTCGAAACGCGAAAGTTCGGCGCGCGGTGGCGATGGCCAAAAGCCCGTCTGTGTCGCTGAATCCGTTGGCGCGCATGGTGTCCTCAGCCCATCTCAGTGGGGTGAGCCCGGAGAAATCGTTGACGTACGCCACCCATAGGTGGACGTTGCGCTGAGTGTAGAGCTTCGAGATCGCATCCTCCACCGCGGTGCGGCCGGCGGGCGTCAACACGCCTGAGTTATCGGTGATGTACCTGGTGAGTTGGATCGACGGCGGTGCCACGGTGCCGCTGTTACCCGGCTGGCTCGGGTTGGCGCCATTGGCCCCATTGTCCGACGGGTTCCTGTCGATGGTCGCGCCGTTGTCCGGGTGGTGGGCGCGCTGCCGCAGCAGCTCTGCACCCACAACTCCGGCCACCGCGAGCACCAGAAGCGTGGCGACAACGGCTATCACCACCGCCGGCCGCAACCCGCGACGCCGCGGTTTCGCCTCCGGGGGCTGGTGCGGCGCGGTTACCCGGACCGTGGGGGCCGCGGCTGCGTGACCGGCAACCGTGCGCGCCGCGCCGGCGGCCGGTTGGCCGGTGAGTGCCAAAGCGAGATCCGAGCAGCTGGCGTAGCGATCAGCGGGATCCTTTGCCAACACCTTGGTAATCACATCGTTGAGCTCGGCGAGATCGGGCCGTCGTTCGCCGATCCGCGGGGGTGGCGCGGACAGATGTTGGCTGATCACCACCGCCGCATTGGAGTTCTGATACGGCGCTTCCCCGGTCAGCAGTTGAAAAGCTGTGCAACCAAGCGCGTATTGGTCGGCGCGCGCGTCGATATCTGAACCCATGAGTTGTTCGGGCGCCGAGTAGCCGGTAGTGCCGACCACCATGTTGGTGGCGGTGAGACCGCTGATATCACCGATCGCGCGGGCAATTCCGAAGTCGGCCAGCAGGATCCGTCGCCCTCGAGGATCGGCTTCAGCCACCAAGATGTTGGCGGGCTTGACGTCGCGGTGCAGCAGTCCCCGTAGATGGGCGTAATCGAGGGCGTCAGCGACGGCGGTGACGATCTCGAACGCCTCGGCTTTCGGCATCCCCGATGGATACCGGCTGCGCAGCAACTCGGCGGCATCGGTTCCCTCGACATAGTCCATCGAAAGCCACAGCTGTCCCTCGAACTCGCCGCGGTCGTGGATACCGACAATGTGGGGATGCCACAGCTCCGCGGCGAGGTCCGCTTCGCGGCTGAATCGCTGCCGGTACTCGTGGTCCGCGGTCAGGCTTGCGGGCAGCACCTTGAGGGCGTCTCGGCGGGGCAGCCGCGGATGTTGGGCCAAGTAGACCTCGCCCATCCCGCCGGATCCCAACCGCCGCACAATCGTGTATCCGGCGAACACGTCTCCTTGTTCGAGGCCCTCGCTGTGCGGCATGCCAGCATGCTACAAACGCGCCGGTTAGCTGCGTGCCCGCAGCGTCGCCAACGCCTTGTCGGCGTGAGTGTCCATGCTTAGTTCGCTGGAGATCACGTCGAGCACCTTGCGATCGGTGTCGATGACGAAGGTGGTGCGCTTGACCGGCATCAACTTGCCCAACAGTCCTCGTTTGACGCCGAACTGGGTGGCGACCGCGCCGTCGGTGTCGGACAGCAGCGGGTAGTCGAAACGCTGCGTCTCGGCGAACTTGGCTTGCTTTGCAACGGGATCAACGCTGATTCCGACCCGGCTGGCCCCGACGGCAGCGAATTCTCCGGCCAGGTCGCGGAAGTGGCAGGCCTCCTTGGTACAGCCGGGTGTCATCGCGGCCGGGTAGAAGAACAGCGCTATCGGACCGTCGGACAGCAGGGCGCTCAGCTTCCGCGGGGTGCCAGTCTGGTCGGGAAGCTCGAAGTCAGCAACGGTGTCACCGGTTTTCATGGCCGTTACGCTACGCCGGGGGTCAATGCGGCATCGAAGGAAACTGCCTGGAAGATAGAAGGATGCACCCCAACCTTGCCGCCGCAACCACGTCGCGGGATGATTTCCGCGCGCTGGCGGCCGAGCACCGCGTGGTGCCTGTGACCCGCAAAGTCCTGGCCGATGCCGAGACGCCGCTGTCGGCGTACCGAAAGTTGGCCGCCAACCGGCCGGGCACCTTCCTCCTGGAGTCGGCCGAGAACGGCCGGTCGTGGTCGCGGTGGTCATTCATCGGCGCCGGCGCGCCGTCGGCGTTGACTGTGCGTGACGGCGAGGCGGTGTGGCTCGGCGCGGTGCCTCAGGATGCCCCTACCGGCGGCGAACCGCTGCAAGCCCTGGGTGCCACCCTGGAGTTACTGGCCACCGCCGCGCTGCCGGGGCTGCCACCGCTGTCGGGCGGCATGGTGGGCTTCTTCGCTTACGACCTGGTGCGACGGCTCGAACGGCTGCCCGAGTTGGCCGTCGACGACCTCAACTTGCCCGACATGCTGCTGCTACTGGCCACCGACGTGGCGGCCGTCGATCACCACGAGGGCACCATCACGTTGATCGCCAACGCGGTGAATTGGAACGGCACCGACGAGCGAGTCGACGAGGCCTACGACGACGCGATCGCGCGGCTAGACGTGATGACCGCCGCGCTGGGTCAGCCGCTGCCCTCGACAGTTGCCACCTTCACCCGGCCCGAGCCGCGGCACCGCGCGCAGCGCACTGTCGACGAATACGGGAAGATCGTCGAATACCTCGTCGAGCAGATCGCGGCCGGCGAAGCTTTTCAAGTGGTGCCCTCCCAGCGTTTCGAGATGGACACCGACGTCGACCCGATCGATGTGTACCGGATGCTGCGGGCAACCAACCCCAGCCCGTATATGTATCTGCTTCACGTCCCGAATGATGCTGGCGGCACGGCGTTTTCGATCGCCGGATCGAGTCCCGAAGCGTTGGTGACCGTGCAGGACGGATGGGCGACGACGCATCCGATCGCCGGAACCAGATGGCGTGGACATACCGAGGAAGAGGATCAGCTGCTGGGAAAGGAGCTGCTGGCCGACGAGAAGGAACGCGCCGAGCACTTGATGCTGGTCGATTTGGGCCGCAACGACCTGGGCCGGGTCTGCGCGCCGGGCAGCGTTCGTGTCGAGGACTACAGCCACATCGAGCGCTACAGCCATGTCATGCACCTGGTCTCCACGGTGACCGGCATGCTCGCCGAGGGTCGCACCGCGCTGGACGCCGTGACGGCCTGCTTCCCGGCCGGAACGTTGTCCGGCGCGCCGAAGGTGCGGGCGATGGAGCTGATCGAAGAGGTGGAGAAGACTCGTCGCGGCCTGTACGGCGGCGTGATCGGCTACCTCGATTTCGCCGGCAACGCCGACTTCGCGATCGCGATCCGCACTGCCTTGATGCGCGACGGCACCGCCTACGTCCAGGCCGGCGGCGGCGTGGTGGCCGACTCCAACGGTCCCTACGAGCACACCGAGGCGACGAACAAGGCGCGGGCGGTGCTCAATGCGATCGCCGCGGCGGAGACGCTGACGCCCCCGGATACGCCCGTCGACGATCGCCCGTCGACGATGCGGGCCGTGAAACGGCCCGAGGTGGGGGCACCTCCCGCTTGCGGGGGAGAGGCGGGCAATTAACGTAGCCGGGATGGCTGATGCGCAGCCCGACCGCCCGGGCCGGCGGACAATCCGGATAGCACAGGCCCTGCTGGTGCTCGCCGCCGCCGGATTGTGGGCGGCATCGCGACTGACCTGGGTCGACGTGCGGACTTTCGACGGGCTGAGCCCACCCAAGCTCGTCACACTGTCCGGCGCGGCATGGTCGTCGGCCCTGGTTCCGTTGGCGCTGGTGCTGCTGGCGACCGCCGTCGCCGCACTGGCCGTGCGCGGCTGGCCGTTGCGGATGCTCGCGCTGCTGATTGCCGTCGTGAGCCTGGCGACGGGTTATCTCGCGATCAGCTTTTGGGTGGTCCCAGACGTGGCCGTGCGCGGGGCTGACCTCGCGCACGTCCCGGTGTTGACGTTGGTGGGCAGCCAGCGCCATTACCCCGGTCCTGTCATCACCCTGGCGACCGCGATATGCACGCTGGCTGGCGCCGTGCTGTTGATGCGAGCCGCGGCGTCGGCGGGCGGCACAGTCACGAAATACCTGACCCCCGCTGCCCGCCGGTCGATGGCGCAGCGCGACGAGAAGACCATGTCGGAGCGAATGATCTGGGATGCCCTCGACGAAGGCGAAGACCCGACCCAGGGCCCGACCGATCAGCCGCAAGAGTCGGCCGCACAACCACGCGAGTCGGAACGAGAAGCACGACACGACGCCGACACCGAGGGTCGGTGACGAACCGCGTGCCGACGGTCGCTACCCTTCGGAGGACGCCATCGATCTGCTGGCAGCCGTGGGGAAGGATCCGACACGCATGAGTTCGGCAAACGTGCTCGACTCCATCATTGACGGAGTCCGCGCCGATGTTGCCGCTCGTGAGGCGGTCGTGAGCATGTCCGCGATCAAGGCGGCCGCAGAGGCCACGCCGCCACCGCTGGATGTCCTAGCGGCTTTGCGGGAGCCCGGTATCGGCGTCATCGCCGAGGTCAAGCGGGCCAGCCCGTCGGCCGGACAACTCGCGTCGATCTCCGACCCGGCCAAATTGGCGTGCGCGTACGAGGACGGCGGTGCGCGGATCATCAGTGTGCTGACCGAACAGCGACGCTTCAAGGGCTCGCTAGACGACCTCGACGCGGTGCGCGCAGCGGTGTCGGTTCCGGTACTGCGCAAGGACTTTGTGGTTGGGCCGTATCAGATTCACGAGGCACGCGCGCACGGCGCCGACATGCTGCTGCTGATCGTCGCGGCGCTAAACCAGTCTGCGCTGGAGTCGATGCTGGAGCGCATCGAGTCCTTGGGGATGACCGCACTGGTCGAGGTGCACACCGAGGAGGAAGCGGACCGGGCGCTGCAGGCCGGGGCGCGGGTGATCGGCGTCAACGCCCGAGACCTCAAGACGCTGAAAGTGGATCGAGACAGCTTCGCGCGCATCGCCCCCGGGCTGCCCAGCGACGTGATCAGGATCGCCGAATCCGGCGTGCGCGGCACCGCCGACTTGCTGGCGTACGCCGGCGCGGGCGCTGACGCGGTGCTGGTTGGTGAGGGCCTAGTTACCAGCGGCGATCCCCGCGCGGCCGTCGCCGACCTGGTCACCGCCGGTAAGCATCCGTCGTGTCCGAAGCCGGCCCGCTAGCCCGGCGACGATGCAGAGCCCGTAGGAAATGGTTGAACCCTATGAGCCGCTTGCGCGTTGAGCCTTCGTGATGGCAGATATCTTGCGTCCGGAACTTCCGCGTTCCAGCGCGGCGATCGCAGAGCCCACCCGCCACGACCCCGACTCCCGGGGTCATTTCGGCGTGTACGGGGGCCGGTATGTCGCCGAGGCCCTGATGGCGGTGATCGAGGAGGTCACCGCCGCCTACGAGAAGGCGCGCACCGACCAGGAATACCTGGATACGCTCGATAAGTTGCAGGTGCATTACACCGGCAGGCCATCCCCGCTCTATGAGGCCGCTCGGCTCAGCGCGCATGCCGGCGGGGCGCGGATATTCCTCAAGCGAGAAGACTTGAATCACACCGGTTCTCACAAGATCAACAACGTGCTGGGTCAGGCGCTGCTGGCCCGACAGATGGGCAAGACGCGGGTGATCGCCGAGACCGGTGCGGGCCAGCACGGGGTGGCCACCGCCACCGCCTGTGCGCTGCTCGGGTTGGAGTGCGTCATCTACATGGGCGCCGTCGACACCGCGCGGCAGGCCCTCAATGTGGCGCGAATGCGGCTGCTGGGCGCCGAGGTGGTGTCGGTCGAGTCGGGTTCGCAGACACTCAAGGACGCGATCAACGAGGCGTTCCGCGACTGGGTCACCAACGCCGACAGCACCTACTACTGCTTCGGGACGGCCGCCGGGCCGCATCCCTTCCCGACGATGGTCCGTGATTTCCAGCGGGTCATCGGGCTCGAGACGCGTGTGCAGATCCAGGATCAGGCCGGGCGACTGCCCGACGCCGTCACTGCCTGCGTTGGCGGGGGATCCAACGCCATCGGGATTTTCCACGCCTTCCTCGACGACCCCGGGGTTCGACTCGTCGGCTTCGAGGCTGCCGGCGACGGCGTTGACACCGGCCGCCACGCGGCGACTTTCACCGGCGGGTCGCCCGGCGCGTTTCAGGGATCGTTCTCGTTCCTGCTGCAGGACGAAGACGGCCAGACCATCGAGTCGCATTCGATTTCGGCCGGCCTTGATTATCCCGGCGTGGGCCCCGAACACGCGTGGCTGCGGGATACCGGGCGCGCCGAGTACCGGCCGATCACCGACAGCGAGGCGATGGATGCGTTTCGGTTGTTGTGCCGGGCGGAAGGCATCATTCCGGCGATCGAATCGGCGCACGCGGTGGCCGGAGCGCTCAAACTGGGCGTCGAGATGGGCAGCGGAGCGGTCATCGTCGTGAACCTGTCCGGCCGCGGCGACAAAGACGTCGAGACAGCCGCGAAGTGGTTCGGTCTGCTCGACAAGGCCGGACAATCGGACTCAGACGGTGGCCGATCATGACCGTCGAGCAAAGCGAAACACATAGTTTGACAGAGCTTTTCAGCTCATGCCAGCGGGAGAACCGGGCGGCGCTGATCGGCTACCTGCCGACCGGATACCCCGATGTGCAGACATCCATTGACGCGATGACAGCGTTGATCGAATCCGGGTGCGACCTCATCGAGGTCGGCGTGCCGTACTCGGATCCGGGTATGGACGGCCCAACCATCGCGACGGCGTCCGAGGTTGCACTGCGCGGTGGTGTACGAGTTCGGGATACGTTGACCGCCGTCGAGGCGATCAGCGCCGCGGGTGGCCGTGCCGTCGTGATGACTTACTGGAATCCGGTGTTGCGCTACGGGGTTGATGCGTTCGCCCGGGATCTCGCCGCGGCTGGTGGGCATGGGTTGATTACGCCGGACCTCATTCCCGATGAGGCCGACGAATGGTTGGCGGCGTCCGACCATCACCGCTTGGACCGCATCTTTTTGGTGGCACCGTCGTCGACGCCGCAACGATTGGCAACGACGGTCGAGGCGTCGCGCGGATTTGTCTACGCCGCGTCGATCATGGGTGTGACCGGTGCCCGCGATGTGGTGTCGCAGGCTGCCCCCGAGTTGGTGGGCAGGGTGAAGGCGGTGTCTGACATACCTGTTGGTGTCGGTCTGGGCGTGCGATCGCGGGAACAGGCGGCTCAGATCGCCGGCTATGCCGACGGTGTCATCGTGGGCTCCGCACTCGTGTCTGCATTGGCTACGGGTATGCCGGCCCTGCGGGCGCTGACAGAGGAACTTGCGGTCGGTGTGCGCCAAAGGATTTCCGGGTTATGACGACGAGTGTCCTCGCGTATTTCCCGAGCCCGCCGCGCGGAGTCTGGCACATCTGGGTGATACCCATCCGCGCGTACGCGCTGTTCATCATCATCGGCATCGTCGCCGCGCTGCTGATCGGTGATCGACGCTGGGAGGCCCGTGGCGGCGAGCGCGGTGTGATTTATGACATCGCCCTGTGGGCCGTGCCTTTCGGGCTTATCGGCGGCCGGCTGTTCCACCTGGCAACCGACTGGCGGACGTATTTCGGTGAAGGTGGCGCGGGACTCGGCGCGGCGCTGCGTATCTGGGACGGTGGCCTGGGAATCTGGGGTGCGGTCGCCCTGGGCGGTGTAGGTGCGTGGATCGCCTGCCGCCGTCGCGGGATTCCGCTTCCCGCCTTCGGCGACGCGATAGCCCCCGGTATCGTTCTCGCCCAGGCGATTGGCCGGCTGGGAAACTACTTCAACCAGGAGCTCTTCGGCCGCGAGACCACGATGCCGTGGGGTTTGGAGATCTTCTACCGGCGAGACCCGGCCGGATTCGTGGATGTGCATTCGCTTGACGGCGTGTCGACCGGCCAGCTCGCGATGGTCGTCCAGCCGACCTTCCTTTACGAATTGCTCTGGAACCTATTGGTTTTCGCTGTGCTGATTTACCTGGATCGGCGTTTCACCATCGGGCACGGTCGGCTGTTCGCGCTTTATGTCGCCGGGTACTGCATCGGACGCTTCGGCATCGAACTGTTGCGAGACGATGCCGCCACCCATATCGCCGGAATCCGGATCAACTCCTTCACATCGACATTCGTCTTCATCGGCGCGGTGGTGTATCTGATCCTCGCGCCCAAGGGCCGCGAGGACCCGGCGTCACTTAGTGGCTCGGCTGCTGACCGACTCGTGCCGGACTCGGTTGAAGGGGACACAGTGGATTCTGCGGATTCTGTGGAGTCCGCTGCTCCTGATGCCGTCGCCGACGAGCCGGTTGACGAGCCGGAAACGACAGAGACGACGGCGGCGGATACCGCGGCGGACGACAAACCCGACACCGAAGCTGAAACGGTCGCGGCGGCGGCCGACGCGGCGGAAGTCGATGCTCCCGAAGTCGAGGTAGCGGCGACGTCTGAGCCTGAGGAGGAGGCGGCTGAACAGTCAGAGGGTGAGGCCGCTGAAGCCGAGGAGCCGGCCGAAGCCGCTGACGGCGAACCCGAACCCGAACTGGACAAGGCTGCTGAAGCCGACGAAGAGCCCGCCGAAGCCGTCGACGGCGAACCCGAACCCGAAGCCGACGAATCCGAGGCCGAGTCGGGCGAGGAGTCGGAGGAGGCAGCGGAATCGGCCGATCACGAGCCCGCTCCGGCGGATGAGCCGACCCCGGAGCCGACCGACTCGACCGCAACGCAGTCGGGATGGCGGCAGAGGCTGAATTCTCGGCTGCGCCGACGATAGCCGCGGCGCCGCGACGACTGGCATGCTGAAAAGCGTGACCAATCAGGCCCAGCCCGGCCCCGCGCGGGCGCACTCACGGGGCCGTTTGTACTCCACCCTGGCTTCGGGTGCGCTGCTAGCGGGCGCGGTTGGTTACGTCGGCCTGGTGGACCCGCACAAGCCGGACTCGGTCTTTCCTATGTGCCCGTTTCGGCTGCTCACCGGGTGGAACTGTCCCGCCTGCGGGGGCCTGCGGATGGTGCACGACGTCCTGCACGGTGACTTGGCCGCAGCGATCACCGACAACATCTTCTTGCTCGTCGGCATCCCGATGTTGGCCGGTTGGATTCTGCTGCGCCGCCGCTCTGACCGGTCGCTGCTGCCGCTACCGACGGCGGTGACTTTCCTGATCGCGATGCTGGCGTGGACAGTAGTGCGCAACCTGCCTGGTTTCCCGTTGGTTCCGACGCTACTCACCAGTTAGCCCGCTGTCGGATCAGTAACTGTCGGGAGATGGCCAGCTAGCGGGACTATGCTGATTTGTCGTGGCGAGACGCGGCAAAATTGTCTGTACTCTCGGTCCGGCCACCAGCACTGACGAATCGGTCAGAGCGCTGGTCGAAGCCGGGATGGACGTCGCCAGAATGAACTTCAGCCACGGCGAATACAGCGATCACAAAGCTTCGTACGACCGGGTGCGTGCGGCCTCTGACGCCACCGGGCGCGCGGTCGGTGTACTCGCCGACCTGCAAGGCCCGAAGATCAGGCTCGGCCGTTTCGCTGACGGACCGACTTATTGGGCCGATGGTGAAACCGTGCGGATCACCGTCGCCAACTGCGAGGGCAACCACGACCGGGTTTCGACCACGTACAAGCAGTTGGCCAAAGATGCGCTGCCCGGTGATCGGGTTCTGGTCGACGACGGCAACATCGGCTTGGTGGTCGCGGACATCGACGGCGACGACGTCGTGTGCAGGGTTACCGAGGGCGGCCCGGTCAGCAACAACAAGGGGATGTCGCTGCCCGGGATGAGCGTGTCGGCTCCGGCGTTGTCCGGGAAGGACATCGACGATCTCGAGTTCGCGCTGCACTTGGGCGTCGACATGGTGGCGCTCTCGTTTGTGCGCTCGCCAGCCGATGTCGAGCTGGTCCACGAGGTGATGGACCGGGTGGGCCGGCGGGTACCGGTGATCGCCAAACTCGAGAAGCCCGAAGCGATCGACAACCTCGAAGCCGTTGTGCTGGCTTTCGATGCCGTGATGGTCGCCCGTGGCGATCTCGGTGTCGAGCTGCCGCTCGAAGAGGTTCCGCTGGTTCAGAAGCGGGCCATCCAAATGGCCAGGGAGAACGCAAAACCCGTCATCGTCGCGACGCAGATGCTCGAGTCGATGATCGAAAACTCACGACCGACACGGGCCGAGGCCTCAGACGTCGCCAACGCGGTGCTCGACGGCGCGGACGCGCTGATGCTGTCCGGCGAAACCGCCGTCGGCAAGCATTCGCTGGCCGCCGTCCAGACGATGGCCCGGATCGTGTGCGCGGTGGAAGAGAATTCGACCGCCGCCCCGCCGCTGACGCACGTGCCCCGCACCAAGCGCGGTGTGATCAGTTACGCCGCCCGCGATATCGGCGAACGCCTCGACGCCAAGGCCCTGGTCGCGTTCACCCAGTCCGGGGACACCGTGCGGCGCCTGGCCCGGCTGCACACGCCACTGCCGCTGCTGGCGTTCACCCCACTGCCCGAGGTGCGCAGCCAACTGGCCATGACGTGGGGCACCGAGACATTCATCGTCCCCATCATCCAGACCACCGATGGCATGATCCGCCAGGTCGACAAGTCGCTGCTGGCGCTCGGCCGTTACAAGCGCGGCGACCTGGTGGTGATCGTCGCTGGTGCACCTCCCGGCACCGTCGGTTCAACCAACCTGATCCACGTGCACCGAATCGGCGAGGAGGACGTCTAGCCGGGCAACTAGGCTGACCCGGTGTCTGACTTCGACGAGCTGATGGCGGTGCTCGACCTGCATCCCATGGGCGACGACGTCTTCATCGGGTCTCATCCCACGAAGAACCCGCCCCGGACATTCGGCGGACTGATGATGGCGCAATCGTTTGTTGCCGCCAGCCGCACCCTCACCCGCGACTTGCCGCCCAACGCGCTGTCCGTGCACTTCATCAATGGCGGTGATACCGCCAAGGACATCGAATTCCAGGTGGTGCGACTGCGCGATGAGCGTCGCTTCGCGAACCGGCGCATCGAGGTTACTCAGGACGGCATTCTGCTCGCGACGGTGATGATCTCCTACTTGTCCGGCGGTCGCGGTCTTGAGCACAACGTCGAACCGCCCGAGGTCGCCGATCCCGAGACATTGCCTTCGATCAAGGAGCTGCTGGCCGGGTACGAGGACACTGTTCCGTTGTTCGTCAACGCACTGCAGCCGATCGAATGGCGCTACACCAACGACCCGTCCTGGGTGATGCGGGATAAAGGGGACCGGCTCGACTACAACCGAGTTTGGGTCAAAGCCGACGGTGTGATGCCCGACGATCCGGTGCTGCACACCGCCACGATGCTCTACTGCTCGGACACCACCGTCCTGGACTCGATCATCACCACGCACGGGCTCTCGTGGGGCTTCGACCGCATCTTCGCTGCGACCGTCAATCACTCGGTGTGGTTTCACCGTCAGGTGAGCTTCGACGACTGGGTGTTGTACTCCACATCCTCGCCGGTGGCTACCGATTCACGCGGGCTCGGGACCGGCTATTTCTTCGACCGCTCCCGGCGGCCGGTCGCCACTGTGGTGCAAGAAGGCGTGGTGAAGTATTTCCCGGGTTCGCGGGCGTAGGACAGCGAGCAACGATTCGATTGCAGGCCCCGGCGGCACTGCAGTAACAGCGGCTCCGGGCGTAACGTTTCAGTTGGTTGAGTAGTCGAGCGCTAGCGACTACAAGACCCGGAGGTGGGCGTGCACCAGTCGTCGATCGGCATCGCGTCCGAGGGTCCCCCAAGCGAGCGGGTTGTTGTTGACGTCCACTCGCTAGCGGCCCGTTGGGTTGGTGCGCTGGGTCTGCTCAGCGCGGCCTGCTGGTTGATGAAAGTGATTGCCCGCGGCCCGACTGGTCGGCTGGAATGGTCGCTGACGGTGTTGGCCGCGGTGGCGTTGATCGCCCGGGGTATCTTTCTGGGTCGCCCGGTCACAGCCGGGCACGCGATAGCCGCAGTTTTCCTCCTGCTCGCCGGGATCGGCGCGCACGTCCTGTCTTTCGATCTGCTCGGTGACGTGGTGATCGCGGGGTCAGGTCTGGCGCTGATGTGGCCCACATCAGCGCGCGGGCATCCCGGCGACCTGTCTCGGGTGTGGTCCCTGATCAAGGCCACCAGCGGCGACCCGCTGGCGCCGTTCGCGATGCAGGCGGGTAAGTGCTACCTGTTCACCGCGGACGGGACAGCGGCGCTGGCGTACCGGACCCGAATCGGCTATGCGGTCGTCAGTGGGGACCCTGTCGGTGACGAGGCGCGATTTCCGCAACTGGTCGCCGACTTCGCCACCATGTGTCATACCCACGGTTGGCGGATCGTCGTGCTGGCTTGCAGTGAGCGGCGGGTCCGGCTGTGGAACGACCCGAAGGTGCTGGGCCAATCGCTGCATCCGGTGCCGATCGGCCGGGATGTTGTCATCGACGTGTCCAGCTTCGACATGGTTGGGCGCAAGTTCCGCAACTTGCGTCAGGCGGTCAGACGCACGCACAACTGCGGTATCACCACCGACATCGTCGCCGAGCAGAAACTCGACGGCCGGCTGCGGGCCGAGTTGAGCGAGGTCTTGCGGGCGTCTTCCAGTGGCGCGCACACCGATCGCGGATTCTGCATGAATTTGGACGGCGCGCTGCAGGGCCGATATCCGGGGATACAGCTGATCATCGCGAGAGACAAATCCGGGCGGGTGCAGGGCTTTCACCGCTACGCCACCGCCGGCGGCGGTAGCGATGTCACCCTGGACGTACCGTGGCGTCGCCGCGGGGCGCCCAACGGGATCGACGAACGGCTCAGCGTCGACATGGTCACTGCGGCCAAAAGTGCTGGCGCGCAACGAGTATCGTTAGCATTCGCGGCTTTCCCAGAAATCTTCGACGAGAAGCAGCACGGCCGGATACAAGCCCTGTTCTACTGGCTGATCCATCTGCTGGATCCATTGATCGCGCTTGAATCGCTGTATCGATACCTGCGCAAATTCCACGCGCTGGACGATCGGCGCTATGCGCTGGTGTCGTTGACTCAGCTTGTGCCGCTGATCTACGTGTTGCTGTCGCTGGAGTTCATGCCGCGTCGCCGTGGCCTTTAACGCTTTACGGCGCCGGCGTTGGCGTCAGCGTGACGCTCAACTGGTCTTCGACGTTTTGCCGGAACTGATCCGCGCAACGCTGCTGCTCTGACTGGTCTGGGCCGGCTTTCTGCATGCAGTCGATGTAGTCGCCGCCGCCGACGTCCTTCCAGACCGTCATATAGAGAGCGATGAAGGCCAAGCCAACGATGATCGCGAGTCCGCCCAGCACGATGCCGGCGACCGCGATACCGCCATTGTTGGCGGCGCCCCGCCTCACACGTCCGCGCGCGAGGAACCCGACGACCACGGCGACGAGTCCCAGCACCATGCTGACGATGTTGACGACGGGCACCCAGACACTGAGCAACCCGATAATCGCCAGCACCAGCGACGTGATACCTAGTCCGTTTTTTGGCTGGACCGGCGGTGGCGGGTAACCCGGGTAACCGTAGTGGGGCGGCGGTAGATAGCCGCCGGGGTATGGGCCGGGCTGATATTGATACGCGGACGGGTATGGATACGGCGGCGCCGCTTGCGGTGTTCCCTCAGGTTTTTCCCGTTTGTTAGACGGTGTGTCCAGAGGTTCGGTCATGGCTCGCTTCCTTGCTGGGCGTCCTGGAAGACTGTTTGCCAGAGTACCCGCCGGCGCAGATCCGTAACTCGAGACATCGAATGTCATTGGACAGGTGATGCGTAGCCACGACTACCGTCCGCTCGGCAGCCATCAGACCACCGTCGGCGCTGAGCAGGCTGCGCAGAATGGGTTCGGCGTCGGCGGCGTCGAGGTGCTCGGTCGGTTCATCGAGCAGCACGATCCGCGCAGGCGAGATGAGCGCCCGGGCGAGTAGCAGCCTCCTGCGTTGGCCCGCCGACAACGCCTGCGCGCCACCGGGCAACACCGTGTCGAGGCCATTCGGCAGATCCACCAACCAGTTGTCCAAGCCGACCCGGCGCAGCGCGTCGCCCAGCTGATCGTCTGGGCAATCGCCCCGCGCCACCAGCAAGTTGTCTCGAACGGTCGTCGCGAAGATATGTGCATCCTCCGCAAAAAAGCCTATAGCGGAGCGTATTTCGCCTTCGCCGAATTGATCCAGCGGCGCTCCGCCCAGGGTCACGGTGCCGCGCGACGGCGCCAGCAGACCTGCCAGGGTCATCAGCAGTGTCGTCTTACCGGACCCGCTGGGGCCGGTCACCGCCAGCCTGGCGCCCGGCGGGAGGTCGACCGTTACGGCGGCCGGCACTCGACCGCCCGGGTGAGCCGCCACCATGTCCTTGCTGCACAGCCGCCCGGTAGGCGAGGGATGTGGTCGGGGATCCGCGGTCTTCACTGCGATGTCAGCCGGGGTCAGTTCGAGCAGACGCCGTGCCGCCAATCGTGAACGTGTCAATTGGATGGCGGCGGCGGGCAACGGCGACGTCGCCTCGAACGCCGACAGCGGCAACAGCATCAGGACCGCCAGCGTGGTGGGTGCAACCGAGCCCGCCATCCCGATGCCCGCCACCACGGCCCCCAGCACGCTGACGCCGATGGCCGCGGTGGGAATCGCTTCCGCGAATGCGGCCGGTTGGGCCGCGGCGTCGATCGCGTCGCCCCAATCGCGTTGCCGGCGTTGCGACTCCAGAACAATATTGTGCAACCTACCGGCGACTCGCAGCTCGGGCGCATGCTCGAGCGCCAGCATCGCTGACACGTCACGAGCGGAATGGTGTTGGCGTGCAACCACTTCCTGCGCGGCAGCGGCCCTCGATGCCAGCCACGGCGCGACGATGCCGGCGATCAGGAGGCAGATTGCCAAGACCGCCGCAGCCGACGGGGAGATAACCCCGACGACCGCGGTCGCCGCCACGGCGAGCACCGCCGCGACACTGAATGGCAGCAGGGCGCGGACCAGCACGTCGGCCAGCTGGTCGACATCAGCGCCGACTCGCGAGACCAGCTCGCCGCTGTGCAATCGAGTGGCGATGTCGGCTGGACCGTGCGCTAGCCGGTAATAGATCTGCGCGCGGGCGGTGCCCGCGGCCCGCAACGCGGTGTCGTGGCTGGCCAGCCGTTCGCAATAATGCAGCACGCCACGGGAAATCGCGAAGGTGCGAACCGCCACCACAGCGATCGACAGATCCAGTATCGGCGGCATTTGCCAGGCGCGGGTGATCAACCAGGCCGACAGCCCGGCCAGCGCCAGAGCGCTGCCCAGCGACAGCACCCCAAGCGCTATTGCCAGCAGCAGGCGGGGGATCCGCGGGTGCAGCAGCCGCACCGCGGCCGGCAGGGGATCAGACGCGAGCATGCTGGACGTCACCCACCCCGGCCACCTCGATGACCTGATCACCGATTTCGAGGACGTGGTCGCGGTGGCCGACGACGACGACGGTGGCACCGGTGCGCGCCCGTTCGACAATGGCCCCCAACACCCGGGTTTCGGTTGCGGCGTCCAGGTGCGCGGTGGGCTCGTCGAGCAGCAGCACCGGAGCCGGTGAGCCGAGCGCGCGGGCCAGGCCGAGGCGCTGCCGCTGACCCAGTGACAGCCCCACGCCGCCGCTTGCGATGACGGTGTCGATCCCGTTAGGCAGCTCGGCCAATACTTGATCGAATCCAGATGACACACAGGCATTTTCAAGATCAGCGAGGGCGCCGAACAGGTCCAGGTTGTCGGCGACGGTCCCGGGGATGAGCACAGGGCGCTGCGGCAGCCAGGACAGCTGCCGCCACCACGAGGTCGGTTCGAGATCGGTCATCTCGACTCCGGCCACGGTTACACCACCATTGGTGGCCGCGCTGATTCCGGCGATGACCTGCAGAGTGGTGCTTTTTCCTGCGCCGTTCGCACCGGTGAGTACTGTTACCCGGCCCGGCTGGATCACGGCACTGAGATCATGCGGGCAGGACCCGTCGCGACCTGTGACGCTGAGCTCGTTGAGAACAATCACGGCGCCTCGCGCCGAGATCGTTCGGATACCCGGGACCGGAGTCGCGGAGTCCTCGATCAGCGCGAACGCTTTGTCGGCGGCGGCCCGACCATCTTGGGCGGCATGGAATTCCACGCCGATGCGGCGCAGCGGCCAATAGACGTCAGGTGCGAGCAACAGCACGGTCAAACCCGCGGTCAGGCTGATCTCACCGAACACCAGACGCAGGCCGATGCCGACCGCGACCATGGCGACGCCGAGGGTGGCGAGAAGTTCCAACACCAGCGCGGAGAGGAACGCGATCCGCAGCGTGGCCATGGCTGAGCGGCGATGGGCGGCGGCCAACTCGGAAATGCGGCGCTCGGGCCCGGCGGCGCGGCCCAGGGCCCGCAGCGTCGGAATTCCGGCGATCAGGTCCAACAGCCGAGCCTGCAGGGTGGCCATGGCGGCCAGCGCGGCTGCGGACCGCTCAGCGGTCGCCAGGCCGATCAGCACCATGAAGATCGGGATCAGCGGCAGCGTGATCGCCACGATCACAGCCGATTTCAGGTCGTAGAACCCGACTACCGCCGCACTCACCGGGGTCAGGATCGCTGCCAGCAGCAATGCCGGCAGATACGCGGTGAAATAGGGTCGCAACGCGTCGAGTCCACGGGTCACCACCGCGGCCGCGGCGTCGCGCTGAGCTGCCAACTGCCTGGGTTGCCGGGCGGTGACGGCCGTAAGCACCTGGCCACTGAGGTCGGCGATGACCGCGCTCGCGCCACGTTGGCCCAGTCGGGCCTGCAGCCAGTGCGCCACGGCACGCACCGTCCACACCGCCAGCAGGATCCACAACATCGGTGCCCACTGGCTTAGGGTGCGCGCGGCCGGATCGGTGATGACCCGGGAAGCGATGTGCGCCAGCAGGATCGCCGAGCCGATCGCGCAACCAGAGATCACAAGACCGCATACCGTTGTTGCGGCCAGGAAGCGGCGCAGCGCCGCAGATGCCCGCCACAGTCGCGGATCCACGGGCCCCCGGCTGCTCGCGCTCAGGACGGTCGCCTCGCCAGCCCTGTCGCCGACGGAATGCGGTCAACCGAAATCCGTTGCCGGAAAACCCAATACGTCCAGCCCTGGTATATCACCGTCAGCGGAGCCATGAGCGCTGTCACCCAAGTCATGATCTTGAGGGTGTACGGAGTCGACGAGGCGTTGTAGATCGTCACGTTCCATTGCTTGTTCAGCGTGGAAGGCACCAGGTTCGGATACAGCGCTCCGAACAGAAGGATCACAACCGCCGCCACCACCAAAGCGGTGCACAGGAACGCCCAGCCGTCGGATGCGCGTCGCCACACCAAGGCCACCGCCGCCAGCTGTGCCACCACCGCGACCGCCAGCACCAGCCAGGTCCAATTCTTGCCGTGGGCCAGCTGCGTCCAAAGCCCAAAGCCCCCAACCAGTCCGGTCACCGGGAGTGACAGCCGCACAGCGAAGCGGTGAGCGTCGTCGCGGATCGCGCCCGATGTCTTCAGGGAAACGAATACCGCGCCGTAGAACAGAAACAGCCCCGCTGTGGCCAAGCCGCCCAACAGCGTGTAGGCGTTGAGCACATCGGTGATCGACAAGTCGACCTGGCCACTGGCGTCCACCGGGAGCCCACGTACCAAGACGGCGAACGCCACACCCCACAGCACGGCAGGCAACCACGACCCGGCCGCGATCCCGAAGTCGGCCAGGGCCCGCCATTTCGAGTCGTCGACCTTGCCGCGCCATTCGATCGACACCGAACGCACGATCATGCCGAACAGGATTGCCAGCAGCGGCAGGTACAGGGTGGAGAAGACGACGGCGTACCAGCCGGGAAATGCGGCGAACATCGCTGCGCCGGCGGTGATCAGCCAGACCTCATTGCCGTCCCAGACCGGCCCGATTGTGTTCAGCGCTGCGCGGCGGTGGGCTTCCGGTTCGCCGACGCCGACGCGCGCGAACGGTTCCATCAACATGCCCACGCCGAAGTCGAAACCCTCGAGGATGAAGAAACCGAGAAACAGCAGCCCGATGATGCCGAACCACAGCTCTTGCAGTCCCACCGGTCAGCTCCTTTCCGTCGGCAGTCCTTAGTAGGCGAAAGACAGCGGTGCCACGTCGTCGTCGCTGGGTGACCGCGGCGCAGCCGGTTCCGCGTCGTGTTCCTGCGGCCCTTCGACGATGTAGCGCTTGAGCAGCCAGAACCAGATCACCGCCAGCACCGCGTAGACCAGGGTGAAGGTGACCAGCGAGGTGACGACCATGCCAGCAGCGTGATGTGAGACGGCCTCGTGGACGGTGAATCGGACATGCTGGTCGCCGGTCGGATTTGGCACCACGATCCAGGGCTGGCGGCCCATTTCGGTGAACACCCAACCGGAGATATTGGCCAGGAACGGCGTGGGAAGGGCTACCAGCGCAAGCCAGGAGAACCATCGTCGATCGGGGATCCGGCCACCGCGGGTGAGCCACAACGCGGCCATCGCGAAAAGGACCGGAATCGCCAGCAGCCCGATCATCGCGCGAAACGACCAGTAGGTGACGAACAGGTTGGGCCGGTAGTCGTTTGGGCCGAAGCGCTCTTGGTAATCCTGCTGGATATCGCGTACGCCCTGCAAAGTGACGTCGTTGAATCTGCCTTTGGCGAGAAACGGCAGCACGTAGGGCACTTCGATCACGCGGGTGACGCTGTCGCAGTTGTTGTGCGTGCCCACGGTCAGGATGGAGAAGTCCGGGTCGGTTTCGGTGTTGCACAACGATTCCGCCGAAGCCATCTTCATCGGCTGCTGAACGAACATCAGCTTGCCCTGGTAGTCACCGGTGAAGAACAAGCCGACTGTGGCGATCAGCGCAACCCAGCATCCCAGGATGGCTGCCGGACGGAACATGGTGCGGGCATCTGACTCGGCGACGGGGTGGTCCGTTGCGCGCTTACCCGAACGGACCAGCCACCACGCACTGACGGCGGCGACGAATGTCGCAGCGGTCAACAATGAGCCGGCCACAGTATGTGAAAACGCCGCTCGCGCAGTGTTATTGCTGAGCAGCGCGCCGATGCTGTGCAACTCGGCGCGCCGGGTCGCGGGATTGTATTGAGCGCCGACCGGATGCTGCATGAAGGAGTTCGCCACGATGATGAAGAACGCGGATACGTTGACGGCGATCGCGACGATCCAGATGCAGGCCAGGTGTACCAGCCGCGGCAGTCGGCTCCAGCCGAAGATCCACAAACCGATGAAGGTCGATTCGAAGAAGAACGCGGTCAGACCTTCCATCGCCAGCGGCGCGCCGAACACGTCGCCGACGAACCGCGAGTACTCGCTCCAATTCATGCCGAACTGGAATTCCTGCACGATCCCGGTGGCCACCCCGATCGCGAAGTTGATCAGGAACAGCTTCCCGAAAAACTTGGTGAGCCGATACCACGCCACGTTGTCGGTGACCACCCATGCCGTCTGCATGATGGCGATCAACGGTGCCAGACCGATGGTGAGCGGCACGAAGATGAAGTGGTAGACGGTGGTGATACCGAACTGCCAACGGGACACGTCGACGACGTTCATGGCCATCTCCCTGACGACAGCGCCTAACTACTACGACGCAGTGTAGTAGACAGTCGCGATCATTGCTACGGAATTTTTCGGTCGATCACGATCCGTGCGGTGCGCCCGTCAGCGCCTCATGCGCCCTCTTGGATGCGCTGCGGATACCGAACGACGACACGACCTCGAAGGTGCCGATGACAATCAGCCAGATGCCGACGACGAGTATCAGGATCGCGAGTGATTCGAACGGCGATCCGATCATCACAACGCCCGCAATAAGGCTGATCACCCCAACGAATATCTGCCAGCCGCGACCGGGCAACGTGGGATCGCTGATAGCCGAAATCGATGTCGCCACACCGCGAAAGATGAAGCCGACGCCAATCCAGATTGCCAGCAGCAGAATCGCATAGCCCTCGCCGAAGTGTCGGAAGCACAGCACCGCCAGCACCAGCGAGGCTGCGCCGCTGATGAATAGCAGCACTCGCCCGCCCGCGGAGACGTGCAGGCTGAACGCGAAGATAACTTGTGCGATACCGGTGACCAGCAGGTAGATGCCGAACAGGATGGCGGCGATGACGATGGAATCTCCGGGCAACAGCAGCACCAGGACGCCCAGGGCGACTGCCAGGAGTCCGGATACCAGTGTCGACTTCCACAGATGCGGCAACAACTTTGGAACAGCAGTGGTTTCCATTGCCCAAGCTTCCCACAAACGGCGATCTTGATGGGGGGTTTGGCGTTACGTGTCACAGCACAGCGGCTTGTGGCGCCTCGGCACGCACACCGCCGGAACCGGCGTCCGGTTTGCGGCCAACGAGATACCACGTGCGCATGACGCCCTTGCCCTTGACGGCGACCGCGCCCCGCTCCTGCAGCACGAAGTTGTTTTTCAGCCGCTGGTACACGTCCTCGGGCACCTGGATTCGTCCCACCGAATCGGTGGCTTCCATCCGCGACGCGACGTTGACCGCGTCGCCCCACACGTCGTAGAAGAACCTCCGAGAACCCACCACGCCCGCGACGACGGGGCCTGATGCGAGCCCGATTCGCAACGGCACCACTTCGCCGCGCGAATCTCTTAGTTCGCTCGCGGTTTCGGCCATGTCGAGCGCAAGGTCGGCGAGCGCCTCGACGTGATCGGGCCGCGGCTGGGGCACTCCGCTGACCACCATGTAGGAGTCACCACTGACCTTGATCTTTTCCAGCCCGTGTTTATCCACCAGTGCATCGAAGGCGCTGAACAACCGATCCAGGAATCGGATCAGCTTGTCCGGCGCGATGTCGCTGGCCCGTTCGGTGAAACCTGCGATGTCGGCAAACAGCACAGAGGCGTCGTCGTATTTGTCGGCAATGATGTTGTGCGCCGGATCTTTCAACCGTTCCGCGACGCTGGCCGGCAAGATGTTGGCCAGCAACGCCTCGGACCGTTCGTATTCCATTTCCATGGCTGTTTCGGCGCGGACGATCTCGCGTACCGAGTACCACACCGTCGTCACCACCATCACGCAGCCCGAGATCGTCGTCACGACGAAGCTCAAGGACAAAGCCCACGCCGGCTGGACACCGGTGTCTCGGGGGACCAGGAACTGCAAGGTGATCACCAGCCCGGCGGCGACGGCCGCCAGGCCCGCTGCCAAGACGATCCGGTCGATGCCCAGTTGCAGCACCACGAGGCAGGATGCGACGAGAAAATAGAACTGCAATCCCGAGCCGGTGCCCACGAACCAGCAGATGACGAAAATCGAGACGTAGGCGGTGCCGATGAAGGTCAGCGGTGCAACCAACTCACCGAAGCGGTGCAGCCAAGGGACCATCGCGTAGATCGCGGCGCCGACGATATTCATCACGCCGGTCCACCACAGATGGGGTGCGGCGAAAACCTGGATTGTCCCGAAACCCGCGCTGACGATCACCGCCATTGACGTGGTGAGATACAGGATCCGGCGTTGCCGCGCGATGCGGTCGGCATAGTGCTGACTGCGGACGCGCGGTTGCTCCCGCACTGCTGCTACGCAGTCCGGCGTTCGCCGCGAACCTGCTGGTTGTGTGGCACCACACCGCTTAGCCACCACAGCAAAAGCGTAATAGGTCGGCCCTAAATTCCGGAACGTTGTGTCAAGCCTTGTCCCCCCGATGGCTTGTGACGCGAGCCAACCCAGCCGCCAGCTTCGGCGACATGCTCAGCGCGATGGCTACCGGTGGCAACTTCCTGGTCGAGATCCTGCCGTCGCTTTCCTGGTCGAGATCCTGCCGTCGCTCTAGGGGATCACCGACTCCGTCGTGGCCGCGGTCGGTTGGGACGGAAGCGCGCTCACGATGAGCGGAAACGCCACCGATGCTCCGCCCGCAACGGTCAACACAAAGAGCCAGCGACCATCGAACGGCAGATGCAGTGGCAGCGGCCAATAACTGAAGCCGATGTCGTTGTTCGCGGTGGCTTCCGGTACTTCGAGCGAGAAATGGAGGGTTTCCTCGCCGTTGGGCGGCTGGATATCGACGTCAATCGTGCGGTCTGTGTTGTCAGTCTCGGCTTGTGTCAATGCCACGAGGACCAGCCGGACCATCCGCTCGGGGCCAAGGCCGCAGTGGGATATGACACCACCCCATATATGCAGCTTGTTATCGACGGCTGCGGCGGCTTCGGCTAGGAATGCTCCGGTGACAATCACCCGTCCAACGTACGGTACGACCGCGCGCCTTAAACGCACCCTCGCGTAGATCCTGGCTACCGACGTTGCGGCGTTCACGCGGACGATCGGGTTGGGGAACGCCGCCGGCATCGTCGAGGTCGTGATCCGCGGCACGCAGTTGGCTGACGGGACGGTCAGGCCGCGCTTATCGCCGCCGTGCTACGCAGTCGCGGAGGGCTCGTCGGAGGCGCCGAGCCCGAGGTGTTCGATGTGGTAGACGGCTTCATCGAGGAGCATCGCGACGTGGTTGTCGTAGAGCGCGTAGATCACGCTGCGTCCGTTGCGGGCTCCGGTGACCAGCCCCATCGCGCGCAGTAGGCGCAACTGGTGGGAGACCGCGGACTGTTCCATCTCCACGGCCGCCGTGAGGTCGTTGACTGAGCACGCGCCGTGGCGCAGGCGGGTCAGGATCCGCAGCCGGCTCGGTGTCGCCAACGCCTGCAATGTCGCGGCGACCGATGCCGCCGACTCGGCGTCGAGCTGTGCGGGCGGTGTGGTTCTGCCCTCGATGCCGTGACCCATGGCTGCATCCTACCTAATGATCCCATGAAGACGTGCTCATATATTCCTGTATGGTAGCGGTGTCCCGCCCACTTCCCAACACGTGGAGTTTCTGATGTCGTCTCCGGTCCTGGACCGCTCCCGCGCCGCCGCCCCCGATCGCGAACCGAAGTGCCCGTACACGTCCGTTCGCCCTTCCCGAGGTCCGGTGGGCGTCCGTGGCGACGGTCCTGTTCGTGCTGGGGCTGGCTGCCCAGTTCGGTGGAGCCCCGGCGTGGATGTGGTGGTCGCTGTATCTGGCTTGCTATGTCACCGGCGGCTGGGAGCCCGCGCTGGCCGGGTTGCAGGCGTTGCGGGCAAAGTCTCTCGATGTCGATCTGTTGATGATCGTGGCGGCGATCGGGGCTGCCGCGATCGGCCAGGTCCTCGACGGCGGACTGTTGATCGTCATCTTCGCCACATCCGGTGCGCTGGAAGCGTTTCTGACTCAGCGAACCGCTGATTCGGTGCGCAGCCTGCTTGATCTGGCCCCGGAGAGTGCCACCGTGATAACCGAATCCGGAGACGAGACGGTGGTCGATGCGGCCGCTCTGTCGGTCGGGGACGTGATCGTGGTGCGACCCGGTGAGCGGATCGGCGGCGATGGGCAGGTCATCTCAGGGGCCAGCGACGTGGATCAGGCGTCGATCACCGGTGAACCGCTACCGGTCGCCAAAAACCCCGGCGACGAGGTGTTCGCCGGCACGCTCAACGGCACTGGGGTGCTACGGATTCGGGTCGATCGGGCCGCCGCCGACACCGTCATTGCGCGCATCGTGACCATGGTGCAGGAAGCCTCGGCCACCAAGGCCAAAGCCCAGTTGTTCATCGAGAAGGTCGAGCAGTACTACTCGATCGGCGTCGTGGCCGCCACCTTGGCAGTGTTCTTCATCCCCCTCGCTCTGGGTGCCGCGTTGCAGCCGGCGCTGCTGCGGGCGATGACCTTCATGATCGTCGCGTCCCCGTGCGCGGTGGTGCTGGCGACCATGCCACCGCTGCTGGCCGCGATGGCCACCGCCGGACGCAACGGCGTCCTGGTCAAATCCGCGGTCGTGATGGAACAACTCGGCTCGATCACCGCCGTGGCGTTCGACAAGACCGGCACCCTCACCCAGGGCGCACCGCAACTGACCGACGTCGAAACACTCGACGAAACACGCTACGACACCGACACCATCCTTCTCTGGGCCGCCGCCGCCGAACACCCCAGCGAACACCCGCTGGCTCGAGCGATCGTGGCCGCCGCCACCGAACGCGGCCTACGACCACCTACGGCTCAGGATTTCGACTCCGCGCCCGGACGCGGTGTCCGTGCCACCATCGACGGTCACACCGTCAAAGTCGGCAGCCCACGGCATCTGCTGCCCGACGCTGACACCTCCGCTACCTCGGCCACGCTAACCGCGGCAGTGGCCGACTTGGAAGCCGCCGGCAAAACCGTGGTCATCGTCGTCGCCGATGATGCCCCCGTTGGCATCCTGGCACTGGCCGACCAACTGCGCCCCGGAGCCGCTGACACCGTCGCCGAACTGACCGCACTCACCGGCACCGCACCGGCCCTGCTGACCGGCGACAACGCCCGCGCCGCAAACACACTCGCCGCGCAAATCGGAATCACCGACATCCGCGCCGGGCTGCTGCCGCAAGACAAAGTCACCGCTGTCCGCGAGCTCGAGGACGCCGGCAGGCGCGTGTTGCTCGTCGGGGACGGCGTTAACGACGCCCCCGCGCTCGCCGCCGCGCACACCGGCGTCGCGATGGGCCACGCCGGATCCGATCTGGCGCTCGAGACCGCCGACGCCGTCATCGTCCGCGACGACCTGGCCACCCTCCCCGCGGTGATCGCACTATCACGCCGCGCCCGCCGCATCGTGATCGCCAACCTGGCCATCGCGACCACCTTCATCACCGGACTCGTCCTTTGGGACCTACTGGGACACCTTCCGCTGCCACTCGGCGTGGCGGGCCACGAAGGATCCACCGTCATCGTCGGACTCAACGGCATGCGCCTGCTCGCCCAACGCGCCTGGACTACCTAGGCCGCACGACACCAAGACGGGATTAGCACCCGGTCATGAGCCCGGAAAACCATTACTGTTCTCCTGCCAGCACCCGATAGATAGTGGCGCGGCTGACGCCGAGAGTCGCAGCAATCGTGCTGGCCGGCTCACCGCTAGCGTGCATCCGTTTAGCTCACGTCTGAATAAGCAGTCGGCCCGCCACGCTCTCTCATGTGGCGGGCCGATCTCACGGTTCACCATCGAACCGAAATTGCCACGAATCGGGCGTACTGTCCGCTCCATCAGCTTCCAGAAGAGGTGACGACATGTCCGCGACCGATCACGACTGGACCAAGCCAGCGGCGCTAGCGATCCCCAAAGAGGGTTACTTCGAGCTTGAGCGGGGGCGGTACGGACCGGTTTTTCCGCGCACTCCGGCCTGCTACGGCTTCTCGATCATCGCGAAGGTCAAGGAGGGTCGCGAGGACGCGATCCGCGAACACGGCAAGACCATCCAAGCAGCGATCACCGAAACGCCGGAGTTCCTCGCTCCACTGCGCCTGCATTACCTTCGCTGGGTGCTCTTCGATATCGGCGATGGCTTGACCTTTCAATACCAAGGCATCTTCGACACCGACTTCGACAAATACACCGAGGACGCCGTGCAGCTGTTCGGCCAGAGCGGCATTAACACGGTGTTCACCAATCTTGAGGGTTTCCCGGAGGATTGGAAGGAGAACCCGGACTCATTCGTGAAGTTCGTGCGCGAGCACCACTTCCCCAGCTTCTTGGAGTACGGCGAATATCCGTACGTGACCGCTGATGAGGTCAAGAAGGCGCTAACGCTCAAGGCAGCCTTCTCGACCATGCTCGACCAGATGCAGTAGCCAGCGTCCAGGCGACCGCGATCAAGCAAAGTCCACGCTGGCTCGATAACGCCATAGAGTAAGCAAACTCCAAGGTTAGTAAGCAAATCTATAGAGTTCGATCTGTGATGGTGTCGTGTTTCAATTGTGCTGCTTGTCCAGCATTGTTACCGGAGTGACTTGAGCGTCTGAAGCACTCGGTGCTCCAGCGGAGTTTGAGGAGTTATCCCCTTGTCCCAGAACATGTTTGCGATTTCGAATGCTCGCGCGCCACTGACCCGAGCGACGCTGGGTATGGCGCTCGCGCTGGCCGCAATTGGCGCAATTGGGTTTGGCAGCGGGATCGCTGGGGCTGCTCCGCAGCAACCTTTGCTTGTCGACGATCCCGTGCCGTTTCCCGCCCCTGTCGGGACGATCTTCGACAAGCTCGGTCCTCTGTTGAATACCTTGTTTCCCGGCAGCGGTTCCAGTACACGCCCCCTGTCTCCCGGCCACCCGCCCACAGCGTTGCCGGGGCAGACTCCTGCGGTGCCGTACTCGCCCGGCGCCGTACTGCCCGATCCAGCGTCGTTCTAGGCCCGCGGGGTCTCCGTAGAGCGACGAAACGGGACCGCGCCATTCAACGGACACCCGCGACTGTTCGCAGTGACTTGCGCACACCAGCGTGCCACTACCGCTCCCTGGTGCTGCTGCTCGGTGTCGGCGGGCTGCGCTGGGGTGAAGCGGCCGCGCTGCGTGTGCGTGACGTCGACTTCCTGCGGCGCCGGGTGGACTTGCACCGCAACGCTGTGATGGTGGGCGGACAGGTGTTCGTGGGCTCACTGAAGTCAGGCAAGAGTCGCACGGTGGCGCTGCCCGCGTTCGTGGCCGACGCGCTGGCTCAGACAGCCCAGGGCAAGGGCCGTGATGACTTGCTGTGGCCATCGCGCTCGGGCGGCTATCTCGGGCCGCCGGTTACGTACAAGTCGTGGCTGTCGGGAGCGGTGGACCGCTGCATGAAAGCTGACCCGACGTTCCCACGGGTGACGGCTCACGATCTGCGCCACACGGCGGCGTCACTGGTGATCAGCGCGGGCGCCAATCCGAAGGTTGTTCAGCGGATGCTCGGGCATGCCAGCGCCGCGATGACGCTCGACGTGTACGCCGATTTGTTCGATTCCGATCTGGATTCTGTGGCCGAAAGTGTGGCCAAAATGTGGCCACGCGAGGCGTGATCGCACGCTTGTTCGCCGCAAAATCGCCTCTACCTCCGCTAACGCTTCTACAGATTCGGTGCCCTCGGTGAGATTCGAACTCACACTGGACGGGTTTTGAATCCGTTTCCTCTGCCAGTTGGGATACGAGGGCTTGCAAACTACGGCCTCCCACCATAGAGGATGGCCACGCTGAGGTGAGCGTCACAACCCCGCGGTCGATGATCGCGGCGGACCACGACACAATGTCGTCATGACCGGCTCCACGACCGACGTCGATACCCAAGCCTCGCACCGGGTGCTGATCGCCGAGGATGAGGCGCTCATCCGGCTCGATCTGGCCGAGATGCTGCGCGAAGAGGGCTACGAAATCGTCGGCGAGGCCGGCGATGGCCAGGAAGCAGTCGAGCTGGCCGAACAACTCCGCCCCGACCTGGTGATCATGGACGTGAAGATGCCGCGCCGCGACGGCATCGACGCTGCGTCGGAGATCGCCCGCAAACGCATCGCACCGATTGTGGTGCTGACCGCGTTCAGCCAGCGCGACCTCGTCGAACGGGCGCGGGATGCCGGTGCGATGGCTTACCTGGTCAAACCGTTCACCATCTCCGACCTGATTCCCTCGATTGAGCTGGCGCTGAGCCGGTTCAGCGAGATCAGGGCGCTGGAGCGCGAAGTCGAGACCCTGTCTGACCGGCTGGAAACCCGCAAGCTTGTCGAACGGGCGAAAGGCCTGCTGCAGGCCAACCAGGGCATGACCGAGCCGCAGGCGTTCAAGTGGATCCAGCGCGCCGCGATGGACCGGCGGACCACGATGAAGCACGTCGCCGAAGTCGTTCTGGAGACCCTTGATACTTCCAACGACGCGGAATCGTCGGGGTAGCCGCGACTAGGTCCAATTGCCCGGCTCTCTCCCGCAAGCGGGTGGGCCCACACCGCAGGTAGGGGAGTGCCCCACCTCGGGCCGTTCCGGCCCGCATGGTCGCCAGGCTAGCGGGCGACGATCACCGACGAGCCGTGCCCGAATAGGCCCTGATTCGCCGTGATTCCAGCCTTCGCGCCCTCGACCTGACGGCCGGTGGCCTGGCCGCGCAGCTGCCAGTTGAGCTCGCAGACCTGCGCGATCGCCTGTGCCGGAATCGCCTCGCCGAAACAGGCCAGCCCACCCGACGCGTTGACCGGAACCCTGCCGCCGATCGTCGTCGCGCCGCTGCGCAGCAACGCCTCGGCCTCACCCTTTGCGCAGAGTCCCAGGTGCTCATACCAATCGAGCTCCAGCGCAGTCGACAGGTCGTAGACCTCGGCCAGACTGAGGTCTTCGGGCCCGATTCCGGCCTCGGCGTACGCGGCGTCGATGATCTGGTCCTTGAACACCCGGTCGGGCGCGGCGACCACCGCGGTGGAATCCGTTGCGATATCGGGTAATTCGGGCAAATGCTGGGGGTAGCGCGGGGTGACCGTGCTGACCGCGCGCACCGAAGGGACACCGTTTAGTGAGCCGAGGTGTTCGCGGGCGAACTTGGCACTGGCCACGATCAGCGCCGCCGCACCGTCCGAGGTGGCGCAGATGTCCAACAGCCGCAGCGGGTCGGCCACCACCGGACTGGCCAGCACGTCTTCGACGGACGTCTCTTTACGGAACCGGGCGTTGGGGTTCTGCAGGCCGTGTTGTGCGTTCTTGACTTTCACCTGCGCGAAATCCTCGAGGGTGGCGCCGTAGAGATCCATCCGGCGCCGCGCGAGCAGCGCGAAGTACACCGGATTGGTGGCCCCGATCAGATGAAACCGCTGCCAGTCCGGGTCATTCTTGCGCTCGCCACCGACCGGAGCGAAAAAGCCTTTTGGCGTGGTGTCGGCGCCGATCACCAGCGCGACGTCGCAGAAGCCGGCCAAGATCTGGGCGCGGGCGCTTTGCAGGGCCTGCGAACCGCTGGCGCACGCCGCGTAGCTGGAGCTGACCGGCACACCGTTCCAGCCCAGCTTCTGTGCGAACGTCGCCCCGGCGACGAAGCCCGGGTAGCCGTTGCGGATGGTGTCCGCGCCGGCCACCAACTGAATCTGCCGCCAGTCCAGACCGGCCTCCGCCAATGCGGCCCGCGCGGCAACCACCCCGTACTCGGTGAAGTCGTTGCCCCATTTGCCCCAGGGGTGCATCCCGGCGCCGAGGATGTAGACAGGCTCACTCATGACGCGATCCTCCAGGCGTAGACGATGCGCTCGACGCCGTCGTCGTCGACGAACAGCGGCATGGTGGTCAGCTCCATTTCCTGGCCGACCTTGAGGTCGGCGGCCAGGGTGCCCTCCACCACCTTGCCCAGCACGATCAGACCCTCGTCGGCCAACTCCACCGCGGCGACGGCGAACGGCTCGAACGGATCCGGGGAAGGATAGGGCGGCGGCGGCGCATACCGGTTTTCGGTGTAGCTCCACAGCTTCCCGCGCCGCGACAGCGGCACTTGCTCGAGCTGATCACCGTCGCAGCCGGGGTTGGGGCAGTTGTTGGCCCGCGGCGGGAAGACGTAGGTGCCGCATTGCGGACATTTCGCGCCGATCAGATGCGACGCGCCGGAGTCGTCGGCGGCGAACCAGCCCTCGATTGCCGGTTCTTGACGGGTAGCTGCTGGCATTCGGCCAGCGTACCGACAACGCGGACAAAACTGAAACGTGTTGCAGTTTTGCGGCGGCGGGTTCGGCGCTACTCGGCGTCGGACCCAGTGCCTAGAGTTAGGGCCGTGAGCCCAGCGAGGACCGCAGCCAAGAAGCCGGAAGCCGCCCAGGCCGCTGACGATAAGCCGACGTTGATGCTGCTGGACGGCAATTCGCTGGCGTTTCGGGCCTTCTACGCGCTGCCCGCCGAGAACTTCAAGACTCAGGGCGGGCTGACCACCAACGCGGTGTACGGGTTCACCGCGATGCTGATCAACCTGTTGCGCGACGAGTCACCCACGCATGTGGCCGCGGCGTTCGACGTGTCGCGGCAGACCTTTCGCTCCGAGCGCTACCCGGAGTACAAGGCCAACCGGTCGTCCACCCCGGATGAGTTCCACGGCCAGATCGACGTCACCAAGGAAGTCCTTGCGGCACTGGGCATTACGGTGCTGGCCGAGCCAGGCTTCGAAGCTGACGACTTGATCGCGACGCTGGCGACGCAGGCCGAAAAGGAGGGCTACCGGGTGCTGGTGGTCACCGGTGACCGCGATTCGCTGCAGCTGGTGAGTGACGACGTGACGGTGCTCTATCCGCGTAAAGGCGTCAGCGAGCTGACTCGCTTCACTCCGGCGGCGGTGGTCGAGAAGTACGGGCTGACCCCCGAGCAATACCCCGATTTCGCTGCGCTGCGTGGCGATCCGAGCGACAACTTGCCCGGCATTCCCGGTGTCGGCGAGAAGACGGCGTCGAAATGGATCAGCGAATACGGCTCGCTGCAGTCGTTGGTCGACAACGCCGACTCGGTGCGCGGCAAGGTGGGTGACGCATTGCGGGCCCATCTGGCCAGCGTGGTGCTCAACCGGGAGCTCACCGACCTGGTCAAGGACGTACCGCTGGCGCAGACGCCGGACACGTTGCGGATGCAGCCGTGGGACCGCGACCAGATTCATCAGCTGTTCGACCAGCTGGAGTTCCGGGTGCTGCGCGACCGGCTGTTCGACACGCTGGCCGCCGTCGAACCCGAGGTCGACGAGGGATTCGACGTGCGGGGGGGACTGCTGGAACCCGGCACAGTCGGGCAGTGGCTGGCCGCACACGTCCCCGACGGGCGCCGATCGGGGTTGGCGGTGGTGGGAACGCACCTGCCCTATGACGGCGACGCGACCGCGCTGGCCATCGCCGCCGCGGACGGCGACGGTGGCTACATCGACGCCACCACCCTGACGCCCGATGACGACTCCGCGCTGGCGGCATGGCTCGCCGATCCCGACAAGCCGAAAGCGCTGCACGAGGCCAAGTTGGCCATCCACGACCTCGCCGGGCGCGGCTGGACGCTGGACGGCGTCAGCTCCGATACCGCGCTGGCCGCATACCTGGTCCGCCCGGGACAGCGCAGCTTCACCCTGGACGATCTGTCGCTGCGCTACCTGCGTCGCGAGCTACGAGCGGAAACATCTGAGCAACAGCAACTTTCACTGCTCGACGACACCGACGGAGTGGATGACCAAGCCGTGCAAACCGCGATCCTGCGCGCCCGCGCGGTGGTGGACCTGGCTGACGCGCTGGACGCCGAACTGGCCCGGATCGACTCCACCTCGCTGCTGGCCGAGATGGAACTGCCGGTCCAACGGGTGCTGGCGGGCATGGAGGCCGCGGGCATCGCCGTCGACCTGGACCAATTGACCGAACTGCAAAGCCAATTCGGCGACCAGATCCGTGATGCCGCCGAAGCCGCGTACGCGGTGATCGGCAAGCAGATAAACCTCGGCTCGCCAAAACAGTTGCAGGTAGTGCTGTTTGACGAGCTGGAGATGCCGAAGACCAAGCGGACGAAGACCGGATACACCACCGACGCGGATGCGCTGCAGTCGCTGTTCGACAAGACCGGGCACCCGTTTCTTCAGCATCTGCTCGCGCACCGCGACGTGACCCGGCTGAAGGTGACCGTCGACGGGTTGCTGAACTCGGTTGCCGGCGATGGCCGTATCCACACCACGTTCAACCAGACGATCGCGGCCACCGGCAGGCTGTCCTCGACCGAGCCGAACCTGCAAAACATTCCGATCCGCACCGACGCCGGCCGCCAGATCCGCGACGCGTTCGTTGTCGGTAGTGGTTATGCCGAGCTGATGACCGCCGACTACAGCCAGATTGAAATGCGGATCATGGCCCATCTGTCCGGCGATGAGGGCCTCATCGAGGCGTTCAACACCGGAGAGGACTTGCACTTCTTCGTCGCATCCCGGGCGTTCGGGGTGCCGATCGACGAGGTGACCGGCGAGCTGCGGCGCCGGGTCAAGGCGATGTCCTACGGGTTGGCCTACGGGTTGAGCGCTTATGGGCTGGCGGCGCAACTGAAGATCTCCACCGAAGATGCCAAAGTCCAGATGGATCAATACTTCGCTCGGTTCGGCGGCGTGCGGGACTACCTGATGGACGTCGTCGAACAGGCCCGCAAGGACGGCTACACCTCGACGGTGCTGGGCCGTCGCCGTTATCTGCCCGAGCTGGACAGCACCAATCGCCAGGTGCGTGAGGCCGCCGAGCGGGCAGCGCTCAACGCGCCGATCCAGGGGAGTGCGGCCGACATCATCAAGGTGGCCATGATCGAGGTCGACAAGGCGCTCAAAGCGGCCGGGCTGGCGTCGCGAATGTTGCTGCAGGTCCACGATGAACTCTTGTTCGAAGTGGCCGACGGTGAGCGAGAGCGGCTTGAGGCGTTGGTGCGCGAGAAAATGGGCGGCGCGTACCCGCTTGACGTGCCGCTGGAGGTCTCGGTGGGCTATGGCCGCAGCTGGGACACCGCTGCGCATTAACGGCCGATTACATCTTGGGTGAACTCGCTGCCGGAATTTCGGTGATTTTTTCGTGGTGACTTGACGGTCGGCCCAGATGGGGCGAGTTTGGCCAGCGTGTGCCACGTCGAGTAGCCTCGTTAGGTAACCCGTTAGGTAACCCGCTTTATCCCTACGACCCCAACCTGTCCGGAGCAACCCAACAATATGCCGAGTCCCACCGTCACCTCGCCGCAAGTAGCCGTCAACGACATTGGCTCGAGCGAGGATTTTCTCGCCGCCATCGACAAAACAATCAAGTACTTCAACGATGGCGACATCGTCGAAGGGACAATCGTCAAGGTTGACCGGGACGAGGTCCTGCTCGACATCGGCTACAAGACCGAAGGGGTCATCCCCTCCCGCGAACTGTCCATCAAGCACGACGTCGACCCCAATGAGGTCGTTTCCGTGGGCGATGAAGTCGAAGCCCTGGTCCTCACCAAAGAGGACAAAGAAGGCCGGCTGATCCTGTCCAAGAAGCGCGCGCAGTACGAGCGCGCCTGGGGCACCATCGAGGAGCTCAAGGAGAAGGACGAGGCCGTCAAAGGCACCGTCATCGAGGTCGTCAAGGGCGGCCTGATCCTCGACATCGGGCTGCGCGGCTTCCTGCCCGCCTCGCTGGTCGAGATGCGACGCGTCCGCGACCTGCAGCCGTACATCGGCAAGGAGATCGAAGCCAAGATCATCGAGCTGGACAAGAACCGCAACAACGTGGTGCTGTCCCGCCGCGCCTGGCTCGAGCAGACCCAGTCCGAGGTCCGCAGCGAGTTCCTCAACCAGCTGCAGAAGGGCGCCATCCGCAAGGGTGTGGTGTCCTCGATCGTCAACTTCGGCGCATTCGTCGATCTCGGCGGCGTCGACGGTCTGGTGCACGTCTCCGAGCTGTCCTGGAAGCACATCGACCACCCCTCCGAGGTGGTTCAGGTCGGCGACGAGGTCACCGTCGAGGTGCTCGACGTCGACATGGACCGCGAGCGGGTCTCGTTGTCGCTCAAGGCGACTCAGGAAGACCCGTGGCGGCACTTCGCCCGCACCCACGCCATCGGTCAGATCGTGCCCGGCAAGGTCACCAAGCTGGTGCCGTTCGGTGCGTTCGTCCGCGTCGAGGAGGGCATCGAGGGCCTGGTGCACATCTCCGAGCTGGCCGAGCGTCACGTCGAGGTGCCCGACCAGGTGGTCGCCGTCGGCGACGACGCGATGGTCAAGGTCATCGACATCGACCTCGAGCGTCGCCGTATCTCGTTGTCGCTCAAGCAGGCCAACGAGGACTACACCGAGGAATTCGACCCGGCCAAGTACGGCATGGCCGACAGCTACGACGAGCAGGGCAACTACATCTTCCCGGAGGGCTTCGACCCCGACACCAACGAGTGGCTCGAGGGTTTCGACACGCAGCGCACCGAGTGGGAAGCCCGCTACGCGGAGGCCGAGCGCCGGCACAAGATGCACACCGCGCAGATGGAGAAATTCGCCGCAGCCGAGGCCGCCGCTGCCGAGCGGCCGCAGGCCAACGGCTCGTCGGGTGAAGAGCCGCAGGGTGGCTCGCTGGCCAGCGACGCGCAACTCGCCGCGCTCCGGGAGAAGCTCGCCGGTAGCGCCTAACCCGGCGTAGCCATCGATGCTTCGGATCGGGCTGACCGGCGGCATCGGCGCCGGTAAGTCGGCGGTTTCGGCCACGTTTTCGCAGTGCGGCGGGGTCGTTGTCGACGGCGACGTGATCGCCCGCGAGGTGGTCGAGCCCGGCACCGAGGGACTGGCCGCGCTCGTCGACGCGTTCGGTGATGACATTCTGTTGCCCGACGGCGCGTTGAATCGTCCGGCGTTGGCTGCCAAGGCATTCCAAGATGACGCGACGCGCGCCGTTCTCAATGGGATCGTTCATCCGCTGGTGGGTAAGCGTCGCGCCGAGCTGATCGCCGCCGTCCCGGAAGATTCGGTTGTGGTGGAAGACATTCCACTGTTGGTGGAGTCCGGGATGGCCCCGATGTTCCCGTTGGTTGTCGTGGTTTTTGCCGACGCGGAACTGCGGGTGGCGCGGCTGGTCGGGCAACGCGGTATGGCCGAGGACGATGCTCGCGCCCGCATCGCGGCGCAGGCCGCTGACGAGCAGCGTCGGGCCGTCGCCGATGTCTGGCTGGACAATTCGGGTACTCCGGAGGAGCTGACCAAGCGTGCACGTGAGGTGTGGGACGACCGCATCGCGCCGTTCGCCGCCAACCTCAGTGCCGGCAACGTTGTTCGTCCGCCTGCCCGGCTGGTGGCTGCCGACCCGGCCTGGCCCGACCAGGCTGCGCGCATCGTCGCCCGCCTCAAGACCGCTTGTGGGGCAAAGGCGTTGCGTGTCGACCACATCGGTTCCACCGCGGTTCCGGGGCTGGACGCCAAGGACGCCATCGACATTCAAGTCACCGTCGAATCGCTCACTGCGGCCGACGAACTCGCCGCCGCGTTGCGGTCCGCGGGTTACCCACGCATCGAGCGACGTCACCAGCGACGTCGTTAAGCGCGACGCCCGCAGCACCGCGGAACGCTTCGACCACAGCGACGATGCGACGCTGTGGGACAAGCGGCTTTTCGCGTCGGCAGATCCCGGCCGCCCGACATTCGTCCACCTACGGGTGGCCGGCTGGCCCAATCAGCAATTCGCCCTGCTGTTTGTCGACTGGCTGAAAGCCGACCCCGACGTCCGCGACGAGTACCTGGCCGTCAAACGCCATGCGGCGCAGGAAGCATCCCCGGACGGAGACATCGAGCGTTATCTCGGTGTCAAGGAGCCGTGGTTCCGGGAGGCATACCGCCGAGCGTGGGACTGGGCCGACAGCGCAGGCTGGCGGCCGTAGGCCTACGGGTTAGGCAGGGGCGCGCCGCAGGGCAGCACGCCGTTCATCGGGTCGGTGCTCCCCGCGGCCGGCTGGACGAAATGATCGACTTGCGTGGCAACGTTGCCGTCCACGTCGATCTCGCAATGCACGTTCGCCGCATAAGGCCACCGGACCGACACTTGCATGCCGGCTTGATTGGGATCGGGCAGCACCGCGCTGGCCTCGAAACCGTTGCCTGGCATCGAGCTCAACGAGGCGGTGTTCGTTTGGTTGACGTTGGTCACGAAGGTGGCTTGGCTGCCGGGGGCCACTCCGTCGACGCGGGCCCGGTAGGTGATGTTGTGCAGGTCGGCCCGCGCGGTCGCGGGAGTTAACTGCGAGCTGATCGCAGCGCCGGCCAAAGCGACGATTGCGACCCATGTGTGCATGGTGGAGCTCATGACAGCAGAGATTACGCGACGCGTTTTGGGCGGGCACGTCGTTGCCGGCAAACGTTATTGCGGTCACGCCAACTCGTCGAGCATGCGGCCGGATGGAGGGTTATCCGCTGGCGCGGAGGGAGACGCTAGGGACCGCCGCGCCAGTGCTCGATGCGGTGGTGGTCGGGCGTGAACCCGTGGTTCACACCCCATAGCACGGCTTGAGTGCGACTGCTCACACCCAGCTTGCGATAGATCGTCCGAATGTAGGACTTCACAGTGTTTGGGCTCAGGTACGTTAGCCGCGCGACGTCGGCGTTGCTCATGCCCTGGGTGATCAGTGCCAGAATCTCCGCCTCGCGTTCGCTGAGCCCTTCACCGCGGCCGGGCCAGTCCAGCCCGGGCGCGCTACGTGCTCGTGCTCCTACGTCGCTGACGACCACTTCACCGGCATGCACGGCCTCCAAGGCCGCGACCAGCTCGCGCGCGGGCAGGGTCTTCGACAGATACCCCTGGGCGCCGTGGCTTCGCGCGCTTTGAACGAGTTCGGGGTGAAAGTTCCAGGTGTAGACCACAACTCGGCGTGCCCGCGGATTAGCCACCAGTACCCCGATCTCTTCGTGATCGGATTCGGGTTGGGCGAATGAGTCGTACAGCACGATGTCGACCGCATCTTTGACGGACATGGTGGAGTCCAGTTCCGCGATCACTACGCGGTCGCGATACGGCTGCAGCATGTTGGCCACACCCTTGACGACAACGTCATAGTCGTCGACGAGCGCGACGGTGATCGGCGCGCGAGATGGTTGTGGCATGCCGAGGAGATTACCTCCCTAGGGGTGTATTGCTACCCCCCTTACGGGTGGTCGACTGGTCTCGGGCCGACGGACCCGAACATCCGTCAACCATCATCTGAGGAAGGTCAAACATGATCATTCTGGGCATCGTCTTGCTAGTCGCGGGATTTCTACTCAAGATCTCCATCCTGTGGACCTTTGGAATCCTGTTGCTCGTCGTCGGCGCACTCCTGGCAATCCTGGGCAGCACCGGACGGGCCATCGGCGGCCGTCGGCACTACTTCTGAACTGCCGGAAAACACGTCCGCTCAACATCACTCGTTGTGCCACAAATCACAAAAAGAGGTTTGCGAACGCGCCGTTCGGGTTATTAGACGGTTGTCAGAAAGGAGTCTGTGATGCCCACTTGGGAATGGATCTGCATCGCTGCCGCCGCCGTCCTGGTGGTTGTCGCGGCGATTGTCGCAATAAGCATGGTCAGCTTTCGCATCAAAACGAAGCGGCTCAAACAGCACTACGGCGGTGAGTACGAGCGGCTGGTATCCGACACCGGAAGCGAGAAAGGTGCCGTTCGGGAACTCACTACGCGAGAACGCGAGCATGGCAAGCTCGACATCGTTCCGTTGACGCCCTCGGCGCTTTCGGATTTCGCCGGCCGCTGGCAAAAGGTACAGGCCGAGTTTGTGGACAACCCCGCAACGGCCGTCGGTGTCGCCGACCGTTTGGTAACCGAGGTGATGCGTCAACGCGGTTATCCCGTCGACGATTTCGACCAGCGGGCCGCAGACATCTCGGTGGACCACCCGCAGATTGTCGAGAACTACCGAGCCGCCCACGGTGTCCATATCTCGCAGCAGCACGCCAACACCGAGCAGCAGCGGGAGGCGTTCGTGCACTACCGGGCGCTGTTCGAAACGTTGCTGGAGACCGACAAGACCGACAAGACCGAATCGCAGGAGGAGCAAGCCCATGACCACGCATGAACAACAAACAGTGACCGATTCGCACGTTGAGGACGAGAGCACGGCCGTTACGCCCGAACCGGCACCGGTTACCGACACAGCGGTACCCAGTGCCGAGGATCATCAAGGTGCGGAGCCGTCGAGGGCAGAACACGAACCGTCGGCAGCCGGGGCAGAACACGAATCGTCGGCAGCCGGGGCAGAACACGAATCGTCGGCAGCCGGAGTGCTTTTTGCCGGCGACAATCTCGCTGAGCTGCGTGGTCGATGGGCCGGCGTTCAGGCGGCCTTCGTCGATGATCCCAAACAGTGCGTCCAGAAGGCGGACGGCTTGGTCTCCGATCTGGTCGAGCAGCTCACGGCTGGATTCGCCGAGACGCGGTCGCATCTGGAAGAGCAGTGGAATCGCGGTGAGGAGGCCTCCACCGAGGACCTACGCCTGGCCCTGATGCACTACCGGGAGTTCTTCGAGCGCTTGCTTGCAGTCTAAGCCCGTTGTACTGCAACAGGTTACGATCTTCACCGCCATACCAGCTGCATGCCCTCGGTGGCGAGCCAACGCTGTAGGTCGTAACCGTGTCGGGAGAGACCGTCGACGGCCCCGACCGCCCGCCGTATCGCCTGCTCGCCCACCTCGGGCGTCAGCAGGCCATGCCGAACCGCGTCCAGCAGCTCGTCGACGTCGGCCAAATCCACCCCGGCGTTGGTGCGGACCTCGAGATCGAGGTAGTGGTCTTCGGAACGCCACACGGATGGACCGGGCGTGTATTCGCCGACGTCGAGGTAATAGTCGTGATCGCGTTCGTGGCCGGGGTTGAAATGAAAGATCGTCGCCCGCAAACCCAGCGAGGGCAGCAACCACGACTCGAGGTAGTGGAACTGCTTGCGGCCGGGCGTCGGGCGGGCCAGGTAGAGGCCCCACGGACGCACAACGTAGTCATCGACTGCCCGCACGATGCCTTTGGGATCGGTGTTGGTGCGGGCGTTGAGGTCGAACGTCTCGTGCTTGGGCGGATGGATGACGTCACCTGACCGGAATCAGCGGCGGAGCCGGATCTTCCAGCGCACAAAGCCGGCGTAGAACACGGCCAGCGCGGCCAGCATGCCCATGTCGAACAGCCAGACCTTCCGCGTGTGCTGCCAGAACCGGTCTTGGGGGAGCAGCGAACTGGGCACCAGGTGCCGTACGTCGACCGTCGACGACGCCGCGGCGTAGCCCCAGCGCGCCGGCATCAACCAGGACAGTTGATCGAGGCCCAGCCTGCCGGTCACCGGGACCATCCCGCCGCACAGCACGAGCTGGGCCATCACCGCCACCACAAATAGCGGCATGATCTGCTCACTGGACCGAACCAACGCCGAGATGGCCAGGCCGAGGATCGCCGAGGCGACACACGTTGCCGCTACCGTCGCGAACAGCTCGACGGTGGCGGCGAGGTTGGAGTGTCCGATCAGCACCGCGCCGCGGGTCGGTATGCCCTTACCGACCATCACGATCGCGGTGATGATCGCCGACTGCAGGACCGCGAACCCGCAGAACACCGCTGTTTTGGCGAGCAGGTAGGCCGTCGTCGAGAGGCCGACCGCCTGCTCGCGTTGGAAGACGGCTCGCTCGCCAACCAGGTCGCGGATTGTCAGCGCGGTGCCCATGAAGGCCGCCGCCGGCAGCAGCAGGGCCAATATCTGCGCGGATTCGTCCGGGGTGCCCGCGTGTGGCCCGGGTATGCCGAATCCGCTGGTGCCCGGAACGGTCAGCGACAGCGCACCCAGGATGAACGGCAACAAGGCCAGGAAGACGAAGTACGCGCGGTCGGCCACGACCAGCCGGACCTGTCGGCGGGCGATCGTCGAAATTTGGCGGCGCAGGCTGGTGTGAACCGGTTTGCCGAGGTCGGCGGGCTGGTCCGTCTGCGCGGGTGGCGGCCCTTGGTCTCGCTCGAGGAAGCGGCGGTTGGCCTCCTCGGGATCGGCGCCCACTTGGCTGAAGATCTTGGCCCAGTTGGTGGTGCCCATCGCATCACCGATCTGGTCCGGCGGGCCGCAGTACGCCGTCTTGCCGCCGGGGGCCACCAACAGCAGCTGGTCGCAGGTGTCGAGATAGGACAGCATGTGCGTCACCACGATCACCACCCGGCCGGCGTCGGCCAGTTGGCGCAGCATCGTCATGACCTGGTGGTCCAGCGCCGGATCCAGACCCGACGTCGGCTCGTCGAGGATCAACAGGGACGGTCCGGTCAGCAGCTCGAGTGCCACCGACGCCCGTTTGCGCTGACCGCCGGACAGCTTGTCGACCCGGGTATCGGCATGCTTGGTCAGGTCGAGTTCTTTGAGCACGTCGTTGACGACCTTGGCGCGGTCGGCCTTCGTGGTGTCGGGCGGCAGCCGCAGTTCGGCGGCGTAACCCAGCGCCTGGTTCACCGTCAGCTGGCGGTGCACGACGTCGTCTTGGGGGACCATGCCGATCCGGCTGCGCAGCGACGCGTATTCGGCGTGGACGTCGTGGCCCTCGAAGGTGACCGAGCCGGAGCTCGGCGTTGTGTAGCCGGCGATCAGCCTGGCCAGCGTGCTCTTGCCGGCACCCGATCCGCCGATCACGGCGGTCAGCGTTCCGGGACGTGCGGTCAGCGAGATGTTGTCCAGCAATTGTTTGCCGTTGTCGACGACGTACTCGACGCCGCGTACCTCCAGACCGCCGGTGCGCGTCGCGGCTTCGGTCTCGCTGCGGGGCACCAACATGCCACCGCTGACGACCAGGTCGACGTTCCCGATGGTGACGACGTCACCTTCGCTCAAGATCGCCGAACCGACCCGGGTGCCGTTGACGAACGTCCCATTGACGCTGCGGTCCTGGATCTCGGTGCCCAGCGGCGTGAGGACCAACGTGGCGTGGTGGCGGGAGGCCAGCACGTCGGGAACGACGATGTCGTTGTCGCCGGCGCGACCGATGGTGACCGAGCCGGCCTGTTTCGCCGGTGCCACTGATCGCTGCGAGAGGAACTTCACAAACCTGGTCGCAAGATTCGACACGTCGCCGGAGCGCGCTGCGACGACGGTCATCTCCGTGGGTGCCACGGTTTCCCGGGGCGGCGCCGAACCCGCGTTGACCACCGTGATCTCCGCCGGCGGCGGAGTCGGCGGTCGCCGTGACACATGCACGTCGGTCGGATGTTCGTAGACCGGCTGTGGGGGCGTGTTCCGCGGGTGCGAAGCCCGCGGCTGGCGCGGCGCAGGCGATTGAGGGGGCCTGGGCCCGCCCCGTCGCGAGCCGCCGGCCGGGCCTGGTGGCTGTGCACGGGGCGGGCCGGGCGGGGGAGGCGTCGACCACGAGACGGTCGACGGCTCCGTGGCCCGCGGCGGTCGCCCTGCCTTTGCGCGATGCTGTCCGACCTCGAAGCTGAGCTGCGGTCCGCCGGCGTTGCCGATGTTGATGCTTTGGCCGTCGTGAATGTCGATCACCGGCCTGCGGTAGCCGTTGACGAACGTCCCGTTCACCGAGCCGTTATCGATCGCAAGCCACTTGCCCTGCTCGAAGCGCAGGATCAGATGCTCGCGGGAGATCCGCGGATCGACAATCCGGATATCGGCATCCCCGTCGCGTCCGATAACCACGTCATGGCCCGCGGTAAACGTATGTTGCGACCCGTCGTGCCAAATGGTCAGCATGGGCGGGGATGGTCGACTCACCATTTCAGTATCGGTTGCCGGGCAAGCGAGGTTCCACCGACGCGCCTGTGACTTCGCTATGTTTCGTGACGGTCGACTCTGTGAGCCCGCTCTGAGCAGGCCAGACGCCGATTCATAGCTGTTTCCTAAGTGCTACCAACGAAGGCGACCGCATCGGCGGGCATCATGCGAAGGGTGAGTAAACTGCCTGCGGCTGCGTTCCGGCCGGCTTCGGCCGGCACAGCGCCGGTGGTTAGCAGCCCGAAAGCGTCTGGCGCGCAAACTTTTCCGCGGGGCCCTTGACGGAGCAAAGGGGGTCCGCGCCGCCGCGCGCAGCGTGTTGACGATAGAAGGGGGTGACGACAAATGGACGAGGAGACGAACAACACCACGGAACGCTGGGACGTCGAACGGCGGCCGGTGAGCGCCCAGCAGCGCGTGCGTAGTGTGCTGCGCCGGGGCTATGAATCGCTTCCGCATCTGGCTGTCACCGAACTTCTCCACCGGGTGCCGCTGATCAGATCGGTGCCGGATCGCGGCGACGCCGCAGGCGGCCAACATGGCCAGGGCAGCATCCCGTCCATCGGGATGGGGAACCGCACCGCCTTTGCCGGCTACTCCATCTTGCGGCCATTGGGCTCCGGCGGGATGGCCGACGTTTATCTCGCCAAGCACCCGCGCTTACCGCGTCGCGATGCGCTGAAAGTCCTGGCCAAGGAAATGACGGCCGACGGCGAATTTCGTGAGCGATTCAATCGGGAAGCGGATCTGGCGGCGACGCTATTCCATCCGCATATCGTCGCGGTGCACGATCGCGGGGAGTTCGAGGGCCAGCTCTGGATCGCGATGGACTACGTCGAGGGCACCGACGCAGCCCGTCTGGTGAAAGAGCGTTGCCGCAACGGCATGTCAGAAGACGACGTCGGCGCGATCGTCGACGCGGTCGCGGGTGCACTCGACTACGCCCACGTGCGAGGGATGCTGCACCGCGACGTGAAACCCGCCAACATCTTGCTGACTCATCCCGAGGATGACGAACGACGGATCCTGTTGGCGGACTTCGGGGTTGCGCGTCAACTCGCCGATATCAGCGGAATCACCGAGACCAACGTCGCGGTGGGAACCGTTGCCTACGCCGCCCCCGAACAATTGGTCGGGTCGAACATCGACGGGCGGGCCGACCAGTACGCCTTGGCCGCCACCGCATTTCACTTGCTGACCGGTGTGCCGCCGTATCGGCATTCCAACCCGGTCGCCGTGATCGGCCAGCATCTGCACGCGGCTCCGCCCAGGCTCAGCGACCGCCGTCCCGATCTGGCCCGCCTCGATGACGTTTTCTTCAAAGCCCTGGCGAAGGACCCCGCGGACAGATTCGATCGGTGCCGCGATTTTGCGGCCGCCTTCAACGACAAGGTTTCCCGCCGTCGTGGCGCTCGGCAGCAGCGCAGCGTCGCCTCCCTGAGGCTGGGCCGCAGGTTTTCACTCAAGACCGGCATCGCCGCGGCGACGGCCGTCACGCTGGTCATCGCGTTGACCATCACCTGGGCCGTTTCGTTTTTCTCCTGGGACAACCCGCCCCAGCCGAACCCTGCGTCACCAGCTCGCTTCAACGCGACGTCCTCGGCGTCCGCGGTGCTGCCCGGTTCAAGTCCGGCCGCCGCCCAACCGGTACTCAACGGTGCCTATCGGTTGGACTACGACCGCGCAAAGCAGTCATCCAGCGGCGTTATCCCAAACAACGGCGCGCAAACCAGTTGGTGGGCCTTCAATTCCGCCTGCACGTCCACCGGGTGCGCGGCCACCGGGACCAAGCTGGACAACGTCAACCACCAGGCGGCGAAGACCACTGGCACCGGCAACACCGGCGTTCTGCATTTCGTCGACGGACACTGGCAGAGCACGCCCCGAGAACTACAGACTCAATGCCGCGCAGCGCACGGAGCGCAGACCTCGACGCAGTCCGAAACCGTGGTGTGGTCGTTGACGCCGCAGCCCGACGGCACGTTGCGCGGCGTGCAAACGCAGACCGTGCAGAGCAACGAGTGTGGTGCGCAAGGGGCGGTGCTGCGAATTCCCGTCGTGGCGACCCGGGTCGGGGACGTTCCTCCGGGTGTCGACGTGGCCGATCCTGCCCAGGCATCCGCGAACACGGCTGTGCCCGCCACTGCGTCGTCGGCGCCGGTGCTCGGCGGCGTGTGCAGCGATGTCGACAAACTCGCTTACGACTCCACCGCCAATACCCAGATCGTTTGCGAAGCCAACACCTGGGACAGAGCGCCTGCCACTACCGGGGTGCATTCCACCGGGACGTCGTGTGACGAGCCGAACGTTCCCGTCTTCGCGATGTCGAAGTCGGACGACGGGTACCTGATCCAATGTGACCCGGGGACCCTGGTGTGGACCCGTCAGCACCAATGACACTTGCAGTAGTGCGACTCTCCCCCGCAAGCGGGCGGTACCCCCACCTCCGTCCGCTTCGCGGTCGGCATCGTCGCCGCACGTGTCAGTAGTCCCGCCTACCCTGGTGAGCATGGCTTTCGCTACCGAGCATCCGATCGTCGCCCACTCCGAATACCGCCCTGTCGAGGACATGGTGCGCGTCGGTGGGCACTTCGAGGTGGTCAGCCCGCATGACCCGGCCGGCGATCAGCCGACGGCTATCGAGGAGCTGGAGAGGCGAATTCTGGCGGGGGAGCACGACGTGGTGCTGCTGGGCGCCACCGGTACCGGCAAGTCGGCAACCACCGCATGGCTCATCGAACGCCTGCAGCGCCCGACCCTGGTGATGGCGCCGAACAAGACGCTGGCCGCCCAGTTGGCCAACGAGCTTCGAGAGATGTTGCCGCACAACGCCGTCGAGTACTTCGTCTCGTACTACGACTACTACCAGCCAGAGGCGTACATCGCGCAGACCGACACCTACATCGAAAAAGACAGCTCGATCAACGACGATGTGGAGCGGCTGCGACACTCCGCGACATCGCACTGCTATCGCGACGCGATGTCGTGGTGGTGGCCTCGGTGTCGTGCATCTACGGCCTGGGCACACCGCAGTCCTACCTGGACCGTTCCGTCGAGCTGAAGGTGGGCAGCGAGGTGCCCCGCGACGGGCTGCTGCGGCTGCTGGTCGACGTGCAGTACACCCGCAACGACCTGTCGTTCACGCGTGGCTCGTTCCGGGTGCGGGGCGACACCGTCGAAATCATTCCGTCCTACGAGGAACTGGCCGTCCGCATCGAATACTTCGGCGACGAGATCGAGGCGCTGTACTACCTGCACCCGCTGACCGGTGACGTGATCCGCAAAGTCGACTCGCTGCGTATCTTCCCGGCCACCCACTATGTGGCCGGTCCCGAGCGGATGGCCCACGCGATCTCCACGATCGAGGATGAACTCGCTGAGCGGCTCGCCGAACTGGAGGGCCAGGGCAAGCTGCTGGAGGCACAACGGCTGCGGATGCGCACCAACTACGACATCGAGATGATGCGCCAAGTCGGGTTCTGCTCCGGCATCGAGAACTACTCGCGACACATCGACGGTCGCGGGCCCGGTTCGCCGCCGGCGACGCTGCTCGACTACTTCCCGGAGGATTTCCTGCTCGTCATCGACGAGTCGCATGTGACCGTGCCGCAGATCGGCGGCATGTACGAGGGCGACATGTCGCGCAAGCGCAACCTCGTCGAATACGGATTCCGGTTACCGTCGGCTTGCGATAACCGGCCGCTGACCTGGGAAGAGTTCGCGGACCGGATCGGCCAGACGGTGTACCTGTCGGCAACTCCGGGCCCGTACGAGCTCAGCCAGTCCGGCGGGGAGTTCGTCGAGCAGGTGATCCGGCCGACCGGCTTGGTGGATCCGAAGATCGTCGTCAAGCCCACGAAGGGCCAGATCGACGACCTGATCGCTGAGATCCGCAAACGCACCGAGGCCGACGAGCGCGTGCTGGTGACGACGCTGACCAAGAAGATGGCCGAAGACCTCACCGACTACCTGCTGGAAATGGGCATCCGGGTGCGCTACCTGCACTCCGAGGTCGATACGTTGCGCCGGGTGGAGCTGCTGCGCCAGCTGCGGCTCGGGGACTACGACGTGCTGGTCGGCATCAACCTGCTCCGGGAGGGGCTGGACCTGCCCGAGGTGTCGCTGGTGTCGATCCTCGACGCCGACAAGGAAGGCTTCCTACGCTCGTCGCGCAGCCTGATCCAGACCATCGGCCGTGCCGCCCGCAACGTGTCCGGCGAAGTGCACATGTACGCCGACACGATGACCGACTCGATGAAAGAGGCCATCGACGAGACCGAACGCCGCCGCGCCAAGCAGATCGCCTACAACGAAGCCAACGGCATCGACCCGCAGCCGCTGCGCAAAAAGATCGCCGACATTCTCGACCTGGTCTACCGGGAGGCTGACGACACCGAGACCGTCGAAATCGGCGGATCCGGACGCAACGCGTCGCGCGGCCGTCGGGCCCAGGGTGCGCCCGGCCGAGCGGTCAGCGCGGGCGTGTTCGAGGGTCGCGACACCGCGAGCATGCCGCGAGCAGAGCTGGCCGACCTGATCAAAGACCTGACCGAGCAGATGATGGCCGCGGCGCGGGACCTGCAATTCGAGCTGGCTGCCCGGTTCCGCGACGAGATCGCCGATTTGAAGAAAGAACTGCGCGGAATGGACGCCGCCGGCCTGAAGTGATGGGCCGCCGCCGCGCCACTGATTTCGGCGCCTTGAATTCAACCGCGGTTGAGCTCATACCGTGGTGCACGTGACCGACGCGACGGGCAGCACCGAGACCGACGGCAGTTGGCGTGTGCTGCTGGGTCCCCGGTACCTGGGCACCTCGACGCTGCTCGCCGGCGGAGTCGCCCTCTATGCGATCAACGAATTCCTCACGGTCAGCCTGCTGCCGAGCACGGTTGCCGACATCGGCGGCGAGCGGCTCTATGCGTGGGTGACAACCCTTTACCTGGTCGGGTCCGTGGTCGCAGCCACCACGGTCAGCGCGGCGCTGCGGCGACTCGGGGCGCGTTCGTCATATCTGCTGGGACTAGCCGTCTTTGGGATCGGCAGTGTGGTGTGCGCGGCGGCTCCCAACATGGAGGTGCTGCTGGCGGGCCGCACCTTGCAGGGGGCGGCCGGGGGGCTGCTGGCCGGTCTGGGCTATGCGCTGATCAGCGCCGTGCTGCCACAAGCGCTGTGGACCCGGGCTTCCGCGCTGGTATCGGCGATGTGGGGGGTCGCCACGGTTGTCGGGCCGGCGACGGGTGGCCTTTTTGCGCAGCTCGGGCTGTGGCGCTGGGCGTTCGGTGCGTTGGCGATACTGACCGCGGCGATGGCCGCGCTGGTCCCGATGGTGCTGCCCGCCGGCCGTGCCGATCCAGACTGTGCCGCGCCGGCGCTGAAAATACCGGTGTGGTCGCTGCTGCTGTTGGGGACGGCCGCGCTGACGGTCAGCGTCGCGGAGGTCCCACACAACAGCGTCGCGGCCACCGGGTTGCTGGCGGCCAGCGTGCTCTTGGTCGCCGTGTTTGTGGTGGTTGATCGGCGGGTGTCGGTGGCGGTATTGCCTCCCAGCGCATTCGGTTCGGGTCCACTGAAGTGGATCTATCTGACGGAGGCGCTGCTGATGGCCGCGGCGATGGTCGACATGTATGTGCCGTTGTTCGGGCAACGCCTGGCGCATCTGAATCCGTTGGCGGCCGGCTTTTTGGGCGCGGCACTGGCGGTCGGCTGGACTGTCAGCGAGATCGTCAGTGCATCGCTGAGCAGCAGGCGCGTCATTGCCGCCGTGGTCGCTGCGGCACCGCTGATCATGGCCGCGGGCCTGGCGTTGGGCGCGGCTACCCAGGTCGATCACGCGTCGGCGGGCCTTGTGGCGCTGTGGGCACTGGCGCTGATGATCAGCGGGACGGGCATCGGGGCGTCCTGGCCGCACCTGTCGGCGTGGGCGATGCAATCGGTCGACGACGCGAACGAAGCTGGAACCGCTGCCGCGGCGATCAACATGGTGCAGCTGATCTCCGGAGCGTTCGGCGCTGGACTGGCCGGCGTCGTGGTCAACAGCGTCGGGGGCGGTACGGCCATGGCCGCCCGTTGGCTGTTCGCGGTGTTCGCCGCCGTGGGCGTAGCGGGCGTGTTGGCCGCATACCGCGCCACCCGGGGACAGCACTGACCCCGGTGGTGAATTCCTAAGCTGCACAACAGTTTTTATCCGCATAGCGGCGTTAGTCCGGCTCTTCGTCGGCAGGCAGCACCGCGGAGACACCGTCGACATTGGCGAGCACTTGTGCCGCGTTGATGATCTTGGACCCCGACAGCGTCATCGTCACTCCGACCTGGTCGCGCTCGTAATCGTGTGGGTCCGCATCCAGTTCGGTGAGGTGCCATTTTCGCTGCCCGCAGACCTGCAGCAGCTGCCGCAACACACCGCGGCCGCTGTCGTAGATGATGTGCAGCCGCACGCTCCCGCGCAGCCGCGCACTGAGTTGTCGCTCCACCGCGTTGAATGCGAGCGCACTGACAAAGTGCAGGGCGACCACCGACGATGGCCAACAACAGTAGCCCGGCGCCGGCCGCCATGCCGATCGCGGCCGATTCCCACACCGCCGCCGCGGTGGTGAGCCCGTGTACCGCACCGCGCCGAGTGATGATGATCCCCGCGCCCAAAAAGCCGATCCCGGAGACGATTTGGGCGGCAACCCGGGACGGGTCCAGCTCAACCGTCTGCGGGGACAGCACATCGGCAAAGCCGTACTTACTGATCAGCATGATCAACGCCGCCGACGTGCCGACAATGGTCTGGGTCCGCAGTCCGGCGACCTTGCCCTGGATGGTCCGTTCCAGGCCGATGAGGGCGGTCAGCCCGAACGCGGAGAAAAGCTCGATGAGGTGACGGCCGCCCTGCGCGGCGCCACCCAACAGCGGGTCGGCAAGCCAGATCTGCATGTCCGCCAAGCTAGTGCACCTATTGTTCGGGCGCGATGCCCCGACTGCGCGGCGACTGCAGTCAGCGGACCGACTTGATCACCTGAGTGCGGTGGAATTGCCAGCGCTCGACGATGCGAAACCCGACCAGTGTTGGCGTCAGGTACGCGGGTGCGCGCCCCAGCACCCTTCCCGGTGGCAGCGATTTTCCGCTTTGGTGATCCGGCAACTTCGTGTCGTGGGTGGAAATCGTCCACAGCGTGGTGCATTGGTACAGCCGACCTACCACCAGCCACACCGCCACATGGCCGTCCCACAGAGTGCCACGCTCGGGCGCGCGCTGACCACGGCCGACGTCGACCAACGGCCGGTAGGCCGCCGGCCGGGCGGCCAGGAGGGCGCGGATCGGGCCGGGTAGCCAACCCACCGTGTTATCGACCAATAGGCAGTCACCGGGTGCGGCATGGGCGCTGATGACGTCGGCAACGTCGCTGTAGTCCCAGCCTTCTTTGGCGTACCGCTGCCGTTGCGACAGAAGATAATTCGGCAAGGCCGCCGCAGTGAGCACTATCAGCACGACGGCGATCCATCGCGGCTTGCGTGCGACCGCCACGATGCAGACAGCCAGCGCGACCGCCATCGCCGGCGTGGTGAAGAACAGATACCGCGGGTAGTAAAACGGTTCGAACGCCGAGTAAATCAGGCTGATGGCGGTAGGCACCACGATGCCAGGCCGCACAGATGATCAGCACTCGGCGGGTGTCGCCGGCCGATGTCCACCGACCCGTCAACCGAATCGTCAGCGCGACAACGAAAATCAGCGCCGCGAGGATCGCGAATGGGACACTGTTGTCGAAATATTGATGTTGCACGACGTCGAGGATGGTGTGCCATTTGAGCCGTGAAATCCAGGCGACCTGAAAGCTCTGGCCGTGCGCGAACAACATCAACGGTGTCATGGCGCCCACCGCCAGCGCTGACGTGATCGCCCACCGCAGCACCACCGATTTTCGGCGCCGCAATACCGGTACAACGACGGCGTAGGCCGGCACCAGCAATACCAGGTAGATGTTCAGCAGTATCGACAGCATCAGCGCGACCGTGTAGAGCAGCCACAGCCGCCACCTGTTTCGCCGTATCGAGGTGACCAGCAGCACGGTCAACCAGACCGCGGTGGCCGCAGTCAAGGCATAGGAGCGGCCTTCGACACCGGCCCACGTCACCCGCGGCAAGATCGCGAACACGACGCCCGCACACACCGCGACGGTCCGTGACGAGAACAACTTGGCGAAGACGACCACGCCGGCCGCCGCGGCTCCAATCGCCAGACAACTGGGGACCCGCGACCAGAACTCGGTCGGCGGGAAGACAGCGAACCAGCCGTGCATCAGCAGGTAGAACAAACCGTGCACGGCGTCGATGTGGCCCAGCAGCCGCCACAGGTCGGGCAAAGAGCGGCTCGCTGAGGCGGAAATGGTCGCACTTTCGTCGAACCACAGTGACGGCCGGCTCGCCGCCACGTTGCTGACGACGGCGGCCAGCAACGCGACCGCAAGCGGGTCGAGTAGCCTGCCGCGAGGTTGTGGACGCGAGTAGCTCGCGGCGACAGCCGTCTTGGGCTTGTCGATCGTCGTGCGTGATCATGATGTGTGTCACTGTAAAGGCTCTGAGGTGAACCTGATTACCCGTCCGGCCTGGTCACAATCCGTTCTGCTGCGCGTAACCGATGTCGGCGTGCTCACCCACACCGACTCAATTCAGCGAAATAACCCGGTCGCCAAGCGATCTAAGCAGTACCAGATACTTGTCGGCGTCGATTCCGGTGGGATTTCGGCCCGGGAGCCGCCCGGAGCCGCTCTTACGGCGACATCGCCACTGCGTCGGCGTGTCTCAAATCGGACCATCTGGATCGGGCGAAGCGATTAGTGTCTTGGGTTGGCGTAGCAACCGACAACTTGGAGGGCAAATGAGCGCCTATCGGACCGTGGTGGTAGGAACCGACGGGTCGGACTCGTCGCTGCGCGCGGTAGAAAAGGCAGGCTCCATCACCGGGCCGGACGCGAAGCTGATCGTCGCGACGGCGTATTTGCCTCAGGACGACGATCAGCGGGCCGCCGACTCCCTCAAGGACGAAAGCTACAAGGTGTCGGGCAGCGCCCCGATTTACGCGATCCTGCGTGAGGCCAAAGAGCGGGCCACCGCCGCGGGCGCCAAGAACGTCGAAGAACGGTCGGTTGTTGGCGCCCCGGTCGACGCGCTGGTTGGACTGGCCGAGGAGGTTGGAGCCGACCTGCTCGTTGTCGGCAACGTCGGCCTGAGCACGATCGCGGGCCGGCTTCTCGGATCGGTGCCCGCCAACGTCTCGCGGCGGGCCAAGGTCGACGTGTTGATCGTGCACACCACCCCATAACCGCTCGTCAACCCGGTGATCGATACCGCCAAGTACGGGCCGTGGGCGCTGGTCGCGGGCGGTTCGGAGGGTGTCGGCGCCGAATTTGCGCTGCTGCTCGCCGAGGCGGGTTTGAACCTGGTGCTGGTTGCCCGCAAATCCGACCCGTTGGAACAAGCCGCCGAACGCTGCCGCCGGCGCGGTGGCGAGGTTCGTACCGTGCAGGCCGATCTGAGCGCCCCCACCGCGTGCGCTCGCATCGCGGCCGCAACCTCCGGGCTGGACGTGGGCCTGTTGATCCTGGTGGCGGGCGCGAATACGCACAGCCACGAGTTTCTTGACGCCGATCTGGCCGGGTTTCAGCAGGTCATCGGCCTCAACATCTCGACACCGCTGGCGCTGGTGCACCACTACGGACAGGCGATGCGCTCCAGGGGGCGGGGCGGCATCGTGTTGCTCGGGTCGCTCGCGGGCTACCTCGGATCGGCTCGACAAACCGTCTATGGCGGCGTCAAGGCGTTCACCAGGATCTTCGCCGAGGGGCTGTGGTTGGAATTGCGCGACCACGGCGTCGACGTGCTGGAGCTGGTTCTCGGCGTCACCAGGACACCGGCGATGGAACGGGCCGGCCTGAACTTCGACGCGCCCGGGATCGTGGTCGCCGAGCCCGCCGATGTGGCGCGCGAGGGGCTGGAATGGTTGGGCCGCGGCCCCGTGCACGTCGTCAGCGGCAATGAGGAGATCGTGGCCATGCGCAATGATGCCGATCGCGCCGGAGCCGTGCTCGCCGCCCATCGCACCATGCAGAGGCTGCTGCACGCGGAGAGGAAGCGGGATGACGGTAGAGGAGCGACTCGCGCTGCTGGAACAACGGCTGCGCCGGGCTGAAGACGAGCTGGCCATTGCTCGCCTGATGGCGTCCTATGGACCGCTGGTGGACGCCGGTGACGCCGATGCGGTCGCCGGGTTGTGGACCGAAGACGGCGAGTACGACGTCGACGGCTGGCACATGCGTAGCCGGGCCGACGTCGCTGAGATGGTGCGATCGCCCGCTCATCAAGGGTTGATCAGCCGCGGTTCCGCCCACTTCCTGGGCCCGGTGCGGGTCGACGTCGACGGCGACGAGGCCGTGGCAGTGTGCGAGTCGATTGTGGTTCGGCACAACGACCCCGATGATCCAGGCAGCGGGTATCGGGTGTGGCGGGCCGGCGCCAACCACGTCACGCTGCGGCGGACGGCCGCCGGATGGCAGATCGTCAAACGCACGACCCGCGCCCTGGACGGCTCGGCCGCGGCGCGCGACCTGCTGGTCGCCGGCGCACTGGGACGGCCGCTGGTATGACGGGCTCCGACGATGCAGAGCGAAGCGATGAGGAGGAGGGGCGCACATTGAGCGGTCAGCTGGACGGCAAGGTCGCGCTGATCACCGGCGCCGGCGCGGGCATCGGTGAAGCCATCGCGCGCCGGTTCGCCGAGGAGGGCGCCAGGGTCGTGGTGGCCGAACGCGACGAGCGCACCGGACGTGACGTCGCCGAATCCATCGGCGGATTGTTTGTCCACGTCGACGTCGCGAAGCGCGACCAAGTCGAAAGCGCAGTCGCGCAGGCGGTTTCGACGTACGGCTCGATCGACGTCGTCGTCAACAACGCCTGGGGCGGCGGCTCGATCGGCCGAGTGGAGAACAAGACCGATCAGCAGCTCAGCGACGGCATCGCGGTCGCCTATTACGGGCCGTTCTGGGCCATGCGGGCCGCCTTGCCGCATATGCGGGCGCACGGCTGGGGAAGGGTGATCAACGTCTGCAGCCTCAACGGGGTCAACGCGCACATGGGCACCCTGGAGTACAACGCCGCCAAGGAGGCGTTGCGCGCCTTGACGCGCACTGCCGCCCGGGAGTGGGCGCCGTTCGGCGTGACGGTCAACGCCATCTGCCCGGCGGCCAAAAGCGCGGCGTTCTTGCGCGCACTCGGCGACAACCCGGAGATCGCAACGTTTGCCGACGCGATGAATCCGATGGGCCGGATCGGAGATCCTTACCTCGATATCGCCCCGGTTGCGTTGTTTCTGGCCGGCGAGGGCTGTCGCTACCTCACCGGCAACACGCTGTTCGTCGATGGCGGCAGCCACATCAACGGGGTGGCCTGGACGCCGGATCTCGACGCCGCGCCGTAACCGGGTGCAGGCGTCACGCGGTGGCGAGGTCGTGCCGCGCCAGGCGGAACGTTCGGCTCAGCCGGGCCGGCCGCGTCGTGAGCGTCACCTCCACCGTTCCACTGGGCGTGATGACGTAGCGTTCCTCGACGTCCGGGCCGTCATCGCTGCGCCGCACCGGCCGGCGCTGCAGGTCGTCGTCGTCGTCGAGATTCGGATCGAACGGAAAGAACACCGGGTCATACGGTGTCACGTCGCCATCGGGGCAACCGTCACGCAGCCGACTGCACTCCACGAAGCGGAAGTGTCCGATGTTGTGCGCCGCGCGGTAGGTCCGGGTGACGATGAACGGCGGCTGGCCCGCGGTGGGCAGCTGTGCGCCTTTGGGCACGATCGGGTCGAAGCAGACGTCCTCACCGGCGAGCGCTTCGCGAAAGACCCCGAAGTGTCGTGAAAGACGTTCGGACAGCGCAAATCCCGCTTCTTTGTCGAGGAAGACCGCCAGGCCGATCGCCGTGGCGGCGAACGGGTGCAGGGAACGCTTGACGCGCTTCTCGTCGAACGCGGTGCGCAGCATCCGGGCGACCAGTGGGAAGCTTCCGGCCCCGCCCACCACATAGATGCCGGCCACCTCGGACCAGTCGATGTCATTAACGTCATTGCCGTCCGGATCGTGCAGTACACGGGACAGAACTGCGACGGTCTTGTCGACAAGCGGCCCACAGGCCGCGTAGACGTCATCGATCGGGCAGGAAAACGGCGGCTTGCCGACCGCCGACAGGTCGACCAGGAATCGGCGCGTGTTGGGGCCAACGGCTTCCTTGCGGACCGCGCACTCCTCGAGCAGCAGATCACGGGCGGCGGCGTCCAGCTTGCGGAGCTTCGCGCTCTTGCGCACGAGCTTGAGGATCGTCTCGTCGAAGTCGTCGCCGCCGAGTCGCTGGATACCCTCGCTGATGACGACCTCGTTCAAGCGTCCCGTCATCTTTAGCAGCGACGCGTCGAATGTGCCGCCGCCGAGGTCGTAGATGAGCACGTGCTCACGCTTGGCGGTGATCGTCGAGCGGTATCGGTGGGCATACTCGAAGCCCGCCGCGGACGGCTCGTTGAGCAGCGCGATCACCTCGAAGCCGGCCTGGGTGAACGCGTCCAGCGTCAAGAAGCGCTGAGCGCTGGAGGCGTTGGCCGGCACGCTGATCGCGGCCTCGACACGCTCACCCGGCGCCAGTTCGGCGTTGGACCGCGTCCGCAGGTCGCCCTTGAGCTGGGCGAGAAAGCCGGTGAACAGGTCGGCCAACGGATAGCGACGGCCTGCCAGCTCCACGGTTGTCTGAGGTCCGGCGTCGTTGAGCAGACGCTTGAACGACCGCAGCACCGCCCAGCCCGGTTCGTGACGGGCGGCGGAGGCGTCCAAACCGAAGCGAAGTTCACCGGCGTCGTTGGCGGCAATGAGCGACGGCCAGGTGTCGACGCCGTCGAACGACACGACCGGATAGTTCCCCCGGTCGACGACCGCCGCGACGGTATGAGTTGTGCCGAAGTCGATCCCGACCCTCATCGCGCTGAGTTTAGGCCTAGCTGAACGGATTTCGCGACACTTTGGCTCGGTATGGGTTAGATATCCACCCACACACCGATCTGCGACCCGATCAGGGTTACTTCTCCGCCGGTGCTTGCACTGCCCTGGGGCAGCACGGGTGTTTGGTCGTACGGTATGCCATCTGCGTTGATGAAGAAGAGGCGCTTGCCTGGCAGGTTCTGGTAGATGACTGCGAAGGACGACCCGCCGTAGTTGAACATGCCCATCTCTTGGCCCTTGGTGACGGTCGCGCCCTTTTTCATTTTCGGATCGAAGGTGATGGTGGAGATCTCGCTCATGCCGAGTGGTATGCAGCAGACGTGTCCGTAGTCTTCGGTCTTGAACACGATCAGTCCACGTGCGTTCACCGCCGTGAGGTACGGGAGAGAGGCAGTGGTGGCTCCCGCGAAATCGGGGATTACGAGTTTGTTGAAGAATGCTCCGGGGATCGCTAACGGGTCGAACAGTACTTCCCCGTTGGTGGGGCACCACCATCTGTGGAAGTTGTAGGGGTTCAGATACGTCTGGAAGACGTAGCCGCCGTCGAAGAGGTCGACAAGTTTGTATTTATCGATGACGGCTTGCTGCTTCGGGATCGGCGAGCTGAGGATGTCGGCTATCGAGTACCTCATATCCTTGAACCAAAAGACGTCTCGTTTGGAGGCGTGTGGTAGCCACCGGAAGAGGGACCCGTCATTCGGCGAGTTGACGATCCGGTTGGTTTTTGGGTGCGCGACGGGTCGTTCATTCTTTGGGTGCTCGAATTGTCTTGTGAAGAAGGAGTTCCAGGATTTCCAGTATGGGAGGTCGGGGGAGTCCTTCTTCCAGATGTCGAAGTCGTATTGTTTTTTAGCCGCCGCGGAGAGCCATTGTTCTCCATCGACACGGAATCCGGTGTTCGACTCGGGGGTGTCTAGGAACTTGTGCCAGTCGTTGAGGATGGCGGACATCTTTTCGTTGAACATCGGGAGTCGGAACAAGGTCGCGCCGCTGAGGGTGGGATCGATTCCTGCTACCCATGCCGAGAAGGGGACGCCAACGAGCTCGTTCTTGACAAACCCAGGCGGGTGACTCAAGAGCTTGTTGAATCCGTTGAGGAGCGCGTCCTTGTCCTTGATTCGAGGCACACCGACCTCTTTGCCTTGGTGGGCGTCAATCGTGTTCCGGTTTTCCCGGCACGCGCTCGTAACGAGGTATTCAATAATTTCGTTCTCGTCGATGTAGTCACTGAGCTCCCGAACGCTGTCGGCCCAGCGCTTGCTATCCGGTGCGCCAACGTGGTCGAAGAATGCTTGCATCGCGGGGCTGCCGGCTTGAGGCAGCCACCCGCTCTGAAGGTCGAAAGGGTACCGGGGGTCCGCGGCCAGGTAATCGTGGATTGGGTAGATCGCTGTTCGGCCGCGCGGTGACTCGGCCATCCGTTTCCTCCGTTCGTTGCACCGGTTTGGTCGTAGCACTCAGGGTGTCAGCTCGCCGCGCACGAAGGCGTCGAGGAGGGACAGAGCATGGCCGACCAGCTCTCCGCGCACTCCACGGGGCCCGGCGCGACCCTCATCGCGCTGAGTTTAGGCGCCGCTGAACAGATTTCGCATCACTTTGACCCAGCCGCGGTGTCGCCGAACACGCGCTAACGCCGTCGACCCTTCAGCTGGCTGGACGCAATCTCAGCTCGGGGCGTGCTGATCGATTCCCGATTAGGTGTTCACCTCAGATCGTGGGGAAGCTTGCGATTTCAAAAACGGGCAGTGTCAACTCAAACTGGTTTCCCGCCGATGAAGAAAGATCGAAAAGTGCAGTCTGAAAAGTAGATTGAAAAGTGTCAGCGCCAATGGTCAGATCAGTAGCGCTGGAGTCCGTGAAACCGAATGCTTCGTATCCGGTCGGAAGGGTCGTGGTGCTCTCTGTAGTTGTCGGCAGGCCGGTAAAGTCCCATGTGGTGGTGAAAGTGTCCTCGGCATTACCCACGCCGATTGTGAATTCGTTTGCGTATTCATCGCTAGGGACAAGGGCGGGGACAGCGATGTCGCCGGTGCCTCCAACATTTGGGTTGTCGTCGGCGCTCGCGGTGGGAGCAGTCGTCATCAGCGCCGCGGCGGCCAGGGTTCCGGTAGCGACGCCAAGGCTGACGAGCCCTCCACGGTGCACCACTATGGTCCTCATCGGAGACTCCTATCTCTAGCTCAGGATTTTTTCAGGCATCCCATAATGTTAGACACGCATTTAATAAACGGTCAATACTGTTGCGGCACCGAACAATGCGACGCGTTGCGTGATCCAGTTGCGAATCCTGCTTTAGGCACAGTTGGGTGATCGTCCCAAGCCATTTGGGTGATCGCGTCGAGCATTCCGCTCCCGCGGCTTAGCAATCGCGCTCGCGCCACGGGGTTTGTCGGAGGTTGCTCCCGCGGCTTACCAGCCGCGCTCGCGCCATTGCCGAGGTGCCCAACCCGGTCGGCCAGGACTGGCTGCGCTCCGAGTGGGTCGAGCCCGTCGACGGCGTGGCGAAAAAAGTGCAGGCCGCCCTCGACGCCGAGGAGCGTACGCGCGCCGAGCGGCTGGCCAAGGCTAAAGACGCCAGCGGGCCGGCCGACGAGCACGGAACCATCCGCGACGACGGGTGATTACGCCGCTCGTACCGTCGACGCGCCGGGGCCGGTGCCAGATTGTGCCCGGCACCGGCGCGTTCGACATCATCATCAGCGGCCAGCACCGGGAGAACGCCGCGGTGACGCTGGCGCCGAGCCAGTGGCAGCAACCGTTCGCTGAGCGGGTGCCGGTGTCGGTTCAGCGGGACGGCGGGCTGCAGCTCGTCGGCGAAGGCGAACCGATGGTCGACCGCAAGGGAAACCTGCGCATCCGCGGCGTGTGGTCGGCGACGCCGCTGGGTGAGTTCGTGAGAACCCTTGTTGCGCAGGGCAAGCTGCGCAATGCGCTGCTGCAGTACAGCGACAACATCGACGATGCCGGCAACCTCGTGCGGGAGGTGCTCGGCGGTGTGTTCATTCTGCCGGCCGTGCCACCACGGCCAGCCGACAGCGGCACCCACAACGAGCCCGCGTCCGACCTACTCGGCCTCGCTGCCCGTATCTACAGCTCCACCACGCCGAGCGAGCAAGCAGCCCTGGCCGACCAGGTCATCATCTGCGCAATCGCCCTGGGAGGCCACCCCGGTTAGGCTTGGAGCGGAGCTTGTGAGAGCTCAATCTCCGTGTCGCGGAACCCGTATCGGTCCAGCAACCTCCGCACCGTGGTTTCGGCGAGGTGGTGTTTAACCACAGGTCCGATGATGACTTTGACCAGCGCCTCGCGCTCGAATGGCAGTCGCACATACGGCGTGAAGACCTTCAAGTCGTCGGGGCGGAATTGCACGTCGACGGTTGTCAGCGCGCCCTGTGCGTAGAACGAGTACGGCTCTCCGAGGCTATGCAGGGCACTCAACTGGTTGAGGCTGCGGCCACCGAAGTGTTCGGTGATCGTGATGCGGTGCTCCTGCTCGTCTTGATATCCCGAGTGCTTCACCAGAGGCAGGCGGTGCACCAGGGCGTGGGTCTGCGAAACGCAATTGGCCACGTTGTTGTCGAAAGTGCCGCTGTCCTTGCCAATCCGCTGCACGGTGTCGATGAGCCCGTCGACGACGAGGTTGCGCGCGTCATCGCCGTAGTCGACCTTCTGGAGAAACGCTCCCCACGTGAGTTCGATCTGCTGGCCCGATGTTGGGCCGCCCCCGGCGATGGTCGCCATGACCGGCACCAGCTTGCCGTTCCGGGCGTGGTTGTACTGAGGCACCTTGAGGGAACGGATGCGTTCGGTGTCGAAACCGAGCGCGAAGCCGCGCCCGTCGGCGCCGCCGTAGCGGGTCCACTGGCTGATAGCTCCGGGAGTTCGCTGAAGCACGCGACGAACATGGCGTCGTCGAATCGCATCAAGTTCTTGGCTGAGGCGCTGAGCGACGAGCTCACCAGCCTCGTTCGCGCCACTCCGCAAGGCTGGGGCGCTCGGCGCCCAACGTGGTGTCGTCGCCGTGGCCGGGGTAGATGACGGTGGAGTCGCCGTAGACGTCGAACACCCGGGTGGTGACGTCGTCGAGCAGCTGAGTGAAGTCGCCGGGCTGCCAGGTCTTGCCGACGCCGCCGGGGAACAGGCAGTCGCCGGTGAACAGCTGGGTGACACCGCCGGTGGCGGGACCGTTCAGCGCCAGCGCGACCGATCCGGGCGTATGGCCGCGCAAATGGATGACATCAAAGGTCAATTCGCCGATTTGCACGGTGTCGCCGCCGGCCAGCAGGCGGTCCGGCTTGACCGGCAGCGGCTCGGCGTCGATCTGGTGTGCGGCGGTCGGCGCGCCGGTGGCCTGCGCCACGGCTTCCAGCGCCTGCCAGTGGTCGAAATGCTGGTGGCTGGTGACGATCAGGGACACCTTCGGGGCGTGGTTGCGCACCAGGTCGATGAGAACGTCGGCGTCGTTGGCGGCGTCGATCAGCAGCGTTTCCCCGGTCGCGGAACATGTCACCAGGTAGGCGTTGTTATCCATGGGGCCTACCGACGCTTTCAAGATCGAGACGCCCGGCAGAATGCGTTTTGCGGCCGTACCGGCTTCGACGTGCCCGGTGTAGTTGTCGTCGACGACAGTCATAAGCGCCACCGTACTGCTCACCGGTTGCTTGTCGGTATGGGCACATAGCATGGAAGCGCCATGCGCAGTATCGGCTGCAGGCGCGTAAGGACTTACATGAGAGGGGCAGCGTGGCTGACCGCCTGATCGTCAAGGGTGCGCGTGAGCACAACCTGCGCAGCGTCGACCTCGACTTACCGCGCGACGCGCTGATCGTCTTCACCGGGCTGTCCGGTTCCGGCAAGTCGTCGCTGGCGTTCGACACCATCTTCGCCGAGGGCCAGCGGCGTTACGTCGAATCGCTGTCGGCCTACGCCCGACAGTTCTTGGGGCAGATGGACAAGCCCGACGTCGATTTCATCGAGGGGCTGTCCCCGGCGGTGTCCATCGACCAGAAGTCGACCAACCGCAACCCGCGATCGACGGTCGGGACGATCACCGAGGTGTACGACTACCTGCGGCTGCTGTATGCCCGCGCGGGCACTCCGCACTGCCCGGTCTGTGGTGAGCGGATCGCCCGCCAGACGCCGCAGCAGATCGTCGATCAGGTGCTGGCGATGCCCGAAGGCACCCGATTCCAGGTGCTCGCCCCGGTGGTGCGCACCCGTAAGGGCGAATTCGCCGACCTGTTCGAGAAGCTCAACGCGCAGGGGTACAGCCGCGTCCGGGTCGACGGCGTGGTGCATTCGCTGACCGATCCGCCCAAGCTGAAGAAACAGGAAAAGCACGACATCGAGGTGGTGGTGGACCGCCTCACGGTCAAGCTGTCCGCCAAGCAGCGGCTCACCGATTCGGTGGAAACCGCGCTGAATCTGGCCGACGGCATCGTGGTGCTGGAATTCGTCGACCATGAACACGACGCCCACAACCGCGAGCAGCGGTTCTCCGAGAAACTCGCCTGCCCCAACGGGCACGCCCTGGCCGTCGACGACCTGGAGCCGCGGTCGTTCTCGTTCAACTCGCCCTACGGCGCCTGCCCGGAGTGCGCCGGTCTGGGGATCCGCAAGGAGGTCGACCCCGACCTGGTGGTGCCCGACCCGGATCGCACTTTGGCCGACGGGGCGGTGGCGCCCTGGTCGATGGGCCACACCGCCGACTACTTCACCCGGATGATGGCCAGCCTCGGCGAGGCGATGGGCTTCGACGTCGACACGCCGTGGCGCAAACTGCCGCCCAAGGCGCGCAAGGCGATTCTGGAGGGCTGCGACGAGCAGGTGCACGTCCGCTACCGCAACCGCTACGGCCGCACCCGGTCCTACTACGCCGACTTCGAAGGCGTGCTGGCGTTCCTGCAGCGCAAGATGGACCAGACCGAATCCGAGCTGATGAAGGAGCGCTACGAGGGCTTCATGCGGGACGTGCCGTGCCCGGTGTGCAACGGCACGCGGCTCAAGCCGGAGATCCTGGCCGTCACACTGGCCGCGGGGGAGCGCGGCACGAAGTCGATCGCCGAGGTCTGCGAACTGTCCATCTCGGACTGTGCGGACTTCCTGAACGCGCTCACCCTGGGCTCACGCGAACAGGCCATCGCCGGTCAGGTGCTCAAGGAAATCCAGTCGCGGCTGGGCTTTTTGCTCGATGTTGGGCTGGAGTACCTGTCGCTGTCGCGTGCGGCGGCCACCTTGTCCGGCGGTGAGGCGCAGCGCATCCGACTTGCCACTCAGATCGGCTCGGGACTGGTCGGTGTGCTGTATGTGCTCGACGAGCCGTCGATCGGGCTGCATCAGCGCGATAACCGTCGTCTCATCGAAACCCTCACCCGCTTAAGGGATTTGGGAAATACGCTGATCGTCGTCGAGCACGACGAGGACACCATCGAGCACGCCGACTGGGTCGTCGACATCGGCCCGGGCGCCGGCGAGCACGGCGGCCGCATCGTGCACAGCGGAACGTACAATGAGCTGCTGGCCAACAGCGAATCGATCACCGGCGCCTACCTGTCGGGCAAGGAAAGCATTGCCACCCCGGCGATCCGGCGTCCCGTCGACAAGCGACGTCGGCTCACGGTCGTCGGCGCCCACGAGCACAACCTGCGCCAGATCGACGTGTCGTTCCCGCTCGGCGTGCTGACCTCGGTGACCGGGGTGTCCGGCTCCGGCAAGTCGACCTTGGTCAACGACATCCTGGCCTCGGTGCTGGCGAACCGGCTCAACGGCGCCCGACAGGTACCCGGCCGGCATATCCGCGTCACCGGGCTCGACCATGTGGACAAGCTGGTCCGCGTCGACCAGTCACCGATCGGCCGCACGCCGCGATCCAACCCGGCCACCTACACCGGTGTCTTCGACAAGATCCGCACACTTTTCGCCGCGACCACCGAGGCCAAGGTCCGCGGCTATCAACCGGGCCGGTTCTCGTTCAACGTCAAAGGCGGCCGCTGCGAGGCATGCACGGGCGACGGCACCATCAAGATCGAGATGAACTTCCTGCCCGACGTCTACGTGCCATGCGAGGTGTGCCACGGCGCCCGTTACAACCGGGAAACCCTTGAGGTGCACTACAAGGGCAAGACCATCTCCGAGGTCTTGGACATGTCGATCGAGGAGGCCGCGGAGTTCTTCCAGCCGATCACCGGCATCCACCGCTATCTGCAGACGCTCGTCGATGTCGGTCTCGGCTATGTGCGGCTCGGTCAGCCGGCGCCCACGCTGTCCGGCGGTGAGGCGCAGCGGGTGAAGCTGGCGTCCGAGTTGCAGAAGCGTTCCACCGGACGCACCGTGTACATCCTCGACGAGCCCACCACCGGTTTGCATTTCGACGACATCCGTAAGCTGCTGGACGTCATCAACGGCCTTGTCGACAAAGGCAATACGGTGATCGTCATCGAACACAACCTGGACGTGATCAAGACGTCGGACTGGATCATCGACATGGGCCCGGAGGGCGGTGCCGAAGGAGGAACCATCGTCGCCGAGGGCACGCCGGAGGACATCGCGGCGGTGCCGGAAAGCTACACCGGCAAGTTCCTCGCCGAAACCCTCAGCGGCACCGGGGCATCGGCCAGGGCGCCACGTCGCTCGAACCGGCGACGAAAGGTCAGCGCCTAGCTGTCTTTAGCCGTCCTCGCGCATCGACTTGCGGATTTGGGCCAGCCGCTCGGCCGCCGCGCGTTGCCGCTCCCGGTACTGCTCCTCGACGTCACGACCCTCGGGGCTCTCGGCATCCAATTCGGCTGCGCCGATTGATGTCTCGTATCGCGTCTCGATCTTGTCGCGCACCGATTCGAACGTCGGAACGCCTGCGCTGGTATAGCCCGGGTCGACGTCGGACTCGGGGGCGGGACTCGTCGGAGTCGGCTCGTCGGGCATGGCTTCACGTTACCCGTGCTAGGGCCTACTGGCCGATCGGCTCGGTGCGCGGACCCGGAGCCGACATCGGCGGAGGCGACGAAGACGGCAGCGCGATCAACGGCACCCCGGGGGTGTCCAACTCGCCGGCCAGCCAGGGCAGGGCCTTAGCGAAAACCCTGCTCGCGAAAGGCCAGTCGTGCTTGCCCGGCTGGGCGACGATCGCGCAGTCGATGCCGTTGCCGCGGCCCAGTCGGCACAGCCGCTCGGCGGCGGCGGTCTGGTCGTCCGGATAGCGGATATTGTCCTGACCGCCCAAGCCGATCGCGCCGGCCTCGGCCACCGAGAGACTGCGATACCGCTTCGGTGCGTTGTCCGACGAAATCGCGAACCAGCCCGAGACGTCGTCGTATCGACCGTGTCTGGAGATTACCGTGGCCGGATCGAACGCGGCCCAGGCGTCGGTGCTGCCGCCGAACAGCCGAGCGATGGTTTGCGCCTTGGTTCCGGTGTCCGGGCCCATGTTGCCGGCGATGTCGACAAATGAGCTGAACAGCTCCGGGTGCATAACCGTGAGATCCACCGCGCAGGTGCCTCCCATGGACCAGCCGACGATGCCCCAACGCGACGGATCGGGGCTGACCCCAAAACTCGAGACCATGTACGGCACCAAGTCTTTGGTCAGATGGTCGGCCGCTTTCCCGCGGGATCCGTTGACGCACTCGGTGTCGTTGTTGAACGCTCCGCCGGAGTCCACGAAGACGAACACCGGCGCGTTTCCGTCGTGCGTGGCCGCCAGGTCGTCAATCGTCTTCACCGCATTGCCCGCCCGAGCCCAATCGGCGGGGGTGTTGAACTCACCGCCGATCATCATCACCGTCGGCAGCTGCGGCGGCGGGGTACTGGCAAACCATGCCGGCGGCAGGTAAACGAGCTCGCCGCGATGCTTGAAGTGCGACGCGTCGTAGGGGATCGTCACCGGCACCAGGCTGCCGTGCCGGGGCTGGGTGCCGTTGGCCGCCATCGCGTTGACGGTGGCCAGGTCAGTCTGGTCGGGCAGCGGACCGGCGGTGAGTTGATTCCACGCCGTCTGCACGGTCGGGAAGTAGCCGACCCACAGGTTGAGCACCAGTCCCGTGCTGAGCAGACACAGCGGCACGGCCAGCAGCGATGCGCCGCGCCGCCACCAGGGTGTGCTGCGCCAGCCCAGGACCAAGATCGCTGTGGCTGCGCCGCTGGAGGCGATCCACCACCACAGCAGCCGCGGCGCGGGGTCGTCGGCAAGACCGTCGGTGGTGATGTACCAGTGCGCCCAGGCAGCCACCCAGGCTCCGACGGCTGCCGCCGTCGGTAGCCACAGCAACCGCCAGCGGCGCGATCGCCACCCGACCGCCAGCAGCAGCGTTGTCACGGTGACGGCCTGGACCGTTCCCGGGATCCAGCCGTGCATCAACGAGGTGTGATGCTCTGCCAGCACCGAGAACGCGAGGCTCGTCGTTGAACCCGTCACGTTGTCCATTGTGGTATTTGTTGCCCGCCATTAGCACGGGTTTCACCGATCGGTTGCCCAAGCGGTATGCGGCGTCGGCTATCGCGGCTTCGCCAGGGGGAAAGGCAGCGTCTCGCGGATGCTGCGGCCGGTGATGAGCATGACCACCCGGTCGACGCCCATCCCCAGACCTCCGGTGGGCGGCATCGCGTATTCCATCGCCTGCAGAAAGTCTTCGTCGAGCTCCATGGCTTCGGGATCACCGCCGGCAGAAAGCAGCGACTGCTCCAGTAGGCGGCGGCGCTGCTCCACCGGGTCGGTCAGCTCGCTGTAGGCGGTGCCCAGCTCGACGCCCCATGCCACCAAGTCCCAGCGCTCGGCGATGCCGGGCTTGCTGCGATGCGGTCGGGTCAGCGGCGACACCGACAGGGGGAAGTCGGTGTAGAAGGTCGGTTGCTCGGTTCGATCCTCGACCAGATGCTCGTAGAGCTCTAGCACCACCGCGCCGGCGTCCCACTGCGCCAGGTAGGGAATGTGCACGGCGTCGCACAGTTTGTGCAGCTTGGCCAAGCTGGTGTCGGCGTCGATGTGCTCACCGAGCGCGTCGGATACCGCGTCGTGCACCGTCTTGACGGGCCACACACCGGAGATGTCGACCGCTTCGAAGCTGTCCGCGCTGCTGCCCGGGCGGGGACGCATCACGATCTGCTCGCCGTTCGCGGCCTCGGCGGCGTTCTGGATGAGCTCGCGGCAGCCGTCGATCCAGTCGGTGTAGTCGGCGTGCGCCTGATATGCCTCCAGCAGGGTGAACTCCGGGTTGTGGCTGAAGTCGACTCCCTCGTTGCGGAAAGCCCGGCCGAGCTCGAATACCCGCTCCACTCCGCCGACGCACAGCCGCTTCAGATATAGCTCGGGCGCAATCCGCAGGTACAGGTCGAGGTCGTAGCTGTTGATGTGGGTGCTGAACGGGCGGGCGGTGGCGCCGCCGTGAATTTGTTGCAGGATCGGGGTTTCGACCTCCAGAAAGCCCTTGGCGTTCAAGGTTTCTCGGATGGCACGCAGGACGCGGCTGCGAGCGGCGATCAGCTCGCGCGATTCGGCGTTGACGGCCAGGTCGACATAGCGGCTGCGCACTCGCGCTTCCGGATCGGTCAATCCCTTCCACTTGTTAGGCAACGGCCGCAGGCATTTGCCGATCAGTCGCCAGCTGCGCACGATCAGTGACCGGGTCCCGGTCTTGCTGTATCCCATCTCCCCGGTCACTTCGACCAAGTCGCCGAGATCGATGGCCTTGGTGAAGTCCGTGGTGCGTCCGTGTTGCAGAACTGAATTCTCAAGCAGCAGCTGCACTTCCGCTGACCAGTCGCGCAGCTGGGCGAAGAGCACACCCCCGAAGTCCCGGATCTGCAGCACGCGTCCGGACACCGAGACCGTCGTTTGGTCGTCGCTGCCTAATGCCCGGGCGATCGTGTGGCTGGGCGCCTGACCCACCGGATAGGCGTCAATGCCACTGGCCTGTAGCTTCTTCAGCTTGGACAGCCGGACGCGCATCTGTTCTGGCAGCCGGCGGTCGCCATCGTCGCCGGCCCCGAGGTCGGTCTGCTGCAACGCGGAGACGTCTGGTGCCGAGCCGTCTGGGTGCAGGAGTCCGCTTGCCAACAGTGTCGGCGGCACGGACGAGTGATGGCCGGTGTGCTGTTCGTTGCGTCGGGTGAACGGCAGCACCAGGAAGCCCTCGGCGATCACCGAGGCGACGCCTACGCGGGGAATCAACCGGGCGTCCTCGTAGCAGGCGTAGCGGGGTACCCAGTCGGGTTGGTATTTCATGTTCGAGCGGTACAGCGTTTCTAGCTGCCACCACCGCGAGAAGAAGACCAAAAATCCGCGCCACAATCGGGCCACCGGGCCGGCGCCCAGCTGGGCGCCCTGCTCGAATGCGGACCGGAACATCGCGAAGTTCAGCGAAATACGGCTGATGCCGATGCGTTCCGCGTGCAGAGCGAGCTCGCTGACCATCAGCTCGATGGTCCCGTTGGGGGAATCCGGCGCCCGCCGCATGAGATCAAGCGAAACGCCGTTGCGGCCCCACGGCACCAGCGAAAGCATGGCGACCACGGTGTTGTCCGGTTTGACGGCTTCGACCAGTAGGCAGTCACCGTCGGCCGGGTCGCCGAGCCGGCCCAACGCCATCGAGAACCCGCGCTCGCTTTCGGTGTCCCGCCAGGTATCCGCGCGGGCGAGCACCTGCCTCATCTCGTCAGCCTCGATGTCGTGGTGGCGGCGGATGCGCACCGTCAGGTCGGCCCGACGCGCCCGGGTCACGGCCTGGCGCACCCCGCGCATCTCTCGGCCGGAAAGCCGGAAATCGGCTGTTTGCAGAATGGCCTCGTCGCCCAATTCCAGTGCGTTCAGGCCCGCCTCGCGAAACGCTTTGGCCCCTGCCGAACTGGCCCCCATATTCCCGGGCGCCCAGCCGTAGGTCTGGCACAGCGCCAACCAGGCGTCGATGGCCTGCGGCCACGCCCGTGGATCGCCGATCGGGTCTCCGCTGGCCAGACAGACTCCGACCTCGACGCGGTAGGTGATCGCGGCGCGGCCGCTCGGCGCGAAAATCACCGACTTGTCTCGGCGAGTGGCGAAGTAGCCCAAGGAGTCGTTGTTGCCGTACAACTCCAGCAGCCCGCGGATGGCGGATTCGTCCTCGCCGGTGAGTGCGTTGTCGGCGCGTTGTGATTGAAAGAGCACGATCGCCGCGACGATCAGTGCCATCGCGCTGAACAGTCCCATCAGCGCGTTGAGGAAGACGTGCGGCCTGCCCTCAAACGAACCCGGGTCGGCGACGGCGAATCCAACCACCCGGTTCACCACGTAGAACAGGTGGTCGTCCTCCGCGAGCGTGTGCGGGAACGTTTCGACCAGCAGCCAGGACAGCCCGATTCCGACCGCCCAACCGGCGATCAGGACTCCGGCCGCCTTAAAGAGCGCACCCGACCGGACCTTGGCCCAAAACTCGCGGTAAGCCAAGACCAGCACCACAAGCGCGGCCAGATGGAAGCCGAGCCCTAAGGTCTCGCCGAGCCTCTTGAGCGGGGTGACGTGTTCGGCGGTCAGACCGGCGATGTTCAACCCGGCGGCCAGCACCAGGTTGAGAACCAAGAGCCACCAGGCGATGCGCTTGCGGGTCGTGAGCGCGCCGGCCAACAAGGCCAGCACGAACGACCACGCGAAGCTGGTGTCGGGGAAGTTGAACAGGTAGTCGTTGATGAATTCCCGCGGCACCTTGATGACCCACCGGATCACCGGCGACACGCTGGCGATCAGCGACAGCGTAGCGATGACGCCAACAGTCCAACCTGCGGCCGCGGGCACCCAGCGGAGCCGGGACGTCGCGCGGCTCCGCGGGCGAGACGGAGTGAGGGTCACAGACCGCGAGGATATTCGCTCAAGCTATGGAATGCCTATGCTCTGAAGACAAGGAATTGCACGTGTCGGCTGCTCAGGGGCGCTCGATCGCGGATTGGCGCATCATGACTGCTAAACTGTCCTGCGCGACCGTCTCCGGCGAAGTCCAGAGACAGCAAGTGGAGACCCACTCCCACCGTTGGCCGAGAGATCTTGAAGAGATCACAGTCAGGCTCAGCGGTCCGGTCACCGGCACACCAGCTGTGCCGGTTCTGCGTCACGCAGGCGGCTTCGGCCGTGACCGGTCGGCACCGGGCCCTGCTGACGCAGGGCCTTTTTGCTGATGGTGTGGTGTTTCCACCGCTGACTCCGGATGGGCCCGGTTTCGTTCGCAATGAGGAATACGACCCAGGGAGGCCCCATCAGCACTGAGACCCGCGTCAACGAGCGCATCCGCGTACCTGAAGTCCGCTTGATCGGTCCGGGAGGGGAGCAGGTAGGCATCGTGCGCATCGAAGATGCCCTCCGCGTCGCCGCGGATGCCGATCTCGACCTTGTCGAGGTTGCGCCAAACGCCAGGCCACCGGTCTGCAAGATCATGGACTACGGCAAGTTCAAGTATGAGGCGGCGCAAAAGGCGCGCGAGTCTCGCAAGAACCAGCAGCAGACCGTCGTCAAAGAACAGAAATTGCGACCCAAGATCGACGATCACGACTACGAGACCAAAAAGGGCCACGTGATCCGGTTCCTGGAGGCGGGATCGAAAGTCAAGGTGACCATCATGTTCCGCGGACGTGAGCAGTCGCGGCCCGAGCTGGGCTACCGGCTGTTGCAGCGCCTGGGTTCCGACGTCGCCGACTACGGATTCGTCGAAACCTCGGCCAAGCAGGACGGACGCAACATGACGATGGTGTTGGCACCGCACCGCGGCGCGAAAACTCGTGCGCGTGCGGTCCAGCAGGCCAGTGGCCCGACGCCGCAGGCCGCACCCGACAGCGACACCGAACCATCGCCGAATTGATACAGCAGAACTGAGGACACATGCCCAAGACCAAAACCCACAGCGGCGCGTCGAAGCGATTCCGTCGCACCGGCACCGGAAAGATCGTGCGTGAGAAGGCCAATCGCAGGCACTTGCTCGAGCACAAGTCGAGCACCCGAACGCGACGGCTGGAGGGGCGTACCACGGTGTCTGCCAACGACACCAAGCGAGTCAAGAAGTTGCTGAACGGCTGACCAGCGACCGCAAAGAAGGCAACGGCGTAACCACCCTTACGTCCAGACGACGATAGGAACACCCGATGGCACGCGTAAAGCGGGCAGTCAACGCCCAAAAGAAGCGGCGCACCATTCTGAAGGCCTCAAAGGGCTATCGCGGCCAGCGATCCCGCCTCTACCGCAAAGCCAAAGAGCAGCAACTGCATTCACTGGGCTACGCCTACCGCGACCGCCGTGCGCGCAAGGGCGAGTTCCGCAAGCTGTGGATCTCGCGGATCAACGCGGCGGCCCGCGCCAATGACATCACCTACAACCGGCTCATCCAGGGCCTGAAGGCCGCCGGCGTGGAGGTCGACCGCAAGAACCTCGCCGAAATCGCCGTCAGCGATCCGGCGGCGTTCACGGCGCTCGTCGGTGTCGCTCGGGCCGCACTGCCCGACGATGTCAACGCGCCCTCCGGAGAGGCTGCCTGACCCCGCCCAGCGGTTGACGATTTAGCACCCGGTGCTCACCGAACGATCGGCCCGGGTGGTCGCTGCGGTCAAGCTGCACCGGCAGATCACCCGCCGCCGGGAGCAGCGCTTTCTGGTGGAAGGCGCGCATCTGGTCGAGGCCGCATCCGGGCGCGGCCTGATCCGCGAGATCTTCGCAACCGAGGCGGCTGCGCAGCGGTACGCCGCTCTGCTCGGCGGCCCAAGACGCCACGGTCAACCTGGTGACAGAGCGTGCCGCAAAAGCCTTGTCGGACACCGTGACTCCGGCCGGCCTGGTGGCGGTGTGCGAGCTGCCCCGGCTCGGTCTTGGCGACGTGCTGGGCGGCCAGCCTCGGCTCGTCGCGGTGGGGGTGGAAATCGGTGAGCCGGGCAACGCCGGCACATTGATCCGCATCGCCGACGCGATGGGCGCGGCAGCGGTGATCTTCGGCGGGCACAGCGTCGACCCGTACAACGGCAAATGCCTTCGCGCGTCGGCCGGCAGCGTCTTCTCCATACCGGTCGTCGTCGCGCCCGATGCCGGCGCGGCTATCAGCGAGCTGCAGGCTGCCGGGCTGCGGGTGCTGGCCACCACGGTGGACGGTGAGCTGTCCCTCGACGATGTCGAGCTCGCCGGACCGACGGCGTGGCTGTTCGGGGCCGAGGCGCACGGCCTGTCACCTCAGCTGGCCCAACAAGCCGACAATCGGGTGGCCATTCCGATGTCCGGGGGTGCGCAAAGCCTCAATGTGGCTGCAGCAGCGGCGATCTGTCTCTACCAGAGCGCACGAGCCCAGCGGGCGAAGCCCAATCCCTAGATCCGATTGCCGGGCTCCACCTCATCGCGCTGCGCGCTCTGCATCGTCGCCCGGCTAAGCGGCCTTGCCCCGGCCCCGCGCCGGCCGCAGCCCGGCCAGCGAGAAAGTGGTGTGCACCAGCGACCCGGCACGCTCGAAAATGCTTTTGGAGAGCGGGGTGCGGGGCGGGAAGTAATGCATCGGCAGCCCACGGCGGTCCCGCGGCGGCGCCATGAAGCTCGGCGCCTCCACCAACGGGGCGTCGACGGAATCCCGGCCCGCTGCCCGCCGATAGGCGGCCAGCGCACGCGGATGCAACCGGATCTCGTCGGGTACCGCCAGAAACGCCAGCTCGACCATTTTGCCGAACAGCCGCAGCACCACTTCGTCGCCCGGCGTCCACCGCATGCCGGCCTTCTCGCGAACGGCCGGCTCGAACAGCCCGGCCGCGATCCAGCGTTGCCCCGCCACCAGCGGCTTGAACAGCTGGTCCCATATCGGCGTGGGCATCAGCACGAACTTCGGCTTGGGAATTCGGATTTGGAAGATGTCGAGGGTGGCCTGATTGATCTCCAGCTCGTCGCGGCAGAGTCCGCTGCCAGTACTCCTGGAAGTCCTCCCACGACTTGGGCACCGGCCGCATGCTCATCCCGTACATCCGGTACCACTGCACATGCTCATCGAACAGCTGGCGCTTCTCGGCTTCGGTCAACCCGCCGCAGAAGTACTCGGCCACCTTGATCACCAGCATGAAAAACGTCGCATGCGCCCAGTAGAACGTCTCCGGGTTCAGCGCGTGGTAGCGGCGGCCGGTGGCGTCGACTCCCTTGATGGTGTGGTGGTACTGCTTGATCTGCTCGCCGGTCTTCGCCGCGCGGTTGCCGTCATAGACGACGCCCATGATCGGATACACCGAGCGCGCAACCCGTTGCAGCGGTTCACGCAACAGGATCGAGTGCTCCTCGACGCCGGCGCCCAATTCCGGATACATGTTCTGGATGGCGCCGATCCACACGCCCATCATTCCGGTGCGCAGGTCACCGAAATACTTCCACGTCAGCGAGTCGGGTCCCAGCGGAGCGTGCGGAACCGGTTTCTCATCGCGCTGCTCGACCGTGCTGGGGCTGAGCAGACGTCGTCGACACCGGCGTCATTGGCGTCATGGTCATCACCGCCCTCCTGGTCCTGATGAGCGATGGGTCTCACGATAATGTTGACAACACACGTTGTCTACGATTTCGGCGCGCGTCGCGACACGCCGTTACCGACTCTCGACCGGTACGTCGTAAGCGTGTGATCAGGTGGTTTGGCGTAGCGATCGTGGCGTACACCACGACGTCGGTCGTTGCCGGTCTGTCCCGACACCACCTACCCTGACGCTGTGGAACTCGGGCCCCAACCAGCGTCCGGCGAGCCCGAGCAAACGGTGACCACGCCGGACTTGCCTGATTCGCGACAGCGTTCTGCGGTGCACAGTGCCGCGGAGTGGCTGCGCAACACGAACCAGAGCCCGAACGTGATCAAAATGATCCGGCGGGCCCGCCGTGCGCTGCCTGGCGATCCCGAATTCGGCGATCCACTGTCAACGGCCGGCGAGGGCGGGCCGCGCGCGGCCGCGCGGGCCGCGGGCCGGCTGCTGGGCGAGCGCGGCGGGGCGTCGCGCGAGGTCGGTCTCGGCGCGCTGCAGGTGTGGCAGGCACTGACAGAGACGGTCTCCCGGCGCCCGGCACACCCAGAGGTCACGTTGGTTTTCACCGATCTGGTGGGTTTCTCGACGTGGTCGTTGCAAGCCGGAGACGACGCGACCCTCAAGCTGCTGCGGCGAGTGGCGCGGGCGATTGAACCGCCGCTGCTGGACGCCGGCGGGCACATCGTCAAGCGGATGGGCGACGGCATCATGGCGGTGTTCGCCGATCCACTCGTGGCCGTGGCTGCGGTGCTGGTCGCCAAGCGGGCATTGAAATCGGTCGACGTCGACGGCTACAAACCGCGGATGCGGGTCGGTATCCATACCGGGCGCCCGCAGCGGCTCGCCTCCGATTGGCTCGGGGTCGACGTCAACGTCGCCGCCCGGGTGATGGAGCGCGCCACCAGGGGTGGACTAATGGTGTCGGGCACGACGCTGGACCAGCTCTCGCAAGCGGATTTGGAAGCTTTGGGGGTCACCGCCAAACGCGTGCACCGACCGGTTTTCGCAGGTAAAACCCCCGGACTGCCGCCCGACTTGGCCATCTATCGGCTCAAGGCCACCGCCGAAACTGTCAGGGATTTGTCAGGTTCGGGTAACGCCGATGACGAAAATCCCCAGGCAAAATAGATGGCGATGATATTCCGCCTATTGTCGCGGCTGGGGCGCGTCCGGATCACGCTGGGCTACGCGCTCGCTTTGGTGACTGTCAGTGCTGTGCTCGTGGACCTCGGTCCGCGGGTGCGTGCGCACGTCATCGCACTGGCCAGCACCAACCTGCACAACCTGGCCCATGGTCATCTGGGGACTCTGTTAGGTAGCGCGTTCGTCACCGATGCCGGCCCGATCTGGTTTTGGTTGCCCTGCTTAGTTTGTCTGCTCGCCCTCGCGGAGCTGATTTGGCGCAGTGGTCGATTGGCCTTGGTGTTCGTCACCGGCCATGTCGGTGCGACGTTGCTGGTCGCTGTGGGGCTGACCGCGGCAATCGAACTCGGCTGGTTGCCGCTGTCGATCTCACGCGCCAGCGATGTCGGCGTGAGCTATGGCGCCGTGGCGGTGCTGGGCGCGCTGACCGCAGCCGTCCCTCGCCGGTGGCGGCCGGTCTGGCTCGGTTGGTGGCTTCCCGGTCGGCATCGTCGCCGCGGTGTTGAGCGACGATTTCACCGACGTCGGGCACTCCATCGCATTGGTGCTGGGCATGCTGGTTTCCACGCGGTTGGCGGGCCCGGCCCACTGGACCCCGGTGCGCTGCGCGTTGCTGGCGGTTGGTGCGAGCTTTGGATTCCTGATCTTGGCGCACGGCGAGTGGACGACGGTGATCGGGGGCGTCGTCGGCCTATTGGGTGCGCTGGCGGCGGTGGGGATCGCCCGCGCGCTGCGGCGCCGTCGACTGCCGGTGGCCGCGGTGGCGGCCGCGGAGCCGGTGCTCAACGGCTGACGCCTTGCTGATCGGACAGTTTGCGAACAGCTGACCGAACACCCTGTGCGCGTTGAGTTCTTTGCGGGCTTCGAATGACTCGCCCGGAGTGCGTCGCTACGGCACTTCTGTCGAGTACAGCCAGGCATCCCACAAACCCTGCAGCGACGTATCGCAATAGCGGGCGGCCAAGCCGGTGAAGTCATCGGTGCTGACGGTGCCGTGGCGGTATCGGGTCGTCCAATCCCTCAGCAGCGCAAAGAATTTCTCGTCGCCCAGCTGCCCGCGCAGCGTGTGCAGGGTCAACGCGCCGCGCTTGTACACGCGGTCGTCGAACATGTCGCGCGGTCCTGGATCGGCAAGTAGCAGATCTTGCGGCGACTCCCGCAGAATGTCGTGATAGTTGCGGGCAAGTTCGTCGGCAGTGGGGCCGCCACTGTTCTCCGACCACAACCACTCCGCGTAGCTCGCGAATCCCTCATGCAGCCAGATGTCACGCCACCGCCGCGCGGTCACGGAGTTTCCGAACCATTGATGTGCCAGCTCATGAGCGATCAGCCGTTCGCTGGCGCCGGATCCATCACAGTGATTGGCGCCGAAGATCGAAATCCCTTGAGCCTCGAGCGGAATCTCCAGCACATCGTCGGTGACGACGACCGTGTATCCGTTCGCCAGCGGGTAGGGACCGAACAGTTCGACGAACAGCTCGATCATCTCGGCCTGGCGGGCGAAATCATGGTCGAAGTTGCGTCGCAACCGCTGGGGCAGTGCCGCCTGCATCAGCACCGGCGCTTTCGCCAGCCGCGTCATCTCATAGAGCCCGATCTGCAGGGTGACCAGGTAGGTCGAGGTAGGTTCGGGTAGTTCGTAGGTCCACACCGTCTGTCCCGCGCGTGTCCGCCGCGACACCAGCCTGCCGTTGGCGACCAGCCGGTAGGCGTTTTCGGTGCTGACCTGAATGCGATAGGCGGCCTTGGCGCTGGGATGGTCGTCGCAGGGGAACCACGACGCGGCGCCGTTGGGTTGCGCGGCGACGAGTGCGCCGTGGGTCAGTTCCTCGAAACCGACGTCACCCCATAACGACCGGATTGGTCGCGGTGAACCGCCATAGCGCACCACGATCGACAGCGCCACACCCGTTGCGCATTTCGTCTGCAACCGGATCCGTAGCTTGCGGTCGTGGCAGGCGAAATGCGCGGGCCGCCTGCCGTTCACCGACACCTTCGACACCGACATCGCCTCGGACAGGTCGAGCGTGAGCTCCTGCAACTCGGTAAGGGTGATCGCGGTGATCGTCGCCGTTCCCGAGAGCCTGTTGATCGTGACCTTGTACTCGAGATCGAGTTCGTAACGCGACACTCGGTAGCCGGCGTTGCCGTTTTTGGGCAGGTATGGGTCGATCACTGACGGTTCAGCGGACGCCGAAACCTTATTCTGAACCGCTTTCTTGCCATTGGATTTCACGCCGCAGTGTCCTCGGTGCCGCGCCCGGACGTCTTCTTGTCGGTCTTCTTGCCGCCGAGGTCCCACGGCCTGATCGGATTGCCTTGCCAGCGTGTCGAGGGCGGCACTTCGTCGCCGCGCACCACCAGCGACGCGGGGCCGACGGTCACGCCGGCGCTGAGCCGGGCCGCCGGCAGCGCGACGCTATGCGGGCCCAGCGTCGCGCCCGGTTCCAGCACGACGGCGTCCATCCGCATGATCCGGTCGTGGAACAGATGCGTCTGGACCACGCAGCCACGGTTGACGGTGCTGCCTTTGCCCAGCGTGACGAGATCTGCCTCAGGTAGCCAATAGCTTTCACACCACGTGCCGCGGCCGACGTGCGCGCCCAGCGCGCGCAGCCACATGTTCATCACCGGTGTCCCGCTGGCGGCGCGGGCGAACCACGGCGCTGCGACCGTCTCGACAAACGTGTCGGCGACTTCGTTGCGCCACACGAACGACGACCATAGGGGGAACTCGCCCGCCCGAATCCGGCCGACCAGAACCCATTTCGCGGCGACCGTGACGGCGGCGGCGAGCCCGCCTGCAGCCAGCAACACCAGTCCGCCGCCCAGCGCCGCGTACCAGATACCGAAGATCCGTGCCAGCGCTTGCAGTGCGCCCAGGACCGCCAGCCCGATCGCGACTGTCACGACAACCGGCAGCAACCGAAATGCCTCTACGGCCGCCCGCATCGCCTTCAACCCCCATGGCGGGTCGTACGTGCGGGCCGCGTCAGCCTCGGCGGGACGCCTGCGCAGCCGCATCGGCGGGCTGCCCAGCCAGGACGAACCGGGCTTGGCCTTCGCCGGCGCAGCCGACAGCACCGCGACCAGGCCGTCGTCGGGCACCCGGCGACCCGGCTGCGTGATGCCTGAGTTGCCCAGGAACGCGCGTCTGCCGACGGTTGCCCGGGCCGCGTAGATCCAGCCACCGCCGAGTTCGTACGACGCGACCATCGTGTCGTCTGCCAGGAACGCGCCATCCTCGATCACGGTGAACTTGGGTGTCAGCAGCACCGTGGAGATTTCGGTGCCGCGGCCGACCGTGGCGCCGAGCAGTCGCAGCCAGGCGGGTGTGAGCAGGCTGGCGTAGAGGGGGAACAGGTAGTTGCGTGCGCCGTCCATCAACCGCTCGGTCGCCCACAGCTGCCAACCGATGCGGCTGCGCACCGGGTGATAGCCCTCGCGCAGCCCGATCGAAAGTGCCCGTACCGCAACGAGTGTCAAGAGCGCATATACCGCCAGTGCCGCCGCTGTGGCGGCCGGTGCCCACAGCAGCGCGGGCAATATTGCCTGCCGGAGATGATCGGTGTGGCGCGCACCGAAGACGATCAACGCCAGCCCGCAGGCCAGGGCAAGCAGCGGCACCCCGGCCAGCAGCATCGACGTCAGGCCGTACACGGCCACCCAGAGGGTCCTGCGCGCCGGCCGTTCGTCGGGCCACGGGTGCTTCACCCGACCGGACTTGACCGCGGGCGACCCCTTCCAATACTGGCGGCTTTTGACTTTCCCGACCACACCCGAGCCGGGTGCGACGTCGGCGTTCTTGCCCACGACTGCGCCGGGCAGCAGCGTGGAGCGGGCGCCGATCGTCGCGTCGTTGCCGACGGTGATCCGTCCGATGTGAAACGCGTCCCCGTCGATCCAATGCCCGCACAGGTCCACCTCCGGCTCGATGGCGCTGCGGTGTCCAATCGTGAGCATCCCGGTGACCGGAGGCATCGAGTGCAAATCGACGCCCTTGCCGATATCCGCGCCGAGTGCGCGGGCGTAGTACACCAACCACGGCGCGCCGGCTAAGTTCTCGGCGCCGCTGGCCTCGGCGAGTCGCTCGGCGAACCAGACCCGCAGATGCACCGACCCGCCGCGGCGGTAGGTGCCCGGCTGCAGATTCGACAACAGCGCGCGCGCGAACAACACCGCGACGGCCATCCGGCCCACCGGCGTGACGAACACGACAAACGCCACCGCGATCAGCCACCAGTTCACAGCGACGGTCCACGGCACCAGATGCAGAGCCCGGACGACGTTGTTGCCCAGCGCCAGCCAGGTCACCCACTGCAACGCCGCCAGCGTCGCCAATGGCACCGAGAGCGCGATCTGCGCCGCTTGCGCCAGCCGCGGAGTGGGGCGGACGACACGCTCGGCCACCTCCGGTGGCGGTTCCAGCTCGTCGAGGAACCCGGCGAGCGAGCCGAGTCGCGGGTGGTCATACAGGTCGGCGACGGTGACCTGCGGATAGCGGTGGCGCAGCGCGGCGACGAGCTGCGCTGCCGCCAGCGAGCCGCCGCCCAGCGCGAAGAAGTCGGCCTCCGGCCCGTCCACGGCGGCAGCGAGCAGCTCTTGCCACAACTCGGCCAACCAGCCCGTCGTACCTGTGAGGTCGGGCGTTCGCTCGGTATCAGCGCCGCCCGGCGGTGGCCAGGGCAGCGCGTCGCGGTCTACCTTGCCGGAGGTGCGGGTGGGCAGCTCCTCGACACGGACCAGGCGCGGGACCAGAGCGGCGGGCAGCCGCTCGGCCAGCTCGGTTCGTGCCAACGCCAGGTCGAAGTCCGGGTCGGCGCTGGCGACGTAGCCCACCAGGACCGGCGTGCCGGTGGCCGTCTGGCGAACCGCGGCCGCACCGCCGCTGACGCCCGGCAGATGCACCAGCGCCGCGTCGACCTCGCCCAACTCGATACGACGGCCCCCGACTTTGACCTGGTCATCGCCGCGGCCGCAGAAGATCAAGCCCTCGCTTTCCAGCCGCACCAGATCGCCGCTGCGGTAAGCCCGCCGCCAGCCCAGCGTCGGCATCGGCGCGTACTTCTCGGCGTCTTTGACTGCGTCGAGGTAGCGGGCCAGACCGACGCCGCCTATGACCAGCTCACCCACCTCCCCGTGCTGCACCGGCTGGCCGTCGGCATCGACGACGGCCAGGTCCCAGCCCGGCAACGGCAGGCCGATGCGCACCGGGCCCGCGCCGTCCAGCCGAGCTGCACACGCGACCACGGTGGCTTCGGTGGGGCCGTAGGTATTCCACACTTCCCGGCCATCGACCGCGAGCCGTGCGGGCAGCTCCGGGGGGCATGCCTCGCCGCCGAAGATCAACAACCGCACCGCCTCGAGCGCCTCGGGCGGCCACAGCGCGGCCAGCGTCGGCACCGTCGACACGACGGTAACGTCGCGGGCGACCAGCCACGGACCGAGGTCCATTCCGCTGCGCACCAGCGATCGCGGCGCCGGGATCAGGCAGGCGCCGTGCCGCCACGCCAGCCACATCTCCTCGCACGACGCGTCGAACGCCACCGACAAGCCGGCCAGCACCCGGTCGCCAGGCCCAATCGGGTTGTCCTGCAAAAACATCTGCGCCTCGGCGTCGACGAACGCGGCGGCGTTGCGGTGCGTGACGGCTACCCCTTTGGGCGTGCCGGTCGAACCGGACGTGAAGATGATCCACGCGTCGTCCCGGGGCAGCGGCGCCCCGGCCCGCCAGCCACGTGACGAGCCAGGCCCTCGTGCCATCCCCGCTTCGCCGAGCACCGCGACGACGTTCGCTTCGCCGAACACCAACTCGGCGCGCTCGTCGGGGTCGTCGGCGTCGACCGGAACGTAGGCCGCGCCGAGGGCCAGCGTCGCCAGGATCGCCTCATACAGCGCAAAGCTGCCCGACGGCATCCGGATGCCGATCCGGTCGCCGGGGCCGATGCCCCTGGCCGCCAGCCAGGCGACGTTCGCCTCGATATCGGCGATCAGCTCGCTGTAGGTGAGCTGCACTGTGCCGTCGTCGATCGCCGCGGCGTCGGGGTAGCGCGCGGCGGTGTCATGCAGGATGTCGACGAGCGTGCGCGGTCTCGAGGCGTACGGCGACAACAGGTACTGAGCTGGAACTGCCACTGGCTTGCTGGGCGTCACCACCACACGAAAATACTCAAGCCGGACCGGATTGCACGGTGGCTGCATCCTCGGCGTGTACGAAAACAAGCTGACGGCTGCCGATCGCCGCTGACGCGACCACATATGATCGGCACTTGCGCGTCACGAGGTGCCGCGAACCCGCCCAAAAGCCCCAGCACGAGGAGAGTGTCGCCGCGTGGGTGACCAACCCGTCGACCTGTCGGTGGAGGCGTTGACCGCAGCGGTCAACGCAGCCCGTCAAGCCTTCGCGAGCGCGGCCGATCTGGACGCGCTGGCGCGCGCCAAGACCGAGCACCTTGGTGATCGCTCGCCGGTGGCGCTGGCCCGCCAGGCGTTGGCGACCATGCCCAAGGCCGACCGCGCCGACGCCGGCAGGCTGGTGAACAGCTCCCGCGGCGACGTGCAACGCAGCTACGACGAACGACTGGCGGCGTTGCGCGCTGAGCGGGATGCGGCCGTGCTGATCGCCGAGCGCATCGACGTGACCCTGCCGTCGACCCGCCAGCCGACCGGCGCGCGGCATCCGATCACGATTCTGGCCGAGCACATCGCCGACACCTTCATCGCGATGGGCTGGGAACTCGCCGAGGGGCCGGAGGTGGAAACCGAGCAGTTCAACTTCGATGCGCTGAACTTCCCCGCCGATCACCCAGCGCGCAGCGAGCAGGACACCTTCTATATCGCCCCGGAGGGCTCCCGGCAGCTGCTGCGCACCCACACGTCGCCCGTGCAGGTGCGCACGCTGCTCGAGCGCGAGCTACCGATCTATATCGTCTCGATCGGCCGCACGTTTCGCACCGACGAACTCGACGCCACCCACACGCCGGTCTTCCATCAGGTCGAGGGACTGGCGGTGGATCGCGGTCTGACGATGGCCCATCTGCGCGGCACGCTCGACGCGTTCGCGCGGGCCGAGTTCGGGCCGCAGGCGCGCACCAGGATTCGTCCGCACTTCTTCCCGTTCACCGAGCCGTCCGCGGAAGTCGACGTGTGGTTCGCGAACAAGCGCGGCGGCGCCGGCTGGGTGGAGTGGGGCGGCTGCGGCATGGTGAACCCGAATGTGTTGCGCGCCGCCGGTATTGACGCACAGGTGTATTCCGGCTTCGCATTCGGGATGGGGCTGGAGCGCACCCTGCAGTTCCGCAACGGCATCCCCGACATGCGCGACATGGTCGAGGGCGACGTCCGGTTCTCGCTGCCGTTCGGAGTGGGTGCATGATGCGCGTCCCCTACAGCTGGTTACGCGAAGTTGTCTCGGCGGGTGCCCCGGGCTGGGATGTGCCCCCCGACGACCTCGAGCAGGCGCTGCTGCGCATCGGGCACGAGGTCGAAGAGGTGACCACGCTCGGCCCCGTCGACGGACCGCTGACCGTCGGACGAGTAACCGACATCGAAGAACTCACCGAATTCAAAAAGCCGATCCGCGCCTGCAGCGTCGATGTAGGTGAAGGTACCCCACGCGAAATCATCTGCGGTGCAACCAACTTCGCAGATCGGCGATCTGGTGGTGGTGGCGCTGCCCGGGACCACGTTGCCCGGCGGCTTCACGATCACCCAGCGCAAGACCTATGGTCGCACCTCGGACGGGATGATTTGCTCCGCAGCCGAACTCGGTTTGGCCACAGATCATTCCGGCATCCTGGTGCTGCCGCCCGGAACCGCTGAACCCGGCGCCGACGGTGTCGAGGTGCTCGGCTTGGACGACGTAGTCTTCCATCTGGCCATCACCCCGGACCGCGGTTACTGCATGTCGGTTCGCGGTTTGGCCCGCGAGATCGCGTGCGCCTACGACCTCGACTTCGTCGACCCGGCCTCCAGCGATGTCGTGCCCGCGCTGCCGCGCGAGGCGGACGCGTGGCCGTTGACCGTGCAGCCGGAGACCGGTGTGCGGCGGTTCGCGCTGCGCCCGGTGACCGGCATCGACCCGACCGCGGTGTCGCCGTGGTGGCTGCAGCGCCGGCTGTTGCTTTCGGGTATCCGGGCGATCTCGCCGGCCGTCGACGCGACGAATTACGTGATGCTGGAATTGGGTCACCCGATGCACGCGCACGATCTCAAGCGGATCACCGGCGGCTTCGCGGTGCGATTCGCCCGGCCCGGCGAAACCGTCGTCACCCTCGACGACATCGAGCGACGGCTCAACCCGGCCGATGTCCTGATCGTCGACGACGTCGCGACCGCGGCGATCGGCGGCGTGATGGGGTCGGGCAGCACCGAGATGCGCGACGACTCGACCGACGTGCTGCTGGAGGCCGCGGTGTGGGATCCGGCGGCGGTGTCGCGCACCGCACGACGGCTGCATTTGCCCAGCGAGGCGGCACGGCGTTACGAGCGCGAGGTCGACCCGGCGATATCGGTGGCGGCTCTGGACCGCTGCGCCGGATTGCTCGCCGATATCGCCGGCGGCGTGGTGTCGGAAAAGCTGACCGACTGGCGGGGCGACCCGCCGCGGGACGACTGGTCGCTACCGCCGATCCCGATTGCGGCCGACCTGCCCGACCGCACGGCCGGGGTGAGCTATCGGCCGGGCACGACGGCCCGGCGGCTGACCCAGATCGGCGCGGCGGTGACCGCCGACGGAGAACGCCTGACCGTCACGCCGCCGAGCTGGCGCCCCGACCTGCTGCAGCCGGCCGACCTGGTCGAAGAGGTGCTGCGGCTGGAGGGACTGGAACTCATCCCGTCGGTGCTGCCGTCCGCGCCGGCCGGACGTGGACTGTCGGCCGACCAACGGCGCCGTCGCGCGATCGGCAAGTCGCTGGCGCTGTCGGGCTACGTGGAGGTCCTGCCAACGCCGTTTCTCCCGGCCGGCGTTTTCGACGCCTGGGGCCTGCCCGCCGACGACGAGCGCCGTCGCGCCATCGAGGTGCTCAACCCGCTGGAGGCCGATCGGCCGTATCTGGCCACCACGCTGCTGCCCGGGCTGCTGGAGGCGTTGGCGCGCAACGTGTCCCGCGGCATCATCGACGTGGCGCTGTTCGCCATCGCGCAGGTGGTGCAGCCGACCGCGCAGACCAAGCGCGCCGGCCTGATCCCGGTGGACCGGCGTCCCACCGATGAGGAGATCGCCGGGCTCGACGCTTCGCTGCCCCGGCAACCCCGGCACGTCGCCGCGGTATTGACCGGGCTGCGGGAGCCGCGCGGCCCCTGGGGTGAGGGCCGGCGGGTGGAAGCGGCCGATGCGTTCGAAGCGGTCCGAATTATCGCCCGTGCCAGCGGAATTGAGCTGGCGCTGCGGGCCGCTCAGTATCTGCCGTGGCATCCGGGCCGGTGCGCCGAGGTGCTCGTCGGCGACACCGTCATCGGCCACGCCGGCCAACTGCACCCCGCGGTGATCGAAAGATCCGGCCTGCCCAAGGGCACCTGCGCGGTCGAGCTGAACCTCGACGCCATGCCGATCGTCGAGGCATTGCCGGCGCCCAGGGTGTCGCCGTTTCCCGCGGTGTTCCAAGACGTCAGCCTCGTCGTTGACGTGGATGTCGCCGCGCAGACCGTGCAGGATGCCGTTCGCGACGGCGCTGGGGAGTTGCTGGAGGATGTCCGGCTGTTCGACGTGTACACCGGCCCACAGCTCGGTGACAGCCGTAAGTCGCTGACCTTCGCGCTGCGGTTCCGCGCGGCGGATCGCACGCTCACCGAGGACGAGGCCAGCGCGGCCCGTGACGCGGCGGTGCGGTGTGCCGCCGAGCGGGTCGGCGCGGTGCTGCGTACCTGAAGCCTGGGTGATCTCAGCCGCGACGCGACCACCCCGTACCGCGTTACGGGTACGGGGTGTTCACATCAGCTCAGGAAGGGACCCTGTAAGAGCGGCCGTCAGAATCCCAGACCAAAGAGCCCAGCGAGGGTGTCGGCCTCCGAAGCAAGGAGGTCGTCGTAGCCGCCGACTAGGGCGTAGTCCAGCGCGTAGAAGTACTCACCGCCTGATAACAATGACGAAACGTCGCCAAAAAGGGTCTGCGCATCGCTGAGGTCTGTTGACGCTATGCTCTCCTGCCCGGCCGCAGTTAGATCGGTCGGGGTCGTGGCATCGGATATGAGGAGAGTGGGACCGTAGCCACTGAAGTCGGTGTCCGTGGCAGCAGCGGTCAGGCCTAACAACGTGTAGTCCGTCGGGCTGATGAAGATGTTGTCAAAGCCGACGAAGGCAGCGAGCAGTCCTGCGTTCGTATCGCCGGCGGAAAAGTCTGACGAAGCGTCGGAGTAATCGCCCTCACCAGCAGTGACCGAGGCTTGCACGTCGTTGAGGATGTCGGTGTAAGGGTCGTCGGCGCGAGCGGTGGGCGAGCCCGCCATCGCGGCGGCCAGTAGCCCTCCGGAAGCCGCGGCCAGCACCAGCGTGGTGCCGGCCCGTCGGCGCTGCCGACTGGTCCGGTTGTTGCGAATGTGAGTCATGGTGTCTCCCGACTTGCCCCCGAAGGTTTATGAGCGTCTTTGGAATTTATTTGGAGATCCTCAGCCTTGTCAAGCTCTTTCACAGGAAACTCTAAGCTACGTAGGCTCACGAAGCAGATCTGGCTAGGGACTTTGCAACCAAATTAAGTCGCAGCGGGCGGCCGTGCCGCCGGAGCTGTGGAGGGAGTACCGGCCGCGGGTTCGTCATCCCAGCCGCGCCGTTGGGTGGTCGAACGACGACTCGACCGCAGCTAGCAGTCCGACACGGTCGAGAGCCCAGCATTAGTTTGCAAGAACATGCATAGTCATGCAGTATTGGCGTCATGACAACCGTGGCGGTGGCGGGCGCCAGTGGCTATGCGGGCGGCGAAATCCTGCGGTTGCTGCTCGGGCATCCGGCTTACCATGACGGGCGGCTGACGATCGGTGCGCTGACCGCTGCCGCCAGTGCCGGCAGCACGCTGGCCGACCATCACCCGCACCTGTTACCGCTGGCCCAGCGAGTACTCGAGCCCACCGAGGTCGAGGTACTGGATGGCCATGACGTGGTTTTCCTCGCGCTTCCGCATGGGCACTCGGCGGTGTTAGCGCAACAGCTCAGCGCCCAGACGCTGGTGGTGGACTGCGGTGCGGATTTCCGGCTGACCGACGCGGGCGCGTGGGAGCGCTTCTACGCCTCGCCACACGCCGGCAATTGGCCGTACGGGTTGCCGGAGCTGCCCGGCGGGCGGGAATCGCTGCGCGACGCCCGCCGCATCGCGGTACCGGGCTGCTATCCGACCGCGGCGTTGTTGGCGCTTTTCCCCGCGGTGGCCGCGGATCTCGTCGATCCCGCCGTCACCGTCGTCGCGGTCAGCGGCACCTCCGGTGCCGGGCGGGCCGCGAAGACCGAGCTGCTCGGTTCGGAGGTCATCGGCTCGGCGCGGGCCTACAACATCGCCGGTGCGCACCGACACACCCCCGAAATCGTCCAGGGGCTGAAGCAGGTCACCGACCGGGAGGTCACCGTGTCGTTCACGCCGGTGCTCATCCCGACCTCGCGCGGCATCCTGGCGACCTGCACGGCGCGCACCCAGGCGCCGCTGTCACAGTTGCGCGCCGCGTATGAAAAGGCCTACCACGCGGAGCCTTTCGTTCACCTGCTACCCGAAGGGCAACTGCCGCGCACCGGCGCGGTGATCGGCAGCAACGCCGCACACATCGCTGTCGCCGTCGACGAGGACGCCGCCACGTTCATCGCCATTGCGGCGATCGACAACCTGGTCAAGGGCACCGGCGGAGCCGCCGTGCAGTCGATGAACCTGGCGCTGGGCTGGCCGGAGACCGAGGGCCTTTCGGTGGTCGGGGTGGCGCCGTGACCGACTTGCTGACGCCGCGCGTCTGGTGCGCGCCCAGGGTGTGACGGCCCCGGCCGGTTTCCGCGCCACCGGGATCGCCGCCGGGATCAAGGCATCGGGTGCATTGGATTTGGCGCTGGTGTTCAACGAGGGCCCCGACTACGCGGCCGCCGGGCGTATTCACCCGCAACCAGGTCAAGGCGGCACCCGTGCTGTGGACCCAGCAGGTGCTGACCACCGGCCGGCTGCGGGCGGTGATTCTGAACTCCGGCGGCGCCAACGCCTGCACCGGTCCGGACGGCTTTGCCGACACGCACGCCACCGCCGAAGCGGTCGCCGCCGCATTGTCGGACTGGGGTACCGAGACCGGCGCGATCGAAGTCGCGGTGTGCTCCACCGGATTGATCGGCGACCGGCTGCCGATGGACAAGGTACTCGCCGGGGTCGGCCACGTCGTGCGCGAGATGGCCGGCGGCCTGGCCGGCGGAGAAGAGGCCGCGCGGGCCATCATGACCACCGACACCGTGCCCAAACAGGTTGCGCTGCACCATCCGGACAAGTGGACGATCGGCGGGATGGCCAAGGGCGCGGGGATGTTGGCGCCGTCGCTGGCGACCATGCTGTGCGTGCTCACCACCGATGCGGTCGTGGAGTCCGGCGCGCTCGAGGACGCGCTGCGCCGGGCCACCGCGCGGACGTTCGACCGCCTCGACGTCGACGGTGCCTGCTCGACCAACGACACCGTGCTGCTGCTGGCCTCGGGCGCGAGCGAGATCGCGCCGTCCCAAAGCGATCTCGACGACGCGGTGCTGCGCGTCTGCGACGACCTGTGCGCGCAGCTGCAGGCCGACGCCGAAGGTGTCACCAAACGGGTCACCGTGACCGTGACGGGTGCCGCCAGCGAGGACGACGCGCTCACGGCCGCCCGGATGGTGGCCCGCGACAGCCTGGTCAAGACCGCGTTGTTCGGCTCCGATCCGAACTGGGGCCGGGTGCTGGCGGCGGTCGGGATCGCCCCGATCAGCCTTGACCCAGACCGGATCACCGTGTCGTTCAACGGTTCTCCGGTGTGCATCGACGGCGTCGGGGCCCCGGGCGCACGCCAGGTGGACCTGTCCGGCGAGGATATCGACGTCCTGGTCGACCTCAAGGTCGGCAACGGACAGGCAGCCATCCGCACCACCGACCTGTCTCACGGCTACGTCGAAGAGAATTCGGCCTATTCGTCATGACGGTCGGCGCGGTGTCGATCCAAGCCAAGGCCCAGGTGCTCGCCGAGGCCCTGCCCTGGCTCAAGCAACTGCACGGCAAGATCGTGGTCATCAAATACGGCGGCAACGCGATGATCGACGACACCCTGCGATGCGCGTTCGCCGCCGACATGGCGTTCTTGCGGAACTGCGGCATCCACCCGGTCGTCGTGCACGGCGGCGGCCCACAGATCAGCGCCATGTTGCAGCGGCTCGGGATCCCCGGCGATTTCAAGGGCGGCTTCCGGGTCACCACACCGGAAGTGCTCGACGTGGCGCGGATGGTGTTGTTCGGTCAGGTGGGCCGCGAGTTGGTCAACCTGATCAACGCGCACGGACCGTACGCGGTCGGCATCACCGGCGAGGACGCACACCTCTTCACCGCGGTGCGGCGCAGCGTCACCGTCGACGGTGTGCCCACTGACATCGGGCTGGTGGGCAACGTCGACCATGTCAACACCGCGGCGGTCCTCGACCTCATTGCAGCGCAACGTATCCCGGTGGTCTCGACGCTGGCGCCAGACAGCGACGGCGTGGTGCACAACATCAACGCCGACACCGCGGCGGCGGCACTGGCCGAAGCACTGGGAGCCGAAAAGCTGCTGATGCTGACCGACATTGAAGGCCTGTACACCCGCTGGCCCGACCGCGATTCGCTGGTCACCGAAATCGACACCGCCACATTGGCGCAGCTGCTGCCCACACTGGAGACCGGGATGATCCCCAAGATCGAGGCATGCCTGCGCGCTGTCGGCGGCGGCGTGCCCAGCGCGCACATCATCGACGGTCGCGTCGAGCATTGTGTGCTGGTCGAATTGTTCACTGACGAGGGCACCGGCACGAAGGTGGTGAGCGCGTGACGCGCGCCAGTGACAAATTGATACGCAGCGATGAGGTGGGGGCACCTCCCGCCTGCGGGGGAGAGCGGCACCGATGACCCGGACAGGAGCGATGCAGCAGCGGTGGTCCGCGGTGATGATGAACAACTACGGCGTCCCGCCGGTGGCATTGGCCAGCGGAGACGGTCGCCGTCGTCACCGACGTGGACGGGAAGTCCTACCTGGATCTGCTCGGCGGCATCGCCGTCAACATCCTGGGGCATCGTCACCCTGCCGTGATCGACGCCGTCACGCGACAGATGTCAACGCTGGGGCACACCTCCAATCTGTATGCCGCCGAACCAGGCATCGCGCTGGCCGAAGCGCTGGCCGGCTTGCTCGGCAGCGACGCAGAGACCCGGGTGTTCTTCTGCAACTCCGGCACCGAGGCCAACGAGTTGGCGTTCAAGCTGTCTCGGCTGACCGGGCGAACGAAACTGGTTGCAGCCCAAGAAGCTTTCCATGGCCGAACGATGGGTTCGCTGGCGCTGACCGGTCAGCCGACCAAGCAGGCGCCGTTTGCGCCGCTGCCCGGTGACGTCACACACGTGCCATACGGCGACACCGAGGCCCTGGACGCCGCGGTCGGCGACGACACCGCCGCGGTGTTCCTGGAACCGATCATGGGGGAGAGCGGTGTGGTCGTCCCGCCCGACGGCTACCTCGCCGCCGCCCGCGACATCACCGCCCGGCATGGCGCCCTGCTGGTTCTCGACGAGGTGCAGACCGGAATGGGCCGCACCGGTGCGTTTTTCGCCCACCAGCACGACGGCATCACCCCCGACGTGGTGACGCTGGCCAAAGGCCTCGGAGGTGGACTGCCGATCGGGGCATGCCTGGCGGTCGGCCCGGCCGCGCGACTGCTCACACCCGGTCTGCATGGCAGCACCTTCGGCGGCAACCCAATCTGCGCGGCGGCGGCGCTGGCGGTGCTGCGGGTACTGGCCAGCGAAGACCTGGTGCGACGCGCCGAAGTCCTCGGAAAGACGTTGCGCCAAGGCATCGAATCGCTTGGTCATCCGCTGATCGACCACGTCCGCGGCCGTGGCTTGCTGTGCGGGGTGGTGCTCAGTGCCCCGGCCGCCAAGGAAACCGAGATCGCCTCTCGTGCCGCCGGTTTCCTGGTCAACGCCGCCGCACCCAACGTCATTCGGTTGGCGCCGCCGTTGATCATCACCGAACACCAGATCGACACCTTCGTCACCGCGCTACCGGGCATCCTGGATACGGCCGAGGGGACACGATGACCCGCCACTTTCTGCGCGACGACGACCTGTCGCCCGACGAACAAGCCGAAGTGCTGGCGCTGGCTGTCGAGCTGAAGAAGGATCCGTTCAGCCGCCGCCCCCTGGAGGGTCCGCGCGGCGTCGCCGTCATCTTCGACAAGAACTCCACCCGCACCCGGTTTTCGTTCGAGGTGGGGATCGCCCAGCTCGGCGGGCACGCCGTGGTGGTCGACGGCCGCAGCACCCAGCTGGGCCGGGAGGAGACCCTGCAGGACACCGCGAAAGTGTTGTCCCGCTACGTCGATGCCATCGTCTGGCGGACCTACGGGCAAGCCCGGCTCGCCGCGATGGCCGAAACCGCGACGGTGCCGATCGTCAACGCGCTCTCCGACCAATTCCACCCCTGCCAGGTGCTCGCCGATCTGCAGACCGTCGCCGAACGCATCGGATCGCTGCGCGGCTTGAGGATGTCGTACTTCGGTGATGGCGCCAACAACATGGCGCACTCGCTGATGCTCGGCGGCGTCACCGCCGGCATGGACGTGACGATCGCCGCTCCTGACGGCTTTGCCCCCGATCCATCGGTGGTCGCCGCCGCCGAGCGACGCGCCGCGGACACCGGCGCTTCAGTGACGGTCACCGCAGACCCGGCCGCTGCAGCGTCGGGCGCCGACGTGTTGTCGACCGACACCTGGACGTCGATGGGGCAGGAGGACGACGGGCTGGATCGAGTTCGGCCGTTCCGTCCTTTCCAGCTGAACGCCGAACTACTTTCCCTGGCTAACTCGGAAGCTATTGTGCTGCACTGTCTTCCGGCGCACCGAGGACACGAGATCACCGACGACGTGATCGACGGGCCGCACAGCGCGGTGTGGGACGAGGCCGAGAACCGGCTGCATGCGCAAAAGGCGCTGCTGGTGTGGCTTTTGGAGCGGTCACAATGACGCCGCGCCGCCGACGATGCAGTGGGGGCACCCCCAGCCGCGCAGCGGCGAGGGGGATGAAGCGATGAGGAGGAGCGGCGCAATGACCCACAGCGGCTCGAAGACCACACCCGAAGTCACCCGTGCCGTCCGGCAGGCCCGCATCGTGGCGACCCTGTCGTCGGCCGAGGTGCGCAGCCAAAGCGAACTGGCCGCCCTGCTGGCCGCCGACGGTATCGAGGTCACCCAGGCCACCCTGTCGCGGGACCTGGAGGAGCTCGGCGCGGTGAAGCTGCGCGGCGCCGACGGCGGGGTTGGCGTCTACATGGTGCCCGAGGACGGCAGCCCGCTGCGTGGGGTATCCGGCGGCACGACGCGGCTGTCGCGGCTGCTCAGCGAGTTGCTGGTCTCCACCGACGCCAGCGGAAACCTCGCCGTGCTGCGCACCCCGCCCGGTGCGGCCGACTACTTGGCCAGCGCCATCGACCGGGCAGCCCTGCCGTACGTCGTCGGAACGATCGCCGGGGATGACACCATCTTCGTGGCGGCCCGCGAGCCGATGAGCGGCGCGGAGCTGGCAACCGTGCTCCAAGACCTCACATAACCGGCGAAACAAGGAGATCAATTCATGTCCGAGCGCGTCATCTTGGCGTATTCCGGCGGTTTGGACACCTCGGTGGCGATCAGCTGGATCGGCAAGGAGACCGGCCGGGAGGTCGTCGCGGTCGCGATCGATCTGGGTCAGGGCGGTGAGGACATGGAGGTGGTGCGTCAGCGAGCGCTGGACTGCGGCGCCGTCGAAGCGGTCGTCGTCGACGCCCGCGACGAGTTCGCCGACGGCTACTGTCTGCCGACCATCTTGTCCAACGGTCTTTACATGGATCGCTACCCGCTGGTGTCGGCGATCAGTCGGCCGCTCATTGCCAAGCATCTGGTCGCGGCGGCCCGCGAGCACGGCGGAAGCATCGTCGCGCACGGCTGCACCGGCAAAGGCAACGACCAAGTGCGATTCGAGGTCGGATTCGCCTCGCTGGCGCCTGATCTGGAGGTGCTCGCGCCGGTCCGTGACTACGCGTGGACCCGGGAGAAGGCCATCGCGTTCGCCGAGGAGAACGCCATCCCGATCAACGTCACCAAACGCTCACCGTTCTCCATCGACCAGAACGTGTGGGGCCGGGCGGTGGAGACGGGCTTCCTGGAACACCTGTGGAATGCGCCGACCAAGGACATCTACGCCTACACCGAAGATCCCACCGTCAACTGGAACACCCCCGACGAGGTGATCATCGGATTCGAGCGTGGCGTACCGGTGTCGATCGACGGCAAGCCGGTGTCGGTGCTACAGGCGATCGAGGAACTCAACACTCGCGGCGGCGCGCAAGGAGTCGGACGGCTCGACGTCGTCGAAGACCGGTTGGTGGGTATCAAGAGCCGTGAAATCTACGAGGCGCCGGGAGCGATGGTGCTGATCACCGCGCACACCGAACTCGAGCACGTCACGCTCGAGCGCGAGCTGGCGCGGTTCAAGCGTCACACCGACCAACGTTGGGCGGAACTCGTTTACGACGGATTGTGGTACTCGCCGTTGAAGACGGCGCTGGAAACTTTCGTCGCCAAGACCCAGGAACATGTGTCCGGCGAAATCCGGATGGTGTTGCACGGCGGGCACATTGCGGTCAACGGCCGGCGCAGCGCCGAGTCGCTCTATGACTTCAACCTGGCCACCTACGACGAGGGCGACAGCTTCGACCAGTCGGCCGCGAAGGGCTTCGTGTACGTGCACGGCCTGTCGTCGAAGCTCGCCGCGCGGCGGGACATGCGCGAGTGACCAGTTCTCTCGCGAGCAGACGCCAAAGCCCCTCACGCGCGGCGTGTCGGGGCGCTTTTGCGTCTGCTCGCGAGACAAAGGTGAACCGATGACCACCAACGAAGGATCGCTGTGGGGCGGGAGGTTCGCCGACGGCCCGTCCGATGCACTGGCCGCGCTGAGCAAATCCACCCACTTCGACTGGGTGCTGGCGCCCTACGACATCATCGCATCCAGGGCGCACACCGTGGTGCTGTTCCAGGCCGGATTACTCACCGAAGAGCAGCGCGACGGGCTGCTGGCCGGGCTGGACAGCCTCGCCGAGGACGTCGCTGACGGCAGCTTCGGGCCGCTTGGTCACCGACGAAGACGTGCATGCCGCGCTGGAACGCGGACTGATCGACCGGGTCGGGCCCGACCTGGGCGGCCGGCTTCGCGCCGGCCGCTCGCGAAATGATCAGGTGGCCACCCTGTTTCGGATGTGGCTGCGTGACGCGATCCGCCGAGTGGCCGCTGGTGCGCTCGAGGTTGTCGGTGCATTGGCCGCGCAGGCCGCCGCCCACCCGAGCGCCATCATGCCCGGCAAGACGCACCTGCAGTCGGCGCAACCGATCCTGCTGGCACACCATTTGCTTGCCCACGCCCACCCGCTGCTGCGCGACGTCGACCGGATCGTCGACCTTGACGAGCGCACCGCGGTGTCCCCCTACGGTTCCGGGGCACTGGCCGGTTCGTCGCTGGGGCTCGACCCGGACGCGATCGCCGAACGGCTCGGATTCGCAACAGCGGCGGAGAACTCCGTCGACGCCACTGCGGCAAGGGATTTCGCCGCCGAGGCGGCGTTCGTTTTCGCGATGATCGCCGTCGACCTGTCGCGGCTCGCCGAAGACATCATCATCTGGAGCACAACCGAATTCGGGTATGTCACCCTGCATGACTCGTGGTCGACCGGCAGCTCGATCATGCCGCAGAAAAAGAACCCCGACATCGCCGAGCTGGCTCGCGGCAAATCCGGGCGGTTGATCGGCAACCTCGCCGGGCTGCTGGCGACGCTGAAGGCTCAGCCGCTGGCGTACAACCGGGACCTGCAGGAAGACAAAGAGCCGGTCTTCGACTCGGTCGCGCAGTTGGAGCTGCTGCTGCCGGCGATGGCCGGACTGGTGGGCAGCCTGACGTTCGACACCGAGCGGATGGCGGCGCTCGCTCCGGCCGGATACACGCTGGCCACGGATATCGCCGAATGGCTGGTGCGCCAAGGCGTTCCGTTCCGGGACGCCCACGAGTCGGCGGGTGCGGCCGTGCGGGTCGCCGAGGAGCGCGGGGTCGGCCTCGAGGAGTTGACCGACGACGAGCTGGTCGCCGTCAGCAGCGACTTGACGCCCGAGGTGCGAGAAGTGCTCACCATCGAGGGCTCGGTGTCGTCGCGCGACGCGCGGGGCGGGACCGCGCCGCAACGCGTCGCCGTGCAACTCGACGCGGTTCATGCTGCCGCCGAACGACTTCGGCAGCAGCTGAGCCGTTAGGAGGCCCGCATGCGGGACCGAAAGCGCCGGCCGGTCCGGTACCCGCCGGGTGAGGTGTTGCTGGCGCTGTATCGGCGCCGCGGCCCGGTGATCAACTGCCGGGCTCGCGGGACTGGGCTACACGTATCTGCTGGGACCGGAGGCGAACAAGTTCGTCTTCGCCAATGCCGATGCGTTCAGTTGGCAGGAGGCATTTCAGGTTCTGGTCCCGGTCGATGGTCCGACCGCATTGGTGGTTAGCGACGGAGCCGACCACCGTCGCCGGCGCAGTGTCGTCGCGCCGGCCCTGCATCGCCGGCAGGTCGGCGAGTACGTCCCGATCATGGCCGCCAACGCTGACGCGGTCATCGATCGTTGGCAGCCGGGGCAGCGAATCGACATCTATGACGCGTTGCGTCCAGCGGTCCGGCGGAGCATCGCCGAATGCCTTTTTGGCAGCCGTATCGCCGAGCATGCCGACTTTATCGGTGAGCAACTTCAACCCTTGCTTGCGCTGACGGAGCGACCACCGCAGGTGACGCGCATCCAGCGCTGGATTCGTTCACCCGGGTGGCGGCGGGCGATGGCCGCGCGGGCTCGCATCGACGACTTCGTGGACGGCCAGGTGGCCGATGCGCGCATCCACCCCAGGCCGGACGACCACTTGCTGACTACGCTGGTCGGCAGCCGGCCCGATGATGGGCAGCCATTGACCCACAATGAAATTCGCGACCAAGTTGTTTCGCTGATCGCCGCCGGTTACGAAACCACCAGCGGCGCACTGGCGTGGGCCATCTATGCGCTGCTGACTATTCCGGGGGCCTGGGACAGCGCCGCGGCCGAGGTTGGCCGGGTCCTAGACACCGGGCCACCGACCGCCCAGAATCTCGGGGCACTGACTTACCTCAACGGAGTCGTCCACGAGACGCTACGGCTCTATTCTCCGGGGGTTATCTCGGCCCGAAAGGTCAAGCGCGAGCTAGAGTTTGACGGGCATCGGATTCGGGCTGGGCGAACGCTGATTTTCAGCGCTTATGTCACTCACCGAATCGGCGAAATATGGGGAGAACCCGAACAGTTTCGCCCCGAGCGATGGGATCCCGACTCGCCGCACTATCGACGGCCGGCGCCGCACGAGTTCATCCCGTTCAGCGCGGGCCTGCATCGGTGCGTGGGATCGGCGATGGCAACCACTGAGATGACGGTCATGCTGGCCCGGCTGGTGGCCAGGACCAGGCTGCGTCTGCCTTCTCAGCGGATCAGGGCGCGCAACTTCGCCGCCCTGCGGCCCTGGCCGGGCTTGACTGTTGAGGTCAAGCAGGTCGCCGCAGGCCCGCCAACTATGGTGCGGTGAGCGTTGAAATTGCTGTGACCTCGGGAATTTCGCGGCGTCACTAAGGGCATCCTTGACCTGCCAGAGGCGGTTACCGAGTTCTGGGCAGGCCAGACTGCAGACATGCTTTTGGGCCCCCTTTTCACGAGCACTTTAACTCACGGTGCCGCAGGTCGCTCCAGTCTCGGCGATGCCGAGGTCCGGTTTGCTCGCCTCCGTTACCACAACGTCAATTTAGAGTCGCGCAGCAGTTGCGCTAGACCGTTGCGCCCCAGGCTCACTCGAGCACTTCCGAGAGTTCCAGCCAACGGCTCTCCAGTCCGGCGACGTCGTCTTCAAGGTCGCGCAATTCCTCGGTGAGCCGGGTGATTCCGACATGGTCGGATTGGTCATGCTCGGCGAGTTCCCGATGCTTGGCAGCGATCTGGTCGGCCAGCCGCGCCAGCCTGCGATCAATTGCGGCGATCTCCTTCTCGGTGGCGCGCAATTCCGCTCCCGAAATCGCTTGCGGCCGAGAGGATCCGGTGGCCGGCGTTGCGGCACGCTGTGGTGGCCGCCTGCGCGGCCAGCCTCAGGTATTCGTCGACACCACCGGGCAGATGTCGCAGCCGGCCATCGAGGATCGCGTACTGCTGATCGGTGACACGTTCCAGCAGGTAGCGGTCATGCGAGACGACGATCAACGTGCCCGGCCACGAGTCGAGCAGGTCTTCGGTGGCGGCCAGCATGTCGGTGTCGACATCGTTGGTGGGTTCGTCGAGTAGCAGCACATTGGGCTCGGCCAGCAGCGTCAGCATCAGCTGCAGCCGGCGGCGTTGCCCGCCGGACAGCTCCGCGACCCGCGCCGATAGCTGGTCGCCGGCGAACCCGAGCCGCTCCAGCAACTGGGCTGGAGTGACCTCACGGCCGTCGACCTGATAATCGCTGCGCAGCCGGCCCAGCACGTCGGCGACCCGCTCGCCCGCCAGCGGCGCCAGCTCGTCGCCTCGTTGGTCGAGGATACCCAATCGAACAGTCTTGCCGCGCTTGACTTTTCCGCTGTCGGGCTGCACGGTGCCGGTGATCAGTCCGAGCAGGGTGGACTTGCCGGCGCCGTTGGCGCCGACGATGCCGCTGCGTTCACCGGGGCCGATTCGCCATTCGATATCGCGCAGCACGGGTTGGCCGTCGAACGAGACCGACACGTCGAGCAGGTCTACGACATCCTTGCCGAGCCGCGCGGTGGCAAGTTTCGCCAACTCGACGGTGTTGCGCAGCGGCGGCACGTCGGCGATCAGCTGGTTAGCCGCATCGATGCGGAACTTTGGTTTCGACGTGCGCGCCGGCGGACCGCGGCGAAGCCAGGCCAGCTCCTTGCGCATCAGGTTCTGCCGCTTGGCCTCGGCGACGGCGGCCTGACGGTCCCGCTCGACTCGCTGCAACACATAGGCGGCGTAGCCGCCCTCGAACGGCTCGACGATCCCGTCGTGCACCTCCCACGTCGTCGTGGCCACCTCGTCGAGGAACCACCGGTCGTGGGTCACCAGCAGCAGGCCACCGGTGTTGCGGGCCCAGCGCTGGCGCAAGTGACCGGCCAGCCAGGTGATGCCTTCGATGTCGAGGTGGTTGGTCGGCTCGTCCAGGGCAATGACGTCCCAGTCACCGACCAACAGCTCGGCCAGCTGTACCCGGCGCCGCTGGCCGCCGCTCAGTGTGCCGATCGTCGCGTCCCAGCCGATGTCGGCGACCAGTCCGCCGACCACGTCGCGGATGCGCGGATTACCGGCCCATTCGTGCTCGGGCCGGTCTCCGACCAGCGTCGATCCCACCGTGCTTCGCGAATCCAGGATGTCGGCCTGGCTGAGCGCGCCGACCCGTAGTCCGCTGCGCTGGGTCACCCGTCCGGAATCCGGACGCACGCGACCGGTGAGCAAACCCAGCAAACTGGACTTGCCGTCGCCGTTGCGGCCCACGATGCCGATACGGTCGCCCTCGCTTAGTCCAATGGTCAACGAGTCGAAGACGACCTGAGTCGGATACTCCAGGTGCACTGCCTCGGCGCCCAGCAGGTGTGCCACCGCCCAGACCTTACGTGGGCGATCCGGGCGAGCCGGCGAGCGGACTAGGCTGGCGAACGCACTGGCGCCGTGTTCAAAGCTGCGGGCCCACCCTCTGCGATGTGCCATGATGACCACGCTGTCAGGCCCACAAGCAGCACAGAAACGTCTCAGGTTTTAAGGGGAGCGGCGGCATGGAGCTGAATTTTTCCGCGGTCACGCGACCGGTCGAGCGTCTGATGGCCACGGCCCAGAACGGCCTGGAAGTCCTGCGGCTCGGCGGGCTGGAAACCGGCAACTCCCCGTCGCCGTCCCAGGTTGTCGAGAGCGTGCCGATGTACAAGCTTCGGCGGTACTTCCCACCGGACAGTCGGCCGGGGCACCCCCAGGCGGGGCCGCCGGTGCTGCTGGTGCACCCGATGATGATGTCGGCGAACATGTGGGATGTCACTCGGGAGGACGGCGCCGTCGGCATCCTGCACGCCGCCGGGCTCGATCCCTGGGTCATCGACTTCGGCTCACCCGACGAGATCGAGGGTGGCATGCGCCGGAATCTGGCCGACCATATCGTCGCGCTGAGCGAGGCGCTCGACCTGACCGCAGACATCACCGGTCAGGATGTGCACCTGGTCGGCTATTCGCAGGGCGGGATGTTCTGCTACCAGGCGGCGGCCTACCGGCGCTCGAAAAGCATCGCCAGCATTGTGACGTTCGGCTCGCCGGTAGACACCCTGGCCGCGCTGCCGATGGGCCTTCCACCCAACCTTGCTCCCGGTGTTGCCAATTTCATGGCCGACCACGTCTTCAACCGGTTGGATATCCCAGGTTGGTTGGCGCGCGCCGGCTTTCAGATGCTCGATCCGCTCAAGACCGCCAAAGCGCGGGTCGATTTCGTGCGCCAGCTGCACGACCGTGAGGCGCTGCTGCCAAGGGAGGCCCAGCGCCGATTCCTGGAGTCGGAAGGCTGGATCGCCTGGTCCGGCCCGGCGATCTCCGAGCTGCTCAAGCAGTTCGTCGCGCATAACCGGATGATGACCGGCGGTTTCGCCATCAACGGCCAATTGGTGACGCTGACCGATATCACCTGTCCCGTACTGGCTTTCGTCGGCGAAGTCGACGACATCGGTCAGCCGGCCGCGGTGCGCGGTATCCGGCGCGCAGCGCCCAACGCCGAGGTTTACGAGTACTCGCTGCGTACGGGTCACTTCGGGCTGGTCGTCGGATCCAAAGCGGCACAAGAGTCTTGGCCAACTGTTGCCGATTGGGTGCTATGGATTTCCGGGCACGGCGACAAGCCCACCGACATCTTCCCGATGGCCGATCAGCCGGAGGAGCATGAGGATCGCGGCGTCGCGCTGAGTTCTCGGGTGATGCACGGCCTGGGTGAGGCATCGGAGGTGGCGCTGACACTCGCCCGCGGTGCGGCCGACGCCGTCGTCGCAGCGAACAAGTCGATGCGCACCTTGGCGGTCGAGACCGTCCGAACCTTGCCCCGACTAGCGCGACTGGGCCAGATCAACGACCACACCCGGATCTCGCTCGGCCGGATCATCGGCGAACAAGCCAACGATGCGCCGAAGGGCGAATTCCTGCTCTTCGACGGGCGCGTTCACACCTACGAGGCGGTGAACCGGCGCATCGACAACGTCGTGCGTGGCCTCATCGAGGTTGGGGTCCGCCAGGGCGAACACGTCGGCGTCCTGATGGAAACCCGGCCAAGCGCGCTGGTGGCCATCGCCGCGCTGTCGCGGCTCGGCGCCGTCGCCGTCTTGCTGAAGCCCGACGTCGACCTGGCCGCGGCGGTCCGGGTCGGGGGAGTGACCGAGATCATCACCGACCCGACCAACCTCGAGACCGCGCGGCAACTGCCCGGACAGATCCTCGTCCTCGGTGGCGGTGAGTCCCGCGACCTGCATCTGCCCGACGACGCCGGCGTCATCGACATGGAACAGATCGACCCCGACGCCGTGGAGCTGCCGGCCTGGTACCGCGCCAACCCGGGCTACGCGCGGGATCTGGCGTTCATCGCGTTCAGCACCGCCGGCGGGCAGCTCGTCGCCAAGCAGATCACCAACTACCGCTGGGCGCTGTCGGCGTTCGGCACCGCCTCGACCGCGGTGTTGGGCCGCAACGACACCGTGTACTGCCTGACGCCGCTGCATCACGAGTCCGGGCTATTGGTCAGCCTCGGCGGCGCGGTGGTCGGCGGCACCCGCATCGCGTTGTCCCGCGGCCTGCACCCGGACCGATTCGTCGCCGAACTGCACCAGTACGGCGTCACCGTCGTCTCCTACACGTGGGCCATGCTCCGCGATGTCATCGACGATCCGGATTTCGCGCTGCACGGTAGCCACCCGGTGCGGTTGTTCATCGGCTCGGGTATGCCGACCGGACTGTGGCAGCGCGTCGTCGACGTGTTCGCGCCAGCGCATGTCGTCGAGTTCTTCGCCACCACCGACGGGCATGCGGTGCTGGCCAACGTGTCCGGTGCCAAGATCGGCAGTCAGGGCCGGCCGTTGCCCGGAGCCGGCCACGTCGAACTGGGCGCCTACGACGCCGAGCATGACCTGATCCTGGAAACCGATCGCGGGCTGGTGCGGGTACCGGAAACCAACGAAGTCGGTGTGCTGCTCGCCGAGCCGCGCGGACCGATCGATCCGACCGCGTCGGTCAAACGCGGTGTCTTCGCTCCCGCCGACACCTGGATCTCCACCGAATATCTGTTCCGTCGCGACGCCGACGGCGACTTCTGGCTAGTGGGCAGGCGCGGTTCGACGGTGCGCACCGCACGCGGCATCGTGTTCTGCGAACCGATCACCGACGCGCTCGGGCTCATTCCGGCGGTCGACCTCGCGGTGACCTACGGCGTGCCGATGGACGGTCACCAAGTCGCAGTGACAGCGGTGACGTTGCGGCCGGGTGCGACGATCACGGCGGCGGATCTCACCGAGGCGGTGGCGGCCATGCCCTTCGGGTTGGGACCCGACATCGTGCATGTGGTGGGGGAGATGACGCTGAGCGCCACGTATCGTCCGACAGTCAGTCCCTTGCGGGCGGCCGGGATTCCCAAGCCGGGACGGCATGCGTGGTATTTCGATGCTGACGCCAACCAGTTCCGACGGTTGACGGGCGCGGCACGGACCGAGATGTCCGGTGCGCACTGACAATCGAGGCCAACATGATTGACGAAACGCTGCTGAGCATCCTGGTCTGTCCGGCCGACCGAGGCCCGCTGGTGCTGGTCGGCAAAGGCGACGAGGAGTTGCTCTACAACCCGCGGCTGCGGCGTGCCTACCGCATCGAAGACGGCATCCCGGTGCTGCTGGTCGACGAGGCGACCGAGGTCGGCGACGACGAGCACGCGCAGCTCATGGCGCGGGCAACTCCGGCAAGTCCCCAGTGAGGTAACGCTGCAGGTTCGGGGCGATCGTCTCGATGATCTGGGTGGCGGGCAGTGACTTGAACGGCTCCAGGTCCAGGATGTAGCGCGCCATCAGCACGCCCACCAGTTGCGATGCGACGAACTGGACCCGAATGATGCCGGTGCCCGGTGGATTGTCGACGCGGGACCCGACTTGCGCGGCGATCACGTCCTGGATGAACGAACGAAACAGGTTGACCTCCGACCCGGCCATAACCGACCGCAGCGTGGCGATGAACCCGGCGCCGATCTCGGAGTCCCACAGCGGCAACAACATTGACGGAATGGCGTGGCCGAGTTCCTCGACGGGCACTTCGCGCAACGGGCCGATGACGTCCATCGGGTCTATCGGGACGTGAACGGCGGCGGCGAACAACTTTTCCTTGGTGCCGAAGTAGTGATGCACCAATGCTGAATCGACGTCCGCCGCCGCGGCCACTGCGCGTATCGAAGTATTCGCAATGCCGTTGCGGGCAAACAGCACTCGGGCATTGGCCAAGATTCGATCGCGGGTGTCCGAACTCCCCGCCGGACGCCCGGGTCGCTTGCGCCCGGCGTTGGTGGCCGTCACGCTAAGGTGTCCGTCTGCGCAGGGTGGCGGCGGCCAGGCATAGCGCGGCGAGCGCAAACCCCAACACGACGGTGATGTCGCGCACCGCGACGGACGTCAGCTCCGGATGCGCACCCACCTGTTGCAGTGCTTCCAGCGCGTAGCTGGCGGGCAGCACATTGCTCAGCCACTGCAGCCAGTCTGGCATCAGCGCGCGCGGCACGATGATGCCGGCCAGCAGCAGCTGCGGCACCATCACCAGCGGAATGAACTGCACCGCCTGAAACTCGGTGCGGGCGAACGCACTACAGAGCAGTCCGAGGCCGACGCCGAGCACCGCGTTGACGACCGCGATCACGAAAACCCATGCCGGGCTGCCCGCGGTGTCGAAGCCGAGGAGCCAAAACGACACGATGCATGCCAACGTCGCCTGCGTCGCCGCGGCGATCGAGAACGCGGTGCCGTAGGCGATCAGCAGGTCGAGCCGGCGCAACGGGGTGGTCAGAATGCGTTCCAACGTCCCCGATGCCCGTTCCCGCTGCATCGTGATGGCCGTGATGATGAACATCACGAAAAGCGGGAAGAGGCCAAGCAGGATCAGGCAGGCGTTGTTGAACGGCGTTGGCGCGCCCGGACGGTGCGGCGCGTTCTCAAACATGAAGTACATCAACGTGATAACCAGCACCGGCACTGCCAGGATCATCGCGATGCTGCGGTGATCGGCGGCCAGCTGGCGCAGGATCCGTAGCGTGGTCGCGCCGTACGGTTTCAGAGACCCCTGCAGCCCTAACCGGCTCGGCGCTTGGTGCTGCGCTTGATGATGGACAGAAACGCGTCCTCCAGTGACGTGCATCCGGTGTCCTCTCGTAGTCGGGTCGGATTGGTGTGCGTGACCAAGTGACCGTCGCGCATCAGCAACAGGTCTCCGCAGTGGTCGGCTTCGTCCATCACGTGGCTGGAAACGAGCAGCGTGGTGCCCGGCGCGGGCCAGGTCGGTGAATTGCTCCCAGAGATCTGCCCGCAGCACGGGGTCCAACCCCACTGTGGGTTCGTCCAGAACGAGCAACTCGGGCTGGCACACCAGCGCGCACGCAAGCGACACCCGTGGTTCGTTGACCACCGGAGAGATTGCCGCAGTAGGCAGTGCTGTGATCGCTAAGTCCCACCCGGTCGATCGCAGAGTCGGCCGCGTGGCCGTCGAAACCGTAAAGCGACGCGAAATAGCGGACGTTGTCGACGATTCGCAGGTCGTTGTAGATCGTCGGGTCCTGAGGCAGGTACCCGATCCGCCGGCGCAGAGGTGCCGAGCCGGCCGGTAGACCGAGCACCCGGACCGTGCCCGAAGCGATGAGTTGTGTGCCGACAATGCAACGCATCAGCGTGGTCTTACCGCAGCCCGACGGACCGAGCAGGCCGGTAATGCTCCCACGGGCTATGCGAACCGAGAAGTCGTGCAGCGCCGGGCGTTTACCGCGAATCACCCGCAAGTGGCTGATGTCGACGGCTACTTCGTGGCCGTTCGAGGATAATTCATCGCGTGATGAAGTCATCATATGGTGAATATGCGCCCCTGCTGCCCACCTGTCAAGGGTCGCAGGCAGAATCTGTCCGATGGGCGCTGACCAACTCGTGGTCGACCCGGTCGGAGCGGCGCATCGACTACTCGGCGCCACCCTCACCGGACGGGGCGTCACCGCCACGATCGTCGAGGTAGAGGCCTATGGCGGGGTGCCGGACGGTCCGTGGCCGGACGCCGCGGCGCACTCGTATCGCGGTCCTACCGGTCGCAGCGCGGTGATGTTCGGACCCCCGGGCCGGCTGTACACCTACCGCAGCCACGGCATCCACGTCTGCGCAAACGTGGTGTGCGCCGCCGACGGCGTTGCAGCCGCGGTGCTGCTGAGGGCGGCCGCGATCGAGACCGGACTCGACGTCGCCCGGTCGCGGCGCGGTGCGTCGATCCGCACCATCGCGCTGGCGCGCGGACCGGGGAACCTCTGCTCGGCATTGGGAATCACCATGGCCGACAACAACATCGACCTGTTTGACGCCGACAGCCCGGTGCGGCTGAGGCTCAACGACACCCGTCGACGCAATTGCCGGGCCTCGTGTCGGCATCAGCCAGGCCGCCGACCGGCCCTGGCGGCTGTGGTTGCGGGGGCGAGCGGAGGTCTCGGCCTACCGGCGGAGCCCACGAGCGCCGGCGCCGGGGGCCAGCGACTAAGGCGCCGATCCGACGCGCCGTCCGGTCGCCCGCCGCTGCGCCGTGTCAGTGCGAGAAGATCTATCACTGTGGGCGCTGAATCTCCCAGGTCGTCTGGAATCCTCGACGAGCTGCACTGGCGTGGACTGATTGCACAGTCCACCGACCTTGACGCGCTGGCCGCCGAGGCCGCCCGGGGTCCGATCACGCTGTACGCGGGATTCGATCCCACCGCGCCCAGCCTGCACGCCGGACACCTGGTGCCGCTATTGGCGCTGCGACGCTTTCAGCGCGCCGGACACCGCCCGATCGTTCTGGCCGGCGGCGCAACCGGCCTGATCGGCGACCCTCGCGAGACTGGTGAACGGGTGCTCAACGCCGCCGACACCGTCCAGGGATGGACCGAGCGAATCCGCGGACAGCTGGAGCGCTTCGTCGATTTCGACGACTCGCCGACGGGTGCCATCGTCGAAAACAACCTCGAGTGGACCAGCGCGATGTCAGCAATTGAGTTGCTGCGCGACGTCGGCAAGCACTTCTCGGTCAACGTCATGCTGGACCGAGACACCGTGCGGAGGCGCCTGGAAGGCGAGGGGATCTCCTACACGGAGTTCAGCTACATGCTGCTGCAGGCCAACGACTACGTGGAGCTTTACCAGCGCCATCACTGTGTGCTGCAGATCGGCGGATCCGACCAGTGGGGCAACATCATCGCCGGGGTGCGCTTGGTGCGCCAGAAGTTGTCAGCCTCCGTGCACGCCCTCACCGTTCCGCTGGTGACCGCGGCCGACGGCACGAAGTTCGGCAAGTCCACGGGCGGCGGCAACGTGTGGTTGGACCCGGAGATGACGACTCCGTACGCCTGGTACCAGTACTTCGTCAACACCGCCGATGCCGACGTCATCCGGTACTTGCGCTGGTTCACCTTCCTGTCGGCCGACGAATTGACCGAACTCGAGGAGGCCACAGCCGCGCGGCCGCACGAACGTGCGGCGCAACGGCGACTGGCGCGTGAACTGACCACGCTCGTGCACGGCGAGCACGCCACCGAGGCCGTTGAACACGCAAGCCAAGCGTTGTTCGGGCGCGGGGAACTCGACCCGGCTGGATGAGTCAACGCTCACGGCCGCGCTACGCGAGACCTCGGTAGCTGAGCTGAAGCCCGGTTCGCCGGACGGGATCATCGATCTGCTGGTCGCCAGCGGGCTGTCGCAGAGCAAGGGCGCCGCGCGACGCACGATCGCCGAGGGCGGCGTATCCGTCAACAACACCAAGATCGACGACGAAGAGTGGGCACCCCGACCAACCGACTTCCTGCATGGACGCTGGCTGGTCTTGCGTCGGGGCAAGCGGAATATTGCCGGGGTCGAGCGCGTTCCATGATAGTGCGGGTGCTGAAACGCGCCGTCTAGCAGGTTGTTTGACTCAGCGTTTCCGCTCGCGTAACTTGATCGAGTCGTCGCGACACGGCCAGTCCGTCGAGCGCGACGATGTCCCAGAGGGAAGTTCCACTTCGGTGGGTCCCTCGTCGTCCGCACAGCGAGTAAGCGGCCAAAAGCCGCGGGGCTTGTTGCGCGGTCGGAGGGTGTTGTTTGAGAACTCAATAGTGTGTTTGGTGGTTTTGTTTTTGTTGTTGTTTTTTTGGCCATGCTTGTGGCGCCCCGTGTCGGGGTGTGGTCGTTTTTTTGGATGCCAGTTTTTGGTGTCTTGCTTTGGTCAGATTTTCTCTGATTTGAATTCTGCCCTCCGGTTGTGGTGGGGGGTTTTTGTTTGGAGAGTTTGATCCTGGCTCAGGACGAACGCTGGCGGCGTGCTTAACACATGCAAGTCGAACGGAAAGGCCCCTTCGGGGGTGCTCGAGTGGCGAACGGGTGAGTAACACGTGGGTGATCTGCCCTGCACTTCGGGATAAGCTTGGGAAACTGGGTCTAATACCGGATAGGACCATGGCATGCATGTGCTGTGGTGGAAAGTTTTTAACGGTGTGGGATGGGCCCGCGGCCTATCAGCTTGTTGGTGGGGTGATGGCCTACCAAGGCGACGACGGGTAGCCGGCCTGAGAGGGTGTCCGGCCACACTGGGACTGAGATACGGCCCAGACTCCTACGGGAGGCAGCAGTGGGGAATATTGCACAATGGGCGCAAGCCTGATGCAGCGACGCCGCGTGGGGGATGACGGCCTTCGGGTTGTAAACCTCTTTCACCATCGACGAAGGCCCGCTTTTGGGTGGGTTGACGGTAGGTGGAGAAGAAGCACCGGCCAACTACGTGCCAGCAGCCGCGGTAATACGTAGGGTGCGAGCGTTGTCCGGAATTACTGGGCGTAAAGAGCTCGTAGGTGGTTTGTCGCGTTGTTCGTGAAATTCCCTGGCTTAACTGGGGGCGTGCGGGCGATACGGGCAGACTGGAGTACTGCAGGGGAGACTGGAATTCCTGGTGTAGCGGTGGAATGCGCAGATATCAGGAGGAACACCGGTGGCGAAGGCGGGTCTCTGGGCAGTAACTGACGCTGAGGAGCGAAAGCGTGGGGAGCGAACAGGATTAGATACCCTGGTAGTCCACGCCGTAAACGGTGGGTACTAGGTGTGGGTTTCCTTCCTTGGGATCCGTGCCGTAGCTAACGCATTAAGTACCCCGCCTGGGGAGTACGGCCGCAAGGCTAAAACTCAAAGGAATTGACGGGGGCCCGCACAAGCGGCGGAGCATGTGGATTAATTCGATGCAACGCGAAGAACCTTACCTGGGTTTGACATGCACAGGACGCCGGTAGAGATATCGGTTCCCTTGTGGTCTGTGTGCAGGTGGTGCATGGCTGTCGTCAGCTCGTGTCGTGAGATGTTGGGTTAAGTCCCGCAACGAGCGCAACCCTTGTCTCATGTTGCCAGCGGGTAATGCCGGGGACTCGTGAGAGACTGCCGGGGTCAACTCGGAGGAAGGTGGGGATGACGTCAAGTCATCATGCCCCTTATGTCCAGGGCTTCACACATGCTACAATGGCCGGTACAAAGGGCTGCGATGCCGTGAGGTGAAGCGAATCCTTTAAAGCCGGTCTCAGTTCGGATCGGGGTCTGCAACTCGACCCCGTGAAGTCGGAGTCGCTAGTAATCGCAGATCAGCAACGCTGCGGTGAATACGTTCCCGGGCCTTGTACACACCGCCCGTCACGTCATGAAAGTCGGTAACACCCGAAGCCAGTGGCCTAACCCTTGTGGGGGGAGCTGTCGAAGGTGGGATCGGCGATTGGGACGAAGTCGTAACAAGGTAGCCGTACCGGAAGGTGCGGCTGGATCACCTCCTTTCTAAGGAGCACCACGAAAAGGCCCTCGCATCAGGCGGGAGCCGAGCCGTGTAGGGGTGTTGG